>NZ_CP071247.1:0-1238843 GCF_017301335.1 Marinobacter salinisoli
TCACTTCGCCGCGGAAGCCGTAGATTTCCCGGCCACCGGCGAAAGGAATCAGGGTGACTTCGCGAGTCTGACCGGGTTCGAAGCGAATGGCCGTACGGCTGCGATATCGAGTCGCAGTCCACGTGCCTTGTCACGGTCAAAGTCGAGCGCCGGATTGGCTTCGGCAAAGTGGTAGTGAGAGCCGATCTGCACGGGGCGGTCGCCGGTGTTGGCCACCTCGATGGTGGTACGTTCGCGGCCGGCGCAGAGTTCGATGTCGCCGTCCTGGATCTGGTATTCGCCGGGAATCATCTCAGCCACTCCTCAAACTATGGGGTTATGAACCGTCACGAGTTTCGTGCCATCGGGGAACGTCGCTTCCACCTGCACTTCGTGATCATGTCGGCAACGCCGTCCATGACGTCATCCCGGGTGAGGATTTCGGTGCCGGAGCTCATCAGTTCGGCCACGGAGCGGCCTTCGCGGGCACCTTCCATGATTTCGGCGCTGATCAGGGCGATGGCTTCCGGGTAGTTCAGCTTCAGGCCTTTGGCCTTGCGGCGTTCAGCGAGCAGTGCTGCGGTGAACAGCAGCAGCTTGTCTTTGTCTCTGGGCGTTAATTCCATTGCGCGACTCCGATGTTTGTTCTTTTAAAATGCGAATAACTCAAAGGATCGGGAGAAGTGGGCAGGGACGTCCATTCGGGACCATCGGCAGCATGGATGCTGCCGCTGAGCTTACATGGACGTATTCACAGCGTGTCCCGGAGGGACGTACCTGCCCGCTTCCCACTCCCAAATTCACGTCAGCCATATTCTTGGTATGTGTGCCTGCAGCCCGGTCAGGCGCGGGCGCAGGATTTCCCAGGCCTGCTGACACAGGGCCCAGGCTTCGTTTCGTTCGTTGCCGAGGTAGCGCAACAGCACCACGCCACGGCGCCGGGTGATTGCCCAGCGATGGTTCTCGGGCAATGCCTCGCGCACCGCTTCGATGGCTTCGACTTCGTCTTCCAGCCCTACGGCCCAAAGCGTGGCCTGAACGGTGGCACCGCCCTGCCCCCATTTGCCGGCAAAGCGCGGGTGGTTGGGGTCCAGGGGTTGTCGTTCGAGCCACAGGGGCTGGCCGTTCATGGTCAGGCGGAACTGCTGTTCCAGATGGCCGGACACAAACGGCAACCGGCTGGCCGGGCGGCCCAGGGCGAGGATTTCCCAGCCCAGTGTGCGGGCGCCGGTTTCCAACTCGATGGTGGTGCTTTGCTCGCCCGGGAACCGTCGAAGGCCAGGGTTTCCTGGGGCAGGTATTCGAGAATGGCGTCTTTGCTCACGGTTAACTTGGTGTGCTGGCCCCAGGCCACACCGTGGCTGTCGGCCTTGTAGAGCTTGGCGGCAGCAGGGGTGGTCAACAGGGCATGGGCGCCCTCGCCTACCTCGGCCTCGATACGAAGCACATCGCCACTCACCAGCCCACCCGGCGGGTGCAGCAGGTACACGTGGCAACAGCCTTCCGGGCCTTCCGGGTAGAAAGGCCGCTGAACCCGCAACGGCCCATGATGGTGCCGGCGGGTCAGGCGGGTAACCTGTCGCTCGCCCTCGTTCCGGGCAATAAAGCCCAGGGACAGAGACGCGGCCCACTGCCGGTCCGTGTCGAAGCGGTGGCCGGAGTCGTTCGCGGCCTCTTGGTTAACGATGGGTTGAAAAGCCGTCATACCGTCAGGTGCTTCTTGATCAATTCATCGGACAATTCTGCAATTTCACCTTCGGCCACCGGGCGTCCGCGATCGAGAATGGCGAAGCGGTCGGCGTACTTGCGGGCAAACGGCAGTTTCTGTTCCACCAGCAGCACGGTCAGGCCATCTTCTTCGATCAGTTTGCGGATGACCTCGCCGATCTGGGCCACGATGTTGGGCTGAATGCCTTCACCGGGTTCATCCAGAATCAGCAGGCGGGGCTCAATCACCAGGGCGCGGCCAATGGCCAGTTGCTGTTGCTGCCCGCCGGACAGGTCGCCGCCGCGGCGGTTTTTCATTTCCTTGAGCACCGGGAAGAGTTCGTACACCCGCTCCGGGATTTTCCTGCTGCCGTCGGCGCGAACGGCCAGCCCGGTGCGCAGATTTTCTTCCACGGTCAGCAGGGGGAATATCTGCCGGCCCTGAGGTACGTAACCGATGCCCAGACGCGGGCGGTCTTCCATCTTGCGAGTGGTGAGTTCCACATCCCGGGCAAACTCGATGGAGCCGCTTTTCGGGGTTTCCTCGCCCATGATGCACTTCATCAGGGTGGTCTTGCCCACGCCATTGCGGCCCATCACGCAGGTGCACTTGCCCTGGGGCACATCCAGGTGCAGATCCCACAGGGTGTGGCTCTCGCCATAGAAATGGTTCAGCTGGTCAATCTTCAGCATCAGGCGTCCTCCCCCAGATACACTTTGACAACTTCCGGGTCATTGGAGACCTGATCCATTGAGCCCTCCGCCAGCACACTGCCCTGATGCAACACCGTCACCTTGCGGGCGATGGAGCGAACGAAGCCCATATCGTGCTCGACCACCACCACAGACTGCTTGCCCGCGAGGCTGGTCAGCAGCTCGGCGGTGCGTTCCATTTCCTGTTCGGTCATACCCGCCACCGGCTCATCCACCAGCAACAGTCGGGGCTTCTGCATCAACAGCATACCGATTTCCAGCCACTGTTTCTGACCGTGGGAGAGAATGCCGGCTTCCCGGTCCTTCAGACGCTTGAGGCCGATCAGAGTCAGCACCTCGTCGATCCGGTCGAGATCTTCCCCGGCGAGTCTGGAAGTGAGCGTCGGCAACACTCGCTTGTCGGTGGCCATAGCCAGCTCGAGGTTTTCGAACACCGTCAGGGCTTCAAACACGGTGGGCTTCTGGAATTTCCGGCCGATGCCGAGACTGGCGATGTCCGGCTCGTTCATGGTCAGCAAATTGTGGCGGCTGCCGAACCACACCGAACCGGTGTCGGGGCGGGTTTTGCCGGTGATGATATCCATCATGGTGGTTTTGCCCGCGCCGTTGGGGCCGATGATGCAGCGCAGTTCGCCATCGTCGATGGTCAGGTTCAGGTTGTTGATGGCCTTGAAGCCATCGAAGCTGACGCTGACGTCCTCGAGATACAGAATGGAGCCGTGGCGCACATCCACCGGTGACTCGACGGGTGCCAGAAATTCAAACACCCGGTCCCGGTTGGTCAATTCCTGAAACATGCTCATGCGGCCACCTCCTGTGCATCGGTCAGGTCGTCATCCGACGCCCGGGCTTTCTTGCGTTTGCTGAGCAGGCCGGCAATGCCTTTGGGCAGGAACACGGTGACGATCACGAACAGCCCGCCCAGGGCGAACAGCCAGGCGTCGGGCATGACGCCGGTGAATACCGTCTTGGCGTAGTTCACCAGCAGCGCGCCAATGACCGCACCATACAGTGTAGCCCGGCCACCCAAGGCAACCCACACCACGATCTCGATGGAGAACAGCGGCGAGAATTCACTCGGGTTAATGATGCCGACCTGCGGCACGTAGAGCGCACCAGCAACACCCGCCAGCATGGCGGAGATGACGAACACAAACAACTGTACCCGTTCCACACGGTAACCGAGGAAGCGGGTTCTGGCTTCGGCATCGCGGCAGGCAACACTGACCCGCCCCAGCTTGCTGGTAACGATGCCGCGACAGATCACGTAGCCGATGGCCAGTGCGATCCCGCTGGCAATGAACAGGCCCAATCGGGTGGCATTGGTGCGCAGATCAAACCCAAGGATGTCCTTGAAGTCGGTCAGGCCGTTGTTGCCGCCAAAGCCCATCTCATTGCGGAAGAACGCCAGCATCAGCGCGAAGGTCAGCGCCTGGGTGATGATGGAGAGGTACACGCCGGTCACCCGGGACCGGAATGCCAGGAAGCCGAACACCAGCGCCAGCAGGCCCGGCGCGAGCAGCACCATGATGAAGGCGAACCAGGCCATGTCGAAGCCGAGCCAGTACCAGGGCAGCTCCTGCCAGTTCAGGAACACCATGAAGTCCGGCAGGATCGGGTCACCATACACGCCCCGATCGCCAATCTGGCGCATCAGGTACATCCCCATGGCGTAGCCGCCGAGGGCAAAGAAGGCACCGTGGCCAAGGCTGAGAATGCCCAGATAGCCCCAGACCAGATCCACCGCCACCGCCAGCAGCGCGTAGCACAGATATTTGCCGAGCAGCGTCACGGTGTAGGAGCTGACGTACAGGGCGCTGTCCTTGGGCATGGTGAGGTGCAGCACCGTCACCACTGCCAGCGCAGTGAATAGCACGCCCAGAAAGATTTGCGTGGAGCGTTCCTGAAAAGGTCTAGTCAACCACATACCTCAACCCTCCGCCGCACGGCCCTTCTGGGGAAAGAGTCCCCGGGGGCGTTTCTGAATGAACAGGATGATCAGGACCAGCACCATGATCTTGGCCAGCACGGCGCCCGCCCAGGGTTCCAGTAACTGGTTAATGGTGCCGAGTGAGAGCCCCGCCAGCAGCGTGCCCCAGAGATTGCCGACGCCGCCGAACACCACCACCATGAACGAGTCGATGATGTAGCTCTGGCCCAGATTCGGGCCCACGTTGGTAATCTGAGACAGGGCCACGCCCGCCAGCCCGGCCACGCCGGAACCCAGGCCGAAGGTAAGGATGTCCACGCGGGTGGCGCGGATGCCCATGGAGCGTGCCATGGCCCGGTTCTGGGTGACGGCCCGGACTTCCAGGCCCAGGCGGGTCTTGCGCATGATCAGCATCAGCCCGGCAAACACCACCAGAGCGAAACCGATGACGTACATGCGGTTCAGGGTCAGGGACAGGGCTTCGTTGATCATCACCGAGCCACTCATCCAGTCCGGGGTGACCACGGTGCGGTTGAGCGGGGAAATCACAGTGCGGACCAGCTGCTGCAGGATCAGGCTGATGCCAAAGGTCGCCAGCAGGGTTTCCAGTGGCCGGCCTTTCAGGTGCTGAATGACGGAGCGCTCAATGGCGATGCCCGCCAGAGCGGCGACCAGAAAGCCCGCCGGAATCGAGAGAATCAGCGCCAGGCCCGGTTGGCCCGGCAGCAATTGCTGCATGCCCCAGGTGGTGTAGGCCCCCAGCATGATAAGTTCGCCGTGGGCCATGTTAATAACGCCCATCACGCCGAAGGTGATCGCCAGGCCGATAGCGGCCAGCACCAGCACCGAACCCAGTGACAGGCCAAAATACAGGGTCTCCGCGGCGCGGTTCATTTTCAGTTTCTGTTCGATGCTTTTCATGGCGGCTTTCGCCGCTGCGGCGAGCTGTGGATCATCGCTGCGCATGGCCTGCTGAAGCGCCGCGCGGGCTTCGGAGTTGAGGCTGCCAGACAAGGTGGCGACGGCGGCCACATCGCCCAGTTCTTCCACCTGGTAAATGGCCAGGGCCTCTGCCAGCGCTGCCTGAACCGATCCGCTGTCTTCAGCTTCGATCAGCTCGGGCAGTCGCTCGGCCAGAGTTTCGTCCACGCTGCCTTTCAGGGCGCGGGCAGCAGAGAGGCGCTTGGCCTTGTCGGGGCTTTTAAGGTCAATGACTGAAAGGATGCCTTCCAGCTCATTACGCAGTGAGTTGTTGACCCGAATGGTGTCGATGTCCCGGCGGGACATTTCACCCAGATTCTCGCCGGTCAGGGCGCTGGCGACGGTCCAGTTCCGACCCCGGTTCTTGAGCACGACGATGAATTCACCACTTGCGTCGATGCGGCCCAGCTTGTTGGCCGCAAAGGCCTCCAGCCAGCCTCGGGCGCGTTCATCACCACTGCCCGCGATTTGATTGATTACGTCTTTCTTGGCAGCGAAGGAGGATTCCGCCAGTTGCGTCAGCAGTTGCTGGGCCTCCGAGTCATCCACTTGCGCGGAAACGAGACCGGGGCAAAGTAAAAACCAGACAAGCAGAAGCTGACTGAGCCATCGCATGATGCCCATGGGTTGCGTCCTGTCCATGAAGGTTGGAGGGGCTGAGCGGCGAACGGGGCCGACGCCCCGTTCGCGGTCAGGTCAGATCTTAGTTAGAGGCAACGTCGGCCTTACCACCACAGGTGCCGGTAACCACGTTGAAGTTTCCGCACTTGAGCGGCTTGCGCCAGTCGCTGATGAGGTCCTTGGAGTCTGGCAGGAAGTCAGACCAGGCATCGCCGGCAACGGTGGACGGAGTTTCCCAGACCACGGAGAACTGACCGTTATCCTGGATCTCACCAATCAGCACCGGCTTGGTGATGTGGTGGTTCGGCATCATGGTGGCGTAACCACCGGTCAGGTTCGGTACGGCAACACCGATGATGGCGTCTTTAACCGCGTCGACATCGGCAGTGCCCGCTTTCTTGACGGCTTCGATGTACATGTTGAAACCGATGTAATGCGCTTCCATCGGGTCATTGGTGACGGCATCTTCCTTGCCGGTGTAATCAACCCAGGCATCGATGAATTCATAGTTGGCGTCGCTGTCGACACTCATGAAGTAGTTCCAGGCCGCCAGGTGACCAACCAGAGGACCGGTATCGATACCAGACAGCTCCTGCTCACCTACGGAGAAGGCAACCACCGGGATGTCGGCGGCGTCGATACCCTGGTTACCCAGTTCGCGGTAGAAAGGTACGTTGGCGTCACCGTTAATGGTGGACACCACGGCGGTCTTCTTGCCCGCGCTACCGAACTTCTTGATATCGGAAACGATGGACTGCCAGTTGGAGTGACCGAACGGGGTGTAGTTGATCATGATGTCATCGGCGGCCACACCCTTGTCCTTGAGGTAGGTCTCAAGGATCTTGTTGGTGGTGCGCGGGTAAACGTAGTCGGTGCCCGCCAGAACCCAGCGCTCAACACCAATGTCGTTCATCAGGTAGTCCACCGCAGGAATGGCCTGCTGGTTGGGCGCCGCGCCGGTGTAGAACACATTTTCAGAGGACTCTTCACCCTCGTACTGGACCGGGTAGAACAGCAGGCCGTTGAGTTCTTCAACGACGGGCAGAACCGATTTACGGGAGACCGATGTCCAGTTACCGAAGATCACGTCCACTTCTTCTTTTTCCAGAAGCTCACGGGCTTTTTCCGCGAACAGCGGCCAGTTTGAAGCCGGGTCAACAACGACTGGCTCCAGCTGACGGCCCAGCACACCACCAGCCTCGTTCTGCTTTTCGATCAGCATCAGCATGGTGTCCTTCAGGGTGGACTCACTGATGGCCATGGTGCCGGACAGGGAATGCAGAATACCTACCTTGATCGGATCTTCAGCAGCTACAGAATGCATGGACACTGACAGCGCCAGTGCCGAGAGACCTAGTTTCACGTGTTTTTTGATGTTCATTGTGCGTCGTCCTTCCTGTGGTTGTCGTGAGATTGTTCGTTCTTCTTTAACGCCCTCACGCATCTGCATTAGCTGTTCCATCTCCCATCTTTACTCCAACAGTTCAATAACTTAACTGGTATACAAGGCAAGGACCGGCGATCTTTTCAACAGCGCTTGCTCCGGTAACGCACCAAAAGCGGAAGAAAAACACGCGACGTGCGTCTAACTGGTGCACTCGCCAGGACACTGCGGCACCAGAAAAACCCTAAACCAATGAAATATATACACATTCAATTTATTTTACGGCTGGCACGGGCCTTGCGGAGCCGGGGTATAAGAGCCTGACCGGCTCACCACCACCTTCCGCCACGGAGAAACCGTGCAATGCCCAAGGATACTGGCGCCAGAAAAGGCAGTATGGCGGAGCATGTCTACGAAGGCGTAAAAGCCGACCTGTTCAGTTTTCGGCTGATGCCGGGTGACCGATTCAGTGAAGGTGAAATTGGCAGCCGATTGCGTGCCAGCCGCACTCCCGTTCGTGAAGCACTGTACCGTTTGCAGCAGGAGGGCTATGTTGAGGTGCTCTTTCGCAGTGGCTGGCGGGTAAAACCCTTGGACCCGAAACAACTGGACGATCTTTTCGAGCTGCGCCTGACCATTGAGCTGGCGGCGGTCGACAAACTCTGTTCCAGCCCCGAAACAAACCTCCAGTTGCGGGCCCTGCTCCGGCTCCAGTCACCTCCCTCCGTGTCAGGCCGGGGTATAACGGGCCCCGACAGGCCGCCGGAAGCCTGCTTTCACCATGCGCTGGTCAGGGCCGCCGGTAACCAGGAGATGGTTCGAATCCACCGGGAAGTGTCTGAAAGGCTGCGCCTGGCTCTGGCTCTGGGCCTGCACAAGCGCGGCAAAGCCGGCAAACCGGCCACCCACGGCGAGATTCTGTCGGCGCTGCTGGTGCGCAATATAACCCGGGCCAAATCGTTACTGACCGACCACATTCGCAACGCGCAACAGGTGGTCAGCGAGATCACGCGGGAAGACGGCGGCCATTCGCTTACAGAGCCTGCGACCACAACCGAATCGCGCTACAGGGCGCACAAATACTGAACTAAGGTTCACTTTCTGTGCTCTAGATCACCTACATCATCGTGGGATATATCGCACACCCCCCAAAGCGGATATCCGATTCTTCCAGTGCCCGCCAGGACTAGAATGGAGAGTGTCAGGGATGACAGGCCAGCAAGGAACGTTGGCTCACGGATGAGAGTTCCAGGCACTGGAGCCGCCCCACGGATTGGGGTTACAGGGAAGACAACAGGGATGACGTGCTCAGGATGAGCGCACGCCTGAAGGATCAGGCAGGGGTCAGCCACGGGCGCAGGATCACACGGATGGTGATCCTGCCCGTGCACCGTCCCCACCCATCGCTTTCCCTTCACCTCCCCCCTTTGGAACACCAAACCACTGAGTTACTCAACCAGCAGCCGAGTTGATCGACCGGCCGTGCCTCCTGACGCTTTCATTAACTTAAAACGATGACAGGAACGCCCGATAATGAACCGAACACCCATTCTTGCCACTCTGGTACTGCTGTTTAGTCTGCTGACCTCGTTCGCCCACGCCAACCCGGCCGCTATCAACATCAATACCGCCGACGTTGCGACCCTGGCGGAGCTGACCGGCATCGGCCCCAGCAAGGCCGAAGCCATTGTGGCCTACCGTGAAGCCAACGGCCCATTCGGCACCCCGCAAGAGCTGACCAAGGTCAAGGGCATTGGTGAGCGCACGGTTGAAAAGAACGCGGAACGGATCACCGTAGAGTAATCCCGCTCCGGGGGCAGCACCGCACCCGGCTGCCCTTTCCGCTCATCCCCGCCGCGCAAACGTCGACCTCGTCCATTTACCAGTCCCTAAACAAAAGTCGTCTGGCAACACGCTGTTTGCCCTCCTATCATTGAGCAACACTCTCAATGACTTAAGCGTTTGAGCCATGGCCGATCCCATCAAGGTTTACCCGTCCAAGCCGGACAAAGTCTACTTCTTCGGAACCTGCCTCATTGACATGTTCTATCCGGACGCTGGCATGGCCGGCATCCAGCTGCTGGAACGCGAAGGTATCGAGGTGATCTTCCCCCAGGATCAGACCTGCTGTGGCCAGCCCGCGTTCACCTCCGGCTATCATGACGAGGCCCGAAGCGTGGCCCGCGCTCAACTGGATCTGTTTCCTGAAGACTGGCCGATTGTTGTGCCATCAGGGTCCTGCGGCGGCATGATGCGCAAGCACTACCCGGACCTGTTCAAGGATACTGCAGACGAGGTCAAAGCCGCGGGCGTCGCCGGGCGGGTGTGGGAGCTGACCGATTTCCTGCTGAACGTCTGTCACATCAAGCTCGACGACCTCGGAGAGCCGACCACCGTGGCCATGCACACCTCCTGCTCGGCCCGTCGCGAAATGGGCGTTGCGGAGGTAGGCCCGAAGCTGCTGGGGCAACTGAACAACGTGACGCTGGTGGAGCAGGCACGAGCCGAAGAGTGCTGCGGCTTTGGCGGCACCTTCGCGGTGCGCCATCCGGAGATTTCCGGTGCCATGGTGGAAGAGAAGGTCGAAACCCTGGTGGATACCGGCGCTCGTGCTTTTGTCACCACCGACTGCGGCTGCCTGATGAACATCAACGGGTTCGCAGAGAAAAACCGACACCCCATAGCGGGCAGGCACATCCTCAGTTTCCTCTGGGAGCGCACGAACGACGATAAAGGAGATGGGCAATGAGCGCGACCACCCCCCATCCGCACATTGATGTCAAAGAGTTCCACCCCCGGGCCCACGAAGCGCTGCACAACCCGCAAATTCGCCAGAACTTCCGCAAGGCGATGGACGGGCTGATGTCCAAACGCAAAGCGGCGTTTGAAGGCTGGGACCTGGAAACCCTGCGGGAACTGGGCGCCAACGTTCGCCTGCGGGCACTGGCCAACCTGCCCGACCTGCTGGAACAGCTGGAACAGAAACTGACGGAGAATGGCATCAAGGTGCACTGGGCGCTTGATGGCGACGAGGCTTGCCGGATTGTCCGCGATATCTGTGTCGCCCGAGAAGCCAAGAGCGTCATCAAGGGCAAATCCATGGTGTCGGAGGAAATGGAGCTCAACCACTTCCTTGAGGGTGAGGGAATTGAAGCGCTCGAGTCGGATCTGGGGGAATACATTGTTCAGCTCGCCAACGAGACGCCCTCCCACATCATCATGCCGGCCATCCACAAGAACACCGGCGAAATCTCCGAACTGATGCACGAAAAAACCGGCACCGACCTGTCCCACGACGTCGAGTACCTGACGGCCGCCGCCCGCCAGCAGCTGCGGGAAAAATTCATGAACGCCGACGTGGGCGTGTCGGGCGTGAACTTTGCGGTGGCGGAAACCGGCACCCTGTGCCTGGTGGAAAACGAGGGCAACGGACGGATGACCACCACCGTGCCGCCCTGCCACATCGCAGTCACCGGCATCGAGAAAGTCGTACCCAATCTGGCGGACGTGTCCGCCCTGCTCGCGCTGCTGACCCGGTCGGCCACCGGGCAACACATCACCACCTACTTCAACATGATTTCCAGTCCGCGCAAGGCCGACGAACTCGATGGCCCCGAAGAGGTGCACCTGGTGCTGGTGGATAACGGGCGTTCCGTCATCTACCAGGATGACGAACTGCTCGATACCCTGCGCTGCATTCGCTGCGGGGCGTGCATGAACCACTGCCCGGTGTATACCCGGGTTGGCGGCCACACCTACGGCACCACCTATCCGGGTCCTATCGGCAAGATCCTGATGCCGCACCTGATCGGGCTGGACGAAGGCCGGCATCTGCCCAGTGCATCCAGCCTGTGTGGTGCCTGTGGCGAAGTCTGCCCGGTGAAAATTCCAATCCCCGATTTGCTGGTGCGCCTGCGCCGGGAATCCGTGGATGGTGACAAGTTGCACCCCGCCAAGGTTCGCGGGCACGGGGCCAAGCGAACACCGCTGGAGGCCGCCATCTGGAAATTCTGGAGCTGGATGCACAGCCGCCCGGGCATCTACCGGACCGGAACCCGGTTTGCGTCCCGGTTCCGCAAACTGCAGCCGGCACGTGCCGGTGCCTGGACGGATTTCCGGACAGCGCCCAAACTGGCCGGCAAAACCCTTCATCAACAGCTCAGGGAGCGCGGCAAGTGAGTGCCCGAGACATCATCCTGCAACGCCTGAGAAACCGCACCGGTGGCGATCTGGTAGCGCCCGCCAGCGACTTTTCCGTGCTTGAGCGGCCCGACTGGAGCACCGAGGAACGCATCGAGCGGTTCGAGAAGATCATTGAATCGGTGCACGGTGAAGTCCACCGATGCACCCGGGATAACTGGATTGACCACGTCGCCGAGGTGTTGTCGGCACGCAAAGCGCGCAATCTGCTGATTCCCAGCCAGCACCAGATTGGCCAGGACCTGCGCGCGCACGCAGAGCGGGACGATCTGCCGAATCTGCTGATCTACGATGAGCCCATTGAAAGCTGGCAGCCGGCCCTGTTCAACGATGTCGACGCTGGCATCACCTCCACCCGGGGCGGCATTGCCGAGACCGGCTCGCTGATCCTGTGGCCAACGGCGGACGAGCCCCGGCTGATGAGTCTGGTGCCGCCGATCCACATTGCGGTGCTGGAGGCCAGCCAAATCTATACAACGCTGTATGAAGCCCTTGATGCCCAGAACTGGAAAGCGGGCATGCCGACCAACGCTCTGCTAATATCCGGCCCGTCTAAAACGGCGGACATCGAGCAGACGCTCGCTTACGGTGTTCACGGCCCCAAAGAGCTGATTGTGTTGATTATCGAATGATTCAAGGCGCCCTGCTGATTGCCCTGGCAGCCCTGCTCTGGGCAACCACCGGCATCGTCGCGAAATTCCTGTTTACCGGTACCGAGCTGCAACCCATCACCCTGGGTTTTCTGCGCCTTGTGGTTGCGCTGCCGTTTTTCTGGCTGTTGATGCGGCGCGAGCGTGAGCGCCTATCCGCCGACGCCGGTACATCCCGTGGCCGGATGACGTTCAAAGCCCTGGTACCACTGGCCGCCCTCGGCTTGTTCCAGGCCATCTATCAAAGCAGTTATCTGCTCGCCGTTGACCTTACTGGCGCCGGGATTGCCACGCTGATCGCCCTGTGCCTGCCACCGGTGCTGGTCGCCATGTTGGCCGCCCCGCTGCTGGGCGAGAAACCCGGATTGCTGACCATTCTGGCCCTGATGGCCGCGATTGCCGGTACCGCCATGCTGGTACTCAGTGACATGGAAACAACCGGCTCCTTGCGCCTGATGGGCCTTCTGATGGCGCTTCTGGCGGCAGCGGTGTATACCGGATTTACCCTGACCAGCCGCTACAGCGCCGCTGGCACACCGGCGTTCACAACCGCTTTTTTCTGTTTTGGCACCGCCGCACTGATCCTTTTACCAGTGGTGTCTGTCACCGGGGGCTTCGATGGCCTGGAGACACTGACACTTCGCCACTGGCTGATGGTGGGCTACATCGGTATCGTGCCGACCTGCATCGGCTACGTGAGTTTCTTTTCCGGCATGAGAACAACGCCGGCCACGCTTTCGAGCATCATTGTCACGCTGGAACCGCTGTTCGTGGCGCTGCTGGCCTGGGTTTTCCTCGGGGAAGTACTGGGGCCCACCGGTCTGGCTGGTGCCCTTATTCTGACGGTGGCAGTGATTGTCGCGTCACGATGGGGAGGCAACCCCGGCACCCGTAAAGTGGCCGATACCGGGGTACAGTCACCGGAGGCTTAGCTACCCCGGCTCTGCTTCTGCAACATGTTCGGCTGGAGAATTTCGATCCAGTAGCCGTCCGGATCCTTGATGAACGCCAGCCCTTTCATTTTGCCGTCGTCCGGCTTTTTCACGAACTCGACACCCAGCTCTTCAAACCGTTCACTGGCCGCGTAGACATCGGGTACCGCGATACCGATGTGACCAAAGCCCTGCGGCTCCTCGTTGCCGTTGTGGTAACCGAAATCGTTGTCGTCCTCGGTGCCCCAGTTATGGGTCAGCTCCAGCATGGCTTCGCGGCCGAAGGTGTAGGTGGTTCGGTAGTCATCGTCCGTCGGCACCTGCGCGGCCTGTCGGTCATCCAGGTAACCCAGGAAGTAAAGAGAGAACTTCATCTCGGGGAAGTCGAGCTTGCGAACCAGGCGCATGCCCAGAACCCGCGTGTAGAAATCCATCGAGCGCTCGGGGTCTTTGATGCGCATCATGGTCTGGTTAAATACGTAGCCTTCCGTCTCGGGAACGGGTTCGTCGTGTAGCCCCGGGGCTTGCTCGAAATGCTTGGGCATGGCGTTTTCCCTCTCGAATGAACTTGAGCTGTTATACCTGTGTACGCAGACCACCGATTTCAAGGGCAAAAAAAGACCCCACGGCCAGAACGGCACCGCTGGGGTCGGAGAGCCGGCTGTTACCCCGGCGGCTTCAGAGACGCTCTTCTGAAGTCTGGAAAGAGGGTGGCAGGGTTCAGGACGCCAGCTGATGCTCCTCGCCACGGTAGTAGGCTTCTACCCGGGGATTCATGATGCGCTTCCACAGCGGTGGGATCATGGCCACCACGATCATGGCGGCGTAGCCGGCAGGCAGCTGCGGCGCGATGTCGTGATGGCGCAGGACCTGATAACGACGCTTGGCGAAGGCATGGTGATCGCTGTGGCGCTGCAGGTGGAACAGGAACACGTTGGTCAGAAAGTAGTTGCTGTTCCAGCTGTGCTCGGGCGTGGTGCGCTCGTAGCGGCCGTTGTCCAGCTTGCGGCGGTGCAGGCCGTAGTGCTCCAGGTAGTTGACGATCTCCAGCAGGGTGAAGGCAATGAAGCTCTGCCCCAGGAAGAAAACCGCCCCCAGCCAGCCAAAGGCCAGGGTAAACGCCACGGTGGCCAGCACACTGATGCCGTACCACCAGATCAGTTCGTTGCGCCAGGAAAGCACTTTGTGACCCTTACGCGTCAGCCGTTCTGCCTCCAGTTTCCAGGCGTTCAGAAAGTTGCGGACATAGGCCCGGGGCAGAAAGTCATACAGCGACTGGTTGTAGCGTGAAGACGAGGCGTCCTCGGGCGTAGACACGTGCACATGGTGACCCCGGACGTGTTCCACCTTGAAGCCACCGTAACAGACCAGCGACAACAGCAAGCCCCCCATGCGACTTTCCAGCTTGCTGTCCTTGTGGATCAGCTCGTGGGCCACGTTGATACCCAATCCGCCGACAATCCCGATGGACAACACCCAGCCAACGCCACCTGCCAGGCTGAAGGTGCCGGAGGCCAGCACCAGCATGCTCCACACCAGTAACACCGCAAACGCCACAACCCACCCCAGAGTAACCAGCCGATAGAACCGCTCGTTGTTCATGGACGGGACATCGAGTTCTTCATCCGGGTTCAGGGAATCCTTGCCGAGGAGCATATCCAGCACCGGGATGATGCCGAACACGACAACAGGCACCCCCCAGGAAAACCAATTGACGAGATCCGTTGCCTGGCCCGCAGCCAGTAACAGCGGCGGCAAGACCAGCGGAACCATGGCAATCAGGTAACTGAACTTCTTCAGGGTCAGCAGAACCTTCCGGCGGGCAGCTTCGGGACTGGCGGATAGGTGTCGGGTACTCATTACGCTCTCTCCTTGGCAACACGAACGGCGATGCACTCACCGCCTCTGTCTTTACTGAATTATTGTCCTACAATATAGCAGTCGTCAACCAGGCTGGTCAGGTTTTCCGTTTTTTTGAGAACCCGCCTGCAATCCATGCACTGAGGATTGCCCGTGCAGAGGCTGTGATACACTCGGGCGCATATCCTCAGACGCCGCCTACCCCTGCCTGGCAGTGTGGTTGGCGGGTTACACCTGATCAGAGAAGGTCTATGGATTTTCAGGTTCCCAACACCCTGGCAGAGCAGATTGCCAACTATCTGGCTGAACGGATCATGACCGGGCAAATCCGGCCCGGTGAGCGCATTCAGGAGGCGACGCTGGCCGCGAAGCTTAATGTCAGCCGGGCATCGGTCAAAGAAGCGCTGTACACCCTCGAACGCTGGCATCTGGTAGACATCACACCACGAAAAGGTGCCTCGGCTACGCGCCTGGACGCCGAGCACGCGGCAGAGCTTTACGATGTGTATATGCATTTGCTGATGATGCTGGCTGCCCGGCTTTGCGAACGCTGGCAGGAAGCCGACAAGGCGCTTCTGGTCAATGCCGTGGAAACGGCGCTGGTGAAAATCCGCCAGCCCGACATCCAGACCACCGAAGTCGTCGAAGCCAGCTTCAGCGTGATGGAAGCCTGTTGCGAGTTGGTCAACAACCCCTACCTCACCGAAGCCCTCTCGAACTTCAAACCGGCTGTGAGCCGGGCCTATTTCCTTGGCGCCGACCGTTACCGCCAGGACCTGGAGCAAACCGGCACGTTCTTCGATCAATTGCCGCAGGCCATCCTGTCCCGGGATAGCACCAAGGCTCAGGCGTTAATTCGCGAATTCGCAGAGCACCAGAAAGACCTGATCCGGCACGCACTGGCCTGATATAACTCCGGTTTCAGGCCGTTCATACGCTGGACAGACCTCGCCCCTCTTCCTGTAGACTGCGGGTCTGATCCCTGCAGGCCAGCCATGACCACGCCCAAAGAACACGACGACGCGCAGCAAACCTCCGGCCGAAGGCTCGTACTCTTCAGCCTCCTGTTCCTTGTGCTCAGCGCCGCAGGGCTGTACACGGTGTTCGACCGGTTTGCCGGCCGATCGGTCAGCTTCGATACCAGATTGCTGGAACCGACCACCCTGCTGGCCGCAGCCGTGCTGTTGCTGATCTATTTCGTCTCTGATGCCCTGCGCCTGTACTACACACTCCGGGCACTCGGTCATCGGCTGCCGCTGCCGCGCATGGTGCGCCTGGTCTTCATCAACCTGTTTTTCTCAAACGTCACGCCCATGGCCACGGGCGGCGGATTTGCGCAAATCTGGTACCTGACACGGCAGGGCGTGCCGGTGGGCCGGGCAACTGCAGCGACCACCATCCGCACGATCCTGGCGGTTGTATTTATCTTCAGCCTGACCCCGGTTTTCCTGTTAACCCTGCCGGCGTTGAAAGAGCACACCGTTACCGGCGAGATTGGCGCCGCCCTGGCGGTTCTGATTGCACTGTATCTGGGATTCTTCGCCATTCTGCTGTTCAGGACCCGCTGGCTGATTGTGCCGCTGAGCCGGCTGCTTGGCGCCCTGCACCGCTGGCACCTGATCGGAGACGAAAAACACCGCCGATGGCAATTCAAAGCGCGGCGGGAAATGCTCCGCCTGTCCCAGAGCTTTGGCCACTACCTGCAAGGCCCGCGCCCGTTCGTGCTGCTGTCGCTGTTCTTCACCGGCACCTTTCTGCTCAGCCTGTTCAGCTTTCCTGCCCTGCTGATTCACAGTCTCGATTACCAGGTGGATTATCTGATGACACTCGGGTTGCTGGTGGTCACCACCTTTATCATGTATTTCTCGCCGACACCCGGCGCCTCGGGCATATCCGAGGGCGTCTTCGGCAGTTTTTTCAGCGGCATCGTATCGGGCAACCATCTCATTCTGGTTACCGTGTCCTGGCGCTTCCTGACCATCTACCTGGGCATGATCGTGGGTATGTTTGTCATGCACAATGAACTGAACAAAAGCAGAAGGCATTCCAGATGAAGGTTCGCAAGCCGCTGAAGCTCCTGTTTTATCTGTGCCTGCTGACGATCACCGTCCTGGTGGGGTACAAGGCCTACCTGAATTATTTCCTGGAAGACTACCGGGCGCTGCACACCGAACAATTGGACCGGATTCAGCAGAGGGTCGCAGACAAAGAGGCGTTCCGCTTCGCGGTCGTGGGCAACATCAACAATTCCATCGGGATTTTCGAGAAGCGCATGGTTCCCGTGCTCAACGAGTCCGGTGTGGATTTCCTCATTTCTGCCGGCAATGCCGTCAGTGGCGGGGGTGCGGACAAGTACCGGGCCCTGCTGGGCAGCCTGTCTCACCTGGATATTCCCTATCTGCTCACGTTCGGCCCGCATGAATACGAGGAATTTGGCAGCTTTCGGTTCTACGAGCACTTCGGACCTCATTTTTTCAGTGCCCGGGTCGGGAACAGCCGCCTGATTTTCCTGGATTCGACCGGAAAAACCTCCTGGCGCTGGCAGCTACGCTGGCTGGATGATGTGCTCGCCCGGGACAACTCAAACAGTCGCATCCTGTTTGTTGGACACCCCCCGAAGCCGGCAACGCAGGACCCGCTGTTCGACGAACAGGAAGATTACCTGCATCCACCGGAATTCCGCGCTGCGCTGCTTGAGACCATCGACAAGCACAAGATTGATCTGGTGTTCTCCGCCAACCTCTCGCTGTATTCAGAGAGCCCTGCCGGGAACGCAACCTTCATCACAACGGGTGGCGCCGGTGGGCTGGTGCTGAATGACGACACCAGTTTCTATCACTATGTCCGTGTCGAGGTGGATAAAAATGGCGACATCAGCCACAGCCTGCAACGCCTGCCCGTTGGCCAGCACCCGATCCTGAAGCGCCTGGAGAGTGCCTGGCTGTTTCTGTATTCGCTGCTTTACTCCGGCTACCTGAACTTCCTGCTGATTCTGGCGATACTGGTTGCCATCGCCATCAAGCTGTATTCCGCGTTGTTCGTCAGCAAGAACTTTTACCCCGACTACGATCTGGACCCCTCTGCGTGGCTGAACCGCTCCCTTCGGGTGGCCATGTTCACCAATAACTACCTGCCCTTCATCGGCGGTGTGCCCATATCCATTGAACGCCTCCGGCGGGGCCTGCAAGAGGGCGGTGACCAGACCCTGATCGTGGCGCCGAGGTACAAAGACCAGCCCGACCCCGAGGCCGGTGTGCTGCGGGTTCCCGCACTCCTGGCACTGGGTGAAAAAAGAGAATTCCGCATTGCCAACCTTTTCCTGAAGCGAATCCGCAAGGGCGTCAGGGACTTCCGGCCCGACATAATTCACCTGCACCACCCTTTCTGGCTTGGCTCGCTGGGCTTGTTTCTGGCCCGATCGCTGAAGGTGCCGGCCATCTATACCTATCACACCCGGCTGGAGCACTACGCCCACTTCGTTCCCCTGCCCGGCGCCCTGTTCCGGAATCTGATCTCGCACAGCCTGATCCGCCGCTTCGCCAACAAATGCGACGGCATCATCGTGCCAACCCACTCGGCGGAGGAATACCTCCGGATGATCGGCGTCAAGAGCCCGACCTATGTGCAGCCCACCGGCATTGAGTACCAGCGTTTCCAGGAAGATTGCACCGAGCAGGTGAGCGAGCTCAGGCAGAAACTGCAACTGAGCGATGAGCGGGTGTTGATCAGTGTGTCCCGGCTATCCAACGAAAAGAACATCGACTTCATGATCGACGCGATGAGCACCCTGCGCAAGCAGACCGACCGGGCCTTCCGGTTGCTGATCATCGGCGAGGGCCACCAGCGCGAGCGGTTGCAAAAGAAGATCCGTGATCTGGATCTGGCGGCACAGGTGACGCTCGTCGGGGCTATCCCCCCCGAGCAAATGCCCCACTGGTATCACCTCGGCGATGCCTTTGTGTTTGCCTCGAAATCAGAAACCCAGGGCATGGTCATACTGGAGGCCATGGCCGCCGGCTTGCCCGTGGTAGCGGTCAGATCCAGCGGTATTGATGATGTGGTCAGGCAGGGCGTTAACGGGTTCAAAACGCCTGAGAACCAGGAGCTCTGGATCAAACAGGTACGCCAGCTGCTGGAAGACGATGACCTTCGCAACACCCTGTCGGAGCAGGCACTGGCGTTTGCCAAAGACTTCTCCATCGAACAGTTTGCCGCCGATGTGCGCCACATCTACGCCAGTGCCCTGACCCAGAGAGACAAGTCGCAAGAGGACGATTCGGCGCACGCATCCTGAGCGGTTTCACCTTTGCACCATGATCGGTTTAGACTGAAAACACGTACCCACAACGCGTCTTTCACGATCGGAGATAAACCGTGAGCCAGATCCCCGTTGGAATCAGCACCTGTCTGCTGGGCAAAGAAGTTCGACACGATGGCGGCCACAAGCACTCGCGCTACTGCACCCAGGTGTTGTCCAAGCACTTCGAGTTTCGTTCGATCTGCCCCGAGCTGGAAGCGGGCCTGGGTGTGCCTCGCCCGGCCATTCACCTGCGGGAATACGACCAGGGCCTGCGGCTGATCGAGAGCAAGGGCACGGCAGACCACACCGACGCCATGAACGGTTTTATCGAGCGCATCCTGCCCAGCCTGAAAGATCTGCGCGGCTACATCCTGATGGCCAAGTCCCCCAGCTGTGGCATGGAGCGGATCAAGGTTCATAACGAAGATGGCAGGGTGACCCGAAGGGATGGCCGCGGGCTGTTCGCCGAAGCCCTGATGAAGGCCTACCCCCTGATGCCGGTGGAAGAAGAGGGCCGGCTGCACGATGACATGCTTCGGGAAAACTTCATCGAGCGGGTGTTTGCCTACGACGACTGGATGCAGAATGTCGCGGGCGAGAACCTGAGCCCCAAGGCGCTGATCGAATTCCACACCCGGCACAAGTTTCAGCTACTGGCCCACTGCGAAAAGATCTACCGGCAACTCGGCCCGCTGCTGTCTGACCTGAAGTCCGCTCCACTGGAGGAAACGGCCGAGCAGTACCTGCACCTGTTCATGGAAGCCATGAGCCAGAGAGTCAGCCGGGGTTCGCACACCAACGCCATGCAACATCTGATGGGTTATCTGCGGGACAGCCTCGGGGATGAGGAGCGCAAAGTCCTGATCGAGCAGATGGAGGCGTACCGCCGGGGCGAGGTACCGCTGGTCGTGCCCATGACCCTGCTGCGAATGGCGCAACGGCGGGAGCCGGTGGATTACCTGAGTATTCAGCAATACCTGACCCCCTACCCGGATGAGCTGGGGCTTCGCAACAAGGTCTGATCAGTAGGTGTAGAGCACCGAGAGCGCGGTTTCGGTGTCCGTACGCTCTGCGCCTTCGGGTGGTGCTGAGACATGCTTGACGCGATAGGCAAGCTTCAGCGCCAGATTGCCAATGACCGCGGCCTGCAATGAGGTTTCAGACTGGGTAATGGTATTGGTTTCTTCCAGACCCACTTCAGAGCTCAGTTTCTGCCGGAACAGCGATCGATCCGATATCTCGTGCGCCAGTTCGGCGGCAAAACGGGCGATGACAGACTCTTCTTCCCGGGTGCCATCGGCCTGGGGCTCATCCAGTTCGTTGTACCGATAACCCAGACCGGTGGACACGCTCAGGAAGGACACCTCCCCCTGCTCCCAAATCCGGTTACCATAACCGGCCGTGACCGAGGACTCGAAGGCGTAGCCGGAGAAACGATCGTCCTCCCAGGCACCACGGAGAAACCAATACTGCTGTTCATCAAACTTGTAATTGGTTTCACCCTCCGCCCGGTATTCTTCGGCGGTCGTTTCGTCATCCGCCTCGATGTGGCGGGCGTTGAACTCGCCGGTGTTGCGCCAGCGCACATACTCCCGAGCCAGCCCGATCCGGCCACTGATGTTGCGTTCATCGGTATTGCCGGTGGTCACCAGAAGCCCGAGTTCAAACTCGGCCTGCAAGCCCGGATTTGTCTGGGCTTGCAGCAGCGGGGCCGCGGTCACCAGGACCGCGGCGATTGCCCTTTGCGATTTCACGAAGCCATCTCCCTGGCCGGGCGGTTTCAGGCTTCCGCGGTATTACGGGCCTGCTCTCCTGCCTGGCTTTTCTGTGCCTGACGCTCACGCTCCGCTTTCTTGCGAGCCTTGCGCTCAGCGATGATATGGGCAGCCTCACCACCGACGTGTGTTTCTCCACGCTGTTCCGCCAGGCGCATCTGGCGCTCGCGCTCGGCAAAGCGCGCCTTCTGCTCCTCGGTCAGCGAATCAACGCACTGGTGGCAACTGACACCCTGCTGGTACTCCGGACGCGCCTTGTCTTGCTCGGTAATCGGCCGGCGACACGCGTGGCATTGGTCGAAATCACCGCGCTCAAGCCGGTGATTGACGGTCACCCGGTCATCAAAGACGAAGCACTCACCGTGCCACATGGTGTTTTCCTCGGGCACTTCCTCGAGGTACTTCAGAATACCGCCTTTCAGGTGATACACCTCTTCAAACCCTTGCTCCTTGAGGTACGCCGTGGATTTTTCGCAGCGGATACCGCCGGTGCAGAACATGGCTACCTTCTTGTGCTTGGCCGGGTCCAGGTTTTCTTTCACGTAGTCCGGGAACTCGCGGAAAGTATCGGTCGCCGGATTGACCGCATTTTTGAAAGTACCGATTTCCACTTCGTACTGGTTTCGGGTATCGATCAGAACAACCTCGGGGTCAGAGATCAGGTTGTTCCAGTCTTTCGGCTCAACATAGGTTCCCACCACGCGCTTGGGGTCGATGCCCTCAACCCCCATGGTGACGATCTCTTTTTTGAGCTTCACTTTGGTGCGCTTGAACGGCTGGATGTCCACAAACGATTCTTTGTAATCCACACCATTGAAGCGCGCATCGGCGGCCAGCCAGGTTTTTACCGCATCGATACCCTCGCGACTGCCGGCGATGGTGCCGTTGATGCCCTCTCGGGCAAGCAGCAGCGTGCCCCGGACATCGTGGTCCAGCATGGTGTCCAGAAGGGACTGGCGGAGGTCGGAATAGTTATTCAGGTCCACGAACTTATACAGTGCGCAGACAACAACGTCATGGCTCATTAACTTCTCCTGCGGGCCGGATCGTAAATCCGGAGCATGGGTTTTGATTATGGCTCTCTAAAGAGGCTGAGAGGGCGCAAATTTTAACCAACTTTGCGCCCTGTTCAAGTGCGGGGTGTCCGAAGCGCTCAATAAAGAGCGTCGCACCTCAGCGTTTCGCGGCCAGCTCCCGCTCGACAACTGCAGACATCTGCCCCCAACCGGGGCGCGTCAGCAGGATGTTATCGACCAGGACGCTGGGGGTGCTGGTCAGGCGAAGCTGCATGGCAACGCGCCGGCTCTGCTCGATGTCGTCGAGATGCAAATCGGTGGTCATACAGCGTCTGAAGCGGCGCTCCTCAAGCCCCAGATCTTCGGCATAGCGTGTAAAGGTCGCCACGGGATCGCCCGAGCCACTCCACTCAGTCTGAGCATCGAACAGCCGATCGTGCATGGCCCAGTACGCGTCCTGGTCGCCCGCGCAGCGCGCGGCCATGGCCGCAGGGACCGCATTGGCGTGCTGTTGCAGCGGCAGATCAAAGAACACGAACCGCACCTTGCCGGCGTCGACGTATTCGTCTTTCAGACGACGGGCAGCCTCGGAAAACCGGCCACAGGCCGGGCACTGGTAATCGGCGAACTCACGCACCACCACGGGGGCATCGTCGGGGCCAACCGAGATGCCAAATTGATCCAGTTCCGCAGGAAATGGCTCGGCGTTGGCGCTGGCCACCGGCAGGTCGTCTGATGTTGGTTCCGGCTGCGCCGTGAGATAAAACAGCCCGAGCACCACGGCCGCCAGAATCAGCAGGCCCACGCCGATGTAAAATGGGCGTTTGCTGGCCTTGCGGGGGGCGGGGGTACCGGTTTCCTTGCGACGTTTAGCTTCACCCATTGCGGGCTCCTTCTTCTTCAGGATGAATGGAAAATGTCAGCTAAGATCCCTTATATCTTAAAAGAGTTCCAACAAAAATTAAGGAAAACTCATGGCCTTAGCTGAATCCATCGCCAACCAGGGTGTCAGCCAAATTCATCACACGGTGAACGCGCAAACTCTGGTGAATCCACTCAAGATGGAACGCGGCCAGGCCCGAACCAGATTGAGCCCGTGCAATCACGGGCACCGGTGAGGTGCCCGCGCGGGGAAGTGAGTTACACCTTGAATTGAGAGGCTTTCGCCTGAAGCGCAGTCAGCAGCTCGCCAATGCGCTGACTGGCGCTATCGGACCGGTGGATGGCCTCCACCGTCGCCTCTGATGAGCGGGCGATATGCTCGACACTGACGCTGACCTTGCTGGCATGCCGACCTTCTTGTTCGGCCACTGAAGAGATAGACAGCGCCCGCTCCTGCAAGCTGCCGAGCAATTCGTTGATCTGCTCGAAATGCTCGTCGGCCTTACGGAATTCGGTGGACGAGTCGGCAACCTGGCCCGAAACCTGATCAATCACCGCAACCGCCTCGTGGCTGCCCCGCTGCAGGCGCTCGATAATGCCCTCGATTTCGGTGGTGCTTTCTTGTGTCCGGCTCGCCAGGGTACGTACCTCATCGGCCACCACGGCAAACCCGCGCCCGGACTCGCCAGCCCGGGCCGCCTCGATGGCAGCGTTCAGGGCCAGCAGATTGGTCTGCTCGGCAATGGCACCGATCACCGACAGCACCGAGGTAATCTCCGTGCTCTGATTGTTCAGCGCGTTTACCGCCTGCACGGCTTCCTCGACCTGACGCACCACCGCGCCCAAGCGCGCCCGCACATCCCGGGAAATACTGGCGGTGGCCTCGCTCTCGGCGCCGATGGTCTGCACCGAACCGGCCACTTCCTGGATGCTCCCGGCCACTTCCGAAATACTCTGAGACATGGCCGTCATGGTTTCAGACACGTCTGCCACTTCCCGCTGCTGGCGATTCACTGCCGCCACCGCGTTTTGGCTGATGTCGCCCTGCTTCCGAGCCTGGCCCGCCGCGGATTCCGCGGAGGCTTTCACATCCGATACCAGCTCCTGAATCCGGTCGATGAACCGGTTGACGCCCAGGGCCATTTCCGTCAACTCGTCTTTGCCCTTCAAGGATACCCGGCGGGTCAGGTCGGCTTCGCCATCGGCGATGTCCCAGACCGCGGAGCTCAGGCGGAGCACCCGGGGCAACAGCCCGCCACCGAGCATCAGCGCCATGAGCAGGACCAGCACGACTACTGAGCCGATGGCCAGCAGGGACAGATTGGCGGCAAGGCTGGACGCCTCGACATTCAGGGCGTCGACCGAGCCCCGAATTCTGGACCGGGTGTCCGCATCCATTCCGGACAGTTGCTGCTGCAGACGTTGATTGACCTGCTCGGTCTCCGAATCCAACGTGTCGCGCAGCGCATCAATACTGCCGGTTATGGTGGCGCTGAATTCTTGTTCGAGAGCGTTCAGATCGCGGTTGATACCCTCCAGCGACAAGCCCAGTTTTAGCTGGCCAATCGAGGACCCCTGCGGCGCAATGTCGGCAGTGACGATCACGACATTCGGGTCACGGCTTGCCGCATCGAGGACGCGATTTGCCGCGCCACGGCCCTCGCCCTGTTCCATTAAGGTGCGCACCCGATCGTCAGTCCGGTCGACATAGCGAGTCAGGCGGTCGCCGTACTGGTCGTAGTAGACCGCGAACAGCACCGATTCACGGGCATCCGCCAGTTCAACCAGATCGGTCAGACGAGGAACGTCGCGGTCCCAGATCAGCGGTGCGGCAACCGCCGCAAGGACATCGGCCAGGCCCTGGGCTTCCGCCATGACCGCGGTGCGGACATTCTCTGCCACGCGTTCCTGCTGGGTGGTCTGCTGGCGGGTAAGCTCGCCGGAGAGTTCCTCGGTGGTCTTCTGCCGCATGGCCTCCAGGCGGGAGCGGACATCCTCGCGGGTTGCGCCAAAGGAGGCACTCACCTGCGCGCTGCTGGCCTCAAGCGCGGTACCGGCGGTGTCGACGAGGCGCTCCACCTGGTTGGAAATCAGCCATTGGCTGACCATTACCTGAATCAGGCCGGCCACCACCAGCACCATGAATACCGGTCGGAGAAGACGACTTGAGATCAGCCGTCGTAGGGAAGAAAATGACATACGGACTCCGCTAGCCTGAGTACTTCATGCATCCTTTGCATCCGATCCAGCGTCCCTGCGAAGCTTGTGTCGGTATGTTTAGCAAAACCCGGGCCGGTTTGGGCCGTATTTATGTACAGGTTTTGTAGTCAGTCGTCATCATTGTCCTCGAGTTCGATTTCGACAGCGGTGAAGCTATCGCCATCCCGCACGTATTCGACCTTGAGAATCACAACCTCACCATTGCCGAATCGACTCGTTATTTCGGCCTGAGAGTTATCGGCGTAGCTTGTGGAAGCCGCGTCGATCGTCACACCTAGGATCGTAATGGCGCCTGGGGAGATAGCGGCAAGTTTACCCTCGAGCTTATACTGGATTCGATCTTCGGCAGCGGCGGCTTCATCGTCCACTTGGACTTTCAATGCCTCAATGAACACGTCTGTGCCCTGTTGCTTCTCAACGCCCTCGACTTCCACGGTCGTGGTGCCGATGGGTAGGGTCTCGAACGACATGTCGAAGCCTCCCTCAACGGTAAACGCCGTAGTCGACAGGACCCGAACTTCGACACCACCAATAAGGAAGACGTTGTCCGCAGCCGAGGTGATCACCCCATCTACCTTGGCGTTGCCGTCCCTGAGCTCGATTTTCTCCGCCTCAATCACGTTATCCGAAAGGAACTCGCCCTCGACCTGGACCAGAAGCCCTTCGTTCAGATCAGAGACCTCGAGGTCGTCGTCCAGTTCGGTGGCGTCCGTCACCCTGATGGTCTGCTCCCCAATGCGAAACTCTCCGGGCCGTGCGGCGGTACCGGATGCGGTATAGGAGGCATCGATGGTCGCGGTCAGCTGAATATCTTCGCCGGCATTGCGGCTGAATCGGCGGCCGTCGGCCCGGTCGATAGTGCTGGCGGTCAACACGTTGCCGGCCAGACTGCCCTCAACTTCGAGGATGGTGGCGGTGCCCAGGGCCGGTTCGGTCAGCCCAGAACCGAAGCTGACGCTGTCCTCATCGTACTCGACGGTTATCGTGCCAATGGTGAACCGGTTCTGTTCGACATCGACGGCGGACACCTGGCCCTCCAACTCAACATCGGTGGCATCCACAGCGATGGTTTCAATATAACCCGCCCGGTAGGAGCCATCGGCCTGGCGCCATGCGCTCACGCGCACGTGCTCGGTGATGGCCGCAGCGCTGAGCAGCGTGGCATAGGTGGTACCGCGGACGAAGGTTTGACGGTTAACGCGCACCGACTGGCCCATGACGGTGAGGGTGGCAAAGTCACCAGCACCGCTTGGATCGGCCACCACCTGATCCACCGGACCCCGCAGGGTATCGTCGTAGATCAGCTGGTCTGCCGTGCCGGTACCATCGTCGCGCCACTGGCCTTCAATTCGGAGGATCATGCCCTTGCGAAGGTCGGTCTCAAACTCGATGCCATCGTCGCTTTCGACCTCCTGATTAGGGATGCTGTCGGTGTTGAACTTCACACCATTGACGAACACACTCCCGAATCCCGAAACCGGCCCAACGCTGGAGCCGGTACCCCGAATGCCCCCGTCGGCAATGCCCAGGTCACTGCCACCACCACCGCAGGCGGAGATCACGCCGAAGGTAACTGTGCCGGCGGCCAGCCCGACAATCCGGTTGCGAAGGTGCCGTTTCATACCTGTACTCTCCCGTACCGGCGCTGCTGGCCGGTATCTGTTCATCGGCGCCACCCAGCTGTCTGGGGAGAGGCCGCTATGGTTGGGGTTCGGCTTTGTCGGTGCGCTCTTCAAAGTAGAAAATGCTCACACCGGTGCGGACAGAGTCAACGGGCTCGCCATCAGGCCCTTGCCGGGCAATATCCCGATCGTGAGGACCCAGCCATTGGTCCAGCCGCTCCAACAAAGCCTGCGACTGGGCCGCGGCGTGCGTGCGCCAGCGCTCCATCACTTCCGGCGGAATGTTGTTGTAGGTCAGGGTGCGCTGAAACAGCGGCGGCTGACCGGATTCGTCGCGCACCAGGTTGTGATCAATGGTCGCGATCAAGTCCGAAACGTCGTCGCCAAAAATCTGCAGCATCTCCTCGCTGTCTCCCGTCGGGACATAAGCCCGTTGCTGCAACACCAGCTGGCCCGATTCCGCATCCACCGAAACCACGCCGACCCGCAACAGCTCATCGAGCACAGCCCGGGGCGGCATGTCACCGCTGTAGCGTTTGACCAGGTCGCTGAAGCTCAGCTTACCGTCAAATGACAGCATAGCGGGCTCACCGCCTTTGGCTTGGAAAGCCGCATCGTGCACCCAGCCGGACACCACCCGCGATGCCCGGTTGGCATGCAGCGCAGCGCCACTCTCCAAGGTCTGACCTGCCAGAAATTCCCGTTGGCGCTTGACTTCCTTGCGGGTCAATCCGGTCATCACGGCGGCGCGGGAATCCGAGGGTTTGCGCCGGCCGTCGTCAAAATCCTTCAAGGCCGCCTCCACATAGGCGCGTTTGACCAGCTCGGAGAACTCACCGTAAGGAATGCCGTTCCTGAGCAGTAACCTCGCTAAGGGACGCAGAATGCGGTACAGCGCTTGATTCAGGGGGGTGGTCTTTTTCATGTTTGGGATTGTATTCCCATAGCGATTTGAAAAGCCAGACATCCTGGCCGGCACAAACCGGCCAGAACTGGCACTCGCTACTTAATCCTCAGAGCTGTCGCCACTGCCCTCGACTTCGACGTTGCCGGTCAGTTCGTACTGACCACCGGTGGTTTGGCGATAGTCAATTTCCACTTCATCACCCACCTGAGCCCCGGACAGGCTGAAGTTGTTGCTGAGTACCTCAAGGTTCATGATCGTGATGGAATCAGCGCCGATGGCAGATATTCGTGCATCAAGCTCGAAATCGTCATCCTCGTCGCTGTCTTCCCGCTCGATGCTGATGGCCTCGAGGAAACCACCCTCTTCGCTGCGCTGCCGACCCTCAATCTCGAGAAAGTCACCCAGTTGCAGGCTCTCGAGGTCCCGGGCACGACTGCGGCGGCCATCCTCACCACTGTCGTCGTCATCGATCAGGGTATTGCCCGTCAATTGGACGCGAACTCCGCTAACAACCATGGTTTCGTTGTTCAGATCGATGGACTCAATTCGGCCATCCAGCTCCGCATCCGACTCCCGGCCCTCGATCTCTTCGGCGACCAGCACGCCATTGACCGCCTCGCCTTCCACTTTCACGAATAGCCCGTTCGCGAGGCTGTCTTCGTCGAGATCGTCGAATTCCGTGTCGCTATTGATCTGTACCCTGATCCCGTCCAGGGAGAACTGGCCGCTGGCGACGTCGAAGTCGTAGATGCTTCCGGAGATCTCGACGTCGTCGTCGTTGTTGAACAGTTCATCCTCATCGTCGATTTCCTCGGCCATGATGGTGGTGCCGTCTAGGAAACCTTCGACCTCCACGACAATACCGTCGGCCAGGTCGTCCAGGGCGAAATCGTCATCGCCGGTCGCGCTGGTGTAGTTGATCAGTGCGCCATTGATGGTGAACGTCTGGGCGCTGGTGTCCAGATCGGCGACCACGCCTTGGATCTCGACCTCATTGGCGTCGTCGAAGTCGTCACCGATGATTTGGGCACCGACATAACTTGCCTGAACGCTGCCATCCGCCATCCGCCAGCCACTGACTCTTACGCGGTAGCCTGTGGCGTTGCCAGCAATGTCTGTTGGAGTCGCGCCACGGAACACCGTTTTGCTATCCAGTAAGACGCTTTGACCCAGCAGGGTCAGGGTTCCGGTGCCGGAGACCTCGTCCCAGGTCATGGCTGAGACGGGGCCCCGGAGCGTGTCGTCGTACGTGACCTGATCGGCACGGCCCTCGCCCTGATCGCTCCAGTCGCCGTCGATCTTGAGAATCATGCCTTTCTCGAGCTGATCTTCGCGGCTCAGCCCGTCATTGCTTACAACACTGCCGTCGGTTTCAAAACGGGTACCGTTGACATAGACACTGCCAAACCCTGAAACCGCACCGACACTGGAGCCAGAGGAGCTGCCATTGCTTGCGGAATCTCCGGACCCACCGCCGCCACAGGCGGCAAGGGCACCCACCAGGGAGCCGGTCATGATCAGCTTGACTGCGATTGCTATCGGCTTGCGCTTCATCGTTGTTCTCCAGTTTTCTGAGCGAAACAAAGCGGTTTTGATACTCAAACCGCCAAATTGGGATTATTTTCCCAATTAATGATTCAGGAATTTAGTTCCGTTTTTAATTGGTGTCCAGCTCGTGGTCATGAAAGTTTTGTGATCTTTCCGGCCGAGCAGTCGTAAGTGTGGGAGTACTCTGACAAAACGGACAAAGAACCATGCTGGGATTTTTGAAAGGCGACCCGAAGAAAAAATTACAAAAGGCGTATGAGGATAAGCTGGCAAAGGCGCTTCATGCCCAGCGCAATGGGGACTTGCGAACCCACGGCACGCTCATGGAAGAAGCCGAAAAGATATATGAGGAAATCAAGAAACTTGACGGCGCGAACTAGCCGGGAGCGTCAGTTGCTGTCGTGCTCGCCCGAGAGATGGCGCAGCTGATGGCGAAGCGCCGCGATTTCCCGGCGCATCGCGTCCACCTCATCCAGCAGATCCAACGACATTGCCAGCCCTGGCAGATTCATTTTCAAATCCCGCTCCAGGCGAACCGCTTTCCGGAGCCGCATCAAGGCCGCCAGGTCAAACCGCCAGCTGGCTATCTGCGCCCCCTGCACAGGCCCGACCGGCTCGATGATGCCGTGGCTTACCATTTTCAGAACCATCTCTGCATGGCATTCACCCTGCTCGCAAATCTCCCGAAACGTCAACCGAACCTGCGGATCGGTAATCTCCACCACCAGCACTTCGTCGTCTCTGCTCATGCCATTGCTCCCTGCTTACACGTGCAGCTTGCTGCGTGGATTGAACGCTTTTTCGGATTCGGCCAACTGCTCATACAGTTTTTCGGCCTCGGGATTGTGCTGCTCGGGCATAACAATTTGCAGAACCACGATCTGATCCCCCGGGTGTTTGCCCGGAAAGCCCTTACCCTTCAATCGTAATTTACGGCCACTGGAGGAGCCCTTGGGCACCTTGAGGTTGACCTTGCCGCCTACGGTCGGGACCGTGACAGAGGCACCAAGCGCCGCCTCCCAGGGGGTGACCGGCACGGTCACCAGCAGATCACGGCCCTCGACAGCAAAGGTCGGATGCGGCGCCAGCTCGATCTCCAGCAACAAATCGCCGGCTGCGCCGCCGCCAATGCCCGGCGAACCCTGCCCTTTCAGCCGGAGATGCTGACCTTCCCGCATACCGGCCGGGATTTTCACATTCAGGGTTTTCTGTCGTGGCATCAGGCGGCCATGCTCGTCCGGTTCGTGCACGGTAAACGACACCTGTTTCTCGCAGCCGTTGAACACTTCCTCCAGAAACAGCGCCAGCCGGGCATGAACATCTTCACCCCGCATGCGCACGGACTGCCGGAAACCATGGCCGCCACCAAAGCCCCCACCGTGGCGGCCACCACCGAAGATTTCTTCAAAGAAATCGCTGAACTGACGGGCGTCGGCGTCGGTATAACCGCCGCCGCCGAAGCCGGACGCACTCTGCCAGCCAGGCGGTGGCTGGAATGAACCGTCTGGCCGGGCACCATACTTTCGCAGTTGGTCGTATTCCGCCCGCTTTTCCGGATCTTTCAGCACCTCATAGGCTTCGCCGAGATCCTTGAACTTGTCGTCGGCGCCCGCTTCCTTGCTGACATCCGGATGAAATTTCCGGGCCAGCTTCCGATAGGCTTTTTTGATCTCCTCGGCAGAGGCGGACTCGCTCACACCGAGCACGGCGTAATAGTCTTTAAAGTCCATTCGGGCCCTCAACACTGATCAACCGTTGAGCATTTTGCTCAGCTACTAACCACTATATTTGATGAGGTTCGGGAAATTACAAGGGTGGGTATGTGCGGAATTGAGGCAGGTCAGGGTTGAGTGTTTTTAACGAGCCTTCACAGCCCGGAGAGTGTGTCGGGGCGCAAGCCCGGTTCAAAACTGTCCGTGGCCAGGGATGGCCAGAGCCAAGCCCTACAAGGACGTACTTGCGGGGGTGTTTTGAACCGGGCTTGCGCCCCACTGCGCCCCAGCAACCCTCAGGCTACTGAAGCAACAGCTCTACCGAAACTTACTTGACCTTCGGGTCCAGCTCGCCAGCAGCATAACGCTCGAACATCTGGTCCAGATTCATCGGCTTGATCTTGCTGGCATTACCGGCGGTACCGAAGGCTTCATAACGAGCCACACAGATCTCCGTCATGGCCTTCATGGTTTCCTTGAGGAATTTGCGCGGGTCAAACTCGGACGGCTTCTCGCTCAGGAAGCGACGCACCGCACCGGTGCTGGCCAGACGCAGGTCGGTGTCGATGTTGACCTTGCGCACGCCGTGCTTGATGCCTTCGACGATTTCCTCAACCGGCACACCGTAGGTTTCCGGAATTTCACCACCGTATTCGTTGATGATCTTCAGCCACTCCTGGGGTACAGAGCTGGAGCCGTGCATCACCAGGTGGGTGTCCGGAATCCGGGCGTGGATGGCCTTGATCTGATCGATGGCCAGGATGTCACCGGTGGGCGGTCGGGTAAACTTGTAGGCGCCGTGGCTGGTACCGATCGCGATGGCCAGGGCGTCAACGTGAGTCTTTTTCACGAAGTCGGCGGCTTCTTCCGGATCGGTCAGCATCTGGCTGTGATCCAGCGTGCCTTCCGCGCCAATACCGTCCTCTTCACCGGCCTGACCGGTTTCCAGAGACCCCAGACAGCCCAGCTCGCCCTCAACGGAGACGCCACAAGCGTGCGCCATCTCGACGGTGCGACGGGTGACGTCAACGTTGTATTCGTAATCGGTCGGGGTCTTGCCGTCTTCGCCCAGAGAACCGTCCATCATGACCGAGCTGAAGCCCAGCTGAATAGAACGCTGGCACACCGCCGGGCTGGTGCCGTGGTCCTGATGCATCACCACCGGAATGTGAGGAAACTCTTCGATGGCAGCAAGAATCAGGTGGCGCAGGAACGGCGCACCGGCATACTTACGGGCACCGGCGGAGGCCTGGACAATCACCGGGGAATCGGTCTTGTCCGCAGCTTCCATGATGGCGCGCATCTGCTCCAGGTTATTGACGTTAAAGGCTGGCACACCGTAACCGTGCTCGGCGGCGTGATCCAGAAGTTGCCGCATCGAAATCAGGGCCATGGGTCGTCTCCTTCGTTTTAAAGTGTATGAGTCAGTCGAATTCTGTGTCAGACCAGGGCATCTTCTGCCCCAGTCTTACGCGCCGCGTTCTTCCAGTACCGCTACAGCCGGCAGGGTTTTACCCTCCACGAACTCCAGGAACGCACCGCCACCGGTTGAGATGTAGGAAATTTTGTCAGCCACACCGTACTTGTCAACGGCCGCCACGGTATCGCCGCCGCCGGCCAGCGAGAAGGCATCGCTCTCGGCGATCGCCGCGGCCAGCGCTTTGGTGCCATTACCGAACTGGTCAAATTCGAACACGCCCACTGGGCCATTCCACAGAATGGTCTTGGCATTTTTCAGCAGATCGGCGAATTGGCCAGCAGTCTCCGGCCCGACATCCAGAATCATGTCATTGTCGGTGACGTCGGTAATGTTTTTCGTGGTGGCGGTGGCAGTCTCGGCAAATTCACTTGCCACAACCACATCGACCGGCAGCGGAATCTCAACGCGACCGGCGATGTCTTTCGCGGTATCCACCAGATCGTGTTCACACAGGGACTTGCCTACCGGGTGACCGGCCGCGGCGAGGAAGGTATTGGCGATACCACCGCCCACGATGATCTGGTCACAGACCTTCTCGAGCGCGTTGAGTACGTCCAGTTTGGTGGACACTTTGGAGCCGCCAACAATCGCAACCACTGGCTTGGCCGGGTTATCCAGCGCCTTGCCCAGGGCGTCCAGCTCGGCCGCCAGCAGAGGGCCAGCGCAGGCTTCGGGCGCGAAACGAGCGACGCCGTGGGTCGAGGCCTGGGCGCGGTGCGCGGTTCCAAAGGCGTCCATGACGTAGACGTCGCACAGGGCCGCATACTGTTTGGCCAGTGCTTCGTCGTCTTTCTTTTCACCTTTGTTGAAGCGAACGTTCTCGAACAGCACCACCTCGCCGTCGGCAACCTCGACCCCGTCCAGATAATCCTGGATCAGACGAACCTCCTGCCCCAGAACGCTGGAAAGATGCTCGGCTACCGGCTTCATGGACGACGCCTCGTCGTAAACGCCTTCTTCCGGGCGCCCCAGATGTGACATCAGCATGACCTTGGCGCCAGCATCCCTTGCCGCCTTGATGGTCGGCAGTGACGCGCGGATACGGGCATCGCTGCTTACCTTGCCACCCTTTACCGGCACGTTCAGGTCTTCGCGGATCAGCACTCGCTTGCCGGCGAGGTTCAGGTCGGTCATTTTCTTAATGGCCATAACGTTCGTCCCTTCAACTAATAGTCAGATTAAGCATGGTGCTTCAGCCAGCTGCAGCTGACATCCAGCATTCGGTTGGCAAATCCCCACTCATTATCAAACCAGCACAACACCTTGACCATGGTGCCGCCGGTAACCCGGGTCTGGCCGCCATCCACAATGCCGGAGTGGGCATCGTGATTGAAATCGGAACTGGCGAGCAGCTCATCGGTAAAGCCGAGGATGCCTTTCAGCGGGCCGTTCGCCGCTGATTGAAGAACTTCATTCACTGTGTCCACATCGGTTGGCTGCCGGACATTAACCACCATATCAATCGCCGACACGTTCAGCGTCGGCACCCGCATGGCCACGGAGCTGAATCGATCCTTCATGTGTGGCAACAGCCGTTCGATACCAACGGCGAGGCCGGTATCGACCGGTACAATATTATGCAGCGCGCTTCTCGTGCGCCGCAGGTCCTGATGGTGGTAGGCATCGATGACCGGCTGGTCATTCATTGCCGCGTGGATCGTCGTGGTGCTGCCCTGCTCTACGCCAAACGCGTCGTCCAGTACCTGGATCACCGGCACCAGGCAGTTGGTGGTGCAGGAGCCCGCCGCCACGATGCGATCTTCAGCGCTCAGCTGGTCATCGTTGATGCCAAAGACCACGGTCCGGTCGACATCCGATTCGGCGGGCTGGGAGAACAGCAGTCGCTTGGCGCCGGCGTCCAGGTGCCGCTGGGCGGTTTGTCGATCCGAGTAGGCCCCGGAGCATTCCAGCACCACATCAACCTTGAGCAGATCCCAGGGCAACTCAGCCGGTTCGCTGTGACGCAGGACGTGGATCTGGTCGCCGTTGACCACCAGATCCCGTCCCTGGACCGCGACCTCGCCCTGAAACCGACCGTGGGTGGAGTCGTAACGGGTCAGGTGGGCGATGGTGTCCAGGTCCGACAGCTCATTGATCGCGACCACCTGCAGGTGGTCGCGAAAGCCGTTTTCGTAGAGCGCCCGCAACACGCACTGGCCAATACGGCCGTAGCCGTTGATGGCAATCCGAAAAGGCGCAGCGTCGGTCATCAGGCGTCCAGCAGTTCAGAGGCCACTTCCAGGAGGTTTTCGACGGTGAAGCCAAACTCCTTGAACAGCTCACCCGCCGGCGCAGACTCACCGAAGCTCGTCATGCCAACCACCCGGCCATCCAGGCCAACGTACTTGTACCAGTAATCGGCCATCCCAGCCTCGATCGCCACACGGTTGGTAACCTCCAGCGGCAGAACCTGTTGCTTGTACTCGGGGCTCTGGGCGTCAAACGCGTCGGTAGACGGCATGGACACCACGCGAACCTTGGTACCGGCTTCGCGCAGCTTGGCGGCTGCGTCCTGGGCCAGCGACACTTCGGAGCCGGTGGCGATCAGGATCAGCTCCGGGGTGCCATCGCTGTCGGACAGGATGTAACCACCCTTGGCCACGTTCGCCAACTGCTCATCGGTACGCGCCTGATGCGGCAGCCCCTGACGCGAGAACACCATGGCGGTCGGGCCATCATTACGCTCCAGCGCATACTTCCAGGCCACGGCAGATTCGACCGTATCGGCCGGGCGCCAGGTGCTCATGTTCGGCGTGGTGCGCAGGCTCGCCAGCTGCTCGATCGGCTGGTGGGTCGGGCCGTCTTCACCCAGACCGATGGAATCGTGAGTGAACACAAAGATGGAACGCTGTTTCATCAGTGCGGCCATGCGCACGGCGTTACGGCAGTACTCCATGAAGATCAGGAAGGTGGCGCCGTAGGGCACGAATCCGCCGTGCAGGGCAATGCCGTTCATGATCGCGGCCATGCCGAACTCACGCACACCGTAGAAGATGTAGTTGCCGCTGGCGTCTTCTCTGGTCAGGCCCTTGGTGCCCCCCCAGATGGTGAGGTTGGAACCGGCCAGGTCGGCAGAACCGCCCATCAGTTCCGGCAGCAGGGGTCCGTAGGCGTTCAGGGTGTTCTGGGACGCCTTACGGCTGGCGATGGTTTCGCCCTTGTCCTGACACTCCTGAATGTAAGCCTGGGCCTTCTCGGCAAAGTCGGCAGGCAGGTCGCCGGCCATACGGCGCCTGAACTCGGCCGCCAGCTCAGGCTCGGCTTTTTCGTACTCGGCAAACGTCGCTTCCCACTCGCTCTGGGCAGCCGCACCCCGGTCACGGGCACTCCAGGCCTCGTAGATGTCTTCCGGCACCTCGAACGGGCCATGGTTCCAGCCCAGCTGCTCCCGTGTCAGAGCGATTTCGTCATCCCCCAGCGGGGCGCCGTGGCAGCTTTCTTTACCCTGCTTGTTGGGCGAACCGAAGCCGATGATGGTCTTGCAGCAGATCAGCGTGGGCTGACTGGTGTTGGCACGGGCGGCCTCAATCGCGGCGCGAATCGCCTCCGCATCGTGGCCGTCAACAGCAGGAATCACCTGCCACCCGTACGACTCGAAGCGCTGCGGCGTGTTGTCGGTGAACCAGCCTTCCACCTCGCCGTCGATGGAGATGCCGTTGTCGTCGTAGAAGAAGATCAGCTTGCCGAGGCCGAGGGTACCGGCCAGGGAGGCTACCTCGTGGGAGATGCCTTCCATCAGGCAGCCGTCGCCCAGGAAGGCGTAGGTGTGGTGGTCAACGATATCGTGACCGGGGCGGTTGAACTGGGCCGCCATGGCCTTTTCAGCGATCGCGAAGCCAACCGCGTTGGCAATGCCCTGGCCCAACGGGCCGGTGGTGGTCTCCACGCCCGGCGTGTAGCCGTACTCCGGGTGACCCGGGGTCTTGGAGTGCAGCTGACGGAAATTCTTCAGGTCATCCACGGAAACGTCATAGCCGCTCAGGTGCAGCAGAGCGTACTGAAGCATGGAGCCGTGGCCGTTGGACAGCACAAAGCGGTCTCGGTTGGACCACTTGGGATCGGCAGGGTTGTGGCTCAGGTAATCGTTCCACAGCACCTCGGCGATATCCGCCATACCCATGGGCGCTCCCGGGTGGCCGGATTTGGCTTTCTGAACCGCATCCATGCTCAGCGCGCGAATGGCGTTGGCGAGATCTTTACGAGACGGCATTGACGTTTCTCCAGTTTGGTCGGGGAAAGAATTCGGACTGCAAAAAAAGAGGCGCGTATTTTCGCCGATTACGGTATGCCGGGGCAAATCGGCGTACCGCCAATGCGACAATCCCTGCCTGTGGATTCCCGAAACATGACACCGGCGGCCGAAATAAAACCTATATCAAATTTTTTTGATATGGCTATTGCCTGACCAGCAAAAGCCTCCTACACTGCGCAACCATGACATCCATGAATGCACACGCAGATCAGCTTGTTTCCGTCACCTCCCTGGCACCGATATTCAAGGCCAGCGGCGACCCTATGCGGCTGGAAATCCTGCGCGTGCTGCGGCGGGACACCTTTGGCGTACTGGAACTGAGCCAGCTGTTTGATATGCGTCAGTCGGGCATGAGCCACCACCTCAAGGTGCTGCACAAGGCCGGGTTGCTGGAGCCCCAGCGCGAAGGCAACGCGATTTTTTATCGCCGCCCACTGCACTTGGACAGCGACAAGCTGACCGACCAGATCATCCGGCAGATCTTTGAAACCGTGGACCAGATCGCTCTGCCAGAAAGCCTGCAGGAAAGAATTAACGCGATCCGGACTCAACGGGCGGACCAGTCGCAGGCCTTCTTCGCCCGTCACGCGGAACAATTCCGCGAACAACAGGAATTGATTGCCTCGTTCGAACTGTATGCGGAGCCGGTCGCACAGCTGCTCAGGCAACGTGCCACCAAGCAGAACTGGCAGACCGCCCTGGAGATCGGCCCCGGCGAAGGCGCCTTCCTGCACGTGCTGTCCGGACTGGCCAGTCACGTCGTAGCGCTGGACAACAGCAAGGACATGCTGGCGAAGGCGACCCGCACCTGCATCGATGAGCGCCTGCACAATGTGGATCTCATCGAGGGGGTCACCGACACGCTGCTGGGCCGGGGCGACAACTTTGATCTGGTGGTGGCAAACATGGTGCTGCACCACGTTCCGAGCCCGGCCGATATCTTTCTGGACGCGGCCGCGCTGATGAACAGCGAAGGTTGCCTGGTGATCAGCGAACTGTGCAGCCACGACCAGGACTGGGCCAAGCAGAACTGCGGCGACCTGTGGCTGGGCTTCGAGCCTGAGGAATTGACGGCTTGGGCGGCAGACGCCGGCCTCGCCGCTGGCGAACAACTGTTTATCGGCCTGCGCAACGGCTTCCAGATTCAGGTTCGAGAGTTCTGGAAGGCCTCAACCCTTGCGTAAGCCCATGTACCTGAAGGCATATCAAAAACCTTTGATACACCGTACGTACAAATACGTACAACCGAACGACACAAACAACAAGGACGCCGGCATCTGTGCCTAAAAACAGACCCGGCACGATCGTGAATCGCTCAACGAGGAGCAACACTATGTCTGACTACAGCATCTTCACTTCCGAGTCTGTTTCTGAGGGCCATCCGGACAAACTCGCCGACCAGATTTCTGACGCCGTTCTGGATGCCATCCTGACCGATGACCCGCACGCCCGGGTTGCCTGTGAAACCATGGTGAAGACCGGTGTGGCCATCGTTGGCGGCGAGATCACCACCAGTGCCTGGGTGGATCTGGAAGACCTGGTACGCGGCGTTATTAAAGACATCGGCTACACATCCTCCAACGTTGGCTATGACGGCGATACCTGTGGTGTGATCAACATCATCGGCAAGCAGTCTGTCGACATTGCCCAGGGCGTAGACCGCCAGAAGCCGGAAGACCAGGGCGCGGGCGACCAGGGCCTGATGTTCGGCTTCGCCAGCAACGAAACCGACGTGCTGATGCCGGCGCCTATCACCTTTGCCCACCGTCTGGTGGAGCGTCAGGCCGAGGCCCGCAAGAGCGGCCTGTTGCCCTGGCTGCGCCCAGATGCCAAGAGCCAGGTAACCTGTCGCTACGAGAACGGCAAGGTTGTCGGCATCGACGCCATCGTTCTTTCCACCCAGCACGACGAAGATGTGACCCAGGCGGACCTGAAAGAAGCGGTGATGGAGCTGATCGTCAAGAACGTGTTGCCGGCCGAGCTGCTGCACAGCGGCACCCAGTTCCACATCAACCCGACCGGCAAGTTCGTTATCGGCGGCCCGGTGGGCGACTGTGGCCTGACCGGCCGGAAGATCATCGTCGACACCTACGGCGGCATGGCCCGTCATGGCGGCGGTGCCTTCTCTGGCAAGGACCCGTCCAAGGTGGACCGTTCCGCAGCCTACGCCGGTCGCTACGTGGCCAAGAACATTGTCGCCGCCGGTCTGGCCGATAAGTGCGAAATCCAGGTGTCCTACGCGATCGGTGTCGCGCAGCCGACTTCGATTTCCCTGAACACCTTCGGCACCGGCAAGATCAGCGACGACAAGATCATCCAACTGGTGCGCGAGCACTTTGACCTGCGCCCGTACGCCATCACCAACATGCTCGACCTGCTGCACCCGATGTATCGGGCAACCGCAGCCTACGGGCATTTTGGTCGGAACCCGTATGAGATGACCGTTGGCGGCAAGACCTTCACCGCCTTCCCGTGGGAAAAGACCGATCGTGCCGACGCACTGAAGGACGCCGCAGGTATCTAAATCACGTTTACGGGCGTATCCCTCATGGCATACGCCCGACAACTTTTCCATTTAAGGCCCGGCGGGCAACAGCCCCCCAGAGGCCTAGAGCGAACAGGAGAACACCCATGAGCACTCCGGCAGAACAACTGAACAGCTTCAGCGACTACAAAGTCCGCGACATTTCCCTGGCCGACTGGGGGCGCAAGGAAATCAACATCGCCGAAGGCGAAATGCCGGCGCTGATGAAACTGCGCGAAAAGTACAAGGCCGAGCAGCCGTTGAAAGGCGCCAACATCATGGGCTGCATCCACATGACGGTGCAGACTGCGGTACTGATCGAAACCCTGGTGGAACTGGGCGCCGACGTTCGCTGGTCTTCCTGCAACATCTTCTCCACTCAGGACCACGCGGCTGCGGCCATCGCGGCTCAGGGCATTCCGGTGTTCGCCTGGAAAGGCGAAACCGAGGAAGAATACGAGTGGTGCCTGGAACGCACGGTGGGCGCCGATGTCAGCGGCTGGGAGCCAAACATGATCCTGGACGATGGCGGCGACCTGACGGCACTGTTGCACGACACCTACCCGGAAGTGATCGCCAAGTGTCACGGCGTGACGGAAGAGACCACCACCGGCGTGCATCGTCTGCAGGAAATGCTGCGCGACGGCACCCTGAAGGTACCGGCCATCAACGTGAACGACGCGGTGACCAAATCCAAGAACGACAACAAATACGGTTGTCGTCACAGCCTGAACGATGCCATCAAGCGCGCCACCGACCACCTGCTGGCCGGTAAGAAAGCCCTGGTCATCGGCTACGGCGATGTGGGTAAAGGCTCTGCCGCTTCCCTGCGCCAGGAAGGCATGATCGTGAAGGTCACCGAGGCCGACCCGATCTGCGCCATGCAAGCGTGCATGGACGGGTTTGAAGTGGTTTCCCCGTACCTCGACGGCGTGAACAGCGGCACCGAAGCGAGCATCAACACCGACCTGCTGCAGAACACGGACCTGCTGGTGACCACCACCGGTAACGTCAACGTGTGCGACGCCAATATGCTCAAGGCCCTGAAGACCGGCGCCGTGGTGTGCAACATCGGTCACTTCGACAACGAGATCGACACCGCCTACATGCGCAAGAACTGGGAATGGGACGAGGTCAAGCCGCAGGTCCACGTGATCTACCGCGACAAGGCCACCAACGATCACCTGATCCTGCTGTCTGAAGGCCGTCTGGTGAATCTGGGCAACGCCACCGGCCACCCGTCGCGGATCATGGACGGCTCCTTCGCCAACCAGGTGCTGGCCCAGATGTACCTGTTCGAACGCAAATTTGCCGACCTGCCGGAAGACGGCAAGGCCAAGGGCGTGTACGTGCAGGTTCTGCCCAAGCAACTCGACGAGGAAGTTGCCCGCGCCATGGTGGAAGGCTTTGGTGGCGTAATCACCAAGCTGACGCCGGACCAGGCAAAATACATCGGTGTACCGGTTGAAGGCCCGTACAAGCCGGAAAGTTACAAGTACTGATCGGACAGACACATGGATAGCCAACAACAATTCAAGCGCCGCTTTAGCTTCGAGTTTTTCCCGCCCAAAACCGAACAGGGCAAGGAAAAACTGCAAGCTGTGCGCGACCAGCTGGCCGAGGTGACCCCTGATTTCTTCTCGGTCACCTTTGGCGCCGGCGGTTCGACACGTGACCGTACCATTGACACCGTGCTCAGCTTGCAGCAGCAGGGCATTTCCACGGCGCCGCACCTGTCCTGCGTCGGGGGCACCCGCGAGGAGATCGGCGAACTGCTGGATCTTTACAAGCAGCACGGCATCAACCGCATCGTCGCCCTCCGGGGCGACCTGCCCTCCGGCATGGGAGCATCCGGAGAGCTGCGCTACGCCAACGAACTGGTGGAATTCATTCGTGAACACAGCGGAGACACCTTCAACCTGGAAGTGGCGGCCTACCCGGAGTTCCATCCCCAGGCCCGCAGTGCGGAAGAGGATCTGCAAAACTTCGCCCGCAAGGTGAAGGCTGGCGCCAACAGCGCGATCACGCAGTACTTCTTCAACGCGGACAGCTACTTCTATTTCATCGACCGTCTGGAGAAGATGGATGTCACCGTACCGGTGGTGCCCGGCATCATGCCGATCGTCAACTTCTCCAGTCTGGTTCGGTTCTCCGACATGTGCGGAGCGGAAATCCCGCGCTGGATCCGCAAGCAGCTGGAGGCATACGGTGACGATACCGACAGCATCCGCAAGTTCGGCGAAGAGGTCGTCACGGACATGTGTGAAAAGTTGCTGAAAGCCGGCGCTCCCGGCCTGCACTTCTACACCCTGAACCAGGCCCAGCCCAGCCTGAACATCTGGAAAAACCTGGGTATCAACGAGAACGAACGGATTTCGTTCTGATCCTCCGAGGCATGGTCCGGATGGCCCTGGCCATGCCTATCTCACTTCAATAGCCAGTCTCTTAGCGGCACAAACACCCGTGCCAACATCTGCACACTCCGCTTTCCTGAACTAAACTCGCCCCGAGCATTTCTATTCACGCGCCCCCGACATTCGCAGTCAGACGCGGTGGTTGTCGGACAGCCTTACCGGGCAACAGGGGCATAGCGAGAAGCGAGAGGAGAAAAGCATGAGCACGACTTGGCTTAAAAAGATTGGCGCCACTGTGGCACTGACCCTTGCCGCAGGCGCAGCGAGCGCAGAAACCCTGCGCGTGGTCACTGATCCGAGCTTCGTTCCGTTTGAGATGATGGACCAGGAAACCGGTGAAATGGTCGGCTTCGACATGGAGATCATCGCGGAAGTGGCCGAACGTGCCGGCTTCGATTACGACCTGAACACCATGGACTTCAACGGCATCATTCCGGCACTCCAGACCGGTAACGTCGACATCGCCATTGCCGGTATCACCATTACTGAAGAGCGCTCGCAGATCGTCGATTTTTCTGACCCATACTACGATTCCGGGCTGCGAATTCTGGTGCGCAACGGCGAGGATGGCGTGAGCACCCTGGAGGATCTCGAAGGCAAAAAAATCGGCACCAAAATCGGCTCCACCAGTTACGACTACCTGATGGCCAACATCGACGAGGATGACGGAGTAACCCCCTATCCGGGCAGCTCCGACATGTACATGGCACTGATGTCCCGGGCGGTGGACGCGGTTTTCTATGATGCGCCAAACGTGGGCTACTTTGCGCGCACCAGAGGCGACGGCAAGGTCACCACCGTCGGCCCGCTCTACGAAGGGCAGCAATACGGCATCGCACTCAAAAAGGGAAGTGAGTGGGTTGATGATGTCAACGAGGCCCTTGCCGCCATGAAGGAAGACGGTACCTACAAAGCCATCTATGAGAAATGGTTTGGCGAGATGCCGGAAGACATGTGAGGTAGCCCCCCGGGTCTATTAACCTCTCGCCGGGGCTGCGATGCCCCGGCCACATCGCACTGACGCCATCCTTCGGAGATTGCCACCGTGGAATTCCAGTTTCAGTTCGACTGGCAAGCCGCCATCGACTCCATTCCTTTCCTGCTCAAGGGTATTCCCTATACCCTGCTGATTTCCTTCGCGGGTCTGGTTATTGGTTTTGCGCTGGGCATTATTTTCGGCCTGCTCAGTATCAATAAAAAGTGGTTCCTGCGCTGGCCAGCGACCGCTTACATCGAGATCTTCCGGGGCACCCCCATTCTGGTGCAGGTACTGTTTATCTTTTACGGCTTGCCCGACCTGATCGGTGACCCCATTGAACCTCTGACCGCCGGCATCGCCGCCATTGCCCTCAACTCCGGCGCCTATATTTCCGAGGTGGTACGCGGTGGCGTGCAATCCATCGACAAGGGCCAGACCGAAGCCGGCCTGTCGCTTGGGCTGTCCCGTACCCAGACCTTCTGGTCCATCGTCTGGCCGCAGGCCTTCCGCCGCATGATTCCGCCACTGGGCAACCAGGCGATTGTCAGCATCAAGGACACCTCCCTGTTCTCGGTGATTGGCGTTGGCGAACTGGTCCGACAGGGCCAGATCTACATCGCCAACACCTTTACGGCCTTCGAGGTGTACTTTGTTGTAGCGATCCTTTACCTCGCGATCACGCTCACCCTCTCCACCATACTGCGCATACTCGAGCGGCGCGGTGTCGCCTCTGTCTGATGGGAAGGATGTCATGACTCATATCGTAGAAATGAAGGACATGAACAAATACTTCGGCGAGCTGCATGTCCTGAAAAACATCGACCTCACCGTGGAGCCCGGTGAAGTGGTGGTTATCATCGGTGCCAGTGGTTCCGGCAAGTCGACCCTGATCCGGTGCGTTAACGGCCTTGAAGAGTATGAATCCGGCCAGCTGATCGTCGACGGCCATCCGCTCGCCCCGAAAGGCGGCAACCAGAAATCCCTGAACGCGATCCGCAAGGAAGTGGGCATGGTGTTCCAGCAGTTCAACCTGTTTCCACACCTGACCGTGCGCAAGAACATCATGCTGGCGCCCCAGAAGGTCAAAGATACGTCGGACACGGTGGCACGGGCGACCGCTGAACGCCTGCTGGATCGCGTGGGCATCGGCAACCAGGCCGACAAATATCCCTCTCAGTTATCCGGTGGTCAGCAGCAACGGGTGGCCATTGCCCGAGCACTGGCTATGGAACCCCGGCTGATGCTGTTCGACGAACCCACCTCTGCGCTGGATCCGGAAATGATCGGTGAGGTGCTGGATGTCATGCGTGAACTGGCCAAAGAAGGCATGACCATGATGGTGGTCACGCACGAGATGGGCTTCGCCCGGGAAGTAGCCGACCGTGTGATCTACATACACCAGGGCCAGATCGTGGAACAGGGCAAGCCAGAGGAGGTATTCGATAATCCGCAGAACGAACGCACCCAGGCGTTTCTGTCACGGGTTCTCGCTCACTGAATTCGTCCAGGTCATGATTGGAACGAGCGGGAGGGCGGCAATTGTTATAGGCACCCCGGCGCCCGAATCGAGAGAAAGCCAGCGGGTTCCGAGTCGACTTCGGCAAGGTAGGTTGTCAGTTCATCAAGCCTGGTCCTCCAGGACCCAATATCAGGCACCTTCGGTGCCCAGGCTTCCCGTTGGGCCAAGGTGTAACTGTCGGCGGCGAGTTCATGAACTGCGCGGGTAAACAGGGCCATCAGGACGGGGACATCTGGCTCGATGGTCCTTCGGATGGAGAGAGTCATGAACCCGGCACGAGATCGGATATCGTTCTTTTGCCACCCAAAAGGTCTTCCGCGCTCTCACGCCCTGCCTTAACACCGACACGGTTGTGCTGCGGCTGATTCTGGCCCGCTTTTACCTTTCCAGTGAGCGATTCCATCGAAATCTCAATGCCAACCATCGCCTTCGCCCTCAATGCCGTCCTCATCAGCGACGATCAGCAGCCCGAAGCCGTATTCTCGAATGAGCTGTTGCAGAGTTTCGCGCTTATCCTCCCCGAAATGCGTGAGAACATACATGCGCCAAAACTCCGATGGGGACAATGGATGAAGCCCGATTAAGTCACAGAAAAAAAGCCCGGTTCCACCGGGCCGTTCTATTTCTGAAACCAACATGCATCGCAACTTATAACTTCTTCCGTCCAAACGGCAGGAGCTGAGGCACCCTATCCATATAGTCCCGATACTCCTGACCAAACTGGCGCAGCAGATCTCGCTCTTCGTAGCCAATGCCGATGAAAATGTAGATCGACAACAAAGAGGCAATCAGCATATGGCCCACGGTCATTGAAGGGGTAGCCCACAGCACAATCAGCAAGCCAAGATAGAGCGGGTGACGGGTGTACTTGTAGGCAGCCGGCTCAATAAAGGGCTGCCCCTGTGGCTCAATGCCCCGGAATTCCTGCCACGCCTGCGCGAGTCCGAACAGCTGCCAATGACTGATCATGAAGGTTGACCACAAGACCAGTCCCGCCCCCATCAGAAACAGCAGGAAGATCGGATAAACCACGCCTCCCTCAACCTGCCAAACCACGGTGGGCATCGGCTGCCAGGCCAGATACAGCCAAGCCAGTACCAGGCAGGTAGCCAGCACATACGTACTGCGTTCGGCACTTTCCGGAACCAAGCGGGTAATCAACCGCTTGAATCCCAGTCTGGCCATAATGCTGTGCTGCAGGGAAAAGACCAGCAAGAGCACAACATTGCTGAGCCCAGCCGGCAGGCCCGGTATCACCAATGCCACGATACCGCTGTCGACGGATTTGAGCCCCGCCAGGCCCGGCACGAGAATCGCCAGCGCATCACCGGCCATAAACACAATGAAGTAGGTAAAGACGCCCAGAAACAACAGATAGCTCACCAGGCTGTAGCTGAGTTTGAACAGTTTCATAACGTGTCTCCGATTATCGAGAGGTCAAAGCCTGGTTACGCCGCCATCGCACGGGTTTCACTTTCCTGTACGTGACGAAGGATGGCTCCGTTTATGGTTTGCGTGTGGGTAGCAGGCCCCATGTGCCCCATCCCATCCATGATGGTGAGTTCACCATGGGGAATAGCCGTTTGCAGTAGCAGGTCCGCCATACGCCTGGCATGAGGCTGAGTGGTCTGCCCGACAAAGATCTGAGTCGGCAGTCGGCACTCGATGGTTTCGTAAATGCCCTCGGGCTGACTGATGGCCTCCTGGAAGTCCCGGTAAACCATGGGCGCGGCCCTTAACAGCTTGTTTCTGCCGATCTCCGGCAGGTCATTCCAGGCACCCTGCCGGTCCCAGAAATTGATGAAGGACTCCATTCCAACACTCGGGGAGGCCCCGGACACAAGACGGGAAAGGTCCACGAAATCCCCAAGGAACTTCATATCCTGCTCTTCCTGTCCGCCTTTGAAGATGGCGGGCAAGACAGGCTCGTAAAACGTGAGGCTCAAAATGCAGTGGGGAATCGTTCTTAGAATCTCCAGTGCTACGGAGCTGCCGAAGGAATGCGCGACCAGGTGTACGGGACCATGTCGTCTGATGCCCTTAACCAAAGGACTGGCCCGATACGCCAAACTGGGACGTTCCGGTAAGGCAACCGACGCCGCCTTGCCGTAGCCCATAAGGTCGGGCGTGAATACCGTTCTCTGCCCGGCGCATTGTTCTTTAAGAGAGCGCCAGATAGCGCCGGAACTGGCAGAGCCATGAATGGCCATAATGGGAAAGCGTTGCATAAATCACCTCGTGCTTTGCGTGTTGCCGGAGAGGTTATTTAGGCAAATGGCCAAAACAGCCGCTTGAAGATTTCCTGGGGAATTCTGGAGAAGTCGTGGAAATGGAGATTCAAAGCCCCAGACGGCTGAATGCCGCCTGAATTCGCTGGCGAACAACACCCGGACTGAACTGCAGTGCCCGGAAAAAATAATCACTATCAATATCGGGTTTTCGCCCCCTGGCCTTTCTCAGCCAAGTTTCCGCCTGATCACTGGCGCCGTCCATGGCGCACGTGGCAGCCGCCAGCAAATCCATGACCGGTATAGCCCCTGGCTGGCACGCGGCCTTCACGGCCCATAGGCGAGCATTGGCCACATCGCCATCGGCGATGTAAGAGAAGGCCCGAATGCCGTAGAACCCATAAAGGAACGGGTCCAGTGGGCTCAGTGATACGGCCTGTTCGGAATCCTGGTAACCCCTGAGTTCCTCACTGGCCATCAGGGACGCCAAGCCATGGGCATAATAGCCCTGAGCGTAGTTCGGATTGAGGGCCACCGCCCGTTCCAGCCAAGGTAAGCTGGCCGTGGGATCACCAGATAGCCAGTGCGTTCGCCCCATCACGAAATTCGCCATGGGGTCCAGGCTATCCAGCTCGATACTGCGCTCGGCACTTTCCCTGGCGATGCGCACCGAGGTATCCCGATCCACCCCCTTGTATGCGTTAAAGGCATTTTGAAATTCCGCTGCCGACAGGCCGGCATGAGCTCGGGCAAAACCGGGTTCCAGCTCGACGGCCCGGCGAAATAACGTGGTGGCTGCCTGATTATCTTTTTCAGTAAAACGAAACAGGTGCGAGATACCGAGATGGTAGCTCTCCCAAGTGTCCAGGTTATCGGGAGATTTGAGTTTGGCGCGCTGCACTTCGTGGGCCGAGATCTGCAGTTCAAAAGCAGCAATGGTTCGGGTAACGATATCCGAGCGCACTTCGTGCACATCGTCCAGCGAACCGGTTATTCGCTCGGCCCAGAGTACCGACTCAGCGGCCATATCAATAAGTTCAAAATTGATGGCAAGCTCTTTGCCGTCTATTTCCAGACAGCCAGCCAGGCAATAGCGGGCATGGGTTAACCGGTGCATCTCGGCATAGGACATACCAGCTGCCGTTAACCGGAAAGCACTGGCCCGGGCAATGACCTTCAGCCAGCGCAACCGCGACAATCCGGTGATGATGTCGTGGGCCAGGCCCTGCGACAACACCGCCTGTTTGACATCGTTGCCCAGCAGAGTAAAAGGCAGAACCACTATGGAAGGTCGCTGATCTGCGCAGCCACCGGTGGAAGGCCGAACATCATCCTCGACGACCTCGCCCACAAACCGGAAGCCAAAACCGTGAATGGTTTTTATCAGCGCCTGAGCTTTGCCATCATCGCCGATGGCGTGGCGGGCGCTCTTGATACGGCTGGATAACGCCGAGTCCGACACCACTCGCCCCGGCCAGACCATCGCCATGAGGTCGTCCTTAGCAACCGTCCGCTCCCGGTTTTCGATCAGGGCCTTGAGGACGGAAAAAACCTGGGGCTCAACCGCGACGGGCCGGTTGTCGCACAGCAGTTCGTGCCGGGCAAGGTCCAAGCGAAAGTTGCCAAAACGATAAACCGAGGCGGGCACCTAAGAGCCTCCTTGAGCGACTGGCGTTTGCTTTTCAAACAAACCTAGTCCAGAAAGCGATTAAGCGCCCCAAGCGCTCGTTCTTCTCAAGAATATGCGCTTCACTGAAAAAGGCGCAAAGCACGATCTCGAGGCTCACGCCCCAAGGGTGTCTCAGTGCCAGCTCCATAGCTATACCCTTATCCAACTTTTCCGGCATTCCGGGGCGCTCATACCGGAGCGACATTGGTCGACGGGGCATGCGCCTTTGGCAGGGTGGCCTGCCCCCGCTGTTAACTGTATTATCCGCCGAGGTTAACAGCACTCATTCAGTAACTCTCAGCGTCACCGGAGACCACACATGCGCAACGCCGATCTCGTCGCTCGCGATCTCAAAGCCGTATGGCATCCCTGCACCCAGATGAAAGATCACGAAAGCCTGCCACTGGTGCCTATCAAAAAAGGCAGCGGTGTCTGGCTGGAAGACTTTGATGGCAACCGCTATATCGACGCAGTCAGCTCCTGGTGGGTGAATCTGTTTGGCCACGCCAATCCGCGCATCAACGCCGCTATTCAGGAGCAGATCGGACAGCTGGAACACGTGATTCTGGCCGGTTTCAGCCACGAACCGGTGGTCAATCTTTCCGAGCGTCTGATTGAGGTGACGCCGGCAGGGTTAAACAAATGCTTCTATGCCGACAATGGTTCCTCGGCCATCGAAGCCGCGCTCAAGATGAGTTACCACTACTGGAAGAACCACGGCAAACCGTCCAAGAAAAACTTCGTCAACCTGAGCAACAGTTACCATGGCGAAACCCTGGGCGCCCTGGCGCTGGGGGATGTGGCGCTCTACAAGGACACCTACCAGCCCTTGCTGATGGAAGTGCTCACCGCGCCGTCACCTGACGCCTACAACAAAGAACCGGGCGAGACCGACGAAGCCTACGCCTTGCGCCAGTTTGAAGCCATGGAGCAACTGCTGGCCGAAAAGCACGAGGAAATCTGCGCCGTCGTCGTGGAACCGCTGGTACAGTGCGCCGGCAGCATGCGCATGCACCACCCGATCTATCACACCAAACTCCGCGAGGCCTGCAACCGCTATGGCGTGCACCTGATCGCGGATGAGATTGCCGTGGGCTTTGGCCGGACCGGTACCCTGTTCGCCTGCGAGCAGGCTGGTATCACTCCCGACTTCATGTGTCTGTCCAAAGGCCTGACCGCCGGCTACCTGCCCCTGTCGGTGGTACTGACAACCAACGACGTTTACGATGCGTTCTACGACGATTACGAAACCCTGCGGGCTTTCCTGCATTCCCACAGCTACACCGGCAACCCGATTGGCTGCGCTGTGGCGCTGGCCACGCTGGATATCTTCCGGGACGACAACGTGATCGAGAACAACCGCCGGTTGTCGGCATGCATGGCGGAGAGTGTTGCCCACCTCGCAGATCATCCCCACGTCGGGGATATTCGCCAGCACGGCATGACCCTGGCGGTGGAAATGGTGAAGGACAAAGCCTCGAAAACCCCGTTCCCCTGGCAGGAACGTCGCGGTATCCGGGTGTACCAGCACGCACTGACGCGGGAGTCCTTGCTCCGCCCCCTGGGTAATGTGGTTTACTTCATGCCGCCGTACGTCATCACCGAGGATCAGATCCGGCATCTGGCCCAGGTGGCGACCGAAGGTATTGATATCGCCGTTCGAGACTGACACAGGACCCACACACCATGCGCATCCCCCGCATCTACACCGACGCCCCTCTGGGCCAGGGTGCCACAACGGAACTGGATGAAAACGCCGCCCAACATGTGGGCCGGGTGCTGCGCATGCAACCGGGCCAGGAATTGCTCCTGTTCAATGGCGATGGCAAGGACTACCCGGCCACCATCACCGAATCCGGTAAGAAGCGGGTTGAGGTTGCGGTGGGCACACCGGCCGACAATCCGACCGAATCCGGATTGCAGATCGTTCTCGGGCAAACCCTGTCCAAGGGTGACCGCATGGATTACGCGGTTCAGAAAGCGGTTGAAATGGGGGTGACCCAGATTGTGCCGCTCACCACCGAGCGCTGCGACGTCCGACTCAAAGGCGACCGGGAAGAAAAACGCCTGCGCCACTGGCAGTCCGTAGCCGTCAGTGCCGCTGAACAGTGTGGCCGCGCCCGGGTCCCTGACATCCACCCGGTGATGACAGTCGACCAGTGGCTGGAATTCAGCCGCGAGTGCGATCTGCGTCTGGTTCTGCACCACCGAACGGAACAATCCCTGCAATCCATGACTCCTCCCTCGCAGGTCGCGCTGATGATCGGACCGGAAGGCGGGCTGAGTGCCGAGGAGATTACCCGGGCCGAAGCGGCCGGATTTCTGCCCGTCGCCCTTGGCCCGAGGGTGCTGCGTACCGAAACCGCGCCCGTGGCCGCCATCGCCCTCTGCCAGTGGCTGTGGGGCGACTTTGGCGACAGCGCCTGAACAAGGCCGTACCGCCGTCTCAGACTGGCATCCAAGTCATTGACAGTACTCGCACCGATCCACATGATGCTGGGTCAATGCCCGTAGTTTCGAGCGCCTGCCCCACAGGTCAAAAAACGATACTAAAGAATCACCTAGCGCGAGTTCCGGATGACGAGTTTGCTCACCAACCCTGAGTTCTGGCAATACCTCAGTATCCCCGTTATTGCCGCCCTGATCGGTTGGACCACCAACTGGCTGGCGATAAAAATGACGTTTTACCCGCTCGAATTCATCGGCAAACCACCGATTTTCGGCTGGCAGGGGATCATTCCCTCCAAGGCCCGGAAAATGGCGGCCATAAGCGTGGATGCCACCATCGCCAAGATCGGCACGGTGGATGAAATCTTCCAGCAGATCGACCCCAAGGTACTGGCGACCCACATTATCAGTTCAGTGGATCCCCGCATTGAGGAATACGTGGATGAGATGATGGCCAGGGAGCACCCCACCTTCTGGGAGAACCTGCCCTCCTCGGCCCGCAAGATGGTGTACGAGCGGGTGCGCAAGTCCACTCCGCAACTGGTCGATAACCTGGTGGGCGATATCTCGGACAACATCGAGGACCTGCTGGACATCAAGGGTATGGTGATCGACCGCCTCGCCCGGGACAAACGTCTGTTGAACCGGATTTTCCTGGAGTGTGGCGAGGTGGAGTTCCGCTTCATCATCAACTCCGGCCTGTACTTCGGTTTTTTGTTTGGTCTCATTCAAATGGCCGTTTGGTACGTTTATCCGGCCTGGTGGGTATTGCCCTTCTTCGGACTGCTGGTGGGCTGGGCCACCAACTGGATCGCGCTGAATGTTATCTTCCGTCCGCTGCACGCCAAAAAGGTGGGGCCGTTCAAGGTTCAGGGGCTGTTCCTGAAGCGCCAGCCCGAAGTGGCCGAGTCGTTCTGCCATATCGTGACCCACGAAATCCTCACGGTGGGCAACATCATCCGGGCGATTATGGATGGCCCCAAGGGCGACCGGGCCCGCAACATGGTCAAAAAGCACATCAAACCGCTGGTGGATGAAACCGCAGGCATGGGCAAGGCCCTGACCCAGGTTGCTTTCGGCCCCACCGGCTTTGCCACCCTGAAGAATCAGGTCGGTGAAAAAGCCATCGAGATCTCGAAAACCTCTTTCACTAACCCGGTGTTCGAACAGGACCGGGCACGGGCGGTGGAATCGATTATGGTGGAGCGCATGACGGCGCTGTCTTCAGAGGAGTTTCAGGATCTGCTGAGGCCCTGCTTCCAGGAAGATGAGATCAAGCTGATACTGGTCGGTGCCTTCCTGGGGATGACCGCCGGTATCTGCCAACTGGTCTTCGTATTCGGGCACGCCGCGCTGTAACGGCGCACCGGGCTCAGGCGGCCGCGATTTTATTCAGGCCGGGCCGCCTCTTCATCCCGTTTGGCTCGCGTTTCAACTTGCTGAGCCTTGTTGCCATCCTGCTCAGCAATCTCAATTCCCTCTTTCACGGCGCGGTCGACCTGGTCCGGGTCCTTGGCAAGTTCGGCAAAGGTCTTATCAAACAGGTCGTGTTCACCCCGGATCTCCCGCAGTGGTATTGGAAACGGCAACCGGTCCACCACCCCATCCTCATCCTGGCGGACTGCGGTCAGCACATCGTCAATGGTTATGCGGTCCAGAACCCGGCCGGGCACCAGTTGATCGCCCTGACGCCCGGCCAGCGACAGCAACCCTGCCCGAATCAGTTTGTCACTCACGCCCCGGGTCACTTCACCGGGCACGCGCAGCCGCTGCTCCAGCGCCTCCTGCTGGGGAGCGGGCTCTCCCTTACTGAACGGCACGGATACCAGCCACATGAGCGAGAGCGCCACTTTCTCCTGCAACTCCGGCGCGAGTTGCACCTGCCGGCGCTTGGCCACCGACCCCGGATTCTGCAGATAGAAAGTCAGGCTGGCGCCAAGCAGCAGGATCATCCAGTTCAGGTAGGTCCAGATCAGCAGGATGATGCCGATGGCAAAGCTGGAATAAATGGCCGCGTATTTCGCAGAGCCGGCAACGAAGGAAGCGAACAGCATGCCCCCCGCCTGCCAGGACACCCCGGCAACCAGCCCGCCGATAAAGGCATACCGGAGTTTGACCCGGGTATTGGGCATGAAGATGTAGACGAAGGTGAAAGCACCAACCACCAGCAGGAACGGGGTTAACCGGCTCACCATCAGGATGGCCGAACCGAACGGTTCAATAGCGAGCAGCTTCTGAACCAGCTCCGAAGAGAAGATGGTGGCGCTCACGCCAATGGCCGAAACCATGAGCAAAGGCCCCACCATGATCACACTCAGGTAATTACTGAAGCGCTGGGCCAGCGAGCGCATGTCCGGCACGCGCCAGATCATGTTGAAGGAGCGCTCGATCTTCTGCAGCAGGGATACAACGGTATACACCAGAAGCGCCAGACCAAGAGAGCCGAGAACCCCGACCTTCATGTTATCCACAAAACCGAGAATCTGCTCGGCGATCTGCACCCCCTGGGGGCCCATGGGCTCGAAAAACTGGAACAGGAAGGGCTCCATCCGCTGATGCACGCCCATCGCTTTCAGCACCGAAAAACTCAATGCCAGCAGGGGCACAATGCTCAGCAGGGTGGTGTAAACCAGGCCCATGGCGTGGAGGGTCAGGAGCCCGCTGACCAGATCCCGGATCAGCGCATAGGAGGTGCGACCGATCTTGTACAGCCAGGTCCAGGGCCACTGGGTTGGTGGCGTGGGGTTGGCAAGAATCCAGTTTTCAGCGGCCTTGAGCCGATCTCTCATTTGGGAAGAAGCCACTCACCATCCTGTTGTCCGGGGGTTTTGTACAGGATATCAGTCAGATACCCAACTCAACAGAGTATGGTCAATTCCAGACCAAATGCGAACCAAACCCAAAAGCATAACTATATCTCAGCTTTTCACTTCCGGTTATAAATCATTTCCTGTAAAACCGTCGCCGAAATTGACGATTTTTCCGAACAGGTGTTCATTTATGCGTCTGCAGTATTCGCTGGCCCTCGTTGCGGCCACCACCATGATTCCGGGAGCCGCGCTGGCAACCAACGGATATTTTGCCCACGGCTATGGCACCATCAATAAAGGCATGGCCGGTGCAGGCGTCGCGCTGTCCCAGGACAGCATTGCCTCCGCCACCAATCCGGCCGGCATGGCCTTTGTCGGGAACCGGATCGACGGCGGCCTGGAAGTGTTTTCCCCACGTCGCCAGTACGAAGTGGAAGGCGACGTTCTGCCGCAGCCGGCGTTTTCACTGCAGCCGGGCACCTATGACAGCAGCCGTAATGGCTTTGTTATTCCTCACCTGGGCTTTAACCGCCAGCTCAACGAAAATCACGCTCTCGGCCTGTCGGTCTTTGCCAACGGTGGCATGAACACCTCCTACCCTGGCACAAACGGCGGACCGTTCTACGGCGGCCACACGGGCGTGGATCTGAAGCAGGTGTTCATCGCTCCGACCTGGTCCTGGGAATTCACCGACAATCAAGCCTTCGGGATTTCCCCGCTGTTTGCCTACCAGCAGTTCGAGGCCAAAGGGCTCGGTGCGTTTTCGAACTTTTCATCCGATCCCGCTGCCGTCACCAATAACGGCACCGACGACGCCTGGGGTTATGGTTTCCAGGTTGGCTGGCAGGGGCAAATCACCGACACCCTGCGCGGCGGCGTCAGCTGGCGCAATATCCTGCACATGAACGAATTCGACAAGTATCGGGGCCTGTTCGCCGAGCAGGGTGACTTTGATATTCCACAGATGTTCAAGGCCGGGATTGCCTGGTCCGGGCTTCAGGACCACTGGTTCCTGCTGGACCTGCAGCACATCCGCTACAGCGAAATCGACAGCGTCGGTAACCCGTTGCTGCCGAATCTGCAGACCGCCCAGCTCGGCGATGACGATGGAGCCGGTTTTGGCTGGGACGACATGACCGTCTTCAAACTGGGCTGGCAATGGCAGCAGACGCCCGAGCATGCCTGGCGCGCCGGTGTCAGCTATGGAGAAAACCCAATCTCCGACGAAGACGTGCTGTTCAACATCCTCGCTCCGGGCGTACAGGAATGGCACCTCACAGGCGGCTTTACTCACCACCTTGCCGCCGACCTCCAGCTCTCCGGCATGGTGTTTTACTCGCCGGCGAAAGAGGTATCCGGACCCAATCCGCTGTCGCCCAACCAGACCATCGCCCTGGAGATGTATCAGTTTGGTGCCTCTGCCAGCGTTGGCTGGACCTTCTGAGAAAAACACCGGACGATTTCATTTGCCCCGACTCTGCCGGGGCTTTTTTTTGCCATCCAACTAGGCGAGGGATTCCAGATTGTTCGCGGTGATATTCACGATCCGCTGCCTCGCCTCGCGACTCGCCCAGGCCGAATGAGGCGTGATAATCACGTTGGGAATGTCCTCGGCCAGCAGCGGGTTCCCGTTTCGAGGCGGCTCCTCAGTCAGTACGTCAAAGCCTGCGCCGCCAATCTGCCCCGTCCGAAGCGCATCGGCCAGGGCCGCTTCATCCACCAGACCACCACGGCTGGTATTGATCAGCAGGGCGTCTTTTTTCATCAGGCCCAGCTCACGGGCCCCGATGAGGTTGCGGGTCTCGTCGGTCAGCAGGCAATGCAACGACAGCACGTCCACCTTTGGCAGCAGCTCGTCCAGCGGTAAGCGGGACAAACCATCCACCTCCCCGGCTTCCTGGCCCGGCCGTGCTCCCAGCAGGATGTTCATGCCAAACGCCCGCGCCCGCTCGACCACACCCTGACCGAGATCACCGTAACCAACGATACCCAGCGTGCGGCCCTCCAGCTCGAGAATCGGGTGATCCATCAGGCAGAACATATCGCTTCTGGCCCAGCGGCCAGCCCGAACGTCCCGGTCGTAATCCAGCAAGCGGGTGGCCAGCGCGAGCATGAGCGCCATGGTGTGCTGGGCAACCGTCGAGCGGCCGTAGTTGGTCACGTTCATCACACGAATGCCGTGTGCCCGGGCGGCCTCCTGATCGATGTTATTCAGACCCGTGGCCACAACCGCAATGTGTTTCAGCTCCGGGCACGCTTCAAAATGAGACCGGCCGAGCACCACCTTGTTGGTGATGATGGTATCGAAGCCCCGGATACGTTCCAGCACCTGCTCCGGCGTCGTTCGCCCGTGCTGCTGGATCGAACCGGCGGCCCGCTCGAGGGGAGACAGGTCGACATCGCTTCCCAGCGTATCGGCATCGAGAAAGACTGCTTTCATACTTCGCTCCTGAATTCAGACAGGCACAGATTAGGTTAGACTGAAGCAAACGCGCAAACGAGGGCCGCTATCATGGAACATGCATTCTGGCATGAGCGCTGGGCAAAAAAAGAAATCGGCTTCCACGAAGGCACGGTGAATCAGTACCTTCACGACCACTGGCCCGATCTGGCCGGCAAGTCCGCCGATGCGGTTTTCGTCCCGCTGTGTGGCAAGGCCCACGACATGTGGTGGCTGCACGACCGCGGCCATCCGGTCATCGGGGTGGAGCTGAGCCAGGTGGCCTGCAAGGACTTCTTCGAGGAAGGCCAGGAGAAAGCCAAGGTTCATCCGGGCGAACCCTTCACCACCTTCAAACACGGCAACCTGGAGCTCTGGTGCGGTGATTTCTTCCAGCTGGTCCCGGAGGACCTCAAACACATTCGCCTGGTTTACGACCGCGCCGCGCTGATTGCCCTGCCCCCGAGAATGCGCCGCGGCTACGTTGAACATTTGACGGCGATCATCCCGGACGGCACCCGCATACTGCTGATCACCCTTGACTACGAGGGCAACCTCCAGGGGCCACCGTTCAATGTAAGCGACGATGAAGTCCGGGAACTGTACGCCGACGACTACGACATCGAACACCTGCGCACCAATACGCTGGCACGGGACCATCCCTTCGCCAAGCGTAAGGGTCTGGATGGCGCCACGGAAAGCGTCTTTCGCCTGATCAAGCAGTAAATCCCCGTTCTGCGAAACCGGTTTTACGGGCGTGCGGCTCAGCTGTCGTGCGCCCCGGTTCACAGCGCTACAAAAAGGCGCTGGCGATAACATATTTTAATGAACCTTAACCACTTCCCTGCTGTCCTATTTTTCGAGCGTGAACTAAGCTCAGAATAAATAGCCGCCACAAGAGCAATAACGCCGGGCAGCTCGTAATCACCTTCCTTTCCACCCATAACGAACCAGACCGCCCTGAACGGCGGAACCGATGCAACGGGGATATTGCGTGAACTGAGTACTGACTTTTTCAGATAGCAAGCGAGGCGCCATCTATGACCATCATGCAGCACTTCAAGGACCGGTATGCCAGTACCCAGGAAGAGGAATTCACCCTGGAGGAATACCTGGAAATCTGCAAAAAGGACCCAACGGCCTATGCCACGGCCGCTGAACGAATGCTGATAGCCATCGGCGAACCCGAACTGATCGACACCTCCCGTGACTCCCGTCTGTCGCGCATCTTTTCCAACAAAGTCATCAAGCGCTACCCGGAGTTTTCTGAGTTCTACGGCATGGAAGACGCGGTCGAGAACATCGTGTCCTTCTTCCGCCATGCCGCTCAGGGTCTGGAAGAGAAGAAGCAGATCCTGTACCTGCTGGGCCCGGTTGGTGGCGGTAAATCGTCCCTCGCTGAGAAACTCAAGGTCCTGATGCAGAAGGTGCCCTTCTACGCCATCAAAGACTCACCCGTGAACGAATCTCCCCTCGGCCTGTTCGACCCGGCCGAAGATGCGCATATTCTGGAAGAGGAATACGGCATCCCGTCCCGCTATCTGAATTCCATCATGTCGCCCTGGGCGGTCAAACGACTGCACGAGTACGGCGGCGATATCAGCAAATTCCGGGTGGTGAAGCGCTATCCCTCGGTGCTGGATCAGGTCGGCGTATCCAAGACAGAACCGGGCGATGACAACAACCAGGACATCTCCGCCCTGGTGGGCAAGGTCAACATCCGCATGCTGGAGGATTACTCCCAGGACGATCCGGATGCCTACAGCTTCAGCGGCGGGCTGTGCAAGGCCAACCAGGGGCTGCTGGAATTTGTCGAGATGTTCAAGGCGCCCATCAAAGTCCTGCACCCACTGCTGACCGCCACCCAGGAAGGCAACTACAACACCACCGAAGGCATGGGCTCTGTGCCCTTCGATGGTGTGATCCTCGCCCACTCCAACGAATCCGAGTGGCAGACCTTCCGAAACAACAAACACAACGAAGCCTTCCTGGACCGGGTATACATCGTCAAAGTGCCCTACTGTGTGCGCGTCACGGAAGAGATCGAGATATATAAGAAGCTGCTCAAGCACAGCTCACTGTCTGGCGCACCCTGTGCCCCGGACACCCTGGACATGCTGGCGCAGTTTTCCGTGCTCTCACGCATCAAGGAACCCGAGAACTCCAGCATCTTCTCCAAGATGCGGGTGTACGACGGCCAGAACATCAAGGACACCGATCCCAAGGCCAAGTCGATTCAGGAGTACCGGGATTCGGCGGGCGTGAACGAAGGAATGGACGGCCTGTCTACCCGCTTCGCCTTCAAGATCCTGTCCAAGGTGTTCAACTTCGACACCACGGAGGTGGCGGCGAACCCGGTACACCTGCTGTACGTGCTCGAGAAACAGATCGAGCAGGAGCAGTTCCCCACCGAAACCCAGGAACGCTACCTTCGGTTCATCAAGGAATTCCTCGCGCCGCACTACGTGGAATTCATCGGCAAGGAAATCCAGACCGCGTACCTGGAAAGCTACAGCGAGTATGGCCAGAACCTGTTTGACCGCTACGTGACCTACGCCGACTTCTGGATTCAAGACCAGGAATACCGGGATCCGGAAACCGGCGAAATTCTTGATCGCTCGTCCATCAACGACGAACTGGAAAAAATCGAGAAGCCGGCCGGCATCAGTAATCCGAAGGACTTCCGCAACGAAGTGGTTAACTTTGTGCTTCGGGCACGGGCCAACAATCAGGGCCGCAACCCATCCTGGCTCAGCTACGAAAAACTGCGTGCGGTGATCGAGAAGAAGATGTTCTCCAACACCGAAGATCTGCTGCCGGTGATTTCATTCAACCCGAAAGCCAGCCAGGAAGATCAGAAGAAGCACAAGCAATTCGTGGAGCGCATGGTCGACCGGGGTTACACCGAGAAGCAGGTACGCCTGCTCGCAGAATGGTACCTCAGGGTGCGTAAATCTCACTGAGCCTGCGACTGAGCGCTGAACGGGAGTAACGCTATGGGTATGACCCACGTCGTCGACCGGCGACTGAACGGCAAAAACAAGAGCGCAGTGAACCGGGAACGGTTCCTGCGCAGGTATCGGCATCACATCAAGAAAGCGGTGTCGGATGCGGTGCAGCGTCGATCCATCACCGACATTGAACGGGGCGAACACGTCAGCATTCCCACCCGGGATATCGAGGAACCGATCTTCCACCACGGCCAGGGCGGCAGCCGCGAAGTGGTGCACCCCGGCAATCAGGAATTTGTTGCCGGCGACACCATTCCGAAACCCGCCGGCGGCGGGGGCAAGGGCCAGGGACAGGGCAACGCAAGCCCGGACGGCGAGGGCATGGATGAATTCGCCTTCCAGATCACCCAGGACGAGTTCCTGGATTTCTTGTTCGATGATCTGGAACTGCCCAATCTGGCCCGCAAGAAACTCCGCGACACCGAATCGTTCAAGTACGTGCGTTCGGGCTTCACCACCCAGGGTGTTCCGGCCAAGCTGGACGTAGTGCGCTCACTTCGGGGCGCCCATGCCCGGCGCCTCGGCCTTGGCGGCGCCAGAAAGAAGAAAATCCGCGAGATGCAAGCGCAGCTCGAAGCGCTGAAATCCGCGCCGGCGGAGCTTGATCCGGCCTTCAGTCATGAAGACCAGGTTCAGGCACTGGAAGAGGAAATCGCCCGCCTGAAAGCCAATGTCCGGCGCATTCCCTTCATTGACGAAATCGACCTGCGCTACCGCCAGCACCTGAAGCAGCCCAAGCCGGCCACCAGTGCCGTGATGTTCTGCCTGATGGACGTGTCCGGTTCCATGACCCAGATGCACAAGGACATTGCCAAGCGGTTCTTCATTCTGCTGTACCTGTTTCTCAAGAAGAACTACAAGAAGATCGATGTCGTCTTCATTCGCCATCACACCAGCGCCAAGGAAGTGGATGAGGAGGAATTCTTCTATTCCCGGGAAACCGGCGGCACCATCGTCTCAAGCGCGCTGAAGCTGATGAAGAAGATCGTCGATGCCCGTTATCCGCCCTCTGAATGGAACATCTACGCGGCCCAGGCGTCGGACGGTGACAACTGGAACGACGATTCCCCGGTGTGCAGCAAGATCCTCGCAGACAGCCTGCTGCCGCTGGTGCAGTACTATGCCTACATCGAGATCACGCCGCAGGATCATCAGATGCTCTGGTACGAGTACGAAAAGATCATGCAGCAGTTCCCCCAGAGCTTTGCCATGCAGCAGATAGCCGACCCGGGCGAGATTTACCCGGTGTTCCGCCAGTTGTTCGAGAGGAAAGCCGCATGACCGATTTCATGGATCGCCCCAACGTTCCCGAGGAACAGGGGCAACCCAGAGCCGAGGAACCGATTTCCACCAGCTCCGAATGGACTTTCGATCTCATCTGCGAGTACGACGAGGAAATCGCCAAGTGTGCACAGGAATTCGGACTGGACACCTACCCGAACCAGATTGAGGTCATCAGTGCCGAGCAGATGATGGACGCCTACAGCTCCGTGGGCATGCCCGTGGGTTACCATCACTGGTCCTTCGGCAAGCAGTTTTTAAGCACGTCGAAGAGTTACCAGCGCGGACAAATGGGGCTGGCCTACGAGATCGTGATCAACTCCAACCCGTGCATCGCCTACCTGATGGAAGAAAACACCCTGCCGATGCAGGCGCTGGTGATTGCCCACGCGTGCTACGGCCACAACTCCTTCTTCAAAGGCAACTATCTGTTTCGCACCTGGACCGACGCCAGCGCCATCATCGACTACCTGGTGTTCGCCCGGAACTTTGTCGCCGAGTGCGAAGAGCGCCACGGTGTCGAAGCGGTGGAAGAAATCCTCGATTCCTGTCACGCACTGATGAACTATGGTGTCGATCGCTACAAACGCCCGGCACCCATTTCGGCGGTGGAAGAACAGCGCCGCCAGCAAGAGCGGGAAGAATACCAGCAGCGCAGGATCAATGACCTCTGGCGCACCATTCCCCGTCCTGACGACATCGATACGATCGAGCAGAAAAAGCGGTTCCCGGAAGAGCCCCACGAGAACATTCTGTATTTCATTGAAAAGAACGCGCCCCTGCTGGAAACCTGGCAGCGGGAGATCGTTCGCATCGTTCGAAAACTGGGGCAGTATTTCTATCCCCAGCGCCAGACCCAGGTCATGAACGAGGGCTGGGCGACCTTCTGGCACTATACCCTGACCCACCGGATGTATGAGAAAGGCCTGGTCAACGACGGCTTCATGATGGAGTTCCTGCAAAGTCACACCGCCGTGGTGTATCAGCCTCCGTTCAACAGCCCGTGGTACTCCGGTATCAATCCGTACACGCTGGGTTTTTCCATCTTCACTGACCTGCGGCGGATCTGCGAAGACCCGACCGAAGAGGACCGGGAATGGTTCCCGGACATCGCCGGTTCAAACTGGCTGGAAACCCTGCATTTCGCCATGAAGAACTTCAAGGACGAGAGCTTTATCCAGCAGTTCCTGTCACCCAAGGTGATGCGGGACCTGAAACTGTTTGCCGTGCAGAACGACGATCAGGAAGACGTCTATCGGGTCACCGCCATCCATGACGACCCTGGCTATCGGCCACTGCGGGAAAAACTCGCCCGCCAATATAACCTCAGCTATCGGGAACCCAACATCCAGGTCTGGAACGTGGATGTGCGCGGCGATCGCTCACTCACCCTGCGCCATGTTCCGGTTGACCGGGTGCCACTTGGGGACGACACCGAGGAAGTGCTGCGTCACGTTCACCGGCTGTGGGGCTTCGACGTGCACCTTGAAAGTTTTGATGACGACATGGTGGTCGAGGAATTTCACTGTCCGACCAAAGGGCTCGCTGAGGATTAGGCCGGTAACCCGATGCTGACCGGCAAACCGGCAACCTGGCACCCGTGAAGATTGGGCGGGATGACTCACCTTGACGACACACATTCTGCAATGAAAGCAACAGCGCCGGGCCCGGTTCTGGCCGGTCCGGTCCTGCGTCATGCGGCACCGGACTCACTGGTCTTTTGGCTGGTAACCAGCGGAGAGGTCGCCGTCACCGTTCAGGTATTCCACGGCACAGACAGCCTGCTGGATCGTCCGCTGGCCGAAGCCGAGCTTATCCGCCTCAGAGTTGGCACCCGGGCCTGGCTGAACCTGCTGACCATCACTCCGGAACACGCCCTGCCCCGCGATACCCGTCTGGACTATGACCTGGGCCTAACAACAGACGAATCAGACGCACCGCAATGGATACGCAGCTGGGCACCCCATCTTTGCCCCGACGGCCGCGAGCGCCCGGGATTCACCCTGAAATCAAAACTGGACCGCATCTTCCATGGTTCCTGCCGGAAGCCTCACCACCCGACAGGCGACGGACTTGTCCGAGTGGACGGGGAATTGCACAAGGCCGAGCGGCTGGAAGATACGCCGTCGCTGCTCCTGCTGACCGGTGACCAGATCTATACCGATGATGTGGCTGGCCCCATGCTGCACGCCATCCAGTGCGTTATTCAGCAACTGGGCCTGTACCAGGAAACGCTGGAAGGCGCCTCACTCGGCCACAGTAAAGAACTTGTCTCGGTCGCCCACGCCTATTACCACCGAGATGAACTGCTGCCGGAATCCGAATTCAACGAGGACCTGATCGAGCGCTTCTTTGGTGGCGTCCGCAAGCCGGTGTTCACTACCGCGCACGCTGGCAATCATCTGATTTCCTTTGCCGAAGTCATGGCCATGTACCTGCTGGTCTGGTCACCGCAACCCTGGGCGTTGGTGACCAGCACTGAGCCTGTCGATGACCCGGAGGAACTTGCGCGCTACCGGAAAGAGCAGGCCATTATCGACGACTTCCGCTCGAACCTTCCGCGCGCCGCGCGCGCCCTGGCCAACGTGCCTGTGTATATGATTTTTGACGACCATGATGTTACCGACGACTGGAACCTCTCAGCCCTCTGGGAGACCACCGCCTACGAACATCCCTTCTCCCGGCGCATCATCGGCAACGCTCTGCTGGGTTATCTTTTGTGTCAGGGCTGGGGCAATCAGCCGCAGAATTTCGCCGAACTGATCGACCATTGCCAGCAGCTGTTCAACTCCAGCGACCCACGGAACGAACTGGATAAGGCGATACAGGACCAACTGATCGACGCACTCTTTGACTTTCAACGCTGGCATTACAGCCTGCTCACCTCCCCCCGACTGGTGGTGCTGGATACCCGCACCCATCGCTGGCGCAGCGAACTCCGCCGCAGTCACCCGTCCGGGCTGATGGACTGGGAAGCACTGACCGACTTCCAGCACGAAATCATGGGCGAAGACGCGGTGGTGGTGGTGTCAGCCGCCCCCATGTTCGGCGTGAAACTGATTGAGATGATCCAGCGGGTGTTTACCTTTTTCGGCAAGCCGCTGTTGGTGGACGCCGAAAACTGGATGGCCCATCGCGGTGCCGCCAGTGTGTTGCTCAATATTTTCGGGCACCCGCGAACCCCCAGACACTTCGTAATTCTGTCCGGGGATGTCCACTACTCTTTTGCCTACGATGTTCGGTTGCGCCATATGGAGAACGGCCCTCATGTCTGGCAGATCACCAGCAGCGGCATCAAGAACGAATTTCCCAATACCCTGCTTGAGTGGCTGGACCGTCTCAATCGGTGGCTGTTCGCTCCCTGGTCCCCTCTGAACTGGTTCACCAAGCGCCGGCGCATGTGGATTTCCCCCAGACTGCCCAGGGGGCGGGAAGCGGGAGAACGGCTCTGGAATGGTTCGGGCATTGGGGATGTGCGCCTGGATAACGAAGGTGCCCCAACCAGCATCCGGCAACTGAATGCCGGTGGCGGCGGCACCGTGTTCCAACGGCGCCGGGATGCCTGATCAGACCAGAGCCTGCAGCCAATCCACCAGCCAGGGCACAATCAAGGCGGTGGCGAAAGCCGACAACGCCATCGCCAGGCCCGAAAAGGCGCCCATCTGGGAGCTGACCTGAAACGCCCTTGCAGTGCCAATGCCATGAGCCGCCACTCCCATGGCGATGCCCTTGGCGGTGTCGTCCTTGATCCGCAACCACTCGAACAGCTTCGTGCCGAGCACCGCGCCGGTGATGCCAGTGATGACCACCAGCACCGCCGTCAGTGAGGGCAAGCCGCCAATTTTTTCGGAAATTCCCATGGCAACGGGTGCCGTGGCCGACTTGGGTGCCAGCGACATCTGGATTTCCGTCGAGCCGCCCAGCAACCAGGCCAGGCCAATGGAACTGCCTGCCGCAATCACCACCCCGCACACCAGCGAAATACTCACCGGCAGCCATAACTGCCGCAGCCGGCTGAACTGCTGGTACAGGGGGACCGCCAGTGCCACCGTGGCCGGCCCCAGAAGAAAATGCACGAACTGTCCACCCTCGAAGTAATCGTCATAGGACGTGCCGGTCAGCAACAGCACCCCGATCAACATGGCCACCGAGGTGACCACCGGATTGGTGAACGGGTTGGAGTCTGCGCGCTGATAAAGGCGATACGCCAGCGCATAAGCCACCATCGTTATGGTGAGCCCCATCAGTGGCGAGGCGGACAGGTAAACCCAGATATCCCTGAGGTTCGGATCAGTCATCATGAGACTTTTCCGGTCCGGAAGGCCTCACCAGCCATCGGGTCGTGAACTGCATGATCAGCGCCGTGGCCACCATGGTGATGATGGTGCTCAACAGCAACGCCAGCGTGATGGGCAGCCACTCCTCGGCGATGCGATCGAAGTGCGCCATCATGCCCACGCCCGCCGGCACGAACAGCAGCGACAGATGAGCAAGCAAGGCCGACGATGCTTGCTCGAGAGAGTCCGGAGCCTGGCCCCGAATCCACAGGGTGGCAAACAACATGACCATGCCCAAAACCGGGCCGGGAATGGGCACGTCGGCCAGGCGCACCGTAACCTCGCCCACCAACTGGTAAACCAGCAACATGGTTATTCCGTGGATAAATGCCATAGCCAGACGCCCTGTCCTTGAGAAAGCCCTTTATGATCAAAGCATAGCTGTACATTGATGGGGCGGATAGCGGCTCCCGGCTGCCATGCCAAACCGTCAAATGTCGCAAAAACGCTTTCAGATTATCGACCGTGTCATCGTGAAGCGCTTTCGTTATCAGTATACTGAGGTCACACACCTTTTAACTTTTAACATTCGTGGAGTGAGACAAGGAATGAAACGCCTGGGAACAATGGATGCCTCCTGGCTGGCAGTTGAATCGGAAGACACCCCTATGCACGTGGGTAATCTCCTGATTTTTTCACTGCCCGAAGGCGCTCCCGATACCTTTCTGCGGGACATGGTGACCCGCATGAAGGAGGCCGGTGATGTTGCACCGCCATGGAGTTACAAACTCGCCTGGCCCGGAGCCCTTGGCAAGGTGCTGGCACCAGCCTGGAAAGAAGACAAGGCCATCGATCTCGACTACCACGTTCGTCACTCGGCCCTGCCCCGCCCCGGCGGTGAGCGTGAGCTCGGTATTCTGATATCGCGCCTGCACTCCAACCCGCTGGATTTCCACCGGCCGCTGTGGGAGTGTCACGTCATCGAGGGGCTGGAAAACAACCGCTTTGCCCTGTACACCAAGATGCATCACTCTCTGATTGATGGCATCAGCGGTGTCCGGTTGATGCAGCGCGTGCTGACCACCGATCCGACCAAGACCAACATGACACCTCCCTGGTGCGTGAAACCGGTTTCCCGGCGTGGCAGCAAGACCGATTCCGAGGCCAGCATTCCCGCTGCCGTCTCCCAGGCCATGGAAGCCCTGAAACTGCAGGCCGATATGGCACCACGGCTGGTGCAGGCGGGCAGCCGGATTCTGCACTCGGTCCGGCATCCGGAAGACGGCCTCCCGTTCCCGTTTATGGGCCCGGTGTCCAAGATCAATCACCGGGTCACTGGCCAGCGCCGTTTTGCCACCCAACATTACCAACTTGAACGCATCAAAGAGCTGGCGCACGAGTCGGGCGGCTCGCTCAACGACATCGTGCTGTACCTGTGTGGCACGGCCCTGCGGCGTTTCCTGCTCGAGCAGGGGGAACTGCCCGACTCGTCACTGACGGCGGGCATTCCGGTGAACGTTCGCCCGGCCGACGATCAGGGTACAGGCACCCAGATCAGTTTCATGATTGCCTCGCTGGCAACCGACGAACCAGACCCGCTCAATCGCCTGCAGCAGATCAAGGAATCCACCCGCGTGGCCAAGGAGCACCTGCAGAAGCTGCCGCGGGCCGCCCTCACCCAGTACACCATGCTGATGATGTCTCCCTACATCCTGCAGCTGATGTCCGGGCTTGGTGGCCGGATGCGTCCGGCGTTCAACGTCACGATCTCGAACGTGCCGGGCCCGCAGGAGAGCCACTTCTACGAGGGCGCCAGATTGGAAGCGATGTATCCGGTGTCGCTGATCACACACGGAGGGGCGCTTAACATCACCTGCCTCAGTTACCACGGCTCGCTGAACTTCGGATTTACCGGCTGCCGGGATACCCTGCCCAGCATGCAGAAACTGGCGGTCTACACCGGTGAGGCGCTGGACGAACTGGAAAGCCTGCTGATTCCGCCGAAACCCAAAAAGACCCCGAGGCGCACCCGCAAGAGCGCCTAGTGTTTGCTGCTCTGCCAGTGATCGGCACCGACAAAGATCAGTTGAAGGAAGCGGATCGTCCGCTTCCGGATCTGATCGGTCTGGTACTCGTCGTCTGCCGCTACCCTGAGCAGGTCCGTCAGGCTGAATGCCACGGTGCGGACCACCAGATCACAGGTCATATCCAGATCTCCATCGCTCAAGTGATCCACCAGTCTCAAGCGCCGCAAGTCATTCGCCAGCTCAGTGGCAAAGAACCGGATTTCACTGCGAACGCCCTCATAAACCGCCCGGCTCTCACCCGCCAGCCCCTGTGCCATAAACAGGAAAAAACTGCGATTGGCCTGGCCATGACGGATGAAAACATCGACGGACTCTTCAATGAGTTTGTCCGCCTCGGGAGCATGCGCCCGGGCCTCTCTCATCATCCGACGCAATACCAGGCCAAGCTCGTCCACCAGCTGTAGCCCCAGATCGTCCATACTCCGGAAGTGACGATAGAAGGACGTGGGCACGACGCCGGCCTGCCGGGTCACCTCCCTTATTCCCAAACTGTCAAAATGCCGCCCATTGCCCACCAGGGTGAGCGCCGCCGCCATGAGTTTTTCGCGCGTTTCGCCCGGCTTCCTGCGCTGTTTCTCCCGCTGTTTCTCCGCCATGAACTGCCCATACCGATTACTGTAACTACCGAGTGACAAGTGTACACATCCAAAGCCAGAAAAGTAGCTACGGCTTGTCACTTGAAGCCAGAAAACCACGTTTCCCATTGTGCTTTAACCTTCCTGTGTGTACAGTCGTACACACAAGTGAACAACTGTACACAAGAGTACAGATTCGCACCGTGGAGAAACACTATGTTAGCGAGAGAAAAGCCAGGCAAGGCGTTCCAGTGGCTCGGCAAGCAGCTGCTTAACCGTGATAATCCGGCTGCCTTTTTTGACCCGCTGCTGGAACGCATCAACCCATTGTGGGTACAAGGGTACACACCTGCACAGGTAACACAGGTTATTCAGGAGACATCAGACACCAAAAGCCTGGTCCTGAAACCCGCTCAGCGCTGGCAAGGTTTCGAGGCCGGGCAACACGTGAACATTTGTGCTGAGATTGACGGCAAGCGTCACACCCGCACCTTTAGTCTCTCCAGTGCTCCGATCCTGTGGCGCGAGATGGGGCTGATCACACTGACCATCAAGCGCCTGCCGGGCGGCCTGGTGACCAACTGGCTGCACGATCATCTTGAGCCGGGAAACGTTCTGGGTCTGGGCGACGCCTTCGGTGACTTTCTGATCCCGGCCCCCGCCGCGCCGGTTCTGTTCATTGCCGGCGGCAGCGGTATTACCCCTATCCTGAGCCAACTTGAAACCATGGCTTCGCAGGATTATCGGGCGCCGGTCACCCTGCTCTATTACGTGCGCAGCCAGCGGGACGTGATTGCCGGCAAACGGCTTGAGGCACTGGCGGCTCGCTATTCAGCGCTGTCCCTGATCATCATCGCAACCGAGGAAGGGACCTCCCCGCGCTATTTGTCAGATGCCGACCTGGAGACTGTGCCCGGCCTGAAAGCCAGGCAGGTTTTTCTGTGCGGCCCCAAAGGCCTGATGGATCTGGCCAATCAGCTTCTTCGGAGTCGCGGAGTTGCCACTAGCGACATTCACTGCACCTATTTTTCCGCGCCTCGGGCGAATCTTGACGATCAATCCCTGGGCGGCCAGGTTCAGTTCGCCCGCAGCCATCTTGAGGTGGGTTCAGAGGGCGACGCCAACCTGCTGGACATTGCGGAAGCCGCCGGCCTGAACCTGCGTTATGGCTGTCGCATGGGGATCTGCCACCAATGCAGCTGCCGGAAGACTTCCGGCACGGTGATCAATCGCCTTACCGGCCAGCGCTCTGGCCACGGCGAAGAGAACATCCAGCTGTGCATCTCGGTGCCTCAGGGCCCGGTCTCGATCGATGCTTGATCCATTACCCAATGACACCGCCGCGCACAGAAGCGCCGCAAGGAGCACCAGCATGAACAGGATGACCGAAGCACAGCTCAGCGAACTGGAGCGCGATTTAAACGCAATCCGGGAGCAGGTGGTCGCAGATCTTGGCGAACGGGACGCCGACTACATCCGCCGCATTGTGCGCCTGCATCGTACCCTCGAGGTCGCCGGACGCATCATGATGCCGCTGGGGGTTGTGCCGCCGGTTTTCGTTGCGGCCACCGCCACCCTCGGCATCGCTAAAATTCTCGAAAACATGGAGATCGGCCACAACGTCATGCACGGCCAGTACGACTGGATGAATGACCCGAGCCTGCATTCCCAGAACTACGAGTGGGACACGGTCTGCCCGGGCGACTCCTGGCGCCGCACCCACAACTACGAGCACCACACCTACACCAACATCATCGGCAAGGACCGGGACTACGGCTACGCACTGCTGCGTTTGAGCGACGACGAGCAATGGCGCCCACGGCACAGCCTGCAGTTCATCAACTACGTTCTACTGAGTGTCTTCTTCCAGTGGGGAGTCGGCCTGCACGAACTGGAGAGCGAACGCATTCGCCGGGGCGAAATCCGCCTGCGTGACAAGCTTCCGTTTCTGAAGGATTTCGCTCGCAAGGGCGGGCGCCAGGCGTTCAAGGACTACGTCTTCTTTCCGCTGGTCACCCTGCCAGTTGCGCCGGTTGTGCTTGCCGGTAATACCGGTGCCAACCTGATCCGCAATCTGTGGGCGTCAACGGTAATTTTCTGCGGCCATTTCACCCAGCAGGCCGAAACGTTTACCGAGGCCGAGTGCGAAGGCGAAAGCAAGGGACACTGGTATTTGCGGCAGTTAACCGGCTCGTCCAACTTCACCGGCGGCAAGTGGGTACACCTGCTCAGCGGACACCTGAGCTTTCAGGTAGAGCACCACCTGTTTCCCGACTTGCCAGCCCACCGGTACCCGGAAATCTCCGGCCAGGTGCAAGCGGTCTGCCAGAAGCACGACATACCTTACAACACCGGCAGCTTCGCCCGGCAGTATGGCTCGGTTCTGAAGCGCATTGCGGCCTTCTCGCTGCCGGACGCGATTCGCACCCGCCTGCCTGGCCAAGGCGCGGTTCAGGCGACGTGAAGCAGCCTTAGCAACTGGGGCCGGTGCTGATCCTGAATAACATCGGCCAGGGTGTAGTTGTCGAGTACCGCAAGGAAGGCCTGCAGGGCCTCGCCAAACATGGATTTCAGGCCACAGACCGGTGCAATCCTGCAATTGGTTTTTGGCGAGAAGCATTCCACCATTTTCAGGTCCTGCTCGGTTTCCCGCACCAGGATACCGACATTGATGTCCGTCGGTTCCCGGTCCAGACGCATCCCGCCTTTCTTGCCGCGGACCGTCTCAATGTAGCCACGCTTGTTCAGTTGATGCACCACCTTCATCAGATGGTTTCTGGAAATATCATACTGGTCGGCGATTTCCTGAATCGTGGTCAGCCGTTTGTTCTGCACCGCCAGGTAAATGAGCACACGCAAGGAGTAATCGGTATATCGGGTGATGTGCATTCAATGCCTCCCCGTTTGCTGGACAGATGAATGTGAGACTCTAAAGCCTCATCTTCCCTGGCAGAGCAAATCCAGACACTGCGGCACCGCCACTGAAAAGGAATACGTTAAAAGCAGAATATCAGCTAATGGGAAATTTGCCCGAAATCCGCTGAAATTCGTTCTTCCCGTCAGCCACCTGCCCGCGCTAATCTGTATGTCATCTACTATGCTAGGGTAAAGCGCCCGCTAACCCGGATAGGAATGCGACATAATGGCACGGACCCCGCTAACCGATCGTTTTGGCCGCACCGTTAACTACGTGCGCCTGTCGGTGACCGACCGATGTGACTTCCGGTGTGTCTACTGCATGTCAGAAGACATGACCTTCGTTCCGCGCGAGCAGGTTCTTACGCTTGAAGAGCTTGCTCAAGTGGCACGAACCTTTGTTGACCTGGGTACCCGGAAGATCCGTCTGACCGGCGGTGAACCACTGGTACGCAGAGACATTCTCGAGCTGGTTCGGGAAATAGGCACCTTTGGTTTGCATGATTTCGCCATGACCACCAACGGCAGTCAGCTGCCCACCATGGCCGAGCCTCTGCGCAAAGCTGGCCTGAAGCGACTGAACATCAGCCTCGATTCGCTGGACGCCGACAAATTCCACCGCATTACCCGCACCGGCAAGCTGTCACAGGTACTGGACGGTATCGATGCCGCCCGGGACGCCGGCTTTGAAGGCATCAAACTGAACACAGTGGTTCTGAAAGGACGAAACCACGAGGAAATCCCGGATCTGGTGGACTTCGCCCGACAAAAAAACATCGACATTACCTTCATCGAAGAGATGCCGCTGGGCGAGATTTCCGAGCATGACCGTGGCCTTACGCTGTGTACCAGCGACGAAGTGCGGGACATCATCCAAGAACGACACGAACTGATACCCACCTCGGAAAATTCTGGCGGCCCCGCGCGCTACTACCGCATGCCGGACAGCAAAACCAAAGTGGGTTTTATCTCGCCCCATTCCCACAACTTCTGTTCTACCTGCAACCGAGTCCGGGTGACGGTGGAAGGACGACTGTTGTTGTGCCTCGGCAATGAGCACTCCGTGGATCTCAGGCGGGTGCTGCGAGGCCATCCGGAGTCGGACGACAAACTGCGGGAAACCATCATCCAAGCCATGGACCTGAAGCCCGAACGCCACCACTTTGCCAGCAACGGTGACGTTCAGATCCTTCGGTTCATGAACATGACCGGCGGCTGAGCCGCCGGTTCAGATAATCCGGGAGAAGCGTTTGCTGGCGCCTTCTTTCCGGTACAGATCAAAAATCTGGCAAATCGCCCGAATCAGCAATCGCCCCGCCGGCTGCACCTGCAGCACCCCGCCCTCGTCCGCTACCAGACCATCCTTGATCATCGGGCGAAGCCGGCTCAGTTCATCGGCGAAGTACCGGTCAAAGTCTTCATTCCACTCATCGGCAAACCGACTCCGATCCAACCGGAACTGACAGATCAACTGCCCGATGACCCAACGGCGGATGCGATCATCCCGGCTCAAAGCCACGCCCCGGTTAATGGCCAGCTGGCCGGCGTCGATGGCCGCTTCCCAGGCCGGCAGGTCGTGATGGTTCTGGAAATAGGCATCGTCGGTCTGACCAATCGCTGAGACCCCCAGGGATACCAGATCGCAATCTGAATGGGTGGTGTAGCCCTGGAAATTCCGGTGCAGACGACCCTCGCACTGGGCGACCGAGAGGCTGTCATCCGGCTTGGCGAAGTGGTCCATGCCAATGTATTCGTAGCCCGCCTCCAACAACCGGTTGATGGTGCTGTGCAGGATGGTCAGCTTCTGCTGGGCACTGGGCAGAGTCTCGGCCTGAATCCGCGTCTGCGGGTAGAAACGGTCCGGCAGGTGGGCATAGCTGAACACCGACAGCCGGTCCGGCGACATCTCGATGACCGCTTCCAGCGTGTCCGCGAAACTCTCCGGGGTCTGATGGGGCAGTCCGTAGATCAGGTCCAGATTGATCGAGCGGAAGCCGATCTTGCGGGCTTCGTTCAGCACCGCTTCGGTCATGTCCCGGGGCTGCACCCGGTTCACCGCTTTCTGAACCTCAGGATTCACATCCTGAACGCCCAGGCTGATGCGGTTGAAACCCAGATCCCAGAGTGTGGACAAGGTGTCGTGGTCCACTTCCCGGGGATCGATCTCGACACTGTAATCCCGGTCCTCGTCGGCCTGCAGGTTGAACAACTCGCCATAACCGGCCATCAGATCGCGCATCACGTCGGTGGGCAGGAAGGTGGGTGTGCCGCCGCCCCAGTGCAACTGGCGCACCGGCCGGTCGGCACCGAACATCTTTGCCTGAAGAGCCGCCTCCTTCAGCAGGCGCTCCACGTAAGGCATGGCCTTGTCCCGCTTCTTGGTGATCACTTTGTTGCAGGCGCAGTAATAGCAGAGGTGGGCGCAGAACGGCAGGTGGGTGTACAGCGACAGGGGGCCACCACTGGCCCGGCTCCGGCCCGCTGCTTTGACCATATCCTTGATGCCGAATCGGGGGGTGAATTCCACCGCCGTCGGGTACGAGGTGTAACGGGGGCCGCTCAGGTCATAGCGACGGATCAGGGCATCGTCCCAGAGAAAATCCGGAAGTTCATTGGAAACAACGGCAGCGGCTGCAGAGTCGGGGGCCATAGCGAACTCGGTATGATTGCATGAAGATTGGTTCAAACTGTGGGGCCATTATCGCCGGGTCCCTTGCTGTCGCAGTTGACCCGGGTCAGTTGCCTGGCACATTCGGCATCAGCCGCCGTCAGTTTCGTCTGAACCAGCGGCGCGCACTGGGCGTACACTGGTTAGCCTTACCTCAACAGTGTAGACCCCGGAGCCTGCCGCCATGGCCAATCTGATTCTGATCCTGGGCGACCAGCTCAGCCCCGAGATCAGCGCCCTGCAAAACGCCGACCCGAACGAGGACCGGATCGTGATGGCGGAAGTGGCCGACGAAGCCGGCTACACCAACCATCACAAGAAAAAGCTGGTGCTGCTGTTCAGCGCCATGCGCCACTTCGCCGGGCAACTGGAACAGGACGGCTGGCAGGTGCACTACCACGCCTTCGACCCGGGCTCGAAACACAAGAGCCTGGAGGATGTGGTTGCCGCGCAGCTCAAGGAGCATTCCCTGGAAAGCGTCATCACCACCGAATGTGGAGAATGGCGCCTGCACGATCAGATCAGCCAGTGGCACACCCGCCTGGGGGTGCAGGTGGAGATCCGGCCGGACACCCGATTCATCGCCAGCAAGCAGGAATTCGCCGACTGGGCCGAGGGCCGGAAACAGCTGCGCATGGAATTCTTCTACCGGGAGATGCGCCGCAAAACCGGGCTGCTGATGACCGCCGACGGCGACCCCGAAGGCGGCGAATGGAACTTCGATGCGGATAATCGCAAGAAGTGGACCGGCAAGCCGGCCGCCCCCGCCACCTTCCGGGTGGAACCGGACAAGATTACCCAGGCGGTGATCAAACTGGTGGACGAGCACTTCGAGGACCACTTCGGCACCACCGAGGATTTTCACTTCGCGGTCACCCGTGAGGACGCCGAAGCCGCGCTGGAGCATTTCATCGACTACGCCCTGCCCTGCTTCGGTGACTATCAGGATGCCATGTCCGACACCGAAGACTGGCTGTTCCACTCCATCCTCTCGCCCTACATCAACTGCGGCCTGCTGGATCCGCTGTCGGTGTGTGAGGCCGCCGCCCAGGCCTGGTATTCCGGCCGTGCGCCGATCAATGCGGTGGAAGGCTTCATTCGCCAGATCATCGGCTGGCGCGAATTCGTGCGCGGTATCTACTGGATGCTGATGCCCGACTACGCCGAGGAAAACCGGCTGGGTAACAGCCGCGCCCTGCCCTGGTTCTACTGGACCGGCGAGACCAAAATGCGCTGTATGCACCGGGCCATCGACGCCACCCGCCGCAATGCCTACGCCCACCACATCCAGCGCCTGATGGTGACCGGCAACTTCGCCCTGCTGGCCGGCATCAAGCCGGAAGAAATCTGCGACTGGTACCTGGCGGTGTATGCCGACGCCTACGACTGGGTGGAACTGCCCAACGTGCTTGGCATGGTGATGCACGCCGATGGCGGCTATCTGGGGTCCAAGCCCTACGCCGCCAGTGGCAAGTACATCCAGCGCATGTCAGACCACTGCGCCAACTGCCACTACAAGGTGAGCAACAGCACCGAAGACGACGCCTGCCCGTTCAACGCCCTGTACTGGCATTTCATCGACCGGCACCGGGACGACTTCGAGGGCAACCCCCGCATGGGCATGATGTACCGGAACTGGGACAAACAGGACCCCGACCGCCGGGAAGCCTTGCTGAAGAGGGCGGAGTGGTTACTGGACAACGTCGAGAACCTTTGAAGGCCCTGATACTCCAGCCAGCATTCGTGGTTATGGCACCAGACTTTGGCTACTCCTGCGGCACATCTGTTTTCGCACCTGTTAAACAAAAGCGGACATTCACATTGCACCCTGGGCTCCCCGCTTTTCTTCCCTGATACGGACGGAAATTCGGCCCTTCACGATTTCAAAAACTCGAACTGCGAAGCTGGTTTTGAGTAGCGAATTCGGCGCACAAATCCGTCTGTAGCTTTACTGGGGGTATAATGAAAATCGCTCAAAATCGTCCGGTTTCGTGCGGTTTTATTTGCAGCGCGTGCACGTTTTTTCCAAGGGTTACTCTGTAGCCCTATGTTTTAATGACTAAAATTTCCGAGGGCATGGTTTTAACTTGCACGAGCCTGCACGTTTTGCCCGATGCACATTTTTTGCAGGAAAGAGCGCCGAAAAATCCGTGCTGGCACTCTGCTATCTGTATGAATTAGAGCGAGAATTGGTGCTGTGATCTCGGTTTGGACGGGAGGTCGCGATTGCGGTTTAATGCGAATTCAAACTAATAAGCTGTTAGCTGTACGGAAAGTATCAGTGTTTCAATATCGCGATAGAAGTAGGTGGGGCAGCAACTCCATTTTTGTACATTGTTTGGCCTGTCTGATCTTGTGGGTTCCTTTGACAACTCTTTTGATCTTCACGGCTATTGAGTCAGGCCGTGTCGACTTGTACCTGTGGGCGTTTTCAGTTTCATTGGGCTTTGGGTTGTTCTTAATTCGTCGGTCGCAGATCAGGTTAACGTTCCCGGCAGTTGAGGTAAGTAATCAGCACTTGATATTTAACTTGGGTCTTATTGGTAGGCGGTCGGTTTACGAATTGGATGCTATCGAGGGGGCTAGAACGTTTTGGCACATCTTGTACTTTCGCCATCAAGGTTGGCCGGTGGTTAGGTCGCTACCTCGAATGTCTCAGGATCTGAGAATTCAGCTTCTGAGTGTGATCAAGGCCAGCTAACCAGTGCATCAAATTCGTTACGGCCACGAACAGCGTGGCCTCCACCGGACGGCCTTGCCAGGCCGCCGTTTATGCAGGCGTTAGGAAATAGACAGGTCGAGTCGGGCGATGATTACACTTGAGAAGCTGAATGACGAAGCCTATGCGCTGAGAGCAATTTGCTACCTTGCACAAAAATACGTGGTCAGTGACGTCGATAAGTTTTCGGTCGTGTTTTCAATAGCTTCAAACCTCGACTGCATTCCGGGTCGGTTTGTCTATCGTGCATTTCAGGAGGTGGAGTGCAGAGAGTTCTCTCCGCAAGACGACAGAGTTCTTCAGGAAATCATAAATTTATATGGCTAGTGAATGATGGAAAATGTCCTAACTAGTCACTGTTGTGGACTGCCGGTGCTGCGCCCCGTCAGCCGCAAAGCTTTGCGTTAGCTGGTATCAAGAATGATCGATAACTTGGAGTTTTCAGGGCGCAGCTTGAAGTGGTCTTTCGAGGGTAAGACGTTTCAGAAGGTATTTGCAGGCAACTTGTTTTATGCCGATGTACTACTGAGTGGCGCTGCTCCCCAAATTTTCGTCATAGTTGCCCGAAGTCGTCTCGAAGGAAGAGATGCTTTTTATGTTGTAGGGGCGGACGGTGAGATCGACAAGCAGATCGAAGTTCCCGAGTCGGTTCCTAAGATTTCCAGCTTATATGCAGTGGATAAGAGTGAGACCGGGTACGAGATTATTGCGCGATCTAATGACATCAAGTCTCAGCGCGATATGGCTATCGAGTTCAGTGCTGATAAAAGAGAGTTCATTTCCTGGAGAGAACACATGTGATGTCAGCTAACAAGGTGGTCAACGGGACGCCAACTACGCGTTGCTCCGTTGTCGCCCATTACCACGGCGTTGATCGCCCATTCCGAATGTCCGCTATGCGACCTGTCCGCCTTGAACTTGAAAGTTCAACCTGTTGCTGTGTGAATGAACTCGGTCCTGTAACGCTGATGAGCAGGGAATTAACCGTCGCTGCCCCGGGGTTAACTCCCATGCTGTGTGTCCGTGATTCGGCGCGATGATCAGCTGTTGTTGATCAGCGAATCTACCAACGTTTTGCCCAGTTCCAGGGCCGATTGCGGATTCTGTCCGGTGATCAGCCGTCCATCCTGTACGACGAAGCTTTCAAACATGCCGCCTTCCAGGTACTCGGCACCGCCTTCGGCCAGTTCGTCCTGAAGCAGGTAAGGGACGACGTTGGTTAGGCCGACGGCCTGTTCCTCTTTGTTGCTGAATCCAGCAACTTTTTTACCTTCGATGATGAGCCTGCCGTTGTCATCGCGGATGTTCAGAAGGGCGGCCGGACCGTGACACACCGCTGCAACAAATCCACCCTGCTGGTAAACCGCGAAACCAATGTCATTCACCGCCTGGCTGGCTGAGAAGTCCCAGACTGTGCCGTGTCCGCCGGCAAACACAATGGCCTGATAACGTGCCGGATCAACGTCCGCGAGTGTTAGCGTATTATCCAGCAGCGTTCGTGTTGCCGGGTTTGCCAGGAACTCTTTGTTGATAGCGTCGTCATCGGCCAGGCTATTGGGATCAATGGGGGCTGCCCCGCCTTTGATGCTGGCAATCTCCACCTTAATGCCCGCTTCGGTCAGTTCGTAGTAAGGGTGGGTCATTTCTGCCAGCCAGAGGCCTGTACGCTTGTTGGTCTCACCCATTTTATCGTGGCTGGTCACCACAATCAGGGCGCGGGTTTCCGCCGATGTAACTGTGGACGCGGTGGCAATCAGAAACGCAGCGAACAGCTTTATTAACGTTTTCATTGAATCTACTCTTTGGCGTGTGGGAATAGCCTGTTGTTAAACGGGCTATTCCAGACGGTTTAAAATCTATGGGACGCGGACTATTGGGTTAACCCGGTGATCTGGCAGAACCGGTCCAGCAGACTCTGGGTCTGTAGCGCGCGTTGTACAGCTAGAAGTCGATCGCCCTCGCTCGGTTTACGAACCAGGCGGCAGAAGCCGTCGATCATGTTCGCCGCTTGGGGCTTTGGTGTCGGTACCAACACTGGTTTGAAGTCCTCTGGCGCGGCCATGTCCTGGCGCACCCGGAATTGCGCCACATGCTCGGGATTGTTGAAGGCAAAGCCGTCCTTCCAGTCAAGGACATAGTCATCCATCTGGATCAGTCCTTGCTCGCCGATGATGTCCAGATCCATCTGGCAAACGCCAGCGTCATAACCAAAGTCAAAGCTGGAGACCTGACCACCTTCGAATTCAATCATTCCGGTACCGCCAACCACGGCGCCGGTCTGGTCATCCCGGCGAATCGTGCCATGCAAGGTTTTGACCGGCTGGGTTGGTCGCATGAATTCTACGATGGCACGCATGTTGTACCAGGCCATATCGCCGACGGCGCCGGTTGGCTCCTTCGAGGAATCAAATCGAATGTTTTCCCGGTCCATGAAAGGGAAGAAAAACGAGGTACGAACACGGTTTACCCGCCCGAGATCCGCTTGCTGCGTTTTCACCACCGCTTGGGTCCTCGGGTGATGGGTAAAGTGTGTCGCGTCCATAAAGGACAGGCCCCTAGCTTCGGCGGCGCTGGCAATGCGCTTCACGGACTCGGCGTTCAGAAACGGCTTTTCACTGATCAGGTGTTTCCCAGCATTTAGTGCGGCCAGACAGATCTCCTCACGTCCAGCGGTTGGAGTCGCGACATAGACGGCATCGATGCCCTTTGCCTGAACCAGTTCCTGCCAACTGCCATAGGCTTCGGCAATACCGTGTTCCTGTGCAAATTCTGCGGCACGCTCGTGTCGGCGACTGGCAACGGCGACTAAGTGACCGTGATCACTTTGTTTGATGGCATTTGCAATGACACCGGCAATCATTCCGGTTCCAACTATGCCAATTCGGATGGGTTCCATGTTGAGCTCCTATTCAAGGTTACCTGCCGCGTGTGATTTCTGTGCTTGCGGCTATGGGACGCCATACTAGGGAGCGTTCTGCTATAAATTAAATCTAACTGTTATATATCTGGAATTCGAAAAGTGAATATCAAAACTAAGGACCTGAATCTTTTGAAACTCTTCCAGGTCTTGTATGAGGAGAGGAGTGTCTCCGCAGCGGCCGAACGCATCAATCTGAGCCAACCAGCACTCAGCCACAAGCTGGCTAAATTAAGAGGTGAGTTCGATGACACCCTGTTTGCGCGAGCTCCACGAGGGCTGACACCGACGCCACGAGCCCATCAGCTGGCCCCAATGATTCAGCAACTGATTCGATCCCTGGAGTCCTTCTACGACTACTGCGATGAGGAGAGCTATCTGTTGCGGAAAGATCGAATACACATCTTTGCAACAGATTACATTGAGCAGCTTATAACGCCGGGGCTATTGCCGATTCTTAGGGAGCAGGCACCGAATACCCAGTTGGTGTTCCATAACACCCGGGGAAAGCTTCCGAGGAGCGAATTGGAAACCGGTACGTGTGACATCGCCATTGCCGGTTTTTTCGAGGGATTACCTGATACCTTCTACCAGCAAAAAATCCACGAGGAGCGTTTTTCGGTCCTTGCCAGCCGGGAGAACAGCCGGATCGGCGAAACGCTGAATTTGGAAACGTTCCTGGACTGCGATCATCTGGTCACGACGTTGACCGGGGATCTGGATGGCTTGGTTGATCGAAAACTTGAGGCGTTGGGGCGAAAGCGCACGGTGGTAGCCGGGCTGTCCAGTTTCTTGTCACCAACGTCGATGATTGCAGGAAGTGACCTAATCATCACGTGTCTGAATTCTATCGCAGTGCAAGCGTGCCGCCTTCAGCCGGAGCTTATCCACTACCCGCCACCCATTGATTTACCCAGCATCGAAATTCTTCAAACCTGGCATCTGCGAACCCATGAAGACCCCTTACGAGCCTGGCTTCGGCAACAAATTCGTAGCTTGCTTAGTCGGTGATTGAGTGTCCGCTTTGCGACCGGTGCCTCCGCTTTTGCCCTGCAGAACCGCTTACGAGGCATAGAGATCTTCGCCCAGGCCTTCGGCAGCAGTTCCATTGATTTTGAAATCACCTGGTGGACCGGCTCACGCCCGATCGATATCCGCAAATCCAAAGACGAGGTGATCGAAGCGGTCAAAGCCGCGCTGGACAACGCCGCCATCGAAATACCTTTCCCCTATCGCACTCTCACATTCAAGGAGCCGCTACCGGTCGAACAAGCGAAGTCGGCCAGTTAAGAATCCCGCAAAGCCGGGGCTTCTAAGGCGTTGGGTTTGAACTACAGTTGAGGTATCAGAACAACAACACGAGAGTGCCATGACTCGCTTCAAGCTGGCTTCTGTGGCCATTGGCGGAACGGTTGTGATTGCCGCAGCGGCTGCGATCTGGATTTACACGACCGATACGCCGAACCTTGCGGAACAGGCTCCTGCCCCGAAGCCTGGAGTCATCGCTATTCCACAGGCAGTGGCCCCGGACGACCCGGCGATCACGCTAGAGCAGCAGCAACTCCTGCAAGCCCCGGAAACACTCACCTTTGCCCGACAACTGGAGTTTCAGGGTGACGTGCGGGCATTCTTCCAGCAGGCCGACCGCCTGACCATGGAAGAACTAACGGCCCAGGCCGCCGCCTTGAAAGCACAACTGACAGACTACGAGGAAGCCGATCAGGTCACCGCCGCAGAGGCCCTGCTCGTGCGTATCGCCATCGCCAAGCTGGAATACCCGGATGAAGCCGAACAGAAGGCCGCCGCTGAAGCGCTGATTGAGCATTACCAGGCCGAGTCCGACGCTCGCCATCAAGCCTGGCTGGCCGAGCCCAAGCCCCGGTTTGAGGCCTATAAACGGCAGGAAAAGCAGATCGTCGAGGAAGTGATGGGGATGCAGAGCATCCCTGGTGGTCTGGATCGCAGCGAGTATCTGCGCCAGCGATTACAGCAAGCCCGCATCGCCGCCGAGAACAGCAGCGGCACCCGGTAAGGTTCACCGGGCACCGCTACCGGGTTCTGCTGGCTTACAGCAGTCCGTCTAACAGGGAATACAGCAAGTTAAACGGCTTGTTGTAGTCAATCTGCTGGTCTTGCTCAGAGGCCTGCATGACCGCCCCGCTGCCCTCCAGCACGTTGTCCACGAAGTCATCGAGTTCCAGGTTGGCTTCCTGAATATCCGAATTGGCAAACTCGATGATGGTGGTGCAGTGGCTCTCGTTCACATCACGGAACCAGGGCAGGAAGTAGCCAAAGTTATCCAGGTTGGACAGGGTGTTTTTCAGGCGGTTGGTGTCTTGATACCAGCGTTCGTGGAGCAAGGCTTCTTTAGTGGCCTGATCCGGCGCATTCTCGATTTCCGGGTAAAACCGCTCATAGGAGTAGGAGGAGTAGTTCAGATCCTGCCAGAAGTGCGTATGCCCCATTCGATCATCCGGTAACTGTGCGGACAGCGCTGCATACAGCGATCCCAGATCGTTCAGGTTCAGCAGCGGCAGGCCCGATTTCAGATACGCCAGAGGCCCCGATGCGCCATCCAGCCCCCAGGCGATGCGAATAAAGTTCTGCAACAGCACGGAAGGATAAACGTTGGGATCACCATTGACCGGCGCACTGAACGCGGGCCCGGAATCGTTGATCAGGTAGCCGCGATTGGGCGCCATGTCCCGGCGGAGCGGGTAGTAGTTGGTCAGGCTGCCCAGGCCGCCGGCGCTGCACCCGGTGGTCAGCATCTGCTTGGGCCGCTGCAGGTTGTCCTTCAGCCAGGACACCACCGCCCGGGTGTTCCGCAAGCCATTGTGATGCCAGACCAGCGGTTCGGCCTGGCCGGCCGGATCCTCGTACACCGCCACCTTATCGCCCGAATACACATCACCCGTGCAGTAGGGGATGTACACCATGTTCCAGCCCTGGGTCTTCACTGAGGTCAGCGGGTTCAGCCTGACCACAAACGGGCTGACCAGACTGGCACCGGGGTTGGTGAGGTCCATGTAGTTGTCCGGGATACCATCCGGGTTGCGTGCGCCCCGTATGCCCGACTGTCCGGAACAGCTCTCGTAATCCCAGCAGGCACCGCCACCCTCAAGGTACACAATGGTGTTGCTGGTGCTGGGCACGCGGTTAACAAAGAACTTGTACGGGGAGCCATTACCACAGACGGCACCGGTCTCCGCGGACAGTTGCACGGTTTGCCAGGTGTAGTATTTGGCCGGCGAAAACCCGTCATTGAAGCCGGACGGATTGGCCAGCAACGGGAAAAGTCCCTCGCGCTGGGCGGGGGTAACCGGGTTGTCTGCCGCCGGCGGTACAATCAGGTTTCGGAGTGTTCGCCAAAACCCGTAATCCCCCAGCTCAGCAAACGCAGAACCAGAACACCCTAGCAGTAATGCAAATACTAACAGTTGATTTTTGAATACCAATTTCACTGTTCGTTCTCCGTCATGTTGTTGTTATTGGCAACCGGCAAGAAACAACAACCGATCTGAAGCGAAATTAGACGGGAAAGTGAGGACGGACCAAGCCGGGGTCTAGAACGGATAGACGTAAAAAAAGGAGGGTAATAGCTTTGAGACAAAAGCTCTAAAATTCATAAGATTAGAGAACGCATTCTGAGGAGTAGCTATTGATTTGGCCCGATAAGCCAAACGGCAGAAACCGCTTCGCAGAGCGATAAACCATCATGGCGGACCGATCTCGCAGGCCAGCACCAGCGCCCAGAATTCCGAGAAGTCATTCACCACCACATCCGGCTTGTCCGGGTGTTTGTGGGTGCCGGGGAAAATCCGGTTCAGCCAGGGCTGGTCCCACTGGGCGCCGTTGAAGAACACGGACGTCATGCCCGCCCGCTTGGCGGCAATCACATCGGTGGTGCTGTCACCCACGTACCAGACGCTCGGATCCGGCGGATAATCCAGTTTCTGCACCGCCAGCAGCAACTGATCCGGATGGGGTTTGCGCAGCGGCGTGTCATCGCCGCACACATCGGCATCAAACAAGTGGCTCCAGCCAGTGCCTTCCACCGCCGCCAGCTCGTGCTCAAAAAACTCCCGGTCCCGGTTGGTGATCACCCCCACCTGCATGTGCAGGCGATGCAACCCTTCCAGCACATCCCGCACCTTCGGCTCGAACGCTTTCACCGTGCCGTAGTGGGTGCGGTAGTGGTAATTGAACGCCCGGTGGGCAATCTGCTTGGCTTCCTGATCGTCACCGAACAGCACCTCGAAAATATCGGTGCGGGAGATTTTCCGGTCCGCCTTCACCTTCGGGTGCAGCCTGGCATACTCCCGCACGTAAGCCACCAGCCGGGCGTCTTCCGGGGTCTTACTGTCCTCCGGTGCCACCATGCGATCCATCAAATCCAGCTTGTGGAAATCCGGCAGCATGTCGTCCACCGCGTGGTACATGGCATCCAGGGTATCCACCAGGGTGGCGTGCCAGTCGAACAGCACCACCGACGGGCGGATCAATTTGACCAGCGCCGGGTGCCAGTCGGCTTCTATTCTGGGTTCCGGACGCTCGGGAGGTGGAAACGGTCTGGGGCGCACCTCCGCTGGCGCCTGCAAAAAAGCGCTCGGTTCCCGGCGCTCCAGCAGAGCCAGCAAGTCCAGTAACTCTTCGAAGCTTTCCACAATCGCCGCCGGCGCATCGCGGGACGAAAACCAGCTGTCGATTCGGGCCTGCTCCCAGCCAGCCCCGTTGTAAAACACACCGGCCACGCCGGCCCGGTGGGCCGTCAACATGTCGACGAAACTGTCGCCCACGTACCAGGCCCGGTCGTCCGCCGGCACCCCCAGCTGCTCCAGAACCTTCAGGATTACCTGAGGGTCCGGCTTGTATTCGGTCACGTCGTCGGCGCATACGGTGGCGTCAAACAGATGCTGCCAGCGCCCCTCGTCGACGGTGCGCAGCTCCTTATCCAGAAACTCGCGATTGCGGTTGGTGGATACCGCCAGCTTGATGCCCAGCGCCTTGAGCGCCGACAGGTACTCGTAGGCGCCGGGCTGGAAGGGTTTTACCTGGCCGAAATAACGGCGGTAAGCCGCGTTATAGGCCTTGTGAGCAATTAGCTTGGCGTCCCGATCCTCGCCGAAAATGGCGTTAAAAATATCGGTTCTGGACACCCGGCGTTCGGCGAGTATGCGTGGGTGCAGCCGACGGAAAATCCGGATGTAGCGCACCAGGCGGGCGTCATCCTGTGTCAGGCACTGATCCTCGGGCAGTAATCGCTCCACCAGGTTCAGCTCTTCCAGCTGAGGCAACATCTCTTCCATGGCACTGAACATGGCGTCGTGGGTATCCACCAGCGTACCGTGCCAATCGAAGATCAGCACCGAGGGGGCGGGAAGGGACTCGGTAAATCGGGCCATAGACTGCCTCCGTCTGGAACCGGCCGGACTCGTAACAACCTGTCGGTAAAGATAAACACAGTTGCGCCTCCTTGCACATCCGACCGCCGGGTAATCCCCGGAGCGTCTGGCAACGTACTTGCTGTAACCCGCGTCGAGAAACAACGGAGTACCGTGCACACCAAACCCCACCTGCCCTCAAAAATCTGCCCCGTCTGCCATCGCCCCTTCCACTGGCGAAAAAAATGGGCCGGGGACTGGGACACCGTGCGCTACTGCAGTGAACGGTGCAGGCGCAACCGGAGCCGAGCAAAATGACCACTGTCGTCTGGTTCAAACGCGATCTCAGAACCCGTGACCATGCCCCCCTCGTGGCCGCTGCGGAACTCGGTGAGCCGGTGCTGCCCGTGTACATCGTCGAGCCCGACTACTGGCAGCAGCCCGACACATCCGCCCGCCAGTGGGCATTCACCGAAGACGCCCTGACGGACCTGCGCCGGCAGCTGCGGAGCATGGGCAGCGATCTGCTGATACTGACCGGCAACGCCCGTGAGGTTCTCGAACGCCTGCACCGGAGCACACCGTTCAGCCGAGTTTTTTGTCACCAGGAAACCGGCGGGCGATGGACATTTGACCGCGACAAAACGGTGATTGGTTGGTGCCAGGAGCACAACATCGAGTTCCGGGAGTGGCAACCCTACGGCGTGGTTCGCCGCCTCAAAGACAGAGATCTGTGGGACAGGGCGTGGAACACCCTGATGAAACCAACGCCGTTACCCGCACCCGCGCACCTGCCCCATTGCCCCGAATTCAGGCAGCTGATTCAGCCAGTCGCCGCTCCGGAGATGGCAGACGACTCCCCCTGCCCGGATCGCCAGGCCGGTGGCAGCCAAAACGCGGACAAGTTGCTGGCATCGTTTCTGGACCGGCGCTGTGTCGGTTACCAGTACAACATCTCCAGCCCGCTTACGGCCGTGCGGGCCTGCTCCCGGCTCAGCCCGCACCTTGCCTACGGCACCATCAGTTTGAGGGAGGTTTACCAGGCGGCCAAAGCGACGGGCCAGGACACCAACACCCTGCCCCGGAAAAAGCGCAGCCTCACCAGTTTCCGCTCCCGCCTGCACTGGCATTGCCACTTTATCCAGAAGCTGGAAGACGAACCGGAACTCGAGTTTCGGGCCATGCACCGGGAGCTTGAACCCCTGAAACGCGCGGGCGACCACTCCGAACGTCTGCAGCGCTGGCAGGAAGGCCAGACCGGCTGGCCGCTGGTGGACGCCAGCATGAGGGCTTTGCACCACACCGGCTGGAGCAACTTCCGGATGCGGGCTATGCTGATGGCGGTGGCCAGCTACCACCTCTGGATCCACTGGCGCGCACCGGCGCTTCATCTGGCGCGGCAGTTCACCGACTTCGAACCCGGTATTCACTATCCGCAGGCGCAGATGCAGTCGGGGCTGACCGGCATCAACGTCTGGCGCATCTACAATCCGGTGCTGCAGAGCCAGAAGCTGGACGCCGAAGGCGAGTTCATCCGGAGCTGGATACCGGAGCTTCAGGGTGTGCCAACCGAGTTTATCCACACGCCCTGGCTAATGACGCCGGCACAGAAAGAACGCTATGGCGGCAACACCTACATCGCCCCGGTGTGCGACCACGAACAGGCCGCACGGGCGGCTCGCAAGGCCATGGGCGAATTCTATAAAAGTCAGGTTTCCCGGGACGAAACCCAGCGGGTGCTCAAGCGCCACGGCAGCCGCAAGGGGCCGGCCCAGCGCCGACCCCGCCCCGGGCCGAAAAAGGCCGCCAGCGACGCCCAACTTCCGCTCTTCGACTAGCCACCTTGATAGGAAGAGCGCTGGACCGGGCCTTGGGCAGCCTGGTCCATCAGTTCCGGTTCATCTGCTGCTGGTGGCGGAACATCTGTTCCATCATCAACTGCATCTGATTCATCCGTTCTTCCATCATGCTCATGCGCTGATCAACGCTCGGTGGATTACCACCGGACTGCTTTCCGGAGCCTGGCTGACCTTGTTTCTTGCCCTGCCCCTGATTGCCATCCATCATGCCCTGACCCTGATTACCACCCATCATGCCGTGGCCCTCGCCAGTACCGCCCATCATGCCGGGCCCCATCATGCCCTTGTGCATCAGTTTCATCTGCTCTTCCATCGCCTTCCGATGTTCCTGCATCAGGCGCTGCCGCTCGGCTTGAGAACTGGCATCGGGAACCTGTTGCATCATCTGATCCATCCGGGACCAGTTCTGATGCATTTGCTCCATCTGTTCGGGGCTCATCATCATGCCCGGCCCGTGCCCGGAGGCCGGCCCGTTGCTGCCGTGGCCCAGGGCCCAGGCAGGTGTCAGTGCCAGCACGCCAATGGCGAGCATTCGTTGCATTGTAAGCATTGTTAATCTCCTTAACGGGTGACGCTGAACGCTCTTACAACTTAGATCCCGGGCCGGAAACTGTCACATCAAGCCCGCATGGATATAGCACTCAGTTGATCTGTATCATTTTGAATCGATGCCTGCCACGATGGCCTGATTCCAAACCGCTCCGGTTTGTTGTTCCTGTGATCGTTGGGGGTTATGGTGCAGGGAGCAGCTGATTGCCAGACAACCTTGAGCAACCGGTTGTCCCTGCAGTAACCACAGAGTCTTTACCAAGGGAATTACTTTTAACTGGGAGTAATCATGGCCTGTACTTGTTCCGCCCCCGAGCCCCAAGGCCCCGCCCCCGGATTCCGCCGGGCACTGTGGATCGCCCTCTGGGTAAACCTCGCCATGTTCTTCGTGGAAGGCATCGCCAGCTTCCAGTCCAACTCCGTGTCTTTGCTGGCGGACGCCATCGACTTCTTCGGTGACAGCGCCAACTACATTCTGTCGCTGAGTGTGCTGTCTATGGGCATGCTCTGGCGCAGCCGGGCTGCGATGGTGAAAGGGCTCACCATGGCCACCTTTGGCCTGGTGGTGTGGGCACGGGCCCTCTGGCTGGCCAACAGCGGCATCACACCGGAGCCATTAACCATGGGCGCCGTGGGGCTGCTGGCTCTGGTAGCCAACGTCAGTGTTGCGATCTTGCTGTTCCAGTTCCGGGAGGGGGATTCCGACATGCGTTCGGTGTGGCTGTGCAGCCGCAACGACGCCATCGGCAACATCGCCGTTATGCTCGCCGCCGTGGGCGTGTTCGGCTCGGGCAGCGCCTGGCCCGATCTGGTGGTAGCCGCAATTATGGGCACCCTGGCCGTCACCGCCGGCGTCAGCGTGGTTCGCCATGCCCGTGCCGATGCCGCCGAAGCGAAAGCCTGTGCCACAGAGGTGGCTCCGTCCGGGTCGTCCGCCCAGTCCAACTAGAACGCCAGCGACACCATCACCGGGATATAAATCAGCGCAAACAGGGTCGACAGCAACACAGTGCCGGCCACCTGCCTGGGATGAGAATCCAGCAAGGTTGCGATGACCACCGTGTTCGCCGCAATAGGCGTGATGGAAATCAGGAACAAGGCCTTGTGCACGGCAGGCTCGTACAGCCCCAGTACGTGCACATCCAGCCACCAGAAAATGATCACCACCAGCGGCCAGCTCACGAACTTGCCCCAGAACGCCAGCGCGGTGAACTGGATGTTGCCCGCCAGCCCCCGGAAGCTGGAAATGCTCATGCCGATGATCATCATGCCCAGAATGCTGTAGGCGCCCCGCAGGTTGTCGAACAGCGGCACGAAGGTGTCGGGAATGCCGAAACCGGACAGGTTCAGGGCGACGGCCAGAGCAAAGGCATACACTGAGGGCAGCCGGGCCACCCGGAGCAAGGCATCCTTGAAGTCATAGCGCCCGCGCGCCGCCAGATAAAAGCCCACGGAGGTTTCAAACAGGGTGCACCCGAGCATGCATACGATGTACAGCGCCAGCCCTTCTTCCCCGAACAGCAGCAACGCCACCGGTATCCCGAAGTAACCGGTATTGCCGGATCCCACGCACAAGGGAAGCATGCGCTCGCTGCCATCGGACAGAACCGACCGCCCCAGTTTCAGGTGAACAATCGCCAGCAGTGAGGCAATGCCAAATACCAGAAACGGCAGAAAGATCACTTCCAGGGACAGCGGCGCAGCCATAACACCCGAGAACACCACCGACGGCGTGACGATGTACAGCATAATCCCGGCGATGTGCTTACCACTGGCCTCCAGAAACCGGCCTGCGATCCAGCCCAATACGACGGTGACATACAAGGGAATGAGCTTGACGAACAAAGCCAGCGCGGCAGCCATGGGTTCTCCGGAACGGCAACAAGGAAAACGCGCAGTGTACCCCGATCCCCGGATGGGCTGCACTGTCTGGCACTGCCCGACCACGCCGCCGCGCACATGCTCTGCCGATCGCGCACAAAAAAGGCAGCAGGGATTGCCTGCTGCCAGGGTACGCAACGAACAACGCACAGAGGTCAACGCACTTCGTGTACTAAACTGATATACGCGGCTGACAGACAATCGGGTTCACTGTCACCTATTGAAATATTTTACGCTTTGATCAAAGGAACTGACCAACCCTCAGATTACCAAACAAACATTTGCGTACACCTGTACGCTCAAGTAGGGTACGCCTATGTCTACACAGAATCCCGACCCAATGCCCCACCCAGACAATGCCCCGGCGTCGATTCACCACCGTATTGAGGAATGGCTGAACAGCGCCACTCATGGTATCGGCGCAGTTCTGAGCGTGATCGGGACCATCGTTCTGGTGGCCGGAGCCAGTCAACTGGATGACAACTGGAAACTGGTCAGTTTCAGTGTTTTCGGTGCTTCCCTTATCCTGCTGTACCTGGCGTCCGCCCTTTACCACGGCACCCGGCACCCGGAGCTTCGAAAGTTATTCAAAACTCTCGATCATTGCGCCATCTTTTTATTGATCGCCGGGACCTACACGCCCTTCCTGCTGGTCAACATGCGCGGAACCGTCGGCTGGACGCTGTTCGCCATCGTCTGGTCACTGGCGCTGACGGGGGTGGTGCTGAAGATCATCTTCAAGAATCGTTTCAAGCTGGCTCGGGTCGGCATCTACATCGCCATGGGCTGGCTCATCATCTTTGCTTCTTCCGACCTCGTCGCCAACCTGAGCGACACCGCCCTGACACTGATGTTTGCCGGCGGCATCGTCTACACCGCGGGCGTTGCCTTCTACCTGGCCGACCGCACGCCTTACATGCACGCCGTATGGCACCTGTTTGTTATTGGTGGCAGTGCCTGCCACTTCAGTGCGATCTATTTCGGGGTTCTGCCACACGCCGTGTGAGGCAGGCCCGGCTCAGCTCTTTTTGGCCCATTCTCTCGTTCACCTCGAAAAAACCACCCCCCCTGTTACACTTTGTTACGTATCACGGATTGAGACACATTGCCGGAAGGGACAAGCCGACCAACGATAAATAACTGGAACAAGGGGACGAGCAATGAAATATCTCAGGTTCGGATTAACCCTGCGCTTTACTTCACTGGTTGTAGGCCTCCTGGCTTCAGTCTCTTTCGCCCACGCCTTTGACAGCTTTCGAATATTCGGTGACAGCCTGTCCGACACAGGCAATGCAGCCATTCTGACTGGCGGGCAGGTGCCGGAACGCTTCACCAATGGCCCGGTTGCCGTGGATGTACTGACTGGCTTTTACAATCAACAGGCCGTGCCCTTCCTGGCCGGCGGCAACAACTACGCCGTTGGTGGCGCGACGGCCCTGGGGAGTGAAACCCAGTTCGACGCAAACCTTCCCAGCCAAGTGAATGCCTACTTGGCGGGCAACAGCCTGCAAGCCGACCCCAGCGCATTGCACGTCGTTGTCGTTGGCAGTAACGATCTGTTCGATGCCCAGGATATCCGTCAAACCTCGGTAGCGGAGGAGTCGAGTCCAGCTCGCCAGGATATCCGCAAGGCTGCAGAACAAAGAGTCAGTGATGCAGTGGCATCCATCGAGTTACAGCTGTTCAAGCTTGTATTAGCGGGCGCCCAACATGTGCTGGTAGGGAATGCGCCGGATATTAGTCTGGCGCCCCGCACCGACGTTATTGTCGATAGCCTGAAAGCGGCTGCTGACGACCAACAGGAAACCAAACGGGCCGAGAAATTCTACACATACACATCCCGCTTGGCGGCCCAGTTCAACCAAGAACTGGCAAGTGCCGTGGCACGGATCGAGACCCTGACAGGTATCGATATTATCGAGTGGGACCTAGCCGGCCTCCTGAACAGCCAGATTGAAGACGCCGATGTGCTGGGCTTCACCAATACCGAAGACAGCTGTCTGGCCGACCTCCAGTTTCCGGCTTGCGAGGGCTACATCTTTTTCGATGCCGTCCACCCGACCACCGCCGTGCACCAGAACGCTGGCGCTCAACTCATCCAGCTCACAACGCCCTGAGCGCAGGGCCGGTCTGCACCTTAGCGTGCAGACCGGCTTACAGCCAACGCAGACTATTGGCGCAAACACCCATTCCGCTATACTCCGCCCAGATTCACCGGACGGAACAGACAATGACAAAGTGGCTGGTCAAATCAGAACCGGATGAGTGCGGCATTGACGACTTCGCTCACTCCCCGAACACGGTTATTCCATGGGATGGCGTGCGCAACTACCAGGCCCGCAACTTCCTCGCTCAGATGGCTCCGAATGATGAGGTCTTTCTGTATCACTCCAGCTGCCGGCACATCGGCATCGCCGGCATCATCAGAGTCGTGAAAGCTGCCTACCCGGACCCCGCCCAGTTCAATCCAGACTCGCCCTATCACGACCCCAAAAGTTCGCCGGACAAGCCACGCTGGCAGGCCGTCGACTTTGCCTTCGTTCGAAAGCTGTCCCGACTGATTCCTCTGGACGAGCTCAAATCCCTCGACGGGCTGGAGCAATTACCACTGGTTCGCAAGGGAAGCCGGCTATCGGTTATGCCCGTCAGCGAAGCGGAGTGGCAGATTATCCTGCAGCAGGAGTAAGTCCTTAAAGCATGGTCACATGCAGCCCGGGCAGTCCTGGGGTAAGCTCTGGTCTCGAAATCTTTGGCAGAGACCGAGCGGCACGATCGCCAGGCTATCTCAAGCTCGCTGCTGCCCATGGCCGGAACACGACAGAAGACTCAGACTATGGCAATCACTGCACGAACCGTATTGGCAATTATGTTCCTCAGCGTCCTCGCAGGCTGTTCCACAGCCCATCCGGGTGCCGGAGGCAGCTGGAAGGGTTTCACCGAAACGGGCCAGGCGTCTTTTTACGCGGACAAATTTCAGAACAGAACAACCGCCAGCGGCGCAACCTTCAAACAGGAGCGGGATACCGCAGCCCACAAAACGCTGCCCTTCGGTTCGATGGTCGAAGTAACCAACACCGCCAATGGCAAAAGTGTCGTGGTCGAAATCAATGATCGAGGCCCCTTTGTCGAAGGCCGTATCATTGACCTCACCAAATCGGCATTCAGACGTATCGGCAACCCGTCTCTGGGGTTGATTGACGTTGAAATTGAAGTGCTGAGATAGTGCTGAGGCAGCACCGGGCACCTGATCCGACTTGATTCAGTGCATGCAAGAAGGGCCTCTCGACGCGCACGACGGATGTGCGCCCGGAGGGCCATATACTGGTCTCTGCACTATAGATTGCCCCTCCCGGGATCATTAGAATTGCCTGTCCCGACTTCATCTGGAGTACCCGCATGTCCCCGGAAATGAACCCTTCGGAGGGTTTCAACCAATTACGCCGCATTGAATCCAGCAAGATTTTCCAGGGCGTTGTCATTGCCATCATCATTCTGTCAGCCCTGACGATCGGCGCAAAAACCTACGATCTGCCGGCCTGGGCCGAACACAGCCTGATCCTGACGGACAACGCCATCACGCTGTTCTTCCTGGTGGAAATCCTGTTCCGGTTTGCCGCCTGCCCGAACAAGCGCAAGTTTCTGCTGGATGGCTGGAACCTGTTCGACACCATCGTGGTGATTGGCAGCCTGATCCCGCTGAACAATTCCGAGGCAGTGTTGCTCGGCCGGCTGCTCAGGGTATTCCGGGTACTGCGTCTGGTGTCGGTGGTGCCGGAGTTGCGACAGCTGATCAACGCCCTGCTGAAGGCCATCCCCCGCATGGGCTACATCGCCCTGCTGATGTTCATCATCTTCTACATCTACGCTGCCATGGGCGCGATCTTCTTTGCGGAAGTGGATCAGAAACTCTGGGGCGATGTCGCCATCTCCATGCTGACGCTGTTCCGGGTCGCCACCTTCGAGGACTGGACCGACGTCATGTACGCCACCATGGAGCAATACCCGCTCAGCTGGCTGTACTACCTGACGTTCATCTTCCTCACGGCCTTTGTGTTCCTGAACATGATGATTGGCGCAATCCTTGAGGTCATGGGCGAAGAACAGAATGCCCTGCAGGCTCAGAAGGCCCATGACGAGCGGGATGAAATCGTCAAGCAGCTGCACGCGGTGCAAAGCAAACTGGATGAACTGTCGCGAAGGCTGGAACGATAGCGGGATACCCGCCATTCCCCGGGATTAACCCCTGCCGCGTGGGATGACCCGGCAACGGGGTTTACCCGGGATATCAGGCTAGCGATCTTCCGAGCTGTGCAAAAACCAGTTGTCGTCTTCATCAAGACATATTTGCAGCTCGGTTTGCTTGAACAGCTCGTTCGACTTACGGCTTCTGAGCGCCACCAGCCGACAGTCCATGGAATCAATCACCACAGAAGAAAGTAGCTCGAACTGCAGGGAAATCGTCGGATCTTCGGTCACAAAGGTCTGAATGTCGCCGATTTGTGCAATATTCAAAAAAATCTGCATTTGCTCCTTGAGCTTGGCCTCGTCGCTGGCGGACAGTTTGGCGTTCGAAGGCAACAGAAAATCGGTGACATTCCCCAAGAGTTTTACCGGGGCTTTGAATATCCCCGAAATCACCCCCGTGAATACGTTTTCTCCGGCCTTCGAGGCGATGTCATCGGCTTCCAACACAATTCGCTCGACCCGGCTGAGCGTTGGGGGAATGGTTTCCCGAATACGGCGACTTTCGTCCAGCACCTGCGGCACCAGAGCCCGATAGGCCTCCAGTTCCGCGAGCACCTCCGGAATCAGCACACGAACCCGCGCGGCCTCTGCCCGAATCATCTCGGACTCTTTTCTCATCAAGCCCACTTGCTCAAGCACCGGAGGCAGGCTTTCCCGAATGGCCGCTGATTCCGCCAATAGCTCTGGAACCAGCAGGCGCACCGCCGCCACCTCGGCAACCACTTCTTCGACCAGAATTCGGGCCTGCTTCGATTCCTCCAGAAATTCCGGCGCCAGCTCGACCACTGGAGCGAGCGATTCCGCGACACCCTCCGTCTTGGCCACGATCAGTTCAACCCGGTCTGCGGTTTGCAGCAAGGCATAGCCGAGGTAGAAAATGGACGCTGCCAAAAGCACGATGCCGAATGAATGAAAGCCTTGCAGGATCGTCTTCACGGGTTGTAATCCGCCCCTGGAGAATCAAGGTTCAGGCGTTGGATGTTGCCCCAAAGGCGGGAAATATAGTCCGGCGGGAAGGTATAAACGGGCAGATCGGTCTGCCGAACCAGCCCCCGCTCCTCAGGCGTAAGACCGTAGTACAGGGTCATGAGGATATCGCTGCTGGCCCAGGGGCTCTGGCGAAAATAGTGATGCCCATTGCCTGATGTCGCGCCTTCGGCTTCGGTCACGTTGATAAAACTCATCTGCCCGCGCAGCTTTTCCAGCGCCTGGCGCGCTTGCGGGTGAATCTCGTCACCGCCCTCCGTCCACAGCTCGCCCAGGCGGCGTTTGTTGGTCAGGAATCGTGAGATACCGAGTGCCTTGTCCTCTGACGATACGTAGATCGAGAGATGCCGACACACATTCAGCAAACCGTCGGCCAGTGCGTTGCCAAAGGCCGCCCGATCGATGTCGCTACCCACCAGAATGACGTTACCAATGCGCAGGTCTTGCTGGATTTCCTCCTTGGTGCGGCCCTGATTGATCAACGCCAATTGCTCCAGCGCCTGCACCACCAGCCGCGTACCGTTGCTGTAACCGATAATGTGAATTTCTTCCGCGTTCGTTTTTTCGGCCACCCCTTCAATCAGCAGCCGCAGGTTTCTGGCGTAACCAACCGCCGTATCGGAATCCTTGATGTAGGCCAGCCGGTGGGGTGTCGATGGCCAGGCGTAGGCAATAAAGGCGCCCCGATATCCCAGGAAGTGCCAGAGCTCTGCCGAGACCAGCAGCGGGTTGACGAACGTCACCAGATAGCCGTGGGTATACAGATAAATATCTTTCGAGGCCGAATTGGCCAGTTGCGCATTGATTGCTGCGGCAAACTGATCCACCGCATCGGGAGGCATGGGGGCTTCCTCAGGCAGATCGGCATCGGCCCAGAAAGGAATCGTCTCGGTGACAATGCCCCATTCGGTGACATCCCGTATCTTTACCGGAAACTCTTCCGTTCGGGCTTTCAGCAGGGACACTTCGCGCGCCTGTTCCCAGGTCAGATCGCCCTCGCCCATCTGGATTTCCGCGTACCCCAGGCGCAGCACCTGGCCACGCTCGTTGCGATAAAAGAGTTCGTCGTCATCGGGGCCCGCCGGCTGGCGATCGGTGGCGTAGAGAATGCCGTCGTAAGGAATATCCAGGAAGGGATTGCTCTTGGGCAAGGGGTTAAACAAGCCATCACCATACACATCCGGAGGCGGCATGAGCTCCAGTTGACCGACAGGCTTCTGCGCACAGGCAACAACCAGCTGCGACAGCAGAACCACGAGGGCATACCGCAAAAACCTCTGGCAGTCGACGGAGTCACTGCACCTCATGGCCACTCTCCTGAATGCCCGCCAACGGGCACGGGGTGCGGTTCACGGGGATTTACGCTCGTCGTCAGTAGGCGATGGCCTCGACGGTTATACACTGTTCCAGATACCCGAATTGCCAGTTTGTGCGATCGTCGATCGCGATATCGGCGAGGTACCGCGCACCTTCGCGGGCATTCTTGGCCGCCCGAACCGCCTCGCTGGTCGAGACGCCGTCGCCCATGGGCAACACATAGAGGAACTTGGTCTGACAACTACTGCCCTCGACCTTGCCCAGCGGCTCTGACCCTTCGATAGCACCGCCGCCAACGTAACTGATGGGCGCGTAAGAGCCATGAAAAGAAGAGGAACATGCCGTCAACGCAAACACCATAAACAAGGCCACACCACTCTTTCCCATTCCCTCGCATCCCATCAGCCAAGTCCCTTTACCACAGATTGGACAACATTCCGCCAAAGCGCAAAGCAGTACGCTTCTTCCAGCCCAAGCGTCGTGCCGATCATGCCGGCATCGGTTGAAAGGGCTGTGTGCAGTTAAGTGTCGCCCCAGAACACACTTTGGGGGTAACCGATGTTCAGGTAAGCCGAGTACTCTTTCTCGCCGACATGATCCTTCTCTGTGGGTCCCGAGCCATAACCGGCGGAGGAATCTGCCGCCGATGCCCATGGCACAAACAGGATCATCAAGGCGGGGATCAGGCAGGTTCTGAGTGTCACGCTCATGTGTCGTTCCTTGTTTCGCACTCGGAATTCAGGCTGAACGAAACACCACACTTCTCCGTAGGCGGCCGGCAGTTCTGTCCTATAACTTTTTCGCCTTCGGCGGCGCCCAGTTCGTGTATTGTTTGGGACTTGGCGAGGACAACGGCATGATCACGCTCAGGTCCTGTTTGCGCTTGCGCGCTCTGTGTCGGTTAGGTTTCGTCGACCCGCGGAGGCCCGAAAACCTCGGATTCCTCAAGGCCGGGCACGTAGAAACGAAAACCGCTGTCAATGCCATAATCGCCGCGATTCAGGGGCAGCCAGTTGTCTGCTGGCACGCCCTCGGGCTGACTGGCCGCATCAGTGCTGGCGCCGTTTTCATGCAGGCGCTGCTCGCCGTTATCGAGACTGTCTGTGAGAGCGCTGTCGACGTCGTACGAGGTGAGCCCGGAAAGTGTGATGGCGGTGGAGGGCGTTGTCGTCTGGCCCGTCTGATCCCACAACAGACTCGCCACCATCAGACCGGTCAAGAGTGCCAGCTGGATGACAAAGCCTTTGGTTGTGCTGCCAGCGTTGGCTCGCAGGAGACCAGAAGAATGGCAAAGCATGACGTATCACCCCACATTCATGTGTTCAGGTTAATCCCAGCGCAAAACCGGTGAGCCTGCAAAGAGAGCCCTTCGCAGGTATGAAGTCTAGTACAGCATTGCGGAATTGCGGTGTCTGATGGACTGAACTGAACCCGACTTGAGCCAGATCAGTTCCCACCAAACCCGCGCCCCGGTTGCCCCCGCGGGCAATACCGCTCTTGCGACCGCCGACATGAAAATCCGCGAAGGACCGCCTCTGGAATCCCCCCCCGGCAGCGGGTATGTTGTGTGAATGCCGCGACCGAAGACACTGCGATTAACCCGGACCGGAAGACCGCTAACTGACCCGCACCTGAATCAAGGAAGATGAATCCATGCGCCCGAACCTGCCACTGATCTGCCTGCTCTGCCTGCTTGTTGCCGGCCCGGCCAACGCCGAGCAAGAACTGCCTGGCCGCGACGATATTCGCCAACAGACCGGCGCGTTCATGGACATGGTGGCCAGTGGCCGGATTCTGCCCGCCTACCAGAGCCTGCGCCCCTACTTAGGCGTTTCTGCCGATGCTTACGACCAGTCCGGGAAGGAAGCGGCGGCTTATTTCCAGAAAGTCCGAAATACCGCGGGCGACCCGGTGGGCGCCTCCCGGGTAAAGGCAGAAGTCATTGCCGACGACTTTACCCGGGAAACCTGGCTCCAGAAGTTCGAGACCGCCGCCATCGCCTGGCGCTTCACCTTTTACCAGCCGGCCGGCAGCGGATGGCGCCTGGTGGGTGTGAGCTATTCCACCGACCTCGAAGAGCTCTACCAAACCGTTGACTGAAGGCCCTGGCGCCCTCTTCGGTAATTGCTGTCTTGGTGCCAGCCCCCGCGGATGCGGTATAATCCCGCCACGCACGATTTAATACCTGACTAATTTACTCTGGTATTGTATAATCGCTCGCCAGAACTAACGGGCGCGCCGGCCTTTTTTGCTGTTTCAGCACTGCAGCCGGCCTCTTTGAACCGGCCCGTCATCCAAAAACCGATTGCGGGGCGTACTCACAGGATGAGCGACCACTGCGACACCCAAACTGATGACATCCGCCCGTCGGTCAGACACCTAGGCCCGGCGGCACACCAAGGGCGACAGCGCCCGCGATGAGAGAATACGGAGCGACGATCATGGCGACCACCGATCAAGAGGTGAACGAGCTGATCAAAAAAGGGTACGAGCACGGCTTTGTCACTGAAATTGAAGCCGAAACCTTCGACCCCGGCCTGAACGAAGACGTGATTGCACGGCTTTCCCAGATCAAGGGTGAGCCGGAGTGGATGCTGGAGTGGCGCCTGAAGGCCTACCGTCGTTGGCTCGAAATGGACGAGCCGGACTGGGCGCATGTCGGCTACCCGAAGATCGACTACAACGAGATCTCCTATTACTCGGCGCCCAAGCGCAAAGAGGATATGCCCCAGAGCCTGGACGAAGTGGATCCGGAGCTGCTGAAGACCTATGAGAAGCTGGGCATCCCACTGCACGAGCGGGAAAAGCTGGCCGGTGTTGCCGTTGATGCCGTGTTCGATTCCGTGTCCGTCGCAACCACGTTCAAAGAGCCGCTGGCCAAGGCTGGCGTTGTGTTCTGCTCCATTTCTGAAGCGATTCGCGACTACCCGGAACTGGTCCAGAAATACCTCGGCTCGGTGGTGCCCCAAGGCGACAATTTCTTTGCTGCGCTGAACTCGGCGGTGTTTTCCGACGGAACGTTCGTGTACGTGCCCAAGGGCGTTCGCTGCCCCATGGAGCTGTCCACCTACTTCCGGATCAACGCGGCCAACACGGGCCAGTTCGAGCGCACCCTGATCATCGCCGAAGACAGCAGCTACGTCAGCTATCTGGAAGGCTGCACCGCGCCGATGCGGGACGAGAACCAGCTGCACGCGGCGGTGGTTGAGCTGGTGGCGCTGGATGATGCCCAGATCAAATACTCCACCGTGCAGAACTGGTACCCGGGCGACGAGAACGGCAAGGGCGGTATCTATAACTTTGTCACCAAGCGCGGCGCCTGTATTGGCAAGAACAGCAAGATCTCCTGGACTCAGGTTGAAACCGGTTCCGCCGTGACCTGGAAGTACCCGAGCTGCGTGCTGCGGGGCGAGAACAGCGTGGGCGAGTTCTACTCGGTCGCGTTGACGAACAACTTCCAGCAGGCCGACACCGGCACCAAGATGATTCACCTGGGCAAAAACACCCGGAGCACCATCATCTCGAAGGGTATTTCGGCAGGCAAAAGCTCTAATGCCTACCGCGGCCTGGTGAAGTTTGGCCCCGGCGCCGAGGGTGCGCGTAACTTCACCCAGTGCGACTCACTGCTGATTGGTGATCGCTCGGCGGCGCACACCTTCCCGTACATCGAGAGCAAGAACAAGTCCGCCATCGTCGAGCACGAGGCCACCACCTCCAAGGTCAGTGACGAGCAGATGTTCCTGTGCCGTCAGCGTGGTATCGACCCGGAGCAGGCGGTTTCCATGATCGTCAACGGCTTCTGTAAAGAGGTATTCAAGGAACTCCCGATGGAGTTCGCCGTAGAAGCGGGCAAATTGCTGGAAGTCAGTCTCGAAGGCTCCGTGGGCTAAATCCCGCGGACAGACGCCGACCAACGAATTCAAAGAGTTTAAAAAGAGAGAACCGCATACATGCTGAGCATCAAAAACCTGCACGCATCGGTTGAGGGCAAAGAGATCCTCAAGGGTATCAATCTGGAAGTTAAGCCTGGCGAAGTTCACGCCATCATGGGCCCCAACGGTTCCGGCAAAAGCACCCTGTCTCAGGTGCTGGCAGGCAACGAGGCATATGAAGTCACCGGCGGTGAAGTCACCCTCAACGGCAAGGACCTGCTGGAACAGGAAACCGAAGAGCGCGCCCGCGAGGGCATTTTCCTGGCCTTCCAGTATCCGGTGGAAATTCCCGGTGTCAGCAACCTGCAGTTCCTGCGCACGGCCGTGAACGCCATGCGCACCCACAAGGGTGAGCCGGAAATCAACGCGGCCGAGTTCATGAAGCTGGCGAAGGAAGTGTCCAAACAGGTAGACCTGGACCCGGCCTTCCTCAAGCGCGGCGTCAACGAGGGCTTCTCCGGCGGCGAGAAAAAGCGCAACGAAATCATGCAGGCCCTGTTGCTGCAGCCGAAGCTGGCGATTCTGGACGAAACCGACTCCGGTCTGGACATTGATGCGCTCAAGATCGTTTCCGACGGCGTGAACGCGCTGCGTTCCGAGGATCGGGCGATCCTGATGGTGACCCACTACCAGCGCCTGCTGAACCACATCGTGCCAGATCACGTGCATGTATTGGCCGGCGGCAAGATCATCAAATCCGGTGGCCGTGAACTGGCCCTGGAGCTGGAAGAGCGCGGCTACGGCTGGCTCGGCATCCGGGACGAAGACACCGCCAACGAGACGGGTCAGTAAGGAGGTGATGGAATGAAACCAGCCCCGACTCTCTCACCGGCATTCCTTCAGCCGGCAGGGCAATCCCTGCCAACGCCGCTGCTGGCGCTGCGCTCCGAGCGCGGCACCGGCCTGGCCGACATGCCGCTGCCGACGCGTAAAACCGAGAACTGGAAATACTCCAGCAAGTACCTGAAGCTGAGCGATGAGATGGCCTCACCGCTGGCCAGCGACGGCAAACCAAGCGCAAGCCTTGCCGCGCCAGGCTACAAGGTGGTGTTCCTGAACGGCGTGATGATGCCGGAAGCCAGCGACTATCCGGACCTGGACGGCATCCGTATTCGCAGTTTCAGTGACCTGTCTGACGACGAGGCCACCGAGCTTGCGGCTCGCCTTGACAGCACGCTGGACACCGATGCCGTGCAAATGGCGAGACTGAATTCGGCGCGCTTTGAAGATGGCCTGCTGATCCAGCTGAAGCCGGACGCCCGGCTCGACCAGCCGCTGTTCATCGTCCACGAAGCAACCGCAAACGCCAGCGGCTCGGCGTTTCCGCGCATTTTCGTCGATGCCGGCCGGCACAGCCAGATCACTCTGGTGGAAGAATACATGTCCACTGGCAGTGCGCCGGTCATGGTCAACACCGTAACCGAGTTTGACCTGGCCGATGGCGCCAGCGTCACCAACGTGCGCCTGAACACCGAAGGCGAGAGCGTTCAGCACATTGGTGCCACCGGCGTTCGCCAGCAGCGCAGCTCCCGCTTCGAAAGCCACACCGTTGGCTTCGGGGGCCCCCTGCGCCGCCACGACCTGCAGGTTCGTCTTGAAGGTGAAGGCGCCGAGTGCAAGCTCAATGGCGTGGTTGTCACCCAGGACAAACAGCACTACGACAATCACACCTGCATCGAACATGTGGCCGCGCACTGCAACAGCGAAGAAAATTACCGGAATATCGCGGCAGACACCTCCCACGCGGTGTTCAACGGCCGTATTCACATCCATCAGGATGCGCAGAAGTCCAACGCGGACATGAACAACAAGAACCTGTTGTTGTCCAACGGTGCAGAAATCGACACCAAGCCCGAGCTGGAAATCTACGCCGACGATGTGAAGTGCGCCCACGGCGCCACCATTGGCCAGCTGGACAAAACGTCGCTGTTCTACCTGGTGTCCCGCGGGATTGGCCGCCGCGAGGCCAACGTGCTGCTGACCATGGCCTTCATTAACGAACTGGTCGAAGAAATTCCAGTGGACGCCGTTAAAGAGACCGTGCAGCTGCAGCTAAACCAGTTCTTCGATCACACCTTTCAGGAGGCGTAGCCGGGTATGACGGATTTATCCGTGGCAAACTCAGCCAACCAACCAGTGTTTGACGTGCAGACCATCCGGAGGGACTTCCCGATTCTGTCCCAGCAGGTCAACGGCAAGCCGCTGGTGTACCTGGACAACGGCGCATCGGCCCAGAAGCCGCTGGCCGTGCTGGACGCCATGGACCGTTATTACCGGGAAATGCACTCGAACGTGCATCGTGGCGCGCATACCCTGGGAGACCGCGCAACCACCGCCTTTGAAGGCGCGCGCGAAACCGTGCGTCAGTTCCTGAACGCCCACAGCACCCGGGAAATCATCTGGACCCGCGGCACCACGGAAGCCATCAATCTGATTGCCAACGGGCTGGCCCCGCGCCTGAACCCGGGCGATGAGATTCTGGTGAGCCGGATGGAACACCACGCTAACATCGTGCCCTGGCAGATGGTGGCCGAGCGCACCGGCGCGAAGGTGGTCCCGGTGGACGTCACGCCGGAAGGCGAGCTGGACCTCGACGCATTCGAGCGCCTGCTCGGTGATCGCACCCGCATTCTCGCCATCACCCACGTCTCGAACGTTCTGGGCACCGTGAACCCGGTTGCCAACCTGATTCAGCAGGCCAAGGCACGCAACGTTCTGACCGTGGTCGATGGCGCCCAGGCCGTGCCGCACTACAAGCCAGACGTGCAGGCACTGGACTGCGATTTTTACGCATTTTCGTCCCACAAACTGTTCGGCCCCACCGGCATCGGCGTGCTTTACGGCAAAGCCAGCTTGCTGGAAGAGATGCCCCCTTACCAGGGCGGCGGTGAGATGATCGAGCGGGTGTCGTTTGAAAAAACCACCTGGAACACCCTGCCCTACAAATTCGAGGCGGGCACACCGGCCATCGCCGAAGCGGTTGGCCTTGGCGCCGCCATCGACTACCTGAACGGTCTCGACCGAGCAAAAATGGAAGCCGCAGAGAGCACCCTGCTGGAGCGCGCGAACCAGTTGGTGGCCACCGTGCCCGGCATGGAAGTCATTGGCACCGCCAGAAAGAAAGTGCCGGTCATGTCGTTCAAGATCGCCGGCCTGCATCCCAGTGACATCGGCACCCTGCTGGATCAGCAGGGGATCGCGATCCGCACCGGCCATCACTGCGCCATGCCGCTGATGGACTTCTATGGAGTTCCCGGTACAGCACGGGCCTCTTTTGCGTTTTACAATACTCTTGAGGAGGTGGACCAACTGTTTGCCGCCTTGCAGAAAATCCAGCGCCTGTTTGCCTGAGGGAGGTGGAAATATGACAGCTGAAGTCTTCACCCCGACCGTCGCCGTCACCATGACCGACAGCGCGGTTAAACACGTGCGGAAGCAACTGGAGAAACAGCCCGAGGCCAAGGGCATCCGGCTGTTCATCAAGAAAAGCGGCTGCTCTGGCTTCAAGTACGAGACCCAGTGGGCCGAGAACGTCGAAGCCGACGACCGGGTGTTCCACGTCGATGGTGTCGATATCATCGTTAAAGAGGAACACTTGCCGCTGGTGAACGGTATCGAGATTGATTTCGTCACCGTTGGCGTCAACTCCATGTTCCAGTACCGCAATCCCAACGCCACCGCCGAATGTGGCTGCGGGGAAAGTTTTACTGTTGCCTGAGCCAGTTCAGGTAACTAACGGATAGCAGCGAGGCCAAATTGGGCATGCAAGAACGGGAAGTGGTCCTGACCAAGCGCGAAGTAGAAGCGCGCCTTGTCCCTGCCGGCACGGAAATCATGATCCCGGCCGACACCTTCGTGACCATCACACAGTCACTGGGCGGCAGTTTTACCGTGGCAGTCAACGGCAATCTGGCCCGCATTGAGGGCCAAAACGCCGACGCCCTGGGCAAAAAACCTCTGGAAAGCAGCTTCGAGACACCCGCAGATGGGTCGGTGAACGAGAACCAGGTCTGGGAAGCGCTGCGCAACTGCTACGACCCGGAGATCCCGGTCAACGTGGTGGACCTGGGCCTCATCTACGAGTGCAAAATCGAGAATGGCACCGAGGATGGGAACCACGTGTACATCAAGATGACCCTGACCGCAGCCGGTTGTGGTATGGGACCAGTCATCTGCGATGATGTGAAACACAAGACCGAGCAGGTGCCCAATGTAGACAAGGTAACCGTTGACCTGACCTTCGATCCGCCCTGGAGCAACGACATGCTCACCGACGAAGCCAAGCTGGAACTGGGAATGCTCTGATGACCGCAAGCGAACAGGACTTCAAGACCAACCCGCTAGGCACCGAAACCACGCTTGATGACGTGACCGATGCGTTCGAGTTCCTGGACGACTGGGAAGAGCGGTACGCGTACATCATTGACCTGGGCAAGCAGTTGCCGTCGTTTCCGGACGATGCCCGCGTGGAAGAAAACTACGTCCATGGCTGCCAGAGCCAGGTATGGCTGATTCACCACTACGACGAAGACAGCGGCAGGCTGTATCTGCTGATCGATTCCGACGCCATGATCGTGCGCGGCCTGGCGGCAATTATTCTGGTGGCCCTGAACGGCAAATCACCCAGAGAATTGCTGACCACGGACATCGACGAGCTGTTTGAAGAACTCGATCTGTTCCGTCACATCTCCCCCACCCGGGGTAACGGTCTGCGGGCCATGGTCGGAAAAATCCGGGATATTGCCGCAGCTCAGGCAGCCTGAGCCGCGGCACCGGTCACCAGACTATCGCGATGTCGTCCCTCTGAATGTTGACCTGCCCCCCCGGCGTCATCATTCGCCCGTTACTGAAATCCGGATGCACATTGTTCAAGGTCACCGATACCCCGGCATCACGCAGCTCTGGCGTGCTGCCCGGCGCATCAAAGTAGCGGGTGCTGCGGTAGATGTGCAGCTCATCACCCGGACGCAATCCGGCGGTTGCCCCGGAATCCAGCGTTACCCGATTGCCATCGACCCGGACAATCCGGGTCATGAACGGCTGACAGGCCACCGCCGCGATAACAGCCCCGGTCATATCGCTCAGCACCTGGCTCACCGCCTGCCCAAACGACGACTGCTGAAAGCCTGCCGAAGCAAACCCATCTGCGGCACCGGCAGCGACATCCCAGTCCGCCGATGCCTGGAACTGTTCCTGGTAAACCGGTGAACCACTGAAGCCATCAAACACCATCAGATCGACCACAAACCGACGTGACTGATCGGCCGCCCCCAGAGTGCGCTGCATACGATTGAGTACGGAGGTGCCCCAGGCCGCCGGGTCAGCAACGCCGATATCGCGAATGACGCCAGTCACCACAAACTGAACGCCCAGCTCCCGCGCCACTTCCAGTACGTTGTTCAGGCGGTTGTCGCCTCGCGGCTCTGTGGGCGCGTTGGCAAGATCACCAAACATGCTGGTGGCTGAGGCATTGAACACCTGTACCCGATTGCCGTTCCGAAGATTGGCCTGCAGCTGCTGCGGCAACATTTCGCCGGCATCCTGCAACTGCCCCAGCCGGGCCTGCTCCGGAAACAGCAGAGGAAACCCGGTGACGGCCACCCGTTTTTTCAATCCAGCAGCGTCACCGGCCGCGCAGGAGTTGCCACGGGACATGTCGGCCCGCACGACAACCCGCATCAGATTGCCGCGGCGAACTTCATCCACAATCCGGGCATTATGAGCCCGGGCATTGGCAGCCACCTGCATGCGAGACTCCGTCAGCACACCGTTTTCCAGGGTATCGCGGGTACTGACCTGCGCCTCATACTGCAGCGCGAGATCCCGCAGCGCCGACTGACGAGCCTGCGCCCTGGCAGTCTCGACATCGCCATGATGAATCGTGGCGTGCCCGACGCCTTCCAACTCGACGCCCGAAGCCGGCACAGACAGCACAAGCAGGGCAAGCAGCCCAAAACACCGTGCCAGCGGCGCAACACTCAGCCTGGAACAAGCCATGATATCTCCCGACAACATCCGGTATCAGTCCAGGTAGTACAGGGAATCGACACCCCGACTGTGGACATCGCCGGCGCTGTCGTTGTAACGCGGTACCGGAATCGGGCAAAGGTCCCGGACCTGATCGTCCGCCACTTCAGCGACGCAGGCCCGGAATCTGGGTTCCAGTTTCAGCTCCATCACCGTCTCGACCACACCATCGCTGTGTTCGTTCACGGCCACCATCTTGGCGCCCCGGATATAGCTGTCTACGTAGGTCCGGAAGTTATCGCTGCGCAGGACAAAATCATTCACCGTCGAACTGCCGTAAATCACGGTCCCGTACACCCGTTCAGCAAGGTTGCGGTAGGCGTCCAGCTGCGAGGCACGGCGGGCGAGCAAACGCTTGCGGGTATTGAGCCGGTCCTTCACGGAATCCTCATAGGTGCCAAACCCACTCACCCGAACCGTGATGGGTTCCAGCTTGCGGGTGCCATCGTCATAACGGTTGCCGTCCTGATACCCGCCAACCGGCGCACAGGCCGATAGCAGCAGGGCAAAAACAGGCACAAGTATTCTGCGAAGGGGCATTGCATTTCTCCGGACAGACCAATTTTCCCTGTCCATGAAAAAATCAGGCCAACCCGTGAAATCCCGCGCCATATCAGTCGACCGAAGAGCGTTCCGCGCCCCTCCATGACCAACAGCGGCAAAACCCTGCCACCGATTACACATTTGTAAACAAACCGTTACTACATACCTCATGCATGGCCTACCCGGCCTGCTCTAACCTCCTTTGACTATTCGTTTTTTTGCCCAATACAAAGCTAATCCCAAGGCACCGCACAATGAAAAACAATCAGTTAACCAAACTATCCGTCGCCATCGGCCTGTCCGTCTCGACCGCGTCCGCCCTGGCCAGCCCGGCCCCGTTCAATTCCGCGCGCGCCTTCGGAATGGCAGGAACCGGTGTGGCAGTGGCCCACCCCGGCAGCGCTCCGCTCGACAATCCTGCTCTGATGGCGGGCAATCATCACGACTGGTCGGACGATTTTGGGCTCATTCTGCCTTCAGCGAACGCCCGCGCGGCGGATGAAGAAGAAGTGCTGGACCAGATTGACGACCTCCAGGACGCCATCACTCAGTTCGAGGCGAGCACGGCGAATTTCGATCCAGCCACCGATGACCCGCAGCCGGTGCGGGATGGGGCCGCAGACCTGCGGGACCGGTTGACCGCCTTTGACCGCGACACCGTGCGCACCAACCTTGGTGCGGGACTTTCTCTGGCAGTGCCAAGCAAGACCATCGCCGTCGGTTTCTTCGCCGATGCCAGTCTGACGGCTACCGTGCGCGGCGAACTTGCCAATGACGATCGGGCCCTGCTGGATGCCGTCGCCAACGCATCAACGGCAGCGGACGTTGATGCCGCCCTGGATGCGGTGACCGATAACGGCGAACTGACCCTGGACTCCAGCGGCAGCGTCCTTGCCTCAGCCATTGGTGAAGTCGGCATCAGTTTCGCCCGCCAGTTCACGCTGTCCGATGGCAGCACCTTCCAGCTCGGGTTCTCACCGAAGTACATGGAACTGCGGACCTATCAGTACACAGAAACCGTCTCCGGCTTTGACGACGACAATGCAGATGCCGACGACAACATGACCGAAGACAACGGATTTAACGTGGATATCGGCGCCGCCTACCGCTTCGGGGACGACGGCCAGTGGAATGCGGGCGTGGTGGTCAGGAACATGATTCCCATGGAACTGGAGTCGGCAAACACCGCCGACCAGTACACCCTGAAGGTAGATCCCATGGTGACCGCGGGCATCGCCCACTCCGGGGACTACCATGTCGTCACTGCGGAGCTGGATCTGACCAAGAAAGAAGCCTTCGGGTTTGAAGATGACACCCAGTGGCTGGCCGTGGGCGCTGAGTTCGACGCCCTCCGCTATGCCCAGTTGCGAGTTGGTGTTCGCCACAATCTGGCCAGCAACGACGACAACGACGGCATTGCGGAGGAAACCCAGCTGACCGCTGGCCTTGGCGTAAACCTGATGGGCGTTCGCTTCGATCTGGGCGCGCTTTACAGTGATGCAGACGTGGGCGCCGCCCTGGAATTCGGCACCGCGTTCTAACCAATTCGGCTGACCCCGAATGCCCGCCCGGTTTCGCCGTGCGGGCTTTTTTGTTGGCGCTGCGGGTTTGCCTCTGTCTGCCGGGAATCGGATAATCCCGGGACATTTCTCACTGGGGACCGGATCCTTGATGCAAACCTATCTGGTGGGCGGAGCTGTCCGCGATGAACTGCTGGGCCTGGAGGTCAAAGACCGCGACTGGGTGGTGGTCGGCGCAACGCCGGACCAAATGCTGGCCAAGGGTTTCAAGCAGGTAGGCGCGGACTTTCCGGTCTTCCTGCACCCCAAAACCCGCGAAGAATACGCCCTGGCCCGCACCGAACGAAAGCAGGGCCGCGGCTATCACGGCTTTCAGATCTACAGTGCTCCAGACGTTACCCTGGAGCAAGACCTGCAACGGCGTGATCTCACCATCAACGCCATCGCCCGGGACGAGCAGGGACAGATCATCGATCCCTTCGACGGCCAGACCGACATTCGGAACCGCCAATTGCGCCATGTATCGGAGGCCTTTGCCGAAGACCCTTTGCGCATTTTGCGGATCGCCCGCTTTGCTGCCCGCTTTGAACCCATGGGTTTTCGGGTCTGCCAGGACACCATGGAACTGATGCGTACCATGGTCGCAGACGGCGAGGTCCAGCACCTGGTGGCCGAACGGGTTTGGCAGGAGATCCAACGAGCCCTGCAGGAAAACGAACCCGGCACCTTTTTTGAGGTGCTGCGCCACTGCGGTGCGCTCGACGCGCTGCTTCCCGAACTCACCGCATCAAATCAATTCGAGCACGCCGTTGCTGCTCTGCGCTGCGTCCATCGCAACGGCGGAACCGTGGCACAACGGTTTGCGGCCGTACTTTCGCCGATTCCCGAACCCGACATCGCCCGGCGGACCAAAGCCCTGAAAGCCCCCAATGACTGCCAGACCATGGCGCGGTTGATCGCCTCCCTGCAACCCGTCCTGATCAATGGTAGCGACGAGCCGCTTGCGCCAGATACACTACTTGAACTGCTCGACAAGACCGATCTCTGGCGTCGGGCACAAAGGTTTGATGCCGTGCTGGAAGTTCTGCCCTGCATACTGCCCGACAGCGCGCAAGCCAGCGTCCGGTCATTGCGCCTGGCCGCAACCGCAGCCTCCGGGGTCGTGCCGAAAGACCTACTGGCGCAGGGATTCAAAGGCAAGGCGCTGGGTGAAGCCATTCAGCAGGAGCGACTCAAACGTATCAGCCGGGCGCTGGTCAGCGATAACCCCTGACCGCACTCAGTCTGACTGCCTTGGGCCAGATACAACTTTCCGGCTACAATGCCGGCCACTTTTTAAACTTGCGCGAACAGAACCAGACCGCGCCCCGTTATCCGGAGAGATCTTATGCGTGATGTTGTCATTGTTGCTGCAAAACGTACCGCCATCGGTGCTTTCGGAGGTGGCCTTTCCAGCCTGAAGGCGGACCAGCTGGGCACTGCCGTCATCAAAGCCCTGATGGAAGAGACAGGCATCAGCGGCGAACAAGTGAACGAGGTCATTCTCGGCCAGGTACTGACCGCTGGCTGCGGCCAGAACCCGGCTCGCCAGTCTGCCATTAACGCGGGCCTGCCCGCCTCTGTGCCGGCGATGACCATCAACAAGGTCTGCGGTTCTGGCCTGAAGGCGGTTCATATGGCGGTTCAGGCTATTCGCTGCGGCGACGCCGAACTCCTGATTGCCGGCGGCCAGGAAAGCATGAGCCAGTCGCCACACGTGCTACCAAACAGCCGCAACGGCCAGCGCATGGGCAACTGGAACATGGTGGACACCATGATCACCGATGGCCTGTGGGATGCCTTCAATGACTACCACATGGGTATCACCGCCGAAAACATCGTTGATAAATACGGCATCAGCCGGGAGGAACAGGATGCGTTTGCCGCGGCCTCCCAGCAGAAGGCCGTGGCCGCCCAGGGCGCGGGCCATTTTGACAGCCAGATTGTGCCGGTCTCGATTCCCCAGCGCAAAGGCGACCCGATCATCGTCGACAAAGACGAGTGTCCGCGCGATGGCGTGACCGGCGAAGGCCTTGCCAAGCTCCGCCCGGCGTTCAAAAAGGACGGATCTGTCACTGCCGGCAACGCGTCATCGCTGAATGACGGGGCGGCGGCCGTTATGGTTTGCAGCGCGGATAAAGCCCGCGAACTGGGACTGACGCCACTGGCGACCATCAAGGCACACGCCAATGCCGGCGTGGACCCCACCATCATGGGCACCGGACCGATTCCGGCGAGCCAGCGCTGCCTGAAACTGGCCGGCTGGAGCGTCGACGAGCTGGACCTGATTGAGGCCAACGAGGCGTTCGCCGCACAGGCTATTTCCGTCAACCGTGACCTTGGCTGGGATACCGACAAGGTTAACGTGAACGGCGGCGCCATTGCCCTGGGCCATCCGATCGGCGCTTCCGGCTGCCGCGTCCTGGTCACCCTTCTGCACGAAATGGTTCGCCGGGACGCCCACAAGGGCCTAGCGACTCTGTGCATCGGCGGCGGCATGGGCGTTGCCCTGGCGGTCGAGCGTTAACATCGATGCTGAACGTGGTGCTGTACGAACCGGAGATACCGCCCAACACCGGCAATATCATCCGGCTGTGCGCCAACACCGGCTGTCAGCTGCACCTGATTGAACCCCTGGGCTTCACCCTGGAGGACAAGCAGATGCGGCGGGCCGGGCTGGACTACAGCGAGTACGCCTCGGTCAAGGTGCATGGCAGTTACGGGGAGTTTCTCGAAGCCGAACGGCCCGCGCGCCTGTTTGGTTTCACCACCAAAGGCCAGCACCACTACCATGAAGTGAGCTTCGAACAGGGCGATTACCTGATGTTCGGCCCGGAAACCCGGGGGCTGCCGGCACAGGTCCGGGAGTCACTCCCCGCCGAACACCGCCTTAGGGTACCCATGCGGCCGGAGAGCCGCAGCCTGAACCTGTCCAACACGGCAGCGCTGGTGGTGTATGAGGCCTGGCGGCAAATGGGGTTCGCGGGCTCCGTCTGACCGACAACCGCTGATGTGCAAGCACAAAAAAACCGGCCTCCAGGCCGGTTTTTTTTTGGAATCGCCGACTCAGTGAGTCTGCTGCTCTTCCTTGCTGGCCTCATCGCCACCCTCTTCCTGCTTGCGCTTCAGAGCCTGGGCGTAGATCGCATCGAAGTTGACCGGCGCCAGCATCAGGGCCGGGAAGCTACCCTTGCCAACGATGCCGTCGATGGCCTCACGTGCGTACGGGAACAGGATGGTCGGGCAGTAAGCACCCAGCATCTGGCCCAGCTGAGGCCCTTCGATACCGTGCACTAGGAACACACCCGCCTGCTGGATTTCCACGAGGTAAGCGGTTTTCTCACCGATCTTGGCGGTAACGGTCAGCGACAGAACAACTTCGTACTGGTTATCGCTAAGCTTGTTATGAGACGTGTTGAGATCCAGATTCACCTGCGGCTTCCACTGCTCCTGAAACACCAGCGGGGAGTTCGGTGATTCAAAGGACAAATCCTTCACATAGATGCGCTGAAGGGCAAACTGGGGTTGGTTCTGGTTGTCACTGCCTGCGGCGGCTTGCTGGTTCTCAGCCATTGTCGTTCCTTTTGTTCTCTCTCGTGGGCCTGGCGCCCAGGTTAATGAAATGTGCTACCGGAGCAGTTTACTGATTGGCTCCGCCGGCTGATGTGAAACAGTGCGGCAGAATGGGCTCCAGATCAAGAGCCCCTTTCAGCCTTACTTTTTCACCAGCGGAAGATTACTGGCTTTCCAGTCGGTGATACCGCCATTCAGGCGAGCCACATTGGTGAAGCCCTCGGCGTTCAGCTGCTTAACGGCCATGGCCGAGTGCTGCCCCATCTTATCCGCCACGATGATCTGCTTGTCCTTGTATTTGGACAGCTCCGCCACGCGGCTCTTCAGGCTGTTCAGAGGGATGTTGATGGCTCCGGTAATGCGCCCTTCCCCGTAGTCCTTGCGATCCCGGATATCCAGAACCACCGCCTGGTCGCCATTGATCAGACGAATGACTTCCTGAGCGGACACCTTGCTCCCGCCGCGGCGTGATTCCAGAACCAGAATAGCCAGCAGGAACGCCACGAACAGTGACACGAGGATGTAATGGTTAAAAATGAACTCGATCAGACGATCCATGAAAATACCCTGACAAAAAATTTTGGCTGGATTATACACGCACCGGCGCAGTCACAGAAGGCGGGCAGCATGGCTTGTGCGTCCCAAACCGGTTAGAATCTGGGCTTTCTGTTTTCTCATTTTTCACTCGATCGGAAGGACTGATGACTGCGACCCGCAAGCCGACTGCACTGATTATCCTCGATGGCTGGGGCCACCGTGACCCGGCTGAAGACAACGCCATCAGCAATGCCAACACACCGTTCTGGGACACACTGTGGCAGTCCCACCCAAAGACCCTGATCAACACGTCCGGCATGTTTGTGGGACTGCCCCAGGGCCAGATGGGCAACTCGGAAGTGGGCCACATGAACCTGGGTGCCGGCCGCGTGGTGTACCAGAGTCTGACCCGCATCGATAAAGCGCTGGAAGATGGCACCTTCCAGAACAATGAAGTGTTGTGCGCCGCCATCGACAAGGCGGTCACCGGAGGCCGTGCGGTTCATCTGATGGGCCTGTTTTCGCCGGGCGGTGTGCACAGTCATGAAGACCACATCCTGGCCGCCGCAGAAATGGCCGCTGCACGTGGCGCGAAAGAAGTCTACATCCACGCCTTCCTTGACGGCCGGGACATGCCACCGCGCAGTGCCAAGCCGTCACTCGAGAAAGCTGCCGCCAAGCTGGACAGCCTGGGCGTTGGCCGTGTGGCGTCGATTGTCGGTCGCTACTTCGCCATGGACCGGGACAACCGCTGGGACCGCGTTGAAGGTGCCTACAACCTGATGACCCAGGGCAAGGCCGAGTTCACCGCGCCCGACCCGGTCAGTGCACTCGAGCAGGCCTACGCACGGGACGAAAACGACGAATTCGTTAAACCGACCCGCATTCACTCGGCAGGCCAGCCAGAGGGCACCATCAACGATGGCGACACCGTTCTGTTCATGAACTTCCGCGCCGACCGGGCCCGGGAAATGACCCGCGCCTTTGTCGAGCAGAACTTCCAGGGTTTTGATCGCATCAAGCACCCGGAGCTGGCGGATTTCGTGATGCTGACCGAGTACGCAGCGGACATCAAAACCAGTTGCGCGTACCCGCCCGAACAACTCAGCAATGGCCTGGGCGAATACATGGCCGCCCAGAACAAAACCCAGCTGCGCATTTCGGAAACCGAGAAATACGCTCACGTGACCTTCTTCTTTAACGGCGGGCTGGAAACGCCATTCGAAGGCGAGGACCGGATTCTGGTGCCCTCTCCTCAGGTTGCCACCTACGACCTGAAGCCGGAGATGAGCGCTCCGGAAGTCACCGACAAACTGGTGGAAGCCATCAAGAGCGGCAAGTACGACCTGATTGTCTGCAACTACGCCAACGGCGACATGGTGGGGCATACCGGCAAGCTGGACGCTGCGATCAAAGCGGCGGAATGTCTGGATACCTGCGTGAAAAGAGTGGTGGAGGCGCTGGACGAAGTAGGTGGCGAAGCGCTGATCACAGCCGACCATGGCAACTGCGAACAGATGACCGACCCGGCAACCGGACAGGTTCATACCGCCCACACCAGTGACCCGGTACCTCTGGTGTACACCGGCCCGCGCAAGGTAACGCTGCTGGACGATGGCAGCCTGAGCGACGTTGCGCCAACCCTACTCGCCCTGATGGGACTGGAACAGCCCAGCGAAATGACCGGGCACAGCCTGGTAAAAGCTGATTGATGGCTGCGTTCTGACAGTCGTGTTGCGGTATATACCGGCTCTGCTACTGACGCTGCTTGCCGTCACCATGCCGGCGCTGGCCCAGAATGAGGTCACGCCGGCACAGGTCCGGGAACTGAAAGAGCGTATCGAAGCGATCGATGAATGGCTGAGCGATGCCGAGAGGGATCGCTCAGCTCTTGAGCGCCAGCTTGCTGCGACGGAGCGGAAAATCGGCCGCCTGACCCGTGAACGACGGGATTTGCGGCAACGAACCGACACACTGCAAGCACGCCTGAAGGAGCTGGAACAGGAAGAACGCCAGCTTCTGCTCACCCTCAATCGCCAGCGCGACGGCCTGAAGCGCCAGATCCGGGCGGCCTGGATGGAAGGCGACGCACCGGCCATCAAGGTCCTGCTCAACGAGGTGGACCCGGACCGGGTCGCCCGAACCATGACCTACTACGAATACCTCAGCCGTCATACGGTTGAACGGCTCGAAGCCTTCCGGGCCAGCCTGCGGGAACTGAAAGATGCCCGTGCCCACATTCAGTCCACCCGCACCGACCTGGCCCGCACCGAAGCGGACATTGCCAGCCGGCAATCCCAGCTCGACCAGAGCCGGAAAGAACGCGAGCAAACCCTGGCCACACTCAACAGCGACATTCGAACCCGCAAAAGCGAGCGCCAGAACCTGGAAGCCGATCGGCAACGGCTCGAAGAATTGCTCAAGGAAGTGCAGCAGGCAATTGCCAGCATTCCCGCGCCCAACGAATCGCAACCGTTCAGTTCGCTTCGCAACAAACTCCCATGGCCGGCACAGGGCAAGATCCTCAGCAACTACGGGGATCACTATGCCGACGGCAAACTCAAGCGTAGCGGCCTGCTGATTGGCACCAGCGACGGCTCCGAGGTCAAAGCCATCCACTACGGCCGGGTCGTTTTTGCCAACTGGCTTCGCGGGTTCGGCTTGATGACCATCATTGATCACGGTGATGGCTACATGACACTCTATGGTCATAACAGCAGCCTGTTCACCAGTCCGGGAGACTGGGTGGCCGCAGGCGAACCGATTGCCGTTGCAGGACGCACCGGCGAGACGGACAGCTCTGCGGTGTATTTCGAAGTTCGCCACAACGGGAAGCCCGTCAATCCCAAACACTGGCTGGCGAACTGAGTTGTCCCTGCAGGGCTGACAAACGGAGCGCCGGACGCCATACTGTCTGGCATAAGGGAATCCAGTCCAACTATCGGAATAAAAACAGGATATGTGAATGAAGCGGGCCAGACGTCCATCCTATGCTCTTCCTCTGCGTGCCATCACCCTGAGCACCGTGTTCGCCACCATCCCGGGACTGGCGCTTGCCCAGGACCAGAACAGCGGCGGAGAACAAGTCTACGAAGGCAGCATCAATGGACAGCCGGTTGAGGTCACCCTGCCCGATCCAGAGAAACAGCTTCCACTGGAAGACCTGCGAAAGTTCACTGAGGTTTTCGCCCGCATCAAGGACGCCTACGTGGAAGAGGTGGATGACCAGCAACTGCTGGAAAGTGCCATCAAGGGCATGCTTTCCGACCTTGACCCGCACTCCACCTACCTCGCGCCCAAAGACTATGAAGAGCTTGAGGAAAGCACCTCTGGCGAGTTTGGCGGGCTGGGCATCGAAGTCGGCATGGAAAACGGCTTTGTCAAAGTCATCGCGCCGATCGACGATACCCCCGCTCAAAAAGCCGGCGTTCAGGCCGGCGATCTGATCATCAAGCTGGACGAAAAGCCGGTTAAGGGCATGACACTGGAAGAGGCGGTGTCACTGATGCGGGGCAAGCCCGGCACCATCCTGACGCTGACCATCATGCGTGACGGCGAAAGCGCGCCGATTGAGATTGATGTCGAACGGGACATCATCAAGGTCACCAGCGTGAAATCCCGCATGATCGAAAACGGCTACGGCTACATTCGCATCACCCAGTTCCAGGCGGAAACCGGCAGCCAGTTCCGCACGGCCCTTGAGTCGCTGGAAGAAGAATACGGCAACATCCTCGATGGCCTGATCATCGACCTGCGCAACAACCCCGGCGGTGTGCTGCAGGCTGCGGTTGAAACCGCCGATGCCCTGCTCGATCAAGGCCTGATTGTGTACACCGAAGGCCGTATCCAGAGTTCACGCCTGCGTTTCAGCGCCACCTCCGGCGAGTTCATGCCCGACACCCCGGTCGTGGTGCTGATTAACGGCGGATCGGCGTCTGCGTCCGAGATCCTCGCCGGCGCCCTGCAGGATCACGAGCGCGCCGTTATCATGGGCACCCAATCGTTCGGCAAGGGCAGCGTTCAAACCGTCATCCCACTGGACGAAACCCACGCCATCAAGATGACCACCGCCCGCTACTACACCCCCGATGGCCGCTCCATTCAGGCTACGGGCATCAAGCCGGACATCGAGGTCCGACCGGCTGAACTGACTGAGCTGGACAGCCAACCGTTCTTCACCGAGGCAGACCTGAGCGGCCACCTGGAAGGCCAGAACGAGAACAAGGACAGCAAATCCGGCAAGGACAAGAGCAGCGCATCGCCTGCGGAGCGTGACTACCAGCTCCGCTCCGCCCTGAACCTGCTCAAAGGCCTTCACATACTCGACAAGTCAGGCGCAAGCGCGAAGGGTCAGGAATCCAGCCAGTGAAGTTGTTCCACCGTTGTACCCTGGTCGCGGCCCTGCTGGCTGCACCGTTCGCCATGGCCAAGAGCGACGCCACAACCAGTGAGGGTCCGGACGCCCAGCTCCCGACCATCGCCATCATTATTGATGACATGGGCTACAACCGGGAACAGGGCGAGCGCCTGGCCAATCTTGAACAGCCGCTGACACTGGCCTTCCTGCCCTTCCGTCGCCATACCGTGGCGCTGGCCGAGCTGGCACACAGCCGCAACAAGGAAATCATGTTGCATGCCCCGATGGCCAATACCCGCAACTTTGCGCTGGGGCCGGGCGGGCTCACCTCCGACATGGACGAAGCCAGCATTGCCACCACCCTGCGCCGTTCGCTGCAGGCGATACCGCACGTACGCGGCGTGAACAACCATATGGGTAGTTTGCTGACTCAACAGCTGGAACTGATGGACTGGGTGATGAAGGAGCTGGAGAAATATCCGGTGTACTTCGTAGACAGCCGCACCATCGCCACCTCGATTGCGGGTGATGTCGCGCAGGCCTACCAAATCCCCAGCATGACCCGGGACATCTTCCTCGATCACGAGCAGTCTGAAGAATTCGTTGACCGCCAGTTCCGGAAACTGATTCAGCGCGCCAGGGAAAATGGCACCGCGATCGGCATTGGCCACCCCCACAAGGTAACGGTGGATTACCTGGCCAAACACTTACCTATGCTGGATGCTCAGGGCGTCGCCATCGCCACCGTCAGCGGACTGTGGGCGATCCGCAACGATAACCGGGAAATGTTCGCCAACGAGGACAAGCAGGCAATACAGCCTGCCCTGGCCAGAAATCCCTAGGAAGTCCGGTCAATCCCGGACTTCAATCCCCTGACTTTTCATGAAGGCCTTGGCCTCGGGAATGGTGTGCTGGCCGAAATGAAAAATGGATGCCGCCAGCACCGCATCAGCCCCACCTTGGGTCACGCCATCGGCCAAATGCTGAAGCTCCCCAACACCCCCTGAGGCAATCACCGGAACACTCACCGCATCGCTAATGGCTCGCGTCAGGCCGAGATCAAATCCGATCTTGGTGCCGTCGCGATCCATGCTGGTCAGCAGCAACTCACCGGCGCCCAACTCCACCATCTTGCGAGCCCACTCTACCGCATCCAGCCCGGTCGGCTTGCGCCCGCCATGGGTAAAGATTTCCCAGCGCGGTGTCTCGCCTTCGGCACTTACCTGCTTGGCATCGATAGCCACCACGATGCACTGGCTGCCGAACCGGTCAGCCGCCTCGCGAACGAATTCCGGATTGAATACTGCCGCGGTGTTGATGGAGACCTTATCCGCGCCGGCATTGAGCAGCTTGCGGATGTCATCCACGGTACGCACCCCACCACCAACCGTCAGCGGGATAAACACTTCCGCAGCCATACGCTCGACAGTCTCATAGGTGGTGTCGCGACTCTCGTGGCTGGCCGTGATATCCAGAAAGGTGATCTCGTCGGCACCCTGTTCGTTGTAGCGGCGGGCGACTTCCACCGGATCACCGGCGTCGCGGATATCAACGAAGTTCACGCCTTTCACCACCCGCCCCTTGTCCACATCGAGACAGGGAATAATCCGTTTTGCCAGTGCCATGACTGCCCCCTTACGCGCTCAGGCTGTCGCAGAACGCCTGGGCCTCGGCCACGTCCAGCGTACCTTCGTAAATCGCTCGACCGGTAATGGCACCCAGTACGCCCTGGTCGGCCACGGTGGCCAGACGCTTCAGGTCATCCATATTGGTGACGCCACCGGAGGCAATGACCGGAATACCGCCTTCCCGCGCCAGCGCGGCGGTGGCTTCCACGTTAACGCCCTGCATCATGCCGTCACGGCTGATGTCGGTGTACACAATGGAGTCCACGCCATCGTCGGCAAAGCGCTTGGCCAGGTCTGTGGCCATCACTTCGGACACTTCCGCCCAGCCATCGGTCGCAACGCGGCCGTCTTTGGCGTCCAGCCCGACAATGATGTGACCCGGGAACTGTTTGCACATGTCGGTGACAAACGCCGGCTCCTTCACCGCCTTGGTGCCGATAATCACCCACTGCACGCCGGCTTTCAGGTAGGCCTCGATGGTGTCCGCCGAACGGATACCACCGCCGATCTGAATCGGCAGGTCAGGGTATTTGCGGGCGATGGCCTGCACGATCTCGCCGTTGACCGGCTCACCGGCAAAGGCGCCATTCAGGTCCACCAGATGCAACCTGCGGGCGCCAGCATCTACCCAGCGGGTAGCCATATCAACCGGGTCGTCACCAAATACCGTGGAATCATCCATGCGGCCCTGGCGCAAACGAACGCACTTGCCGTCTTTCAGATCAATGGCGGGAATAATCAGCATAAAACAGGGTCCGTGTAAGGGATTCAGACGGTCCGGTTTACTGACCGGACCAGTCGACAAAGTTTTTCAGGAGTTGCAGCCCGGCACGGGCGCTCTTTTCCGGATGGAACTGCACCGCGAAGATATTGTCCCGGGCAACGGCAGCGGCCAGGTCGACACCGTAATGGCTGCGGCCAGCCATCTCGGCATTGCCTTCGGCCTCGGCGTAGTAGCTGTGCACGAAGTAGAAGCGGTCGCCGTCCGGGATGTTGTGCCACATAGGATGCTCGACGGCCTGGTAGACCTCGTTCCAACCCATGTGTGGCACTTTCAGGCGCTCACCGCCCTCAACGAGATTGTCACCGAAAAAGCGGACCTCGGACGGGAACAGGCCGATCCCCTCCACGCCGCCATTTTCCTCACTGCGGGACATCAGCGCCTGCATGCCCACGCAGATTCCGAGGAATGGGCGGTCTCTGGACACTTCCCGCACCAGTGCGTCAACGCCAAGGCGGCGGATTTCATGCATACAGTCACGGATAGCGCCAACACCTGGCAGGATGACGTGGTCCGCATCACGGATCTGATCCGCGTTGTCGGTCACCAGCACCCTCACATTGGGCGCCACATGCTCCACCGCCTTTCGGGCAGAGTGCAGGTTCCCCATGCCGTAGTCGATAATGGCAACGGTTTTCATAAAGCGTTTCGCCGTCTTGTCAGTGACCTATTACAGGGAACCTTTGGTGGACGGGGTAATGCCCGCCATCCGCTCATCCATCTCGATGGCCATGCGCAGAGCGCGCCCGAAGGCCTTGAAGACCGTCTCGATCTGGTGATGAGTGTTCTTGCCCTTCAGGTTATCGATGTGGAGAGTCACCATGGAGTGGTTCACGAAGCCCTGGAAGAATTCTGCAAACAAGTCCACGTCAAAGCCACCAACGACGGCGCGGGTGTAAGGAACATCCATCAGCAGGCCCGGGCGGCCAGACAGGTCAATGACCACACGGGACAGGGCTTCATCCAGCGGCACATAGGCATGGCCGTAACGGCGGATACCTTTCTTGTCACCCACGGCCTGCTTGAACGCCTGACCCAGGGTGATTCCGATATCCTCTACGGTGTGGTGATCGTCGATGTGCAGATCGCCTTTGCAGACGACGTTGAGATCGACCAACCCGTGACGGGCGATCTGATCCATCATGTGTTCGAGGAAGGGAACACCGGTATCGAAAGTGGCTGTACCGGTACCGTCGAGATCAATCTCAACAACAATCTGGGTTTCCAGGGTATTTCGTTCTACCCGAGCCTTACGTTCGGCCATAGGGACTCCGTCACGATTGGGCGACACACTGCCGCAAATTTTTGCTTTGCGGATTATACAGTCTTAGCCCACCGGAGTCCCACTCCCTGTTAAACCTACTGAATGGCAGACGCTGCTCAGAAAGCGCTTTTCAGGTTATTCATGTAAATGTCGACCAGCCCATTGAACTCGTGTTTTACCACCGGGCTGATCGCCAGTTTGAGCAGGCTGGGCAGCGGCAGCGTCAATTCGGCATTGGTTCGGAACCGCGCTGAGGTCACGTTGTCGCCTTTGGGACTCAGTTCCCAGGCACCCCTAACAACACCATTCCCCTCACCCTTGATGGGCTCCCAGGTGATGGTGCCGGCATCTTTGTTCGCGTGATATTTGCAGGCATAAACAGACTGAATGGCGTGTTTGTCGATACCCACCTTTTCCATTTCCCAGCGGTACGCGTTGTCGCCCAAGCCCGTCAACTGATGCACTTTGGGGAAATGACTGGCAGAGCGCGGAACATCCGCCAGCAGATCAAACACCTCGTCAAAGCCGCCCGGTATTTCGATTTCCCGATTCAGCTCGATGGTAACAGTAATGGCCACAGTGACTCCTTTATTGTGCTTATTCGCATCAAACCCATTGAAATAATAAGGCTCATATTGTGTCCCAACACTACCGCATTTTCATCCACCCGCGCTGTTAATTTGTTAACCCTGCGGTATCCTTTCGTAAAATGGCGACTACCGTCGCACACTTGGCAACCCATCCCCGGGAAAAGGAATCCACGATCATGAAAGTTGTTCGTTACCTGCTGATCGCCTTAGTTGCGCTGATCGTCCTTGCAGTCGTAGCCATTGCCATCGCCATGGCAGTGATCGATCCCAACAATTACAAGCCACAGATTGAAAGCGCGGTGGAGAAACACACCAACCTGGACCTTGTTCTGGACGGCGACATCAGCTGGTCCTTCATCCCGCTCGGCATCGAACTGAACAACGTGGAAGCAAACCTTGAGGGCGGCCGCCTGGTGGCACTGGAACAACTGGTGGCGCAGGTGGACTTCATGTCACTGATTACCATGTCGCCCCGGGTGGGCACCTTCACTCTGAGCGGCCTGGACGCGCGGCTTGAAGTGAATGAGAAAGGCGAGGGTAACTGGACCCGCATCATGCCGGAAGGCACCAGCACTGCCGAAACGGAACAGCCCACCAGAGAGCAACCCGCGGAAGAAGAGCCTGCTCCGGCACAGGATGGCGATGGCGAGCCACTGGCATTCAACGTCAAAAACATCGAAATCGCCAATGCCCAGGTGCACTACACCGACAAGCGCACCGGTCAGGCGGTAACGCTGGAAAACTTCACATTGAACGCCAGCGACATTGCCCTGGATTCCGAATTCCCGCTGGATGTGAGCTTCCGGGTCGAAACGGCAAAGCCGCAGTTCGAACTGGACGGCAACATCAGCACCCGCATTGAAGCCAATGAAGCATTGAACGAATTTGCCGTATCCGGCCTGAAAGCAGTCTTCGACATGGCCGGCGAGCCACTGGGCGGAAAGTCAGTGACCGCCGAACTGGCGGGCTCCGCCAGTGCCAATCTTGCGCAGGAAACCGCAAACCTGAGCGATTTCACCCTTGCCCTGGCAGACGTATCCGTCACCACGGACCTCGATGTCAAAGGCTTCGGCGACAAGCCCAGCATCAAGGGCACCCTTGCCCTCAACGAGTTTTCGCCCAAAGACCTGCTCGCGAAGCTGGGTCAGGCGCCGATTGAGACCCGTGATCCGGATGTGCTCGATGCCGTGGCATTTTCGACCAGCATCGGTGGCTCAGAAGGCAACATTGAACTGTCTGACATCAAGCTCAGGCTGGATGACACCACCTTCGCAGGTTCCGGCAGCTACAACCTGAGCAACAGCGCCACCACCCTGAACCTCACCGGCGACAAGCTCAATGTGGACCGTTACCTGGCACCCGAGGCCGAAGAAACAGAAGGCGCGAAATCGAAACAGGCCTCCTCTGAGCAAAAGAGTGGCAGCAACGCGGCTGGTCCGGCCAACGAAACCGATCTGCTGCCTCTGGAGGCCTTACGCGCCCTGCTGCTGGATATCAACCTGGGCCTGGGCGAACTGATTGCCAGCAACCTGACCATCACCGACATCAAAACCAGCACCACGGCCAAAGGCGGTCTGCTGAAAGTCGATGAGTTCAGCGGGAAGCTGTACGACGGCAGTTTTGGCGCCAATGTCAGCCTCGACGCCCGCAAAGACGCCCCGGACTGGAAAATCAACGCCAATGCCAGCAACGTGCAGACCCTGCCTCTGCTTACCGATCTGGCGGAAGTGGACATGCTGGCCGGCGGAGCCAACCTGAAGGTTAACGTGACGACCAAAGGCAACCGCATGAGTGCATTGAAAAATAATGCCGGTGGTCAGATCGGGTTCAACCTGGCCGAAGGCGAGTTCCGCAAAATGAACCTGACTCGCCTCGCCTGCCAGGGCATCGCGCTGGCCAACCAGGAAAGCCTCGGCACCAGTGGCTGGGGCACCACCACCCCGTTCAACGACATGCGCGGCACCCTGAAGATCGACGGCAACACGCTGGAAAACACGGATCTGGTCGCCTCCCTCGCCGGCATGAAGCTGGAAGGCGACGGCACAGTCAACCTGGAACAGACTTCACTCGATTACGAAGCAGGCCTGCGCATCGTCGGTGAGATTCACCGCGACGAGGCCTGCCGGGTGACTGATGTGGTCCAAAACGTCGTCATACCAGTGGAGTGCCGGGGTAATTTTGCGGAAGAACCCGCCAAGCTGTGCTCCTTTGACGGCTCACGCTTCCGGGACACCCTGAAAGACATCGCCGCCAATGCCGCCAGGGCAAAAGCCGAAGAAGAGATCGATCGCGCCACGGAGAAGGCCGAGAAGAAAATCCAGGAAAAGCTCGAAGAAGAGCTGGGCGACAAACTCAAAGGCCTGTTCAAGTAATGCCAGACCGTTTTGCCGAGCGTTTGCTCGAATGGTACGACCAGCACGGCAGGCATGACCTGCCGTGGCACCATAACCGCAACGCCTATCGGGTCTGGGTGTCTGAAATCATGCTTCAGCAAACCCAGGTAACCACCGTGATTCCCTACTTTAACGCCTTCATGGAGCGCTTTCCGGACGTTCACGCCCTCGCGGAAGCGCCGGAAGACGACGTGCTCAGCCACTGGTCGGGCCTGGGTTACTATGCCCGCGCCCGCAATCTGCAAAAAGCGGCGAAAACCGTGGTGGCTGACTATGCCGGCGACTTCCCGGCGGATCAGCAACAGCTGGAGAGTCTCACCGGCATCGGCCGATCCACTGCCGCGGCCATCATTGCCCAGGCCTTTGGTAAACGGGCCGCCATTCTGGATGGCAACGTCAAACGGGTACTGGCCCGCTATCATGCCGTAGCCGGCTGGCCCGGGCAGACCAGCGTGCTGAAAACACTCTGGGAGCGCGCGGAGCAACACACACCGCACGAGCGGGTTCGGGACTACACCCAGGCGATCATGGATCTGGGCGCCATGGTCTGCACCCGCACCCGCCCCAACTGTGACACCTGCCCTCTAAAAGCTGACTGCGCGGCTTACACGCGGGGTGAAACAACGTTCTATCCGGGCTCGAAGCCCAAGAAAGCCAAACCGGAAAAGGTCACATGGATGGTTATCCTGGAAGATGCACAGGGCAGGATCCTGCTGGAACGGCGACCACCTTCGGGCATCTGGGGTGGCTTGTGGAGCCTGCCGGAGCTGGACCCGGCGTTCGGTGCGGATGAACTGCAAGACGCCTGCGAACAGAAGTTGGGGCTCAGCTGTGAAACACCAGAGCTGATCAGCGGATTCCGGCACACTTTCAGCCATTACCACCTGCATATCCAGCCCGCCCGCCTTCTCGTGCGAGGTGCTGGCGCCATTGGGGATAACGATAACCAGCGCTGGCTGCACCGTGACGAAGCCTTGAGCCTGGGTTTGCCGGCCCCGATCCGAACCCTGCTAACCGACGCCGAGCAGGTGGCTCTGCTCTGACCGATGGGCGGGGTGACCACCCGGCCCTTTCTGCTATCATGCCCGGCAAATCCATTCGTCTGACAGGAGCGACCATGAGCCGCACCGTATTCTGCCGCAAGTACCAGAAAGAGCTCGACGGCCTGGACTTCCCGCCCATGCCCGGCAAAAAAGGCCAGGAACTGTTTGAAACCGTTTCCAAACAAGCATGGGAAGAATGGCAGGCCCAGCAGACCATGCTGATTAACGAAAAACACCTGAGCCTGATGGACCCCAACACCCGAAAATACCTGCAGGCACAGATGGAACGCTTCCTCGATAACGAGCCTTTCGACAAGGCCGAAGGCTACGTGCCGCCGGAGCAATAATGGCCGATTGATCAAGGCCTGAACAACCGCAAAAAGATTGAGTTTTTTTGCCAGTCAGCCTTGACTCAAAACAGCGAAACCGGTTTAATAGCGCCCCGTTGCACGACAGCACTGCAACATGCCCGGATAGCTCAGTTGGTAGAGCAGGGGATTGAAAATCCCCGTGTCGGTGGTTCGATTCCGCCTCCGGGCACCATCCGAATTCAATGACTTAGCCCGCTTTTTAGCGGGCTTTGTTGTCTCTCATCGATGCAATTATTACCGCCCATAAAAGCCCGACTTACCCAGACCAGAAGGCAATAAAATTGAATCACTGGGCTCGCGGGAAATTCCCATGAAGCCAGAATCTTGGTGCCCACCGATCATCTTCAAACGATTCTTTATCTTCGAGCATCGCCTGATGGTACTGCCAGACTTCATACAACCAAAGCCCAGACAATGAAAGACTTATCACGAAAACCGCTAGGGCAGAAGTGGCATGAGTTGTCGAGCCTTTCGCTGTTTGATTTCTTGTCTCATGATGCCCAAGAAGCATCCAAAATATTGTGATTATAAACAAGCCAACCAGCATGGATGCAGGGGCAAGAAACACCGCAGAAACACTCGCATGAACCAAAGCAGCAACAACGGAAGCCGTAAAGGCGATTAAGCAAAGTGCATACTCTTGGCTGTCTCCACTTTGGACAAACGCTCTCTTCTTTAGAAGCTTCCCAAATGCGACGGCAACCAATCCAAGTACCCCAAAGACAAAGGTCCAACCGTATTCAGCTGCCCAGAAAAGATACATATTATGTGGGTGGGAAAATTTGGACGCATTCTGATAACTATCGGTCAGTAACTCATGAGTCAGCCATGATTGTGCCCCCATTCCAAAGGGCGCATGAACCATGCTCATGGCAAAGGCCTCTGCAAACATCGGGATTCTACCCGAATCACCAGTATCTATTTCCAAGCTCAAAGTCCCAGCATCCCCAGCCAAAATCGCAGGAAGCCCGAGAGAGAGAGTTAGCCAAAACAAAATCCCGAGCGAAAAGTGACGAAGCAACTCTTTCAACCATGGAAAAGTCTGGCGCCCCATTAACACCACTGAAAAAAACACACTGGCAACAAGACCTACCGTACTACCTCTCGCAGAAGATAATATAAGAACCCACCACCAGAGACCGCCCGCTATAAGCACACAGAGGCGCCATAGCCCCGAGCGTTTCAAAGGACCAACAAACACGGCCAAGGGTAGAACAGGAAGCGCCCAGGAGGCGATATGACTCCAGTAACGGATATTGTTAAAGCCCCAAGGCAGGTAATCGATTACTCTGAATTCACCTTCCTGCATTTTGCCCGCATAGATGATTAAAGCCACATAACCATACAACAGACACCCAACAACCAAGGGGTAAAGGAAGCTCTCTGCCAGGGACTGAACATTCGTCATCCCTGCACCTCCAAGCCAGGCCGCCAAGAGAATCGGAAGAATAAAAAAACCGCCAAACATAACCGGTTCAACCCAGCCATGAAGCGCTCCGCCACTCGTCCCGGAAATGCTCATTGCGGCCAACAAAAGGCAGCAAAACCCCAGGGCATTTCTATAGCCATTTAACGACTGGAAATTACAAATTAGACGAGGAAGCAGAACTAGAGTGAGACCGGCTAATATGCCTACTAAGAGGAAGCGCTGAATGGCATATAAATCAAAGTCCGAAGAAAAGAACCCTCCAAACAATACCAGGACCACCACGCTGGTCGCCAAAATCCCGAATGATGCTGGGTAGATCCAGTAGTTTATCTGCACGCTAGTACCACAACAGCTAAACAAAAAATGTTTGCGTTACGCTCAACCAAATTGCCAAAGTCAAAGCGAGCACTTTCGATTAGTTGCCGTCGTCCCAACCTTGTTGTGCATAACGCAGATTATCTTGGGCGAGACCAAAATAAGTGGGAGAGCTATCTATCGCTCGCTGGAGGTACCACTTTGCGACATCAGTCTGCCCCTGGAGCAAGGCAAAATAACCTATATCGTTCATCGCATCAGGGGTGTCGGCCACCCTCCTCAATGTCCGCTCGGCCTGCTGATGCTTACCAAGGCGGGCATAAAGTAACGCCAGATTTGACCATGCCCGCTTGAACTCTGGCTTCGCACGCACAGACCGCTGGAAGTAATGCTCAGCCAATATCAGGTCACCCTCCAAATAATGCGAATACCCCATATTGTTTAGTGTTTTGGCATCATCACGATTGACAACAAGGACCAAACTATAATGATCACGCGCCTCGCCATATCTTTCCCAGAGGTCAAAAATGATACCCAGTGCGCTGTAGCATGCCAGTGGTGAGTGCTCATCCAGAGCTAAGAACGGACCATCCTGCTCTGCGCCCCTGATTCTAACCTTCTGATTGTCTGCATGTGGTACCACCGCCGGCTCAGCAGAATCTGCGTCACTGGTCTCAGCCGCATTGTACTGTCTCAGCCCCGCACCGCCTTTTTCAAGGCGATTTAAACTGGAACGATATGCAGGTGTTTTTTTTGACCCCCCCCCTCAGGGGAGTTTTTCTCGTTTGCCGGAAACAGCTTGGCAGCCAAACGTTCCTGATCCTGTTCACGAATCGCTTCGAGGTCTGAAAATGCTCTGTGGACCTGACCTTTTCGCAACCGAAGCAGAGCTTTACCCATACGTGCAGGGGTATATTCGGGCTGAAGCTCCAAAGCATCAGAGTAGGCTTGCTCGGCCTCCCGGAAGGACTCCTTTTGCTCCTGAATAAAGCCAACCCGATACAACACTTCTGCACTTTCAGGAGCCTGGGCCAGTACCTTGATGTAGTGTTTCAGTGCCAGGTTGTAATTTCCTGTCTCATAAGCCGTGTCGGCCCGCAAGCGCAGTTGTTCGGTATCTTCTGGCTCACTGAGATTGCCAACCGTTTTCCCTGTGCTCGCGCAGCCCGCCAATAAAAGCTGAGCAGACATCACCGCGACCGCAACACTCCGAAAAATTTGCGCCTTGAACTTCATTGGCCTGAACTCCTACGACTTTTTGTTTGATAAAGAGCAGCTTAGAACGCCTTATCCCACACTTGCGCGACCTTCAGGATTGAGGGCCCGACCGCAACAATGAAAAATGATGGCCAGATACAGAAAATGGTGGGGAAAATCATTTTTACGCCCAGTTTTGCAGCCTTCTCCTCTGCCGCCTGCTGGCGCTTATCCCTGAGCTCTTCCGCGTAGATTTTTAGTGTCTCCGCGATTCCCGTACCCAAGCGAATACTCTGGGTAATGGCTCCGTTCAAGCCGCGGATGTCCTCCAGCCCTGTGCGTTCGGAAAATTCCGCCAGAGACCTTTCGACACTAATACCTCCACGAACCTTTTTGCAGACCAGGTCAAGCTCATGGGCAAGTTCGAAATGACTCAGCTTTATTTCACTGGCCACCCGCTGCAACGCTCCCATCAGCGTCAATCCGGACTCACAGCAAACCACAAGGAGATCCAGCGCGTCAGGAAACCCTCTGCGCATCAGGCTCTTTCGATTCGAAGCAATTCGATCAAGAACCAAGCTTGGAAGCAGAAAGGCAATACCGAGGAACCCAGCAACAGCATACATCGTGACGGCTTTTGACAGGTCAGGAAACGCCCGCAAAAAGACGTACACAGCCATCAGGCTGAACAACGTTAAAACGATTCTCACCCCGTTGTAGATGGCCAGCGCCGAATCATTATGGAAGCCAGCCTGGATCAGGGTACGCTTGACCTCATCACCACCGATCGAAAACGACCCGAGAAACGTTTTCTTGTGATTAAACGTGAGGCTGCCCTCAAGCCGTCCCTTCAGCTCTTGCTGGTATGACTCACCCTGACTCACCAGAGCGCCAACCCGCTTACTTCGCGAAGAATAAACACCCGAGACAAAATATTGAACCGCAATGGCAAGACTGAGCCCGGCAACACCCGCGATCAGATAAATGCCGAACGCAGAATAGGTTTCGTTCTGAGTAAAGTCATTGATTAAGCCAACTAGAAAATCCATAGGTCATACATCCAAGCGAATCAATCTACCCAGCCAGAACACACCGGCCGCCATTCCCAGAAACCCGTAAAGCAAAAGCTCTCTTCCCTGCTCCGTGCCGGTGAGTTCCTGCGCATAGTCAGGGCTGGTCAAGTAAAGAAATGCAAACAGTGCGATGGGCATCAGAACCAGAACCCAGGCGGACATCCGCCCCTCTGCTGAGAGGGTTTTGACTTTCCGCTTGAAGGCAAACCGCTGGCGAATGATTTTAGACAGGTTTTTAACATTCTCAGCCAGATTTCCGCCGGTCTCCTTTTGAACGATCACCGCGCTGCTGAAGGCCATTGCGGATACTGTCGGCACTCGCTCAACAAAAAACAGCAAAGCGGCCTTGACGCTTTTCCGGTAATTTATATCATTGAAAATCTTATAGAACTCTTCAGCAATAGGCCCCTCAAGTTCCTCATAAGTCATTTTTATCGCATCTGGAAAGGCATGACCTGCCTGCAGACTTCGCCCGATAATTCCGAGTGCCTCGGGAAACTGTTCTTCAATTTTGTCTATGCGCTTGGCAAAGCGCTTGTTAAGGCTGGTGTAAAAGGCAGCGGGAATTACAACGAACGCAATCGCGGCAAGCCCAATCGAGTTCTTCCAGACAAAAACACCCGCAGCCGCGAAAGCTGCCAACAGTAGGGCCTTGGCAATGTATCGATAGCCCAAATCGTCCGAGCCGGACTGTTCCAGGCGCAGGGTGATATTTGCGATAAAGGGGAGCGCTTCCAGCTGACGTCCCCAGGTACTGGCCTTTTCCAGCCTATTCTTTCGAAATACCGATATTTCTGCCTCTTTTCCGCCACGCTCCTCGCGAATGGCCTCAAGGCGCTCTTTGATGTATCGAGTGTCACCACGCTGGGGACGATAAACCGGCAGCATCAGTGCCTGTGACAGCAGAATGACGGCCACGAACACACTAAGCAGAATCATCAAATCCACAGACATTTTGTGGGCCTCCCTTAAAAGCCGAAGTCCATTTTCGACTCGAACATACCAATGGGGATTTCGACACCACAGCTCGAAAGCTTTTCATGAAAATGCGGAATCACACCAGTGGCGCCATACTCCCCCAACACATTGCCCTGCTCATCCCTGCCCTTTCTCTTAAAAGCGAAGATTTCCGAAAGCGTAATAACCTCTCCCTCCATGCCACATATTTCTGAAATGCTGACAACGCGCCTTCGACCGTCTTCGTGCCGCTGCAGCTGGACCACCAGGTCAATCGCCGAAGCAATTTGAGTACGAATATTTTTCACCGGGATATCCATACCCGTCATACACACCATATTCTCAAGTCGGCTGAGTGCATCGCGGGGGGTGTTGGCATGCAACGTGGTAAGGGAACCTTCATGACCGGTATTCATGGCGGTGAGCATGTCGAGCGCTTCCGCACCCCGAACTTCCCCAACAACCACCCGGTTCGGGCGCATCCGCAAACAGTTTTTTACCAGATCCCTGGCATTGATTTCCCCTCTACCTTCAATATTCGGTGGACGGGTTTCAAGGCGAACCACATGGGGCTGCTGAAGCTGCAATTCGGCAGAGTCTTCTACCGTAATTATTCGCTCATCAGAGGGAATGTAGCCAGACAGGATATTAAGAAGCGTGGTCTTCCCGCTGCCGGTGCCACCGGAAACCAGAACATTCAACTTCCCAACCACAGCCGCATGAAGTAACTGGCCCATCGCATCAGACATGGAGCCTCTTTCAATCAATTGCTCCGCTTTCAGTTTGTCTACGGTAAACCGGCGAATGGATAGCGCAGGCCCGTCTAAGGCCAGAGGACCAATAATTGCGTTGACCCGGGACCCATCCTTCAAGCGGGCATCCACCATGGGGCTGGATTCATCGACACGCCGCCCGACGCTGGACACGATTTTGTCGATAATGCCGAGTAAATGCTGATTATCATTGAACCGGAGCGGGAGCCGCTGAAGTCGGCCAAATCGCTCGACGTACACATTGTCGAAGCCGTTGACCAGAATATCTGAAATGCTATCGTCCGCCAGCAAAGCCTCCAGAGGGCCAAGCCCAAGCAACTCGTCATTGATTTGCTTGATGATTTTCTCACGGGCAACACGATTAACCGGACGGGGATCGGCATCCAGTAACTGGTGACATGTCTTGGTGATCTGGTCCCTGGCACTGGACTCTTCCACATCGGATAATCGGGAAACATCCAACAAAGGCATGAGTTTTTCGAATAATTCGAGCTTGACCGCCTGCTCCTGATCGGTAAGCACGTGTCTTGCATAGTCACTACCGGCATTTTCCATTGTTCCCATCAGACTCCCTCCTGCAAATACTTCCCTGTCCCGTTTTCCAACTCAGATCGCGCGTTAAGTAACGGAAAGGCTCAACCGAACCACCGACGCCAAAAAGATTTTTGGGGCTGCTGGTCTTTCCCGAACTGTGCCTGCTGGGCGATTTCCTTAATTTGCTTGGTAATCCGCTTGTTGGGGGCAATCACAGACAGGGTTTTCCCTTGCTCCATAGCCAGACTGGCCAGTTTGTAGTCATTCCGTACCGTTACGATCTGATCCGTCCCGAGCGCCTTCTCGATCTCCTCCAACTTCAGACTGTTGGGATTCTTGAGGTATCGGTTCACGACGACCTGCATTCGCTCTTTCGGAATGTCCAGCTCACGCACTGCGTAGCGAATCAGATTGGCAGCGTCTCGCAGACAAACCACGTTGTCCTGCACGACGATGAAAATATTATCCGCCTGCTGCAGGACAGGTAGTGACCAGTGCTCTGCCCCGCGGGAGAGATCAAAGACAACGGACTCAAAGGAAGTACGCAATTTGAAAAGTAAGGTTGGAAGCTGAGAGAAGTCGAAATGATTCGGCCGCAGCATCCCAAACGGCGCTGCTGGCAGGAGCGTAATACCGGAAAACTTGCTCATCAGCCCTTTGATTGCCGAATCATCCAGTGAGGAGGCCTCGCGTAGGGCATCCTGAAAATGATACTCGGGAGTTCCTTTAAGCATTGCTGACTGACTGGCATTCAGGTGGTCGCCGTCTGCCAGCGCCGCCTTACCACCGGTCATCAGGGATAACTGGTCTGCCAGCGACATGCTTAAAAAGCTCGCCCCCGAGCCGCCCTTGGCATTAATGACCACATTCAGCGGCGCCAGCTTCACTTCCGTCACGAGATGGTCAGCAATGCTGTAAATGGCCTGAATCAGGTCATCCAGATCTTCCGGCTTGCCTGATACGAAATCGATTACGCCCGCTCGCAACGCGCTTCGGGTGAGCTCCGGTGTGACATTATTGCCGATCACAATACAGTTCTTTACCTGTGGTGCCAGCTCTTGCACAAGGTGCAAGGCATGAGCCGAATCGTCAGGCATATGCAGAAGAACTGTCTGATGATCTTGAAGCTGTGCCGGATTCAGGTGTTTAAATCCAGCATGGGTCACGGTGAGGTTTGGAATCGACTCAAGCTCTCCGGCCTTCTCCCGCGCTGCTTCCGGCTGTATTGCAATAACAAGGACAGAAACGGGGAGTGCCAGAGGAACCCGGGTTTTGATTTCACTAGTTGCCTGACTTTGCAGAGGCTGTACGATCAGGTCATTCACTGTTCTCTCCTTGTAACTGCTCATTCACACACCGTTGTGCCAAATCGGGTCGCACCGAGGCTCTCTCTTGGCAGTGTTGTGGTAAAACTTGGAGCATTCAGGTTGATAAAAAAACCCGGAATAATCAGTTGATGCTGGTAGTTCTCAACACTCGCAGAGACAAGATCAATCTGCATTGCCGTGTTCGCAACTGCCCCATTCTCTGCAAGGTAGCGTATATTCAGGTTGTTCAGGGTGAGGTCAGTCACGAGCTCATCCATGCCATCAAGTGCAAGTGTTTTCAGACCATCAGGCGCCTCGGGCACAGCTTCCAGATCAGGCAGACAGACCACCGCCAAACGCGCCGCTCGCCGGGAAATTTCTTCCAGAGTGTTATAGGTAAACATTAAGCGCCCCGTCTCAAATGCTGCGAAGATCATCAAAAAAACGACCGACGCCACGATCGCAAACTCGACCGCGTACACTCCGCACTGCTTTTTGAGGGCCTTGTTTTTTTTCATAGCACCCTCATGGCGATGTTGACATCCATATTCCATGACAAGGATATCGGGTTACCGTAGAAGGCCGGTATTGAATTTCCGAAGATAGGCGTCCAATCATAATTGACCTGCACGGTAACTTGCTCTGAGACTGGATCCACGCCAATTTGAACATCGTTCTCATTCAGTCCAGGTAAAATTGACTCGGCACCATCAGCTGGCTGGGCAGTCGAACCATAAACAATCAATCGAGTGGCGGCAGATCGAACCGCATCGGTCACAACCACATCCCCAAGACTGCCCGGTCGCGCCACATTAATGAGGTATCGAGACGCGTTACGTGCGGCACCGTACAACTCATGATACTGATAGAACGCCCGCCCCAACTCCGCAAAGGCAAAGAACAGCAAGAACAGCAACGGCAAAACCAGAGTCGCTTCGATCGCGGCCAAACCACGTTGACGCCTCATGGAATGTTGAATAGTCGCCGTCATGAGTCATTACTTCCCGGGTCACGATACAAAACGATCGTATAGGGCCCATTCTGATCAACCGCATCAACGACTGCCGGGCCAGTGCCACTGCAATCCTCAATAAACTCTCCAATCACAAAAGCTTCATTTCCTTTCTGGATGACCTCCTGCATCAGGAAAAAACAGGCCATACCTTCGAACGCAAGGTTGTTCTGTCCGTTAGCTTCGCCATCACACTGCCCAACCAGTATCGTAAATTCCCGCCGAGCACTATTTCCGTCCTCCCTCCACGATTGCGCCGGATTATGGGGACAGGAATATCCCTCTCCACTTAGACTACTCGAATAGGCATCTGCGTAATCCGCATAGCGGTACAGGGAAGGAGAATTGGTGTTATCAACGAGCGCACCACTCTCCTCGTAGACCACTTGTCCATCGACAACATCAAGCGGTGCGCCCACACACACATCTTTGTCCGGTGGATGATCCGTCGGATTAACGGTGCCATTGGCATAGCGACCCAGACGGGTATTCATACCCGTTGCAACGGGGCCCACAGTATTTCCCGGCTCGGTTTCAATATCTTCGTTGACCGTTCCCGGTCCGAAACAGGTTTCCGCCCCTACTGCCGCGCCCGCCATGGCATTTCGGATATCCGCCCCGCCAGTTAAGCCCGGAAGCCTGGCCAGCTGAAAATTCCCATCCCCGATTGCACTATCTGTGTTGCTGCTGATCTTCATCTGCATAATGGTGTTATTGGGATATCCGGAAGGGGTACTGGGGTCCCCTCCCTGGCACACCACCATCGGCAAAAGGTTATTGGAGCAGCTGAGCAGGGGCGTACTGGGACCGGCCACTGCGGAAGCGCGAACGGGAAGCTCATTAAAACCCGCAATACCTGCGAGAAAGGCAGGTTGCCCAATATTTCGCAAACGCACCCGGACATAGTCAGCCGCCAGGTCGCCGGTTGAAATGAAAGGGTCTGGCTGGAGGGAAAACTCCACCGTGAGTTGATCAGTAACATCGGGCCCATCAAACGTCGCCCCAGCCAGATCAATCTCATCTCTTAACGCCTCGTAGTCGTCGGAGGCGAGTACGTTAGTCAACATCGTCACGACTTCCCGACGTACCGCAGCGTGATCGGCTCCCAGGTCACGCTCCTTCGCCGCATGGAGCGCCGTCGCATCAACGGCATTCTGTAGCCGAGCCTTGTTAAGAAATAAATACCCACCGTCCAGCGTCAGCGCACCTACAGCTAAAATCGCCGCCAGAGAAACCGTCACCAGAATAGCAACGGCACCACGCTGTCTTTTGGTGTCAGGATAACGATGGCATTGTTCGACGATCATCCTTTCTCCCTTTCCCTGGAGTAGAGACCCTAATACGGCGTGATCGGACGCTTTCTAGTCTTCACCAATCGCCAGCGTTTTCCCACGAGCAGATGCTGGCGGATACGTGGATTTTTCATAGTTCGTTATGACTCGGGAGGTGACGTTTCCGTTCAACGTGTGAACTTTTCCCGCATTCCGGTACTCCGCTCCGGGGTCCAGAATTTGGCGCTGCTTCACCTCAGCAATCGTGCCCCCCAGTTCAACTCTCTCCAGAACATTGTTACTGCTGCAGGCGGTTAGAAAGACAGCGATACAAGACAACAAAATAGGCTTGTTCATTTAAGTTCCTCCTGAGCGCAGATTACAGCGCATGTCCGTATTTATTGCCTGTACCAGCCATTTCAGCCGCTCGCATGCCGGGTTGCACCGCCGAGGATGATGCCCCACCAGTGCTACGCTGCCCCGAATCTCCCTCAGTTTCGCGTTTAAACATTCGGCCGAGCAGATAAAACTCCAGATCAGTGGGCGGCACAAAGCCATCCGTCGGCAACTGCAAGCCTTCGCGGGTAATCGGCTGGGCCAGTCGAGGAGTAACAAGAATAACCAGCTCGGTTTCCCCATTCAGGTATTCCTCACTGCGGAACAACTGTCCAAGAATGGGCACATCGCCCAATCCAGGTAATTGATTAACAGACTCACGAACGCGATTGCTGAGCAAGCCGGCAATAGCAATAGTCTGCCCGTCAGCAAGCTCAACCGTAGTCCGAGCGCTTCGCTTCACAATTGACGGAGTAATAATGGTTGCAGTTGTACCCGTGGGCGCGATCCCTACCGCATTCGCATTACTCAGCTCACTGACCAGCACATCGAGGTTCAGATTAATATTTCCATCCCCAAGAATTGTGGGAACGAATGACACACCAACACCGAATTCCTTGTAAGAAATCTTTATTCCGTCATCATCCGGCACCGGCACGGGGAACTCGCCACCGGACAAAAAGTCAGCCTGTTGACCACTCAAGGCTGTAATGTTGGGCTCGGCCAGAACGCGAGCAAGCCCCTGTTCCTTGGCTGCATCGATAGCAAAATCGTAGAGAAAACTGTTGGTCACGTATGAGCCGAAGATTCCGAATTCACTAATCAGGCCATCCCCACCAATAAGCCCTCCCAGGAAGTTGCCGTCCTGGCCGACCAAGGAAAAGTCACTGTTGAGCCTGTGGGCAAGCTCCCGCTGAACCTCAGCCACGGTGACTTCCAGCATCACCTGCTGGCCACCGCCTACAGACATCATATTGAGAACTTCGCTGTTAGCGTCTTCTCCACCGGCTGCGAGTGCATAACCATCAGCAAGGCGCTTTGCTGCTTCCATTCGCTCCGGGCTGGATACCTGACCTGACAGAACCAGATGCCCCTGGGAACTGAGCACACTGATGTTTTCGTCCGGCAGGAAGCGATAAAGTTTGTCTTTCAGTCCATTCAGATCGTGGGTGACTTCTATATCGATAGAATCAACCAGGCGATCGTTTTTATCCCAAACCAGGATGTTAGTGCTTCCCAATCTCTTTCCCACAACGTAAAGCTCAGAGCGTTCGGTCACCAGAATGTCTGCGATATCCGGATTACCCACAGACACACGGGCAGGTGTACTTTGAATCGGAATGGTTCGGGACTTGTAGATGGGAATAAGGTTGACCGATACTCCCAGGCCTGACCCACCCCCGGCCCAGACGGCGGCGCAGAGCAGGTTTGCAACCATAACCATCACAGCCGCCTGAAATAATCGAGCAGGCTGATTCTTTGCACTTCTCCACAATGACTTATCCATAGCTACTTCTTCCTAAAGTTTGGTGCACATCCTCAGTCCACAGTGACGGTTTGCATCGAAACACCACGAATCACTTCAATCTTTCGTTTCTCGTAACTGGGCGCCAGCCGGCGAGGCTCCACAGCCGCAACCACAGGTTCCGGTTTTGCCTCAGCCAACTCTACCGCGCTCTTGTCGTTGGGATTCCGCAGAGCGAGCTGAATACTGCCCCGACTTCTGGCGTTCATCAGCACCTCGGCCTGTTCCAGGGAAACTTCCAGAGTGACAGCCCTCACCAAAATTGGCTTGTTGGCATCGGTTCCGGTCACCTGATCGACGGCTAGCACCTTTAGATTACTGAGAACGACATCCGTAGATGCGTTCTCACGGGAGCTCCGAGTCATCAACACATCGACCCGATTACCCGGAAGAAGAAAACCGGCAACCCCCACAACATCGTCAACCCGGATGGTGACCGCACGCATGTTGGATTCGATCAGACTGGCCAGAACACTTCCTTCCCCCTTTTCCGCCAACTTTTCGGGGCGAACGAAATCCCCTTCCAGCATCGGGTGCCTGGCCACTTTACCCACAACCGCCTCCATGCTCTGACTCACATTCTTCGGCGCCATAGACCGGGGAAAGCTGCGTACAGAGAGATGCTTCTGCTCCAGAACCGTTCCCGCCGACACAGACACAGACATGGCAATGGCCTGCACTTCATCCACTTTGACGTCTTTCGGCCGATTATTATCAAGCCAGTTCTTGGCCATGAATACGGCTATGCCCGCAAACAGCACCGACAATACGGTGAAGCCTAGTGATCGAGAATTCATAATGATCCGCCCTCCTCATTGAATGTGGCCACAGCAGCTGGAAACGGACAGCGACTGGCTTCCACGAAATAGATATTCCAGGCTCGCTCGAGCAGCTCTGGTTCGATAATGCTGGATAGTCCGTTAAACCGAATTTGATCTGACACGATGGAAAGCAGGTCCCGAGGATGAGACGGAAGCATGTCTAACTGATTCGTGGGGTAACACTGCTGAACCAACCACCGGCCAAGATGATGTTTGTCATTGAGGCCCATAACACGGCATTGCTGCTGCCAGATTGCAACAAACGCTTCATCATCTATTGCCTTGAATTCAATCTTGTAACCCAGGCGCCGAAGGAAGGCGGGATCAAAGATGTCCTGGGGACTGAGGTTGGTGGAAAACAAGAGGTTCTGCTCGAAGGGCACTTCAAAATGCGCCCCACTGGGTAACGACAGAAAATCACGAGCCTCTTCTAAAGGCACAATCCACCGATTAAACACCTCCTTGGCACTGATTTTCTGTCGGCCAAGATCGTCAATCAAAAGCACGCCGTTATTGGCCAGAAGGCCAATGGGCGCCTTGTGAAGCCTTGCTTTTGGGTCATGACTGATGTCGAGCATAGAGAGCTCAAGCTCCCCACCCACGACCACCAGGGGGCGATGGCAGCGATACCAACGGGGATCACTGACTTGCGCAAAAAGATCGTCGTCTCGAAAAGTGCTATCAATTCTCTGGTGTATCTGAGGATCAAAAATCTGCACGATTTCCCCACCCATCTCTACGGCATGGGGAATCATAACCTCGTCACCGAAGAGACGATTCAGCTGGCGACAGATAAAGCTCTTTCCCGTGCCAGCGGCACCATAGATCAACACCGCGCGCCGGGAATTTATGGCAGGACCGATCTGATCAATTAAATCGGGCTGCACCACCGTGGTATCAAAGACTTCCAGCAGGCGTTGACGGCCGACAGCCTGACGCCGACTGGATTGCTGGATACAAATGCGACGGTATTCCTCGAGAGGAACAGGCGCCTTGCCAACATATCCGCTCAGCTCAAGGGCCTGACGCGCCTGTTGCCGGCCCGCAGCACTGAGCGCCACCCGCATTTGACCCTGCTCGCTGTTACGATTTTCAACCAGGCTGTTGGCTTTGGCCTCTGCGACCAGCTCCGCAATTACGTTGCCGCTGAGCCCCATCAACTCGGCCAGCAATTTGATGGAGGCCACTTCGCGCTTTAACAGGTGCTTGAGCAAAAGGCCCCGAAGCAACGGGCCGGGCAGACCGGTTTCGAAAACACTATGAGGCGTAGGAAGGGACACCGCAGGCGGGGCGCCAACTGGCTCAGTAACCTTCGATTCTTCTAGCTGAATTGACTTCAACGGCAAGCTCCTTCCAGTTGGAGCAATAAAACCTAGTCAAAAATACACACCATTAATTTGGAGCAAACTTCTGACTTCCCTTGTGCATCGGGCCTGCTTACCCGATCTGTAATGCATAAAACAGCCATCCTAGGGCCAGCGCCGGCGCGTAGGGCACCCTCACGCCTGCGATTTCAGAACTCTCGGGCGCAATGTAGGTGCGAAAAGCCACCATCATCCTGTAACGTTTGAGAGTGACCAACAGGGGCTGCCACCCCATTCGAAGAGTTGCGATCAAAGGCGAGGTAACAGCCCCGAAAGCAATCCCGAGCGCGGAAATCATCAGTGCCTGGACAGGATCGTAAAAACTGCACACAGCCATCATCAACTTAACATCGCCCCCGCCTACCCACCTGAAGCGGAAAAGTGTGCCAAATATAAACAAAGCACAGAGTGAGCCCCCCAGACCGCTTAGCATTCCAGAAATACCCGACGAGTAACTCTGGAATACCAAACCCATCAAAAGACCTACAACAGACAGAGCATTCGGAATTTTTTCCCGAAAAATATCGCTCGTCACAGCGAGCAAAAAAATCACCAAAACTACCTTGAAAGAAATTGAATCCACGCCGCCTCCCAACTAAAAACGTCCAGCCCCGGAATTCCTGGGCTGGAGTTTCGCCAAAGACTTAGCTTACAGCGTCAGCAAGCGTGTTGATTCTAGCCGTCGCATTGGTTCCTAGGAGTTGGAAGGCACCGACCATGCCACCGACAACCAAACCACCAGCGATCGCGTACTCAACCGCACTCAAGCCGTCCTCGTCCTTCCACAGAGCCTTCAGAAATTCTTTCATTTTTTGGTCCCTCAAAATTTAAGCTAGATACTAAATGCTCGAATTCAGGCTCGAGCCACATCCCTGAGTACCACTGACGCCAAACGCCAACCTCAATTTAAACCTAGGGCATGTATCTTTTTGTTACAATCTAAAACAAACCCAAATTGTGACACAGATCACAATCCACCTAAGATGCTTTCCCGTATATGTCGTTTGCCACCAGCACGCTTCCCGAGGTGTCTACCCAAACTGGCATATACACAAAATGGACGGAAACATCGCTTTCAAGGGCCTCGTGCCAATCAGGGCGTTTTTGAAAGGAAAGCCCCCGGTATCTCCCAGGTTTTTTAAATATCGCATCGACTAGGGACCCAGCATCGGCCACCCTGACACACCCATGGCTGAGTGCCCGCCGGGATTCACCAAAAAGTTGCTTCTGCGGCGTATCGTGTAAGTAAATGGCCTGAGTCTGTTGCAGATTGAAACGAACCCTTCCCAAGGGGTTGTTGTTACCGGGTATCTGTCTGAGCACGTAACGGCCAAGGATCCGGGTATCTTCATGCTGCCAGAAGTCTTCCCAGCCCAGAGGCGAAGTAACGTTACTGGCGTCCCGCGGAAACAGTTCGAACCCGCGCTTCTTGAGAGCAAAAGGGTCTTTTTGCAGTAAGGGCAACAACTCTGTCTTCAGTATGCTGACCGGTGGGGTCCAACTGGGATTGAAAGTCACGCTTCCGAAACGGCTGTTGAGCCTTGGTGTCGGGCTGTCGGGCTTCCCGACGATGACGGGCATAACCAACTCAACCCGCCCCGCCTCGATAAATAGCAACTCGAAATGCGGAATGTTCACCAACACAGTTCGATCAGGCATACGTTTTGGCAACTGCAGCCACTGTCTGAGACTGTAACGCATGGCTGGGAGCGGATTACCTCTGAATTTCAGGTGGCGAAGGGTGTGCTCATCCAGGTGACCGCTGACGTCGAGATTGTGCTGTCTCTGGTAATCTTTCAAGAGAAGCACCAGGGACGGATCCCAGACCGTTCGCTCTTGCATTCCCGGTGGCAAGGCATGGTCGAGAATATTTGCCAAGTAGGTTCGAAAGACCGCCACCTCTGGGTGTGACTGCCCGAGGCTTAACCCGGTCAGCAATCCGAACTCCGGCAGTGGCACTGTCTGACGGCGCATCTCGGCGGAGATCGCCTTCCGAAGGCGAGAAAAACCGGCGTATTCCGGTGTGAGTTCGTTAACCAGTTCGGGTAGGCGATGCTGCTTTATCGCCCTGGACAATATCTCGCCTGGCGACGGCCCATTTCGTTCGGACCGCAATTCGGCCCTCAGCGCCAACACCTTTTTGGTCGCTGCGTTTATTTCTTCTTCCGATGGCGTTTCGATGTCAGCGGAAAGAAATCCCCAATCTTGCAGCAAGGATACCCACTCCGGGGTCAGGTCGGTGAGTTCGGGGGAAAGCCATCCATACTGGTGAATAAAGGTGGAACTGGACTGATCCGGCAACTGTATGGCGCTGGCCTTTGCCGCAAAGAGCAACACTGCCAACAGCAGCCCTGCCGTGTTTCCGAATCTACCCATTATAGCTTCCATCCCTGGCGCTCAAGTGCCCGCTTAACAGGCCTCATTTGCTATCAGGTTAGTCAGAAAAACTGTCAGCGTTGACGATCAACCTCTCAAATTTTGTTTCTCTCCTCGGTACACCACGGGTCAAGCCCCTGCTGATATGCGTATACGCCGGTTCTCTGGCCAGAACCGGGTTCGCCCTTCAGGCTTCAGAAGGCCTGAACGCAATAACCCCCGGAAAGCCGGGGGTTATTGGTGGGCATGGCCCTGTCTGGCAGGGCCTGTGTCAGGCGTTCAACTTAAGCCAGAACTTCTGTGGATTCCGCCGCGGTCTTGTTATACACCGCTTCGTCCAGCTCGTTCTCGCTCTTGCCAACCAGTACCGACACCATCATGTCGCCACACACGTTAACGGTTGTCCGCGCCATGTCCAGGATACGGTCGATACCGGCAACAATGGCCAGGCCTTCCATGGGCAGGCCGACAGTGGTCAGAACCAGTGACAGCATGATCAGGCCCGCGCCCGGAACACCGGCAGTACCAACAGACGCCAGAGTGGATGTGGCGATGATCAGCAGGTAGTCGGAGAAGGCCAGATCAACCCCGAACGCCTGGGCGATAAACAGTGCACACACGCCCTGGTACAGCGCCGTGCCATCCATGTTGATGGTCGCACCCAGCGGCAGAACGAAGCTCGAAATCCCCTTGGACACGCCCAGATCCTCACGGGCCGCCTTGATGGTGGCCGGCAGTGTGCCGGAGCTGCTGGTGGTGGTAAACGCGACCGCTGCCGGATTGACCAGGCCTTTCAGGTACTGAATCGGGTTCAGGCGGCCAACGGTGCTGATCAGCATCGAGTAAACCAAAACCACGAGCACCAGCGCACCGAGGTAAACCGCGCCAACCACTTTGATCAGCGGCATCAGAATGTCCATGCCGTACTTGCCGGCCACCCAGGCCATCAGGCCGAACACACCGTAGGGTGCCAGCTTCATAACCAGCTCGGTCAGCTTGTACATGCCTTCGGCGAGGCTCTCGAACACCTGGATGGCAGGCTCAGCCTTCTCACCCACGAGGTTCAGGGAAATACCCAGGCCCAGCGCAAACACGATGATCTGCAGAATGTTGCCGGCAGCCAGTGCGTCCACCGGATTCTTCGGAATCATGTTCAGCAGAGTCTGGATAAGTGACGGTGCCTCTTTGGCGGCAGGCGCGACAGCATCCACCGCCATATTAACCCCGGCACCCGGCGCCACGATGGCACCCAGACCCAGGCCAATACTGATGGCTACCGCTGTGGTTCCAAGGTACAGGGCGACGGATTTGAGCCCAATCCGGCCCATCTTGCGGGTGTCTTTCATGGAGGTGACACCGACGATCAGGGAGCAGAACACCAGCGGCACAATCAGCATTTTGATGGCGTTGATGAACAGGGTTCCGATGGGCTTCAGAATTTCCGCGTCCGGGCCCATGACGGCGCCGACAATACAGCCCAGAACCATCCCGATCAGGATTTTTTTCCAGAGCGCCATGTCGCTCCAGAAGCCAGCGCTTGCCTGTGTATGCATGGTCTGTTCCATTACAATTACCTTTATTACTTATGAAAAAAACAGTGCCCGTTGCCGGGTACAGAAATTCAGGTTTGAAAAGTCTTAACGGCGCCGACGCTGAGGGCGGATCATGTAAGCCGGACTCAACACTTCCGCCAGATCCTCCTCGCTCATCAGCCCTTCCTCTCTCACCAGTTCGATAACACCGCGCCCGGTTTCCAGCGCCGCCTTGGCGATTCGGGTTGTGTTTTCGTACCCGATGTAGGGGTTAACTGCGGTGATGATTCCGATGCTCTGATCCACCAGTTCCTGACAGCGCTCAACATTCGCGGTGATTCCCCGCACGCATCGGTTTTTGAGCATATCCATGGCCTGAGTCAGCATTCGGATCGACTCAAGCACGTTGTAAGCGATCAGCGGCTCCATGGCGTTGAGCTGAAGCTGGCCTGCCTCGGCGGCCATGGTCACGGCCAGGTCGTTGCCAATCACCTGGTAAGCCACCTGGTTTACCGCCTCCGGAATCACCGGATTAATCTTGCCCGGCATGATCGAGCTGCCCGGCTGCTGCGCCGGCAGATTGATTTCGTTCAGGCCGCAACGGGGCCCCATGCTCAGCAGGCGAAGGTCGTTGGATATTTTCGAGAGCTTCACCGCCAGGCGTTTGAGCATGCCGGAGAACAAGACAAAGGCGCCCATGTCCGAGCTGGCTTCCACCAGGTCAGAGGCGCGCTTGAACTCGAAGCCGCTGAGTTCGGACAGGTAGTTCACCGCCAGCCGGGCGTATTCCGGGTCGGTATTGATGCCGGTGCCAATGGCGGTACCGCCGAGATTGACCTCTTTGAGCAGTTCGGTCAGGCCGGCGATCCGGTCGATGTCTTCGGTCAGAGTGCTGGCAAACGACTGGAACTCCTGTCCCAGCGTCATCGGCACAGCGTCCTGCAACTGGGTCCGGCCCATCTTGATGATGTCGGCAAACTCCACGCCCTTGGCCGCGAAGGCATCGCGCAGTGAAGCCAGGGCCTTGACCAGATCGGCGTGCTTGAGAATCACCGACAACCGGACGGCGGTGGGATAGACGTCGTTGGTGGACTGAGACATGTTGACGTCGTTGTTCGGGTGCAGGTGCTGGTAGGCGCCCTTGCTGTGCCCCAGCATCTCAAGGCCAACGTTCGCAATTACCTCGTTGGCATTCATGTTGGTGGACGTACCGGCGCCCCCCTGAATCATGTCGACCACGAATTGGTCGTGATGCTGTCCATCCAAAAGTTTGCGCACAGCACCTTCAATGGCGGCAGCCCGGGCGTTATCCAAAAAACCCAGTTCATTGTTCGCCCTCGCGCAGGCGAGCTTGACCAGAGCCAGCGCATTCACCAACTGAGGAAAATGGCTCAGGGGAATCCCACTGAGATCAAAGTTCTTGCAGGCTCGCTGGGTCTGAATGCCGTAGTAGGCATCGGCCGGCACCCAGTCTTCTCCCAACAGATCTTTCTCGAGCCGGCTGTCCAGCTGCTGATGCAATGTGGCTACGGTCGCCATGTATTTCATCCTCAAGGTTTCAGGTCCGGCCCGATGTGCAGTCGAGACCGGAAGTGGCGGATGAATTTGCAAGCGAGATGCCAACTCCTTAAAAACACCCCAACCATCTGTTTTAACTGATTTATTCAGTAAAGGCCAAGGCGACCACAGGCATCATCAGGGGTATAACCAAAGGAATGAGACACAGGGAAGACTTCATGAAAAACACAAAAAGAAGCGTAAAATCATGCTCCTACGCAACCACCATGCACTTGGTTATAACCCTGCTTTGGTTATAGGGGTTTCCCGCTACGGCACAGGGCGCAGGTACTGGCAGGTAGTGGAAGAGTGGAACAGGCAGAAAGCGTGATTGTGCGGGGTTGAGCGCGGCAGGGTTACGACGAGCCGTCCCCTGCCTTTTTTTTCAGTCTCTTGCTCAGGGCGGGCTGGGAAATACCGAGCAGGCTGGAGGCAATCGACTGATTGCCCTGGGATCTCCGCATGGCTTCATCCACCAGCATATCGGCGGCTTCCTGCAGGGTGGGGAGCGGCCGGTCAGGACTGAACACGGGCGCGCTGGGTTCACGGGTTAGCTCCCCGCCGAGGGACTTCTGATCGAGGGCGCGCCGAAAACTGTCCATCGACAGTACGCCGGCCCGGTGCTGACTCATGGCGTCATAGGCCAGTGCCCGCAGTTCCCGGACATTACCCGGGAAACGGTAGTTGGCCAGCAGTACCGCCAGCTCTTTCGGCACCGTGGGCTTGCTTTTGTCCAACTCCGCACCGGCTTCGGCGAGGAAGTGATCCAGTAACAGCGGGATGTCGCCCTGTCTCCGACGCAGCGGCGGGATCTCAACCTGGTGGATTCTCAGGCGGTAATAGAGGTCTTTGCGGAACTCGCCGGATACCTGTTTCTGTTCCAGGTCATGATGGGTGGCAACGACAACGCGGGCACGGCTGCGCTTGGGCTTGTCACTGCCCAAGGGGTAATACTCTCCCTCCTGCAGCAACCTGAGCAGCTTGACCTGGGAGGCCAGGCTCAGATCGCCGATCTCATCCAGAAACAGGGTGCCATCGCCGGCCTGCTCCACCATGCCCTCACGGGCCTGGTCGGCTCCGGTAAACGCACCGCGGCTATGGCCAAACAGGGTGTCTGCAAACACATTGTCATCCAGCCCGGCCACGTTGACACACACCAGTTTGCCGGGCCGGTTACTGAGGGCATGAAGGGCACCCGCGATCAGCTCCTTACCCACGCCGCTCTCGCCGGACACCAGCACCGGCTGGCCGCTGGGCGCTACCGACTCCAGATACTGGAAGACCGAACGCATGCCCTTGTCCTGGGTAATAATGCGGGCAAAGACGTCGGGCCGTTCAAGGGTATCGGTCAGGAACTTGCGGCGCATTGCCTGATTTTCCAGGCGCATTTCCTGCATTGCCACCGCTCGGCGCACCCCTTCAATCAGGCGGTCTTCTTCGGTGGTCTTCACAAAGTAATCGAACGCACCCAGGCGGATACACCGCACGGCGGTTTCCACCTGGTTCAGACCGCTGATGATAATCACGCCAACATCAGGGTGTTCTTCGGTGATCTGCTGCAACAGCTCTTCCCCAGACAGGTGCGGCATGGTCAGGTCAAGCAACACCAATCCGATCGGCTCGCGGGCGATGATGCCCAGTGCTTCGCGGCTGTCTTCGCACCGATACAGATGGTTGTAACCCGCACGCCGCTCCAGGGCCATACTGAGGCTGCGCAGGAAAGGTGCTTCGTCATCCACCATAAGGATGCCGAATCCGGGATTGCGGGTGGCCACCATACTGGAAGCGCTCATGGGGTTACCGGTAGCGACATAATGACACGGGTTCCTTTGCCCAGTTCCGATTCATAAACCAACTGACCACCATGGTCTTCCAGGATGTTCGCCGATATCGACAGCCCCAATCCGGTCCCGCCCTGATCCCGTTTGGTGGTATAGAAGGGGTCGAAAATAGCGCACAGGTTGTCCGGATCAATCCCTTTCCCCTGATCGACGACTTCCAGGCGGAGTTCCCGCGTCTTGGGCAGGAAGCGGGTGATAACGGTAATTTCCTGTTCCGGTGACTCCAGCGCCTGGCAGGCATTGACGATCAGGTTTACCACCACCTGTTCGATCCGCTGTGTGTTACCGCGCACCGCGGGCAACCCATCCCCGTAATCCACCCGAAAATGCTCCGTCGACCGACGAATGGTGTTGTCCAGCAGGCGAACTGCAGTGGCAACCACCTCGTTAAGATCGACCGATTCGTCCAGGCTCGCGGTTCCCTGGCGGGCAAAGTCCCTCAAGTCATCGACAATTCTTCGAATACGCTGGGTCCCCGCCAACATATCATCCAGCATCAGGGGGATTTCCTCCCGCATCCGGCTGTACGCCAGCCCGCCTATGGAGAAGTCCCCGTGAGCCTGGTAATGCTGTTCCAGAATCTCATCCACGTCATCAAACGTTTCTTTCAACACCGGCAGATTCAGCAGCAAGAGACTGCAGGGATTGTTGATCTCGTGCGCCACCCCGGACACCAGCACCCCCAGCGATGTCATCTTGTCAGCCTGAATCAACCGTTGCTGCTGCAACTCCAGTTCGGCAGCGCGGCGCGCCACCTCCCTCTTCAACATCCGGTTCCAGACAATGCTGCCTCCCAGAACCAGCATGAGCAGGGCCGACAGCACACCAGCGGCAAGGCCAATCCTTTTCCAGTCTGGCCCCGGCTGTTCAAGCGGCCCCAGCCACTCATCATAGATCGCCTGCTGTCGGCCGGTGTTTTCAAGAATCGCCAGCCCTTCACTGAACTGGGCCAGCAGTGCTCGCTCCCCTTTCGGAACCGCGTAACCGTATTCCAGCGCACCGAAGGGTTTGCCCGCCGCATACAGGTTAGAGAGTTCGAGTTCACGCTCCAGGTACAGCCCGGGGAGATTGGCTACCAGAGCATAATCGTGCTGACCTGAGGCGAGCAAACGCAGGGCGTCGGCATGGGTTTCGACCGACACAGCCCGGGCCTCCGGCACATTCTGCGCGAGGTAATCCTGCATAACGCCGCCAGCCTGCACAATCACCGACTTACCCGCCAGCTCAGACAGGTCCGTTATCCGGTCATCGCCCTTGCGGGCAAAGACTGACTGCGTAATCACCGCGTGCGGGGGAGAGAAGTCGTACTGCTCCATCCGAGTGTCCGAGCGCCCGATACCTTGCAGGACATCGATGTCACCGGCCTCCAAGCGCCGGCGCATTTCTTCCCAGGGGCCAAGGCGTATTTCCACCTCAATCCCCATGACTTCAGCGATGGCCCGGGTCAGCTCGGTGTTGTAGCCATCCGGCTGGCCCTGGTCGTTGATGAATTCGTACGGGGGATAATTATGGTCGCCCCCAACCACAATCGTTCTGCTGCCGGAGGATTGCTGGGCCTGGCTGGCACTGGCCAGAACCAGCAACAGCAGGCCCAACAGGTGGCCGGCGGAGGCTTTCACTTGCGCCCCATCGCCACAAGCATGCGTTCCACCGCCTCCAGATGCTCGGGCTCGTTATGACTCATCCCCTGGAAACAGGCACACACGTCCAGAAAATCTTTCAGCTCCATGCGCTGCGCCATGGTCATCAAACGCTTGGTGAGGCGGGTGGCCTTCGGTGGCTGCCGGGCGATCTGGCTTGCCAGCCTGAGCGCCTCGGGCAGCAAATCCTCGGCCGGAACTACCTCCATGACGATGCCCAGCTGTTTGGCTTCTGCAGCCTGCACGATACGGCCGCTGAAGGTCAGCTCGGCAGCCCGCTGATAGCCAATCAAACGCTGAAGGAACCAGGCGCCGCCATCACCCGGGATAATGCCGAGGTTGAGGAAGGTCTCGCCGAACGCCGCGCTGTCAGAAGCGATGCGGATATCGGCCATATTCGCCAGATCAAAACCTGCCCCGATGGCCGGGCCATTGACTGCAGCAATAACCGGCACCTCTACGGCTTGCATGGCCAGAGGAATACGTTGTATGCCTTTGCGATAGCGCTCGGCACACTCCGCTACATCGCCCGCGAAGTCACCGCCCCGTTCCGCCATATCGCGAATGTTGCCTCCGGCGCTGAACGCAGACCCCGCCCCGGTGATCACCAGCACCGAAACATCCTCGCAACCGTTCACCCATTCGGCAACGTCAACCAGATCATCGATCAGGTGGGTCCCGGTCAGGGCATTACGCACATCGTGACGATCCAGAGTCAGCAGCGCCACGCGCTCGTTCAGAGTGAGCTGCGCGTCGGTCAGCTGAGGCAACTTGGTCATGGTTCAGGCTCCCTTTTGCAGATGTTGGAACTCGAGGCCTACGCCAGGCTTTCCAATGCGAAATGTCATGATGGTAACAGAGCCGTGGGCCGGATTCCGTCGCTAGCGCAGCATGCATTCTCGGCTGATGTTCTGGCTCAGCTCCCGGCGCTGGCGCCTCAGTGTGTTGCCCTTCTTGCTTGAGTAGCCGGCCCGGAGCTGGGACTGGATTCGGGCCAGGCGCGTTCGGTAGCCGTCGCACCTGCGCTGACGCTCGCCGCGGTGGTCGGCGAACTCCGGACTGCCGGCCGGGGTCGACCTTGACGGTGCCGCCAGCAGCTCCCGCACCTGTTCCCGGATGCCGCTGACGCGCCGTTGCTGGCCGAGATTGTCAGACATCGATACCGTCGAGGGCCGACGTATCCTGACCTGTTGATGCGATGCCTGTTCGGGCGGCCGGTCAGAAAAATGCGCCACACCCTCGCTGTCTTTCCATGTGTATACCTCCCCGTGAGCCTGCGCGCAGCAAACGCCGACAAGCACGAGGGGCGCCAGAATCCTTGGCATAACCATCCACTCCCTGTGGGTTCATTCAGTGCCACGGCAGTATAACGGACCCAGACAGCAACGCGGAGATGCCCCGTTGTATTTGAGCCATTGAATATTTAGGACTACCTTTTAAGAGTTAATTGGCATTGTGCCAAGGATCACACCGTGGCCTGTTCAGCGGGACGTTGAATGCCCGGCCATACGGGCTACATCGAGTGGCGGTAGGTTTCAGTAGTCAAACGAAAGATAGGGACAGTCGATGAACGAAAAAATATGGAGTGTGAGTGGTGCGTTATTGGTTTCCGTTGCCTTGTCAGCCTGTGGAGGCGGCGGCGGCGGAGGCTCCGGCAGTGGTGGTGGCGGCACTGGTGGAAGCGGAGGATCAGGTACCCCGGAACTGGTGGACGGGGAGCTGAGATTCGAGAATGAAACCGACAACTTCAAGAACTACCAGAACCCCGATGCGGATGCCCGCCAGGATGCCTGCGATCGCAGCGATTATTACCTTGAATCGGACAATTTCATGGTTTACGTCGACACAGGCCAGACGTACTCGAAAGACGATTTGAGAACAGCCGCGACCAAAGCCCAGAACGCGATGGATGCCATCCTGCCCCGGTTTGGCATGACCTGGTCGGATTTCTACGCCATGAAGCGGATCATCAGTTTCAGTGACATTGACCAGTTCGCGATTGAAGCCAGTCAGCTTGGCTTGCCCACCAGTGAACTTGCCCAGTATTTCCCGGGCATTCCCGATGGGACCGAAACGGAGCAGCAAGCGTTTATTTACAACGCACTGGTCGACGAGGAAACGCCCGCTAACGTTCGCACCACAATAGACACGTTCATTGCAGACAATTCCAGTGAAACGTCGCCCCTGACGGCGATCACACCGATTCACGATAAGATCCAGATCTGCGCGACGACCAGCGACCGGATCGCGAGATCCTCCACCAGTGGCCTCAAGATTGCGCCGTCCTACTCCGACGAGAACTACCGGCACGAATCAACACACCTGATCATTAACCAGGTCTCGAAGTTCCCTGCATTCTGGGCCTTAGAAGGCCAGACCCACCTGATTCTGGAGGGCGGGCCTGCCTCCGTAGAGGATGTAGCCAGTATCCGTAACAGCATCATCGGTACCGATGAGTCCGAACCCGGCCGAGAAAATATCAACCGATTCAAAGAGGCTTACCTGGCGCTTTCCGCACGAACCAATAACGATATTGGCAAGGTGATGGATTGGCACCGGGATTCCATGAAAATCAAGGCCGAGTGGTTAACGACTAATGACGGAACCAGCATTATCATCAGTGACGACGAGCGAATAGCAGGGGTAAAGGAAGCTTTCGGCATCGTGATGGGATTCGGCTACGACGAGTTCTTCGATGACCTGAGCAACCCGTAAGCTGCAGGAAAAGAAAAAGGCCGGTGGTTTACCTCCGGCCTTTTTAGTTGCGAGTCTGCGTTAGCGTTCGGTTAACCAATCCCTTGTCAAACTCGCCTGATCCGATAAACCTCAGACCGACATCACTGATCCAGCAGTTCTATCCAATGCTGAACCGGCACCTTGGCCTTGGTTTCCAGATGCATCTGGCAGCCAACGTTGGCGGTGACGATGCGATCCGGATTGTCCACGGTCAGGGCTTCCAGTTTGTTGCTCAGTAATTGCTGACTCATTTCGGGCTGAAGTACCGAGTAGGTTCCGGCCGATCCGCAGCACAGGTGTTTGTCTTTGGTCTGGGCCAGATCAACGCCGGCCTTGGCCAGCACCTGCTCTACCACACCGTTCTGCTTCATGGCGTGCTGCAAGGTGCACGGGCAGTGGAACGCCACCTTGCCCGGGCTCTGGCGGATCTTGAGTTTGTCCAGATCCTGCTGCAGCAGGAACGCGCCGATATCGGTGCACAGCTCACTGACTTTCCTGGCCTTGTCTTTGTAGGCCGGATCATCTTTGAGCAGGTGGCCGTAATCCTGAACCATGGCACCGCAGCCAGAGGCAGTCATGATGATGGCCTCGGCCCCGGCTTCGATGGCTGGCCACCAGGCATCAATGTTCTGGCGCATGCGCGCCAGGCCCAGCTCGTGCTCGGACAGATGGTAATTCACCGCCCCGCAACAACCGGCCTCCGGCGCCTCCACCATGGTGATACCAAGCTTGTCGAGCACCCTTGCCGCCGCTGCGTTGGTGTTGGGCGTGGCAGCGGGTTGGGCGCAGCCAGCCAGCGCCAGCACCTTGCGGTCATGACTGGCCGCCGGCCAGGGACTGGCCTCTTTTTTGGGGGGCACTTTGGTGCGCAGTTTGCTCGGCAGAACCGGACTGAAGAACTGCCCGAGCCTGAGCAGGACCCCAAACAGTTTCGGGTTCGGAATAACCCGGCCCAGGGCCCAGCGCATCCACTTGTCCCCGGCCGAACGCGGCAGCTCCTTTTCCATCAGGCCGCGGCTGATATCCACCAGCCGGCCATACTGAACCCCTGACGGACAGGTGGTTTCACAGCTTCGACAGGTCAGGCAGCGGTCCAGGTGCTCCCGGGTTTTCTCGGTGACCTCCTGCCCTTCCAGGAACATCTTCATGAGGTAGATTCGACCCCGGGGGCCATCACGCTCGTCGTTCAGCTCCTGATACGTCGGGCAGGTCGCGGTGCAGAATCCGCAGTGCACACAGGCGCGCAGGATGGACTCAGCCTCCTGTCCTTCGGGAGTATTGGCGAATTGTTGAACGAGATTAGTTTGCATCTTACTCCTGCTCTTACAGCCAGCTATATAGACGTCCGGGATTGAAGATATTGTCCGGATCGAACGCGTTTTTTACCCGGCGCTGAATGCCCTTCAGGGCCTCCGGCTGGTGGTGCATCACCTCACCGGAACGGTCACCGCCCCGGAACAGGCTCACCTGTCCGCCGGCCGCGCGCGCCAGGGGCTCAAGATCTCCCTGTTCGGCCTGCCCACGATACCAGCGCTGGGCACCGGCCCAATCCAGCAACCATGGCCCGTCCAGTTTCGGATTGGCGGCCGTTGAACCGACCGAGAAACGCCAGAGGGGCTGGTCATCGCCCGCGAAGAAGTCATGCCGCAGATCCTGAATCTGCTGCCACAGGGCATCGCCCTGCTCCAGAACCTCGCCAGACCACTTTTCAGCGGTGGCCTCTACGGCCGAACGGGCGCCAGACAGGCGCAGGTACACTTTGCCGTCCACCCAGCAAGCACCGGTGATCGGTTTGGGTTCTGCCGAGCGCCGATTCATGTATTCAACGGCCTCATCGATGTCCATGTCCTGAACGAGGGTCATGGCGGCGGCAGGTTTGGGCATCACCTTCAGGCTGATTTCAGTCATCACGCCCAGGGTGCCCATGGCGCCGGCCTGAAGCCGGGAAACATCGTAACCGGCCACGTTTTTCATCACCTGGCCACCGAAACGCAGGTGCTCGCCTTTGCCGTTAAGCAACCTGACTCCCAGCACCTGGTCACGCACCGAACCGGCCCAGGGTCGCGCCGGACCCGAAAGGTTCGTGGCGAAGGTGCCGCCGATGGTGGACGCCTCACCCAGATGGGGAGGCTCGAAATGGAGCGCCTGCCCTTCCTCGGCCAGAGCGGCTTCAATCTCCCGCAGGGTGGTGCCGGCCCGCACGGTCAGTACCAGCTCCACGGGATGGTACTCGACGATGCCGGTGTGCTCGCCCACGTTGAGCGTTCCTGCATCCGGGTCGGACTCGCGTCCCATAAAGGCCTTGGTATGGCCACCGACGATGTTGAGCTTTTGCCCGCTGTCCCGGGCCTTGAGAACCTGTTCTTGCAACTGTTTGGAAATATCAGCCATGGGCGGCTTCCGTTTGTTCGTGCTTGTGTTGTTTGTGTTCGAGAGACCGGTATTCCTGGCAGAACCTGAGGGCAGGCACGCCCTTACCCGGGTTCAGAATACCGGCGGGGTCGAAGGCAGCTTTTACGTCATGGAACTGCTGCAGTTCCTCGTCGTTGAACTGAACGGCCATCTGGCGGATTTTCTCCACACCAACACCGTGTTCACCGGTAATGCAACCGCCCACTTCCACACAGAGATTCAGGATGCTGCTGCCAAACGCCTCGGTACGTTCGAATTCGCCGGGCACGTTGGCATCGAACAGAATCAGCGGGTGCAGGTTGCCGTCACCGGCATGGAAAACATTGGCAACCCGGAGCCCGAACTCCTCGGACATTTCTTCCATCTTGGTCAGCACATTGGCCAGTTCACGGCGCGGTATGGTGCCATCCATGCAGTAGTAGTCAGGTGATATCCGGCCGACCGCGGGGAAGGCGGACTTACGCCCTTTCCAGAGCAGCGCCCGCTCCTCTTCGCTTTGGGAGGTGCGCACCGAGGTTGCACCGAACTTGCGAAACACCTCTTCGGCCTCGGCGATGTGCTCATCCACCTCTTCTTCGGTGCCATCCACTTCGCACAGCAACAGCGCCTTTGCCTCGCGCGGGTACCCGGCCTTGGCAAAATCATCAGCAGCAACAATGGCATGCCCGTCCATCATCTCCAGACCACCGGGAATGATGCCGTGGGAAATCACGCCGCCTACCGCGTCGCCGCCGTTCTGCACGCTGTCGAAACCGGCCATCACCACCCGGGCCACCTCCGGTTTCGGCAGCAGTTTGACCTTCACTTCGGTGACCACGCCCAGCAAGCCTTCGGAGCCGGTCACCAGCGCCAGCAAGTCCATCCCACAGGCATCCAGGCCATCACTGCCAAGGGTGACGATGTCGCCCTCAGCGGTCACCATCTCAACGCTCAGCAGGTTGTGCACGGTCAGCCCATATTTCAGGCAGTGCACGCCACCGGAGTTCTCTGCCACATTGCCACCAATGGTGCAGGCAATCTGGGACGAAGGATCGGGGCCGTAATACAACCCGAACTGGGCGGCTTCTTCACTGATGGCAAGGTTACGCACGCCCGGCTGAAGCCGTGCGGTTCGGGCCAGTGGGTCGATTTCCATGATGCGGTTGAACTTCGCCAGCGACAGCACCACCCCCTCTTTGTGGGGCATGGCTCCGGCGCTGAGACCAGTGCCGGCACCGCGGGCCACCACTGGCACCTGGTGTTCGTTACAAATGCGCATCACCCGCTGCACCTGCTCCACCGTTTCCGGCAGCACCACCAGCAACGGCATCTCGCAGTACATCGACATGCCATCACATTCGTAGGGCTTCTTGGTTTCTTCATCGGTGATGACGTAGCGCGGGTCAATAAACGACCGGAACTGCTCCGCCAGCTCGGATTTGCTGACTGTCGGCTTGGTAGTCATAACACTCTCGGGGATTGTGTTGCGTTGAATAATGCCGGGGGACGTCACCGGGGCGCCCGGGCGTCAGCCACGGGCACCCCGGTATGACAGGCATCAGGCGCGTTTGGTTTCAAAGTGGTCAATGCCGGCCTGGGCACAGTCCATGTCCTGCTGGGGCGTACCCGAGCTGATGCCGATGCCGCCAACCACTTCGCCACCAACGGCCACCGGTAGTCCACCGCCGACCGAACTGATGCGGCCGCCCACTTCGGTATGAATCCCGAACGCAAGACTGCCCGGCACATTGACCTTGTTGTAGTCGTGCGTCGCTTTTCTGGCCGCAGCGGCGGTGAATGCCTTGTCCTGGGCGATGGTAATGCTGGTCACCTTGCCGCCGTCCATCCGCTCGAAAGCGATCAGGTTGCCGGACTCGTCGACCACCGCAATACACATGGGCACGCCAATTTCCCTGGCCTTGTTAGCTGCGCCCTCAATCAGGATCCGGGCGTCGTCCAGATCCAACCGTTTAACCGTCAACATAGTCAAATACTCCTCTTAAAAATCAGCCATAAACCTGATTGGGCAGCCAGGTCACGATGCCCGGAATCAGGATGCACATAAACAACCCGAAGGCCTGGATCGCCAGGAACACCAGGGAAGATTTGAAGATTGTACCCATGGAAATTTCCGGCGGACACACACCACGGATATAAAACAGCGCGTAACCAAATGGTGGACTAAGGAACGACATCTGCATATTCACCAAATAGAGCACACCGAACCAGAGCACCACATCCTCTCCGCTCACCGGCGGGAAACCCAGCAGCCCGGGGAATTCCAGGGCTTCGACAATCGGTATAAAGATAGGGACGGCCAGCAGCAGAATGCCAACCCAGTCCAGGAACATGCCCAGAATCACCAGCAGCACCATCAGCAGGAACAGGATGCCGTAGGCCGAAAGGCCGGTGCCAAGAATGGCGTCGGTGACAAACTGCTGCCCACCCTGAAGGATGTAAAAGCCGACGAACACCGAGGCACCGAACATGATCCACAGCACCATCGCCGACGCCTTGGCGGTGGTCACCGAGGCCTCACGCAGACCACTGATGGAGAACTTGCCGTGCATCAGCGCCACCACGATAGCCCCGAATGAGCCGATACCCGCAGCCTCCACCGGTGTCGCAATGCCGCCGAACAGTAGCCCGAGCACCAGGCCCACCAGAATCAGGGGGGCAATCAACCCGCGCAGCAGTATCAGTTTCTCCCGCAGGGAAATACGCTCTTCCACCGGCACCGGCGGCCCCAGCTTCGGATTGAGCCAGCTGCGCACCAACACATAGGTGATGTACAAACCAGACAACAACAGGCCTGGCAACACCGAGCCCAGGTAGAGTTCGCCCACCGATTGCTGGGCAACGACCGCGTACAGGATGGCAAGAATGGACGGCGGAATCAGAATGCCCAGGGTGCCCCCGGCCATGATCGAGCCCAGCGCGATCTTGTGGTCATACCCGCGCTTGAGCATCGCCGGCAGGGCAATAATCCCCATGGTGACAACCGCGGCACCGATAACCCCTACCATGGCGGCCAGGATGGTCGACGCCAGAATGGTTGCCGTGGCAAGGCCACCGCTCAGGCCACCCATCCACTTGTAGACCACGCTGAACATTTCCTCGATCAGGCCGGCCCGCTCCAGCATGGCGGCCATGAAGATGAACAGCGGAATAGCCGCCAGATCGGAGTTGGTCATCATTGGGAAGATCCGGCTGGGCACGATGTTCAGCATCAGCGAATCGCCCACCAGATAAATGAACATGACCCCGAGACCACCGGTCACGAAGGCCAGCGGCAACCCCATCATCAGGGCCACCGCCAGCGAGCCGAACATCAGGTAGGTCAACGGACCGATTTCAACGCCCGACAGGCTGCCCGCCAGCTTGAACAGGAATTTCTCGTCACTGAACGGGTCGTAGAAAAGAATGTTGATCAGTTCCACACAGAGCACAAACGCCATCGCCGCTGTGCCCAGAATCATTAGCCAGGTACCCAGCTTCCCCCAGAGGTTGCTGCCCGGCGCGGTTGCGAGTTCACTGCTCATGCGTTGCGCTCCTGGCCCAGTCGGTTGAAAAGAACAATGTCCTTGATCAGCTTGGAAATTCCCGCCAGCAACAGCAGCAGAGAGCCAAGCACCATCATGCCCTTAACCGGCCAGTACTGTATGCCCCAGGTCTCCACCGTGGTTTCGTTCATGGAGTAGGAGTTCTGGAAGAAGGTCCAGGAAGTAATCAGAAGGATCATGGCGAACATGAAGAAGAACAGCGAGGTAAAGATATCCATGCCGACCCGGCCGCGCACCGGCAGCAGGTTGTAAAGCACATCCACCCGAACATGGGCACCGTGCAACAGAGCAAAGCCACCTGCCAGCAGGTATTGCATACCCAGCAACAGGAAGCTGGCCTCATGCACCCAGATGGTCGGCATGTTGAACAGATACCGCATGACCACTTCGAAGAAGTAAAACACCACCGCGTTGATGGTCCAGAAAGACACAAAGACACCGGATTTCTCGCAAATCCAGTCAACCGCCCTGGTAAACCAGTTACCTTCGAAGTGAAGCGACAACAGAGGATCCTCTTCCTCTGCCTGAATTTCCGCTGGTGTCTTGTCCGGCACGCTTTCCGCGCCGCCATGACCGCTACTCCACTTGTCCCAGGCCATCATGATCAGAGGCATCACCGCCAGCCAGCCCCAATACAACCAGTGCGGCAACACAAATCCGAAGCCTTCAAGATTTGACATGTTGTTGCTACCTCAGCCACAAAAGAGGGAAGGTGGGCTGCGTCCTTCCGGAGCAGCGCCGCTCCTTCCCTATCGATTATTGTTATTGATCCGAAGGGTTATTTACCCTCCACACCCTCTAGATCAGACTCGTCGATATAACCGACGGTGTCGTTCATCATGTATTCCAGCTGCATGTCGAAAATCGCGCGGGCATCATCGTCTTTGTTTGCCCAGCGATACCAAACCGGAATGGCAGCACGACGGAACTCCTCCAGATCTTCCTGGCTCAGGCGGCTGACGGTATCGCCGGCTTCCTTGAACTTCTCCATCGCCTCAATGTTGCGCTTCTGGATGGTCAGGTAATGCTTCTGGGAGTAGTTGCGCACTTCGTCTTCCACCAGCTGCTGGAGTTTCGGATCCAGTGCTTTCCACGCCCGCAGGTTGACGGTCAGGTCCATCAGGTCCACGGGCTGGTAAATGGACATCACGCCGGGAGGCCCGAACAGAATGTAATCGGTCACCTGGGAAAAACCGAGTTCCCAGTTCACCGCCGGTCCGACGTAGTCGGCCGCATCAATGGTGCCTTTTTCCAGCGCCGGGAAGATGTCGGAACCCGGCAGGCTCACCGTGGACACACCGAATTGCTGGAACACCTCGGCCACCATGCCGCCGGGCACACGGATCTTCATGCCCTTGAGGTCAGCGAGGCTGCTAACCGGCTGCTTGGAGTGAATAATGTTGGCGTCGTGCTGAATCGGGCCAACGTAGAAGAGCCCGAACTTTTCGTAAATTTCGCGGGTTTTTTCCAGCATCCCCATGGAGTAGAACATGGTGTCCCACTGGTGGGGCTGGTCCGGGCCGGCCGGATAAGAAGACAGGAAGACCGTGGCCGGAATTTTACCCGACCAGTACAGGGTGAACGGGTTCATACCCTGCAACACACCATTGCGCACCGCATCGAACAAGGCGTTGTTGTCTGCCGCCACGGCCTTGGCCGGGAACGGCTTGAAAATCAGTTCACCACCGGACTTTTCCTCAATGCTCTGACACCATTCCTCAAACAGCTCATAGCCTACGGTGCCTGCATCCCAGACGGACTGAATTTTCCAGGTGGTCGCCGCCTGTGCCTGCCCACTGCCCAGCAGCATGGCGCCCGCCATGGACAGTCCGAGGGCCGCGGTTTTCAAAAAGCTTCGGCGAGGCGGTGCCTCCGCCTGGTCACGCGTGGTCCACGTTACTTGGTTGGGTTTCATTGCCACATCTCCGTTAGCGTTGTTTTTATCTCTGTCGGATCAACGCCGGCGCGATGCATTGCAACTGCCGACATTAGAAAGATATTCGTCATCAATCGGGTTTTCGTCCAGTCCGCCGGGCACTGGTCAGACCACTTTTTCGACGCCCGAAAATGGACGATTTCCCTGAAATCAGCCATAGTTACAGCGCTCTGGCCCGGATATAAAACAACAAAACCGGCTGACCGATGATCGAATTACTGGTCAGACCAGCACGCAACAACGGGATTTGTCATGGCTATTTCCCAGGAAATTTCTTACCGACTCGAACGGCTCATCCTTGATGGCGGACTCGCCCCGGGGCAAAAAATCCCATCGGAGCGCCAACTCTCCATGCGATTGGGTGTGTCACGCTCGGTGATTCGTGAAGCCCTGCACGAACTGCAGGGGCGCGGCGTGATTGAAACCCGGCATGGCAAAGGTTCCTTTGTGGCCAGCATGGTGCCCGAACCGGAGGAACTCGATAACCAGAGCCCGCTGATGCACCTGTATGAAGGCCACCCCCGTACCCTGTACGACCTGCTGGAAGTGAGGGAACAACTGGAGGGTCAGGCCGCCTTCCTGGCCGCCCAACGCGCCACCCGACTGGATAAGCACCGGATCACCAAGGCCTTTCAGGCGCTTGAAGCGACCGACCCTCTGAGCAACGCCCGGCCAGACCACAACTTTCACCTGGCCATTGTCGAGGCGTCCCACAACCCGGTGCTGGTGCACGTGCTCAGCGGCCTGAAGAACATGATGCTGATGACGGTTCAGGCGTCGGTCGCCAACCTTAATCCGCGGCAGGAGATGCGCGGGCAGATCGCCCGTCAGCACAAGCAACTCTATAATGCGATTCTGGCCGGGAAAGCCAACGCGGCCCAGAAAGCAGCCGTTGCTCATGTACGTTTTGTGAGCAATGCTATGAAAAAGTTGGAAATGGAAGGACGCGAAGTGATCCGAATACCCATTCCGAAAATCAGTCCGGATCAGCAACACTTGACAAGCCTCTGAGCCAATTGTGGCGCGGGATTGGCCGGAATGACGAAGCCTGTAGGGACGGGCCCTGCAGCGGGGTTCTGAAACAAAACCCTGCACAACAGGTCTTGATTTCTATTAACTCAGTCCGTAAAACATGCGGCTTTTACTGACAGCTTCAGGAGCTACCCATGGCGGACCAAGCGCCTTTGATCTGCAGGGATATTTATAAAACCTTCGACAAACTTGAAGTTTTGAAGGGCGTTTCCCTCGAAACCCGCAAAGGAGACGTTGTCTCCCTGATTGGAAGTTCGGGTTCCGGAAAAAGTACTTTCCTGCGGTGCATCAACCTACTTGAAACACCCACCTCCGGCGACATTATCGTGCACGGTGACCCAATCCGGTTCACCGAGAACCGTCGCGGAGAGCGTATCCCCGCGGACAACCGGCAGGTGGAACAAATTCGCTCGAAACTGTCCATGGTGTTCCAGAGCTTCAATCTCTGGTCTCACATGACAGTCCTGGAGAACATCATTGAAGCACCGATTAACGTGCTCAAGGTTCCCAAGAAAGAGGCGATCGAACGCGCAGAGGCCTACCTCCAGAAGGTAGGCATCTATGAGCGTAAGGACTACTACCCCGCCCAGATGTCCGGCGGTCAGCAGCAGCGTGCAGCCATTGCCCGTGCTCTCGCAATGGAGCCCGAAGTAATGCTGTTCGACGAGCCGACATCCGCCCTGGACCCTGAGCTGGTTGGTGAAGTCCTGAAGGTCATGCAGAGCCTGGCCGAGGAAGGCCGGACCATGATCGTGGTGACCCACGAAATGGCTTTTGCAAGGGATGTGTCAACGCAGGTCCTATATTTGCATCAAGGCGTGATCGAGGAACAAGGCACCCCTGACAAGGTGTTTGATAACCCGGATTCCGAACGAATGAAGCAGTTCCTTGCTCCCAAGTTCTGAGTCACGGTGCTATCTTGATCTCGAGCTTCAGTGCGAAGTTTTCATAAGAAATAAGCCGAAAAGGCAGACCACTAGGAGAAGTGACACATGAAAAAACTGTTTGTTGCAGCGAGCTGTGCCCTGGCCATGGCGGCCGGTTCGGTTCAGGCCAAAGACTGGAAGGAAGTCCGCATCGCATTCGACGTGCCTTACGCACCGTTCGAATACAAAGATGAAAACGGCGAACTGACCGGCTTCGAAGTCGAACTGGCGGAAGCCATGTGCGAAGAGATGAAAGCCGACTGCGAATTCGTTATCCAGGCTTGGGACGGCATGATTCCGGGACTGCTGGCGCGTAAGTTCGACGCCATCATGTCTTCCATGTCCATCACTCCCGAGCGTGCTGAGCGCGTTCTGTTCTCCGAGCCGTACTACAACACTCCGGGTGGCTGGTTCGGCCGCACCGACTTCGACACCGACGTAACCGACATGGATGCCATGAAGGGTAAGACCGTTGGCGTTCAGCGCGGCACCACCATGGACACCTTCGTTACTGAAGAAATGGGTGGCGTGGTCACCATCAAGCGTTACACCACCGCTGACGACATGGTTCTGGACCTCGAAGGTGAGCGTCTGGACGTGGTCTTCGTTGACTACCCGGTTGGTGAGCAGACCATCCTGAGCAAGGACGGTTTCAAGGAAGTTGGCGAGCCGGTCAAGCTGGGTGAAGGCGTGGGCGTTGCTATGCGTCAGCGCGACAAAGACCTGGCCGGCAAAGTAAACGCCGCCCTGAAGAAGCTGAAGAACGATGGCACCTACGACACCATCATGAACAAATACTTCAGTTACGATATCAAGATGTAAACCTCCAGGGGTGGCTTAGGCCACCCCTGACCTACCGGACTATTCCATGCTCGATCTGAAAGGCTATGGCCCGGCTCTATTAGAAGGGGCCATTGTTACCGTTGAACTGGCCTTCCTCTCCCTTGCCCTGGCGTTATTCATTGGCTTGATAGGTGCGTCCTCCAAGCTCTCTGGTAACCCGGTCGCGAGAGGCGTTGCAACGGCGTACACAACCCTTATCCGTGGTGTTCCCGACCTCGTCATGATGCTGCTGTTCTATTACGGCGGTCAGGTGGCGGTGAACAACCTGTCGGATTTCCTCTGGGACGCCTACGAGATTGATTTCTTTTTCCAGTTCAATCCGTTTATTTCCGGCGTTGTCACCATTGGCCTGATCTTTGGCGCCTACATGACCGAGACCTTCCGCGGTGCTTTCCTGGCGGTCGACAAGGGCCAGATTGAAGCGGCCAAGGCGTACGGATTTAGCCGCTGGCACACCTTCCGGCGGATCATGTTCCCGCAGATGCTGCGCCACGCCCTCCCCGGCCTGGGCAACAACTGGCAGGTACTGCTGAAAACCACGGCACTGGTATCGATTATTGGCCTGACCGACATGGTTCGGGTTGCCGAGGAAGCGGCCAAGGCCGAGCGCATGCCGTTCCACTTTTTCATTCCTGTGGCGGCCGTATACCTGCTGCTGACAGCCGGCTCTGAGCTGTTCATCAAGTGGCTCGACAAGCGCGCGAATGCCGGCGTGGTTAAAGGGGGATAAGACGTGCCTGAATTTATTGCCGAGTGGCTGAATCAAAACGAAATTTTCACGGCCATGACCATGATGGAATACTGGAATGGTCTGGTCAGTACTGTACAGTTGGTGTTCCTGTCCCTGCTGATTGGTCTGGTGATGGCCGTCCCGCTGGCCATCATGCGCACCAGCAAGAACCCGATGGTTTCCGGCCCGGTCTGGCTCTATACCTACATCTTCCGTGGGACACCGCTGCTGATCCAGCTGTACATCATCTACTACGGTATTGCGCAGATCCCGGGCATTCAGGAAACCTTCTGGTGGGACATCTTCAAGGAGCCGTTCTACCCGGCCTTGCTGGCCTTCACCCTGAATACCGCCGCGTACACCACTGAGATCATTCGCGGTGCCATCAACGCCACCCCCAATGGCGAAATCGAAGCCGCCAAGGCCTACGGCATGAGCTGGTTCATGCGCATGCGCCGAATCATTCTGCCAAGCGCAGCCCGGCGGGCTGTTCAGGCCTATTCCAACGAGGTCATCTTCATGCTGCACTCCAGTGCGATTGCCAGCGTGGTGACCATTGTCGACCTGACCGGTGCGGCGCGGAACATTTACTCCCGCTTCTACGCCCCGTTCGACGCCTTTATCTGTGTGGCGCTGATTTACATGGTGCTCACCTTCATGCTGGTCTTTGCCTTCCGCAAGCTGGAGAACCACCTCCTCCGGCACCAGCGGCCCGTAGGAGGCTCCTGAGGGAGCCCCCAATCGGGTGTATTCCCGGGCAGGCAGGGTGTTGCCGCCCGGGACAACTCTTCCTTTTACGGGTGCCAGCACCCGACTCCCGACGCACTTCGTATTGAACCCTCAGGCAAGCAACACCCTGCTATCCTTTCGATCATGACGGGGATGCAACATGACGATTGATCACACCCTTTTTGACGCCGCTTCCGACTGGCTCGAACATACCCTCGAGCATGCTGCGAAAGACGTCTCGGAAACCCACACGCAACTGGCCGACGGCACCCGGATTACCCGCAAGGCCCTGGGCGTGCTGGAAGTCACTCCACCCGCGGACCGGCCAAATCCCAATGCCGAAACCCTGATCATTTCCGCAGGCGTGCACGGCAACGAAACCGCACCGATTGAAGTGCTGAACGGGCTGGTCAACGAATTGCTGAACGGGGAATGGCACGCGGCCTGCCCGATGCTGCTGATTCTGGGCAACCCGGCGGCGATGATCAAAGGCGACCGGTTCGTGGACGCCAACATGAACCGGCTGTTCCACGGCGCCCACCGCAAGGCGGAATATCAGGGCCTGCCCGAGGCTGTCCGGGCGCAGCAACTGGAAGAATTCTGCCGCGACTTCGCCGGTCGCTACACCGGCGCCCTGAATCACTACGATTTGCACACAGCGATACGTCCGTCCCAGCGTGAAAAGTTCGCGCTGTACCCGTTTGTAGAGGGGCGACAGGTGCCTGCCGATCAGTGTGATTTTCTGCTGGAAGCGGATGTCGAAACCCTGCTGCTGCAGCACAAGGAAGGCACGACGTTCTCGTCTTTCTCCTCATCGGAGCTGGGCGCGGAAAGCTTTACCATTGAGCTGGGCAAGGTCAGACCCTTCGGCCAGAACGATCTGAGCCGGTTCACCGGAATCCGGGACGCCCTGCGCCGGCGCTTCCGGGGCCACCCTGCCCCGGCCCAAGCCTCGGACCGGATCACGGTGTTCAAGGTGGTTTACGAGATTCTCAATACCGGCGACAGCTTTGAGTTCCATATCCCCGACGACGTGGCCAACTTCACCGCATATGGCACCGGAGAGGTCATCTGGGAGGACAAAGACACCCGCTACACCGTGGGCGACATTCCCGAATCGATTGTGTTTCCGAACCGCCAGGTGCCGGTCGGGCAACGGGTCGGTCTGCTGATCAGGCCCCTGCAGCGCGACGAGGCCTGATCAGTCTCCGGCTCAGGCCGGGGCGTTCACCGGCTCGGCAACGCCGGCGCGAATGACCTTGCTGCAAATCGCAGGGACCATCAGCAGGGTCAGAACCGTGGACGCCAACAGGCCGGAAATAATCGCCCAGGCCATGGGCGGCCAGAGCGTGGAGCTGGAAAACGCCAGCGGCAAGAGCCCCGCTACCGTGGTCGCGGTGGTCAGCAGAATGGGCCGGGTACGCTGCTCAACCGCCAGACGCACCGCGTTGCTGATGTCCTCACCGGCTTTCAGCTGTCGGTCCATGACATCCAGCAGCACGATGGCGTTGTTCACCACGATACCCACCAGCGCAATCACCCCCAGCATCGACTGGAAGCCGAAAGGCGAACCCGACAGCACCAGCCCGGGGATGATACCCACGGCGGCCAGTGGCACCGTCAGCAGAATGATTCCGACCCGGCGGAACGAGTTGAACTGCAGCAGCAGGAAGAACAGCAGCAACAGCACACCGATCGGCGCCGCAGTCAGCAGCGCCAGATTGGCATCCCCCGACCCTTCGGCATCACCGCCCATCTCGATTCGGGCACCCTCCGGCAACGGGTTGGCTTCCAACTCACGATACAACCCGTCCAGAACCTGACTGAAGCTGTAACCGGTCAGCAGGTTGGACGTGACGGTATTGGTGCGCACCCCGTTGCGCAGGTACCGGGCGGCGGGCTCCCACCGGGTTTCCACCGAAGCAATGGCGGACAGCGGCACCGCATCGCCGCGGTCATTGTAGATGTTCACAGACAGCAAGCGGGACAGTGACAGCGCCGTGCCCTCCCGGGAGCGCAGCACCAGCGGAATCGGGTCGGCCTCTTGCCGGTAGCGCTCAGCGACCACACCAAAACTCTGGCCGTACAGGCTCTGGGCCACATCCGCCCGGGTCAGGCCGTAGCGGGCCGCCGAGGCATCATCCACGTTGATGGCGATACTGGGCACCCCCAGATCCAGATCGTGCCGGACATCCACGGTGCCGCGCACGTCCCGCAGGATCGAGAACACCTGTTCCACCGCCTGAGTCCGAAGCGCATCGTCCGGATGGTAAACCCGCACCGCCACCGGCGCCGCCCTGGGCGGCCCCTGACCGAGAATGCCCACGGTCACATCCAGCTCCGGCATCTGCTCTTTCACATGCGCCCGCACCCAGCGAACCATGTCGGTGGTGTCTTCCAGCGCCGGGGTGCGAATAACCAGGCGCGCCCGATTCGGTGCCTGGGGCGCGCGCTGCAGGTTGTAGTAAAACGCCGGCCCGGCGTACCCGACAAACCGGTGCACCTCCAGCGCATCGGGCCGGGTGCGGACGGCCCGTTCCAGATCCGCCGCCACCTCGGCCGTGCGCGCCTGATCCGTGCCTTCCGGCAGGTACATTTCAACAATTACTCGGGGGCGGTCGGCGTTGGGGAAAAACTGCTTCGCCATAAACGGCGTCATGGCAAGGCTGAGGGCCACCAGCAAGGTACCGCCAGCGATCAGCCGGCCGGGGTAGCGGGACACCAGGCGACCCAGGGCGCCGGCAAGCCCGATCAGCCGGTCCGGGCGGGTATGGCCGCGGGGTTTCAGGAACCGCGCCGCCAGCAGCGGGACCACCGAAATCGCCAGCAGGTAACTGACGGACAGGGTGAGCATGATCATCACCGGAATGCCCCGGGTGAAGTCAGCCGTTCCGCCCTTGGACAGCAGCAGCGGCGCAAACGCCGCCAGGGTGGTGCCGGTAGACGCCCCGAGCGGGCCCGCCAGCTCCGAAATCGCACTGCGCATCGCATCAAGGCGAGCCAGGCCGGCTTCCAGGTGGCCCTGAATGTTTTCGATGATGACAATGGCGTTGTCGATCAGAATGCCCAGGGATATGACCATGCCGATCACCGCAATCTGGTGTAACACCCCACCGCCCAGGTCATACAGGCCGACACTGATCATCGCCACCATGGGAAGAATGGAGGCCACCAGCAACCCCATGCGAATGCCCATGCCGGTGAAAACCACCGCCACGATAATCAGGACCGAAAACAGCAGGCTCCAGGCGAGGTTCACCAGGCGATCCTCCACCTTGTCCGGCTGGAAAAACATTTCGCGAATGTCGTAGGGTTGAAACTCCGGCCGGATCAGGTCAAGCCGCTCCCGAATCCGTTTGCCAAACCGGATGGCATCGGTGCTGCCCTCTTCCATGATGATGCTGACCAGCACCACCCGCTCGCCGTCGTACCAGGTTTCCGGCTGTCGGGGTTCGGCCGGTCCCCGCCAGACTTCGGCGGCGGCCGCCAGGGGCACCTGCGAGCCGTCCGGCAGCTCAATTGGCGTGGCGCGGATCGCATCAATGTCGGCAAATTCGCTGTTTGGCAGCACCGAGAGCCGGCGCCCGTCCACCACCACGAAGCCGCCGGGAATGGTCTGATTCCGGCGCGCCAGGGTTTCCATCACCCGCGACGGAGCAATCCCCAGCCGATACAGGGCGGCATCGTCCAGCGCCAGGGTAATCTGTTCGTCGGCATCGCCTTCCAGTTCGATTCTGGAAACACCCTCAACATCCAGCAGGTTCTGCTTCACGCGCTCGGCCACGTCCGACAACGCCGTAACCGAAGACGCGCCGCTGACCGCCAGAACAATGGCGGGAATATCAATCAAGCGGTCGTCCAGACGCATGGCACCGACGTCATCCGGAATGTCCTGCCGTGCACGCTCCATCGCCTGGCGCACCCGGTCCCAGGCCGAGTCGGTGTCGTAGATGTCGTCATGCAGATTAATGCGCATCAGAGCCACCCCGGTACGGGCGGTTCCGGAGGCGAAGTCCACCTCTTCCACCTGACGCAATTCATCGGCCAGGGGCGCCAGCACAAGGCGTTCAACCGCATCGGCACTGGCACCAGGGTAATTGACGTAAACCATACCGGCCCGGTAGGGAAAGGACGGGTCTTCCTGCCGGGGCATGGTGACGTAAGCGGCAATCCCCAGCAGGCAGAGCATGGTGACCACCATACCCAGCAGGCGCTGGCACCCCATCAGATAACGAATCATCAGCGCACCTCCACCCGGTCCCCATCGGTCAGACGGGTCATCCCGGCGAACACCACCTGATCGCCAGGTTGCAGGTGGTCAGAACGCACGACCGCCCGCTCACCGATAATCCGGTCCACGGTCACCGGCACCCGATCGGCCTGAGCGTCCCGGACCCGGAACACCCCCATACCATCAGCCGTGCGCATCACCGACACCAGCGGCACGGTCATCGCCGAGGCGCGTGTCGGGGTAATGCCAACCTCGACCGGCTCACCCGGCTCCAGCGTGTTGACCGGCAGACTCACCAGCACGGGGTGCAGCTCGCCACGAATCGCCCCGGCCTGGGCGATTTCCACCACCGAACCTGTCTGCACCGGCCGGCTGCGATCCTGAACCGACCAGACCGACAGCGCCTGGCCAAGCTCTACATGGCCCAGCAGATAGGCCGGCACACGAACCTCCACTTCCCGGCCCTCCGGCGAGGACAGGCGCATGACCGGCTGGCCGGCAGCGACAAATTCGTCCGGTTCCACCAGCAGCGCCTCGACCCGGCCCGCAAACGGTGCGCGCAAGGTGCTCTCGTCCAACAGCTGGGTTGCCTCGGCCAGTGCCGCCCGGGCCGTTGCCACGCTGGCTTTCAAGCCATCGCGCCGGGCGGCGAGCTGTTCCAGACTCTGCTCCGACACCACCCCGCGCTCATGCAAGCGGTTTGAACGCAGCCACTCCCGTTGCGCCTGCTCGTATTGGGTGTTCAGTTCCGCCAGCCTGGCCCTGGCCGAATCCCGCGCCGGTGCCAGCGCCGGGTTGTAGACACGGGCCAGTACATCGCCAGCAGCAACTAGCTGCCCCAACTCGACCGAGCGCTCACTGAGTCGGCCACTGACCTGAAAGGTCAGCGTTGCCCGCTGGGTGGCGCGGACAATGCCGGAAAACCGGAGCGGCAACCCGACGGACTCCCCACCGGTGACGTCGGCAACCCGGACACTGACCGGGTCAGGGGCGGCATCGGAACTCACATCGCCGGCTTTGCAGCCGGCAACAATCAAGGCAAAAGCAATCACAACTGCGGTGGCGGGAAAACTGGCGTGCGGCTTCATGGCTGGTCCTTTCGTCCATGCTCTGTCTGGTTACGGATGCCCGCTCCATCAGACATCCGGTACATTAATTCGACATAATGTCACTTGTTGACACTTTGTCAATGATCAGGTTTTAATCGTTTCAACTAAAATTCTGAAGGTCGAGCCAACCGGACACGCCCATGAGCAATTCTCTGCAAACCCGACGCGAGCGCGAAAAACAGGCGCGCCACGATGCCATCCTGGACGCAGCCGAGCAGGTGTTTTCCGATAAGGGGTACGACCGAGCATCGATGGACGACATTGCCCGCACAGCCAACCTCAGCCGGGCTCTGCTGTACGTTTACTTCAAGGACAAGGCAGCAATACAAAGGGGCATCATGCTCAGGGCCGGACACAGCCTGTTCCGGCGTTTTGAACAGGCACGCCAGACCGCCGATAACGGCCTGGCGCAGATTCGGGCGATTGGGGAATCCTACTATCGCTTTTATCAGGAGCAGCCGGATTACTTCTCGGCGCTGACCAAGGCCTCGACCGCTATGGCAGAGGCAGACGAACGCCAGACCGAGGAAATGCTGTGCTCCAAGTCAGACCTGATGGCACTGATGGCGGGGGCAATTGAACTGGGACTTGAGGACGGCACCGTGAACCGGGACCGGATCACCGACCCCATCCAGACCGCCCTCTACCTGCGCGGCGCCCTGCACGGGGTCATCCTGCTTTGCCAGTCGGAAGTGGGTGAAGGCAATCCGGCCTTTCCGGCCGAACAGCTGATCCGCCACACCATGGATATGCTGACGTCGTCCATTTCCGCCTGAGCGACCGACAACGTGTCGCCAGCCCTTGGGTAAGGCAGCTCAGAGTTTTGGTGGTGTCAGTGCGGACACCAGCACGCAGGTTTCATCAAACGGGTTGCGGAAACGATGCGGGCGCGTGGTGTCAAAGTAGTAACCATCGCCGGGCTCCAGCACGTAATCCACGCCGTCGATGGTCAGTTCCAGCTTTCCGTGGATGATCAGTCCGGCTTCTTCGCCTTCGTGTTCAAAAAACTCACGCCCGGTATCGGAACCCGGCGGATAGCGCTCTTCCATGAATGCCATTTTCCGGTTCGGGAAACTGTTTCCCACCACCTTCCAGAGAATGCCGGCTTCGGCATCGATTGCCTGCATTTCATCGCTTCGATACACCACCGGCGTCGATGGGTGCTCGGCTTCCTCGGTCATAAAGAAATCGAGCAGCGATATGGGAATGCCCGACAATATTTTTTTCAGCGAGCCCACACTCGGTGAGACCTTGTTCTTTTCGATCATGGAGATCATCGAGTTGGTGACACCAGATCGTTTGGCCAGCTCTCGCTGCGAAAGCCCGGCAGCTTGGCGCACTGCGCGTAGCTGGCTACCTACATCATCCAAGGGCCTGCTCCTTTCCCGTTCTTGAAGTGAAAGTTAATCTTTTGGCGCGATTTCAATTGACCAAAATCGTGAACACACGTCAATAATAATTAACAATTATACCTTGTTATCCCCTATAGCTTTGTTAAGCTCGTTCAAAATATTAACCGCTGATTATAGTAAATAAACGGTCTAGAAATGATGCTGAACCCCAAAACCCATCGCCCTACCTACCCTGACTCCTACTACGCCGCCACGAAAAACCTGAACCTCAACCTGTCCGGATTGACCGGGGACATTGAGACAGAAATCTGTGTGATCGGCGGCGGGTTCAGCGGTGTCAATGCGGCCCTGGAGCTGTCCGAGCGCGGTCACAAGGTTGTCCTGCTGGAAGCCTATCAGATTGGCTGGGGCGCGACCGGGCGCAACGGCGGACAGGTGATCCGGGGTATCGGCGAAGACGTCGACAAGTTCGAAAACGAGATCGGACAGTCCGGCGTCGAGTCCATCAAGAAGATGGGGCTGGAAGCCGTCGACATCGTTCGCGAGCGCGTCAAACGCTACAACATCGAGTGCGATCTGGTCATGGGCTATTGCGATGTGGCCCACAAGCCGCGTCAGCTAAAAGCCCTGGAAGAGGACAAGGCCTGGCTCGAGAGCATGGGCTATGACCACGAAGTGCGCATGGTAGCCGCCGACGAGATGCACACCATCGTCGGCTCCGATAACTACATTGGTGGATTGGTGGACATGGGCAGCGGCCACCTGCACCCGCTGAACCTGGTGCTCGGCGAAGCGAAGGCGGCGATCGACTGCGGTGCTCAATTATTTGAACAGTCCGCCGTCACCGATATTGAGTACGGCCCCACCGTCCACGTCAAAACCGCCAATGGTTCGGTTCGCTGCGACAAACTGATTATCTGCGGCAACGCCCACGTCGCCGGCCTGAACCCCAAGCTTGAAGGCAAGGTTCTGCCCGCCGGCAGCTACGTGATTGCGACCGAGTCATTACCCGAGGATCTGGCCCGCAAACTGCTGCCGCAGAACATGGGCGTCTGCGACCAGCGGGTCGCGCTGGACTATTACCGCCTCAGTGCCGACAACCGCCTGATCTTCGGCGGCCTGTGCAACTATTCCGGCCGCGATCCGGCGTCCATTGTTGGCGCTCTGAAACCGAACATGGACAAGGTATTTCCGTACCTGAAAGACATCAAGGTCGACTACCAGTGGGGGGGCATGATCGGCATCGGGGCCAACCGTATGCCGCAGATCGGCCGCCTGATGGAAAACGTCTACTTTGCCCAGGCCTATTCCGGCCACGGCATCAACGCCACGCACATGGCAGCGCGGGTGATTGCCGAGCACATTGAGGGTGAGTCTGACCGGATGCTGACGTTTGAACGCATCCACCACATGCGCTTCCCCGGAGGCCGACGATTCCGCTCACCGCTGCTGGCTGTGGGAATGCTGTATCACCGGGCGAAGGACCTGGTCTGACACCAATCAACTACCGGGGCCAACGGGTTATCGAAGCTGGCTGTCCTTACTGCCTCTGCGATTGATACCGCCGGCGCGAGAATCCTGCTTTTCCTGTTCCGACTGACAGCCAATGCACAGCCGGACACCGGGAATCGCCTTGCGCCGGGCCTCTGGAATCGGGGCGTCGCACTCATCGCAGTTCGCGGCGCTCTCGCCTCCGGCCAGCTGGCTGCGAGCGCGCTCAATCTCGTCTGCAACGCTGGCATCAATCTGCTCCTGAACCGCACCATCCCGTGACCATCCACCTGCCATAGCCCCACCCCACAATCTGGATAACTGAATCCATTACACGGTAGCATCCGAGTGCGGACACCCCAAGACAGATGGCCGATGCCCCATGAGGAGACACTATGTCGTACACCAGCCAATATACCCCCGAAACGCTGAGCCGTGAGGAGCTGAACCAGAGCGCAGGGCCCATGGTGATCGAATTCGGCACCAACTGGTGCGGCATCTGCCGGGGCGCTCAGGCGGCCATCAAGACGGCAATGGACAACCACCCGGACATTCCGCACGTGAAGGTTGAAGATGGCAAAGGCCGCCGATTGGGGCGCACGTTTGGCGTGAAGAACTGGCCGTCTCTGATATTTTTGAAAAACGGTGAAGAAATGGCGCGGGTCGTGCGCCCGGAAACAAGCCGCGACATCGACGCTGCCCTGCAAAAAATCCGATAGGGCCGGTGGCCATTACGGGCCTGCGGAGGACACACCAGAAACGCCCGCAGCAAGGTTGTGTTAGGCCCCGGCTGCGAATGCCTCATGGTAGGAAACCGTGCCGACGGGGCATTGTCCGCAGAGTTTCAAGGCCAGAAAGTATTGTGCCGGGGCTCCGGGGAATACAAGACCTGGAACCCGGGCGAAGCCGAATTTTCCGTAATAGCCTGGATCGCCCAACAACACACACCCGCTCACGCCAGCCTGCTGCAACTCATCGAGTGTTTCCCGCATCAGCAAGGTGCCGACGCCCTGACATTGGCACTCGGGCAACACTGACATAGGCCCCAGCCCATACCAGCCTTGAGCGCCATCAGAAATCTGCACCGGTGAAACGGCGACGTGGCCAACCACCATTCCAGCGCTTTCCGCCACAAGGGAGAGTGACAAGGCATCCGCCTGCCGCAGTGCACTCACAATGCCCGCCTCGTTGTTGTACCCGTAAGGCGATGCCGCGAACGCGGCCTCAGTTACCGCCCGTATCTTCCCGGCATCTCCCGCGTTTTCTGGCCTGATCGTTACGTTCATGCGCGGATTTTCATTAACAGCGCTGGCGGTAAGAGCCAGCGGAGTGGGGAAAGTCCAATCATAGGTCAGGAGTGTCCACTAAAGAGGTGCAAGATCAGCGCCCTGATAAGGGCGTCCGATAGAGGGCCGTCGGCCCGGAACCACCTTCATGGCCTTTTTATATTTACGATTTATCGAATAGCCACGGTATACAAATGAAGAAAATGAAATAGCCGCTACCGACTAAAAGGCCAAGACCTATAGCTATACCCAAAAGCCCTAGGGTGAAAAGGCCCACAATATAACCGATAAAAAACCCTACCAAACCACCGAGCAGATGCAAAAAGTTGAAAGACCCATCAGGCACAGCGTTGTAGCCTAGGTATGCGAAAATTATCGCAGCAATAGCCGCACACATTGCATTAGCGGGATTTTCAGCCAATTCGTCAATAATCAAAACAAGGTCCCTTTCTCTTAAAAAATATAACGCATAAAGCAGCGGTGCATTTATACGTCCGCTCCCTTTACTTGTCAGCCGTGTTGATTAACTTTCCATTGATGACAGTATTTTCACGGGCATGGCCACATAGCGCTTAGCGCCTTGATCTATCCCATGGCTATCTGCCCAATTGCCATCCCAAATTTCTACCATTTTTAGCGGGTCGTTATACTCACATGGAAATTTCAGGAAATTATATATTTCTACAACAGATTGAATAGCAAGACCCAAAGAATCAGGCCCTTGCACGCGCTGCCGCGGGATATACGCAGATTGTCGTTTTCGCGCGCGCTCATGGTGCGCTCATCCCGAACTCCCTTGCCAGCACTATTCCATAACTTTCATAGACTTGTAAGCCCTGAAGCGTCCAGTTAACGAAGTTTTGCGACAGTTGTCGTTGATCTCCGGGAGGTGACCCTGCCCAACGACAGGCCCGGAGCCCGGCCCACTCTATGATGGGAATCACGCGCATTGGCCGCAGGCCGAAATACCCGCAGCAAAAACGACAAAAGCCCCATGTGCGATGCATCACGGGGCTTTCGGTCAGTCACCTGCTTGCACAGGCTGCACTACCTGTTTCTGCGGCGGCCTAGCTGAACTCCGGATCTTTGCCTGCCGCCAGCAGACAAACCAGGTTGGTGGCCACTGTCGCGCCAGCCAGGGCCGTCACTTCAGCGTGATCGTACGGCGGTGCAACCTCCACCACATCACAGCCGATCAGGTTCAGCCCTTGCAGCCCCTTCAGCAGTTTGATCGCCGTGAGCGTGTCAAAACCACCGCACACCGGCGTGCCGGTGCCAGGAGCACAGGAAGGGTCAAGGAAGTCGATGTCGAAGGTCAGGTAGGCCGGCCGGTCGCCGACGATCGCCCGGACTTTCTCCACCGCTGCATCAATGCCGTTTTCATGCAGCCACATGGCATCAAACACGTTAAACCCGGGGTTGCGTTCATTCACGGTACGCATGCCGATTTGAACCGAATCCTCGGGTGACACCAGGCCTTGCTTCGCAGCGTGATAGAACATGGTGCCGTGATCGATCCGCCCTTCTTCATCGGCCCAGGTATCACAGTGGGCATCGAAGTGGATCAGCGAAATCGGCCCGTGTTTGTCAGCCAGCGCCCGGATGATCGGGTAGGTCACGAAATGATCGCCACCGATGCTCAGCGGAATCACGCCAGCATCCAGAATCGGCTGATACCACGCCATGACTTCCTCAACGATGCGCTCGGGCCGGCCGGGGTCGAACACGCAGTCACCGTAGTCGACCACGTTGAGCGTGCGGAAGGGGTCCTTGCGCCAGGGCCAGGGGCGTGCCCAGGCCAGCTGCGTGGAGGCCGTGCGCACGGCGCGCGGCCCGAACCGTGCGCCGGGTCGGTTGGAGGTGGCAAGGTCGTAGGGAACACCGACGACGGCAACATCGACGCCGGTGAGATCCCGGGTGTACAGCCGGCGCATAAAGCTGGTTGCGCCGGCGTACATGGCTTCTATTGCGGTTCCGTAGTTGCTCTGGCGCGTGAACGCCAGATCTCCGTTTGCGTATTGGTCAAAAGAGTCAGACATTGCATTACCCTGACTGATTGCCCCGTCAATTGAAATCAGGACGCGGCTAACTGAGTACTGACCCGATCATTCATCCGTTTGGTGAAGTACCAACTTGCGATGGCCACGATCGAGACAGCCGCAATAATCAATGTGGCCAACGCATTGATTTTCGGTGTCACACCCAGGCGGACCGAACTGAAGACTTCGATCGGCAAGGTGGTGGCGCCCGGCCCGGTCACGAAGCTCGCGATCACCACATCGTCCAGCGACAGCGTGAACGACAGCAGCCAGGCTGAAATAATGGCGGGCGAAATGATCGGCAGGGTTACCGAGAAAAAGGTGCCGATCTGTCCGGCGCCAAGATCAAGAGACGCTTCTTCCAGTGAGCGGTCCATTTCACGCAGGCGTGAACTGATCACCACCGTGGAGTACGCGAGACAGAACGTGGTGTGCGCAATCCAAACGGTCAGCATGCCGCGGTTGGCGGGCCAGCCGATCATCTGCCCCATCGCCACGAACAGCAGCAACATGGACAGACCGATGATGACATCGGGCATCACCAGCGGTGCGGTGATCATGCCCGAAAACAGCGTCCGGCCCTTGAAATTGCGGTGCCGCACCATGATCAGCGACCCCAGCACAGCAAGCACCACCGCGGCCGAGGCCGACAGGAAGGCGATCTGCAGTGATCGCCAGACGGCGGTCATGATCTGCTGATCCTGGAACAGTTCGACGTACCACTTCCCGGAGAAGCCAGCCCACACGGTAACCAGGCGGCTTTCGTTGAAGGAATACACCACAAGGATCAGCATCGGCACATACAGAAACGCGATACCGACCCAGAACATCAAGCGGGAAAAACTGAAGCGCTGTGCCATTACAAGCCTCCCTCTTTGTTCTGAATACGGTGGAACAGCCCGATCGGAACCAGCAGGATCAACACCATGATCAACGCTAGTGCAGACGCGACAGGCCAGTCACGATTGTTGAAGAACTCCTGCCACAACACCTTACCGATCATGATGGTTTCGGTGCCGCCCAGCAGCTCAGGAATCACGTACTCACCAACCACCGGGATGAAGACCAGCATCGAGCCGGCAATCACACCGTTCATCGACAACGGCAAGGTGATGGTGAAAAAGCGTTTGATGTGGCCAGCACCCAGATCGGCGGCTGCTTCCAGCAGGCTGTTATCGTGCTTCACCAGGTTGGCGTACAGGGGCAGCACCATAAACGGCAGGTAGGAATACACCACGCCGATGTACACGGCGAAGTTGGTGTTCAGCATCTGGATCGGTTCGTTGATCACGCCCAGCCACATCAGCGCGCTGTTGATGAGGCCGTTGTTCTTCAGCAAGCCCATCCAGGCGTAGACCCGGATCAGGAACGACGTCCAGCTCGGCAGCAGCACCAGCAACAGCAATACCGTCTGCTTGTCCCTGGGCGCCTTGGCGATGGCATAGGCCATCGGATAGCCGATCAGCAGGCAGTACACCGTGGACCAGAACGCCATCTTGATGGAATTCCAGTACGCCTGGATGTACAGCGGATCGTCCAGCAGCCACTGGAAGTTATACAGGCTGACCCGGATGTTCAGTACGCCATCAAGCCATTCGAACAAGGCGGTGTATGGCGGAATCGCCAGCGCACCTTCAGCGACGGAAATCTTGGCAACGAACAGAAAGGGCAGCAGAAAGAAGACGCCGAGCCACAGGAATGGCGCGGCCATCAGGGTATACCGGCCCTGGGGCAGGAATTTCTTAAGCATCGGATACGTATTCATGAGCGCATAACCATGCCAGCGTCATCCTGCCAGTGAACCCAGACCTCCTGTTCCCAATCCGGACGTTCAGCGCGACGTTCGGTATTGGCGAGGAAGCAGTGAACAATTTTTCCAGTTGGCAGTTTGACGTAATAAACCGTGTGACCACCCAGGTAGGCGATATCGTCAACAACACCGCGAGTCACATTCTGTTGCTTGTCCGGACGATCCAGGCTGATGAACGTCTTTTCCGGACGCAGTGCGAACAACATGTTCTTGTCGTCAACACCAGAAGACACGCCACGGCCCACGAAGATGTCGTTCTCGACATCCGGCGAACGCAGGACCATGTAATTTTCCTGGTCGTCGACAATCTCCGATTCGAACACGTTCACCGTGCCGATGAATTCCGCCACCATGCGGTTCATCGGGCTCTCGTAGATATCCACCGGTGAACCGACCTGCTGAATCTCCCCTTCATCCATGATGGCAATGCGATCGGCCATGGTCATGGCTTCTTCCTGATCGTGGGTAACCATCACACAGGTCACGCCGACCCGTTCAATGATGTCGACCACCTCAAGCTGCATTTCTGTGCGCAGCTTTTTGTCGAGTGCGCCCATGGGCTCGTCGAGCAGGAGCAACTTCGGGTGTTTGGCCAGCGAGCGAACCAGGGCAACACGCTGACGCTGACCGCCAGAGAGCTGATGGGGCTTTCGGCGGGCATATTTTTCCATATGCACCAGCTTCAGCATGCTCTGCACACGGTCATGAATCTCGTCTTTGCCCAAGCCATCCTGCTTCAGGCCGTAGGCAATGTTCTTTTCCACGGACATGTGCGGAAACAGCGCATAGGACTGGAACATCATGTTGAACGGACGTTCATTGGGAGGCAGATGCGCAATGTCGTTGCCGTGCAACTGAATGGAACCGGACGACGGCAGTTCAAAACCGGCCAGCATTCTGAGTAGCGTGGATTTACCGGAACCAGACGCCCCCAGCAAAGCAAAAATCTCGCCCTGGCGAATGTCCAGATTGATGTCATCAACCGCAAGCACGCTGTCGTAGTATTTGTTGAGGTTGCGGATGCTCAGCAGAATTTCGTCTTGCTTACGGCTGTCTTTTCTCGCAAGTTCATCAGCAGTCATAAAAAGGATCTTTTCAAAAAAACACCAGAGGGACAGCCGGGCACAGGCGTGCCCGGCACAGATGCTTAGTCAGACTTGACCGAGGTCCAGGTACGCGTCATGTAACGATTGATTTTCTCTGGCAGAACCTCAAACGTGAACAACTTGGTACCCTCGACCGGGTAGATACCGGGATGCTCCAGGATTTCCGGGTCGATGAACTCATTGGCTGCAACGTTAGGGGATCCGTACCAAACATAGTTGGTAATGTCGGCGCCGATCTGTGCGTCCAGAACGAAGTTGATGAACTCGTGGGCCTCGTCGACATTCTTGGAGTCTTTTGGAATCGCCATCATGTCAGACCACATCGCCGTGCCTTCTTTCGGGATGTAGTAAGCCACTTCGACGCCGTTTTCGGCTTCTTCTGCACGGGCCGCGGCCTGGAAGACGTCACCGCTGTAACCAATGGCCAGACAGATGTCGCCGTTGGCCAGATCAGAGATGTAGCGAGAGCTGTGGAAGTAAGTGATGCTCGGCTTGATGCTCTTCATCAGCTCGGCGGCCTTGTCGTAGTCGGCACGATCCTTGGAGTTGGGATCCAGCCCCAGGTAGGACAGGGCCAGAGGCAGCACTTCTGCCGGCGAGTCGAGCACCGCGATGCCACAGTCGGCCAGCTTGGATGCGTATTCCGGGTTGAAGATCAGGTCCCAGCTCTCGGTGGGCGCGTCTTCGCCCAGGGCTTCTTCAACCTTGGCAACGTTGTAGCCAATACCGGTGGTACCCCACTGGTAAGGAACACCGTATTGGTTGCCTTTGTCGTAGTTTTCCAGGTTGCCCAGCAGGTTATTATCCAGGTTGTCCCAGTTCGGGATCTTGGACTTATCCAGTTTCTGGTAGGCACCGGCCATGACGTGGCGCGCCAGATAATCGGATGTCGGTACCACTACGTCGTAGCCAGACTGACCAGACAGAAGTTTGGCCTCCAGAACTTCGTTGGAGTCGAAGACGTCGTAGGTGACTTTGATGCCGGTCTTGGCTTCAAATTTTTCAATCGTGTCTTCAGCGATGTAGTCGGACCAGTTGTAGACGCGAACGACGCGGTCGTCGGCCATGCTGGCTGAAGCGACCGTGCTTGCGACAGCTAACCCGAGAAGGGACTTCGTTACTGCTTTCATTGTGCCTCTACCTTTATTGATTTTTTACTTTCCGGATACTGGTGAGCTTGTTTTTTTACCAGTCGTTAGTTCGGCGCAACAGCTTGAGCCGATCTAAATCCTGCCTGCCCGCTTCCGGGCACGCATCAGACAGTCGAGAGCAGGTACTGACGCTCCCAGGAACTGATCACTTTCTTGAACCCTTCGTACTCCGCCCAGCGGGTGGCGACGAAACCATCGACGAAGGCATTGCCGAGAATCTCGCGGATTTCTTCGCAATTGCTCATGTTCTCCAGCGCCGCTTCAAGGTTCCACGGCATGGTGTCGTCGGCTTCATTGCCCATGCGGCCGGTCGCCGGTGTTCTGGGCTTCACCTCGTTGATCATGCCCAGGTAGCCACACAGCAGGTTGGCAGCCAGCGCAAGATACGGGTTCACATCGGAGCCCGGCAGGCGGTTTTCGACACGACGTGCGGCCGGCGGTGCATCCGGCACGCGCAGGCCAACGGTGCGGTTTTCTTCGGCCCACTCGATGTTTACCGGTGAGTTGCCATCGGCACCGGGCAGGTAACGGCGATAGCTGTTCACGTTCGGTGCCAGCATGGGCATCACGTTCGGAATGTACGCCTGGAGACCACCGATGTAATGGTGGAACAGCGTGGAAGCGGTGCCGTCTTTGTTGGAGAACAGGCTCTTGCCGGTTTTGGCATCGACCAGTGACTGGTGGATATGCATGGAGCTGCCCGGCTCACCGGACACCGGCTTGGCCATGAAGGTGGCGTTCATCTTGTGTTTCAGCGCGGCTTCGCGCACCAGACGCTTGAAAATGAACACCTGATCCGCCAGCTTCAGTGCATCGCCGTGGCGGAAGTTGAACTCCAGCTGCGCGGCACCCTCTTCGTGAATCAGGGTATCAATGTCCAGGCCCATCTCTTCGGCCCAGGCATAGATGTCTTCAACAATCGGGTCAAACTCGTTGGCGGCATCGATGCTGAAACTCTGGCGACCGCTTTCCTGGCGACCACTGCGGCCGTACGGCGGCTCCAGAGGGATGTCCGGATCGGTACTGCGCTTGGTCAGGTAGAACTCGACTTCCGGCGCCACGATGGGCTGCCAACCCTGATCTGCATAGAATGCGAGCACTTTTTTCAGCACGGCCCGCGGCGACAACTCCATCAGGTTACCCATGGAATCGTGGCAATCATGGATGATCTGCGCAGACGGCTCAGCGGCCCAGGGGATGGTGTAGGGGACGCCGTCCGGGCGCAGGATCATGTCAATGTCGCGCGGGTCGAGCAGCCGGTAGAAGACTTCGTCGTCGGGATAATCGCCCGTCGCGGTCTGCAGCAGAATGCTCTCGGGCAGACGAATGCCACCCTCAGCCAGGAACTTGTCCGTCGGCATGATCTTGCCGCGGGCGATTCCGGTCTGATCCGAGGTGATACATTCGATCTCAGTGATCTTGTGTTCGGTTAACCACTTCTTCAGTTCTTCCATACCTATTACTTTGACTGTCGCGCACGACACGCATCGCCAAAGGCCTCGAAAATAAGTTTTTGTTCTCGGTTTTCCATGACTTCCCATTCCGGATGCCACTGCACGGCCAGGCCAAAAGACAGGGCGTCGATGGAAAGCGCCTCGATGAGTCCGTCTGGTGCATTCGCTTCAACGGACAGACCAGACCCCAGGCGGTTAATACCCTGGGAGTGGAGCGAGTTCACGTTCATGGACGGGCGGTCAACGATGCCCTCCAGAAGGCCACCGGACACCAGGTCGACCCGATGCGCGGGGGCGTACTGCTCGGCAAGCGCAACCGTTTTGTCTTCCCGGTGATCGCTGAATCCGGCAACGTCCTGCACCGCCTGATGCAACGATCCTCCCAGCGCGACGTTAATGTCCTGGAACCCCCGGCAAACGCCAAACAGGGGCAGATCGGATGCGATCACCGCATCGATCAGCGCTTTCGCTAACGCGTCACGACGGGCATCGTACCGATACGGCAGGTCGATTCGGGACTCGCCATACAGGTCGGGATCGGCCATGGAATAGGCGCCGGTCAGGAAGATGCCATCCAGGCGGCTAAGATAATCAGTTACCTGAACATCGGGCAACAAGGACGGCAGGATGATTGGTACCACACCTGACGCCTGCGCCAGAGCAGTGACATATTTGTCGCCCGCGGTGTGAAACACATGCGGATCAATCGTCTGGGTATCGCTTATCACCCCAACCAGCGGTTTTCGATTTAAATTCATCATTCTAGGTTGCACTCAAATCTTGAACACCCTCAGCATACACAACCATAAATTATTTTAAACACCAATTTCGTCATTTTCTTGCAAAAAGCTTTACATGTTCAAAATACTGATTTCGACTGCCCCATTCTTGGGCACGACACCCCCATTTTGTGCATTATATTGACCTTTTTAGCGAGGGTTTTGTTTGAACTCACTCAGAAATACAGTTAACTTATGTTCAATATATAGATCACCCATAACGCACGCATGCGCAGCCAGTCTGCAGAACAACACGGGCCGAACTCTATGACTGAGAACGAAGTCTCCGCTTTTCTGAAGCGCTATCCGAAGGTCACCACCATAGAACTGCTGATCAGTGACTTGAACGGTGTTCTGCGTGGAAAGCGAATTGAACGCAATCTACTGGAAAAGGTTGTCACTCAGGGCTTTTATCTGCCGGGTTCTGTGATGTCGCTGGACGCCACGGGAACCACGGTGGAATCGGCGGGACTGGGCGTGGACGTGGGTGATCGCGACCAGAGATGCCGACTGATTCCGGAGACGTTGGCCATTGTGCCCTGGATTGAGGACGGCAGCCGGGCGCAGGCGCTGTGCACCATGGTCGATGACAACGACGAACCCTTTTTCAGCGACCCACGCCAGATTCTCTGTAACGCCCTTGAGCGCTTTAACAAACTGAACTATCAGGTGGGCTTCGCCGCCGAGCTGGAATTCTACCTGGTGGATATGGATCGCGATGCCCAAGGCGGGCTGCGTCCGCCAGCATCCTCGACCACCGGCCGCCGTATGGGCTCCTGCCAGGTCTACTCCATTGACGACCTGAATGAATACGACGCCTTTATTCAGGATGTGCTCCAGGCCGCCCGGGCGCAGAACATACCCGCAGACACGGTGATTGCAGAGTACGCACCCGGCCAGTTTGAGGTGAACCTGCACCATTCGGACAACATCGTGCGGTCGGTTGACCATGCCATTCTGCTGAAGCGGGTTATCCGCCACGTTGCCCGAAAGCACGGAATGGAAGCCACCTTCATGGCGAAACCCTATATTGAAGAGTCGGGAAATGGCCTGCACATGCACCTGAGCCTGATGCAGGATGGCAAGAACGTGCTGGCGGCAGACAACCCGGTCGATAATCCCATCATGCGCAATATGGTTGCCGGTCTGCTCAGCATGGCGGACAGCACCCAGGCGTTTATGGCCCCGAACATCAACAGTTACCGTCGCCTGGCGCCGGGCGCCTTTGCGCCGACCGCCAAGAACTGGGGCTACGATAACCGCACGGTCGCCTTGCGCATTCCCTCCGGCTCCAAAGCCGCTACCCGGATCGAACACCGCATGGCCGGTGCCGATGCCAACCCTTACCTGGTGGCAACGGCGGTGATCGCCGGCGTCACCGAAGGCATCCAGCACCGCATGGAACCGTCCGCCCCGGTAACCGGCAATGCCTACGACCAGGAACATCCGCATGTGGCCGACAATCTTCGTGATGCCCTGCGCAACATGAAAAAAGACGTGCGCGTGGCGGACTGGTTCGGTGAATCCTTCGTGAAGGTTTACCAGGCCTGCAAATGGCACGACCTGCACCTGTTTGAACAACAGATTACCCAGCTGGAGTACGACCTGCTCCTGGGTTATGCCTGATTCAAGCGCACTGACCCAAGCCGTTCTCTGGTGGCAGGGGCTGCCGGAACCTGAACCTGCCGCCCCCTGCCCCGAACTGCAGCCAGTGGATGTCGCCATTGTCGGTGCCGGCTTCACTGGTCTGTGGACCGCCTATTTTCTCAAGCAACTGCGCCCGGCCTGGCGCATCGCCATCTTCGAACAGCACCATGTTGGCTACGGCGCCTCTGGGCGCAACGGTGGCTGGCTCATCGGTGGCATCGCCGGCCAGGAAGACTGGCTCGGCAGCTTACCCGCCAGCGAGCGCGAGCAAAGTCAGCAATTGCTGTATGGCATCGTCGAGCGCGTTCGGGCCATTTGCGAACGGCACCGGATCGATTGTGATTTCAGTCATGCGGGGGTGCTGTACGCCGCAGCACGGTATCCCGAACAGATCCATGCCGCACGGTCGTGGCTGCACGGGATCCGCAGCAGCGGCCAACCGGAATCGGCCTTTCACTGGCTCTCGAAACCCGACACAGAAAGCCTTCTGAACCTGCCGGATGTTTATGGCGGGCTGTACTCACCCCACTGCGCAACCATCAACCCGATCAAGCTCTGCCTCGGCCTGGCCCACACACTCAAAGGCATGGGCGTTCAGATTGTTGAACGTGCACGGGTTGACGAAGTCACCAGCCGCAGACTCACCATCAACGCCCAACCGGTGCAATGTGGCCACATTGTGTTGGCGAGCGAAGCCTTCCCCGCCACCTGGCAACCACTGTCCAGAAAGCGGTTGCCGGTTTATTCCAACGTGATTGCCACACGAGCCCTGTCGGAACACGAATGGCAACAGACCGTGAACAAGCCCGGGCTGGCGTTCAGCGACTTGTGCCGGAGCATTACCTATGGGCAGCGCAGTCAGGGCGGCCACATGGTGTTCGGCGCCCGCGGCGGCTATCAGTTTGGCGCAAGGGCACGCTTTGAATTCACCCCGGACGACCCGGCTTTCCGGGCACCAGCCACCTTTCTCCGGCGCTTGTTCCCCAGCCTGACCGAACAGGACATCCAATACCGCTGGGCAGGCTCACTGGCCATGAGCCGCGGCTTTCGGCCGTTTGCCGGGTTCGATAAAGACAGCTGCATTGCCTATGCGGGCGGCTACGGCGGCGAGGGTGTCGGTGCCTCGCACCTGTTTGGTCAGACACTGGCCGAGCTGATCACTGAATCCGGCAGCATCTACACCCAGCAGCCGTGGGTGATCCGCGGCAGCCCCAGCCAATTGAAAAACTGGGAAGCCGAACCTGTGCCGTGGCTGGGTTATCACATGCTGGGCAAACTGTTCGCCCTGGAAGACTGGCTGTGCCACGAAAAGAAACTGCCGTGGCTGCACAAGCCATTGAACAGCCTGAGTCGTCTGGCCGGCGGGCTGATCACTTAAGCAGGCAAAAAAAAAGCCGGTAACACATGTGTTACCGGCTTTTTCGTCAGCACTCAAACCCGATTAGTTACCAGATTTGATGGTCTGCCAGGAGCGCGTCACGATGCGATCGATTTTGCGCGGCAGCACTTTAAAGGTGTACAGCTTGGCCTCGACCTCAGGAGTCGGGTAGATGCTTGGATCACCCGTCACTTCTTCATCGATCAACGGCGTTGATGCGCTGTTGCCATTGGCATACCAAACGTAGTTGGATACGCCGGCAATTACCTCGGCATCCATCAGGTAGTTAATCAGCTGATGAGCTTCGTCGACGTTGCTGGCATCCGCCGGAATGGTCAGCATGTCGAACCACATGCCCGCACCTTCTTTCGGAATGGTGTACGCCACTTCCACGCCGTTACCCGCTTCTTCGGCACGCGTGGCGGCCTGAAGAATGTCACCGCTCCAGCCGACGGCCACACAGATGTCACCATTGGCCAGATCGCCAATAAAGCGGGAGCTGTGGAAGTAAGTCACGTGCTGTGCCAGTTCGCTCAGCAGTGCCTCGGACTGCTCATAGTCTTTCGGGTTTTCGGAATTCGGATCCAGCCCCAGGTAGTGCAGCGCTGCGGGAATCACCTCGGCCGGTGCGTCCAGAAACGCAACGCCACAGTCGCTGAGCTTGGCGAGGTTCTCTGGCTTGAACACCAGATCCCAGGAGTCCGTCGGGGCATCCTCACCCAAAACTTCCGCCACCTTTTGGGGGTTATAACCAATGCCCGTGGTGCCCCACAGATAGGGCACTGAGTACTGGTTGCCCGGATCAATGGTTTCAATCACTTTCATGATCACCGGGTTCAGGTTATCCCAGTTGGTGAGCTTGCTCTTATCCAGCTTCTGGTACGCGCCTGCAGTAATCTGCTTGCCCATGAACGATGCCGAAGGCACCACCACATCGTAACCGGACGATCCGGCCAGCAGCTTCGCTTCCAGCACTTCGTTGCTGTCAAACACATCGTATTTGACGGTAACGCCGGTGCTTTCGGTAAACCCAGGCAGGGTTTCCTCGGCGATGTAGTCTGACCAGTTGTAAAAATTAACGTTACCTGCGGCCATTGCATTGCCAGCCATGCTTACGCCGAGCAGTGAGGTGGTAGCCAGTACGGTGAGTTTCTCTTTCAACATGCTTTTACGTTCCTTTTTCTAATAATTTATAGATCGTTGCTGTTGGCGAGTACGTCCATGCTTTTCTCATTCTTTATATACACGATGGCCTCCATGCCACCGCCCGGGTTCCACGCAAAAAAAATCAGGGCATAAGCCCTGATTTAGAGTGTCATTACCATTTGAACGGCACGGTTTCCGTAGCCTTTTTCCGGCGCCACAGGGGCCGTGATTTCAAACCCCCTGTGCTGCCAATAATCCTGCGAGTCGTTCACGGCTACCAGAGCAAGGGTTGTGAGGTTCTCACGTCGAACCTGTTCGATCAGTTCCTGCCAAAGCAACCTTGAAAGCCTCCTTCCCCGGGCGCTCGGTGCGAGCGCCATGTCATGGATATACATAACATTACCGCCAATGGCTGGCAATGGCTGGTCAAGCGCTGGCACATCCGTTGCACTCGGCCAGCGATGGGCGAGCAGATACCCCGCCACCTGGTCATCACCATCGGTGACCACCCAGCAGGTATCCGGGGAACGCTGCTGTTTCTGCTGCAACACCGCAATCTCTTCATGCAGGTCGTCGGGGTAGGCCTGCCGTTGAATAGCATCAATAGCAGGCCAGTCTGAGCCTTGAATCGGGCGCACTGCGACAGTCACCACCGGCTCCCCCACCTAAACGCCAAGTTTGTCGCGCAGCCCGTAATACAGCGCGCCTATCGCGGTGTATGGGGCCCGGAGCAAACGCCCGCCTGGGAACGGAAAGTGTTTCAGCTGCCCGAAGGCATCGAACCGTTCGGCCTGCCCTTTCAGCGCTTCTGCCACCAGACGACCGGCGAGATGCGTGGTGGTCACACCGTGTCCGGAGTACCCCTGAGCGTAGAAAATCTTCGGTGTCAGACGGCCAAACTGCGGCAAACGGCTCATGGTCAGCAGGAAGTCACCGCCCCAGGCAAAATCAAACTTCACGCCTTTGAGCTGCGGGAAGGTCTTTTCCAGATGCCCCCGGATAAACCGCTCAATGGACGCAGGGTCGCCACCGCCATAGGTAACGCCGCCACCGTACAGCAGTCGGTTGTCACCGGTAACGCGATAGTAGTCGAGCTTGTAGTTACAGTCCTCGACACAATGTCCGCCCGGGATCAGCGACTTCGCCACGGACTCGTCGAGCACTTCGGTGGTGACAATCTGGGTGCCACAGGGCATGGCCTTGGCGTCGAGTTCCGGCACAAGCCCGCCCATATAGGCGTTGCCGGCCAGCAAAACGTAATCCGCAGTCACCTGCCCCGAGGCCGTCTTGACCACAGGGCGCTCACTGCGAATCAGGTCAACCACCCTGGAATCCTCGAAAACCTGGCCACCGAGGTTTTCGAACGCCGCCACTTCACCCAGCAGCAGGTTCAGCGGGTGGATGTGCCCACCGTTATGGTCGAGCAGGCCGCCGACGTATGCATCACTGGCGATGTGCTTGCGGATACCGTCGGCATCCAACAGTTCCAGGTTGCTGTGCCCGAAACGCTCCCAGAGCTGCTGCTGTTCGGTCAGCTCATGCATCTGGCGCTTGTTGAACGCCGCGAAAATGCCACCGGGTTTGTAATCGCACTGAATATCGTATTTCTCAATGCGTTCGCGGATGATGTTGGCGCCTTCAAAGGCCATATCACCCAGCGCCTTGCCCAGCTCGCTTCCGTAGTTGTTTTCGATAACGTCGATGTCACGGCTGTAGCTGTTCACCAGCTGACCGCCATTGCGGCCGCTGGCGCCAAAGCCGATACGTGCCGCTTCCAGAACGACCACTTTGAAACCGGCTTCGGCCAGATGCAAAGCCGATGAAATGCCGGTAAAGCCGGCGCCGACAATACAGACATCGGCTTCGATGGCGTCAGTCAGTGCCGCGCGATCGGTCTTGTCGTTACGGGTAGCGGCGTAATAAGAGCCTGTGTGTTCCGTGCGCTGCGCCATCGTCGGTCAGGCCTCGTAAATGACGTAAATCTTCTTGCAGTAAGACGGCACTGACCAGGTGCCCTCGAAGCCGGCGGGGATGACAAACTGGTCTCCCGCCTTGACGGTTTTCTGATTGCCGTCTTTATCGGATATGACCGACTCACCTTCCAGAATCAGACAGAATTCGTCTTCGCTGTAGCTGATGGTCCACTCGCCGGCTTGTGAATCCCAGGTTCCCACATGGAACTTTTCATCCCGCGACGAGAAGCCATTCCAGACATTCTGCTCAGGCTTGCCCGAAAGAATTTTGGCGGCGTCCGGCAGGTAATTTTCAGCGGTGATACCGGTGGTTGTGACATCGAAGATGGAAGTGATTTGACTCATAACCAATCCTGTTGCTCAAGGTTAACGACGGGCCTGATAGGGAAATGCAAAAAGGTCATCCACGATCCATTCGAGGATGACCTTTCGGTCTCTACTTCATGGTCGGCATGACAAATTCTGCAGTGCCGATATCGCCTTCCGGCCAACGAGCCGTCACGGCTTTCCGGCGGGTATAGAACTTCACGCCTTCCGGGCCATGCATGTGATGCCCACCGAAGAGTGAACGCTTCCAGCCACCGAAGGAATGGAACGCCATGGGTACCGGAATCGGCACGTTAATGCCAACCATACCGACCTGGATGTCGTGACTGAACTTGCGCGCCACCGAACCGCTGCGGGTAAAGATGGAGGTGCCGTTGCCGTATTCGTGATCATTAATCAGCTTGGCCGCGGTGGCGTAGTCATCCACGCGCACCACACACAGCACCGGGCCGAAGATTTCTTCCTGATAGATGGTCATGTCCGGTGTGACGTGATCAAACAGGCAGCCGCCCAGGAAGTAACCTTCCTCACAGCCTTCAACCACCAAATTACGGCCATCGACCACCAGTGTCGCGCCCTGCTCAACACCGGCGTCGACATAGCCTTTGACTTTGTCGTAGTGCTCTTTGCTGATCAGCGGGCCCATATCCAGGCCGAGGTTCTCACCATTACCGATCTTGAGGCTGCGGGCTTTGGCGGCCAGCTTGTCCACCAGCTCATCGGCGATGTCGCCGACTGCAACAGCCACCGAGATGGCCATGCAGCGCTCGCCGGCCGAACCATAGGCAGCACCGGTCAGGGCGTTGACGGCCGCGTCGATGTCAGCATCCGGCATGACGATCATGTGGTTCTTGGCACCACCCAGAGCCTGCACGCGCTTGCCGTGGCTGCTCGCGGTGGTGTAGATGTATTCGGCGATCGGCGTGGAGCCGACAAAGGACACAGCTTCGATGTCCTCATGGCTCAGCAGAACGTCCACCGCTTCCTTGTCGCCGTTCACCACGTTAAACACGCCGTCCGGCAAGCCGGCTTCTTTCAGCCACTCGGCAATAACCAGCGCCGCGGTCGGGTTCTTTTCAGACGGTTTCAGGACAAAGGTGTTACCGCAGGCAATGGCGACCGGCCACATCCACATCGGCACCATGGCCGGGAAGTTGAACGGCGTGATACCCGCCACAACACCCAGCGCCTGATTGACCGAGTAGGCATCAACGCCGGTACCCACCTGTTCGGTAATTTCACCTTTCAGGATCGACGGCGCACCACAGGCAAACTCAACCACTTCCATCCCGCGGATAATCTCGCCTTTGGCATCTTCAAAGACTTTGCCATGCTCGGCGGTGACGATCCGGGCCAGGTCATCGATGCGCTCTTCGAGCATCATCTTGAAGCGGAACAGAATCCGCGAGCGCACCAGCGGGCTGGTATTGGACCAGGCCGGAAAGGCCGCTTTCGCGGCCGCAATGGCCTGCTCAACTTCACCGGCTGACGCCAGTGACACCTGTGCGGCCTGAGCGCCAAGGGCTGGATTGAACACCGGCGCATGTCGTTCACTGGCGGATGTCAGCTCTCCGTTAATAAAGTGGTTGATCGTTTTCATAACTCTCCTGATGGCCGGACAACGCCGGTTCCTGACTCTTTTTTACTGGTTAATTCAATACGGGTGCTCAATACAGCGCTTTGATACCGTTGCGCAGGGCGGTAATGGCTTCATCGATGTGTTCTTTCTCGACGATCAGCGGTGGCGACATGGCGAGGATATCCATGGTGTAACGGACCATCACATTGCCTTTCCAGAAGCAGTGTTCGAACACGTCGTAGCCGCGCTGGCCGGGCTTATCGCCGGAATGGAATTCGATCCCGCCGACCAGACCGTAATTGCGAATGTCTTTGACAACATCAAACTCTTTCAGGCTGTGCAGCTGTTCCTGCCAGTACTCACCCAGTTCATAGGCTTTGTTGAACAGGTTTTCCTTCTCATAAATGTCGAGGGTGGCCAGCGCCGCTGCGCAAGCGACCGGATGCGCGGAATAGGTGTAGCCATGGAACAGTTCAATGGCTTCTTCCGGGCCGGTCATGAACGCATCGTGAATCTCGTTACTGACAAACACCGCGCCCATGGGAATCGCACCGTTGGTGAGACCCTTGGCAGAGGTAATCAGGTCCGGCGTGATGTCGAAATGATTGGACGCAAACGCACCGCCGATGCGGCCGTAACCGGTGATCACTTCATCAAAGATCAGCAGGATGCCGTGCTTGCGGGTGATATCCCGCAGGCGCTGCAGGTAGCCCTTCGGGGGAACCCACACACCGCCGGAACCGGCAATCGGTTCAACAATAACGGCCGCGATGGTTTCAGCGCCGTGCAGGGCAATGATACCTTCCAGCTCATCGGCCAGGTTGGCACCTACCTCGGGCTGGCCTTTGGTAAATTCGGTGCCCGGAGTCCAGGCATGCTTCAGGTGATCGACACCGTTCAGCAGCGATCCGAATGCGCGGCGGTTGTTCACCAGGCCGCCCACGGAAATACCGCCGAAGCCGGTACCGTGATAACCCTTTTCCCGGCCAATGAGGCGGGTACGGCCTGCATCACCTTTCACCCGATGGTAAGCCAGCGCGATTTTCAGCGCGGTATCGACGGACTCTGAACCGGAGTTACAAAAGAAGACATGGTCCATACCGGCCGGTGACAATTTGGTCAGCCGCTCGGCCAGCTCGAAGGCCATCGGGTGGCAAAGCTGGAACGTCGGTGCAAAGTCCAGATTCTGGATCTGGCGACTGACGGCTTCCGAGATCTGCGTCCGGCCATGGCCGGCATTCACACACCAGAGACCTGCGGTGCTGTCGAGCACGGAACGGCCATCCGGCGTTTTGTAGTACATGCCTTCGGCGGACTCAAACATCCGGGGATTGGCTTTGAATTGGCGATTTGCCGTAAACGGCATCCAGAACGAGTCCATGGAGGGGGCTGACATCATGCTCATCTCTTGCACCTTCTGTGTTCTTTTTTTTGAACAATTTTTCCCGAGTGTATGTTAAATAAAATAAACATCAACCCTGACCCCGATTTAAATGTCAAAAAAACTGAATTTCACAGCCAGGCAATGGTCAAATTCGGTGTTCTCCGGGAATTATGTTCAATATATTGAAATAAACCTTAAAGTTGCAGTATGTTGGCAACTACCCTGATTTAAACAACGCAACCATTTAAACCAGCAACAGTCGAGGCTTCCATGGCACAACAGCACACCTTCGAACATTGGCAATCCCTCGCGGCAAGCCTCAAGCCCGAGGGTCGCGCTTACATCAACGGCCGCTATGTCGATGCGGTGGGCGGAGACACCTTTGATACCGTTTCCCCAATCGACAATCGTGTGCTGGCCAGGGTCGCCTCCTGCCAGGAAGCCGACGTGAACGTTGCGGTGGACGCCGCACGCGACTCATTCAACCGTGGCGTCTGGAGTGAACTGCCCCCGGCCAAGCGAAAAGCGGTCTTGCTCAAGTGGGCCGAGCTGATCGAGGCCAACGCCGATGAACTGGCGTTGCTGGAAACACTGGACATGGGTAAGCCGATCGGCGATTCCCGCTCGGTAGACGTCAACGCCACCGTGCGCGCATTGAGCTGGACCGCTGAAGCGGTGGACAAGTTGTACGACGAAATCGCACCGACACCACACGATCAGCTGGGCATGATCACCCGCGAACCGGTCGGCGTGGTTGCCGCCATCGTGCCGTGGAATTTCCCGATGATTATGGCGGCCTGGAAATTCGCCCCGGCGCTGGCCATGGGTAACTCCTTCATACTGAAGCCCTCGGAAAAATCACCGCTGACCGCCCTGCGCCTGGCGCAGCTGGCAACCGAGGCCGGCATTCCGGACGGGGTGTTCAACGTTCTGCCCGGTTTCGGACACACCGCTGGCAAGGCACTGGCCCTGCATATGGACGTCGATACGCTGGCCTTTACCGGCTCAACCGCCATCGCCAAACAGCTGATGATTTACGCCGGTGAGTCCAACATGAAACGGGTATGGACCGAAGCGGGCGGCAAGTCGGCCAACATTGTTTTCGCCGATGCCGACCTGGATGCCGCGGCAGCCGGTGCGGCCGCTGGTATCTGCTTCAATGCCGGAGAAGTCTGTACCGCCGGCTCCCGCTTGCTGGTGGAAGACAGCGTCGCCGATGAGTTCATGGAGAAGGTGCGCGCACTGGTCGCGAAATGGCGCCCGGGGCATCCGCTGGACCCGAACACCAATGTCGGTGCGATTGTCGATAACGCACAAATGGAGCGGGTACTGGATTTCATCCAGATCGGACAGAAGGAAGGCGCGAACATGACCGTCGGCGGCCAGCAGGTAATGCCGGTGGAAGGCGGCCTGTTCGTTGAACCGACCGTGTTCGAGAACGTGAACAACGACATGACCATCGCCCGGGAAGAAATCTTCGGCCCGGTGCTGTCGGTCATCCGGTTCAGCGATGAAGACGACGCACTGAAGATCGCCAACGATTCCATTTATGGCCTGGCAGCGGGCTTGTGGACCAACAACCTGTCCCGCGCCCATCGGGTGGCCCGCAAACTGCGCGCCGGTTCGGTATGGGTGAACGAATACGATCTGGGCGACATGACCGCACCGTTCGGTGGCTACAAGCAGTCCGGTAACGGCCGCGACAAGTCCCTGCACGCTTTCGACAAATACAGCGAGATCAAGGCCACCTGGTTCAAGCTCTGAACCATAGTGGATCGGGGCAGGGTTTCGTGACGCCCGCCCCGATCCGCCGCTGCCGCCTACCCTCCTCTATCAATCACCCGACAGTCAGAATAAGAAGCGCGCATGAGTGAACCAAGAACGGGCGCCTATTACACGGCGACCATCAAAGAAGATTCCAACTACCCACGGCTGACTGGCGATATTCAGGTGGATGTCGCCATCGTCGGTGGCGGCTTTACCGGTGTAAATACCGCTCTTGAGCTCTCCGAGCGTGGCTATAAAGTGGCCCTGGTCGAGGCCAATCGCATCGGCTGGGGCGCCACCGGGCGCAATGGCGGGCAGATTACCGGCTCACTGTCCGGCGATGAGGCCATGCGCAAACAGATGCGTAAAACGCTCGGCACTGATGCGGAAGACTTTGTCTGGCAGCTTCGCTGGCGCGGGCATGACATCATTCGCAACCGGGTCTCGAAATACAATATCGACTGCGACCTCAAGCACGGGCACCTGCACGCCGCCTACAAGCCATCGCACATGAGGGAACTTCAGGCCAGTTACGCTGAAGCCGTCAGACGCGGCATGGGTGACGAGGTCACGCTGCTGGAGCGTGAGGATATGCCGGATTACCTCGAAACCGACATCTACCATGGCGCGCTCTACAACCGAAAAAACATGCATGTGCACTCGCTGAACCTGGTGCTTGGCGAAGCGCGCGCGGCCACCGAGCTGGGTGCCCAGATCTTTGAACAGTCCAGGGTCATCGACATTGAACACGGCGACACGCCGGTGGTGGTGACCGAGGGCGGCCGCATCACGGCCAACCGGGTGGTGTTAGCGGGCAACGCCTATCATCGCCTGGAACGGCGCAAGATGAGCGGGAAGATCTTCCCGGCGGCCGGGGGCATCGTGGCAACGGCGCCGCTGTCTGATGAAGTGGCCCAGGCGATCAACCCGAAAGACCTGGCCGTCTACGATTGCCGTTTCGTGCTCGACTACTACCGCCTGACCGCAGACAAGCGTCTGCTGTTCGGTGGTGGCGCCAATTACAGCGGTCGTGAAAGCCGCAACATCGAGGCCGAGCTTCGCCCTGCCCTGGAACGGACCTTCCCCCGACTCAAAGGCGTCGGTATTGATTTCGCCTGGAGCGGCATGATGGGCATTGTCATCAACCGCATTCCGCAGCTCGGCAAACTGTCGGAGCATGTGTTTTATGCCCAGGGTTATTCCGGCCACGGCATCGCGACCTCACACATCGTGTCGGAAGTGATGGCGAATGCCGTTGACGGGCACTTGCGGGAGTTCGATACCTTCGCGGCGTGCAGCCACATTCGGATTCCCGGCAGCGAATGGCTGGGCAACCAGTTTCTGGCCATCGGTATGTGGTACTACCGCCTGATGGAAACGCTGCGCTGAGTGGCGCGAAGGGAGTTATCGCAGAAGTGAGCCATTGGGTTCGGTATTGAAACGCCTGCTTTGATCAATATCGAATGGCTCAGAGGATGGGCCTGAAAAGCGAACTCGCTTTTCAGGCCTCAAGCAGGCAGCTCTCGATGACTGAGAGGCGCCTCAGCGCTGAAAGTCGTAGATCGACCCCAGCCCCAGAATGCCGGTGAGCTCGTCCAGAGCCTTGCGCACTTCGTCCAGCAGCATCGGATCCGCCAGATCGTCCCGGGTCAGACGATCCCGGTAGTGAGCATTCACCCACGCCGTCAGGCGCTCGTACAGCTCATCGGTCAGCAGCACGCCCTGGTGCATGGCCTTCAATTCTTCATCATTGAGCACCACACGCAGACGCAGACAAGCCGGACCGCCGCCGTTGCGCATGGACTGCTTGACGTCGAACACCTCAACCGCAGTGATCGGGCCACCGGACTGAACCAGCTGGTCCAGGTAGTTACTGACTGACTTGACCTCCCGGCACTCGCCGGGCACCGCCAACATCATGCCATCCGGAGTATTCAGCAGCTGGCTGTTGAACAGGTAAGACGCTACCGCATCCTGAATGGGCACGTCGGCACTGCTGACCTTCACCGCCTGCAGCTCGGTGCGGGTCAGGCGGGCACGAATGTCATCCAGCACCTTCTGCTCATCCAGGAACGCCATGTCGTGATAAAACAGCGTGTTGCCGTTACCCACCGCAATCACGTCGTTGTGGAACACACCGGCATCAATCGCTTCGGGATTCTGCTGGGCGAACACCGCATGCGCATCCGCCAGCCCATGCAGGCGAGCAATCGCCTGGGACGCTTCCAGAGTCTGCCGGGCCGGAAACTTCTTCGGCGCCGGTGCCTGTTCGTTAAACGCCATCTGGCCATAGACGAACAGCTCGACACCCGGCTCGCCATAACCACTGCAAAGGCGGGTATGGTTGGCCGCGCCCTCGTCACCGAAGTGACTGACCGACGGCAGGGCCGGATGATGCGCAAAGTAGCGCTCATCGGCGAAGATGGACTTCAGCGCACGGCCCGTCACCTCATGCTCGATGGAGCGGTGGAACTTGGCGCTCAGATTGGCCGGCGTGAAGTGAACACGACGATCCGCCGTATCCGCGCTGGGCGATACCGTGGCGGCGTTCGCGGTCCACATGGTGGACGCCGACGACACCGCGGCCAGAATGCTCGGGCACTGCTTGGCCGCGTCGCCGAGTATTTTCTTCTCAGACCCATCGAACCCCAGCTTGCGCAGGGTCGGAATGTGCGGCCGCTCGTGCGGGGGCAACAGCCCCTGCACGAAACCACGATCCGCCAGGGCCTTCATCTTGGCCAGCCCCTGAAGCGCCGCTTCCTTGGGATTCGACACCGCCGCCTCGTTGGACTTGGAGGCCACGTTGCCCCAGGACAGCCCAGCGTAGTTGTGCGTGGGGCCGACCAGGCCGTCGAAATTAGCTTCTACTGCATGCTTAACCATGGCAGAGGGTTCCCCGTTTTACTTGTCGAAGTTCAGGCCGGGCGACAGGGCTTCCGGCAACTCGGTCTTGGGCGCTTCCACTGACGCCATCGGCCAGGCGCAGTAGTCAGCGGCATAGTAGGCGCTCGGACGATGGTTACCACTGGCACCTACGCCACCAAACGGGGCGGCACTGCTGGCGCCGTTGGTTGGACGATTCCAGTTCACGATACCGGCGCGGATTTCTTCCACCATCCGGTCGTAGAGCTTGCGGTCATCGCTGAGCAGGCCGGCAGACAGGCCATAGCTTGTGTTGTTGGCCAGTTCCAGCGCCTCGTCAAAACTCTTGTAGCGGTACACGGTCAGCAGCGGGCCAAAGTATTCCTGGTCCGGCAGATCAACACCGGTGGCGTCGACAATACCCGGGCTAAGCAGGCCGGTGCCTTCCTTGAGGAGCTTGACCTCAAGCAGCGACTTGGCACCCTTCTCGAGCATGCTGGCCTGGGCCTGAAGGATGGTCTGCGCCGCTTCCGGCGAAACCACAGAGCCCATGTACGGCTGCGGGTCCGCGTCGAATTCACCGACACGAATCCGGCTGGCCAGTTCGATCAGGCGATCCAGGAACTCATCCCCCTTGGGACCCTTGGGCACCATCAGGCGGCGGGCACAGGTGCAACGCTGCCCGGCAGACAGGAACGCAGACTGCAGCGTGTGGTGAACCGCGCCGTCGATGTCCGATACGTGCTGCACGATCAGCGGATTGTTGCCGCCCATCTCAAGCGCCAGAATCTTCTCGGGCTGGCCGCCGAACTGCTTGTGCAGGATGTGGCCCACGGTGGAGCTGCCGGTGAAGAACAGGCCGTCAATCATCGGATGACTGGCCAGCGCCTTACCGGTTTCCATTGCGCCCTGAACCAGGTTGATCACGCCCTCGGGAATACCGGCTTTTTCCCACAGCTTGATGGTCATCTCGGCCACGCCCGGCGTTTGCTCACTGGGCTTGAAGACCACGGTATTACCCGCCAGCAACGCCGGCACGATATGACCGTTCGGCAAGTGGCCCGGGAAGTTATAGGGACCAAATACCGCAACGACACCGTGCGGACGATGACGCAGGATGGCACGGCCACCCGGGGCTTCGTTCTCGGTCACGCCCGTGCGCTCGTGGTAGGCCTTGACGGAAATCGCCACCTTGCCAATCATCGCCGCGACTTCGGTGCGGGACTCCCACAGCGGCTTACCGGTTTCCAGGCCGATCTGATGGGCCAGCTCTTCCTTGTGCGCTTCCAGCTGATCACGGAACGCCTCGACAATGGCCTGGCGCTCTTCGAAGCTCTTGCGACGCCAGCTTACGAATGCCTTGCGTGCCTCGCGGATTGCGGCATCCACATCCTCAAGGTTCGCACTGTTGCCATCCCACACGGTTTCGCCAGTCACTGGCTGAATGGACTCGAACATGGGCCCGTGGCCCTGCAGCCAGAGACCATCGATATAAAGCTCACCTGTCAGGTTTGCCATGAAAACGCACCTCCAAAATCAGAATTCTTGCTCATCAGAACACGACCACCAGCCACCGTAAACGCCGTCACCGGCGCCCACATTCAAGACCCTATTCGTCGGCTCTGCCTTGCTCCCCGGTTGGCACTCAGCGCCTGGGAGCCATTGTCTTTCAACGGTGTCACTCGAACGGAATCACCCGATTCCACCCGCAGCACCTCGCCAACTTCTGCAGGCAACTTGAGTGTGTCCGGCCCGACACAGCTGGCCGGCACAGTGGTTACCCGGAAATCCCGGAACGAGCGGTTCGACACCATGACCTTCTCGGCCGCTGGCACGTTCAGGTCAATCGGTTTGCGCGAAATCATCACATGCCGGTTCACCGAATCGCGGATCGTCCGGATGCTCGGAATAAACGCCTCCACAACCGGGCCGCCATCAAAGATGTCCACCAGCCCGTTGAAGTTGAACCCTTCCGACTGCAGCATCTTCAGGGCGGGTGCGGTGTTGTCGTGCACCCGTCCGATCACCGCGCGGGCGGAACTGGGCAGCATGGGCAGATAAATGGGGTACTTGGGCATCAGCTCGGCGATGAACGCCTTGTTGCCCAGGCCAGACAGCATATCGGCCTGGCTGAACTCCATGTCAAAGAACTTGCTGCCCAGAGCGTCCCACAGCGGGCTGTTGCCCTCTTCATCAGACACACCACGCATCTCCGCAAACACTTTGTCGGAGAAATGACTGCGGAATTCGTCCAGGTACATAAACCGGGAACGGGACAGGAGCAGTCCGTTACCGCCGCCCTGGTAGTCACCGGACAACAGCAGCGAGCAGATCTCACTGACGTCGGTCATGTCATTGGACAGATGCAGCGTCGGCGTCCGCACATGAACACCGAGTTCACTCGACGCATTCACCGTGACACTGAGCCGGTAGTTGTAAAACACTTCGTCCAGACCAACACGGGCCTGGATACCACTGATACCGACTGCCTTTCCGGTCTCCACGTCTTCCATGGCGAACAGATAAAGCGCCGCTTCCGGCGCACACCGCTGCCGGAAGCTTTCACGGGCCATATCAATTTTGCGTTGCAACAGCTCGCGATCGGCTGGCAGGGTTGTCAGACCCTTGCCGGCCTTCTGAGCCATTTCGTACAGATCCTCAAGATCCCCTTCCTGCAGCGGACGGATCACCAACATGTCATGGTCTCCTTCCGGGAAATATCGGTCATAGCGGCGCAATCCTCACGGCATCGCCGGCACTCTTGCCGAGCAGGTTCCAGGTTTTGACCGGCACTTTCAGTTCGTCTTCCAGGCTTTCGTCAACCCAGGTTAACGTGCACCGGAACGACTCTCCTTCGCCCGCGGATATCAGGCAGGCTTCGCCATCATCCTCATGCCGTCCATGCAGCACCTTCCTGTGGCTGGTGACCAGGCTGTGCAGGCTGTCGGTACGCGCTTCCAGCACCGGGCCGCCATCAAAGATGTCCAGATAGCAGCCGGCCTGGAAGCCTTCGCGTGTCAGCAACTCGTAGTTTGCCGACGACACATCGTGGGGCTTGCCAAGGGCCGCTTGCGCCGCGTCGGACAGCAAGCTCACGTATATGGGGTTGTGCGGCATCATCTCGGCGAGGAAGGTTTTACTCAACGATGCCGAATAACGGTCCGCAGCGTCGAAATCCATGTTGAAGAAATGCCGACCGAGGCTGTCCCAGAAGGGTACGCCGCCATCGTCGTTCTGCACGCCCTGGATCTCCACCACAACGCGGGACGTGAACCACTCGCGATGCTCGGCAATGAACAGGATGCGTGCGCGGGACAGCAGATCGAAGGCCTCGGTGCCGCGCAACTCAGGCCGGATCACAAAGGAACACAATAAGGTCTGGTCGGTGAGCGCGTGGGAGGGATAGAGAACTTCCACCTTGCGCGACACGCCCAGCTCGTGGGACGCATGAATCAGCGCGTCTTTGCGGTAACTGTAAAACGGCTCACCGCTGCCAGCGCGGGCATCGATGCCCGCCACGCCAGCGATGGCCCCGTCTTCGGAGTTCTCCAGAACGAACAGAAATCTGGGCGCCTGCCCCTCCGGCACCTGGCCTTTGAAGGACGCCACAGACAATTCGATTTTTTGCTTCAGTGCGTCGGATTCTTTTGGCAGCGTAGACGACAGGCGGGCACCCTGGGTGCCCGCTATCGCTAAAATCTGCTTCAAGTCATCCGGCTGCGCCGGACGAACAAGCCACATAACGACTCCTTACGCCGCAGTCAGTTTCTTTACGGCAGTCTCGAAGCGTTCCAGTGCCTCATCAATATCCGCTTCCGGAATAATCAGGGACGGCGCCAGGCGAACCACGTTAGTGCCGGCCACCAGCACCATGACACCCTCGTCCAGACCAGCGTTCAGGAAGTCCTTGGCGCGGCCTTTCCATTCGTCAGTCAGCACGCAGCCGAGCAGCATGCCGGCACCACGAACTTCACTGAATACGCCGTAGCGCTCACCGATCGCCATCATGCCCTTACGCAGACGGTCAGAACGGGCAACAACGCCTTTCAGGATGTCCGGCTGGATCACGGTATCGATCACCTTCTGGCCAACGGCACACGCCAGTGCGTTACCGCCGTAGGTGCTGCCGTGGGTACCCACACCCAGACTCGCCGCCACCTTGGCAGTGGTCAGCATGGCCGCAATCGGGAAACCGCCGCCGAGGCTCTTGGCGCTGGACAGGATGTCCGGAACCACATCGTACATCTGGTAGGCGAACAGGTGTCCAGTACGGCCAACGCCAGTCTGGACTTCGTCGAAGATCAGCAGCGCGTCGTTCTCGTCACACAGCTCGCGCAGGCCTTTCAGGAACTCCGGGTCGGCCGGAATAACGCCGCCCTCGCCCTGGATCGGCTCGACGATGACCGCACAGGTCTTATCCTTGGAAATCAGTTTCTTGACGGACTCAAGATCGTTGAAGTCAGCGTGAGCCACACCGCCCGGCGCCGGCTCGAAGCCTTCGCGGTACTTGGGCTGGCCACCCACACTGACGGTAAACAGGGTACGCCCGTGGAAAGAGCTCTTGAACGCGATGATTTCGTTCTTCTCTTCGCCGTGGTGCTCCCACGCATAACGACGCGCCAGCTTCAGCGCGGCTTCGTTGGCTTCCGCGCCGGAATTGGCGAAAAACACACGCTCTGCGAAGGTATGATCGCACAGAGTCTTGGCCAAACGAAGCGCCGGCTCGTTAGTCATTACATTGGACAAATGCCACAATTTTCCGGCCTGCTCCTCCAGAGCACCAATCAGGCCCGGATGGGTATGTCCCAGACAGGTAACGGCGATACCGCCCTGCAGATCAATGAATTCCCGTCCTTCCTGATCCCATATTCTCGACCCTTCGCCACGCACCGGAATAATCGAGCCAGGGGCGTAGTTGGGCACCATGACCTCATTAAAAAGTTCTCGAGTCAGAGTTTCTTTGTTCATGCTATTTCTCTCGGGATACACGGATGGAGGCCTAACCATAGTGATATAGGCCTCAGGCACAAGTAAGTATCTTCGCGGATTCTCAAATAACTATAGGCCACTCATGGCATAACCACATCCGGCGTTTTCAGGGCCGGCATCTCGATAATTTTCCGCCCCTTTCCGCCCCGGTCGAGCAGCGCTTTCACCAGTAACTTGTAAGAGTCCAGATCAAACGTGACCGACTCGTTGCCAGCGGCAAAGTCATGCAGCGTCTGCTCGTCATGGACGGTACCCAGGTGCACCCAATTATAGATGATCAGGATGTCTGTCACGCCGGTGGCGGCATTGCGCTCCACCACGCCGACCGGCCCGTCCCACGGCCAGGTTTTCAGCCGCAGGCCATGAAACGCGATCTGCATGCGCAGGTTGTAGCGGACGCCGTCCTCCACACCCTCGCACGCGCCCTTGCACCGACCCAGCGTGCGCTGGAAGCAGGGCCCGCTGTGGTCCGGCTCCAGACCCAGCAACTTGTTACACAACTCGTTTTTCGTCGCGATACCACTGAGCGCCTTTTCCGCATCGCGCTTGCTGCGAAACAGCCCGTAGTAATCCCCCAGCCGGTGCGGTTCCAGCTCGCGAACCAATCGCGCCTGCAGAAAGCCCTGATCATTCTCCACCAGCTCGATGGTCACCAGCCGCTTGGCGGCCCGAGAGCGGCGGTTGTAGAGCGGGTTCAGGCTTTTGATCTGTTTCAGCTCCAGTAACAGGGCCCCCAGTTCACCGGCGGTTTCCGTCCACTCCACCCGGCGCAGGCTTTCGGACATGCGCACGCCGCGGCTGGAGTTGTGATCACCGGAAAAGTGCGACGCCACCCGCTGAGCAATGTGGGTGCTTTTGCCAACGTACAGCAGGGCGTCGTTTTCCCCGTAAAAACGGTACACGCCCGGCCCCCTTGGCAACTCATGAAGGATGTCCGGTGGCAGGTGGGACGGCACGCTGGGGGTTTGCAGCAGGTCAGCGATCGCCGCCTCAAGGGCCTCATCGCCCTTCTCTGTCTTGGCATGCAGGAAGAACGACAGCATGGCCTCCACGTCACCCATCGCCCGGTGGCGCTGCACCTGCGCCAGGCCGTGGCGTTCGATCAGTGCGTCCATGTTATGACGCCGGAATTCCGGATACAGCCGGCGTGACAGCTTGACCGTACACAGCACTTTCGCGGTGAACAGACGCCCGAGCCGCCGGAACTCCTGCTTGATGAAGCCATAGTCAAAACGGGCGTTGTGGGCGACGAACACAGCCCCCTCGAGCTGCGACTCCAACTCATCAGCGATGTCTTCAAACCGGGGCGCGTCTGCCACCATCTCATTGGTGATGCCGGTGAAATGCTCAATAAAAGAAGAGATGCGCACGTCTGGGTTGAGCAGCGTTTGCCATTCCCCCACCTGCTCACCGGCACGCCAGAAACGGATGCCGATTTCGGTGATGCGGTCGCGAGCGGCGCTGCCTCCAGTGGTTTCGATGTCGAGGAAGGCGAAGGTGGTGTCCTGAAGGTGTGATTTGCGGCTGACCATGCCCCCATCATACGCCGTTTTCAGGCAAGCGGATGGCCGCAACCAGCCGGAAATCACCTATTAGACATTAGTCGAACAGGCCCTCATTTCATTTGAATTACAAGGGACACATACATAACGTGGCGTGGGGTCCAACAACAATAAAACTAGTGGAGATAACAAGAATGCAGAGCAATATGCTTCGAATGGCAATCCGTGCAACAGCCGCTGCAGCAGCACTGGGTGTTGCTGGACAGGCTGGAGCAGTCAACTTCAGCGCTGGCGAATACGACGTATCTGTTTACGGCTACGCCCGACTGAACGCCAGCTACGACATCGACGAAGAAGTGGGCATTTCCACTCGTTCAGGTGCTTACAGCGCCATCAACACATCCGATGCTGACCTGCCGACCGGCGTTTTCGCCGCTGACGCAGTTCAAACACGTCTGGGCGTAAAAACCACCACTCCGGAAGGCGTGAACATCACCGTTGAAGGTGATTTCCGTCCTGGCCAGCTGCGTCTGCGTCACGGTTTCGGTGAATACAAAGGCGTCCTGATGGGCCAGACCTGGTCCAACTTCAACAGCTTCGTGGGTAACACCTCTACTCTGGACTTCGACTCACTGCCGGGCCTCGCTGGTCTGCAGGGTCGTGTTGCCCAGGTCCGTTACACCACTGGCCCGCTGTCCTTCTCAGCTGAGCAGCCTAACAGCTCCATCCTGGACGCTGGTGGCGCAGAAAAAGACGGCATGCCGGCACTGACAGCACGCCTGGAAAACTCAGCAGGCGGATTCTCCTACTCTGCCGCTGTCCTCGCGCATCAGGTTGGTTACGACACTGGCACCGCTGACGAAGCCTCCTTCGGTTTCGCGACCTTCGGCGCGGCCAAGATCGCCCTGTCAGACATGATCACCATCCAGGGCACGGTTTCGTACTCTGACGGTGCCAACAGCTACCTGTACCGCTCTGGCGAAAACTTTGGTGCAGAAAGCGCCTACGTTGCCGCCAACGGTGATGTAGAGACCATCTCTGGTTATGGCGCTTCCGTCGGCACTGGCATCAGCCTGGGCGGCGGCCGCAGCATCAACATCGGCTATGGTATGGCAACCGTTGACTGGGACGACGCAGAAGCCGACCTCGGTGCAGCAGCCGTTGCAGCCAAGAGCGAGACCAACTCCGCGATCATGGCCAACTACCAGTGGACTCCGGTCAACAACGTCATGATGGGCGTTGAATACCAGATGCTGAGCCGTGAAAACGTAGATGGTAGCGACGGCGATGCAAACCGCATCCTGTTCGCGGCACAATACAACTTCTAAGTAACGCCTTTAATAGTTACCTCAGGATTTGCCCCGGCACCATGCCGGGGCTTTTTGGCTCCAGATCGGTGCACTAACCGATCTGGCCTTCCCGACCTTCGACCACCTCACCACAACCCTCTCTATTACTTTCAACACCTTACTGCGCTGAGCCTCTCTGGCATGACGAATGCATTACATCCACCAGAGAGCGGAAGGACTTCGCCCTCAGCGACAGATTCAGAGAGGTGACACCATGAAACAAGCCCAAGATTCCGACCTGCTGTTCGAGCTGACTCAGACCTGGGAAGAGGACGCCCTGCAAGCCATGCACGATTATTTCGACTGGATGTTCTTCGCAAACTGATGCGCAAGGACAAAAAAAGGCCGGGAGCAAAACTCCCGGCCTTTTTTATGCTGGGGAAGCAACATGCGCATCACTGACGATGCACGCGTCGCTTCATAGGGCTACAGCAGCAAGGTCCGGATATCCCCCAGCAGCTGCGCGAGCACCGTGGTGAACCGGGCCGCATCAGCGCCATTCACCGCCCGGTGATCGTAGGATAGAGACAAGGGCAGCATCAGGCGAGGCTGGAACTCACTGCCGTCCCATACCGGCTTCATAGCTGCCTTTGAAACCCCCAGGATCGCAACCTCCGGAGTATTCACGATCGGCGTGAACGCGGTGCCACCGATGCCACCCAGACTGGTGATGGTGAAGCAGGCGCCCTGCATCTCTTTTGGCTTGAGCTGCTTGTCCCGGGCCTTTTGCGCCAGGTCCGCGCTTTCTTCCGCAAGCTCCCACAGGCCCTTTTTGTCCACATCCCGGATGACCGGAACCATCAGACCGTGGGGCGTATCCACCGCAATCCCGATGTGAATGTACTTTTTACGGACCACCTCTTTCTTGTCCATATCGAGCGACACGTTGAACTGAGGCAGCTCGGCCAGTGCGGTAGCGCAAGCTTTCAGCAGGAAGGGCAACGGCGTCATCTTGACCCCGCGCTTCTCACCAGCAGCCTTCTGTGCCTTGCGGAAGGCCTCCATATCGGTGATGTCCGCATCCTCAAACTGAGTTACGTGAGGCACGTTCAGCCAGCTTCGCTGCATATTCGTCGCAGTGGCCGACATCATGCGGGACATCGGCTCCCGCTCGATATCACCAAACTGGCTGAAGTCCGGCAGTTTCACACCCGGAATGCCAGCCCCGGTGCCAACGCCGCCGCCCTGCTGCACCTGCTGAAGCTGGCTCTTCACATAGGCATGAACGTCGTCTTTCAGGATCCGGCTCTTCGGCCCGGACCCCTTAACCCGGGCCAGATCTGCGCCCAGCTCACGAGCCAGTTTGCGCACCGCGGGACCGGCATGAACCTTGGTTCCCGGTGACGGCGGCTCGTAGGTCGCCCCTTGCGACTGGGCTGACTCCGCCTTCTGCTCTTTTTCGGCCGACGCTTTTGATTCAGCGGCTGGTTTGGACTCGGATTCCTGCTCCGCCTCTTCCCCGGCGTCTGCGTCACCACCTTCCTCGATGGTCATCTCAAGCAGATCATCCCCTTCGGACAGCTTGTCGCCTTCCGATACCAGGATCTTTTCCACCTTGCCTTTGTGGGGCGATGGAATTTCCATGGTGGCCTTGTCCGATTCCACGGTGACCAACGGATCCTCGGCGTCAATGCTGTCGCCTTCGGACACGTTAATCTCAATGACCGGGACATTCTCAAAGCCATCCAGAGACGGCACTTTGACGGTTTCCTTGCGAGAACCACCAGAGGCTTTGGCCGCGGGTTTCGGCGCGGCCTCTTCTGACTTGGCCTCGTCGCTGTCTTGGGCACTGCTTGCTTCGTCAGTGCCGGCGTCGTCGCTCTCGGAAGCGCTGCTGTCGTCACCCTCACCAGAGGCTTCGAGGGTGCCAACCACGTCTCCTTCCTTGACCTTATCCCCGACCTTTACCGAGATGCTGGCGATCTTGCCGGCACCGGGGGAAGGCAGTTCGACCGACGCCTTGTCGGATTCCACGGCCAGGATCGGGTCTTCGGCTTGCACCGAATCGCCTTCGCTGACCAGTATTTCAATCACCTCGACTTCGTCCGCACCGCCGAGATCGGGAACCTTGATTTCCTGCTCACTCATCGCGGACTCCTTAGCTCAGCACCGGGTTCGGTTTATTTCGATCGATTCCGTACTTCCGCATCGCTTCAAGGACGACGTCCTCTTTGACGTCACCATCCCTGGCCAGCGCTGCAAGTGCAGTTACCGCCACGTGGTAGCGATCCACTTCGAAGTGGTTGCGCAGTTTCTCCCGGGTATCACTGCGACCGTAACCGTCGGTACCCAGGGTGAGATAGGTTTTCGGGATGTAAGCGCGAATCTGCTCAGACAACAGTTTCATGTAATCGGTAGACGACACCACCGGCCCCTGCTGCCCTTCCAGGCACTGGGTGACAAACGCGGTCTTCGGTTTGTCGTCCGGGTGCAGACGGTTCCAGCGTTCTACATGCAGGCCGTCCCGAGCCAGCTCGTTGAAGCTGGTCACGCTCCAGACATCGCTGGCCACGCTGAAGTCCTCTTTCAGAAGCTCCGCCGCCGCGCGAACTTCGTTCAGAATGGAGCCGGCGCCCAGCAGCTGAACCCGCGGCGTTTTCTTGCGCCCTTTGGTTTCGATGGAGTCCAGCAGGTACATCCCCTTGATGATGCCCTCTTCCACCTTTTTGCCCTCGGGCATGGCCGGCTGTTCGTAGTTCTCGTTTTCGATGGTCAGGTAATAGAAGACGTTCTGGTTCTCCTCGAACATCTCCTTGATGCCATGCTGCACCACCACCGCCAGCTCGTAGCCGTAGGCCGGATCGTAAGATTTACAGCTGGGAATGGTCTGAGCCAGCACATGGCTGTGACCGTCCTGATGCTGCAGGCCCTCGCCGTTCAGCGTGGTGCGCCCGGCAGTACCACCCACCAGGAAGCCCCTCGCCTGAATGTCACCCGAGGCCCAGGCCAGGTCGCCAACACGCTGGAAACCGAACATGGAATAGAAGATGTAGAACGGGATCAGCGCGAAGTTGTTGGTACTGTAGGACGTGGCCGCCGCCATCCAGGCCGCCATGGAGCCGTCCTCGTTGATGCCTTCCTCGAGGATCTGCCCTTCCTTGTCTTCGCGGTAGTACATGATCTGGTCCCGATCTTCGGGCACGTATTTCTGGCCCTCCGAGGTGTAGATCCCCAGCTGCCGGAACATGCCTTCCATACCGAAGGTCCGGGCTTCATCGGGCACGATTGGCACCACGCGCTTGCCGATACGCTTGTCTTTGGTCAAAGCCGTCAACAGGCGCACGAACGCCATGGTGGTGGAAATCTTGCGGTCACCAGAGCCCTCCAGCAGCGCCTTGAAGGCATCCAGCGGCGGCGCATCCAGCGGCTGGCAATCTTTGCGACGCTTGGGATAGAAGCCTCCCAACTCCTGCCGGCGCTTCTTCATGTACACCATTTCCGGGCTATCCGGTGCCGGGCGGTAGTACGGGACCTGCTTCAGGTCTTCATCCTTAATGGGCACGCCAAAGCGGTCCCGGAAGGCCTTCAGCTGCTCGATATCGAGCTTCTTCAGCGAGTGCGCGGTGTTCTGCGCCTCACCGGCGGTGCCGAAACCATAACCCTTGATGGTATGAGCCAGAATCACCGTCGGGCGGTTACCGTGATCGTTCACCGCCTTGTGGTAGGCGGCGTAGATTTTGTACGGGTCGTGGCCGCCGCGATTGAGCTTGCCAATATCCTCGTCCGACAGGCTTTCCACCAGCTTGGACAGCTCCGGGTATTTGCCGAAGAAGTGTTTACGGGTGTAGGCCGGGCCGTTGCTTTTGAAATTTTGCAGATCGCCATCGACCACTTCGTCCATCACCCGCTGCATGAGGCCGTCTTTGTCCTTCTCGAACAGCGGATCCCACATCCGGCCCCAAACCACCTTGAGCACGTTCCAGCCGGCACCACGGAAGATGCCTTCCAGCTCCTGGATAATCTTGCCGTTGCCGCGAACCGGGCCGTCCAGCCGCTGCAGGTTGCAGTTCACCACGAAAATCAGATTGTCGAGATTCTCCCGACCGGCGAGGGAAATGGAGCCGAGCGTTTCTGGCTCGTCACACTCACCGTCACCCACGAAGCACCAGACTTTCCGATCCCCCATGTCGATCAGTTCGCGGCTGTGCAGGTACTTCATCACATGGGCCTGATAGATGGCCTGAATAGGGCCCAACCCCATGGATACCGTGGGGAACTGCCAATAATCCGGCATCAGCCAGGGGTGCGGGTAAGACGACAGGCCATCACCGTCCACTTCCTCCCGGTACTTGTCCAGATGCTCTTCCTCAAAGCGCCCCTCAAGGAAAGAACGGGCGTAGATACCCGGCGAGGAGTGACCCTGGAAATACACCAGATCGGATTCGCGCTTGTCGTCACCGGCCCGGAAGAAGTAGTTGAAGCCAACGTCGTACAGGGTCGCGGCGGAGGAGAATGACGACACATGCCCACCCAGCTCACCGGGACGCTGGTTGGCCCGCAACACCATGGCCATGGCATTCCAGCGAATCAGCGAACGAATGCGGCGCTCCATGAACAGGTCCCCGGGCATGCGGGCTTCCTGAGTGACCGGAATGGTATTTCGGAAAGGGGTGTTAATCGAATATGGCAACTCGGTGCCATCGCGACTGGCTCGTTCCGACAACCGCTCGAGAATGAACTTGGCCCGCTCAACGCCTTCGTTCTCTATCAGGGATTCAAGCGCATCCAACCATTCACTGGTTTCGATGGGATCATCGTCCTGGTACATCAAACCCTCCCCTAAAACACATAAGATGCGCCGCACGCATCATCGGCTAGACAATGTCGCACGGCACTGTGAGTAAGCTGCGATGGATTGCAGGGTATTGTTATGACGCTGATTTACCTCGAACCTTCTCAGTGGTTCGTTGCGGTAAAAACTTCCCTCAAGCATAGAACAGCTTCGCCACTTTTCCTGCCCAATCATGCCCAGCACGGGGATAACCCCGCCGGGCACCAGTGTGTCGCTGCCATTCAAAGAGAGGGTTCTCAAACGAAATGTAGTAACTTTTACTACATCCAATCAGAAACGCGCCGTCAAAACCGTGGAATCGGACAATCCATCCGCAATAATTTCGATTACTTACGCAAGAATGACTAGTTTGGCGCATGCAGGCAACCAGACTCAGACCAATGTCTTAGTTCAAATCCGGTTACACAATTAGTTCACACTCTAAACAAAAATTACGAACGCAAACTCATAGGTTTTGCCGAATTTACCGTTTTTTCGGCACTTTATTGACCATCTAACTCGACTAAGCCACTACTGGCAAAGATTTTTTTAATTAGACCTGAAAACAATTTACAACTTTTGTATACTCGCTGCCCACTTTTCCAGGGGGCCTGACCCAAACACGCCCCTCCCATTGGCATTTAACACTGAGGGCGATCTATGAACTCCATTGTGACCTTCCCGAACCGGATTCCTACCACCGAGTTCGAAGAAAGGCGCTTCAAGGTCTACACAGACCGCCAGCTCGACAAGATCGAGGCCATTCAGAACCTCCCGGAAGATACCCTGTTTGAAATGAAGGTCGTAGCCAGTGTGCTGCCGTTCCGGGTGAACGAGTATGTGATCAACGAACTGATCAACTGGGACAAAGTACCGAACGACCCGCTCTACCAGCTGGTCTTCCCCCAGAAGGGCATGCTCAAAGCCGAGCATTACGAGCGCATGGCGGAACTGCATCGCAGCGGCGCCGACAAGAAAGAAATTCAATCCGTCGCCAAAGAAATCCGGGACGAGCTGAACCCGCACCCGGCCGGCCAGATGGAAATGAACATGCCGACCCTCGACGGCGAAGTACTGGATGGGGTACAGCACAAGTACCGCGAAACCGTACTGTTCTTCCCGGCCCAGGGCCAGACGTGTCACTCCTACTGCACCTTCTGCTTCCGCTGGGCGCAGTTTGTTGGCGACAAAGACCTGAAGATGGCCAGCACCGAAGCCGAAAAGCTGCACGGCTACCTGAAGGAGCACACCGAAGTCACTGACCTGCTGGTGACCGGCGGCGACCCGATGGTGATGAAAACCAAAAACCTGGTGCAGTACCTGGAACCGCTGCTGGAGCCGGAGTTCGATCACATCCAGACCATCCGCATCGGCACCAAGGCCCTCACCTTCTGGCCGTATCGCTTCGTGACCGACAAGGATGCCGAGGAACTGATGGATCTGCTGGCTCGGCTGGTTGATGGCGGCAAGCACGTGGCCATCATGGCGCACTACAACCACTGGCAGGAAATCACCACGGATATCGCCGAAGAAGCCATTCGCCGCATCCGTGCCACCGGCGCCGAAATCCGCGCTCAGGGCCCGCTGATCAAGCACGTGAACGACAACGCCGACGATTGGGCGAAGATGTGGAAGAAGCAGGTCAAGCTGGGCATCATCCCCTACTACATGTTCGTTGAGCGGGACACCGGCGCCAAGAACTACTTCGAACTGCCACTGGCGGAGGCTTACCAGATCTACCGCGAAGCCATGAAGCAAGTCAGTGGCCTGGCGCGCACCGCCCGCGGCCCCTCCATGAGCGCCGGCCCGGGCAAGGTGGAAGTTCAGGGCATTGCCGAAATCAATGGCGAGAAAGTGTTTGTCCTCCGCTTCCTCCAGGGCCGCAACCCGGACTGGGTACAGCGCCCGTTCTTCGCCAAGTACTCGGAGACCGCCACCTGGCTGCACGAACTGGAGCCGGCACTTGGGGAAGAGAAATTCTTCTTCGAGGACGAGTACGAGGAAATGAAGAAAGGTAACGGCTGATTAGCCAGATCACCCGATGAAAAGCCCCGTCTAGAGCGGGGCTTTTTTATGCCTTACGCCGAAACTTCGGCACAAACCCCTCTGGCTTATCCCGCAGCCATTCCACAAACACCCTCAGCTCCTCCAGCTCCAGCAGCTTCTCCCGGGTGTTGTAGTGCAGGCCCAGGTCGTATTCGGAACAGGCCTTGTGAATGGCGTTATGGCAGGGCCGGCACACCCACAGGGTGCGGGTGATCAGCTCTTCCTTGCTGAACAGTTTCTGAAACCGCTTCTTGCGATGCAGGTGTTTGGGGATCAGGTGGTGGCGGGTAAGCTGGGCGACCGGGCGTTCACACAGCTCGCAGCAATCCGGTTGTGATGGCAACTTCAGCATGGGCAACCCACTTCCATTCGACTGACACTCTATTGGGGCGCAAGGAAGTAACGATCCAGGAGGTGGGGATCATCAAAATGCCGACGCCCAACAAACGATACGGCATGATGGCCCCATTGGCGCATCGCGCCTGCCGATGCAACGCCTGTCGGCCACAGTAAAAACCTTTCGAGCCGCTCGGTTCCGCCGATCAGCCCGTCGTCGTCATAGAGGCGCCCACCGGCATACGAACGCCCCCGAAGGCTATCCAGAGGTACAAGACGATAGTTCTGCACGCGGCCATCCGGCGCTGGCGACTGATCGACGGACACACCCACCAATTGATGCTCGCCGGCGGAGAGCGCCAGCAATGGCGAACGATGGCTCTCAGCCGGAATCGACCCGAGCAACCAGAGCTGCTCCGTTTCATACTCGATACTGTCGTTCGCCACCAGCCCACCATCGGCCAGTAACCACTGGTGATAGCAACCACAGGGATGAACCGTGTCGTAGATCAGCGGCCGACCGTGGGAGTCCAGGGTTACGCGCCAGACAAACCCATCCAGTGCTCCGGCATAAATATCCAACCAGCCCTGCGCGGGCCGCCCTGAAAACCAGATCACGTAGTTCAGCTGCGGGAGAATGCGGCCGTTAAAGTGGGTGAAACTGAGGTGGGTAAACACCACTGGCTCGGGGCGAAACTGGAGTCGGCCATCAAGCTGGCGCCCCGGAACGCCGGGCAGATCGAAGCTATCCTGAGTTTCGATTCGCCACCCGGGCGCATGACGCAGGAACAGCTCCGAGCGGAGCGGGTCGTTTAACACCGGCACACCAAGCGAATCGACCGGGTAAACTTGCAGCCGGTCAGGCCCATTAGTTGCCGCTGGAACTGGTCGGTAAGTCCGCCAGCCACCTCGGGGCCCGTAATCACCGAACTGGGCGGCCAACTCACCCATGGTAACGCCAGCGCGCCAACGTACAACTGGCTCCACCAGTGGGTACACGCCGATAACCTGCGAAGGCGTGCTGTAACTGTCAGGAACCTCAACGGACGCCACCAGCCGATGCCACAATTCCGGCTCCGACTCCAGCTCCGAAATGGCCCGAGATCCGCAATCCCGCAGACCAGTCAGCCATTGCGAGATCTCATCCAAGCCACCCTCGGCCTCAAACTGCCAGGCAACAACAGCCTGCTGATGGGCACGCGCCAGCCAATCGTGGCGCTGCCTGGGGGACAACCCGTTCAGGTCGAAGCCGGCCAGAAAACGGTCAACGCGAAGGTAGGGAAAGCCGGGAGGAGACCAGTCCTGAGCATCATAGTGGCCAGCGGTGTCGACCCAGTTGCGCCAGCGGATAAATTGGCGATCGCAGTCTTGGGAAACCGCGACCGCCGGGTCAGTGGCATAGCGATGGCTTGCACAACCCGACAGCACTCCTACAAGAAGTGCCATCCAGACTGCATGCCTCCAGTTTCGCCCCATGATGAACCCCCCATCCACTCAGCACCTTCCACTTTGAAGGTAACGCGATCCCAATGGTTCCCATCCGGAGGCTGCCGGAGGATGCTCTTAGTGCATCAGGGTATAGAGCTTTCTTCGATAGGCACGGACATCCGGATTATTGCTGCCAAGTTTATCGAACAGCTCGATCAGCGTGGTTTTGGCCACGCCGTCTTTGTAACTGGCGTCCGCCTGCATCAGGCGAATCAATAACGCCATGGCCTCGGCATTCTCCTCTTTGAGGACATGCTGGAGCGCAAGCTGATGAAGGGCTTCCGGGTTCTTCGGGTCGTTCGCCAGAACATGCTCAAGCTCGGCCACGGGCGGCAACTGACCGGCCTGCCGGATAAACTTGATGCGAGCCGCCAGCTGCTTGGCCTGAGTCTGCAATTTCTCTTCCGGGGGCAGGCTGTTCAATACCTGCTCGGCGGTATCCACATCCCCCAGCTCGGCTTTCAGCTGGGCAATATCGATCAGCACCTTGAGGTTGTCCGGATCTTTCTGGTTCATCTCCGTGAGGATGGCCAGCGCCCCGTCGATATCCCCCTGCTCCCAGCGCTTGTGCGCGGTTTCGTAGGGGTCTTCTGCCGGTGCCTCGACGTGCTTGTCCAGAATCTTGCGAATCTCACCCTCCGGCAGCGCGCCGTTGAAGCCATCCACCGCCTGACCTTCTTTCACCAGGATCACCGTCGGCAGGCTGCGAACCCCCAGACTGCCGGTCAGTTGCTGCTGCTCGTCGGCGTTTACTTTCGCCACCAGAAACTGGCCCTGATACTCGTTGGCCAGCTTCTCGAGGATCGGCATCAGTTGCTTGCAGGGCGCGCACCAGTCGGCCCAGACATCCACCAGAATCGGTGTTTCTGACGAGGCATCCATTACCTGCTGCTGAAAGTTCTCCATGGTGGCGTCAAAAATGTACGGGGACTCGCTCATGCATCGCACCTGTCATCAATTAATGAATCGTTAAACCGGTAAACCTGCCAGCAATCGTGGGGGCAAATGGCCAGAAATCAAGCAACCGCAAGCGCCTTGAAATCAGTGCAACTGGCGTTACATAGGCTATAAGTGTCATCCCGGGCGGCCACAGCGCCGCCCCGGCCCCGACGTTACGCTTTCCGGATGGGTATCGCACAGCATGACTGACGAAAACCGCAAAGACAAAATCGAGCAATTCGAAGAGGACGTGACCGAGTACATCGGCAAAGACGAGCACAGCAAGGGCCTGGCATTGCCACAGCAGATGATGCCAAGGCGCATGTACGTGTTGCCGGTGTCCAACCGTCCGTTCTTCCCCGCTCAGGTGCAACCGATCATGGTGAACCAGAACCCCTGGCAGGAAACTCTGAAGCGGGTCGGGGAAACAGACCATCGCGTGCTGGGCATCTGCTTTGTCGAACAGCAGGAAAACGAAGACGATGTGCCCGCCAGCGACGAACTGGAAACCACCGGATGCGCGGTCCGGATCCATCACGCCCAGCAGGAAAACGGCAAGGTACAGTTTATTGCCCAGGGCCTGCAGCGGTTTCGCATCGTTCAGTGGCTGCGCCGGAAACCGCCCTATCTGGTGGAAGTGGACTACCCCACCGAACCCGAAGAAGACGCCGATGAACTGAAGGCCTATACCCTCGCCATCATCAGTGCCATCAAGGAGTTGCTGCGCAGCAACCCGCTGTACGGCGAAGAGGTTAAACAGTATCTGTCGCGATTCGGACCGGACGACAGCTCACCGCTGGCCGATTTCGGCGCTTCCATGACCAGCGCACCGGGTCACGAGCTCCAGGATGTACTGGACACCCTGCCGCTGGTGCACCGGATGGAAAAAGTCCTGCTGCTGATGCGCAAGGAGCAGGAGGTCGCCCGCCTGCAATCCGAGATCAGCGAGGAGGTGAACGCCAAGGTTCAGAAACACCAGCGGGAATTCTTCCTGAAAGAACAGCTCAAGGTTATCCAGCGCGAGCTGGGTATGGCCAAGGACGACAAGACCGCGGACATAGAGCGCTTCGAAGAGCGCATGTCGGAACTGAATCCTCCGGCTCAGGTGAAAGAGCGATTCGCCGAAGAAGTGCAGAAATTACAGGTGCTGGAACAGGGCTCGCCAGAATACGGCGTTACCCGTAATTATCTGGACTGGCTGACCCAGGTGCCCTGGGGCATGCACTCGGACGACCACTTTGACCTGCCCGAAGCCCGCCGCATCCTGGACCGGGACCACGACGGCCTGGAGGATGTGAAAACGCGGATCATCGAGTTTCTTGCCGAGGGCTCGTTCAAGGGTGAAGTCAGCGGCTCCATTCTGCTGCTGGTGGGCCCGCCGGGGGTGGGAAAAACCTCCATCGGCCACTCGGTAGCTGATGCACTGGGGCGAAAGTTCTACCGTTTCAGCGTAGGCGGGATGCGCGATGAAGCCGAAATCAAAGGCCACCGGCGCACCTACATCGGCGCCATGCCGGGCAAGTTTGTGCAGGCACTGAAAGACAGTGGCGTGTCCAACCCGGTCATCATGCTCGATGAAATCGACAAGGTCGGCGCTTCGTACCAGGGCGACCCGGCCTCTGCCCTGCTGGAAACCCTCGACCCGGAACAGAACAGTGAATTCCTCGACCACTATCTGGACGTGCGCATGGACCTGTCCAAGGTGCTGTTCATCTGTACCGCCAACCAGCTGGACACCATTCCCCGGCCGCTGCTGGATCGGATGGATGTTATTCGCCTGTCCGGCTACATCACCGAAGAAAAACTGGCCATTGCCAAGCACTACCTGCTGCCCCGCCTGCTGAAACGGGCGGGCCTGCTGAAGAAGCAGATCAACATCACCGATGCCGCCATCAAACAGGTGATCGAGGGGTATGCCCGGGAGGCCGGTGTGCGAACCCTGGAAAAGCTTCTGCACAAGATCATCCGCAAGGGCATCGTGAAGCTGCTGGAAGACCCGGACACGCCGGTGCGGGTCGGGGTATCCAGCCTGCCGGACTATCTTGGTCAGCCCGCGTTCAAGAAAGAAAAAGCCCTCAAGGGCGTTGGCGTGGTTACCGGCCTCGCCTGGACTGCCATGGGGGGAGCAACGTTGAGCATTGAGGCGTCGCGGATTCACGCCAGCCAGCGCGGCTTCAAGCTGACCGGCCAGCTTGGAGATGTGATGCGGGAGTCGGCGGAAATCGCCTACAGCTACGTCGCCTCAAACCTGAAGCAGTTCAAGGGCGACCCGACGTTCTTCGACAAATCCTTTGTTCACCTGCACGTGCCCGAGGGCGCCACGCCAAAGGATGGCCCCAGCGCCGGCATCACCATGGCCACGGCTCTGCTGTCCATTGCCCGCAAGGAGCCGCCGCAGCAGAACATTGCCATGACTGGCGAACTGACACTGACCGGGCAGGTATTGCCGGTGGGCGGTATCCGGGAAAAAGTGATCGCAGCCCGGCGGCAGAAAATCAGCAATCTGATCCTGCCGGAAGCAAACCGGGGTGATTTCGAGGAATTGCCTGAGTATCTGAAAGAGGGGCTATCGGTGAGCTTTGCCAAGCACTACAACGATGTGTTCCAGGCGTGCTTCGCCAACAAGCCGCGCAAAGGCGCCAGCGTTCACTAACCGGTGAACGCTGGCCGGTGCTGCTCAGGATTTGGCGTCACTCTTCCAGCCATCTTCACGCAGCACCGGGCCCACGTGCAGCACGGGTGATGCGTCGATCTCATCGGCGTCCATCATATTGGCCACCCGCTGCAGCGAGGCCAGGATCATGGTCTGCTCCCACTCGTCCAGGTTCTGGAATTTCTTGATGAATTCCTCCTGCAGCGGATTCGGCGCCCGGGCCAGCAAATCAGCGCCCTCGTCGGTCAGGTGGGCGTGTACCTTGCGCTTGTCCTGGGTACTGCGGACCCGATACACCAGCTTCCGGTGTTCGAGCCGGTCCAGAATGGTGGTCACGGTTGCCTGGCTCAGGCTCACCTTGTCGGCGATGGTTCCGATGGTCACCTCGCCCAGATCACGAATGGTGCGCATGATCAGCAGCTGCGGGCCGGTCAGCCCGTTATGCTTACTAAGGCGTTTGGAGTGCAAATCCGTCGCCCGGATCACTCGCCGAAGCGCCACCAGCACCTGCTCGTAATTGTTCACTGTATTGCTCCGATCAAAGGGGCTGCCCCCTTGTTGATATGAACCGGAGGCCTGAAGCGGTTTCGAGTGCATCGATTTACTACTCGTCATCTGCCGTAGCCTCATTCCATTGGTCTAACCAGCACTTCGTCCCAGAAACGCCCTTTATTTATACCACTAATTATTAGAGGGCTTTAGACCCCGAAATGCAAGTCGTGACTTTTGCGGAGCTCGGCGGTACCGCCCTCCCCCAATGCGCTGAGTCTTTTTTCCATTTCTCACTATGCTAAGGTCTGCACCCTCTGAAAGAACACAGCAACTCTGGACCTTGGAACGTACTTCATGATCAGCCGAAAGACCCTCCGGTTTCCCACTGCTTTTCAACTTACTGCCCGGCCAGCCGGTTTGGGTGGGCTGCTGATTCAGCTCGCGGCCACACTTGCGCTGACGATCACGATCACCGGCCAGGCCTTCGCCCAGGGAGCCGATACTGCGCCACCGGGCAAGAAGGACCTGATGGAAGAGGACATTGCCGCCGCCCTGGCCGATCTTGAAGAGCCCATGTATACGCCCTTCATCGAGCTGTATCTGCTGGAGGAGACCAAGGCCTTGCGCAAGGAACTGCAAAATACCCGGGCCGAGCTGATTGAAAAAGTCGTGGACAAGGAATTATCGGTGGCCGACAAGACCATGTCCTACGCCACCGACACGGTCACCTACTTCTTCTATCTGATTGCCGGCGCGAGTTCGATTTTGGTCGTGATCGGCTGGAACTCTATTCGCGACATGCGGGCCCAGCTCACCAGCCTGGCGGAGAAGCGAGTGAATGAACTGGTGGTGGTTTACGAAAAGCGCCTGAAGGACATTGAGGAGCAACTGCAGCAGAAGTCCGACATCATCAACCAGAACCAGGCGGAGATCGAACGGACCAACGAGATTCACTCCCTGTGGCTGAAAGCCAGCCAGGAAACCTCCCAACAGAACAAGATCGCCGCCTACGACCAGATTCTGGATCTGCGTCCGGACGACGTGGAGGCCCTCAGCTACAAGGCAGATGCCGTACTCGAAATGCAGGAACCGCTGTGGGCGATCAGCCTTTGCCAGCGGGCGTTGAAGCTGGCACCGGACAACGGCCACGCCCTGTATCAGCTGGCCTGCGCCTACGCCGAAATCGGCCGCTGGGAAGATGCCGTGGCCACGTTACAAAAAGCAATAGACATTTCAGAAGCGTACAGAGACGATGCGTCCGTCGACCTGAGTTTCGAGCAGCTGCGTGAGCACGACAACTTCCAAAAACTGGTCTACCCGGACCAGGAAGAAAGCTCGGACACCTGATTAAGACAACGTAAAAATAAGCGTGACTATGCTCAGACCGGCGCAGAGAAGGTCTCTGACCACCTCTGTTGCCGGGCTCCTTGACAAGCCCCAAACTGTGGTGTTTGTTTAAGTCGCTGAGTACAAAAGAATAACCCTGAAAAAGTACAGGATGGATCCAATGAAAACTTCAGTAAAGAAACTCGTCACCGCGGTTAGCGCCTCTGTCGCCCTGATGGGCGCAGGCCAGGCCGCCGCCGAAATCCAGATCGGCATCGCCGGCCCAATGACCGGCCCGGTTGCCCAGTATGGTGACATGCAGTTCTCTGGCGCCCGCATGGCGATCGAACAGATCAACGCCAACGGCGGCGTGATGGGCGAGCAGCTGGTTGCCGTGGAATACGACGACGTGTGTGACCCCAAGCAGGCCGTAACGGTAGCGAACAGCATGGTGAACGACGGTGTTCAATTCGTCATTGGCCACCTGTGTTCCAGCTCTACCCAGCCCGCCTCGGACATCTACGAGGACGAAGGCATCCTGATGATCACCCCGGCGTCCACCAGCCCTGACATTACCGAGCGTGGCTATGAGCTGGTATTCCGCACCATCGGCCTGGACAGCATGCAGGGCCCGGTTGCCGCCAACTATCTGGCCAGCCTGAACCCAGAGCGCGTTGCTATCGTGCACGACAAGCAGCAGTACGGTGAAGGTATCGCCACGGCCGTTCGCGACACGCTGGCAGACAAGGGCGTTGAAATCGCCATGTTCGAAGGCATCACCGCCGGCGACAAGGACTTCTCTTCCCTGGTCACCAAAATGAAGCAGGCCGATGTAGACTTCGTTTACTACGGCGGTTACCACCCGGAGCTCGGCCTGATTCTGCGCCAGGCAAAGCAGGCCGGTCTGGACGCCCGCTTCATGGGCCCTGAGGGTGTCGGCAACAAGGACATCAACACCATTGCCGGCGAAGCCGCTGAAGGTCTGTTGGTAACCCTGCCGCCCAGCTTCGATCAGAAAGAAGAGAACCAGGCACTGGTGAAAGCATTCGAGGACAAGGGTGAAGACCCGTCCGGCCCGTTCGTCCTGACTTCGTATGCCGCCGTGCAGCTGATCGTTGACGGCATCAAGCAGGCTGACTCTACCGATCCGTTTGACGTTGCCAAAGCTCTGCGCAGCACCAGCTACGAAACTCCGATCGGTTCTGTTCAGTACGACGAAGCCGGTGACCTGAAGTCGTTTGAGTTTGTTGTTTACGAATGGCATTCAGACGGCAGCAAAACTCCGGTAAACTAAGCCGGAACCGTTAACGAACGGTAATCCAAAGAGCACCTTCTCGCCACACTCTGGGAGAAGGTGTTTTTCTTGGCTCCCAAGCTTTATTTTCCCGCCCCCGGCCGGACTTTCCGGACCGGGGGCGAAAAATGAACGGGGAGTGGGCATTCAGAGAGTTCCAAAAACCATGCAAGACCTCTTGTATTTCTTTCAACAATTGATAAACGGGCTGACGATCGGAAGCACTTACGCCCTCATTGCCATCGGATACACGATGGTTTACGGAATCATCGGAATGATTAACTTTGCCCACGGTGAGATCTACATGATCGGCGCGTATACCGCGCTCATCGCAATCACCGGGCTGGCTACACTGGGCGTTGCCTGGCTGCCGCTGGTTCTGATTGTCGCGCTGGTGTGCGCCATGATTGTATCCAGTTCCATGGGCTGGGCCGTTGAACGGGTCGCTTACCGCCCTGTACGTGGCAGACACCGATTGATCCCGTTGATCTCGGCCATCGGCATGTCCATCTTCCTGCAGAACTATGTACACCTGGCACAGGGTTCCCGGAACATTGGGTTCCCGTCACTGATTCAGGGCGGCTTCACCTTCGGCTCCGAAGGCACCTTCCAAATGTCGCTGTCCTACATGCAGATCACTATTTTCATCACCACCCTGATCTGTATGACTGCGCTGTCACTGTTCATCTCGCGCTCCCGGATTGGCCGCGCCTGCCGCGCCGTATCCCAGGACCTGGGCATGGCCAACCTGCTGGGCGTTGATACCAACCGGATTATTTCCGCCACTTTCGTGATCGGGGCAGCCCTGGCCGCGGTTGCCGGCCTGCTTCTGGGTATGTACTACGGCTCCATTGATCCCCTGTTCGGTTTCATCGCCGGCTTGAAAGCCTTTACCGCGGCGGTGCTTGGTGGCATCGGCAGCATTCCCGGCGCCATGCTGGGCGGCCTGATTCTGGGCGTTGCCGAAAGCATGACCTCTGGCTATCTCAGTGGCGAGTACAAAGACGTGGTCTCCTTCGGCCTGCTGATCCTGATTTTGCTGTTCAAACCCACCGGCCTGCTCGGCAAACCGGAGGTTGAGAAAATCTGATGCCTGCTCACAATTTTAAACACGCGCTGTTTTGCGCGGTGATCACACTGATCATTGCTTACCCGATTCTCGGCCTGAACCTGGAGGCCCAGGGCATTAACGTGACCCTGACCGGCGCCGACACCTTTACCGTCGTCAGCGTTTTGATTGCTGTGGTCGCGGTATTCCTGTTCCAGCTGTTCCGCGACACCATTATGGGCAAGCTCCAGGGCGCAGTGTCTGGCCTGAGTTCTGACACCCACAAGGAGCCCTTGGCGGAAAACAAGCGCGCCAAGATTGAGTCCTGGGTTCTGACCGGGGTGGTGGTTCTGGCCCTGTTCTGGCCATTCTTCGTGTCCCGGGGCGCGGTGGACCTGGCCACACTGGTTCTGATCTACGTCATGCTGGCTCTGGGCCTGAACGTGGTTGTGGGCCTGGCAGGCCTGCTGGACCTCGGCTACGTCGCGTTCTACGCGGTCGGTGCCTACACCTTCGCCCTGCTGTCTCAGTACACCGGAATTTCGTTCTGGGTTTCACTGCCCCTGGGAGCCTGTCTGGCCGCCCTGTTCGGGCTGGTGCTGGGCTTCCCGGTTTTGCGGCTTCGAGGCGACTATCTGGCCATTGTCACGCTGGGCTTTGGTGAGATCATCCGTATCCTGCTGAACAACTGGACCAACCTGACCGGTGGCCCGAACGGTATCGGCGGCATTCCCGACCCGACGCTGTTCGGCATGGAGTTCGGCCGCCGGGTCAAGGAAGAAGGCAACACCTCCTTCCACGAAACCTTTGGCATTGCCTACAGTGGCGAGCACAAGGTGATCTTCCTGTACCTGATTGCGCTGGTGCTGGCCGTGTTTACCGCACTGGTGATCCGTCGCTTTATGCGTATGCCGGTAGGCCGCGCCTGGGAAGCCCTGCGCGAAGATGAAATCGCCGCCCGCTCCCTCGGCCTGAGCCGCACCGCCGTCAAGTTGTCGGCGTTCACCATTGGCGCCTTCTTCGCTGGCTTCGCCGGTACCGTGTTCGCCTCCAAGCAGGGCTTCATCAGCCCGGAATCGTTCGTATTCCTTGAGTCTGCGATCATTCTGGCCATCGTCGTGCTCGGCGGTATGGGTTCCCAGATCGGTGTCGTGCTGGCCGCGATCGCCGTGACCATCCTGCCGGAACTGGCCCGTGAATTCTCCGAATACCGCATGCTGGTGTTCGGCGCAGCCATGGTACTGATGATGGTGTGGCGCCCGCAGGGTCTGATGCCCATGCGCCGCATTCACATTGAGCTCAACAAGCAGGGGTAACGGACGATGCTAGAAGTACAGAATCTGTCCATGCGCTTTGGCGGCCTGCTGGCTGTGGATCAAGTATCGCTGGACGTTCAGGAACGGGAAATCGTGTCCGTCATCGGCCCTAACGGGGCCGGTAAAACCACGGTATTTAACTGCATCAGTGGCTTCTACAAGCCCACGGGCGGAACCATCAGTTTTCAGGGCCAGGAAGTACAGGGCAAACCGGACTATCAGATTTCCCGTCTGGGTATGGTCCGCACCTTCCAGCACGTGCGCCTGTTCAATCAGATGACGGTGGTGGAGAACTTGCTGGTGGCGCAACACCGGCACCTGAACACCAACCTGATTGCCGGATTGCTGAAAACCCCGGGCTACCGGGAGCGGGAGCAGAAGGCGCTGGACCGCGCCGCCTACTGGCTGGATCGCGTGGGCCTGCTGGACCTGGCCAACCGCGAAGCCGGCAACCTGGCTTATGGCCAGCAGCGCCGACTGGAAATCGCCCGCTGCATGGTGACCGAACCCAACCTGCTGATGCTCGACGAGCCGGCGGCTGGCCTCAACCCGGCCGAAACCAAGGACCTCAACCAGCTGATTGTCAGCCTGAAAGAGGATTACTGCGTGTCCGTGCTGCTGATCGAGCACGACATGAGCCTGGTGATGGATATTTCCGACCGCATCAACGTAATCAACCAGGGCCGGCCCCTGGCCAGCGGCACCCCGGAAGAGATCCGCCAGAACGACGACGTGATCAAAGCTTACCTGGGTGAGGCCTGAGGAAATCCAATGCTAGTACTAGAGAATGTCCATACTCACTACGGCAAGATCGAAGCGCTGCACGGCGTCTCAGTCGAGGTCAAAAAGGGCGAAATTGTGTCCCTGATCGGCGCCAACGGCGCCGGCAAGACCACGCTGCTGATGACCGTTTGCGGTACCCCGCAGGCCACGTCCGGCCGGGTGATTCTGGAAGGCCGGGATATTACCCGGGAGCCAACCGCGCAGATCATGCGTTCCGGCATCGCCATCGTGCCCGAAGGCCGCCGCATCTTCTCTGGCCTGACCGTCGAGGAAAACCTGCACATGGGCGGGTTCTTCAACACCAAGGCGGAAATTCGCAAGAGCCAGGATCATGTGTACGAGCTGTTTCCTCGCCTGAAAGAGCGCGAAAACCAGCGTGCCGGCACCATGTCCGGCGGCGAGCAGCAGATGCTCGCCATCGGCCGTGCCCTGATGAGCAAGCCGCGCATGATCATCCTGGACGAGCCATCGCTGGGACTGGCGCCCATCGTGATCAAGCAAATCTTCGAGATCATCGGCCACCTGCGTGACGAGGGCATCACCGTGTTCCTCGTTGAGCAGAACGCCCACCAGGCCCTGAACCTGGCGGACCGCGGCTACGTGCTCGAAACCGGCAAGATCCGGCTGCACGATACTGGTAAAAATCTGCTGGCCAACCCGGAGGTTCAGAACGCCTACCTGGGCGGCTGATGGATTGACCAGCGCAGACAAAAGCCGGCGTGTGGAATCATACGCCGGCTTTTGTGTTTTTAAACACGACACAAACTTCTCTTTCGGAATATTTTTCAGGAAAAATCAATTACTCACGCCGCGTTTTGCTTGCGCTTTCGGGATTTGAACTATACTCAGACGAACGGTAATCCTGTCTCCGCACAAACCAGTCAGGGCCGTTTCCGCAATGCAGCGCCCGCTTCCGGGCCTTCATGCGTTGACCGCGCAACCACACAAAGGAGTGGATAATGAAAAAACTGATTGCAGGTGCAGTTCTTCTGGGTGCTTCTTCCCTGGCCTTTGCCCAGCCGGGTTGTGGCGTTGGTGCCATGATCTGGAAGGGACAGTCCGGCGCAGCCCCGCACATCCTTGCGGCGACCACCAACGGTACCTTCGGTAACCAAACGCTGGGCATGACGACCGGTACGCTGGGTTGTGATACTGATCAGTCGGTCCAGTCCATGGCCATGTTCATGGACAACAACATTGATAAGGTCGCCCGCGATATGTCCCGGGGCAGTGGTGAGAACCTCGATACTCTGGCGGTTCTTCTGGGCGTAGAGCCTGCCGACCGGGAATCCTTCCGCAAGGTATTGCAGGACAACTTTGCTACGATCTTCCCAAGCTCAGACACCACCTCCGGTGAAGCCGTGGATGCCATTGTATCCGTGCTGGAGCAGGACAAGACACTGAGCAAGTATGTCGCTGCCTGATCCCGAAATCACTTAAGGATTCACGTGCGCCACGGATGGCCGACCTTTCCGCAACAACACGCTAACATCCGGATGTATTGAACCCCATGGGCAACTTGGTACGCTTTGGGCTTGTAGTGTGCTGGCTTGCCCAGTTTCCTTTTGCACTGGCCCAGTCCCCCACCAGCGATGGTGAACCGCTTCATTCAGATCCGGCCTGGCTTACCCTGGGTCATTATCACCCCAACACCCTCGGTGGTGGTTTCACCAGCCAGGCCGACGACCCGGACTTCTTCCTGAGTGAGAACGGCAAACACTCTCCCGAAGCGGAGTTGAGAGCTACGCTGCAGGCCATACAGCAAGCTGGCGACGGCAACGGCCACGCCCAGTGCCGCTTCCCGGCCCGAACCGCATGGCTGTCCGAAGCCATGGGCCTGTCGCTGCCCGAGGTATCCTGTCCCGGGTATCAGCAGTGGGCTGACGAACTGAACACCAGCAGTGTAACGCTGGTGTTCGCCGCCTCTTACCTGAACAGTCCCTCGTCCATGTTCGGCCATACGTTTTTGCGACTTGACCCACCCCGAACGGATGCCACCACCAATCTGCTGCTGGCGAGTACCATCTCCTACGCTGCCGATGCCGCGGCCCATGACAGCGAACTGCTGTTCGCCTACAAAGGCATTTTCGGCGGTTATCCAGGTGTCACCAGCGTTACGCCGTACTATGAAAAGATCCGACTGTATTCGGACATCGAGCATCGTGATTTGTGGGAATACCGGCTCAATCTGTCGAAGGCCGAGGTAGACCAGCTGCTGGCCCACGCCTGGGAAATCCAGGACCGCAATTTTGACTACTATTTCTTCGATGAAAACTGTGCCTACCGGCTGCTGGCGCTGATTGATGTGGCGCGACCGGGCACACAGTTGCTTGGCGAGGTGTCGACGCATGCGATCCCATCCGACACGGTGCGTTGGGTGCTGGAAAAAAACCTCGTCAGCGAGATTCACTACCGCCCGTCGGCGGCCACCGAAGTGGCCTACAGCCTGGATAACCTGCCCGAGCATCATCGGGAGCTCGCGGCGGCCCTCGCTACCGGCAATCTGCAAGCCGAATCCTCTGCGCTGGCCGGCCTGACCGATGAACAGCGCGCCCGGATACTGGACGCCACTTACGACTACGTGCGCTATCAGAGTGAGGCCGAAGGCTGGCCGCGGGAATACGCTGCTCCACTTTCACACGACCTGCTGAGAGAACGCAGCACCGTCGAAGCCGCCCCGGACACTCCACAACCCCCACCACCAGCGGTTCGGGATGATCAGGGCCACGACACCTTTCGCGCCAGCCTGGGGGCAGGACAAATCGACGGGCGGGAATTCGTACGCATGAGCCTTCGCCCTGCCTACCACGACCTGCTTGACCCGCCAGCCGGCTACCGACAAGGCGCACAACTTCAGTTCCTCGGTCTCGATACTCGGTACTACACTGATAACAACGAGTGGCAGGTGGAGCAAATCATTGGTGTGGAAATACGCTCGCTCAGCCCCAGGGACGCCTTTTTCGATCCGCTGTCCTGGCAGGTTGGTTTCGGGGGCCGCCGAACCGACACCGGCAGTAAGCGAGTACTGACTCCTTACCTGGACGGCGGCGCCGGGGGTAGCTGGCTCCTGGCGGATCAGCTTCAGGGATTCGCCATCGCCACGGCGGATCTGGAAGTGGATGACGACCTGAACCGGGGCTACGACGCCGCACCAGGCGCCGATGTCGGCCTGCTGTATCAGGCGTCGCGACTGAGCCTTCTGGGCGGATTGAAAACCAAGGCGTGGATTGTCAGCACTCAACACCGGCAAGATCAGGCCTACGTCAGGTCAGGCTGGCATTTTCTGCCGGGGCTGAGCCTGTATGCCGAGTTCATTCGAGAGCACCATTACGACAGGTATCAGAGCACATGGCAGGCAGGCTTTCACGCTTACTTCTGACTCTTTGGCACGCGCTTTCTCACGCAGCCCTCGCCTGCGTTCTGGCTGCAGCCGGCCTCCTCGCCGGTTGCAGCAGCGCGTTCTTCTTCCCGGATAACATTACCTATGTCACCCCGGGTCGCCTGAACCTGGACTACGAGGATGTCTTCCTGAAAACCAGCGATGGCGAAACGCTGCACGGCTGGTGGCTGCCGGCAGCAACCTCGGAGACAGAGCCGTTAGGGACCGTCTATTTTCTTCACGGCAACGCGCAGAACCTCAGCAGCCACATCCTGAACGTTGCCTGGCTGCCAGAGCAGGGCTACAACGTATTTGCGCTGGATTACCGGGGCTACGGTCAATCCACCGGGGCTCCTGACATCGAAGGCGTCCTGAACGACGTCGAAACCGGTCTGAACTGGCTGGGAACCCGCCCCGAGGTCCAGTCGGGCGGGCTCTTTGTTCTTGGGCAGAGCCTTGGTGGCGCCCTGGGCCTGACCCTTGCCAGCGAATGGGTCAAGCGGGGCAAGGAACCAGAGATTGATGGTGTGGTGATTGACGGGGCCTTCTCGGGGTTTCGCGGTATCGCCCAGGAAAAGCTCGGCAGCTTCTGGCTGACCTGGCCCCTGCAAATTCCGCTGAGCTGGACCATTCCCGACGACTACGAGGGCGTCGACCGAATTGACGACATCAGCCCGGTGCCGGTACTCGTCATCCACAGTCTCAGGGATGAGGTCATTCCTTTCCATCATGGCAAAGCGCTCTATGAAGCCGCCGACTACCCCAAGGAGCTGATCGCCACGGACACCCCCCATGGGGCGACCTTTATCATTTCCGCCCACCGGGAGTCGACCATGGCGTTCTTCGCCAACGCGAGCGCCAAGCATGCCCAGGCGCCGGCCGCTCCAAAGCCATAAAAAAACCCGCACTTCCCAGAGGAAGGCGGGTTTTTGTCAACTACCGAGAATTACTCGGCAGAGAAGTCGGTCGGCTGCTCGCCTTCCTTCACTTCTTTCATAGACAGCTTCACACGGCCCCGGTTATCCACATCCAGAACCTTGACCAGGACTTCCTGACCTTCGCTCAGCTCGTCGGTGACGTTCTCGATCCGACGGTCAGAGATCTGAGAGATGTGCACCAGACCGTCTTTGCCCGGCAGAATGTTCACGAAGGCACCGAAATCAACGATGCGCTCGACGCGACCGCTATAGATAGCGCCAACCTCGATCTCGGCGGTGATTTCCATCACACGCTTAACCGCGGCTTGTGCAGCCGCCTGATCTTCCGCGTAAATCTTCACGTTGCCGTCGTCGTCCAGGTCGATGGACGCGCCAGTCTCGTCACAGATGGAGCGGATGGTTGCGCCACCCTTACCAATCACGTCACGGATCTTGTCCGGGTTGATCTTGATCGCGGTGATGCTCGGAGCACGTGCGGACAGTTCCGGACGTGATTCGGCAATAACCTTGTTCATTTCACCCAGGATGTGAAGACGGGCATCGTGCGCCTGATCAAGAGCGATTTCCATGATCTCGTCGGTGATACCGTTGATCTTGATGTCCATCTGCAGCGCGGTCACGCCGTCTTTGGTACCGGCCACTTTGAAGTCCATGTCGCCCAGATGATCCTCGTCACCCAGGATATCGGTCAGAACCGCGAACTTGTCGCCTTCTTTCACCAGACCCATGGCGATACCGGCAACCGGCGCCTTCAGAGGCACACCCGCATCCATCAGTGCCAGGCTTGAGCCACAGACTGACGCCATGGAGCTGGAACCGTTGGATTCGGTGATCTCGGATACCGCACGGATGGTGTACGGGAACTCATCAATGGTCGGCATAACCGCGGCAACACCACGCTTGGCCAGACGACCGTGACCAATCTCACGACGGCCCGGGCTGCCCATACGACCGGCTTCACCGACCGAGTACGGAGGGAAGTTGTAGTGGAACAGGAACGGGTCCTTGCGCTCACCTTCCAGCGCATCGATGATCTGCATGTCACGGGCAGTGCCCAGAGTTGCAGTCACGATGGCCTGGGTTTCACCGCGGGTGAACAGCGCCGAACCATGGGTGCTTGGCAGAACGCCAACTTCGATTTCGATCGGGCGAACGGTCTTGTTGTCACGACCATCGATCCGCGGCTTGCCGTCGATAACCTGGTTGCGAACAACCGACTTCTCAATCTTGCCGAAGTACTTCTTCACTTCCTCTTCGGAAGGCTGGCCTTCTTCTTCACCAGCCAGCTTCTCAACTGCCGCTGCCTTGATCTCACCCAGACGAGCATAACGCTCCATCTTGTCACGGATGGTGTAGGCTTCTTCGATCTGACCGGCAAACTCGCCTTTGATAGCGTTCAGCAGTTCGGTGTTTTCCTGCTCTGGCTGCCATTCCCAGCGGGGTTTGCCAATTTCAGCGGCAAACTCTTTGATGGCGGTGATGGCAGACTGCATTTCCTGATGGCCATACAGAACCGCGCCCAGCATCTGATCTTCTGTCAGGCCCTTGGCTTCGGATTCAACCATCAGTACGGCTTCGTCGGTACCCGCGACAACCATGTCCAGCAGGGAGGTTTCCAGCTCTTCAAAGGTCGGATTCAGGAAATAGCCGCGCTCATTGGTGAACGCAACACGCGAAGCACCGATCGGCCCGTCGAACGGGATGCCGGAAATGGCCAGCGCCGCTGAGGCAGCCAGCATCGCCGCGATATCCGGGTCCTGAGTCTTGTTGGCGGACATAACCGTCAACACGACCTGAACCTCGTTCATGTAACCGTTCGGGAACAGCGGACGAATCGGACGGTCGATCAGACGGGAGGTCAGGGTTTCTTTCTCAGACGGGCGACCTTCACGCTTGAAGAAACCACCGGGAATTTTGCCCACAGCGTAGGTTTTTTCGGTGTAGTTCACCGTCAGCGGGAAGAAGCCCTGGCCCGGCTTCGGCTCTTTGGCACCGACAACGGTACCCAGAACCGACACGTCATCGATGGTAACCAGCACGGCGCCGGTTGCCTGACGCGCGATACGACCAGTTTCCAGGGTGACGGTCTTGCCACCCAGTTCAAACGTTTTCTTGGTAGGGGTTAGATTCAGGTTCACAAATCGCTCCTGGCAATGTGTTTCCAATTCATTCAACCGATGCCCTATGGCACCAGTCATGTCGGTTGCAGTTCAGTGCCAGGATTCCAAAAAATCAGCTGTCTGAAAGCTAACAGGCTGTTGTAAAACCCCGGAGATGCCTGCGTGGCCGCCCGGGCTTTCAACAACCTGCTATCAGTTTCGGCTTTCGGTTGCGACAGAGACTCCTGAAATGACTGACACCTCAACTGCGGTTTTCTTGATGAGAAATACACAACCGGCAGAACCCGTCAGAGTTCCGCCGGTTGTAAGGGCGCCCAAGCCGGAGCAAGTACACCCCATCCGATCGAAAAGACCAGATTAGCGACGCAGACCAAGACGCTGGATCAGTTCCAGGTAGCGGTCAGCGTTTTTACGCTTCAGGTAGTCCAGCAGTTTACGACGCTGGTTTACCATACGGATCAGGCCGCGGCGGGAATGGTGATCCTGCTTGTTGGCCTTGAAGTGATCCTGCAGCTTGTTGATGTTGGCGCTCAGCAGAGCTACCTGAACTTCAGGAGAGCCGGTATCGCCTTCACCTTGCTGAAAATCTGTAACGATCTGAGCTTTCTCATTGGCAGAAAGAGCCATATTTCACCTCATTGTTTGCGGTGCAATCGTATTCGGCCGAACCACGCACCTCTACAGCCCGGCTAAACCAGCGACAAGGACTACCTGTCGCTGCTCTTGACCAGTCGGCGGGGCAGCACTTTGACCGCCTCACCATCTGGCAATACTTCGCCCAATCCCACAAACCGGTCCGTACTGTAAAGTCGCACGTGCCCCAAAGGAGATTGGCCTGTCATTCTAACGGGTTGTCCGTTCAAGATCGACTCCACAGCCGAATCCTCCAAGCGGACTTCCGGAAACATCGTTAAGGCGGAATCGGGCGCCTGCAGCAAGCCATCAAGACTTTCGCCCTGCTCCCTCATCGCCTCAAGCTCTTGGATTTGATGAACATTATCCAGGGTAAAACCAGATGCCATGGTACGCCGAAGGGCCGAAACGTGGGCACCACAGCCCAGCGCTTTGCCGATATCCTCAACCAGTGAGCGAATGTACGTACCCTTGGTACAGGTCACCGCGAGATCCAGTTCGTTGTCTCGGATGTCCAGCAAGGTCAGCTCGTAGATGGTGACCGGCCGCGCGGGGCGCTCGATCTCGATGCCCTCGCGGGCGTACTCATAGAGCGGGCGGCCTTTGTGCTTGAGGGCCGAGTACATCGAAGGCACCTGCTGGATATCACCCCGAAAGCGCTCAAGTACCGGCTCCAGGATATCGGCCGTCAGATCACCGGGCACGGGCAATTCCTCAACGACCGCCCCTTCGCTGTCACCGGTTTCGGTGCGAACACCCAGACGCGCGGTGGTTACGTAGGCCTTGTCACTGTCGAGCATCAACTGGGAGAACTTGGTGGCCTCACCAAAGCACAGGGGCAGCACCCCTGTCGCCAGCGGATCAAGAGCCCCCGTGTGGCCGGCCTTGGCCGCACCAAACAGACGCTTGACCTGCTGAAGCACGCCATTGGAGGAAACGCCCAAAGGCTTGTCGACCACCAGAATCCCGTTAACGTCCCGGCCTTTACGTCTTCGGCTCAATCGTTCTGCTCCGGATCGTTCGGTTCGCTGTCGTCGCGCTTGACCGCCGGCTCATCACCGACGGCTTTGCGGATCAGGCTGTCCAACCGACGGCTGTAGCCCTGCAGGGTATCAAAGTGGAAACGCAGTTGCGGGACCACCCGCAACTTCATCGCACGTCCGACCTGCCCGCGCAGGAACCCTGCCGCCTTGTTCAGGACGGCAAGGGATTCCTTCACTTCCGGAGAGTTCTCAGCCAGCTCCTCGGTGGACAGCAGCGAAACGTACACATCGGCATAGCCAAGATCCCGGCTTACCTTCACCGCGTTCACCGTGACCATGCCAACCCGCGGATCTTTTACTTCCCGCTGGATCAGCGTGGCCAGCTCACGCTGCATCTGATCGCCGATGCGTTCTACACGACTGAATTCGCGTGCCATTAAGCCCCCGAAGATTCGAGCTGACGCTCTACGCGGACGCGATCGAAGACCTCAATCTGGTCGCCGACTTTCACGTCGTAACCCTTAACGCCGATACCACACTCCATGCCGTTGCGAACTTCAGGGACGTCGTCCTTGAAGCGACGCAGGGATTCCAGCTCGCCTTCAAAGATAACCACATTGTCCCGCAACACGCGGATCGGCTTGTTACGGTAAACGGTCCCCTCGGTCACCATACAGCCGGCCACTTGGCCAAACTTCGGTGAACGGAACACGTCGCGCACGTCGGCGATACCCACGATGTCCTCGCGGAACTCCGGTGCCAGCATGCCGGTCAGCGCAGCTTTCACATCGTCGATCAGGTTGTAGATGATGCTGTAGTAGCGCAGATCCAGACCTTCCTGTTCAACCAAACGCTTGGCTGCGGTATCGGCACGGACGTTAAAACCGAAAATAACCGCACTGGAGGCCATTGCCAGCGATACGTCGGTCTCAGCAATACCACCGACGCCAGAGGAGACGATTTTAACCTGCACTTCTTCGTTACCAAGATCCTGCAACGCCTTTGTGATGGCTTCCAGGGATCCACGAACATCGGTCTTGAGGACAACGTTAAGTGTCTTGACCTCGTCTTTACCCATGTTCTCGAACAGGTTCTCGAGTTTCGCAGCCTGCTGGCGCTGCAAGCGCTGTTCGCGCTCGCGGGAGTGCCTGAATTCAGCCAGCTCCTTCGCTTTCTTCTCGTCGGTGACGGCAAGGAATTCGTCGCCGGCATCCGGCGTACCGTTCAGACCCAGGATCTCGACCGGAATCGAAGGACCGGCGCCTTTCACCTGTTTGCCGAACTCGTCGGTCATGGCCCGAACCTTACCGTAGTAGGGCCCTGCGACAACCATGTCGCCCTGACGAAGGGTACCGTTCTGAACCAGAACCGTAGCAACCGAACCGCGACCACGCTCCAGGCTGGATTCAACCACAACACCTTTGGCGGGCGCATCGGTTGAAGCTTCAAGCTCAAGCATTTCGGCCTGCAGGATCAGGGCTTCGAGCAGATCGTCAATACCGGCGCCGGTGTGAGCCGACACGGGCACGAACTGAACGTCACCACCCCAGTCCTCAGGAATCACTTCCATACCGGCCAGCTCGTTCTTGACGCGGTCCGGATCGGCTTCTTCCTTGTCCATCTTGTTGATGGCAACCACGATCGGCACACCGGCGGAGCGAGCATGATCGACCGCTTCTTTGGTCTGGGGCATCACGCCGTCATCGGCGGCGACCACCAGAACAACGATATCGGTACATTGAGCACCACGAGCACGCATAGCCGTGAACGCAGCATGCCCCGGGGTATCCAGGAAGGACACCATGCCGTGATCGGTTTCTACGTGATAGGCACCGATGTGCTGGGTAATCCCGCCGGATTCGCCAGAGGCGACCTTGGCACGACGGATATAATCGAGCAGCGATGTCTTGCCATGGTCGACGTGACCCATGACGCTGACCACCGGTGCGCGCTTGGTTTTGTCCTTACCTTCAACGGTGAGCTCACTGAGCACTTCCTCTTCGAAGGCATCTTCATTGACGAGCTTGGCCTTGTGTCCCAACTCCTCGGTCACCAGAACCGCAGTTTCCTGGTCCAGTGCCTGGTTGATGGTGGCCATCACGCCCATTCCCATGAGTGTTTTGATGACATCAGCGGCCTTTACGGCCATGCGCTGAGCAAGGTCACCAACGGTGATTGTTTCCGGAATTTCAACTTCTCTGACCATAGGCTTGGTCGGCTTTTCAAAGCCGTGACGCTTATCTTTGGGTTTCTTTTTCGCCCGCAGCGGTTTACGTAGGGTGGAGACTTCTTCGTCCTCTGAAACCACCAAAGGTTCCTCCACCGGACGGCTGCGCGGCCCACGATGGCCTGCCGATTTCTTCTTCGGCTTGCCTTCGTCCATGTCGTCCCCGCGTTCACGGCCTTTTTCTTTCTTCTTTTTGCTGTGCTTGCGATCCTTGCCCTCTTCCTCGGGCGGCGGCATCGGAATGTCTGATGGTTCCGGTGCCTGCTCGGCTGCCTCGGACTGGGCGGGTTTCTGCTCTGCTCCAGGCTCCGCTTTCGCCTCAACGGCTTCTTCCGGCTTGGCCGGTGCCTGCTCGGTTTGCGATGCCTGCTCGGCTTGCGGTGCCTGTTCAGCCACCACTGCCGGTTGTTCCTCTATCACCGTCTCCTCAGGCTGCTGGGCCTGGGTCTCCGGCGCCTCTGACTCGGGCTGCAGTTCGGCACGCTTGATATACGTGCGGCGCTTGCGAACCTCGACATTGACGGTCTTGGTCTTGCCCGCCTTCAGAGTAGTCGTTGTTTTGCGTTTCAGCGTAATTTTACGCGGCTCGGCCTCTGCCTCACCGTGTGTTTTTCTCAGATAGGCCAGCAACTGCTGCTTCTCATCGCTGGTAACAGAATCGGTTTCTGCACGAGCTTTCAAGCCCGCCTCAACAATCTGCTTCAGCAGACGATCCACGGGAGCGCCTATATCATCGGCCAGTTGTTTTACCGTTACTTCCGCCATACTGGTCCTCCTCCCGAATTAAGCCTGGTCTTCAAACCAAGGGGCACGTGCCGTCATAATCAATTGACCAGCACGTTCTTCATCCATTCCGTCGATCTCGAGCAGGTCATCAACTGATTGCTCTGCGAGATCTTCCATTGTTCGCACACCTTTGCCCGCCAGCTTGAACGCCAGGGCACGGTCCATGCCATCCATCGCCAACAAATCCTCCGCTGGCTCGGCGCCCTCAAGCGCCTCTTCGCTGGCCAGGGCTTGATTCAGCAGCACATCTTTTGCGCGACGACGGAGCTCGGTCACGGTTTCCTCATCGAAACCCTCAATGCCCAGCATTTCTTCCATCGGCACGTACGCCACCTCTTCAATGGAGGTGAAGCCTTCTTCAATCAATACCCCGGCAAATTCCTCATCCACATCCAGACTGGCGGTGAAGTGCTCAACCAGGCGATTGTATTCCTGCTCCTGACGTTCGCCGGCTTCTTCCTCGGTCATCACATTCAGGGTCCAACCGGTCAGGTCGGTAGCCAGACGCACGTTCTGCCCGTTACGACCAATTGCCTGTGCCAGGTTATCTTCCGCCACGGCCACATCCATGGTGTTGCGATCTTCATCCATGACGATGGACGCCACTTCCGCCGGAGCCATGGCGTTGATAACCAGTTGGGCGGGGTTGTCGTCCCAAAGCACAATATCAACACGCTCGCCGCCCAGTTCATTGGACACCGCCTGGACGCGTGAACCACGCATGCCCACGCAAGCGCCAACGGGATCGATACGGCGATCGTTGGTCTTGACCGCAATCTTGGCACGCGAACCCGGATCACGGGCAGCGCCACGGATTTCGATCAGCTCCTCGGCAATCTCGGGCACTTCGATGCGGAACAGCTCGATCAGCATCTGGGAATCTGTCCGGCTCAGAATGAGCTGGGGACCACGGTGATCGGTGCGAATTTCCAGCAACAGCGCTCGAACCCGGTCTCCCATACGGAAGGTTTCACGGGGAATCAGGTGCTCACGCGGCAACAAAGCTTCGGCATTAGCGCCCAGATCCACGATCACGTTGTCGCGAGTGACTTTCTTCACGGTGCCGGAAACGAGTTCACCGATGCGATCACGGTAGCTGTCGACAATCTTGGTGCGCTCAGCTTCACGAACCTTCTGGAAAATAATCTGCTTCGCCGCCTGGGCACCAATCCGGCCAAACGCCACGGATTCGGTCTTTTCTTCGTGAATGTCACCCGGCTTGAGCGCCGGATCGATTTCCTCGGCTTCCTGCAACGTGAGCTCGGTGCCCAGCGCCGGAACCGCATCATTATCCACCACCAGCCAGCGGCGGAACGTTTCGTATTCACCGGTGCGGCGATCAATGGCAACCCGAATATCCGCGTCTTCGTCCTCGTACCGCTTCTTGGCGGCAGTGGCGAGCGCGAGCTCGATCGCTTCAAAAATCACATCCTTCTCGACGCCTTTTTCGTTCGAGACGGATTCAACAACCAGCAAGATCTCTTTACTCATTGGATTGCCCTGCCCTCTAGATAAACCGTACGTCTAACAAATTCTTTTCTTTCGAATTCACTCGAAAACCGGAACGATGTGTGCCCGTTCGATGCTCTCAAACGGCAACAGGTACTCGTGGTCATCAACCACAACCACCACATCCTCGCCTTCAACGCCCTTGATCAGGCCCTGGAACTTGCGTCGCCCTTCAAAGGCCATGCGCAGCCGAAGCTCGACCTGATGCCCTGCATAAGCCTCGTATTGTTCGAGACGGAACAACGGCCGGTCCATTCCCGGAGAAGACACTTCCAACGTGTATTCCACCTGGATGGGGTCTTCCACGTCCATAACACCGCTGATTTGCCGGCTGACCTTTTCACAGTCATCGACTGAAATGCCGTTCTCGGCATCATCAATAAAGACTCGCAGCATGGAATGCCGGCCCTGGGAGCGGTATTCGATCCCCCAGTACTCGTAACCCATACCTTCGATCACTGGCCTCAGCAGATCTTCGAGCTGTTGCAACTTGGCTGACACCTTGCGCCTTCTCCGTATTCAGTTTCCGTGGCCCACAAACAAAAAAAGGGCTGTTTAATCAGCCCTTTTCATGCATCAGGGCCCGATGCGCCAGGCCCCTTTAATCAAAAAGCCCCTTGGTTGGGGCCTTTTGTTGCAAGTACTAACAGGAGGCAAACCCGATAAACCGCCTCCTGCTGACAGACACCTGGCCTGTCAGAAACCCGCGGCCGTCAACGCCCACCGGTTTCAATATCCGCCGGAGTATAGAGACGCCCGACAGACTGGTCAAGGACTGACCAAAAAAAACGGCCTGGATATTCCAAGCCGCTTTTTCTCTTCAAATGGTGCCCAGGGCCGGACTCGAACCGGCACGGCTTTCGCCACTACCCCCTCAAGATAGCGTGTCTACCAGTTTCACCACCTGGGCAATTCTTTTACTCGAGCTCTGGGAGCCCGGAATCCTCACCTTGCTGCTCGCCAGCACTTTGCGACTGACCTTCCGAGGACTCAATCGAGGGAGCATCCTCAGCAGCAGACTCTTCGACAACCGGAATACCAGCCTCACCAGCCACTTCCGCGCGCTGCTTGGCAAATACCGCCAGCGAAAAGCTTGTCACGAAAAACACGATAGCCAACATGGTGGTCAAACGGGTCAAAAAGCTTCCGCTGCCCTGGCTACCAAATACGGTCTGGGATGCGCCACCGCCGAACGCTGCACCGGCGTCTGCGCCTTTACCCTGCTGAATCAGCACCAGGCCGACCAACGCTATGGCGATCACCACGTGCACGACGACTACTAGCGTTTCCATCCAGTCCATAAAAACTCTCGCGAACTTAACCTTTTGTATCGGCCGGAACAGCCCGGCAAATACTTATAAAATCGTTTGCTATCAACGACGCCCCACCAATCAGGCCGCCATCAATATCCGGTTGGGCGAAAAGAGCGGCAGCATTATCCGCTTTTACACTTCCGCCGTAAAGCATCGTCACCTTTTCTGCCGGGGCGCCCATATCAGCAAGCACGTCACGAATCGATGCATGCATCGCCTGAGCATCTTCTGCGGTGGCGGTTTTCCCGGTGCCAATCGCCCAGACTGGCTCGTAAGCCACGACGATCTGCGACCACTGCTCACCCGAGACCTTGCCAAGCCCCTGACGCACCTGAGTTGCCACTACCTCTTCGGCCCGCCCGTTTTCCCGCTGCTCCAGCGTTTCGCCAACGCACACGATTGCGTCGAGACCATTATCGAGCAACAGCGCAACCTTATCAGCTACAGCCTGATCGGTTTCACCAAACAGCTGTCTACGCTCAGAATGCCCAACCAGGGCAAACTGGCAACCCTGATCTTTCGCCATCTCAGCTGAAATCTCACCGGTATACGCACCGGAGTGCCACTCACTCACGTTTTGGACACCTAAGCCCAATTCACCATCAGCGTGCGCGGCCACGTCCTGCACATAAATTGCGGGAGGAATGATAACAACCTCCACACCATTATCAAGGGACGCGAGCTCTGAACGGACGGAACCAACCAGAGTTTTTGCCAGGTCTTTCGACCCGTTCATTTTCCAATTTCCGGCTACGATCTTCCGACGCATAACAGCTCCCAAGCGTGAGAGAGGCGGAACTATACAGGACTCCCCAGCTACAGACAACCGACCAAAAACAGAAATTTACCCTGTGGAACGCTCAACCACGTCAGCCAATTCACGGGCTATGTGCGCGATTTGTCCGGCGTCCTGTCCTTCCGCCATCACGCGGATCAACGGCTCGGTACCGGAGGCCCGAAGCAGGATACGACCCTCGCTGCCAAGCCGGGCCTCCGCCTCCCGGACGGCAGCAACAATATCGTCTCGGGAAAGTGGATCAAAGCGCTCGCCAACACGAACATTGATCATGATCTGGGGCAACTTACTCATTCCCTGCCGAAGGTCTGCCAGGGTTTTGCCGGACCTTCGGATGGCCAGCAGCGCCTGAAGCGCCGAAACAATCCCGTCACCCGTACTGGTGCAGTCCCGAATCACCATATGCCCGGACCCCTCGCCACCGAGCACCCAGTCGCGAGCGATCAGGCGCTCCATGACGTAGCGATCCCCTACCTTGGCACGCTCAAATTCAATCCCCTGCTCTTTTAGGGCAAGCTCAACGCCAAGGTTGGTCATCAGCGTACCAACCACCCCGCCCTTCAGCCGGTCCTCGGCGAAACGCTGTGATGCGATGATGTAGAGCAGTTCGTCACCATCGACCTCTGAACCATCGCGATCCACCATCAGCACACGGTCGCCGTCGCCGTCAAAGGCGATACCGAGATCCGCCCCCTTCTCGACAACAAAATGCTTGAGCGCGTCGAGACTGGTGGAGCCGACATTGAGGTTGATATTCAAGCCATCGGGAGACGCCCCAATCACCGAGACCTTGGCTCCCAGCTCGCGAAACACTTGCGGTGCCACGTGGTAGGTCGCACCGTGGGCACAGTCCAGCATGACGTGCATACCATCAAGAACAAACTCATTGGGCACCGTGCTCTTGCAGAACTCGACGTAACGTCCGGGCGCGTCATCGATCCGGCTCGCTTTACCCAACTCCTTTGAATCGCATACAACCAGAGGTTTATCGAGCCAGCTCTCGATCTCAGCCTCGAGCTTGTCATCCAGTTTGGTCCCCTGGGCGGAAAAGAACTTGATACCGTTGTCGTGATGGGGGTTGTGAGAGGCGCTGATCACAATGCCCGCAGAAGCGCGAAAAGTTCGCGTCAGGTACGCGATTGCCGGGGTAGGCATTGGACCAAGCAACTTAACATCAACACCCGCGGCGGACAGCCCGGCCTCAAGCGCGGACTCAAACATATAGCCCGACAGCCGGGTGTCTTTACCTATGAGCACGCTATTGCGCTGACCCTCGCGCTTGAAGGCTTGGCCGGCAGCCCATCCCAGCTTCAGCATAAACTCCGGCGTTATGGGGGATTCACCAACCCGGCCCCGGATACCATCCGTCCCAAAATATTTTCGTGCAGACATTAATGCGCCTCCCTCATGGCCGTCACAACCTTGACGGCATCTACAGTCTCTCTTACATCATGCACTCGCACGATGCCGACTCCTTTAATGGCGGCTATTGTCGCGGCCGCCAGGCTCGCGGACAAGCGCTCATCCACTTCGCGCCCGGTGATGGTTCCAAGCATTGACTTGCGAGACATACCGACAAGCAGCGGATGGCCAAGCAAATGAAACTGCTCCAGCGCCGCTAATAGCTGAAGATTGTGCTCCAACGTTTTTCCAAAACCGAAACCCGGATCAAGAATGATATTTTCCGACCGTACTCCCGCAAGTTCAGCCGCTCTCACCCGTTCCGTCAAAAAGGCACTGACCTCCCGGCGCACGTTTCGGTATTCCGGGCGATCCTGCATGGTGTCCGGCTCGCCCTGAATATGCATCAGGCAGACCGGCACATCGGCCTCAGCGGCCACCTTTAAGGCACCTTCTCGCTGAAGGGCTCGAACATCATTTAACAACCCTGCGCCAAGGCGCGCCGCCTCGACCATCACCTCAGGTGAACTGCTGTCGACGGAAACCACAGCGTCCAATTCCCTGGCAATCAATTCGACTACCGGACACACCCGGTCCATTTCTTCCTGGACCGACACCGGGGCCGCACCGGGGCGAGTGGACTCACCCCCGACATCAATAAAACGCGCACCCTCTGTGACCATTTGCCGCGCCCGAAGCAAGGCGGCATCCGGGCGATTGAAGCGACCGCCATCGGAAAACGAATCCGGGGTTACATTCAAGACCCCCATGATGTGGCACCGGGACATATCCAGCACTCGCCCGGCAAAATTCATTTCCATACAGCATCCACCCGATCTGATTTTAGAAGCAGTAAAAACAAACGCCGCCCGTTACCGGGCGGCGTCCAAGTTTTTCGAGGAATGTGGCCGGGGACACCCGGCCTGTCAGTGCTCTCCGGCCGGACGGCCCACATCTGGCTGGCGACCATCATCGCCAGACTTCGGCTCGGCAGATTTTGGCTCTTCCGCCTGCACGCCGCCGGTTGGGCCACTGTCGCCCCAGCCTTTCGGGGGACGAGGCACCCGACCTTCCATGATGTCGTCAATCTGGAACCGATCGATGGTCTCGTACTTCATCAAGGCATCGGCCATCAAGTCCAGCTTGTCGCGGTTGTCCACCAGCAACTGACGCGCCTTTTCGTAGCAGGTATCAATGATATCCCGCACCTCATCGTCAATTCGACGAGCGGTTTCCTGAGAATGCGCCGAATGAGACTGGCCAGCCGTACGGCCCAGGAACGGTTCCTCGCTGTCGGAGTCGTACTGGAGCGGCCCAAGTTTCTCCGACAGACCCCAGCGGGTCACCATGTTGCGAGCCAGGCTGGTCGCCCGTTCGATGTCATTGGACGCACCGGTGGTCACGCCATCAAAGCCCAGCGTCAGCTCTTCGGCAATTCGGCCACCGAACAAGCTGCAAATGGAGCTGATCAGGTAGCGCTTGCTGTGGCTGTACTTGTCCTCCTCCGGAAGGAACATAGTGACACCCAGCGCGCGACCACGCGGAATGATACTGACCTTGTACACCGGATCATGCTCAGGCATCAGGCGTCCAACGATGGCGTGCCCGGCCTCATGGTAAGCGGTGTTGCGTTTCTCTTTTTCACTCATGACCATGGACCGGCGCTCGGCCCCCATCATGATCTTGTCTTTGGCTAACTCGAACTCTTCCATCGAGACCAGCCGCTGGTTACGGCGGGCTGCAAACAAGGCAGCCTCGTTAACCAGGTTGGCGAGATCGGCACCGGAAAAGCCCGGCGTACCGCGAGCAATGAACGAAGGCTCCACGCCCTCCGCCAAGGGCACTTTTTTCATGTGCACCTTCAGAATCTGCTCACGACCAATAATGTCAGGCAAACCGACCACAACCTGACGATCGAAACGACCCGGACGCAGCAGCGCAGGATCCAGAACGTCTGGACGGTTGGTTGCAGCGATGACGATGACGCCCTCATTGCCCTCAAAGCCATCCATTTCGACCAGCAACTGGTTCAGGGTCTGCTCACGTTCGTCGTGACCACCGCCCATGCCTGCACCGCGATGGCGACCAACAGCGTCGATCTCGTCGATGAAGATAATACAGGGACTTTGCTTCTTCGCCTGCTCGAACATGTCACGAACACGGGAAGCACCAACACCAACAAACATCTCAACGAAATCAGAACCGGAGATCGAGAAGAAAGGCACTTTCGCTTCGCCCGCGATTGCCTTGGCAAGCAGCGTCTTACCCGTTCCCGGAGGCCCGACCATCAGCACGCCCTTCGGAATGGATCCACCCAGACGCTGGAACTTGCTCGGATCGCGCAGGAAATCCACCAGCTCCTTCACATCTTCTTTGGCCTCATCCACGCCAGCAACGTCGGTGAAGGTGGTCTTGATCTGATCTTCACTCATCAAACGAGCTTTGCTCTTACCGAACGACATGGGACCTTTGCCACCCCCGCCGCCCTGCATCTGCCGCATGAAGAACGCGAACAGCGCAATGATGATCAGGATCGGAAATGCCGCCACCAGCAACTGCGTCCACAGGCTCTGGCGCTCAGGCTCCTTGCCGACCACTTCCACGTTATTGGCCAGGAGATCATCCATCAGTTTGTTGTCGGCCACTTGGGGTCGGATGGTCTGGAATTGCGATCCGTCTCCAAGGCGACCCTGAATGTCCAGACCGTCGATGGTCACCGATGTGACCCGGCCCTCCTGGACCATTTCAACAAACTGGGAGTAGTTGACTTGTTGCCCGCTGGTGGTTGGTGAGAAATTCTGAAACACCATCATCAGCACGGCGGCTATGATTAGCCAGAGAACCAGATTTTTTGCCATATCGCTCAAGGATCGTCACCTGTGAATGAAAGAGCGGTTGTCACACTCCGCTCCCTTTTCGCCACCTTACACCAATTCTACGTCCATCCACCAGAAACGGCCTTTCCGCCCCGGCCCAGACCCAGCAGGTCATAAGATCAGCCTTTAAAACCTCTGCAAACCCAAAGGATTTCGCGGGTACAGGACCGCGACGAATCCGGTTTGCAACTCACCACCGTTTCGAAATTGCCACACAGACCCGTCTGCCGGGCCCCGACACCTTCACCCTGAAGGACCGAGGTGACAAACACGCCCGGCGTCACGATGTGCTTCGCCATACCCAGCGCCGATTTCATCAGGTCCATGACCCTGGCATTATCAACGGTAGCCATACCACTCATATTGGGCACCATATCCGAAATTACAACGCCTGCCTGCCGCCATCTCAGACCACCCGCCCGCAGCGGCGCCAAATCCAACGCCAGTTGCCCTGTACGGAGAAGCTTGCCTTTGGCGCCGAGTTCGACCGGCTTACAGCTGGCTCAGAGCCAGTAACTCTTGCACGGTTTGACCCCGTCGCCACCCAAATGTTCCTTCAGTCAGCGGCCGCCGCACTCGCAGCGCACCCATTCAAAACCTCCGGAAATTCGTCACTTAAGGCAAAACCGTAAGGGTTAACGGCCATTTCTACCCGCCGGTGTTTTGTTACAATCAAAGGATTATAGTGCGATGCCGGCGAACAAGCCGCTGACCTTTCGTTAATCACATCGATAAAGAGATTACATCATGAGCCTTTCACCGGAACAGCGCCGGGCATACCGGGCCATCGCCCACCACCTGAAGCCAGTCATCATCGTTGGCGACAAAGGCCTGACCGAGGGGCTTCAGGAAGAACTAGAGCGAGCCCTGAACGATCACGAACTGATTAAAATCAAGATCGCCAGCAACGACCGGGAAGCACGGCACGAGGCAGTCAACGCCCTGTGCGAGACCTCCGGCGCCGAGTTGGTCCAGACCATCGGCAAGATCGCCGTCATTCTGCGTCGAGCCAAGAAGCCGAACCCCAAGCTGTCGAATCTCGTTCGCCACCAGAACTGAGCGGAACGCAGGCGACAAAAAAGCCGGCACACAACGATGCCGGCTTTTTTTCTGCGCCGTCTGGACGTCAGATGTATTCCACTTCCTCGATCTCGTACTCAACGGTGCCAGAGGGCACGCGGATCGCCACGACATCCCCTTCACTCTTGCCCACCAACGCACGCGCGATGGGTGAAGAAATGGAAATCTTGCCCGCTTTGATGTCAGCCTCATCCTCACCCACGATCTGGTAAGCCACCTGCTCGTCGGTATCCATATTCAGCAGATGCACCGTGGTGCCGAAGATCACTTTTCCGGTGTTCTCAATGGTCGTGACATCAATCACCTGAGCGGATGAGAGCTTACCCTCGATTTCCTGGATGCGCCCCTCAATGAAGCTCTGCTGCTCCCGGGCGGCATGGTACTCCGCGTTTTCCTTAAGGTCGCCGTGCTCCCGGGCATCGGCAATCGCCTCAATGACCCGGGGCCGCTCAACGGATTTCAGGTTCTGAAGTTCTTCACGAAGGCGGGACTCGCCCGCCTTCGTCATGGGTACTCTGTCTGCCATAGTCTTACTTTCCTGAGTGCAGATCCTGGAGACGACGAACGGTACGCTCCGGGCCAAACTTGATAGCCCGGCACAGGGCTTCGCCGCCCGCCAGTGTGGTTGTATAGGTCACCTTGGCCTGCAGGGCGGATTGGCGAATCTGCGCCGAATCGGAAATCGCCTTGCGCCCCTCGGTGGTGTTGATAATCAGTTGAACTTCGCCGTTCTTGATGGCGTCCACTATGTGCGGGCGCCCTTCGCGGACCTTGTTTACTCGATCAACCTCAATGCCGGCCTCGCGCAGCGCCTTGGCGGTGCCTGTCGTGGCAATCAGGTGGAAGCCTGCATCCACCAGATCCTGAGCCACCGCGGCCACGCCGGGCTTGTCGACTTCACGCACGGAGATAAACGCAGTCCCTTTTTCCGGGAGCACCGCGCCCACCGCCAGCGCCGCCTTGGCGAACGCCTCATCGAAGCTGTCTCCGATACCCATCACTTCCCCGGTAGACTTCATCTCCGGCCCGAGAATCGGGTCAACTGACGGGAATTTGTTGAACGGGAATACGGATTCCTTGACCGCATAATAGTCCGGAATGATCTCGTCGGTGAAACCCTGCTCGGCCAGCGATTTGCCAGCCATCACCCGCGCTGCCACTTTTGCCAGCGACACGCCGATGGCCTTGGACACAAACGGAACCGTCCGGGAGGCACGCGGATTCACTTCGATCACGTAGATCTCGTTGTCCTGCCACGCCAATTGAACGTTCATCAGGCCAACGACATCCAGTTCCACGGCCATTCGCTTCACCGCCTCACGCATTTCATCCTGAACGTTTTTCGGCAGGGTGTAAGGCGGCAGGGAACAAGCAGAGTCACCGGAGTGCACACCGGCCTGCTCAATGTGCTGCATGATGCCGCCGATCACCACATCCTTGCCATCGCAGATGGCGTCGATATCCACCTCGATGGCAGCGTTCAGGAAGTGATCCAGCAACACAGGGCTGTCGTTGGACACCAGCACCGCATCGCGCATGTAGCGAACCAGCTCTTCTTCGGTGTAGACGATTTCCATCGCCCGACCACCCAGAACGTAAGACGGGCGAACCACCAGCGGATAGCCAATTTCCCGCGCCGCGAGCAGACCGTCTTCGTGGCTGCGCACGGTCGCGTTTTTCGGCTGCTTCAGCCCCAGACGGGTGATCATTTGCTGGAACCGCTCCCGGTCCTCTGCCCGGTCGATGGCATCCGGACTGGTGCCAATGATCGGCACGCCGGCCGCTTCCAGCCCTCTGGCCAGCTTAAGCGGCGTCTGACCACCGTACTGAACGATCACGCCCTTGGGCTTTTCAACGTGAACGATCTCCAGCACATCTTCCAGGGTAATAGGTTCGAAATACAACCGGTCGGAGGTGTCATAGTCCGTGGACACGGTTTCCGGGTTGCAGTTGATCATGATGGTCTCGTAACCATCGTCGCGCATGGCCAAAGCCGCGTGCACGCAGCAGTAGTCAAACTCGATGCCCTGACCTATCCGGTTCGGACCGCCACCAATTACCACGATTTTCTCGCGGTCGGACACATCCGCCTCGCACTCTTCTTCATAGGTGGAGTACATGTAAGCGGTATCGGAGGCAAACTCCGCCGCACAGGTGTCGACGCGCTTGTAGACCGGGCGAATACCCAGGTCATGGCGAAGCTTGCGCAGGCTGACCTCGGAAATGCTCAGCAGCTTGGCAAGACGAGCATCCGAGAACCCCTTGCGCTTGAGACGGAACAAAGTGGCATGGTCAATGTCGGCCTTGCCCGCAGACCTCAGCCGCTGCTCTTCCTTGATCAGATCTTCGATCTGAATGAGGAACCAGCGATCGATATTGGTATGCGCGAACACGTCGTCCACGGTCATGCCGGCACGGAACGCATCGCCCAGGTACCAGATGCGCTCTGCACCCGGAACGTTCATTTCGCGGATCAGGGTTTCCTCGGCGTTCTGGGAATCCAGTTCGTCGAGTTTTTCGTCCATGCCTTCGGAACCCACTTCCAGCCCTCTCAAGGCTTTTTGCATGGATTCCTGGAAGGTACGGCCGATGGCCATCACCTCACCCACCGACTTCATCTGGGTGGTCAAACGTGCGTCCGCCTGGGGGAACTTCTCAAAGGTGAAACGCGGAATCTTGGTAACAACGTAATCGATGCTGGGCTCGAAAGAGGCCGGAGTCACACCACCGGTGATTTCGTTGCGCAGTTCATCCAGGGTGTAGCCAATCGCCAGCTTGGCGGCAACCTTGGCAATCGGGAAGCCGGTGGCTTTGGACGCCAGCGCGGAGGAACGGGACACCCGCGGGTTCATCTCGATCACCACCATGCGGCCGGTATCGGGATTGATACCGAACTGGACATTGGAGCCACCGGTCTCAACACCGATCTCACGCAGAACCGCCAGCGAGGCGTTCCGCATGATCTGATACTCTTTGTCCGTCAGGGTCTGGGCCGGGGCCACGGTGATGGAGTCACCGGTGTGCACGCCCATGGGGTCGAAGTTTTCGATGGCACAGACAATGATGCAGTTGTCGTTTTTGTCCCGGACAACTTCCATCTCATACTCTTTCCAGCCGATCAGCGACTCATCAATCAACAATTCGTTGGTCGGCGAGAGGTCCAGACCGCGCTGGCAGATTTCTTCAAATTCATCCCGGTTGTAGGCGATACCACCACCGGAACCGCCCATGGTGAACGACGGCCGGATGATGCACGGGAAACCGATATGCTCCGCCACCTTCCAGGCTTCTTCCATGGAGTGAGCTATTTCGGCGCGCGGGCACTCAAGGCCAATTTTTTTCATCGCCTTGTCGAAGCGGTCGCGGTCCTCGGCTTTGTCGATGGTGTCGGCGTTGGCGCCGATCATTTCAACGCCGTGTTTTTCCAGCACACCGTGCTTTTCAAGATCCAGAGCGCAGTTCAACGCGGTCTGACCACCCATCGTCGGCAGCAGCGCGTCGGGCTTTTCCTTTTCAATGATCTTTTCGACGGTTTTCCAGGTGATGGGCTCGATATAGGTGGCGTCCGCCATGACAGGATCGGTCATGATGGTGGCCGGGTTGGAGTTCACCAGGATAACCCGGTAGCCCTCTTCGCGGAGGGCCTTACAGGCCTGGGCACCGGAGTAGTCAAACTCGCACGCCTGCCCAATTACAATGGGGCCCGCGCCCAGAATCAGAACGCTCTCGATGTCAGTACGTTTCGGCATGTCTTGGTTTACCTGTCAGCAACTTGGTCATTCGTGCAGCGCAATGCGTGGCGCCGGTCTCTTCCGGGCCGAAGCCCGGAAACTGCCCTCAGGCAGAGCGATCTTCCATCAACCGGATAAACTGGTCGAACAGCGGTGCCACATCGTGTGGGCCCGGACTGGCTTCCGGATGCCCCTGGAAGCTGAACGCCGGTTTGTCGGTGCGACGAATACCCTGCAAGGTGCCATCAAACAACGACTTGTGGGTCGCCTCAAGATTGGCCGGCAAGGTGGACTCGTCCACAGCGAAGCCGTGGTTCTGGCTGGTAATCATCACCGTACCATCGGCCAGGTTCTGGACGGGATGGTTCGCGCCATGATGGCCATGGCCCATCTTCATGGTTTTTGCACCGCTGGCCAGAGCCAGCAACTGGTGGCCCAGGCAAATACCGAACACCGGCATATCGGTTTCCAGCACCTCTTTGATGGCCGTGATCGCATAGTCGCACGGCTCGGGGTCACCCGGACCATTAGAGAGGAACACGCCATCGGGATTCATCGCCAGCACCTCGGAGGCCGGAGTGGTTGCGGGAACCACGGTGACGTCACAGCCGCGGGACGCCAGCATCCGCAGGATGTTGTACTTCACACCATAGTCCCAGGCCACGACCTTGAAGCGGGCCTCATCCCGCTGGCCGTAGCCATCGGTGAGCGACCACTCACTTTCACTCCACCGGGAGACCGAATCCGTAGTCACTTCTTTCGCCAGGTCCATCCCCTTCAAACCGGGGAATGCCTTGGCCAATTCCAGCGCCCGCTCTGCGGTCGCCTGGGCTCCGGCGACAATGGCGCCGTTCTGGGAACCCTTATCCCGCAGGATGCGCGTCAGGCGGCGAGTGTCGATTTCGGCGATACCGACAATGCCACTAGCTCGCAAGTAGTCTTCCAGCGTTTGCTCGCTGCGCCAGTTGCTAGCCACTAGAGGAAGATCACGGATAATCAGCCCCGCTGCGTGGATGCGATCTGACTCAACGTCTTCTTTATTGATTCCGGTGTTTCCAATGTGGGGGTAAGTAAGGGTGACAATCTGGCGGGAATAAGACGGATCCGTCAGGATTTCCTGGTAACCAGTCATGGCAGTGTTGAAAACCACCTCACCACTGGTTTCTCCATCGGCACCGATGGCGGTACCGTAGAACAGACTTCCATCTTCGAGTGCAAGGATTGCGGGATTGCTCAAGGCTTGTATCCTCATCGAGTGGCGTTCATTTCGTCACTAGCAGGAACGCAAGCGCGTGTTCAGGTTGCAAAAAAGCGAGAGGGAGTAAGAACTCCGTCCCGCTTTTTGCTGTCCGGGATTGTTGGCCCCGGCTTTTTTCTAACTACGCTTGGTGCAGCTAAATCGCCTTATTGTAAAAAATCTTTACCGAAGTGTCCATGAAGAAACACGGATCACTCTCGGCTGATACGTCACTTAAGGGATAGCACATCCTGCATATCAAACAAGCCGGCAGGCTTGCCCTTCAGCCACAGAGCCGCGCGCATGGCGCCCTTGGCGAAGGTCATCCGACTGCTGGCTTTGTGGGTAATTTCAATGCGCTCGCCTTCAGTGGCGAACAGGACCGTGTGGTCCCCCACTACGTCGCCCGCCCGAATGGTTTCAAAGCCGATTTCCTTCCGGCTCCGCTCACCGGTGAAGCCCTCGCGACCGTACACGGCACACGTTTTCAGATCACGCCCCAATGCATCCGCGACCACTTCACCCATCCTGAGGGCCGTACCAGACGGCGCGTCCTTCTTATGCCGGTGATGCGCTTCGATGATTTCCACATCATAGTCATCCCCCAGCGCCTGGGCGGCCGTTCGAAGCAGATTGAGCGCGACGTTCACGCCCACGCTCATGTTGGGCGCGAAGACCACAGGAACCGACTCTGCCGCCAGAGCCAACTGCTCTTTCTCGGCCTCTGACATGCCAGTGGTTCCGATGACGAGCTTTTTCCCGTTTTCCCTGCAAAACTCAGCATTGGCGAGGGTCAGATCCGGAAAGGTGAAGTCGACCAGGACATCAAAATCGTCCCGCACATCGTCCAGGCCACCCGCCAGCTTGACGCCCAGGCGCCCAATACCGGCCACTTCACCGGCGTCCGCACCAACCAGTGTACTACCCGGTTCCACGATCGCGGCACCCAGCTCGAGACCATCGGTCCCGTCGACAGCCTCGATCAGCACCTTGCCCATGCGCCCGGCGGCGCCGATGATTGCTACCCTCATAATCGGACTACTCCGGTTGTCCTGTCAGAATTTCATCTCGTCGAAGAAGTTTTTCACACCCTCAAACCAGGAGGTCTTTCTGGGGGCATGATGGGTTCCATCGCCGCCATCAAGGGTCTGCTGAAACTCTTCCAGCAACTCTTTCTGGCGCTTGGTCAGGTTGATCGGCGTTTCGACAATCACCCGGCACAACAGGTCACCGGCCGGGCCGCCACGGACCGGCTTCACACCCTTATTGCGCAACCTGAACAGCTTGCCGGTCTGGGTCTCCGCCGGAATCTTCAGCTTAACCCGACCATCCAGTGTCGGCACCTCGAGTTCGCCACCCAAAGCGGCATCGACGATGCTGATGGGCACCTCACAGTACAGGTTCCTGCCATCGCGGGTAAAGATGGAGTGCTCCCGAACCGCCACCTGTACATACAGGTCTCCGGAAGGCCCGCCATCAACACCCATTTCGCCCTCACCGGACAATCGAATGCGATCACCGGTGTCCACACCGGGCGGCACCTTGACCGACAGGGTTTTTTCTTCCCGAACCCGGCCTTGGCCATGACAGGCCTTGCACGGATTCTTCACCACCTTGCCGGAGCCGCGACAGGTCGGACACGCCTGCTGAACAGTAAAGAACCCCTGCTGCATGCGAACCTGCCCCATACCCTGACAGGTACCACAGGTTTCCGGCTTGGAGCCTTTCTCGGCGCCACTGCCGTCGCAGACGTCGCACTCTTTGTGACCGGGAATCGTGATCTCGACGGTTTTGCCTTTCACCGCCTCTTCCAGATCCAGCTCCAGGGTGTAGCGCAGGTCACTGCCACGGGTGTTTCGGCCGCGACCGCCTCCGCCACCAAAAATGTCGCCGAACACATCACCGAAGATGTCGGAGAAACTGCCTCCGCCACCGCCGAATCCACCGCCAGCCTGACCATCCACACCGGCGTGCCCGAACTGATCATAGGCTGCGCGCTTGGAGCCATCGGCGAGCACTTCGTACGCCTCGCTGGCTTCCTTAAACTGGTTCTCGGCTTCGGCGTCACCCGGATTACGGTCAGGGTGGTACTTCATCGCAAGCTTGCGATAGGCTCGCTTGATTTCCTTGTCGTCCGCATCCCGGGACACACCGAGAACTTCGTAATAATCGCGTTTGGCCATGCTTTAAAACCTTGTGTGTAAACGCGGAAAACGCGAGGAATTCCCCGCGTTTTCCAACCACCTGATATCGATCAGATTACCGCTTATCGTCGTCTTTAACTTCTTCGAACTCGGCATCGACAGCGTCGTCGCCAGGCTGGGCCTGCGCCTCTTCCTGACCACCGGCTTGCTCGGCCTGATCGGCATACATCTTCTGAGCCAACTCTGAAGACACCTCGGTGAGCTTCTGCGTCTTGGCCTCGATGTCTTCCTTATCAGATCCTTCCAGAGCCTGCTCCAGATCCTTGATCGCTGTTTCGATGGATTCTTTCTCGCTGTCGGTGACCTTGTCACCCGCTTCGGTCAGCGTTTTACGCACCGCGTGGACCATGGCATCACCCTGGTTACGGGCCTGCACCAGCTCTTCGAACTTGCGATCTTCTTCAGCGTTGGCCTCGGCATCGCTCACCATCTTCTCGATCTCGTCGTCGTTCAGACCCGAAGACGCCTTGATCACGATGGACTGCTCTTTGCCAGTAGCCTTGTCCTTCGCCGACACGTTCAGAATGCCGTTGGCGTCGATGTCGAACGTCACTTCGATCTGCGGCACACCGCGTGGCGCCGGCGGAATATCCGCCAGATCGAACCGGCCCAGTGATTTGTTCTGGCTGGCCTGCTTACGCTCACCCTGTACCACGTGAATGGTCACCGCGGTCTGGTTGTCGTCCGCTGTGGAGAAGGTTTGCGACTTTTTGGTCGGGATCGTCGTGTTCTTCTCGATCAGCGGCGTAGCAACGCCACCCATGGTTTCGATGCCCAGAGTCAGCGGAGTCACGTCCAGCAGCAGAACATCCTTCACATCTCCAGACAGTACCGCCGCCTGAATGGCTGCACCCATGGCAACCGCCTCGTCCGGGTTCACATCCTTACGGGCTTCTTTGCCGAAGAAGTTCTTCACCTTCTCCTGAACCAGCGGCATGCGGGTCTGACCGCCCACCAGAATCACTTCATCCACTTCACTGGCGCTCATACCAGCGTCCTTCAGAGCAACTTTACACGGCTCGAGAGAACGGTCGACCAGATCTTCAACCAATGACTCAAGCTTGGCACGGGTCAGCTTGACGTTCATGTGCTTGGGACCGGACGCATCCGCAGTGATGTACGGCAGGTTGACGTCGGTCTGCTGGCTGCTGGACAGCTCGATCTTGGCCTTCTCGCCCGCTTCCTTCAGCCGCTGCATGGCCAGGGAATCGCCGCGCAGGTCGATGCCGCTGTCTTTTTTGAACTGGTCGGCCAGGTATTCGATAACCTTGAGGTCAAAGTCTTCACCACCCAGGAAGGTGTCACCGTTGGTCGCCAGAACCTCGAACTGGTGCTCACCGTCAACGTCTGCGATTTCGATGATGGACAGGTCGAAAGTACCACCACCGAGGTCGTATACAGCCACGGTGCGGTCACCGCTCTGCTTGTCCATGCCATAGGCCAGCGCAGCTGCGGTCGGCTCGTTGATGATCCGCTTCACTTCCAGACCAGCAATCTTGCCGGCGTCTTTGGTGGCCTGACGCTGGCTGTCGTTGAAGTACGCCGGAACGGTGATAACCGCTTCCGTCACTTTCTCACCCAGGTAGTCCTCGGCGGTTTTCTTCATCTTCTTCAGCACTTCCGCAGACACCTGCGGCGGCGCCATTTTCTGGCCTTTCACCTCAACCCACGCGTCACCATTGTCGGCCTTGGCGATCTTGTAAGGCACCATCTTGATGTCTTTCTGAACCACGTCATCCTCAAAGCGACGACCGATCAGGCGCTTGATGGCGTACAGCGTGTTGTCCGGATTGGTAACCGCCTGACGCTTTGCAGACTGACCCACCAGAGTCTCACCATCATCGGTATAAGCGATGATGGACGGGGTGGTACGATCGCCCTCGGCGTTCTCAATCACTTTGACCTTGTCACCATCCATGATGGCAACGCAGGAGTTGGTCGTTCCCAGGTCGATACCGATAATTTTGCTCATTGATTCACTCCAATTATTCTGCAAATTCCCGGAGACTCAACACTCCGGCTCTAACCTTTAATTGGCTATATTGGCGCTTTAATCGACTTTTCAAGCCTGCTCGTCGATTTTTGGTGCACTATCCGCTTTTGCGACAACCACCATGGCAGGGCGCACCACACGACCGTTCAGCAGATAGCCTTTCTGAACGACCGCCACCACACTGTTCGGCTCGGCATCTGGCGCCGGCACCATCGACATTGCTTCATGCTGCTGGGGATCGAACGGCTCGCCCACCGGGTTAAGCTGCTCTACGTTGAACTTGCCCAGACTGGTGAGGAACAGGTTCAGCGTCATTTCTACACCCTCACGGATGGACGCCACCAGTTCGCCGGCGTTCTCGCCGCCATCGGTGCTTTCCACAGCCTTTTCAAGGCTGTCGGCCACGGGCAGCAGCTCCTTTACGAACTTTTCGAGGGCAAACTTGTGGGCCTTCTCGACATCGATCTCGGCACGACGGCGAACATTCTGCATCTCGGCCTGAGCCCTCAGCACCTGCTCCTGAGCGTCCTTCACCTGAGCTTTCAGCGTATCCAGCTCCGATCCTTCCCCTTCAGTACCGGCAGGGTCCTGCTCCTGCGCCTCTTCTGCCGCGGCCTCTGTCGCTTCGCTCAATTCCTCAGCGGCCTGATTATTGCGGTTTTCATCAGTGCTCATGGTTACTCCTGCTGAATATCCGGCGGCCAGCCTGGACTGACCCTTTGAATGTGGTTTCCAGCCTGCCCCGGCCGGAACTGGCTATTTGCGATTCGATATGGGGCCCAGATGCCAGGTTTCAACCACCCCGTACGCCCAAATCGATCAGTTTTTCGCAACCACGGTTTGCAAACCGAAAAGACCCTGTATATATTCACAGTCACTGTATACCAATACAGTAGTTCGTACAGATACCGTCTTTTCGGGGCCAACGCACCCATACAAGGACACGGAGATACCTCATGCTCGTACAGCTTACCGTTTCGAATTACGCCATTGCCGAACGCGTGGAACTGCAATTCAAGCGGGGCATGACCGCTCTGACCGGCGAAACCGGTGCCGGCAAGTCGATCGTGCTCGATGCCCTGGGCCTGGCGATGGGCGGTCGCGCAGACGCTGGCGCGGTGCGCCACGGCGCCAAGCGCGCGGACATTACCGCCAGCTTTGACGTCTCCAACATCCCCGAAGCGAGCCAGTGGCTGGAGAGCCATGAACTGGATGACGAAAGCGACTGCATACTGCGCCGGGTCATCAGCAAGGATGGCCGGTCCCGTGCTTACATTAACGGCCAGCCCTGTCCCCTGGCACACCTGAAAGAGCTGGGTGGGCTGCTGATGGACATCCACAGCCAGCACCAGCATCAGTCCCTGCTGCGCAAAGAAACCCACCGAAAATTGCTGGACGAATTTGCCGGCGCAGAAACCCTGGCGGACGAGGTGCACAGCGCCTGGAAACACTGGAATAAATCGCGTCTACGCCTGACCGAACGACAGCAGAACGCCGATGAAACCGAAGCCAAATTACAGCTGCTCCGTTACCAGGTGGAAGAACTCGATCGACTGGCACTGCAAGACAACGAACAGCAAGAACTCGAGCAGGAGCAGGCTCAGCTAAGCCAGGCCGATGCGGTACTCCATCACAGCCACCGGGCCGCCCTGTTATGCACCGAAGAGGACGGCAGCGCCGCCACCCTGGTGCGCCAGGCGTTGCAGCAACTGGAGCAGCTCCCGACTGAAGTGCCGGCGCTGGCTGATACCATTCAGATGCTGAATGAAGCACAGATTCAAATCGGCGAGGCCGGCGATAACCTCCGTCGCTTTGTCGAAGATTACGAGGCCGACCCGGCGCGACTGGCTGAAGTGGAAGAGCGCCTGAGTGCCATTTACCAGATGGCTCGCAAGCACCGGATCAGCCCGGAAGAGCTGCCGGCACTGCACCAGAGATTGAGCGCCGAACTCGAGGAACTCGACGGAGGGGCTGGCAGCCTTGAACAGCTGGAAGCCGAGCTGGATGAGCAACGAAAAGCCTACGATGCACTGGCGACAAAACTGACCGATGCCCGAGAACGCGCGGCCGTTGACCTGGACCAGCGTATCGCCGAAGAACTCGCGCAGCTGAGCATGCCATCCGTGCAATTTGTCACGCACCTGAACCGGAGCGCCGATGACGAGCCCACACCATGCGGACAGCAGGACATTGAGTTTCTGGTTAGCGCCAACCCGGGTCAGCCGGCGCGTTCACTGTCCAAAGTCGCCTCTGGAGGGGAGTTGTCTCGCATCAGCCTGGCCATACAGGTAGTCGTCGCACAGACCTCTACCACTCCGACACTGGTATTTGACGAGGTCGACGTGGGCATTGGCGGCGGTACGGCTGAAGTGGTGGGCCGGCTGCTGCGCAACCTGGGGGAAAACGGGCAGGTTCTGTGTGTCACTCATTTGCCACAGGTAGCGGCTCAATGTCACCAGCACCTGTTTGTCAGCAAATTCACCGAACAGGACACTACTTTCTCGAAAATTGAAGCCCTTGATGATCAGGGCCGCATCAGTGAAGTGGCGAGGATGCTGGGCGGCGTGGACATGACTGACCAGACACTGGCACACGCAAAAGAAATGGTATCCAAGGGACAAGCAACTCATCACTGAGAGAGCAGCTTAAAGAATGGCGAACTGAACACATCCCCTCTCGACTTCGAGAGTTTCTCAGGGCGGACCACAATCCGCCCTTTTTTTATTGGCCGTTATTCAGATTTGATCGGCTTGACGTAGAGAATCAGGCTGTGATCCACGATCTCGTAGCCATGCTCCCGGGCGATTTTCTGCTGACGCTCCTCAATTACCTCGTCAACAAACTCGATCACCTCACCGGTTTGGGTGCAGACCATATGGTCATGGTGATCGTCCCCCGCCATCTCAAATACCGCGTGGCCACCTTCGAAGTTGTGCCGCAACACCAGCCCGGCCGCTTCAAACTGGGTCAGCACCCGGTACACCGTCGCCAGGCCCACATCATCCCCTTGCTCTAAAAGTTTCTTGTAAACGTCTTCAGCACTGAGGTGGTGCTCATCGGCCGTTTCAAGGATGTTGAGAATTTTCACCCTCGGCAAAGTGACTTTCAGACCGACCTTTCGTAATTCGGCGTTCTCGGATGACATGTTACATTTCACTCTTTGGTGTACTTCGAGGCTTCCGGTATGATGAAGCCGCTTTTTACGGCTCAGCGCGCTGCGCCCGCTTGTGGCAGGCGCATTCAAAAATAGAGGATTTCCTTCGGCGATGCAAAAGCTAATCTCTTTTATTCTCACGTTCATTATTGCGGGCTGCAGCTTTCCCGGCGTGTACAAGATCAACGTCCAGCAGGGAAATATTGTAACCGAAGAAGAGATCAGCCAGCTCTCGGAAGGAATGCCACGACGTCAGGTCCATGCCGTGCTGGGCACCCCCTTACTGCTCAACCCCATCGATACTTCCAGAGAGTATTTCGTGTATACCTTTCAGCGCCGGGGCGGAGATATTCGCAAGCAACAGGTGGTGGTTTACTACGACAACGATAACCAGCTGGCCCGCTACGAGACCGAGCTGCTGGCAGAAACGCCGGCCTACTGAGCCGCTGCCAGCGCTAGCCTTTTTTCTTGGCCCGGTTCAGCCGGGCCTGCTTGGGATCAATGATCAGCGGCCGATACAGCTCGACCCGATCCCCATCCCGGAGCTGATGCGATGAAGGATCTTTGATCACTTTTCCGAAAATCCCCATGTCGGTTACCTGAGGATCGACCTCCGGAAAAATCGCAACGATACCGGAGAGCTCCACGGCTTCCAAAACCGTCGTGCCTTCCGGCACCTCCACCCGGACAATCTCCTGACGATCCGGTCGGGCGTACGCCACCTCCACGTTCATCATTAGTTTGCCCCTCGATACAGTTCGTCTGCGCGCTTGCAGAATGCGTCGACCATCGTGTTCGCGGCCTGACTGAACACACCGCCAAACGCCATACGAGACAAAGAACCGGAAAACTCAAATTCCAGGGTAAGCACCACCTTGCATGCATTATCCGCGAGAGGCTTGAAGTGCCACCGGCCGCTGAGATTGCGGAATGGCCCATCCACCAGATTCATTTCAATACGCTCCGGCATCAATAGCTGGTTCCGGGTTGTCAGCACGTGACGCACCCCAGCTTTCTCGATTTGCATGGACGCCGTAATGGCCTCAGTGCTCTGCTCGTGGATCTCAGTGTTGGCACACCAGGGCAAAAACTCGGGATACCGGGCGACATCATTCACCAGGTGAAACATCCGTTCCGCCGAGTGCATTACGAGGGCTGACTTATCAATCTGGTGAGGCATGAACTCAAACAATCCTGCTTCAGTACGCGTGGGCTAAAGTCGAGGTGCACCATCGGCGCACCGGATCAGACGCTATGATAAAGGATCTCGTCCTTCTTTGGGGCGCGGCGATCGGATGCCGGTTCTTGCGGGGATTTGTGCTTGGGCACGTCAAACTCTCCACCCGCCGGCAATTGTGGCGGCGGAGCATCTTGCACCGAGGCGTTCGGCTCGTCCAGCCGTTGGCCCTCGATTTCAGTCAGCACCGAGGGTTGACCACACCACAGGCCGTCGCTACCCGAGTCACACAGATGCGCCAGGGACGACACCATATATTGAACGCCGATAAACAGCACCACCACGGGCACTACCAGTCGCATCACCCAGGTCCAGGTGACCAGAAAGATTCCCGGCCCCTCGCCCAGAATTCGTCTCGACAGACTGCGCGTCAGTTTCCATCCGAAAAACACGGATACGAGAATGGCTACGGTCGGGATCAGCAAGCCACCGGTTACCAGCTCAACCCATCGGAACAGAGTACCGCCGGCAAGGCGCTCACCAGCCCAAACGTTAAAGGACAGCAGTGTGCCCAATCCGGCAAACCAAACCACCGCGCCCACCAGCAACGCCGACCACCCCCGGGGTGCGCCCGTCCATTCCCTGAACCATCCGACGATGGGCTCCATCAAGGCAAGGGAGGTGGTCCAGACAATCAGCACCACCATCAGGAACACAGCAGCAATAACAAACTGACTCGCTGGCAGCTGACCCAGGGTAACCGGCAACGAAACGAACAACAGGCCGAACCCCCTTTCACCATCAAGCAGCCCACCACCACTAGCCGCCACCGAAAACATCATCATGCCAGCCAAAATCGCCACCAGCGTGTCGATCAGCACAACGGCAAGCAACGAGCGCTTGAGACTCGTCCCGACGGCGGTGTAGGCACCGAAAATAGTCCAAACACCCATGCCAAGCCCAAGCGTAAAAAAAGCATGAAACAGCGCAACGCGGACACTCTCAAAAGTGAAATCCTCCGGATGCATGGCCAGAATCTGGCTTACCGCGCTGTTCACCTGCCCCTGCCAGGCGGATAATGCGAACAACCCCAGCATCAGCAAAAGCATGCCCGGAACCACGACTCTCAGCGTTCGCTCCAGGCCTTTGACAACCCCCTGCACCGAGACCCAGATCACTAGAATCAGGAACAGCGCATGCCAGGCCATGAACAGGCGATACTCCTTCGGATCAGACACCAGACCGGACAGTATCCGGCCCGCCTCGGCGTCGCCCACGTCGGTAAAACGCCCCATGGCACCGAAGAACACGTAAGCCAGTGCAATCGCACCAAACACCGCGGTGAAGGACAGCACCAGGAAGGCAGCAATTACCGAAAACCGCCCTGCGAGCACCCAGGCACGGGAGACTTTGGCGCTGCGCACGAAACCGTCCAATGCCAGCACAATGCCATGCCGGGAATAGCGCCCTATGGTGGCTTCGGTGACCATAATCGGCAGGGTCACCAGCAGCAGGCAACCCAGATAAAGAAGAATAAACAGACCGCCGCCGTGGAGGCTGGCGAGGTAAGGGAACTGCCACAGATTGGCCAACCCAACGGTGGCACCAACCGCAGCCCAGAAGAACGTCGATTTGCGGGTAAAGGACCCGATAGGTGTCTGATACGGCGTAGGCATTCGTGTCCCTGATCCAATCTGACTTGTAATTGTAGCGGATGGCTTCGCCAACGTACGACCATCCAAAGACAATATCGCGAATTCGTGACCGGTCTGGCACTCCTGAGCTACAATGCGGCCCTTGCCGGTAGCTTGCCGGCCTATTTAGTCATTTGTCCGAACCCGGATACCCTGATTCATGAGTAAGAAAAAGCCCGGAACCCCGAGCTCGACCATCGCCCTTAATAAAAAGGCGAAACATGAGTACCACATCGAAGAACGCTTTGAGGCGGGCCTTGCCCTGCTCGGCTGGGAGGTAAAATCCCTGCGTGCCGGAAAAGCCCAGCTCGTTGACGCCTATGTACTCCTGAAAGACGGCGAGGCCTGGCTGTTGGGTGCCCACATTACGCCACTGAACACGGCGTCTACCCATGTGGTTGCCGACCCTACCCGAACCCGAAAGCTACTGCTTCACGCCAAGGAGATTGCCAAAATTATTGGCAAGGTCAACCAGACCGGTCATACCTGCATCCCTCTGGCGCTGTACTGGAAGAAAAACAAGGTCAAGTGCGAAATCGCCCTGGTGAAGGGTAAGAAACAGCACGACAAGCGCGCGACCGAAAAAGAGCGCGACTGGAACCGCCAGAAGCAGCGCATCATGCGCGAAGCAACCACGTAACGTCCGGAACATTTCACCGAGGACGTGACTCACGTCAAAGGCGACACCGTGCAGTGTGTCGCATACTCATTCTCTTTGCGGGCCCGACATTGGGTTCTATACTCGGGCCACCGGATGCCTCGCAAAGGGAGTGCGTATGTCAACAACAAGAACACCGATGACGTCCGTGGATCGCGCCTGGTTGCGCATGGATTCGCCCGAGAACCCCATGATGATCTGCGGCGTTCTGGCGCTGGATCGGCCGATATCGCTCAGCCGCCTCAAACGCACCATAGAGCAGCGCCTGTTGTGCTTCGACCGCTTTCGACAGCGCGTGATCGACAAGGGTGAACGCGCCTACTGGCAGGAAGACCCCCTCTTTCACATCGACAATCACCTGCACCAGATCGCCCTTCCCGGCAACGCCGGTAAAGCCGAGTTGCAGTCCCTGGTCAGTGACCTCAACAGCAGCGCACTCGATTTTCGCCGGCCACTGTGGCAAATGCATTACATCGACAATTACGAATCCGGCAGTGCCGTGCTGCTCAGGGTTCACCATTGCATCGCCGATGGTATTTCCCTGGTCCGGGTGATGCTCTCCCTGGCGGATCAAACCCCCGAGCCCCGACTCAAGCGCACAGCCCAAAGCAAAGCGCCAGCGCAGCCCGCCGAATCGCGACTCCACAAAGCCCTGCACCGTGCGGTCGACAGCACGCTGATGGCCGCCGAACAGGCTGCCCTGTTCGTTGATTCCATTCGCAAAGAACCCAACTACCCGTTAAAACTGCTCTCGGCCGCCGGGAGTATTACCACGGACCTGCTCAAGCTCGGCCTCGCGCCGTTCGAACCAGACACCGGGTTGCGTCAACCGCTGAGTGGCCGCAAGCATGTCGCCTGGGCCGAACCGCTGGATCTGGCCGAAGTAAAAGCCTGCGCGAAAGCACTCGGCGGCACCATCAATGACGTGCTGATGAGCACCGTTACCTGCGCCCTTCAACGCCACTTCAAGGCTCGGAAAGAACCCATTCCCGAGTGTGGCCTGCGCGTTGCCGTGCCGTTCAATCTTCGCCCGCTGGACCAGCCCATCCAGACCTTGGGCAATAAATTCGGACTGGTCATCGTGCCGTTGCCAGTGGAAGTGCAAGACCCCATCATGTGCTTCAATCAGGTGCGCGAAAACATGAACCGGCTCAAGCATTCCTACCAGGCACAGGTCACTTACAGTCTGCTAGACCTGTTTGGCCGCGGCCCGGACATTCTCGAACGCCGGGCGCTGGATCTGCTGAGCAACAAGGCCTCCGCGGTCCTGACCAACGTACCCGGCCCGAAAGAGCCGCTGTACTTTGCTGGCGGCAAAATCACCCAGCCCATGTTCTGGGTACCGCAAAGCGGCACCATTGGCATCGGATTGAGCGTGTTCAGCTATGCGGGAACAGTGCAGTTTGGCGTTACTCTGGACAAGAACATCCACGCCGATCCGGACGAGGTCATTGCTCACTTTCAGGAGAGTTTCAAGGCACTCAGCTATGCGGCCTTGGCGGGACGGGAAAGCCTGATCAGCCAGAAGGCCGGTTAACACTGGCGAGTATGGCCAACCACCAGGCCGAGCCTCAGCAGAGCACTATCTGTGGGACATCTCGGCAGGACGGACACCGGCAAAGGGGCCAACCGGCATCCAGTTTTCCAGGTTTCGGGTCAATGCCGAGGCCCCCACGGCTTTCAGCTTATGATCCGAAATCGCTTCCCGATAGCTGGTGTCCCCCATCCATATTTCGGTCAGGGTTTTAAGACTGGTGTTCAGGTAGACATCCACTTCCTTGCCCGGGTCGTGCACGCAGACATCCACTTCCGAGCCTTCCACCACCAACCACCACGTTGGGAACACGTCCACATCCTCGAAGTTAAAGCGGATGATGGTCTCGCGCCCCACTAGCTTCTCCACATCAATATGCCGCGGCAAGTGGAGCATCAGCAGATCAAGGTCGTAGTCATTCTCATCCATCTGCCCTCTCGCCCAGCGCATTCCCCACTGGGATAACTGTTCGATAACGGGCATCAACTCCATGCAGCACTGGGACGGGAAATACTCATACCCTTTCTGGCCGGGGATTTTCTTCTTAATCACCAGCCCTTCATCAACGAGCATATTGAGGCGACGAGTCAGTAAGCTCGGAGACATTATCCGCAGCCCCCTCTGGAACTGATTGAATCGAGTGGACCCGAGCACCAACTCCCGGACCAGCAACAACGTCCAGCGTTCGCCCAGAATATCCATGGCTTTGGTAAGGGGACAGAATTGGGTGTTACTCATGGGTCCGAATCCCTCCTGCCGGGGCGCCGGAATCGGTAAATAGACAAGTACAAATACAGTAGTGGGTTACTACTGATTTTGTAGTGGGTTACTACTGTTCGTGAAGTATTCCGGCCAACACCCCAGCCCTATAGTGACACTGACAGATCAAACAACCCGAGGTTCTTGTCATGTGTCACTCACCCATCAACACCGTAGACAGCAAACTGTACCGACGCGTGCTCGGTCGCTATCCCACCGGGGTAGCGGTTGTCACCATGCAGCACGAAAACGGGCACTACATCGGAATGACCATCAACAGCTTTTGCTCGCTGTCACTGAGCCCGGCGCTGGTCAGCATCTGCATTGATGATCGCTCTCCAAACTATAGCAGCTACTACCACAGCAAAGGATTCACGCTTTCCTTCCTCAGCGCCAGCCAGGCGGCAATCGCCACATTGTTTGCCACCCGCGGCGCCGACAAGTTCAGCAACGTCGATTACTCCCACCCCGAAGCCCAATTCGCACCCGCCATTACCGATGCGATCGCGATTCTGGATTGCGAAACCTACCGGCGGATGCCCGTAGGCGACCACCTCATGCTGGTGGGCAAGGTCAGGCACTTCCAACACTCTGATCAAGCCCCACTGGTGTTTGAACAAGGTCGATTTACCGGACTCACCGATCACCAGAACACGGCCCAACAAACGGCCGCCTAATAAAAAAACACAAATAACCTCAGACGGAGAACGACAATGAAACAGTCAACCCAACTCTATGATCGCATTGAAAGCATGGCCCACATCTATGCCGCCAACGGTCAGGAAGCCGATAACAGCGACCGTTTTTCTGTGGAGAACTACCAGCTCCTTAAGCAGCAAAAGATCTTCTCAGCACTCGTGCCCGAGGATCTGGGCGGCGGTGGTGCCAGCTACCCGCAAATGTGCCAACTGCTTCAGCACCTGGCGGGAATGCATCCCGCTACCACCCTGTCACTGTCCATGCATCAGCACATCGTCGCCGCCAATCGCTTCAACCACATCCATGGCCGGCCCGGTAAGGCACTGCTGGAAAAAGTCGCGGCCAGCGAACTGGCCCTGATCTCCACCGGGGCCGGCGACTGGCTGGCATCCAGTGGCACACTGACCAAGACCGAGGGCGGCTACCTGATGTCCGCCACCAAGCACTTTGCCAGCGGGTCCCCCGGCGGTGACGTCTTTGTGACCTCCGCGCCCTACGAAGACCCCGAAGGCGGCTGGATGGTGTTCCACTTCCCGGTATCCACCAGAGCGGAAGGGGTGAAAATCCTGGATAACTGGCGCCCCATGGGTATGCGCGGATCGGGTTCCAACTCGGTCATCATGAAAGACGTGTTCATACCCGAAGAAACCATCGCCGCCCGCCGGCCCCGCGGCGAGTACCACGCCATGTGGTCAGTCGTTCTGCCCGTTGCCCTGCCACTGATCATGTCGGTCTATCTGGGCATCGCCAAGAAGGCCGCCGCCAAGGCCCGGGAACGCTGCACGCAAAGCACTGATCCGGTCACGCCCTATTTGCTGGGTGAAATGGAAAACGCACTCACCACCGCCGACGTGATGGTGAAAGACATGGTCGCCATCACCGACGACTTCAACTTCACAGCTGACCTGGCCACCGTGAATGAGATGATCAAGCGCAAGACCATAGCGGCGGCTGCGTGCAAGGAAACCGCCATGAAGGCTGTGGAAGCCTGCGGCGGCCCCGGCTACCTGCGCGACTTCGGCATCGAGAGCCTGCTGCGAGATGTGATGGCGTCCCACTTCCACCCTCTGCAAGAGAAGCGACAGCATCTGTTCACCGGCTCCCTGGCGATGGGCCAGGAGCCTCCGGGACAAGCTTTCCAAAGCTAGAATTTGAACGGGAAATACTGAGGACGGGGCCAACGGACGGCCCACCTCTCCAGCCTTCAGACATAGGTACAACTACAGGCGCAAAACACCGCCTGAGCAAAAAGAAGCCTTGAAGTACAACAAACCGGACACATATACTGAGCATAAGGGGACGACATGGCTTCGACGCTGGTGACGAACCCTTGGGTGCATGTCGAGATGGCAGCCAATCTCGTAAATCAAAAGCTGCAATTAAATAGTCGCAAACGACGAAAACTACGCACTGGCGGCCTAAGGGCCTGCCAGTCGTCCCGGCTAGGATGCCTGTAACCTAGTAGCAACATCCCGGGACGTCATCGCTAACAGGATGCTCCGCTAATCAGATCCCACTGGCTAGCGGCTAAGATTAAAAGGGATCGCCTCTTGCACCCTGACCTTCGGGTCGCTTGAGGTTAAATCAATAGAAGGACACTAAGCATGTAGATCTCAAGGCCTAGTGCTGGCGGACGCGGGTTCAATTCCCGCCGTCTCCACCAAATTAGGAATTGACGGGACCCTCCCGGAATTCAAAACCTCACAGAAAGCCCCGAAACTCGGGGCTTTTTTCGTTTATATCTTCCCGACACATCCGCATTCTTCCACTGGAATCCTGCCCCACCCGGGGGTATCTTTGGGGGTACATATGGGGATCACCAGAACACATACCCCCAAACTGCGCGCCCCAGCATGGAGACTAGGCCGTGAGCAGAACCATGAATAAGCTAACAAAAAACACCATCAAACACGCTTCGTTCGAAAAATTCGGCAAACGAACCAAGCTGGCCGATGGCGGTGGTCTGTATTTGGACGTCCAAAAAGCGGGTCGGTACTGGCGAATGAAGTACCGATTCGGGGGAAAGGAGAAACTTCTTGCCCTTGGTGTTTACCCCTCGATATCGCTCAAGGAAGCCCGAACCAAACGGGATGAAGCCAAACGCCTGCTGGCAGACAGTATCGACCCCATGACGCACCGCAGTTCAATCAAGACCGAGCGTATCCAGACAGCCACCAACACGTTTAAAGCGGTCGCGGAGGAATGGCTGGAACACGTGCACAAAAAATCAGTGGGCGAAACAACGTCAGGACGAAATGAACGCCGCCTGGAAATGTATGCGTACCCCAAACTTGGCCGACAGCCCATCGCTGAGGTCGAACCAACGGACGTGCTGGCGGTCCTTCGGGACATCGAAAAAGCTGGCCACCTGGAAAGCGCCCATCGGGTAAAAACCCTCATCGGGCAGATCTTTCGGTATGCCGTGAGCATAGGCTGCGCGCGACGGGACGTAACCGGCGATCTGCGAGGCATTCTTCCCCCGTCCAAACCGAAACATCATGCCGCCATCGTCACGCCCGATGAAATCGCTAAATTGCTGAACCTGATAGACGGCTATTGGGGAACGCCAACCGTGCGCCTGGCATTGAATATGTCACCTTATGTTTTCCTGCGTCCGGGTGAGCTTCGAACCATGCGCTGGGATGAAATTGACTGGGAGGACGCGACCTGGGCTCGGGAGAAGACCAAAAATGGCGAAGCCTTCATCGTTCCATTGGCGAGGCAAGTCGTAGAGATCCTGCATGAGCTTCACGAGATCAACGGCAAATCGGAATGGGTGTTTCCGAACGGCCATAGCCGGAAACGACCTATGAGCGATAACGGAATCAACTCTGCCCTGAAACGCATGGAGCTCCGAGACATCATGACCCCACACGGTTTCCGTGCCATGGCCAGAACCGTGCTAGCTGAGCGCTTAGGCTTCCCAACCGAGATTATCGAAATGCAGCTAGCGCACCGTGTACGGGACGTGCATGGCAGAGCATATAACCGCACCACCTGGCTTCCCGAACGCCGGACCATGATGAAGAAATGGGCTGACTATCTGGACGGATTAAAGGCTACCAATAAAAACGTCACCCCGATTCACCGGGCGGAAAAAGTATAACTACAGAATCCCGGCGGGAGCAGAGTGGACACCCACTTCGGCCGCCTGACGCGGATTCCCGAACAAGAGGCACCAAAAGAATCCCTATGTCACCAAAGCTAGCAAGTCTGAAAGAGTGGTTTCCGTTAGACGAGGCAGCGGAATACTGCACCACGGTCCTTGAAGAGGACGTCTCCGAGGCTGAACTAATCGCACTTATCAATCAGGGAAAGCTGATCGGATCACTCTATCTTGAACACGAATACTTGGCTGCGGCAGGTAAGGTGCTTTCCAAGCAGGAATATCGTGAACTTAACGCCCGAAGGGGAGGACGAAAACCAATCACTCCGCATCTAAGCTTCCATGAACAGAACCGAATTCATGTTCCCGATCTAACTCAAATCCACACGGATGGATCCCTGCCAGGGGATTGCCAGCGTGAATCAGCGCCGGGGCTTACAGACAAAGCTGCCGCAAAGTCTACCGATGATCCGATACTTTTTAGCCATGAACTACTGCCGGACCGCAGCGGCTTGCTGGAACTCAAGTTGGACGCTCTTGAGCCGATCACGGGGGTCTGGGATCTAGCCATGGTTGGCATGGAATCTTGGACCTTTATGGAACCGTGGCCAGACACTGAAATTGAGGGGGTAACCCCCTACCGTCTAAAAAACTGCCTTAACGGGATAATATTGAAGGCGCCAAGCGAAAATAGATGGGTGAGACTTTTCCACGAGGCCATTCCAGGCAAGTTTCACGCTACCTGTGACCTACCCAAGCATGGAGTGTTAGTAATCCGACGCGATGAGCTGAATCGTTTAATTGGTTCGGCAAATAACGCGAAGAGTAACCCCAATATAAACTTTGACAGATCCGAGCTACCGTCTCAGATCGAAGCGCTGATTCTTGCACACCTGAAGTATTGGAAAAACGCAAACCGCAACGAAAGGCAAGACTGCCCCAAAAAGGAGGATGTAAAGGCTTGGCTTATGGAGCAGGGATTGAGTGCAAAACTTGCAGACGCAGGCTCAACATTTGCCAAACCGGACTGGGCGATAGATAAGGGGTGGTAAATTTACCCCTATACCCCCTTCAGCTCAGACAACTAAAGGCCCAAGAGCCCGGTCACCACCCCCACCCCTGCACCCCCTACACCTGTGCAGGCCTCTCCGGCAAGGCGAGGATTACCCCACATCCAACGGGAACCAAGGGGTAATCCTCAATGACCGAAGTTTTTCAAGCCGCAGAAAACATCCAACCTCAGATCGAACGCATGCTTCGCCGCCCCGAAGTCGAAGCCATCACCGGTCGCAGCCGCAGTGCGATCTATGAAGGGATGGCCAACGGAACCTTTCCTAAACCCGTAAAAATCGGGGCACGTGCCGTGGCGTGGCCGGAGTCTGTAATCCGTCAATGGATTGCAGACCGGATGATGGAGGGCCAGGCATGAAAAAAGCGCCCGCCACCGAAGCAGCAAAGCGCCTGACCCGGCACAAGTATAACAGTACACAGCCAGAAACACGCACGGTACGCAGTTGTGCCGATTGCTTAGCATCCATTCATGCAACGCTGCTGCAAGCGGATATAACGCCGGTCGATGTTGATGCCTTGATGGCCCGCATACAGATCACCGACGGCGAAGTGATACGATTCGCTACTGCTGGAAAACCACGCCACAAAAACGGCTGGCTGATTGCTTACCATGATCGCGGTCTTCCGCATGTGGTGATCGCTGGAGACTGGAGTAGCGGGGCCGAAACCAAGTGGATTGCCGGAACCACAAGCAGCCTTACCGCAGCCGAAAAGCAGAGACTGCAACACCGCATCCACGAAGCCCGTGAGACCAGAAAGGCAAAACAGATCCGCCAATGGGAGCGAGTGGCCGCAAAAGCCGCTCGCCTCTGGCACGCCAGCTCACCCGCTGCCCCAAATCATCCCTACCTTCGACGCAAAGGTATTCAGGCCCACGGGGCCCGCCAGATAGGGCGAAACATCGTCTTACTCATCACTGACTTCTACGGCAAAGCCTGGAGCCTGCAAACCATAAACGAAGCCGGGGAAAAGCGGCTTTTGGCCGGTGGCAGGAAGTCCGGCAACTTCGTAGTTGTCGCTGGCCCGGCATGCCCGGCCCGCATACTGATTTGCGAGGGCTACGCAACGGGCTGCACCCTGGCCGAACTCCATCCGGAAGCCCTGGTGCTGGCAGCCCTTGATTGCGGCAACCTCAAGACGGTCGCAACCGGCGCCAGGAACCGATGGCCCAGCGTAGAACTGATTATCTGCGGTGATGATGACCGCAAAACCCCCGGCAACCCAGGCGCCAAGGGCGCGCACGCAGCAGCAGTGGCTGCTAGTGCGAAGCTTGCTCTGCCCACTTGGCCTCCAGCGGCTCCACTACACCTATCGGACTTCAATGACTTGATCAACTGGCAGGGGGGCGCAGCATGAGCAAACAGCCCCCGATGGCAATCATTGATCCGCGAACCAATGTACAAACACCATTGCCTGGCTTTGACGCCAACCCCATCCCCCTCACACGCAAAGCGCCAGCACCCGAGTATCCGGTCGAGGCTCTTGGAGAACTTCTCGGCCGCGCCGCAACCGCCCTGGCGCATCATGTCCAAGCCCCTGTCGGGATGGCCGCACAATCTGTACTCGCAGCTGCCTCACTGGCCGTCCACGGTCATGCCAACGTGCAAAAAGGGGGCATCGGTATAAGCCCCTTAAGCCTGTACTTTCTCACCATCGCGGCCAGCGGCGAGCGCAAGAGCTCGCTCGACAACCTCGCCATGAAACCCGTGTACGACTACCAGAAGGAGCGGCGGGAAGAGTATGAATTCCTTATGGCGAAATACCGGGCGGACATGGAGGCTCATGAAATGCGCCATAAAAGTATCGTGGCAAGCTACAAAGGACACGGCAAAAAGCCCAAACCCTTGACCCATGACGAACAGCAAGCCCTGGCATCCGATCTGGCAGAACTAGAGAAGAATCGTCCGACACCACCAAGCCGGCCTCATATCTTGATGGAGGAGCCCACAGCTGAAGGCATCTATAAACATTTCCTGGAATCCCTGCCATCAGGAGGCCTTTTCTCCGACGAGGGTGGCGGATTCTTCAGTGGCCACGGTATGTCCGACGAGGCAAAAGGCAGAACAATCACCCTGCTCTCCCAACTCTGGGATGGCAAGCCGATTACCCGAACGAGGGCTGCCGCAGGGGAGTCCGGGGTTCTGGCCGGCCGTCGCCTCGCTGCTCATCTGATGATACAACCGGTGATCGCTGACAAGGTACTGTCCGACAGGCTGATGATGGGGCAAGGCTTTTTGGCCCGTTTTCTCGTTTGTAGTGATCGCTCGCTGGTCGGCAGCCGCTTTCTGGCAAATCGCCCCCGAGATGAGCGCGCACTCCACGACCCGGCAATCAACCAGTTCTGGGAAAGGATATCAGAGCTGATCCGGCAGTCCCTGCCAACCGACGAAGCCGGAGAGATAGACCCCGTCATCCTTCCGATCAACGGGGCTGCCTATGACCAATGGACGAACGTACACGACACCATCGAGGAGCAGTTAGGCCCCCATGGTGAATTCTCCGTTATCCCTGGCTTTGCCTCGAAAGCTGCCGATAACGTCGCTCGAATTGCAGCCGTTCTTAGCTATGTTGAAACGGGCGCAGCTCCAGATAAGGAACACATCAACCGAGCTGCAGAAATCATCCAGTATTTTCTGCAAACCATGCTTCAGCGGTCGCAGGAAGCCTCAAGTGGTGCAGCAGAACACGACGCCATGGAGTTGGCTGACTGGATCAAACGCAACGGGGGCGAACTGCACGCCAACAACTTCAACAAACTTCCCGCCGCTTACCGAAAAGCACAAACCGCCCGGGCACTCCTGGCCTTGCTAGTGGAGTGCGGACATGCCGTCGTCACCGCAATCGGTCCCAACCGAAAGCCTCGCGCTTGGCAGCTGGTGGAGGGCGACGAAAATGTTTGATTTGATGCGGGCAATTCGAAGCAAGGACGAAAACAACCGGAGTTCACCGGCTGCGGAAACTGCGGATACTGCGGAGAGCGCACCACCACGGTCTGAACACACTGCGGACGATTTGCGGAAAACGCCGGATTGTTACGATAGCATCGACTCTCCCGCAACCATTTGCAACCATCCGCGAGCTCCCGCATCCCACAGAGTCTCGGAAAAAACGGGTACGCGGAGTTTTTCTGCAAGTCCGCAACATCCGCAGGCGCCAGTCGGTGAAAACAACCTGAACCCGAATGTCGTGCTGATGGAAATTGCCCAACACCTGCAAGCAGATCCCCTTATGCTGCTTTTGCTCGTTTCGGAAGATGACATGCAGGCTATCGCCGAGCGAGCATACAGCCGCGATTACCTCATAGCCTACTTCGAACAGATGGCGAGGGATGGAAATCCACTGAAGGCTCCGCAATGGATCAAGGATACCTTGCTCCGGCCTGCCCCAAGCCACACCGAGGACCCCGACAAAAACGTGGACTGGGAAAGCAACTGGCAAGCTGCCCATGCGCTATTTCTGAACCACCTGATGGCCTGCCCAGCCTGTCTTGCACCACGGGATCGGTACTGCCCCCAAGGCGCACGCCTGCGTTCGGGGTACCGGTGGGCCTACGAGCAAACAGAAGTTTGAAGCACGACCGCCAACGCTATGGGCCATCAACACGGCGGGGCGAAGAACGGGCCTGACCCGCAAGACTCACCCAGATCCTGCGGGGTAAAGCCCATCTCCCCCGAACTACCATTTACCACCATGTTGTCGGTTGGCTTGTCTCTGTGAGCCAACTCCAGTAAAACACCACCATAACGACTAGTTAACAATCCATGTTCATGCGTTTTTGCACGCGGCCTCCACAACACCAAAGGGGATAGAACTCGCCCCTTGTTCTCGGCCGCAATTCGCGACGCTGCGCGGACAATCCCTAATCAAGGCCCTCAACTACCAATGAACAACACGGAACAACAATTCCTCAAAGCCCTCGACGACAAACTCTGGAAAGCCGCCGATAAACTCCGCGCCAACCTGGACGCTGCCAACTACAAGCACGTAGTGCTGGGGCTTATCTTTCTGAAGTACGTGTCCGATGCCTTCGAAGAACGTCAGGAAGAGCTGTTGGCGCGGTTCAAGGACGAAAACGAGGATCTTTATTACCTTCCGCCAGAAGACTATGACACCGACGAAGAGTACCAACAGGCGCTGATAGAAGAACTGGAAGTACTGGATTACTACCGCGAAGCCAATGTGTTCTGGGTACCCAAGCCCGCCCGCTGGAGCACCCTGAAAGAAAAAGCGGTCTTGCCCGTTGGTACTGTACTCTGGCAGGACGATGCCGGTAATGATGTGAAGTTGCGCTCAGTCTCCTGGCTGATCGACAACGCCCTGGAAGAGATCGAGAAGAGCAACACCAAGTTAAAAGGCATCCTCAACCGCATCAGCCAGTATCAGCTAGAGAACGACAAGCTGTTGGGCCTGATCAACACCTTCTCCGACACCTCCTTCACCAAGCCGGTATTCAACGGCGAGAAGCTTAGCCTGCACAGCAAAGACATCCTCGGCCATGTATACGAATACTTTCTGGGCCAGTTCGCGCTGGCTGAAGGCAAGCAGGGTGGCCAGTACTACACCCCCAAGAGCATCGTTACCCTGATCGTGGAAATGCTCGAACCCTACTCCGGCCGCGTCTATGACCCCGCTATGGGCTCCGGTGGCTTCTTTGTTTCCAGCGACAAGTTCATCGAAGAGCACGCCAAAGAGCAGCTCTACGACGCCAGCGAACAGAAAAAACACATCTCCGTGTACGGTCAAGAGTCCAATCCCACCACCTGGAAGCTGGCCGCCATGAACATGGCCATTCGGGGCATCGACTTTAACTTCGGCAAAAAGAATGGCGATACCTTCCTCAACGACCAGCATCCTGACTTGCGCGCGGACTTCGTCATGGCCAACCCGCCGTTCAACATGAAGGACTGGTGGAGCGAGTCCTTGGCCGAAGACAGCCGCTGGAAATACGGCACCCCGCCAAAAGGCAACGCCAACTTTGCGTGGATGCAACACATGATCCACCACTTGGCACCTACGGGCAGCATGGCCCTGCTGCTGGCCAACGGTTCCATGAGCTCCAACACCAACAACGAAGGCGAAATCCGCAAGCGGCTAGTGGAAGAAGACCTCGTGGAATGCCTGGTCGCCCTGCCCGGCCAGCTGTTCACCAATACCCAGATTCCGGCGTGCATTTGGTTCCTAACCCGAGACAAAACCAACGGAATGGTGCGCAACGAGAAAAAGCGAGACCGGCGAAAAGAATTCTTGTTCATCGATGCCCGCAATCTGGGCTTCATGCGGGATCGGGTGCTACGGGACTTCACAAATGAAGACATCGCCAAGATCGCCGACACACACCATGCCTGGCAGCGCGGTGAGGGTTACGAGGATATCGCCGGATTCTGCAAATCCGCCAGCCTGGACGAGATCAAGAAGCATGACTTTGTGCTGACGCCGGGACGCTATGTGGGTGCTCAGGAGCAGGAAGGCGATGGCGAGCCCTTTGCCGAGAAGATGGCGAGATTGACCGGGCAGTTACGGGAACATTTCACTGAGAGTGGGCGACTGGAGGCTGAGATCAAGCAGAATCTTAAGGGGCTGGGATATGAGCTCTGATTGGCCTTTGGTTCAACTGGTTGACCTAATATCCATTAAACACGGGTTCGCTTTCAAAGGTGAATTTTTCAGCGATACGTCAACGGATACTGTATTGGTAACACCTGGGAACTTCGCCATAGGCGGAGGCTTCAAAGCTGACAAATTGAAATTCTACAGCGGCCCGGTTCCTGCGGGGTACAAGCTGAAAGCCGATGATTTGATAGTAACCATGACTGACCTCAGTAAGCAGGCTGATACCCTCGGGTACTCGGCACTGGTTCCGGAACATTCGGGTCGGCTCTATCTCCATAATCAACGTATCGGGCTTGTCGAGATCAAAAGTCAGGAGCTTGATAAGCTCTATCTGTATTTCTTGATGCGTTCTCGCGAATACCGCCACCACGTGGTAAGTTCCGCCACCGGATCGACTGTTAAGCACACATCCCCAAGCAAAATAATGTCCTTTGAGTTTCGTCTGCCACCTCTAGAAACTCAGAAAAACATAGGTCGGGCATTAAAACTTTTGGAAGAAAGGGCTGAAATCAGTCACAAAATCAACCTCACCCTCGAACAGATGGCTCAAGCCATCTTCAAAAGCTGGTTTGTCGATTTCGAGCCGGTCAAAGCCAAGATCGCCGCACTGGAAGCCGGTGGCAGCGAGGAAGACGCCCTGCTCGCCGCCATGCAGGCCGTATCCAGCAAGGAAGAAGCCCAGCTAACCCGCATGAAGACCGACCAGCCCGAGCAATACACAGAACTCCGTGCCACCGCCGAGCTGTTCCCGTCGGCCATGCAGGATAGTGAGTTGGGGGAAGTCCCCGAGGGTTGGAATCCAGGAACTCTTCATGACGTGGCGAAGTTTCCGAACGAACGAATTTCAACGGAACATCTGGGGCCGGATTCTTACGTGTCGACGGAAAACATGCTAGAAAATAAGCGGGGAATCAGTACCGCATCTTCACTGCCCTCCTCGACCTCAGTTCCTGCCTTCGAGCCCGGGCAAATCTTGATTTCAAATATTAGGCCCTACTTTAAGAAAATCTGGCTTGCAAATATTCAGGGTGGTCGCTCACCCGATGTCCTTGGCTTCAAGTGCAAGCACGACCACACAACCGAGTTTCTCTTTAACCTTCTCTATCAAGACCAGTTTTTCGATTACATGATGCTCACATCGAAAGGGGCGAAGATGCCCCGTGGCGATAAGAAAGCGATCATGCAGTTTGTCTGTACGCTTCCCCCCATCAAACTAATGCAGCGCTTCTCCGATCGAATCAAGCCGTTCTATACCTTATCCAACTCGAACAACACCGAGTCAAAGCTGCTTGAGGCAACACGCGAGGCACTTTTACCCAAGCTCCTTTCCGGCGAACTCTCCGTACCAGAAGCGAAGACATGTATTCCTCCCGCATTGGCACCAGCTCGGGAGGAAAATTGATGGAGCTTTGGCTAACTCGTGCTGGCTCACATGGTGAGTTCGAGCAAAAGTTCCTGGACGAAAGACGCATCTACCTGACCTGGGATGGATTGAATGCGAACCTGGCCGCTTTGGACAGTCGGGAGTCCCTGCTTGAGCACCTGGAAGAAGCTTACCCGGATGAAAAGCTGAAGCGGCTCCAGAACCACAGCAGCCAGATCTGGGCATTTACCAAATCCATGCAAAATGGGGATTGGGTCGTACTACCATCGAAGAAGCAGCCCGTCGTCTACGTCGGGCGAATCACTGGTGATTACATCCACAACCCCGAAAGCCCGGACCCATTCTTTCATTGGCGCACAGTCGATTGGTTCGGTTTGGAGATTCCTCGATCCCACTTCGGCCAGGATCTGCTCTATAGCTTCGGGGCGTTCATGACCATTTGCCGTATCCGCCGCAACAACGCGCTGGAGCGCCTGCAGGCCATGTACGAAAACGGGTGGAAAGCTGAAAGCACTAAATCCCTTGTGAAGCACACAGGCAACGCTGTAAGCGGGCAAGCAGACGATATATCCGACGACGACAGCGTCGAGTTCAACCTTGCCGACCTGGCGAAACAACAGGTCGTCGCTCTGATTGAGCAAAAATTTAAGGGCCATGAACTCACTCGCCTGGTGGCGTCGATCTTGAAAGCACAGGGCTATACGGTCTGGCAAAGCCCAGAAGGGGCCGACGGTGGCGCCGACATTCTGGCATCCAACGGCATGATGGGGTTCGGCAGCCAAACCATTTGCGTCGAGGTGAAGTCCGGCACAGGCACAGTGGATCGCCCAACCGTGGACAAGCTTTTAGGGGCCATGTCCAAGTTCAACGCAGACCACGGCCTATTCGTCGCCTGGGGAGGCTTCAAGCAAAACGTACAGAAGGATATGGCCAGCAGCTTCTTCCGCCTACGGTTGTGGTCACAGGACGATTTGTTGAACGAACTTTTCGCGGTTTATGACAAGCTGGACGACGAACTGAAAGCCCAACTGCCGCTTAAACGGGTTTGGACGGTAGTTGCATCTGAGGACTGATACTTAAATTTGCCTGAGTCGCAGGTAGCTGGAGCGGTATAGGAACGGACTGATGACGGAAGACCAACTAGAACAACAATGCCTGGAATGGTTCGCTGAAGGTGGCTGGGAAGTCGCGCACGGACCTGATCTGGCTCCTGATGGCGAGGCGCCAGAACGCGCCGATTACAAACAAGTCCTGCTTCTGTCGGACCTTGAGGCAGCAATTCGCCGCATCAACCCTCACCTGCCGCAAAGTGCCGTGGAACAGGCTGTAGCCGTCGCCAAAAAACCGGAAAGCTTGGATACCGTCGTCAGCAACCGATCGTTTCACCGCCTTCTACTAGACGGCGTGCCGGTCAGCTACAAGAACGAAGACAAGGAGATTCATGATCAGGCGTTTCTACTGGATTTCGGCGATCTGACCGCTAACCGCTTTCGGGCCATCAATCAGTTCACCATTGAAGGTTCGAAGCAACTACGTCGTCCGGACATTGTGTGCTTCATCAATGGAATTCCGTTAGCAGTTTTAGAGCTGAAAAGCCCTAGCTCGGACAGTGCAGACTTCTGGGATGCCTACCACCAGATTCAAACTTACAAGGATGAGGTCAGCGACCTCTTCGCCTTCAACGAAGCCGCGATCATCAGTGATGGATGGACCGCCCGCGTGGGTTCTCTCACAGCAAGCCAGGAGCGATACATGCCCTGGCGCACCATCAAGGACGAAGACGATAAGCCCTTGATGGAGCGGCAGCTGGAAACCATGGTTCGGGGCTTCTTCGGCCGGGAATTGTTTCTGGATTACATCCGCCACTTCGTTATTTTCGAATCAGACTCAGACAAACTCATCAAGAAAATCGCCGGTTATCACCAATTCCATGCGGTGCGAGAAGCAGTAAAAGCAACGATCATTGCCGCTCAACCTTCGACCGGGGGAAGCTCTGGCGAAACGACAACCACCAACGCCGACGGCGTGCTCCCCGGCAGCAAAAAAGCGGGGGTGGTTTGGCACACTCAAGGCTCCGGCAAGAGTATTTCCATGTGCTGCTACGCAGGCAAACTGCTGCAACAGCCGGAGATGAATAACCCGACCCTGATTGTGGTCACCGACCGAAATGATCTCGATGGCCAACTCTTCGCCACGTTCAGCGCAGCCCGAGAACTTCTAAAGCAGGAGCCGGTGCAGGCCGACGACCGCGATGCTCTGCGCCGTCTTCTGGCCGAAAGAGAATCAGGTGGAATCATTTTCACCACGGTTCAAAAGTTTGCCCTGCTGGAGGATGAATCCAGTCACCCCGTACTGAACGACCGTCACAACATCGTGGTGATATCAGACGAAGCTCACCGCAGCCAATACGGCCTGAAAGCCACCCTGAAAAAGGATGGCAAGTTTAAGTACGGTTATGCCCGCCACATGCGCGACGCGCTGCCCAATGCCTCATTCATTGGCTTCACTGGAACCCCCATCGAAAGTGAGGACAAAGATACCCGGGCAGTATTCGGCGACTACGTGTCTATTTACGACATCCAGGATGCGATGGAGGATGGCGCAACCGTACCCATTTACTATGAGTCCCGTCTCGCCAAGCTAGACATCAATCGTGATGCTATCGATGAACTTTCCGATCAAGTAGATGAGGTCGTTGAGGACGAAGAGGACGTTGGCGCGCGAGAAAGAACCAAAGGCGAATGGAGCCGACTGGAGAAGTTGGTCGGGTCCGGCCCTCGTCTACAACAAATCGCAGAAGATCTTGTCACCCACTTCGAAGCACGCTCCAGCGTGATTGATGGCAAGGCCATGATTGTCGCCATGAGCCGGGAGATCGCCGTTCACCTATACAACGAGATCGTTCAGCTGCGGCCAGACTGGCATGACGACGATCCAGAAAAAGGTGCCATCAAGATTGTGATGACGGGCTCAGCATCCGACAAAGCGCTGCTGCAACCGCACATCCACAACAAGCAGACAAAGAAGCGGCTGGAGAAGCGATTTAAGGACACCAACGACCCGCTCAAACTGGTGATTGTCCGGGATATGTGGCTCACCGGTTTCGATGCCCCGTGCTGCCATACCATGTACGTGGATAAGCCGATGAAGGGCCACAACCTGATGCAGGCCATCGCTCGGGTGAACCGAGTCTTTAAGGACAAGCCTGGCGGTCTGGTTGTGGATTACATCGGGATCGCCAACGAGCTTAGGCAAGCCCTGAAAACTTACACCGACGCAAAGGGCAAAGGTGAGCCAACACACAGTGCCGAAGAAGCCTATGCCATCCTACTGGAAAAGCTGGACATCATTCACGGTATGTTCGCTCCCGGCCCTAAAGGCAGGGGCTTCGATTACAGCGGATTTGAGGTCGACCCCTTCAAACTGCTTGTACCCACCGCCAACTACATCCTCAGCCTGGAGGACGGCAAGAAGCGCTTCTTGGATACCGTCCTGGCCATGAGCAAGGCATTCTCACTGTGTGCCACCCTGGATGAGGCCCAGCCACTTCAGAAAGAAGTCGCCTTCCTCGCGCAGGTGAAGACAGCTATTACCAAGTTCACCAGCGTGGACAAAAAACTGACCGAAGAGGAAAAGAACTCCGCACTCAAGCAGATTCTGGACAACGCCGTAATTGCGGATGGCGTAACCGATGTCTTCGCCCTCTGCGGCTTGGACAAGCCCAATATCGGATTGCTCTCCGACGAGTTCCTGGAAGACGTTCGGCAAATGCCCTACAAGAACTTTGCGGTAGAGCTGCTTGAGAAGCTGCTTAAGGACGAGATCAAAGCCCGAACGCGCAATAACGTCGTGCAGGAAAAGAAGTACGCAGAGCGGTTACAAGAGACGCTGCGCAAGTACAACAACCGAGGCATCGAGACCGCGCAGGTCATTGAAGAGCTGATCGCCATGGCCAAACAGTTCCAGGCTGAACTGGATCGTGATGCAGGACTCGGCCTGAATCCAGACGAGGTGGCCTTCTACGACGCCCTGGCTAGCAACGAGAGCGCCGTACGCGAACTCGGGGATGAGATCCTGAAGAAAATCGCCGTTGATATCACCGACAAACTGCGCAGATCCACCACTGTGGACTGGCAAGTGCGGGAGAGTGTGCGGGCAAAATTACGGATTCTGGTTAGGCGAACGTTGCAGCGATACAAATATCCGCCAGACAAGGCTCCTGAAGCCGTTGAGCTTGTGATGAAACAGGCCGAGGCATTATCGAACCACTGGACCCACAAGTGAATTAGTTTTTTAGTCACTAATATTGTGGATGTGTATTCGATCATCCAAGCCTCTTCGCCAGCAATCATATTTCTGAGATAGGAAGCAAAAGGAATGCAATTCATCGCCAACGGCCCCGACGTACCGGATGAATTATTGCAGGCACACGAGGAAGGCCGCGTTGTTTTCTTCTGCGGTGCAGGCATTTCCTTTCCTGCGGGTTTGCCTGGTTTTGGGGGGCTCGTCTCAGAAATCTATAAGATGAACGGCACCACTCCCTCGGCCATCGAGAAAGAGGCACTGGACCAATTCAAATACGATGCAGCACTCGACCTCCTTGAGCGCCGCTTACCGGGACAGCGCTTGGCCGTTCGCCGTGCTCTGGCCCTGGCCCTCAAACCGAAGTTGCGCCGAAAAGGTGCCACTGATACGCATGCGGCACTGCTCCGTCTTTCGCAGACTAGAGAAGGGGCCCTTCGATTGGTTACCACCAATTTTGACCGGGTGTTTCACACAGCTGCAAGACGCATAAAACAGCGATTCACTGAATATCCTGCTCCAATGCTTCCAGTTCCAAAAAACAGCAGGTGGGATGGCTTAGTCTATCTGCATGGACTGCTGCAAAATAAACCTAACAATGCCGATTTGAACAGACTAGTTATTACCAGTGGCGACTTCGGTTTGGCGTACCTTACTGAACGGTGGGCAGCGCGTTTCGTAAGTGAACTTTTCCGCAATTACGTAGTCTGCTTTGTCGGCTACAGCATTAACGATCCTGTTTTACGGTACATGATGGATGCTCTGGCGGCCGATCGAATGCTGGGTGAAGTCACGCAACAGGCTTGGGCATTCGGCGAGTGCACACCGGGACAGGAAAGTCGGACCACCAATGAATGGGAGGCCAAGGGAGTTAACCCCATTCTTTATGAAGTACCGCCTGGCACCGCCAATCATTCAGCTCTCCATCAAACCGTGCAGGAATGGGCGACTACCTACAAAAATGGGACAACAGGAAAAGAAAACATTGTTGTCACCCACGCGTTGGCCCATCCTTCAGCCAGTACAAAGCAAGACGATTTTGTCGGTCGCATGTTATGGGCACTGTCGGATAAGACTGGGGCTCCGGCCAGGCGTTTTGCGGACTTTGATCCAGTTCCTCCACTGGATTGGTTGCTCTACGCGTTTTCTGATAAGCGATTCCAACATCGAGACCTGAACCGATTCGACGTACCGCCGCGCGAGAAAGTCGACCCAAAACTACGATTTAGCTTGGCTCTGCGGCCTGCCCCCTACCACCTAGCGCCACCGATGCAACTAGCGTCCGGAACGCCGACTGGAAGTGACTGGGACGCTGTAATGTTTCAGCTTGCCCGTTGGCTGCTCCGTCACCTGAATGATCCAAGACTGATCCTTTGGGCTGCCCAACGTGGTGGCCAAGTACATGAAAAATGGACCTCCTTAATAGAGCAGAAGTTGGAGCACATAGCCAAGTTGCAGCAGGAGGGAAAGAGCTCCGAACTAAAGAACATTTTGAAAAATGCGCCCAAGGCTATTCCAAATAATCCTATGCGTAAATTGTGGCGCTTATTAATCGGCGGGCGAGTCAAAGGACCAGGGCCTAGCAACAATCTTTATGACTGGCTGCGCCAATTGAGACGTGATGGACTAAACACTACTCTTCGTCTCAGGTTACGCGAACTGCTAAACCCGCAAGTAGCCTTGAGGCAACCCAGCCATTTTGGCGCGGACATAAAAATTCAGGAGGAACCCACGCGTGTGGGAGAACTGGTCGGATGGGACCTAGTGCTTGCATCCGATTACGTATACGCAGCTCTATTTGAACATTCCGACGAGTATTGGAAAGCCGCCCTACCAAAGCTGCTGGATGATTTTCAGCAACTACTGCGTGATGCGCTGGACCTCATGCGGGAGCTTGATGAACCCAACGGCGTTAGGCTCGGGTCAGACTGGGATCTCCCATCCATCGAACCCCACTGGCAAAACCGCAGGCGCCATGACTGGACAAGCCTAGTCGAATTACTCCGGGATTCGTGGGTAGCTTTTCGTGACGAGGAAATGACCCATGCAACGAGAATTGCTCATCACTGGTTCCAACTGCCGTACCCTATGTTCAAACGTCTCGCGCTATTCGCGGCAAGCCATGACGACTGCGTTCGCCCAAAGCACTGGGTAAACTGGCTGCTATCTGATGGGAGGCATTGGCTGTGGTTCAGCGAGACGAAGCGAGAAGTTTGCAGATTACTTACCCTTCAAGGTCGGTGTTTGGATGCAGCTTCACAACAGCGCATGGAAACCGCAATTTTGAACGGGCCACCACAAGACGGATTCCCGAAGGATTGGGGCCCAGAAATTCGGAAAAACCAGGCCGAACAATCAATCTGGCTTCGCTTAGCAAAATTGAGCTCCAGCGGCCTTTCTCTGAACACTCCAGCGCAGGAACGCTTAGCAGAGCTGACCAATCGATATCCCCATTTGACCTTGGCCCCCAATCAAGAAGAAGAATTCACCTTTTGGAGTAGTGGTACAGGTGACCCAGGCTTTGAATATTTCTGCGAAGTGGATATTGCTCCCACCACTAGAGGAGAGCTAGTGAGGTGGCTGTCGAAACCAGAAACAAAACAACGCCCCTTTATCGAAGACACATGGCAAGAGATATGCCGAACCCATTTCCGTGTCTGCGTGAACGCTTTGTCCGATTTAAGTGCAGAAAATGATTGGCCTAAAGATCGGTGGCGCCAAGCTCTGCAAGTTTGGAGCGAAGGGAAAATGGCATCTCAATCTTGGAAACATGTCGCGCCGGTGGTGCAGACAATGCCTGACGACGTTCTCCAGGAAATAGGCGAATCTGTAGCTTCATGGATCAAGGCTGTCTCAGGATCAATCAACGGCCATGGCGAAACGTTATTATTGAACCTGTGTCGCCGAATTCTATCAATGCCATTCGAGGCCACCACCACAGTATTTCGCAACGGGCAGCCCATCGAAATGCCGGTCACTGAAGCCATTAATCACCCAGTCGGCCATATCACGGAAGCCCTGCTAAACGTCTGGTTGCAGAAAGGCCCGAGTGACGGTGACCTACTACCCGGAGATATAAAGCAGCTTTTCACAGAAATTTGCAATGCTCAAATTGAGAGTTTCCGACACGGAAGAGTCATTTTGGCATCAAGGGTGATTGCACTCTTTCGTGTTGACGAAGAATGGACCAACCAACACCTAGTTCCCCTGTTCAATTGGAATAATCCTGCAGAAGCAAAAGCATTGTGGCAAGGCTTCCTATGGTCCCCCCGCTTATATCAACCTTTGTTGATTGCGCTTAAGCAGCACTTCCTTGAAAGCGCTGAACATTTTTCAGACTTAGGCGAACAGCGAAACCAGTTTGCAGCATTCATAACTTACGCAGCACTTAGTGTAACCGAAGGCTACACCATGGATGAATTCAGGGTTGCGATTGAATCACTGCCACAGGAAGGACTGGAGGACTCGGCTCAGGCTCTATACCAAGCCCTCGAGGGTTCGGGAGACCGAAACGAGGAATACTGGAATAGTCGTGTCCAGCCCTTCTGGTACAATATATGGCCTAAATCCCGGGACCGTATAACGCCCAGAATTTCGGAATCACTAGCCCGACTGAGCATCGCAGCGCGATCGGAATTCCCCTCAGCTTTGACTGATATTCACGAATGGCTACAACCAGTTGAAGATCCAAATTACATTGTTCACTTGCTCCACAAGACAGCTTTGTGTGTCAGGTTTCCCGAGGAATCACTGTATTTACTTGATGCAGTGATCGCTGACCAACAGTGGCCTCATCCCGAGCTGAAAACATGCTTGGATGAGCTCGAAGAAGCCCAACCGGAGCTTGCTCTTGACCCACGCATGCGGCGGTTGCGGGAGTATTACCAAAGGCGTTTAATGTGACAGCCCCACGAGCACAAGGTGCAGAGGCAAGGCGAAGCAAAACAGCACTCAACGCAAAGGAACCCGGGGGGTACTTATGGGGGTATACCCCCTTAAGCACCAATTAAAAAACAATATTATTCAACTACATGAAGATGACGTTTGTTGGCCGCCGTCTCCACCAAACGCCAAAAAGCCCCCGATTTCGGGGGCTTTTTTCGTTATTGCGAACAGCGGTTTGATAACATTGCGCTTAACAGCAACTCGAAGCACCCCGGAATCTCTTGAAACTTTCGCGAATCCTCAGCAACCAGAATGGCGTCAGTCGACAGCAGGCCATCCGAACCATCGCCGCCGGGCAGGTCTGCGTGGATGGCGAAGTCTGCACCGATGCGGCCAGGGAGGTGTCACGTTTCGAGAGTGTGGTTGTCGGTGATCAAGTCATACAGCATGCAGTTGCCGCCTACTATCTGATGCTGAACAAACCCGCCGGATACCTCAGTGCCACCAAGGACAACACACATCCAACGGTGATGGAACTGGTACCCGGGGAGCTACGTCCTCACCTTCACATTGCGGGGCGCCTGGATCGGGCCTCGACCGGCCTGCTGATTATGACCAACGACGGCAACTGGTCGCGACGGCTGACTGAACCCGCCGTCAAGATACCCAAGGTCTACCGGGTAAAAACCCTCCAGCCCATCAGCAAGGAAACAGAACAACGGTTTGCGGAAGGCATATGGTTTGCCTGGGAAGGGCTCACAACCTCGCCCGCGGCAATAGAACAGCTAGCCCCCTGCGAGGCGCGCGTGACCATTTTTGAAGGGCGCTACCATCAGGTAAAGCGAATGTTCCATGCCGTTGGCAACCGGGTCACCAGCCTGCACCGCGAATGTATTGGTGGTATCACCTTGCCGGCCCAACTGCCCCAGGGCGCATGCCAGAGGCTGACGCCGGCGCAGGTAGCGTCAGTCCCGCTACGCGATTAGCTTTCGATCGTCACTCCCTGTGGATGATTGCCGCCAAAGGCCATCACTGCGCCATTGATTCCGCGAACACTCCCAGGAGCGATGGCTCTGTTTAAAAACCCAAACGGCCCTGAATGGATTTATCAGCGCGCCTCAAACATCCCTTTCAGCACCACCTGCCCATCAATCATCGCCCATTGGCCCCGAGCCATGACCCGGCGGATCTCCAGACTTTTCTGATCGAGCAACAACAAATCGGCGTCCAGCCCTTGGGCGATGCGGCCCTTGCGGTCCAGCTTCAGAACCGATGCCGGATTGGCGGTTACCGCTTTCAGCGCCGCCGTGAGGGACACCCCATCCTCCATGACGGCATCCCGGAACTCCTCATGCATTGATGCCATCGAGCCGACCTTGAGGCTCTCAAGCACCCCCGCCTCGTTGAAATGCGGCAGACTGGCATGGCCATCGGTGCTGAAGGTGATCCGGTTTTCGTCCGCGCCCTGGTCGAGCAGGTACTTCAGTGCGCTGGCGCATTTCACCTCACCGGCGGCCAGAATTTCAGGCGTATGGCTGGCAGTCAGGTCTATATAGCCTCCGCCAGCGACGAAGCGCACGCCCTGATCCAGCAATACGGTGGAGCGGTTCATATGGGTGGGGTAATACTGGCTCAGGGGCACACTCGAGTGCTCGGCCACGGCGAACAGCAGGTCCAGACCATCCTTGCCCTCACCCACGTGGACACTGACGATCCCCGCCTTGCCGCTGAGCAGCCCGCCGGTGCGAGCTTCTGCGCCGATGCGTGCCAGTTCACGCCAGTGGGGCTGACTGCCCCGGTGGTCGGCAATCGCCACTTCGCCAACGCCGACAAACCGTTCAACCAGCATCAGATCCTGCTGGATACTGCCCATCAGGGTTTTGATGGGCACATGGTAGGAACCGGTATGACAGACCACCGTCAGGCCGTCGGCCTCCAGGCCCGCAGCCTTGGCAAGCAGGTCCGGCAGGGTCCGGGACACCGAATCGGTGCCCAGCACGCCGGTCACCGTGGTGACACCACCTCTCACCGCGTCGGACAGTTCCATCGCGGGCGTCCGGGTATTGAACCCACCTTCGCCGCCACCACCGGTAATGTGGGTGAGCGTATCCACCAGTCCCGGTGTCAGATAGCAGCCTGTGCCGTCAATCTCGTCGATTTCGACATTCCCGGCCAAGCTCAGATCAGGGCCGATCGCAACAATCGTGGCTCCGGCGACCAGAACGTCCTGAACACCAAGAGATTCCGGCGCCAGTACCTGAGCGCCCCGAATAAGTGTCAACATAGCTGTCTTACCCTCTATTTTTCTGGCCGGAAAACTGCCGGGCCGGCGAACCAAAACGGTGCATCATACCAGAACAAAGGCCGAAGCCGGACGACTCCCACGCCACGCCGCAACACGTTATAATGGCGGCGGTGAAACTTGGCACTGGCATAAAGCGCTGGCCTTCAGGGAGCGGTTTGCCCTACTCTCCAAAGGTCATCAATTGTCGATGCGATATGAGGTAACCAGACCCCGAATGACCGGTTACGTAAACACTTTGCCCGAGCGGTGTTTCCGCGTCAGCGCGTCGAAACGCTGCAGACGCCAGCCGCCACACGCCTGTGCAAAGCTTCGTGTTGGTCATTATCGCCTGTCTCGCCACGCCCTCAGCGAGTGGTACAACGAATAGACCGGCTTCCGGTTTCACACCTGCTCACACCATCAATCAATACTTTCGTTTTAGGCCCGCCGCCAGTGGTGGGCTGTTACAGGAAATACTATTCATGAAAACTCTGCTTCTGGCATTTATTGCCCTTACTTTGACTACTCCTCTGGCACTGGCGAAGGACACCAAACCCCTGCGGGTCGCGATGGACGTGCCCTACGCTCCTTTCGGCGAGCGCGGGCCAGACGGCAAGCTGGTGGGTTTTGAGGTCGACCTTGGCAACGCCATGTGTCAGGAAATCACCGGTCAGGAATGTGACTGGGTCGTGCAGGCCTGGGACGGGATCATTCCGGGCCTCCTGGCGCGCAAGTACGACCTGATTGTCTCCTCCATGTCGATCACCGAAGAGCGTCGCAACGCGGTGCTGTTCTCTGAGCCGTACTACACCACCCCTTCGTTGTTCTTCACCCGGGCGGAGTCGGACTTTGACCAGGCCAACACCAGCGACACCCGCATTGGTGTTCAGCGCGGCACCAACCAGGAACGCTATGTCGCCGAAATGCACCCGGATGCCAAGGTCATTCGCTACACCACCACGGACGACATGTACCTTGATCTGACCGGCGAGCGTCTGGATGCCGTGTTCCTGGATGCGCCTGTCGGTATCAAATGGGGCAAAGACGATCCGAAGGTCGTTCAGCACGGCGACTTCATCAAGGAACCGGCACGTATCTTTGGCCAGGGCGTGGGCGTTGCCATGCGTAAGCGCGATAAAGAGCTGGCGGAGAAGGTCAACGCGGCTCTCGACAAGCTGAAGAACAACGGCGTTTACGACGACATCATGAACAAATACTTCGACTTCGATATCAAGCTCTGACATCGACGTCAGTCACACAAAAAAAGCCCCCAAAATCGGGGGCTTTTTTATTCCTTCTATTTGCTTACACAGCCAACACAACTCTGACCTTACAGGGTTCGTCCCACTCACTTGTTCATGATATGCGCCCGAATCCTCGCCGAGATCGCCTCGGAGAAGATCACGGTGAGCAGGATCGCCAGGATGATGAGAGACACCTGAGGCCACGCCAGTGTATTCAGAGAGGACGATAACTGCAGGCCAATACCGCCCGCACCCACCAGCCCCAGTACGGTGGAATGACGAATATTCACGTCCCACCGGAACACGGCCACCCCAACGAAGATCGCTTTCACCTGCGGCCACACGGCATACACCATCACTTGCAGGGGCGAGGCGCCCGTGGCCTTGATGGCTTCCACCGGCGTGGTATCGATTTCTTCAATGGCTTCGTAAATAAGCTTCGCGAAGAAACCGATCGAACGAAGGGAAATCGCAACCACACCCGCCAGCACGCCCGGGCCCAGGATGGCCACGGTTAGCAGCGCCCAGATCAGGGAATTGATCGAGCGGGAGGCAACAATAAACACCATGCACAGCGGGCGAATGATGTAACGCGATGGCGTGGTGTTATTGGCCGTCAGGAAGGCCATAGGCACGCCGAAGAGGATGGCAATACCGGTGCCGATGGTGGCGATATTGAAGGTATCCCACAGCGGCTCCCAGAGTTCGTTGATGTATTCCCAACGGGGCGGCATGGCCCGCGTGAAAATATCCTCGGCAATGCGCGGTGCATCAAACACGAAGAACCAGGTGGTGGCCTCGGAAATGATCTGCCAGCAGAGCACGAACAACACCAACCCAGCCAGCCAGCCCGACCAGATCATCAGGCTGGTTTTCAGGTCATGACGCTGCCATTTTTTTGTGTCGTCAGTTAAAAACTTTACCGCCATGTTTACTGCACCTTAACTCGTAGCCAGCTGGAGGTGTATTCCGCCATCAGGACCAGCGCAATGATAATCAGGATGATGGCCGCCGCCGTGTCGAACTCATAGCGGTCAAACGCGGTGTTCAGGGTCGCACCGATACCACCGGCGCCGACAATACCCAGTACCGCCGATTCCCGGAAGTTGATATCCAGCCGGTACATGGAAAGCCCGATGAACCGGGGAAACACCTGTGGGTGGATTCCGTACAGCACCCACTGCGACCAGCTCGCTCCCGTCGCGCGGATGGCTTCCGACTGGGACTTGCTGACATCCTCAATCCGCTCTGCCAGCAACTTGGCGAAGAAGCCGATGGTGGCGAACGCGAGAGTGAGAAAACCGGCAAACGGCCCGAAGCCAAAGATGGCCACCATCAGGATGGCGACAATGATTTCCTGCAGGGCCCGCGAGAGGGCAATAATGCCGCGGCAGACCAGATAAACCGGCGTGGGCGCGAGGTTTCTCGCCGCTCCAAGGCCAATGGGGACAGAGATCAGGATACCCACGACCGTTGAGGCAAACGCCATCACCAGGCTTTCATAGATGCCCTCGTAGATGTCATTCCAGCGGCTCGTAAAATCCGGCGACGAGAACGACAGAATGAATTCCTTGGCTCGGGGAAGACCATCAATCACCCGGGCCCAGTTCACTTCCATGCTGCCCAGAGACAACGCGACATATAACGGCACGCCGACCCAGACCAGCGCCCGAAGCCACGTACGCTTGATCATCGGTGGGCGACGCCACCTTTTCAGTTGAACGGTATCAGTCATTACTTCTCCACCGCGAACGCTGCTGGGGTCTCTTTTTCGGGCCCGCCCTCATCGTCATCTTTCCGAGCCGTGGCGGACCAGTCTTCCTCACCGTAAATTTCGGTAAGCACCTCGGGGGTCAGGCCATCGGGTGGTCCGTCGTAGGCCACCTGCCCGTCTTTCAGACCAATCACGCGTTCAACGAATTGCTGCGCCAGAGCCACATCGTGGATATTGATGATCGCGGCCAGGTTACGCTCGTGACACAGATCCTGAATCAGGCGCATGACCTGGCGAGCGGTTTTCGGATCGAGAGACGCGGTGGGTTCGTCGACCAGCAACAGGCTGGGGTTCTGAATCAGAGCCCGGGCGATACCGACCCGCTGGCGCTGCCCGCCAGAAAGGGCGTCAGCTCGCTTATCCTCGTAACCGGGAAGGCCCACTTTCTCCAGCAAGCCGAAGGCATCGTTCTCAGCTTCCGGACCGAACTTGCGGAACAGACTTCGCCAGAATCCGACATAACCCAGGCGACCCGACAGGATGTTTTCCATCACACTCAGGCGGTCGACCAAGGCATAATCCTGAAAAATCATGCCCATCTGGCGGCGCACTTCGCGCAGCTTACGCGTCGGCATCGCGGTGATGTTCGTCCCGTTCAAGCTGGCCGTGCCGGAGGTAGGGTCGACCAAGCGGTTGATACAACGAATCAGGGTGGACTTGCCGGCACCGGAGGGGCCGATCAGCGCAACGACCTGCCCTTTCTCGATGGTGAAACTCACGTCTTTCAGGGCGTACTCGCCGGACGTGTAGGCTTTGGACAACTTCTCAAGTTCAAGCACGGGTTCATTCCCTAACAAACAAGCGAAAAAGTGGAAAAACCGGGCAGCGGTAGACCCGCTGCCCATCGACTTCTCGGCCGCCCTTTAAGAGCAGGAGTAGGAAATGTCGTTCGCTGCGTCGATCTTGCGAATCACATCCCAGTGCTCCTTGTAGGTAATCGGAACAAACTGAGCCTCGCCGTTACGAGAGAATTCCTCTTCCAGCGACGTGCCTTCCCAGGGGAAGTTAAGGAATGCCTGCTGGATTTTCTCCTGCAGTTCCGGCCTCAGATTGTGCGCGACACCATAACTGGTCGTTGGGAAGGTCTGGGATTTGTAGATCGACACAATCTGGTCCTGGCTGACCACATCGCGGGACAGCATCCGACCCAGTACTGAATTGGCAACGGCGGCGGCCGGATAGTCCTGGTTGGCGACACCCAGAATGGAGTTGTCGTGCTTACCCGAGTACACCGGCTCGAAATCCCGCTCCGGCAACATGTCGTAGTCGGCCTTCAGGATGGCGGACGGCGCCTTGAATCCAGAGTTTGAGGTTGGCGACGTAAAGGCCATTTTCTTGCCTTTGATATCCTTGATGGATTCAATGCCAGAGCCCGGATAGGTGAGGATCTCCATCTCATAGCCGTAGCTGCCATCCTCACCGGCCATCATGGTGAACGGGCGATAACCCGCGCAATTGACCGCCAGCGGGTTAGACCCCGTGTTGAAGCCCGCGATGTGCAGGCGGCCAGAACGCATGGCTTCAATTTCGGCAGCATTGGATTGCACCGGGAAGAACACAACTTTTTTGCCGGTTTGCTCTTCCAGATAGGTCAGGAAGTCGGCCCAGGCTTCTTTGTACACGGCAGGGTCTTCTACCGGGGTGTAGGCAAAAATCAGGGTCTCCGGGTCCAGCCACTGGCCGGCATCGGTTGGCACATCGGCAATCAGGTCGTTGTCTGCGTCGCAGTAGCGCGCATCCAACGCCCCCTGGTTCGGGCATGCGGCACTGGCTGCGCTGCTAAACGTTGCAGCCATCCCTGCAAACGCTATGGCTTTGGCAATTGTTTTTATTGTGTTCATCGCGTTTTCCTTCTCGTTCCGTTGCTTGTTGTCGTTATATGGAAGGCAGTATGTAGTCCGGTACGATCTCCGATTCAGAAATGTAAGTTGACACATCCTGCCCGGCATAGCTGCCGTGATCGGTCACCAGGGCAGTCTTAATCCCGGAGGCGAGCGCCCCGAGAATATCCGTATGCAGGGTATCCCCGAGCATAAGAATTCGGTCCAGCGATTGGAGTGCGTTCTTTTCCTTAATCTTGGCAATGGCATAACTGAAGGTGTTCTGAAACGGTTTGCCGAAGAATTCGACCGGACATTCCGTCTGGTCCAATAACTCATGGGCGTAATAGCCTGGCTCCAGTGAGAAGCAACCTTCCCGCGGAGCGACGAGGTCTGGATTGCCCACATAGACGGGTTTGGGATTGCGCTTCAGATGCACCAGCAACTCGGCTTGGGCGTCCGCATTCCAGTGAGCCGCGCTCAGGAAGATATAGCCATCCGCCTGCTGGAAACGTTCGTTTTCGGCAACCGTTTGACGATAATCGCCTTTGCCGGAAATGGATTCGTAACGAAGATTCGCCGGGAAGTCCGCCAGGTTGCAAACGTTGATTACACCCAAGGATTCGATAGCGGAGTCGGAAAAAATGCCGGAGGTGCTCAGGTTGTGAATCATCACTTCCCGGCTGCTGATGATGTTTTCCGCATCAACGTTGAAACCCAGCCGGCGAAATTTGGCAATCAGTGAATCTTTCTCATAGCTGGCCGAGTTCGTGAGGATGTACAGGCGTTTCCCCATCGACTGCAACGCCTCAAATCGCTGAACCGCCCCGTGGATCGCCTGTTCACCGACATTCAGCACCCCAAAGGCATCGAACACAAACACATCGAAATGGCCAGACAGCGCGTCCAGATCGGGAACATGCTCAGGCGGTTTTGAGGGACAGGCAGGAATTCGATGAGAGCTTGGCAGGCGCCGACGAATTTGTTCGTATCGCTGAAAAACCGCTCGCGGAGTCATAAATTCGCAGCAAACCTTTTTTATTTTTTTCAGACGCTTATCGTCGTTTTTTTGTTATGCCTGGTTGCTCTAACCTTGTATATAAGCTCGTATTAAGACGAACGAAAGTCAAGCTGCAAGAGTGAACCGGATCACAACTTACCGCCAACGGATTACACGTGTTCACCCGATAGTGGATACATGCGAAACCGACTACATGCGCTTGCCGTTGCGCCAAAAAATGTCCGACTCGGCAAACAGCCTCCTCGCACGCTTGTGGGACGCGATCTGGAGCTTTTTCCGTTTCTTCAAAACACACGCCTTCGCGATGTTCCAGTGTCTGACGTCCAGACCAATGACCGATCTCTGCTCTTTCAAATAATCCAGCAACACCGCCTGATCGTTAGCCTGCCCCTGAATTTCAGTGACTTCCTGGAGTTCTCGCACCCATTGTTTCAGCCGCTTGCCATACACAGGCCTCAGTGCCCGCGAGCAGTAAAACAGGTCTTTCGAGCGTTTTCGAAACCGATGAAAATCTTCGATGTCCTCAGACTTACGCGCCTTTTTCTGGGCACGGCGGGCTTTTTTGTAGATCCGCTGGAATTCAGCCGCGAGCTCTTCCGGTGCGCTCACCAGAGTCCAGTTCTGCACGGCCGTTCGCTGCGCCTCGACCTCCTGAGCCAGGCTCAGAAAAAACCGCTCATCGCCAACCTCGCTCCGTGCTCGTTTCTTATCGTCGTCCAGAAACCGAGCCACTCGTTTGAACGGCTTGACCTGGAGCTCCGGGCATTGCTCAACCAGCGCCCGCCAGGTTTTCAGGCGCACGTCCGCGTCGCGGCTATCGCCCAACTTCTGGGCTAACGCACGATAGCGTTTGCGCCAACCGGTATACTCGGCTTCGCCCATCCAGGGTCGAATGAGTCGCAGCAAAGCCCTGATTTCTTTTGTGCGTTTACGCGCCTCATGCACCCCGGTTTCGGGCTCCCGGGTGGCTTGCAAGAGTGACAAAGCAATGTCTTCGTGGACGGACTGGATAAGCCGCTTGAGCTGTTTGTTGAAGTTGCCGTCGCGGCTGAGTCGATAGCGCATAGCTCCCCCTCGAACGATACTTTCCAGTATATGACACCGGGGGGAGCAACAGGTGAACGCCCCGCTCTCCAGTCTTCCAGCCCAGGTCACTGCACGACCAGCTCCGCCCTCCGATTCTGAGCTCGCCCTTCTGCGGAAGTGTTGCTGCCTTCCGGCGACAAGGATGCAATTCCAAATCCCTGTAAACGGTCACGAGCAATACCGTGGAACGTCACCAGATGATCAACAACCGACCGTGCCCGGGACTCGGACAACCGACGGTTGTATTCCAGGTCGCCTGTGTTATCCGTGTGGCCGACAACATAGAGCTTTAAATCCGTGGTGGAGGACAGCAATGCCGCCACTTGGCCGAGGGCTGGTTTTGAGTTTTCCAGAATACTGGCACTGTCGTGTTCGAAAATGATCCCTCCCACAATCGCTCGCCCGGTGAGGTCAAGACGCTGTTTCAGTTCCTTCGACGACAGAACCGACACTTTGTTGTCCAGAGCCCTCTGTTCCAGAACATGGAGCGAGTAAGGTTGGTAGCGGCTGGAGGTTTCAGGAATAGCTATGCTCACTCGCAATCTGCCATCGCTGCTGGCTGCGGCAAGATACCGAAGGCCCAAAATGCTCTCAACGCGCGGATCAATTTCACGGTAAACCGGGTAATACCGCAGGCCTCATCCGCACATTCAAAAAGAATCGTGTAACCAGCCCTCTCCAGACTCTGGCGGTAGGATGTTGATAACTCCAGAGGAGAGACAGCCCGGGGGACCCGATACAGAATCTGAGTCAGTCGACCTTCGTCGTTCTCGAAGTCTGTTTTTGCATCGTCCAGTTCACAACAGGTCCCCGACATCGGACCTACCAATTGACGATAGCGTTCATGATCCGCCTGCGAGTAGCGATGAATCCAGGCCGAAGGATGGCGGGGAAACAGCGAGGATCATTTACCTGCATTCAGCAGGCAAAATTTTCAATGCCTGCAGTCGCCTTCACTAGTCACAGCGATAGGCTGTCTGCGACTCAAAATTTAGATCTATCTGAGTTACGCCATTAATACTGTAAAGGCCATCAAGTCCGTCCATTGACGACACAACAACGCCGGGCACGTATTCTCCTGAGGCAAAATAGCTGCAGTACTCTGGGTGATTTACCTCTTCAAATTTGATGCCCTTTACCTCGAATTCCGTTTTGTAAAACTCGCATGTTTCCTTGACACCACGCTGTGTTCTCAAGGTGATTGCACAATCCGACGTGTCGCCCCTCGCAGGAAATACTCCAAGGGCAACGGTCTCAGGCATCAAAGCGAAGCCTACGGCTTTCTTACTCGGCATTTGCATGCCGGGCTCTAAATCGGTCACTTTGATCCGTTCAACACCATCCGAACTCAAATACCCCCACTCCGCAAAAGGCTCGCTATAAACCGGGGTCGCAAGCAGGAACGCCAAAGTAACGGCACTCAGGATTCGCGTCATACACTTTTCCCATTCAATTTTCTTTTAAGCAAAACCAATCCTTACCTGCCCAGCGCAAGCGGGCACGTCGAGACAGACTCTCTGGCAGCAAGTGATATCAGAAAAAATTGGATCAACGCACCTTGGCGATCCTGTTACCAGGCAGATGATTGAGTAAGACAAGCATTTGCTACCTCCATGTATGGGGCTCAGCCATCCTTGCTGAGATGGGGCATTATAAAAACAACAACAGCTATGACAAGCGACAGGTTTAGTATTTTCTGGAATTCGGCCCAAACAAACAAAAAAGCTAAATTTGCACTATTTTTAAATAGTTAAAAGAACAAAAACCAACTAGGGATGGGAATCCAAGCGTAGTCCACGCTAATTTCAGAATTTCCTCTACCATTCATAAGTCAATTTCTCACAAACCTGTCAGCATAAGAGGACATGGAAAGGCTCCAGCTATCCGCTTCTATATCGACCAGTTGTATGCGAGGTTCACCGCCAGGGGTAAAGTCTACCGCCGCTGCCAGGTTCCATCCGGCTGGCATACCAGGGGCCCGATGACTGTGCCGGTCGGATAGGACTCACCGTTGTACATGCAGTCGGCAGCTGCCGCCGATGCGAAAAAGAAGCTGGCTAACAGAATCAGTGTTTTCATTGGTCACCTCCGACGCCATGAAAATTCATGGAAACGCTTGTTGTGCTGTCATTCACGATTGCTTTGACCTGATACCCCAACGGAACCACGAACATCAGCGCCGACTTGATCTGCCCCGTGTCGTCACCCTCGCCGTAGAGCTTCTTGGCGGTATTGGTATTGATGGTGATCAGGGGTGCGCTTACCTCTTCCCCCTCCTGGAAGCAGATGAAGGGGTTTCGGGCATACACAGAGACCATTCTTTCCGCCACTTCCTTGTTGGCCAGTACCAGGTCATGGCCAATGTACTTGTGCTTGCCGGGCGAGCACACCGAGGCATGGTCATCAGACAGGCGTGCTGCGGGCACTACTGCTATTTCAACGGGCAGGCCTATCTGCCTGAAAATCCCTTCCTGGTTCACGGCCGCGTCGCGCAAGCGCACAGCAGCGGGCGATTTGGGGTCGAGTTTGATGATTTCCAGGGCGGCACTGAGGGTATGGATGTTCCGGTAGGTATGAAACTGATGGTCAAAGGGTCCGGCGCCATCCACCAGCAGGCCAATGATTTCTTCTGACACTGCGTCCTGCGGCGAAAGCCGGCGCAAGTAATCGACAAATTCGGTGCTTTTGACGTTGTAGAGGTCGTAATTTTCCCGCAGCGTCGCCCGCACGATGGCGGCCCGTTTTTCGTCCTCCATCACCTTGTCGATCAGCGTGGTCAGTTCGTATTCCTGCTCACTGAAGTCCAGTTCGAACGCATTGCCACCCTTGGTGGTCACTTTCAGGCTGCCGGGCACCTGCTGGTTGACGACCATGTAGACAAAAAACGAGGCGAACAGCAGGAACGCCACAACGATGATGCTGGTGTTGATTTTTACGCCTTCACTCACGAGTCCTCCTCGTGCAGCATCTGGCCTGTCAGAACCGGAGGAACTCCCCAACGACAAGAGCGAATCTGGTGGAAATCCAGTGCCCTATGGAAGGAATCGGGCGAGGGGAAGGTACGGCAGCTCAATGAAGCCGTCTCGCCGCCAAGCTGCAGTCTTGCTAATGATGTCTTGGGTTAATTTAGATCATCCTGCGGGGATCACAAGTTGGCGCGGCCCGCGCTGCTGTTGTCTTTCCAGCGATCGAGCAGGGTATGCAGCACAGGAAGGTCAAAGTGGCGCTTGGCGGTAATGGCATAAAAGCTTTCCATAACGCCATTCAGAATCGCGTATTTCTGCAAGGTGCCGTTTTTCAGTTCGTCCTGCACGACGACCTCGGGCACCACCGCAACGCCCCCGGAATCCCGTGCCAGCAGACGCAGCATGGCCATATCGTCTACTTCCGCGTAGGGCTCCACCTCCACGCCCAGCTGCTGGCACAGCATGTCGAACTGGCTGCGGATGTTGCTGCTGGGCCCGGGCACCAGCAGGTTTACCCGGGTCAGGTCCTGTGGAAAGCGGAAGGCCTCACCCTCCGGGCCGGCCGGCCCCACCAGGCAGACATTACGCTGGGCAATGCGCTGGCAGCGCCAGGGGGTGACCGAATCCGTGGTAACCGGCCGGTTCGACAGAATCAGGTCCAGCCTGTGCACCCTCAACTGTTCCAGCAATTCTTCCTGGCTGGCCGAATGAATAACCAGTTTTACCTGCGCTTCGCCCACCACCGGGCGCAGAAAATTTTCCTGAAAGTTGCGTGACAAGGTAGCCACGGCACCGATGCGGAGTCGCTGAACCCGCTGCAGTTTGCCGCTGTCCACGGTGGCCAGCATTTCGCTGCCCAGGTTGAAAATGCTGTCTGCGTAATCCAGCACCAGATGCCCCATTTCGGTCAGCCGCAGCGCCCGCCCATCCCGGATAAACAGTTCGTGCCCCAAACGTTCCTCCAGCTTCCGGATCTGTGACGACAACGCGGACTGAGAGACATGCAGCTGCTTGGCCGCCCGGGTCAGGTGCCCTTCTCTGGCCACCATCCGGAAGTAATACAGGTGGTGAAAGTTCAGGTTTCTCATCTGGCAATTCTCTTTTTATGAACGATCTATGCATTTATATATATTTTAAAAAACAAAGAATAGCCATCAGAATAAGAACTGTTCAATCACCACCTTTCCGACGGAAGCAGACCCGATGGACTACCTATCAACTGGATGGCTCTTCCCCGGCGTCTATATCGCCGGCTGTTTACTGGCTTTCATCTGCGGGCATGGGCACTGGCGGATAGCCCGGATAACCGCGCAGCTGGGGCTGTTCGCCGCTGTACTGAGCGGAGCCTGGGCTCTGTTGCCGTTCGACAGCGGCTCTGCCCGCCACGACGCCCTTGGGCTTTCCGTCGCCGTTCTGGTCGCCCTGCTGGGCTGGGTCATTATTCGTTTCTCCTACCGTTACCTGCAGGGCGAGCCCGGTCAGCCACGGTTCGTGCGCGCGCTCATATTCACCCTGGCCTGTGTCAGTGTACTGGTTAACAGCCAACACCTTGCCGCCATCGCGCTGGCCTGGTGCGGCACCAGTGTCGGCCTGCATTACCTGCTGACCTTCTATCGGGAACGCAAAGCCGCCCAGATCGTCGCTCACAAGAAGTTCATCGTCAGCCGCCTGGCGGACCTGTCCCTGCTGATTGCTTTGGCGCTGATTTACGCAAGCACCGGCAGCCTGACCCTGGACACCCTGAACACGCAGCTGGCCGCCATGGCCGAACTGCCGGCCGAACTGCACATCGCCGCAGCCCTGTTTGCCCTCGCGGCCATTCTCAAGTCCGCCCAGCTGCCGTTGCATGGCTGGCTGATTCAGGTGATGGAAGCGCCGACACCGGTATCTGCTCTGCTGCACGCCGGCGTGGTGAACATCGGCGGACTGGTATTGATCCGGCTGGCCGACCTGATCAGCGTTGCGCCGATTGCGCAGTTCATGCTGGTGATTGTCGGTGGCCTGACCGCCCTGCTTGCCGGGCTGGTGGTGATAACGCGCATCAGCATCAAGGTTCGGCTGGCGTGGTCGACCTGTGCCCAGATGGGATTCATGCTGATGGAAGTCGGGCTGGGGCTATACGAACTGGCGCTGTTGCATCTGGTTGCCCACTCCCTCTACAAGGCTTATGCCTTCCTGAGTTCCGGCGATACCGTCAATGAAGCGCGTCGGAAAGACCTGTTTACCGGGCTGGGGCAGTCATCGCACTTGCCCTGGCTGCTGGCCGCGCCACTGGTGACGGCGGCACTGGTTGTCGGCACGGTGACGCTCTGGCAACTGGTGGTGCCGTCCCTGCACATACCGACAGCCGCACTGCTGATCGTCACCTTCGGCCTGGCACCGCTGTTCTGGCTGGAATACGGCAACGGCCCGTTCCACCTGTTCCTGGGCGCATTCCGGGTGCTGGCGCTGACCCAGCTCTACTTCCTCTGGCACCTGGTGTTTGCAGAGCTGACTCCGGCGTCCGCCGAGCCATCGGTGCCGCTGACAGCCTGGGTGCTCGCAACCATCGGCACCCTCTACGTTGCCCAGACCTGGCTGCGCTGTTTCCCCAACGGCAAATTCGCCGAACGCTTCTACCCCTGGGCGTACTGCGGGTTCTATCTGGATGAAACCTTCACCCGACTGACGTTCAAGCTCTGGCCCGCCCGCCTGAGCCCGGTGCAGGCACAAACCTCGTTCAATCGCCATCCGGCACACTTGGGAGCCACCAAATGACCGCAACCGCCATGGGCAATCCCAGCATCCAGCCAGAGGTGCGCGAGGCCATCCAGCATGCCTGTGACAGCATCGCGCCGACCTGGCCCCTGGACCGTATGATTGCCGTCAACCCCTACTGGCAGCAGGTACACCAGCCGTTCAGCGAGGTCGCAGCGACGCTGGATCGATTGGCGGGCTCCCCGATGGCAATGCCGATGCGCTATTACCGCAACCTCTGGCAGGCCGGGGTTATTCAGCGCGATCACCTGAACCAGTGCCTTGCCGAGCAGTCGTCGGCGCTGAGCGTTGAGGCAATGATTGAAGCGCTCGAGGAACCGGGTGCGGAACCCACTCCGGCACCGCTGCTTTGCGATGCCCTGGACCAACAGCGGGACCTGCTTCACGAGCCGGCGTGGTGTGACACCATCACCCACCAGATCGCCCAGTTCTGCGCCGCCTATTTCGACCGGGAGCAGGCCGACTGGCACCCGAATCAGAGCGCGGAGCTGTACAGCGCCTGGCGCCACACCCTCAGCCAGGACCACAGCGTGGCCCTGCTGATGAAGGCGCCAGACATCCCCCGCAGGGCCCGGGCACTGGCCGAAGACCCGGAAACCCGGATCCAACAGGCGCTGGAACAACTGGCGCCAGAGCCTGAACAATGGCCGGCCTACCTGCAGGCGGTTCTTCTTCGAATCAGTGGCTGGGCCTCAGGCTGTGCTTACCGCCGCTGGCAGGCTCGCCTGGAAGGTGGCGACGACCACACGCTGATCGATCTGCTGGCGATCAGGTTGAGCTGGGAAAGCCTGATTGATGACGGCAAGCGGCATCCGGGATCGGTGTTCAATCGCTGGCACAGCGCGTGGCTTGAGCACTTTCAGGCCGAAGACCGAGCGGATCGCGTGATCCGCCAGCTCTGGCAACGGGCCCACGAAATCAGTTACCAGCAGACTCTCTTCCAAGCTCTGGCCGCGCACCCGTCGGAGCCGGTGTCGCAGACCTCACCCGATGTTCAGGCGGTATTCTGTATCGATGTGCGCTCAGAGGTGTTCCGGCGTCATCTGGAGGGCCAATCCAAACACATCCAGACCTCGGGGTTCGCCGGCTTTTTCGGCCTGCCGATCAGCTACCGGCCTCTGGGCACTGAGGCCCGCCGGCCACAGCTGCCGGGCTTGCTGGCTCCGGCCCTGGACATTACGGACACGACCGGCGATCCGGCGGCTGACGACCAGCTGGTGCAACAGCGTCAGCAATCGTTGAAAAACCGTCTGAACTGGCGCGCATTCACCTCGGTTCCTGCATCGGCCTTTACCCTGGTGGAAACCCTCGGGCTTGGCTACGTGTCCAAACTGATCAAGCGCAGTGCCCCGGGTGCTGGCGGGATGAAAAAGGAACACGGGTGGTCCTCAGGCTCCGATCACACGGCCAGGCCGAGCCTGATTACTGCGCTGGGTAATGACCTGGAAGCCAAGACAGACTTGGCAACCCGGGTGCTGAAAGGCATGAATCTGACCCGGGACTTCGCGCCTCTGGTGCTGCTGGTGGGCCACGGAAGCCAGACCGAAAACAACCCCCAGCGGGCTGGTCTGGATTGCGGTGCCTGCTGCGGCCAAACCGGTGAGGTGAACGCCAGGGCGCTGGCCGCACTGCTGAACGATACCGAGGTGCGCCTGGCGCTGCGACACAACGGCATTAATGTGCCGGGGGATACCTGGTTCATCGCCGGGCTGCATAACACCACCACCGATGAGGTCACGCTGTTCGATACCGGTGAGACGCCGGCAGCATTAACCGCAAAGCTGGGCACACTGACCGATCAGCTTGCCGCTGCCGGGCAGGCGGCCCGCAGGGAACGGGCATCGGCACTGGGTCTGAAGCACCTGGAAGACAGCCCCGAAAAACTGCACAAGGCGGTGAAACGGCGCGCCAATGACTGGGCCCAGACCCGGCCGGAATGGGGGCTGGCGAACAACGCCGCGTTTGTGGTGGCGCCGCGGGCACGAACCCGCGGGCTGCCCCTGTATGGCCGAAGCTTTCTGCACGATTACGACCATCACACCGATCCCGGAGGCGAACTGCTGGAGCAGATCATGACCGCGCCGATGGTTGTCACCCACTGGATCAACATGCAGTACTACGCCTCCACCGTGGACAACCAACGCTACGGCAGTGGCAACAAAACCCTGCATAACGTGGTCGGCGGGCGGCTCGGCGTGTTTGAAGGCAACGGCGGCGACCTGCGCATTGGCCTGGCGTGGCAATCCATTCACGATGGCGAAGAGTTCCGGCACGAGCCGCTGCGGCTGACGGTCGTGATCAATGCGCCGAGGGCGTCGATTGAACGGGTAATGGCCAAGCACGAGGTTGTTAGACAGCTGGTGAATAACCGGTGGCTGTACCTGGCCCGCATGGAAGGCGATGACGTTGAGATCTATCAGCCTGGCACCGCGCAGCCCTGGTGTCTGAGTGCGACCGGCCTGCCCGCCCGAAACCAGATGTAACAAGCGCAAAACCTGACCGTGGTCACACCTGGGGCATCAGACGCCCCAGCCATTGCCAGGTTTGAGAGCTTCCGCCAGCTTTCACGGCGAACAAACGGGTACGCTCGGGCTTTGAATGATTACCTCAGCCAAAGGACCGGGCACCCTCCATGACCCCACAGCCGAACCAGTCATCGCATCCGTCGTCGCCAGCGCCATCTCTCACCCGCACCACGCTGTCGGGCAAACGTATTCTGTTGACGGGAACCACCGGCTTCCTGGGCAAGGTCATACTCGAGAAGCTGATTCGGGACGTGCCGGATCTTGGCGAACTGGTGCTGCTGATTCGTGGCAACCGCAAATACCCCTGCGCCAAGGCCCGCTTTCACGCCGAAGTGGCAACCTCCTCCGTGTTCGATCGCCTGCGCGAAACCGAACCGGCACGCCTGAACACCTTTCTGGATCAACGCATTCAGTGTGTCGGCGGGGAGATCACCCAGCCACGCTTTGGCATGGAACAGGATGACTACCAGGCACTGACGCAATCCGTCGACGTGGTCATCAACTCAGCGGCGTCGGTCAATTTCCGCGAAGCCCTCGACACCGCGCTTTCCATCAACGCCATGTGCCTGCATAACCTTGCGGATTTTGCCGAGGATGCCGGGCAAATCCCGGTCATCCAGATTTCCACCTGCTACGTTAACGGCTACAACCGCGGCAGCATTGCAGAGAGCGTGGCGCCACCCACCTCCGGTCTGATCCCCCGAGATGCCAACGGTCACTTCGCCGTGGAAAGCACCCTGGTGACCCTGCGACAACAATGCGATGCGCTGAAAGAACGCATTACCGAGCCAGAGGCACTCGCGGAAGCCCTCACAGAGCTGGGCCAGCGCGAAGCACACCGCTATGGCTGGGGCGACACCTACACCTTCACCAAATGGCTGGGAGAGCAGATTCTGCTGAATCGGCTGAAAGGCAGAACCCTCACCATCGTGCGGCCATCGGTAATCGAAAGCTGCCTGCAGGGGCCCAGGCCGGGCTGGATTGAGGGGGTGAAAGTGACCGATGCCATCCTGCTGGCATACGCACGGGGCAAGGTGTCCCTGTTTCCCGGCCGCAAAGCGGGCGTTGTCGATATCATTCCGGCCGATCTGGTTGCCAATGCAGTCATCCTGAGCGTGGCCGAGGCGCTGCGCGAGCCGGGACAATCGCGCATCTACCAGAGCTGTAGCGGCACCCAGAATCCGCTGATCGTCCGTGACTATGTGCCCACCATCTGTGGCGAAGTGAAGGACAACTGGCAAAAGTACCCGCACCTGACCCGAAAGGGGCCAAAAAAGCAGATGACGCTGGTGAATAAGCATCTGTTCGTGGCCCTGATTCAGGTGCTGCGAGGTGTGTTCACGGTCGCCGACCGCTTGCGTCTGCGCACAGCCAACAACAAGTCGAAGGCGCTTGAGGCCGTAGAAACCACCCTCAAACTCACGCGCATCTACAGCACCTACACCAGCCCTAACTACGTGTTCAGCAGTGACCGCCTGATGGCCCTCGCGGCAAAGATGGGAGAGGCCGACCAGAGCCTGTTCCCGGTGGATGCGGCGCTGATCGACTGGCACGAGTACTTCACCAAAATTCACGTAGCCGGGCTCAACCAATACGGCCTGGAAGAGCGTAAAGTGACGCCGCCACGCCCCGCCCAAACAACCACCGCCACCGAAGACGTGGCCGACACAACGCCGGCCTGAGCGCCCGCAACAGGATTCGGTACAACAACAATAAGCGTGGTAACGGCATGACCAAGGACAAATACTGGCTGATGGGCCCGGTTTACGATGCGTTGAGCTGGGTCTTTGCTGGCAATTCCATTTACCAGTGCAAGTGCAGCATGCTGAACGAGCCCTGGCTCAAACCAGGTGACAGAGTGCTTTTCGCCGGTGTCGGTCACGGGAAAGAAGCCATCTACGCCGCCGAGCGGGGCGCGAAAGTGACCGTGGTGGATTTGTCCGAAGCGATGCTCAGCAAGTTCCGGGACGCGGTAGCCAAGACCGGCAAAGACCTCGATGTGCGCATCATCCACGCCGATATCTTCAAGGTGGAAGAGTTCGGCGAGTACGACATGGTGACCGGCAATTTCTTCTTTAACCTGTTCCCGCGGGAGATGATTCCCGAAGTGCTCGACCACCTCAAAAAGCTGGCTCGAAAGGACGGCTACATCGTCATCAGTGATTTCGCCTACCCCCAGGGCAACCCGCTGGCCAAGCTGTTCAAGAACGCTTACTGGTACACCGCCATCCTGATCTTTTGGGCAACCACCGGCGCGGCCATTCACCCGGTCTACGACTACCGGCATTACATGGTACAAGCCGGCCTTAAAATGCGGGATCTCAAACACACGCCCTTCCTCGGCATCAACGCCTACACCTCCATGTTGGGGCAACGCCTCTCCTGAGACCACGGCGGGGCAGCGCCTGGGTCAAAACGGCGCCTGGCCAAACAGTATGACCTGACACGCCAGTGCCGCTAAGCTGAAGGGCATGCCCGAGACAACAACGGACACCGCCCCATGGCCCAGAGTCAAACACCTGCCAGTCTGACCGACCTGCTGAAGCGCCTCCGGGACAATACTCGGGGCCAGCAGCAGGTTTCCATCGGCGACCTGCTGGACGCGGTGGGCCAGCGCTCGTTCGGCCCGGTCGTGCTCATCGCCGGCCTGCTGACCCTCGCCCCGCTGATTGGTGACATTCCCGGGGTACCTACCCTGCTCGGACTGCTCGTGCTGCTGACTCTCGGCCAGCTGCTGTTCCAGCGCCCCGCCATCTGGATACCCTCGCAGTTGTCCAACCGCCAGCTGGCGCGAGACAAACTCGAGAACGGCCTCGACTGGATGGACAGGCCGGCACGCTTTATCGATCGCTGGACCAGCCAGCGGCTGACCTGGCTGGTGCGCGGGCCCGGGCGCTATCTCACGGCACTGATCTGCATGCTGGTTGCGGCCGCCCTACCGGCCATGGAACTGGTGCCATTCAGCGCCAATGGCGGAGGGCTGGCCCTGACACTTTTCGGGATTGCCCTGGTGGCGGACGACGGGCTGTTCGCCCTGCTCGGCATCCTGTTCACCGGCGGGACCCTGTGGATAGTCATTTCCGGCCTAATGGGTTTATGATGCCGGCCGATAACGATGGCAGCGAATGATCAACCCGTAAAAGCTCCTGTACCCGTGAGCGTTAGTACCAGAAAGGATCCAGCGGTATGTCCAGCACTATCAAACAGCCCCAGAAACTGCTCTTGTTCCGCCTCTCCGGCACTCGCCTCTTTGGCTTCGGCACGCTCAAAATTCGGGAAATCCTGCCCTTCATGCGTCTGAACCGGCTGCCCCACAGCCACCCATCGGTGATTGGCACCGCCAGTTTCCGGGGTTCCACAGTTCCGGTGATCGACATGGCAGCGGCCGTTGGCCAGCAGCCGCTGAGTCAGGAAGAGCGCCAGCAAGGCTCCATCATCATTGCCGATGTCCAGCGCCAGGAAATCGGTTTCCTGGTCCGCGGCGTGGAACAGATTATCGAGGCAAACTGGAAACAGGTCCTGCCGCCGCCGAAGAGCCTGGGCAAGCGCGCCTTCATCACCGGCCTGCTGGACGTCGACGGAGACATTATCCAGCTGCTGGATGTGGAGCTTCTGCTGGCGACGGTGTACCCGGAGTCGCTGGCACCGGACGTGGTTACGCTGGAAGACGGTGAACAAGCTGCACTGGCGCGCCTGAACATCCTGCTGGTGGACGACTCTCACGTGGCCCGCAAGCAACTCTCCGATGCACTGGACAACCTGGGGGTGAGCTATCAGGTCACGGCCAAGGGCGATGAAGCCATGCACATGCTGGTGCGGGACGATGAACTCGAGTGCCCCGTCGACATCCTGGTGAGCGATATCGAGATGCCCGGGCTGGACGGCTACGAGTTAACGTTCAACGTGCGCAATCACAGCGGCCTGAAGCAGCCCTACATTATCCTGCACACCTCGCTGAACAGCGAAATGAGCCTGAGTTACGCCAATCAGGTCGGCGCCAATGAAGCGCTCACCAAGTTTGATGCGGAAGAATTGCTGCGTGCCATGCTAAGGGGTGCCCACGCGACAGGCTGATCCGTCAGATCCCGCGCCTTGACCAGAGCCGACCCGGCTGCCGTTGGCGTTGCGCTACAGGAGTCGGGTCAAGGCACTGAGCGCGTCGTTGAGAACGGCTTCGTCAGCCACATGCAGGCCCGGGTGCTGGGCTAACCGAATGGCATACCACAGCAGGCTCAGATAGCGATACACCACCCGGCCGTGACAGACCCGCTCGCGATCCAGACCGGTCACCGGCCGCGCCAGATAGCGTTCGAGAAAGCGGTTCTGCTGGCGCTCATCCAACCGGTGTTCCTCGACAATCAGCGCGATATCGAAAAACGGGTCTCCCATGGCCGCGTATTCCCAATCTATCGCACAGAGTGCCTTGCGCTGATTGAGCAACAGATTCCCCGCAACCAGGTCATTGTGACAAAGCCTCAGGCTATCGCAGAGCCGGGCGGCCGCGGCGAGATGATCATCCACGCGGTCCCTCACGCCGACCAACTCGCTATAAAACTCGGCGCTGGAATCGACCGCACGCCAGTAAGTTTCGGCTTTGTGTCGGTAATCCAGGCGCCCCCGGATCTCGGGCAGTGCATGAATATCGGCGGTAAGCCTGGCGAGTAATTCCAGGTGCTCGGGTTGATCCGGCTGACAGGCGTCGCCGTCGATAAACTCGGTGACCAGATAGCGGTGCTGCGGATCGCAGTGGACAAGCGGAGCGCATAGCCCCGCGTGGCTCGCACAGGTCAGCGCCTGCGCTTCTGCCGAACGGTTGATATCCAGGGTGGCGCTGTCGTGGGCATTGAGCCGCAGGACCAGTCTTTCGCCGCCCGCGGCCAGCAAATAACTGCGATTGGTCAAGCCCCCGGGCAGTGATCGGATCACTTGCGGTTCGCGGGTGCTCCAGGTTGGCCAGTCGGCCGGGATAATGTCACGTGAAGGCTGAGGCATGGTGTCGCTTCGGGCCGAAGAGCGGAGGTTGGCCGGCTTGCCGCATGCAGCGGGAGCCCAGAATCCCTCTGAATTCTGCCTGAACGACGCCGTGAAGCACAGTCCCCGGCTTAAAGCCGGAACCAGTTCTGCTTGATGGTTTCGTAATCGTCGTCCGAAATAACGCCTTCCTTCGCCAACCGGCGCATTTCGGCTACCGCCAGGGGAATGCGCCCTTTGCCTTCCGGCAGCTGGCTTTGCCCCCGGTTGATGCCCTTGCACACGGCATCAACAAACGCGATCACCCTCGCCTCTTCATTGGTCATGGCGTCAACGCGGAACAGAACCACGTTGCTGTTCAGCGCCCGAAACTCAAAGTAATGGTTGCGCCAGCGCCAGGCGCCGACCATCAACAGCAGCCCCGTCAGTATCGGGGCCAGCAGCCAAGCGGGCGACGACGGCACCAGGGAATGGATCGCAGCCGGGATGGTCAGCAGACAGATCGCGGCAAACCAGAGCCCGTAGCGGTAGTTCTTTACCTCTCGCGGCTGCGGATCCACAAACGTCAGGTCCAGTACCTGCTGCGGCAGCTCTTTTTTCCGGCGATGGGTGTTGATCGCCAGGTAATGGCCGTTGAAACGCTGGAACAGGGTGCTGGTTTTCTTCCGCAGCAGGGTCTGGCGGAACTTGCCGTCCACCCGCCATTGCTCCCGGGGGGGAATTTCCCAGCCCTGACGCTGCAGGTCAAAGCTGGGGAGGTTCAGGGAGTCCAGATTGATGTTGTCGGTGTGTTCAACTGCAAGGCTCACGAACCAGTACCTTTCTTACGGAGTCGGAAACTCGAACTTATCGGGGTCGTTGTACATGTGCGCACCCGAGTCCAGCCACTCGGCGATCAGGCGCAGTTCGGCGTCGGACAGCATGCCCTTGTGGGACTCGCGAATGGTTGCCGTCTCGGTGGTTTCTACTTCGTAGGCATCGTCGTCCGGATCGTTATCGAACAGGCTGAAGAAGCGGGCACTGGCGATGGCGCCGCGGGCGCTCATCAGGCGACGGGTGAAACACACTCCGGGCTCCGGCAGGATGGTCAGGTCACCGTCGACACCGTCCGGACATTCCGCGGCGAGGTTGGCTTCATCCACCTCAACCCAATCGCCGGACGCGGTTTCCCGCAGGTAGTAATCCGCCTCGAACAGTTCGACATAAGACTCGACAAAACGCGGATCCCAGGAGGCGTTGTTGCGGCCAAGCCGCAACCCGTTGCTGGCGCCACCGCCACCGCCACCGGCGGCACAGCTCTTGGTTTCCGCTGCCCGGTGACAGTTCTGGCAAGAAGTGATCGCATCGTTGTCATTCGGATTGGTCCGGCACACTTCCCAGATCGGCTGGATGTGCTCCAGATAGTTAATGGTGGCCTTGCAGTCCGGCGTCCAGTTGGTCAGGCAGGACGGATCGTTGACCGGTGCCTTCGTTTTCAGCTCGGCATAGGTATTTTCAAAGGCCAGCGATTCATCCGGCGGGTTGCTCCAGTAGTCCTCGTAGCGCTGGGTGTCCGCGCCGGTGGAGACCAGCGTACCCAGGGAGTTCACCAGGGCCTCGGCCATGGTGTCCTTCCAGTTAGCGGCCAGGATTTCCGGGTTGGCGTTCGGGAACGGCGAAGCATCACCCGGTGCACCGGGGTTGGCGGAAGCCAGCTCGACATCGGTCCGGGCATGGGGAATATCCAGTTCCGGATCGTGGCAGCCGTAGCACTTGAGTACCTGGCCGTCTTCCAGCAGCAGCGACTGGGGATGCTGCATCAGGTAGTTGTAGTTGTAATTGTCCTCGGCGATCAGATCGACCCGCTTGCCGTGCTTGTTTACCACTTCAAAGGTGAAACTGGTGTCGGCCGGCACCTTCACCATCGCCGAACCATCCGGCTCCACCATGGCGTAGGACAGCACGTCGTAAAGTGCGCGCTTATTGTCGGTGCCCAGGAGGGGCCAGAGGTAAATGTTCTCGCGCACGCCGTCGTTCGGGTTGTAAGTCTCATCGGCCAGGATGGCCTGCTCCAGATCCGCCGGGATCTCCCGCTTGCCCAGAACCCGGATGAAACGTTCGGAGCGGTCGTCCGGACGGGTCAGTGACGGATCCCGGCGGGTTTCGATACCGCCATCGAACTGCTCGGCCATGTCCGCGCCATCCAGATCGTAAATACTGCGGATACTGAACACTGCGGTGTTTTCTTCCAGGTTGAGGTTGTGCTGATCCCCGGTGTAGGGGCGCGCCAGTTCGTTTTCATCGGCGATGACCACATCGGTGTACAGCGCCTGCTTGTAGCTCTGTACCACCGGCAGACGGGTATTCTGCTGCGGATCCAGCATCCAGATGCCGTACTGGGGAGCGCTCAGGTTATCCACGGTGGACGAGCCTTCACACACGCCGGTAATGGCATCCTGCTTGGTCAGGCACTGGGACCAGCTCGCCAGAAGGCGGCCAGAGCCATCGTCGTAGGGTGCCACCGCGCTGTACCAGCCGGAGGGCGAAACCTGGTTCGGGTAGAAGTTCACCAGCCCGGGCGTCATGGACTCTTCGGCTTCGCCAACCACACCGTCGGCAACCGGCTGCCCCACCGCGAAGAAGTTCTGGCTGTTGATGGTCACCACGTCGCCACCGTAAATCGGGTTGTGGATGTGGCGCATGACTGTCAGCAGGTTACCGTCTTCGGTCGGGATCGGATCCATGTAATGGATAAACGAGGCGTCGCTGAACTCTTCGCTCAGGCTGCCGAAGTAGCGATGCACGTTACCGCCACTGGGGGTAATGCGGTACAGGCTGAGTATGTCTTCGACAAAGACCCGCTCGCCGGCCTCGCCTTCAACAGACAGCACGCACTTGTCCTGTTCATTCCACTCTTTGGGCTCTTCCAGACCCGAGGGGAATTTGCCGCCATTGCCCTGACCAAAGCCATTACCGTTGGTCTGCTGGTTAAAGTCCGGATCGTCGATGTCGGCGGTGGTGCAGTCTTCCAGGGTCTCGTAAATCCGGCCAAAGCGGATGAACACGATCTGGCCGTCGTTCATGGTGCTTGGTTCGATGTCGTGGTACGAACCGAAGGTGATCTGGGTCAGGTCGCTGCCATCGGGTTGGATGGAGTGCAGCAGGGACGCCGGCTCATTGAAATCGTCCAGGTACTCCCGCAGATCCAGCAGACGCCAGTCCCCCCGGGCATGCTGCCGGGAAGAGGAGAAAATAATGGTGCCTTCGTTGGTGTAGGCCGGGTTGGTGTCCTGACCCAGGTTGGCCAGATCGTCGTCCTTGAGGATACGACGCACCTCACCGGTAGCGAAGGTGTATTCGTAGATGTTCCAGCTGCTGTGGGCGCCGTTGCCCGCAGGCCCATGGGCGGCAAAGACCATACGCTGGCCGTCTGGCGACACGTCCAGGTCTTTGACGTCATAACCGCTGCCGCCAAAGTAGCGGGTGAGCACATCGCGCTCTTCGGAGCTGAGCGCGATGCGATCACGGACCATCAGCTGGGCACCCGGCTCGAAAGCATAGGGTGCGCGCGGGTCGAGGGGCGGTCGCTCATTGACTGAAGACGCTTCTCCCATGTCCGGATAGTCCCTCACCACATAGGCGAAAGGCTGATCCGAAAGGATATCCTGGTCATTACTGCTCAGTTCGCCTTCAAAGCAACCGCTCAGGCCTACCGATACCAGTCCGGTCAGCATCAGGCTGCTGACCTTTCGTTGCATTGTCTTCATGATTTTCATCCCCTACTACCCGCACTTCCGGGAACGTAAAGACCAGACGCTGGGCCTGGCCTTTCGGTTCCATTAACCAGGCATAAAGTCAAACTTGTAATTCACCGGCGTCGCCGCGACGTCCTCCGGTCCGAAGGAAATCATCTGGATACGCGCCAGCAATTTCAGCTCCAGCTTCTTGTCGCCCAACTGACTTTCCACCAGCTTGATGCTGGAGATGCTGCCGCTGGGTTCGATCACGATGTGGAACACAAACTTGCCTTTCAGGCTTGGATCGCTGCGCAATGCGCGGTTATAGAGTGCGTAGATCGCACCCTTGTGTTGCTCGAACACACGACGGATGGACTCCATGTCGCGGCCACCGGCCACGGTGGAACTCTTGGAGCCGCCGCCCTTGCCGCCGCCACCAGCTCCGGTGCCGCCGCCAATCGGGCTATCAACCGCTGTTGAACTGTGGGCCGCCAACTCGGTACCGCTGCCGGTATCGTTCATCACCGAGCTGCTCACGCCGCCACTGGTTTTGGTGGCCGAGGTTGCCCCCAGAACCGAACGTGCGGCCTTGGCTGCTGCCCCGGTCTTCACGTTGGTGTTCTGGGCCTGCAATTTGGCCACATCCAGCGAGCTGCGCAGAGACGCCAGTTCATTGGAGAACGCCGCGACGCCCATCTTGGACACCTTCTCCCGGGCCTTTTGCACTTCTTTGGCCGGGGCGGGTTTTGGCGCCGCCTCTTTCTTCGTGGCTTCGGGCTTGACCTCCTCCTGCTTTACCGGCTCGGGCGGCGGCGGTGGCGGAGCCACCTTGCGCTGCTCGATCAGGACCTTGGCCAGGCTCGGCGGCACACGCTCTTTGTCCTCCCGCTCGATCTCCGGCAGAGGCAACCAGGGAAACACGACCAGAAGCAGGAGAAGCAGCAGCAAAGCGCGCTTGAGTATGCGTTTGAAGCGGCTGTCTTCTTCACCGGTTGCGTCCCAGGGGAGCTCGAAGTCGTAGGGTTGTGCTGTTATTGCTGTCATTCTTTCCCTCCGTCAGGCGCCGCTGGAACCGGCAATCCGGGACACAGCCATGGAGAGATCCCGGTAATCCGCCTTGGCACAGGTCAGCATTACGCGCTTCAGGAGCTCGTACGGGATTTCCTGGTCGCCCAGAATCGTCACCGCCCGGCCGAGCGATTTCTCACGCTCGGTCAGCTCGGTGCGCTTGGACGCCTGAAAACGCAACTCTTCCATCAGGCCATCGATCAGACCGTTGGAGGCAATCACCTCTTCGATGGTCGCCACCGGTCGGCCGTCGACCAGGATGTCTTCCTCGGTAATGGTGACCACGGTGGTCTCCTTCGGACGCTCTTCCGCCGTGGAGTCCGGCAGCACAACGTCGTTGACCTTGAGGATCTCGTTACTGCCGGAATTCAGCAGCAGGAAGAACACCAGGATGGTGAAGATGTCCATCAGGGACACCAGGTTCAGCTTGGCCGGCTTGGGAAACAGATCACGGTTGCCCCGCAAACCAAAGGACGTCAGTCGATCGTTCATGACTTACCTCCTTTCTTTGGGGCGTCGCCCAGCGAGATGTCCGGGAACAGCTCAACCTCAACGGCCTCAGCCACAACCACGGTCTTGGCCGAACGAACGGTATCCATGGTGGACACCAGGGACTGGTAGGTCACACCCGCTTCGGACAACAGCAACACGTCCTTCTTGTCGATCTTCTTGGCCGCCAGGCGGCGCTTGATTTCCTGCAGGACGTCAGACAGCTGAGCAAAGTCGTGGTGGGCAGCCTTGTCGTCGGTGGCCTCTTTCTTGGCGATGGTTTTCACCAGGTTGCCACTGGGGTAATACACCTCAATGCCCGATTCGCGCACCACCACTTCCAGCTGCCGGTTTTTTTCCGCGCTGGCGGTCTGGGCGCCGGTCAGATCCGGCAGGTTGAGCTCAAGAATGGAGATATGGTTGAACACCATACTCATCAGCAGTACCGGCACCAGCACGATCATGAGATTCATGAACGCCGTGATGTCGATATCCGCCTCTTCCATTTCTCTTCGTTTGGAAAACATAACGAATTACCTGCTGCGATCAGGCGTCGCTTTCACGGGTGTTAACGAGATTCCGGTTGTTACGGACGATCGTGTTCAGGGCCTTCACACCGGCCATTTCAATACTTTCAACGATTTCCAGAGTCTTGTTCTGCAGCAGGGAGTGGATCAGCAGCAGCGGGATCGCGGCGATCAGACCGAATGCCGTGGTGTTCATCGCCACCGAGATGGACTGGGACAGCAGGGTGGCCTTGTCCGCCGGATCCGCGTTGGCAACGGCGGTAAAGGCGGCGATCAGACCGATGATGGTACCCAGCAGACCCAGCAGGGTGGACACGTTGGCCAGGATCGACAGGTAGTTGGTGCGCTTGGACAGGCGCGGGATGTTTTCCATCACGCCTTCCTGCATGGCGGCGTGGATGTCGTCACGACGCGGAGAAGAACGCATGGTGTCGATCGCGACGGCGATCAGGCGGCCAATGGCGGAGCTGTTGTCCTGGGCCACTTTTTCGGCCTCGTCAAACTTGTGCTCCTTCATCAGGGGCAGCAGTTCACCGTACGCGCTCTTGTTGGCCATGTAGGCACGTTTGAGGAAGAACCAGCGCTCAACAGCAATGGCCAGACCGATCATCAGCACCAGCGCGATCGGGAACATGAACGCGCCACCTTCCTGGAAGAAAGAAACAATGCTTGTGTACAAATTCATCTTGCTACTCCACACGTCGCTAAAACGAGTTATTCAGTTTGTTTATTGAGTTACTTGGTCGAGCCTTCGGGCGCTTCCAGAGAAAGTTCGTCGTAGAACCTCATGGTTCTCGAGTGAATGTCCCGGTCCACTACTTCAAACACCCGGCCTGACACCGAGGTGATTGATCGATAGAGCCGCTCGGGTCCTTCCGGTGGCTTCCATGGAATGAAATAACTGACCGACGGCTGTTCTTTGTCACCGACAAAGGTGCTCTCCAGGTCAATTCCGTCCTGGCCCCAGGCGCCAGGCGCCGCGGCCAGTGCGGCAGTGAAAGCGAGGAAACGAAAACGGTCAATTGCCATGTTGATCTCCTACCCTTTCTCTTCCACAGGTTCTTCATTCGATACCGCATCGGCTGCCACCGGCTCCGCAGCGGCATCGTCCGCGGCTGGCTCCGGCTTGGCAGGCGGGTTATCGATAAAGCTGGTTTCAATGCCCGTGCGCCGGCGAATTTCGATCAGCCAGTCAGCCACCTGGGGATGGTCACCCTGCACCAGGAACTGATAAGCCTCGAAATGTGGCTGCGCATTGACCGGCTGGTTCATGTACAGGTCGTACAGAATCGCCAGGTTCAGGTGCGCTTCCGGATAATCCTTCCACAGCTCAAGCGCAGCCACGTAGGTATCCCGAGAGGCCTCGAAATCCCCGTTGCGCCGCTGCAGGAGCGCCAGCGCCAGGTACGCGTTGACGTTGTCCGGATTTACCTCGATCGCCTTACGATAGGACTTCTCGGCACGTTCCAGACGCTCGCCGATCTCTGCCAGCTCACCGAGTTTCACCCAGGGTCCGGACAGTTCCGGATAGTCCCGGGTAATCGCCTCGAACGCCTTGCGTGCCATGCGGTTCTTTTCTTCGGCCATCAACTTGCTGGCCGCTTGAAAACGGGCCACCACCTCCGGGGCTACCGGAGCAGACGCCTGGGTATAGGGGTTTGGTTCCGCCGCGTAGTCAATTTTGTTGCCGGCGGCGTCATACCCCTGCTGGGGCAGATAACGATGGCTGTCGGCCTCGCCCTGGACGTCAGGAACGACAACCGGGGCAGATTCCACAACCTGCTTTTCTGCTGTTTCCGGCGCCGGCTCAGGGCCGGTCATGGTGCCCAGTCCGGCACAACCGGACAGCAGAACCGCCGACATGAGTGCGCCTGCGCGCACCGACTTAACGAATGCCATCGCCATAAGCCACCTGTGCTTCGTGCTTGTCAAACCGAGCCGGGTTCAGCTTGGCCATGGCGCCAAAGCTCCGCTCGATCCAGGGATTGAAATCTCCGGCCCAGGAGCGATCGATATTGGCCTGATGCACTTCGATCGCCAGATCCTCGAACGGGATCGCCTGCTCTTCCAGAATCAGCTCGTACTGCATGGCCTCAAGCTCGCTCAGCCCCTTGGGCCGCGGGGCGTCCATCAGTTCCCGGGCAAACTGGCCGTACAGATCGGCAATATTGAAGGTGGCCCGACTGGTCTGACCCTGCACCGAGTACTCGGCCGCCTTGTTGTACCGGTCCAAAGCGTTCTTCAACTTCTCGTTCTTGCGCGGAATGCTCTTCTGCAGCGGGTGACGCAGGCGGACCCGGTCAAACTCGGTGCGCCAGTAGTCGCCGTATTCGTTGTTGGCCCAGGCCGCCAGCCAGGCCGAGCGGCCGGTCTGCCAGTCTTCCGGGGCCTTGTTGTGGCCATCAATAACCCGGCGCAACCAGTACAGGTGGCGGTTCAGGTCACCCAGGCGCTTGTACAGGTAGGCGGTGTGATAACGCGCTTCCATCCGGGTGTCGAAGGGTTCTTCGTAGTCGAACGCCCACTTCTTGAAGTAGGTCAGTGCCTGCTCGTCGTCGCCCGACTTCTCGTACAGCTCGGCGGACAGGAACAGGGCATCCCGGCGTACGTCAGGGCGCTTGTCGTTGCGGTAGATCCACTCATACTCGCGGGCAGCGTTCAGCCACTGCTCGTCCTGCTCGTAGGCCCAGGCAATCTTGTTGGGCAGATCGGCCGCCAGCTTGTGGGTCGGAAACAGCTTGCGCAGTTCCTTCATTTCGGCCAGCGCCGGGTCCCAGTTTTCCAGGGTCAGCAGGTGGGTGGCGGCATCGAACTGGGCGATCACACGGACCTCGGTGTTCGGGGCCACGGCCTTGATGCGCAGGAACTGGTCCACGGCGCCGGCCAGGTCGCCCGCCGCCTTTTTCTGCTCACCCTGCTTGTAGATGGTGACCGCCATCCGCTCGGTGACTTCCGCGTACTGCTTGTCGGTGGCATCGATGTAACGCAGCTGGTTGCGGTAGCCCTCTTCCGCTTCGGCCAGCCGGCCCAGTTCGTACTGGCTGTGGGCAATCACGCCCCAGGCGGTGCGGTTGAGCTCACGGTCAACGTCACCGGCGCGGCTGACAATGCTGGTGGCCACTTCCAGCGCTTTTTCATACCGGCCGAGGGCAAACAGCTCTTCCGAGGTCTTCGCCAGCACCGAGCCAGAACGCTCGTCGTCGCGGTAGGTCTGAACAAACTGCAGCTGGCTGTCCACACCCTTGCTGCGCCAAGCGCGAAGCTGCTCGGAGCTCTCGCCTACGGTAGCCTTCAGGCGATCCGCTTCTTTCTGGTACGCGATGATTGCGGCGTAACCCGCATCGGGGCCGTACTTCGGATGCTTGAACTCGTAGGCGCTACGCTCGTAGTGCCGGATGGCGGTCGGGAAGTCCTCACCGTCAAACGCGGCTTCGGCGCGCATGTAGACCATTTCCGGGATGCGCGGATCGTTCGGGAAGGTCTGCTCGTACTCGCCGTAGAATTCCGACGCCTTCAGGAAACTGGTGCGCTGTTCCGCCGTGGTGGCGGCCTGCTTGCCGGCGGCCACGGTGCCATCGGCCAGCTCACGCTTCAGCCGCTGACCGGTGGCGTGGTAGTGCCGTGCCAGCTCGTCGATGTAGACCCTCAGGTTGGGAATCACCTTGGCCTTGGTTTCGGCAGACTTGGTGTTCCAGAACTCCGAGCGGATGCCGTAGTTGCGAACGTAGTTTTCTTTCTCCGGCAGCACCTGCTGGTTGAATTCACCGTCGACGTAGGCACGGATCATGTCGGCATGCATTTCGGGGGCGCGCTCGGAATCCGGGTTCTGCATGACGAAGGCACGGAACGAAGACGCAGAGTCTTCATAGCGCTCTTTTTCCAGGTAGTGCTTACCCAGGCTGGAATACAGGATCCAGGTGTACTTGGCGGCTGTGGGGCGGTTGGCGAACATGCTGTCGATTTTCGCCGCACCGCCGGCGTAGGCCAGACCAACGCTCATGATGCGCAAGGTGTCATCCACCAGCGAACGGTTCACGTTATCCAGCTTCTCCACTTTGCCGTCTTCCGGCACCAGCCGGTCCAGCACTTTGGAGAAGTTCATCAGGCTGTTGTCGTAATCCGACAGCTTGTACTGCGCCCAGCCGAGCAGGTAATAGGAGTTGTTCAGGAAGGTCGACTCCTGGCCCAGCGCCACCACCGCCTTGTAGGCTTTCTCGGCCTGTTCGTACTCCTCATGGCGGAAGTGGATATCCCCCTTACGGAAGTACACCTCAGCCAGCCGTCCGGAGTGCGGGTGATCCTCGATGAACTGCTCCAGTACCGTTTTCGCTTCCTGGTCCCGGCCATCGAGGTCGTAGGCCTTGGCCAGCTGATACATGGCTTCGGCGTTCTGCTTGGAATCCGGGTAGCGCTTGAGCAGATCGTTGTACGCGGCAATGGCGTCGGGGAAGTAACCGCTGTCGCCCGGCAACACGCCCAGCAACTGGTTGTAGTCGCCTTCGAGCATGTACACGCTGGCAATACGACGCTCGATCAGCTCGCGAAGCTTCTGGTCCTCAATGGTCTTCAGAAGATCGCGGTATTCCTCGCGCACGTCTTCGTGCATCACCCGCGGCAGCGGAATATCCGCCAGGGGCTCGTAATCCTTCTGCAACTTGCCGATGGTGGTGCTGTCGTTAAAACTGGCACAGCCACCGACTAAGAGACTCAGAAGAAGGACCTTAGATCGCATGGTCGTCACCCTCTTCCGGCTGTGCGGAAACCGCAGGGTCGGCGTCAACCTCGTCGGTTTCCGCCGGGCCATCCAGGTATTGCAGGGAGCGATCCAGAATCCGGACCTTGGCCAGCTGCGCTTCCACCTGATACTGCTTCAGTCGCTCTTCGTGAATATCGAGCTCGGTTCCGACCAGGTTCAGCATCACGTCTTCCAGGTGGGCAATCAGGCCATCGGTCTGAGTCATCTGCTCATCCACCTGCGACATCATCCGGCTCACCGCCAGGCTGAACTGGTCGCCCTCGGATACCGAGTGGGCGCTGCGCAGTGCGTCCAGCATCTGCTCGCCACGGGCAATGTCAAACGCCAGCTCTTCCATCTGCCACTGCAGCTTCTCACGGGCGGTCTCGGGCTGCCCCGTAACACGGCTGGCCAGGTTCTGATAGCTCTGGCGCGCCTCTTCCAGATAACGGGCAAGACGGTTCATGCCCTGACGATGGCTTTCGCCATCCAGGCTGCCGGCGCGGGCTGACAGAATCACCTCGAAGTCGTCACGCCGATCCTGCCAACGCTCCAGGTTGTTGCGGATGGCGTACAGATCGCGAAGGTCCTTGAGCACGGACTGGAACGCGTGATCGGACATCAGGTCCACCAGGAACGGCGACAGGTGGTTAACGGAGACCGATGGCGCGGCGCCAAACCAGTCGCTTTCACCCAGCACCTGATCCAGATTGCGAACGAACAGCTCAAGCACGTCCGCGCCCTTCAGGGAGGTCCGCGCTTTCTGCAGCCATTCGAGGGCATCACGGAATTTCTGGTCGGCGTCGATAAAGCCCTGGGCCGCGCGCCCGTTCAGTCCCATCTGTTCGTACACGTGGGGCTGCAGCAAAATGGCTTCCTGAACTTCCGGCAGGGCGATGGAGCGGTCAGTCAGCGCGTCCAGCGGACCGAGGGCGTTGCGGAACTCACCATCGTTGATGGCCATCCAGCTGGCACCCAGCAGGCCGCGATTGGAGTATGCGCCGCTGGTACTGATGCGGGACAACTGCATGCCCGCGTTGACGTGATCGTCGCGGCCGGCGTACAGGTAAGACAGCGCCATGCGCGCCCGATCCGACAGACGCCGCAGCTCTTCACTGCCGTCATTCAGTTCAATGACCTTTTCCAGCGCACCTATTGCCCGGCCGGATTCCTGCTGGCCACCGTAGGCAATCGCCAGATTGAAGTAAAAATAGGGTGCAAAGGGGCTGTCGTCATCAATGGTATCGGCCACCGACTCGCCCGCCGAGAAGTAACCCAGCTTCACGTTGACCAGTGCCGCCAGATACCGGTATTCATCATCCACCGCCGCCGGCATATCGCCCTGGATACGGCCAAGGTTGCGGGCCGCATCGCTCACGTCGCCACGGAGATACTGCATCTTGCCCAGGTAAAACCAGGCCCGGTTGCTGGTTTCTTCGTTCAGGTTTTCGCGGGCAACGCGGTTGAAGATGTCTTCGGCCTGAGCGTCCAGACCGTAGGACAGGCTGATCCCGCCCTTCAACAGCTCCGGATAGGTACCGTGATTGACGATACCACCATGGTCCTCAGCCCAGGCGTACTCCACCAGCGCCTCGAAGTAATTCTGCTGGTAGAACTCAAACAGGATGGCGCCGTATTTCAGATCCTGAACACTGGTGACCGGCGCGGCAACACTGGCCGGCAGGCACATCGCACCGATAGCGATCCCGGCAACGGCTTGCCTCAGTGACTGTTGGGCGGCGCGCACAAGCTTCATGACTTACCACTCCCGGATGGCGAATTCAGGCTGCTGACGGGCCTCGGAGTCGGCAATGCTCAACTCCACGTACTTCGGCCCCTGCCCCTTGGTGAACCGCAGACTGCTGCCGCGCTTGTATTCGCGACCGTTCGGCCCCTGGCCGATAAAAAACGCGGACAGCGTGTGCTCGCCGGCACTGACATTACCCAGATGCAGGCGATGCATGCCGCCTTTGGCCAGCGCGGCGCGTTCCTCTTCGCTGTACAGGTAGGACACGACGGTCTCGTTATTCAGCCGCAGCTCCACACCCTCAAGGCGGAAGAACTCACCCACATCCAGCGACAGGAAGACATGAAACCGGGTATTGGCCGGGAACAGCAGGTCTTCTTCGAGCACCCGGAGGTCTTTGTTCAGGGTCACCACGGACTGCTTCAGGTTCTGGATTTCGCGCGACAGCTCGTTCACCGCGCGCTGGGCACGCTCGCGACTCTCGCGAACCGACATGGGAGTCTCCAGAATCTGTTCCAGCGGCGCCGCCGGCTTTGCCGAATCCTCGCCGTTTCCGGCCGCGGCCTCCGTGGCAGCCGCCACCCCGCTCCACAGCACGCTCAGGGCCAGCATCAGGGATGCCACCACTTTGCCCGCCTTGAATGTTTCCAGCCTGTTTGCAGACCTCAGTTCTTGCACAGTCACCATCCTGCTCCCGTGGCAGCCCGCATCCGAGCGGCGCCCACCAATAACAATGAACAATCCAGGGATTAACGCTTGAAGTTGCCGACCCAGCTCGGGGGCTCTTGAGGCCCGTTTCATGGGTTGAGCGGTCGGTTTTCAGGAAATAGTTTCATTCGTCAAATTCTGTTAAATACGCTAGCACACGTTTTTGACATTAGAGAGGCATTTTTTGCGTCAATTTATTATTCTGTGATTGCCTTCCCGAAACGCATCTCCTTCTGTTGCCCAACGGAAGCCCGCTCGTCACAGTTCCGTACCAGATCTCGCTTTTGTGAGAAAAAACAGAAGTTTACAATTGTTAACATTTGATTACCTTCATCCCTGAAGCCAGCTTCAAACTTATGACCGCAATCACAGACACACCTAAAAAGCTGACGCCTATGCGCAGATTATCCCGACGTATTCTTGTCGGACTGATGCTGGCGGCGCCGCTTTCACCGACCGCTGCACAAACTGCGTTCGAAAACGACGCCGCCGTGCTGCAGGTGGTGGACCCGTTTATCGAACTGCACACGGCGCCCGGCCGCGGCTACCCCGTGTTTCACGTTATCGAGAAGGGCGAACAGGTAGAGCTGATCAAGCGCAAGACCAACTGGTACAAGGTCCGCTCTTCCGACGGCCAGGAAGGCTGGACCAAGGCCACCCAGCTGGGCCGGACACTGCAACCCACAGGGCTGCCGGCGGACCTGCCTGAAGTCAGTCATGGTGAATACCTGGAATCCAGCTGGCGGGTGGGCTTTACTGCCGGGCTGTTCGAGGAATCAACCAGCTTCAGCCTGACGGTGGGTTACCGGCCACTGACCTGGATCGGTGCGGAAGTGGAAGCCGGCAAGATCTACAACCGCTCGGTGACCAGCGATTACTACAGCGCCAACCTGATTTTCGAACCCATGCACCAGTGGGACGTCACCCCCTACCTGCTCACCGGCATCTCGAGATTTTCCTTTGATGCGCGGCAGAAGGTATTGCTCAGTGATCTGGGCGATGCCGACGGGGTCAACGTTGGCGGCGGCCTCAGCTACTACGTTGGCCGCAATTTCCTTATTCGTGCCGAATACCGGGTGTATTCGGTTTCTTCAAATTCAGAAAGCACAGGTTTAAGTGAATGGAAAATCGGTCTGAACACGTTTTTCTAAGTGCCAGTCTGACGGCCCGATCCGCGACCTCCGCCCTGCTCCTGGCGGGCGCGCTGACCCTGCCTCAACTGGCCAACGCCCAGGACAGCGACGACAGCACGAAACCAGCACCGGTTCAGGTTATCGCACCGGAAGTGGAGCCGCGGAGCATTCGGGAAGCGGATATTGACGCCGAGTTTTTCGAAATCGGTGCCTTTGCCGGCATGATGACCATCGACAACTTCAGCTCGGAACCGCTGGTGGGCGTGAGCGCCGCGTTCCACGCCACGGAAGACTTCTTCCTGCAGTTCAACTACGGCGTTACCGAAGCGGGGCTGACCTCGTTCGAGGAACTGAGCGGCGCCAACGTGCGCCTGCTGACGGATTCGGACCGCAAGTACAGCTACTACGACTTCCTGGTGGGCTACAACATCTTCCCGGGCGAGGTGTTCTTCAGCGATACGCTGACCTTCAACTCAGCGTTCTATCTGGTGGGCGGGGTTGGCAACACCGACTTCGGTGGCGAGAGCAATTTCACCACCACCCTCGGTACCGGGTTCCGGGTGGTTCTGCTCGACTGGCTGACCGTGCACGTGGACTTCCGGGATCACATGTTCAAGAGCGACCTGATTCGCGAGTCGCAACTGACACACAACATCGAACTGTCCTCCGGCTTCACCCTGTTCTTCTAACAGGGTGAGCCGGCCCCCGGCACGCCGTTAACTGCCAGCTTCCGAACGCTGGCGCAGATCTCCGAAGAACGCATCGGTGTCTTCCTGAATCTGCGCCAGCGCTTCATTCCACTCATCCTGATAGCGATTCAGGGTGTCTTCACTCAAACGCCCCAGACGTTCGCCGGTACGGGCCATGGCGCGACTCGCCTCGGCCAGGGAGTTAACGCTCGGGTCGTCGAGGGACTGACTGTTACCATCCAGATCGCGGGCCGCTTCCTCCAGCAGGATCTGGTCATCTGGCGACATCGACCGATCGTCTTCCAGCGCCTCGTTGATGGAGTCGACCAGGTCTTCCATCGCGTCCTGAAGGGTTTCACCGAAATCTTCCATGGCGTCCTCGGCGTCCTGCTCGAGCTCCCGGGTGTACGCTTCGAACTCGATGGCAAACTCATTCATGCTCGCCTCCAGATCGTCCGACGAAGACGCAAAGCGGGCCTCAAGTTTGTCCCTGAGCTTGCCAAGTTCGCCCATCAACTGTCCGAAGGGGGATGGATTCATGACCGCATCCCGGGTGCGCTCGTAATCCACCTGCCAGCCCTTTTGCCGGCGCACCAGATAAGTCACCAGTTCCTGCGGCTTGGCACTCGAGCCTTCCTGCGCCGGTAAGCGGGTCACGATGGTGGCTGCGGCGTCGTCGATCACCACCCGGCCGAACACCGGGGTCACATCGGTCCAGTCCCGACCGAAGCCATCGAAGCGATTCGCGTCTCTCAACGTGGACAGCTCTGTCAGGGCATCCCCGTCGTTCTCAGCCACCGACTGCCAGAACGCGCCGGCAACTTCCTGCGGGGTTTCCGGGCTGGAACAACCCGCCAGAACCAGCACCATTAAAGCCATAAAGAAACGGTTAAACACGGACAACATCCTCTCCCGAATATGCAAGTAAAACTGGTGAGATCATACAACGCCCGCCCGGGCATCGTCAGGTCGCCTGACACTTATTAATGTTGGGTACGGGCAGGCACATTGGGGACAGCCGGGCTCAGGACGGCCCGGCCTGTAACTCTTCGGACGGCAACCGGTCAGCTCCCCAGGTACGATAGACCCGGCCGACAACGCGCTGCAGTTCTTCATCGGTCACGTTGGCAGGCTCTCCACGCTCGAGGGGGTCGTAGTGGAAAATGTACAGGCGCGAGGTGAACTGCTCGAAGGGCAACGACGACTCACCGAAGTGTTCACCGTGGCCGGCCGTGCTCACCTCGACATCATTACCCCAGTGCTGGCCACTGTCGTTATTGGGGTTGAAGAAATACACCCGCATTTCGCCCTCAGGGTCGAGCGCCACCCGGAGTATGGTGATCGCGTGCCAGCCAACGAAACGGGCGGCCCGGTCGGTCACCGCAACACCAGCCGGCTGCGGATGCACCAGTGGCTGATTGCCGTTGTAGAACGGATGATAGCTGGCATAGAAATGCCGGATAAAGCCTTCCAGATCGTGCAGCTTTCCGGTCGCCACATCCACGTTGATAGCAAAGCCCCGGCCAGAAGCCCAGCCATGGAATTCGGGATTCACCCACTGATGGGGATCGCCCTGCCGATCCGCCACCATTCTGCCCATTTCGGCATAGATCCGGTCCAGATGGGGAACCACGATCAATGAAACGGGATCCAGATCCAGGGTCACTTCCGAGGCCACCCCGCCCTGGCTGCGAGCCGAGGAAACCGGGCGACCTTCGAAATGAATGATGACCTCGTTGTCGCGGGCCGCCCAGGCTACCATCTGCAACAGGTAATCCGGGTCATTGTAGGCCCACATGGACAGCGCCCGGGCAGACTGGCAGGTCGGGTTGTTCCCCTGCCCCACACCCAGAGGCTGCCCCAGCATGTTCAATACGCCCTGAAGCAGCCAGACACTGGGTGCGGGCTGGTAGCCAAAGGCCAGTTGCAGACGCTCCTTGGCAGGTTCGCACAGCGTCAGGTTGAGCTGACGCCATAATCCGGGTGCCACCGGTGGCTGATAGAGGATGCCCCGCTCCAGCATCAGGGCGAGCCCGTAAATGCCCTGGGCGGTTTCAGGGAAGATGCCGTCCCGGATCAGGGCGTGCACCAGTTCCTGATAGCAGATCAGGCAGTCCTTGCCGGTGCTGGAAAGCCCAAGTGCTTCCGGCAGTACCGAAGTCTGATGCTCAAGCGCGAAACGCAAAAAGGTTGCATGATAAGGCGACACCAGGCCGGTGTCGTGCATGGATCGGGCAAAGCCCGTGGCCTCGTTCTGCAAGGCCTGGGCATCCAGGGTGGCAAGCCGCTGTTCGTAGACAACGGTACCCGGATCTTCACTGCTGGCACGGGTCGGACCGTAGAGGCTGGAAATCAGCCGGTCGGCGCCTCGTCCGGCACCACCCAGGTCTACATTCGGATCCGCCCGACACAGGGCGATCTGGGTAATCATCCTGCGAACGTCTCCCACTTGAATGGGGCGCTGCTGCAGAATCCGCCAGATTTCTTCGATAAGGCTGTCCAGCACATGCTCGTAGCCAATGTGCTCCGCCAGATACCGGACAGCAGCCTGACTGATGTTGGCGAGCCGGCCCTGCTTGCGTTCGGCTTCGCCGACAAGGCCAAACAGCAGGCCAAGGTTGACCGCCAGCACCTGAGTCAGATGGTGGCGGGCCTGTTCGGACGTGACGGTAGGATGCAGGTAGCGGTCCCGGGCAATGGCCAGAAAACGCAGTTCGCTGATCACCTCGATCACCACCGTATCGGCATTCGGACTGGACAGCGACTGGGGCGTCAGCGAGGGCAACAGAATGTTGGGATTGGCCCAGTCCGTTCCCAGATACAGGCCGGCCTGCTCCAGACGCTCGGAGCGCTCTTCTATGATCCGGCAGCCTTCGGGCTGCAGCAGAACCCGGCGGGCAATATCAAACAGACGCGGAAGCTTGCCGGACTTGGCGAACGGCCGGCTCTGCTCCAGCGATTCAATCGCATCGTCCAGCCGCTGCACCAGCTTATCGAGATTGACCGCCGGCGGATCGCCAGCGGATTGATAGTCACTCAAACCCATTCCTCAGTCCGTGCGGCAACCTCACAACCGGTTGCCGCGCTCGCTGATTATACATAGAAATCGAGTTCTTCCTGATGCTTCAGCAAATCCCGCATGACATAGGGATCCTCACCGAAGAAGTACACCAGGCCCCAGTGGGTACCGAAAGCAGTGCGCTTGGTTACCGTTTCTTCCATTGGCGGCGTCAGTTCGTGGCTCTCGAAATAGTCGTGATTTTCGGTTTCCTCCGGCATTTCCAGACGGCTGACCACCCTGCGACGAGGGTAAACACCGAAGCAGCCGGCATAGCCCTTGGCGTCTTCCACTTCTTTCGGGAAGAAGGCTTTGACCTCGTCCTCCGTGGTCTTCGGATCGAAGCACATAATCATGGCCTGGTAGGCATTGAAGCCGTAGGCCCGCTCGAGCAATTCAAACACCTTGAAGCCTGGCGGACGGTAGGCCACCTCACCGAAGTACATGGTGCCGTCACTGGTGACGAAGTACTCGGGGTGAATCAGGCCGAAGTCGATATCGAAGGTCTTGATCAGCTTTTCGATCTCGCCGCGGATCTGGTCGCGGTATTTTTCCAGGTCCGGCGTGGCGGGAACGAACACGGAATAGCCCAGGGTGACGTATTCCGAAATATTCAGGAAAGCGATCTTGCCGTTGTGAATCCAGGCTTCGACGGCGAACTCCCAGCCATCCAGGTGGGATTCCATCAGCACCGGAAACTCCTCATCCGGGATGCTGTCGATTTCGTCGGGTGTGCGGATCACCCGGTGGCCAAGACAGCCGGCCTTGTCGAAAGCCTTCAGGTGAATCGGATCGTTCGGGTCGCCGTCAAGCTTGAGCAGGGTCTGGTTCACCCGCTTCAGGAAGCGAATGACATCGTCCTTGTCGTGGGCCTCCTCGAAGATACCGACACGGATCCCACCGAGTTGCGCCCGACGCTTCATCAGCGCCTTGTCGCGCAGCAGCATGGCTTGCCCGAACAGGCGGGGCTTGTCCATCAGCACCGAGTTAATGGCACCGGCCCACTCGACGGTTTCTTCAAACAGGGGGATGGCGACGTCCACACCCATTTCCTGGAGGGTTTGAGCGATTTCCACCGACCGGTCGTTCAGGCGCTCGAAATTCCACGGTACGTAAGGAATGTCGTGCTCCTTGCAGTAGGCTTCGGCCCAATCCGGGGCCACGACGACGTAACGACGGTCAAATTTATCAGCGGCTTCGACCGCATTGAGACTCCATCCCAGAAGCGCCACGTACCCCTTGTCTGGGTCGTACTCGTGATCACTCATATGCTCCCTCCTTTGCTTAGACTGTATTTAAACCCTAAGCCCTTGTTAGCAAATAGCAAATCGGAGCAACGACAAAAAATCAAAAAGCACCGGAACTTCCAGCCTCTGGGCCAGAGTTCGCGGTGCTTAAGCGCCACTTAGATCGATTAGGAATATCAGACCAATTTCAGGGTCGAGAGCGTCCGATCCCGTACTTTGGTCAGCAGAGCCTCGTCGTCAACCAGTGACTGACCGTAGGATGGAACCAGGGTTTTCATCCGCTCCTGCCACTGGGCCGACTTGATTTGCTCGGGGAAGCAACGCTCCAGAACATCAATCATTGCATTCGCCGCCGTGGATGCCCCGGGTGAGGCGCCAAGAAGCGCTGCCAGCGTCCCGTCCTGGGCCGCAACGATTTCGGTGCCGAATTCCAGCTTTCCACCACCGCCTTCGGCCTGCTTGATGATCTGTACGCGCTGGCCAGCCATCTTCAGTTCCCAGTCGTCTTCACTGGCATCCGGGAAGAAGTTACGCAGCGACGCCACGCGCGCGCTGTGGGACTGGAACACTTCACCGATCAGATACCGGGTCAGGTCCATGTTGTTCCTGCTCACGGACAACATGGGTCGCAAATTGGCCGCCCGCACAGAACCAAACAGATCAAACATCGAACCTTGTTTCAGGAACCGGGTGGTAAAGCCGGCAAACGGACCGAACAGCAGCGCAGGCTCGCCGTTAATGATCCGTGTGTCCAGATGCGGTACCGACATGGGCGGCGCGCCAATGGGTGCCTTACCGTACACCTTGGAGTCATGCTGTTTCACAATGTCCGGCTTCTGGCACACCAGCCACTGGCCACTGACCGGGAAACCACCATAGCCGCGTGCTTCCTGAATACCCGACTTCTGCAGCAGCGGCAGGGCACCGCCACCGGCGCCCAGGAACACAAAGCCGGCTTCCAGCTTGGTCAGCGCTCCGGTCTTCTGGTTGCGAACACGAACCTTCCAGCGCCCGTTGTCGCGCTGGTCCAGGTAATGCACCGGGCTGCTCAGCATCAGCTCGAAATTCGGCTGGCTCTGCAGGTAGTCCACCATGCTGCGGGTTAGGGAGCCGAAATCCACATCAGCACCGTATTCCACGCGGGTGGCGGCGATCGGCTCCCCGGCCTTGCGGTTCTTCACCACCAGTGGCATCCACTCGGCCAGCTCGTCGACGGAGTCGGTGAACTTCATGTCCCGGAACAGGTGATGCTTGCTCAGACGTTCAAACCGACGCTTGAGGAACCGGACCCCATCTTCACCCCAGACGAAGCTCTGGTGCGGGGTGCGGTTGATGAACTTGCTCGGCTCCGGCAGCATGCCCTGCTCCACCAGATACGACCAGAACTGAAGCGACACCTCGAACTGCGCGTTGATCTTGAGCGCACGATCGATCTCCACATCGCCATCACCGGTTTCCGGTGTGTAATTGAGCTCACAGTAGCCGGCATGTCCGGTGCCTGCGTTGTTCCATCCATCGGTGCTTTCATGGGCAACGTGGTCGAGACGTTCCACCATGACGATGTCCAGGGACGGGTCGAGCTGCCTGAGCATCATGCCGAGGGTGGCGCTCATGACGCCACCACCGACCAGCACTACGTCTGCCTGTCTAGCGGCCATTGGTTTATACCCTAGCTTTGTATTGAGCCTGTCTGCTCCCCACGATCAGCAGGAAAGCGTGTCGGATGTCGGTCTTACGCGAGGTAGAAGCGCTGCCGATCACTCCCGGTAGAATTCGCGGGCACAATTATCCCGATTTTTCACTCAAGAATAAAATGAGATTCACTTACCAGGCGTGCCTCAGCCGGCCACAATCAATGCGCCATCCGCAACCGATACCGACGCTGGTCTGGCACCGGCCAAAGGTCTAAACTTCGCCGGCATTTATCGCCGCGGCGGGGCGGCGTGACACTCACACTCTCTGAACAGGATCCAAGTCCGATGTCTGCTCTGGACACCACGCTCATCGTTCTGGCCGTGCTGGCGCTGCTCGGCGTGATCTTCGAAGAAGCGCTTCACATCAACAAAGCCAAAATCACCCTCTTCTTCGGCACCCTGAGCTGGATCATCCTGTTTTCCGCCAGCGGCAGCGACGCGGAAACCAACGCCATTGCCGCCGGGCTGTCCGAGAGTATTGCAGAAATTGCCGGCCTGTGGCTGTTCCTCGTCGCCGCGATGACATTCGTGGCGTACCTGAACAAGAAAGGCATGATCGAAAACCTGGTCTACCTGATCATGCCCGGCCAGGTCAGCGAGCGAAAACTGCTATTCCTGACCGGCCTGTTCTGCTTCCTGTTTTCGTCCCTGGCGGACAACATCACCGCCACACTGGTGTCCTGTTCGCTGATCCTGTCGCTCGACCTGCCGCGCAAAAAACAGCTGCAGTTCGCCACGCTGGTGGTGTTTGCGGTCAACTCCGGTGGCGTTTCACTGATCACCGGCGACGTCACCACTCTGATGATCTTCCTGGCCGACAAGGTCGAGATCCTCACCCTCCTGACACTGGCCATGCCCGCAGCGGTAACCGTATTCCTGCTGGCGGTATTCCTGTCCCGGGGGCTGGAGGGTACCGTCACTTTAAAAACCAACAAATCCGACATTCGTCCAGTTGATGCCACCATCAGCGCCCTGTTCCTGATCACCATCCTGGGCACCATTGCCGGCAATGCGGTGCTGGGCATCCCGCCGGTACTGACCTTTTTGTTCGGGCTGTCGGTGATGTTCCTGGTCTCCCGCTTCATGAGCGACGACTCGGACCTGGATCCGATTCTGGAATACATCCGGATCATTGAGTTCGAAACCCTGCTGTTCTTCCTGGGCATCCTGCTGCTGGTCGGTATGCTGAAAGAGATTCACGCGCTGAACTCGCTGGTCGCCATTTACGACCTGCTGCCGCCACTCTACGCCAACTACCTGATGGGCATTTTCTCTGCGGTGATCGACAACGTGCCGCTGACGGCCGCGTTACTGAAGTCCGGCATCACCATGACGCCGGGCGAATGGATGGGACTGACCTACGCCGTCGGTGTGGGTGGATCGCTGCTGATCATTGGTTCGGCCGCCGGAATTGTAGCCATGAGCAAAATCCCGGGGCTGACCTTCGGGGCCTACATGCGGTATCTTGCCCACCTGCTAGCCGCCTATACACTGGGCTATGCCGGGGTCTTCATGCTCGGACAATTTATTCACTGAGGTCTTTCTATGTTACTGGCGATTGCCGCAATTATTGCCGGACTGGTTCTTCTTGTCTGGAGTGCCGATAAGTTTGTCGACGGTGCGGCCGCGACCGCTAAACACCTGGGTATGCCAGCGCTGCTGATCGGGATGGTGATCATCGGCTTTGGTACCTCAGCTCCGGAACTGGCGGTCTCGGCCATGGCCGCCGCCGACGGCAACCCAGGCCTGGCGCTGGGTAACGGCTACGGTTCGAATATCACCAATATTGCCCTCATCGTCGGCCTGACGGCGGTGATCGCTCCCATCGCTGTTCACTCCCAGGTGATTCGCAAGGAATTGCCCCTGCTGGTGGTGCTGACACTCATTGCCGGCGCGCAGCTGATCGACGGTGAGTTGACCCGCCTGGATGGCTGGGTGCTGCTCGCGGTGTTTGCGGTGGTGATGGGCTGGTCAATCTTCCAGGGCCTGCGCAACAAAGCAGATCCGATGACCGGTGCGGCCGAGGAGACCGAGGTACCCGCCATGTCCATGAACAGCGCCATCATGTGGCTGGTGATTGGCCTGGTACTGCTGGTTGTCAGTTCCCGACTGCTGGTCTGGGGTGCCGTCACTATCGCCCAGACCCTTGGCGTCAGTGACCTGGTGATCGGCCTGACCATCGTGGCGATCGGCACCTCGTTACCGGAACTCGCCTCGGCCATTGCCGCTGTGCGCAAGAACGAGCACGACCTGATTCTCGGCAACATCCTGGGGTCGGGCATTTTCAACACCCTGGCGGTTGTTGGCCTGGCAGCGGTCATCAAACCTCTGCAAGTGGATCCGGAAGTGCTTTACCGTGACTGGACACTGATGCTGGCCCTGACCGTTGGCCTGCTGCTGATGGGCTACGGGCTGATCAGCGGCAAGAAAGCCATCAGCCGGCCCAACGGTGTGATACTGGTGACCGTGTATGTCGCCTACACCGGTTACCTGCTGTCCACCGTGGTGTCCGCCGCCACGGCGTAACCCGTTACCGCGAGGTCCTTTACCGGGCCTCGCCGTCCCCCAACAGCGTTTCTATCCGCTCCCGGACGTCCGCCATCAGCGTCGGCAGGTCGTCCTTTCCTCTACCGGCCGTATCGATCGGCTCCCCCACCTGAACCTCGACAGTCTGGCCAATATTGATTTGCAGGGTGCGCGCCGGTAACACCCGGTGAATGCCGCGAATGGCCACCGGTACGATGACCGCCTGGGTATCCAGGGCCAGATGGAAACAGCCCTTTTTGAATGGCAGCAAACGACCATCTGGCGACCGGGTACCCTCAGGCGCTGCCCAGAGCACAATTCCGCTTTCCATCATCGCCCGCGCCCTGTCCAGATCCCTCAGCGCGCGGGCTCGGTCAGACCGATCCACCGACGGAAATTCCGCCGCCCGCATCGCCTGGCCCAGCAAGGGAATGGCGTACAGTTCCTTTTTCGCCAGCATCCGAATCGAGCCTGGCAGGGACACGAAAGCAACGGGGATGTCGTAGTGACTGGCGTGAGTGCACATGATGATGTAGCGCCGGCCATCATTGAAATCCGGCACCTCGCCCCGCACGGCCAGGCTCGCCCGCACCAGCCGCAACAGGGCGGCCGACCACTCACGGCAATACTTGTCGACAATCGGTCGGTTTAGCCGGCCAAACAACGCTCGCAACAAGATGAGCAAGGAGTACAGCGCCGTCAGGCCAACCGACCCAAGCACCACCCCGGCTCTGCGGAGCAAGGTTGCCGATTCCGTCAAAGGGTTCAGTTTCAGTCGAATCATTCCATCAGCACCGTCGATTCATGGCGTCGGGCAGGCCCCGGCCCGAACAGGTGGCGGGATTATACCCACTCCCTGAGGACCTGAATAACCCGCCGGAAGCTGGACATTTTTTAACCATCTTCTATAACGGTAATAAGGATATTACCCACCACGCTAGACCGTGGTGCAATCCCACCGTCCGACAAACACAAGGCCAAAGGAGACGGACCATGCACAAGGACATCATGCCCCGGCAAGCCCCCGCGACGCCCGGGCTCGAAAACCCCGGCCGGCGCCAGATTCTGCTTGGCAGCGCCAGCGCCATGGCAGCCGTGACTCTGCTGGGTTTTACGCCCCTGGCCCGAGCCGAGGAGCCCAAATCACTCCCGGACTACGCCGCCTGGAAAGAGCGAAATGCCCTGATCGTGCACAGCGCAAACACCATGGAAACGCAGCGCGATGCCATTGGTCAGGGGGTGATCACCCCCAGTGACCGGCTGTTCATTCGCAACAATCTGCCCACCCCACCCGAAGCCATCGTGGAAGACAGAGATGCCTGGGAGGTTCAGATTGAAGGCGTGAAAAACCCCGGCCCCATCACCATCGGTGAGCTGAAAAAACTCGGGGTCGAGACGGTGGCGTCGGTACTGCAATGCTCGGGTAACGGCCGGGCCTTCTTTCCCCACGGCGCGGGCGGCACCCAGTGGTCTGTCGGCGCAGCCGGCTGCGTCGCCTGGACCGGTGTGCCCCTGAAAGATGTGGTGGAGGCCATGGGTGGGCCGGCCGACGGCGCCGAATACATCACCAGCACCGGCGGCGAGGAGCTGCCCGAAGGCCTGGACCCCAAGCAGGCAACCGTCGAGCGCTCCGTGCCCATGCGCGCCATGGACCAGGCCCTCCTGGCCTGGGGCATGAACGATGAGCCGCTGCCGCTGACCCACGGCGGACCGCTGCGCATGGTCATCCCGGGGTACTATGGCGTCAACAACGTCAAATACGTGCAGAAAGTCGCCCTCACCGAAGCGCAAACGGACGTAAAGATTCAGGCATCCAGCTATCGGGTTCGGGATGTGGGCGTCAAAGGTTCCCCGGACCAGCCCTCCATGTGGGAAATGAACGTGAAGTCCTGGGTTACGTCACCGCTGGAAACCGCCGGCAAAGGGCGCACCATGATTTACGGTGTCGCGCTGGGGGGTACGGTGGCGCTGGACAAGATCGAGGTGTCCCTCGACGGTGGCGAGAACTGGCAGCAAGCGCGCTTCCTCGGGCCCGACCTCGGGCCCTTTGCCTGGCGTCCCTTCGTACTGGCGGCCGATCTCTCACCCGGCGAATACCGGGTTGTCAGCAAGGCCACTGATGCGGACGGCAACAGCCAGCCCGAGGGCCGCACCGACAACGAGCGGGGCTATGGCCACAATGGCTGGAGCGACCACGGGGTCACGCTCGTCGTCAGCTGATCGCCGGGGGCCGGCACCGCCGGCCCTTTTTGTTCCATCAACCACGGACGTTTTTTCATGATCAAACACGCAGTCGGGCTGATGATTGGCAGCCTTGTGGCCATGAACGGAGTTGCTGACGAGCAGCTCGAACAGGGAAAGAAGGTCTTCACTCAGGAAGCGCAGCCTTCCTGCACCATTTGCCATACGCTCTCCGATGCCGGCTCTGCCGGCGCCATCGGCCCCAACCTTGATGAACTTGCGCCGAGCGTGGAACAAGTGCAAAACGCGGTTCGCAGTGGCGTCGGTGTCATGCCGGCCTTTGCCGATTCGCTGTCCAGCGAACAGATCGAAGCGGTGGCTCGCTACGTGGCTTCGGTGACCGGCGGCGAATAAAAAAACGGGGCCTGGGCCCCGTTCCTTTCTTCCGGCCGGTATCAGGCCTTCTCGTTGAACACCATGGCAACGGAGTTCAGGCAGTAGCGTTTACCTGTCGGCGGCGGCCCGTCCGGAAACACATGGCCCAGATGGCTGTCGCAGCGCACACAGCGGATTTCGGTCCGGACACGGCCCAGGCTGGTGTCCTCCAGGTAACGGATGTGCTCGGGGTCATAGGGCTGAAAGAAGCTTGGCCAGCCGGTGCCGGAATCAAACTTCGAATCAGAGCTGAACAACGGAAGATCGCACAGCCGGCAGTGGTAGGCGCCCTCTTTCTTGTTGTCCAGCAAGGTGCCGCAGAACGGGTGCTCGGTACCGTGAGCCAGAAGTACCTCGCGCTCCTCCGGCGTCAGGTCGGCGGCTTTTGCTTCGATGTCTTCCGCGCTCAGCGGGGTCAGGTCAAAACCTGTTGCAGACACGGCCATGATTACCTCCTCAGGCTGTGTGATCGTCGGATTGGTCACTGCCCTGTCGGGCATATTCTGGTTTGAGCCGGTCGGCGAAGTTGGCGGCCAGCTTTTCAATCTTTGGCACCGCTGCAGCCATCACGTAGGGCTGGTAAGGATTGCGGGCCACGAAATTCTGGTGGTATTCCTCCGCCGGGTGGAACGCATCCAGCGGCTCCAGCCGGGTCACGATGGGCTCCGGGTAAACCCCGGCTGCGTCCAGCTGACGAATATAGGCCTCGGCCACCTGTTTCTGCTCGCTGGTCTCGTAGAACACCGCAGACCGGTACTGGGTGCCGCGGTCATTGCCCTGGCGGTTGAGCTGGGTGGGGTCGTGGGCCACCGAGAAAAACACTTTCAGCAGCTCGCCAAAGCTCACCGTCGACGGATCGTAGTGCACGTCCACCACCTCAGCATGGCCGGACGTTCCCGAACACACCGCATCGTAGTTGGCCGTGCCGGGCTTGCCGCCCGCATAGCCAGATTCGACACTGGTCACGCCATTGATCGCCAGGAACACGGCCTCGACACACCAGAAGCATCCACCAGCCAGCACCACTCGGGTCGGCTGGCCTTCGTGTGGCAGATCCACCTCCGGGTCTGGAAAACGGCTACGGGGCACGGTCAGGCCGGGAATGTCGCATGATGTCACGTTGCTACCCTCGAAGATCAGTATGCATTTGAACCGGGTGAAAAAACCCGGGGATTGTCGCTAGTACGCTGCAACCTCGTGTGTGGCTCAGCCCGGCCGGCAAACATGAACATTGCCGTCCGTCGGTTGATTACCAAGGGATGGCAACCATAATGACTTAAAGGGTTTGCTGCAACGCAGTCCCGCTCGGCATATCTAAGGAAAGACACATGACGGCACGGGCTCACACTCCTAAAAATCACGACGAACTCCTGGCGTATCGCCTGAGTTTACGGCTTGGCCCTGTTCACGCCCGGCAACGACTGGGTATAGAACAAGAGGCCGAGGCTCGCGTTTTTGACCGGGAGCGCTGGTCATTCCACCTGGAAAACATCACAAACGCGCCCGGCTTTATCCGTTTTTGCCTGAAACTGGTGGGCCTTTTTGAGCGAGGCCAGAACAACAGCCGCCAGCTTCGCACGGCGTACAACCACTTTCGCCTGCCTACCCTTCCGGCGTCCTTCGAGGGCTTTCGCATCCTCCACCTCACCGACCTGCACGTGGATATGGACGAAGCCAACCTGCAGGCGGTCATCAACCAGATCGAGCCGCTCGACTATGACGTGTGCGTACTGACCGGCGACTACCGGCAACAAACCTGGGGCCCGGTGGACAACGCGCTGGCAGGAATGGCCAAACTGCGCGACGCGATCCGGGGCGACGCCTACGCGGTGCTTGGCAATCACGACAGCGTTCGCATGGTGCCTGGCCTGGAAGACATGGGTTACTCGTTACTAATGAACGAGATGATGCCCATCGAGCGCGGCAAGGAGCGTATTTACCTGGCCGGCGTGGACGACGCGCATTTCTACAAGGTGCACAACCTGCAGCGGGCCGGCGACAAGATTCCCGCCGAAGGCATCAGTTTACTGCTGAGCCACACACCCGAAATCTGGAGCGAAGCAGCCCATGCCGGCCACGATGTGTTTCTGTGCGGGCATACCCACGGCGGACAGATCTGCCTGCCCGGAGGCATTCCGGTGACCCTGGATTCCGATTGCCCCCGGCGTCTTGGCAGAGGTTTCTGGCGCGTGAACGGCATGCAGGGCTATACCTCGCCGGGTTCCGGCACCTCGGTGGTCAACGTCCGGCTTAACTGCCCGCCGGAGGTCACCATTCACACCCTGACCCGGGGCCCGCAATAACCCCCCGTTCAATGCGGATGCCGGCGAATGCCAAGCTGATACAGCAGCGGCGAAAACAGGATATTCGCCGCCGTGAACAAGGCGACGATCGCCAGGGTTCCCCCCCAGCTGGCCAGCCCCCAGAAAACCGCGAGCACCATGGGCAACAGGCATTCCGGCACCTGATCCAGACCCACTGCGCGGGCGCTCGAGTCGAGCCCCATTCTGCGTTTCGAGAAACTGCTCAGCAGATCCCCCAACAAGCCCAGAGCGCCAAACAGCAGGCCGAACACGAAGCCCAGGCCCACCGCCCACGAAAACAGCGCACAGCTTAGCGCCCCCGCCACAAGACCGCGCCAGGTCTTGCTCTTACCCAGCATCCGGCGACCATCGGACCAGAGCCGACCACCGTCGATCGGGGCTGCCCACTTGCGCCGGAACAGACGTGCGGCAACCACCGGCGCACCGTTTGCCAGCACCAGCATGACAAACAATTCCAGCAACACTTTCAATACTGCGAGCTCTCCATCAGCCTGGTCCATCAATGCCTCAGGTCAGTCCTCCGTGAGTCAGCTTGAGCGGATCCATCAGTTGCTCCAGCCGCTCGCGGCTCAGGCCACTGCGCTCCTCGGCCACATCAATCACGGGCCGGCCCGAGGCATAGGCTTCCTTGGCAATATCCGCCGCCAGGTTGTAGCCGATCTCCACATTAAGTGCCGTCACCAGAACCGGATTCCGACCCACACCGTCGTCCAGCGCCTGGGTATTCACCGTGAAGCCCCGGATCGCTTTATCCGCCAGCAGATTGGCGCTGTTACTCAGCAGGCTGATCATGTCCAGCAAGTTGGCTGCCACCAGCGGCAGCATGACGTTCAGCTGGAAATTTCCGGACTGCCCGGCAATGGCCACGGTGCTGTCCAGCCCCATCACCTGAGCCGCTGCCATGGCAACCGACTCCGGGATGACCGGGTTCACCTTACCCGGCATGATGCTGCTGCCCGGTTGCAACGCGGGCAGACTGATCTCGGCCAGACCATGGATCGGCCCGCTGTTCATCCAGCGCAGGTCGTTCGCCATCTTGGTCAGCACAATGGCCAGACCACGCAGCTGGCCCGACAACGCAACCGGCGCGTCCACCGCACTCTGGCCGACAAACTTGTGCTCCAGCTCGCGGAACGCATAGCCGGTGTTGGCATTCAGGAACCGGATAAACTGCTCGGCAAATTCCGCGCCGGCATTCACGCCCGAGCCGACGGCGGTGCCGCCCTGAGGCACCGCCAGCAAGTCGTCCATCGACGCTTCCAGCCGATGCCTGCAGGCCAGCAGTTGTTCACGCCAGGTGCGCAGCTCCTGCCCAAGGGTCACCGGCATGGCATCCATCAAATGGGTACGACCGGTTTTCACCTGGTCAGAGAACGCGGATTCACGTTCGTAGATCGTGCCGCACAAATGCGTGAGCGCCGGAATCAGGCGCTCCTGAACCGCAGTGACGGCGCTGATGTGGATGGCGGTTGGAATCACGTCGTTGGAGCTCTGGCTCATGTTGACGTGGTCATTAGGGTGGATATCGATGCCCCGGTTTCGGCAGATGGCCGCCACCACCTCGTTCACATTCATGTTGGTACTGGTGCCAGAGCCGGTCTGGTAACGATCGACAGGGAACTGGGCCGGATGCTCACCGTCAATCACGGCCTGGCAGGCAGTCACAATGGCGTCGCGCTGGTCATTCTCCAGCAGCCCCAGACTGGCATTGGCCTCGGCCGCCGCCCACTTGATCTGGGCCACGGCGGTGATGAAGGGCGCGGGCATCGCCAGCCCGCTGACCGGGAAGTTTTCAACCGCACGCTGGGTCTGGGCACCCCACAGTGCGTCTTCAGGCACCTGGACGTCACCCAGGCTGTCGGTTTCGGTTCGGAACTGGCTCATACTTCCTGTACTCCTTACTGGCTGTCCCTGTCGGTACGGCAAAAACACCCGCAGCGGTCACCCGCCGTGGGGCTTCAGGCGAACGTGATCGCAGATACCGGTCACGTTGGCGAAATTAAGAATCAGCGTGTGTACCGTGTTGGTGTAGGTATCGTGCAAGTGGAACTTGAAGCGATGCTGTTTCTCCCCTTGAAGATAGGCATCATACTCGCGCACAAGTTCCCTGACATCACCGCCCTCGTCACGGGTCCAGGTGGCGTTGAACGGCCCCAAAACAGCCCCGCCTGACAGGCAGATAGTCACCTCGTGGTTGGTCAGTCCGGTATCCTGGCCATTCATGCTGGCTCTCCCCTTTCTGGTTTTGGCGTATCTCTCGCTAAGTGTAGTCGCTGGGGGCAAGCCCGCATCCTCAATCAGGCATGGAAGATCCGGATTTTACGGACATTATTGTTTACTCCGGCGCTAACGGATTATTGAATCAGGCCGGGCAATGTAGACAATGAATCGTTGGCCGAGAGCGTCAGCGTCAGCCTGCACCCGCTGCTGGCGAAAGCTTGTCGAGGGCTCCATGAACGATGAACCACTGATACGCGCCCGGGCCATGACAGCGGTACCGGACGTCATCCGGGAGTTGGGTGCGGACCCGGCCCCCTTTCTGGCTCGTTTCGATCTGCGCGAAGAGATGATCGACGACCCCAAGCAGATGATGCCCTACCTCAGCCTCATCCGGATGATGGAGCAGGCTGCGGAGGACTTCGGCTGCCTGGACTTTGGCCTGAGGGTAGGCCTGAAACAGGGCATGACTGTGCTGGGCCCCATTGCGGTGATAGCCCAGAACTCGTCCACCGTGGAAGAAGCCCTGAATCATGTCATTCAATACATCGGCTACCACAGCCCGGCGGTCTTCCTGCGCTTGCAGCCCCTGGAGGAAGGCAAGGCCCGCACCCTGAAGTTTGATATCAACCTGACCCAGGGCCAGGAACGGGCGCAGACTGTCGAGATGAGCCTGGTGCTGGCGATCCAGGTGCTGCGAGTTCTGATCGGCAAGGCTTTTGTCCCGCGCCACATCCGCTTTCGCCATCAAATGATCAGTCCGATGGCCCGGTACCGCACCATTTTCGCCGGCCCGGTCAGCTTCGGGGAGCCGGTGAATGCCATTACCATCGCCAACATCGATCTCACCCGTCCCATCCTGCAAAGCGACCCGGCGCTGCTCAATGCCATGGAGGAGTTCGTCCGGCAGAAACTGGCCCAGCAACGGACCACCCTCCGGGAAAACGTTCGTTCTCTGGTGATTTCGCTGCTGCCCCTGGAACGCCGCTGCACCATTACCCTGATTGCGCGCCACCTGGCGGTCAGTGAACGCACCCTGCAACGCCGGCTCAAAAAGGAAGACATCGTGTTCGAAAATCTGGTGGACGAGGTTCGCCGGGAACTGGCCGAAGACTACCTGCGGGAGAGGAGCATGAGTATGAGCCAGGTCGCCGGACTGCTGGGTTACGGGCAGCAGAGCTCGTTCAACCGCGCCTGCGTTCGGTGGTTCGGCACGTCACCGAAGGCGATGCGTGCGGCTCTGATCGCCGCCCGATGAGCAATGGCGTGCCGTCGCCGGGGCTGCGGCCACTTTTCACCTCCGGTACAGGTTCCGGCAAAAATGGCGTGAAAAGCTAAAATTTACTGGGTCACCATGGGCCAACATGGATACTGAACTTCCATAATAAGACAACGACCAACAACAGGAGCGAACCTATGCTTCCGGTGACTGTTCAGGACAATGACACTCTTCTGACCATCAACTCCAACGACGCGCCCGTTTATAAAGACATCCTGGTTCCGGGGCTGGATGTTCAGCCGTTGTTTCTGGACCCGACCAGGGGCACCTGGACCCTGCGTGTGTTCTTCCACCCGGGCGTGAAACTGCCAACCCACTACCACACCGGCACCGTGCACTTCTGGACCCTCTCGGGCCGCTGGAACTATGTCGAACACCCGGATCAGCCACAAACCGCGGGCAGCTACCTGTTTGAACCCGGCGGCAGCATCCATACCTTCAACGTCCCCGAGGACAACAAAGAAGTCACGGAAACGGTGATGATCATCGAAGGCGCCAACGTGAACTTCGATGAAAATGGCGAATATCACAGTATTCTGGATGCCAGCTCGATCATGGCCATGATCGAAGCCTGCATCCAGGAGCGCGGTCTGGACCCGTCCATGTACATCACCACACCGACGCCGAATCACGCCGACAAAATTTCCCGCTAACAACAGGCGGCCTGGGGCGAAACTCGCCCCGGCCGGCTTGCCAGCGGCACTCACATTCTGATTGCATGGCACCGACAACGGGGTCCTCAGGTCATGGCCTGATACCGGCCGGGTACCGAGGGCAAACATCACTGGTTGCTGAATTGGAGAAACAAGCGCAATGCAACAACAACCCTGGCTCCAGCATTATCCAGAAAACGTTCCTCACACCATCAATCCTGACGAGTTCAGTTCCGTTCAGGCACTGTTTAAACAGGCCGTCGATAACTTCCCCGACCACGTGGCGCTGGAATGCTTTGGCCTCACGCTGACCTACCAGCAGCTCGACACCGTTTCAAACACTCTTGCCGCAGCCATGCAGAAAGAGTTCGGCATCACCAAGGGTGACCGTGTCGCCGTGATGCTCCCCAACCTGTTCGCCTATCCCATTTCCTTGCTGGCGATCCTCAAAACCGGGGCGATTCAGGTTAATGTGAACCCCCTGTACACGCCGAGGGAACTGGAACACCAGCTCAACGATTCGGGTGCAGAACACATCATCATCTACACCGGTTCTACACCCGCACTGGCCGAGATTCGGGAAAAAACATCGATTCGGAACGTGGTCACGGTAGGCCCTGGGGACGGTTCCGGCGCAGACATTCCGGCACCACCCATCGCGGAGAACCTGGGCGACCACATCCGCCTGACCGACCTGCTGACCCGACATGAAGGTGAGAAGCCGGCCGTCGTGGAACTGAACGGGGACGATGTACTGTTCCTGCAATACACCGGCGGCACCACCGGCCCTTCCAAGGGAGCCACCCTGACTCACCGCAACCTGGTGGCCAACACATTGCAGTTCAAAGCCTTCGTTCCGGACGCCAACGAACCCGGCAAGGAGTGCGTGGTGCTATCGCTGCCGATGTACCACATCTTCGGACTGATGATTTACGTGGCTTACGCGGCCATCGGAGCAAAGGCCATTCTGATTCCGAATCCGCGCGACATGGATGCCTACATTGGTGCCATCAAGAATGCGGGGTTCTCGGTAATTGGCGGCGTGAACACTCTGTTTGCCGGCATGACCATGCATCCGGAATTTAAGAACGTCGATTTCTCCCGCTACAAGGTCGCTTTCGGCGGTGGTTCCAAGATTTTCGCGAGCACCTCTGAGCGCTGGCACGAGATCACCGGCTCTCACATCATCGAGGGCTTCGGTCTGTCAGAAACGGCTCCGATCCTCACCCTGAACCTGATGAGCAATAACGAATTCACCGGCACCGTAGGCTACCCCGTCCCATCCACCGACGTGAAAGTGCTCGGTGCGGATGACCAGCCGCTGCCGCCGGGCGAACCGGGCGAAATCTGCGCCAAGGGGCCTCAGGTCATGAAGGGCTACTGGAACCGAGAGCAGGCCACCGCGGAGGTTTTCACACCGGACGGTTATTTCCGTACCGGTGACATTGCGGTAATGCACGAGGATGGCAAGTTCGAGATCGTTGACCGCAAGAAAGACATGCTCATCGTGTCCGGCTTTAACGTCTACCCCAATGAGGTCGAGGGGGTCGTCTGCGAACTGGACAGTGTCGCCGAAGCCGCAGTGGTTGGCGCACCGGACGACAAGACCGGGGAGCGGGTCAAGCTCTTTGTCTCGGCCTCCGGCAAGGGCGAGCTGGACGAGGACGCCATTATCGCGCACTGCCGAGCCAACCTCGCGGCCTACAAGGTGCCCAGGGAAGTGGTGGTGCTAGACGAAATCCCCAAGTCCAATGTGGGCAAGATCCTGCGCCGGAACCTGCGCTGATCCTGACACCAGCCAACGGGGCCCCGATACGCGTCATCGGCGGCCCCAACATTTCTCCAACAACAAGAACACACCACCATGGCCAAGACGTCTCCCCCCACTGGTAAAGACGGGCAAACGCCCGAACTTCCGAACAAAGTCTTCATCACCGGCGCCAACGGGTTTATCGGCCGCAAACTCTATGACCGCTACAAAGGGTTGGGTTGCGAGGTGGCCGGCATGGATCTGCACTCCGACGAATCCCGCAATGTCGTGCCCGGTGACCTGACCGAACCCGACACCTGGCAAGACTACGCCCGCGGCTGCGATCTGTTCATCAATACCGCGGCGGTTGTGTCACTGGCAGCGGACTGGGACGACTACACCCGAGTATCCCTGGCCGGCGTTCGCAACGCCCTCGACGTTGCCATCCGCGGCGGCGCCCAGCGCTTCGTGCATTTCTCGTCCATTGCCGCCATGGGTTATGACTACCCGCCGGGGGCCGATGAACGGGCCCCCGTGGTCATTGGCGAACACTACCGTTACGGCGTGGCCAAAGGCGCCTCCGAACACGCCGTGCTGGCCGCCCACGCTGCCGGGGAAATCGACTGCACCATCATCCGGCCCGGCGATGTCTACGGCCCCGGATCGCGTCCGTGGCTGCTCGAACCGCTGAAAATGGCCAAGGCCGGACAACTGATTCTGCCTGATGGCGGCAAGGGCATTCATACCCCGGTTTATATCGATGACCTGGTGGACGGCACCGTTCTGGCAGCGGGCCTGCCGGCCGGCAGTGGGCGCATCTTCATCCTCTGGGGCGATGAACCCATCACCTGCCGGGAATTTTTCTCCAACCACTGGGCCTGGGCCGGGCGCAAGGGTGCGCCCCCGAGCCTGCCGCTGGCGGCGGCACTGAAACTCACCACCAGCCTCTGGTGGCTGAACAAGAAGCTCAAACGCAACAATGAAGTGACACCGGACACCATGCTGATGCTCTCCCGCAAGGGCGGTTACACGATGACAAACGCCCGCAAACACCTGGGGTTTGAGCCCAGGGTGAACCTGGAGGAAGGCCTCAAGCGTTCCGAAGCATGGCTTCGGGACATTGGTGAACTGGCGTAAAACCCGAACGTCGCCGGCGCGGAGTCAATCCGGGCCGGTGCAACCGGCCCCTTTGAGACAGGAGACCGATCATGCGCGGAGCCGTCGTTGAAAATAACAAGCTGAAGGTAACAGACGTACCGGAGCCCACCCCGAAACCGAACGAACTGCTGGTCAAGTCCATGGTGTGCGGCATCTGCGGGACCGACCTGCATTGTGTCCACCACGCCAATGACATGGCCGAAGCCACCCGCCAGATCATCGGCCAGCCGCTGGTCGACATCAGCCAGCCCATCTCCCTGGGCCACGAATTTGTGGGTGAAGTGCTGGAAAGCAATGCCCCCGGAACCTCCTTCAAACCCGGCGACCAGGTCGTTTCGTTGCCATTTCTGATGCGTGAAGACGGCATGGCCTTTATCGGCTCCGGCACCCCCAGCCTGCCCGGCGGCTTTTCGGAACGCCTGCTGCTGGACAGCCGGCTGACCATGAAAGTGCCCAACGGACTGGATCCGGATATTGCCTCGCTGACCGAACCCATGGCCGTCGCCCTGCACGCGGTGAATCGTGGTGAGCCGAGCCCGAACCACGTGCCGCTGGTGATCGGCTGTGGCCCTATCGGCCTGGCGGTGATTGCGGTGCTGAAGATGAAGAACATCGGCCCGATCGTGGCGTCGGACTTCTCGGCGGCGCGCCGGGATCTGGCCAGGCAGGTGGGTGCCGATGTGGTGGTTAATCCAGCGCAACAATCACCCTATGAAAGCTGGCAGGAAGCGGCCAAGGCCAGTGCCGCCGACCAGGCGGGCCCGTTTTCCCCTCTGTTCGGCGGCGCGGACCTGAGGCCATCACTGATCTTCGAATGCGTGGGCATTCCCGGGTTGATCCAGAACGTCTGTGCCGGTGCGCCCTACGGTGCGAGAGTGGTTGTGGTGGGCCTGTGCATGGAACCGGATAACATGGTGCCGGCATTCCCGATCCTGAAAGAACTGGATCTGCGCTTTGCCAGCTTCTACACCCCGGAAGAGTTTGGCGCGACCCTGCATCACCTCGCCGAGGGCGAACTCGAGGCCAGCAACCTGATCTCCGATACGGTGGGGTTGGACGACATTGCATCGGCCTTTGAGCGGCTCGGAAAACCCGAAAAAGACATCAAGATACTGGTGAAACCGTCGGAGTAACATGCTGCCTGCGGGCTCCCGGCTCGGGAGCCCTGCGGGTCTTACTGATGTGCCGGCACCAGCTTTCGGCCCAGGCCGATCAGCACCGCACCGAAGCCGTACATCATGATGCTGTAGATCACTGCTGGCACAGACATCTCGCTGGATTCCAGCAGCGTCAGCGTCACCATCAGGGCGATGGTGCCGTTCTTGATGCCCAGCTCGATGGCCACCGCCAGAGACTCCCGCTGGGACAGCCCCGCCAGGCGGCTGATGCCAAGCCCCACGATCAGCCCCGCCAGGTTCAGCAGGAAGGCCGCAGGCCCTGCTTCAGAAATCAGTGTCGGCAACCGCTCCCTGGCCCCCCAGAGAATCGCCACAATCAGCAGCAACAGCACCACGCCGCCAAAGATGCTCACCACACCCTCGGCTTTTCTGGCGGTTTCCGGCGCCCGTGTACGAATGAACATCCCGATCGCCACAGGCAACAGCACAATCACCACCAGCATGGCGATGGTCTTGCCGGCCGGGAGGGCAATATCGGCGCCCTCGCCGAAGTACATTTTCAGGGCGTAGTTGGTGAACAGCGGCAAGGTAAGAATCGTGATCAGGCTGGCCGAGACGGTCAACAGGATAGACAGGGCGATATTGCCGCGCGCCAGCAGGGCAAACAGGTTGGAGGTGGTCCCCCCCGGACAGGCGGCAATAATGACCAGCCCGACCGCCAGAGCCGGTGCCAGCCCCAGCACCTGAGCAATACCAAAGGCCGCCAGCGGCATCACCAGAATCTGGGCCACAGTGCCAACCAGAATACTTTTTGGATTGCGCGTGACCTGGCCAAAATCGCGCAGGGTCAGCGTCAGGCCAATACCGACCATGATGATGAACAGGGAGACAGGCAGGCCGATTGAGATAAGCGGACTGGATTCCACAGAAAAACCCCGACTTTTGTCATTGTTGATTTTGTAGTTGTTAATGTAGGCGAATCGCGCCTGGGAGCACCCGGTTTCAGGCTCTTGGCGCAGGAAAATCCGTACCGTACTGCCCGACAGTCTAAATCAAAGCCTGCCTTTGAAATGTAAAGAAATTTACAGTTTCGAGGGTAAACGTTGGGTTAGCGCGCTCCGCGATCCCCGGCGAAGGCGGCATACTCGTCAAGCTCGCTCAGACAATCCTCCAGGAAAGCCTCGGGGTCGCTGAGGACTGCTTCATCGGCCACCACGCCGAACTGAACCTGCCCAGCGTAGCTGATGATGCTCACCCCCAGCCCGATGCTGCCGGCCTGAGGCACCCAGAACATCTGCTCGGTAATCCGGCAACCAGCGATATAGCGGGGCTCGGGCGTGCCGGGCACATTGGAAACCACGGCACTGGCCTTACGGTAAAACACCTCGGCCACAGGCCCCCGCCAGGGCTCCGGAATCAGCGAGGCACTGGCCGCCAGCCCCCAGGCAATGCCCGGCTGCCAGCTTTTTTTCAGGCGCCGGGTTTCGTGCTTGATACGAAACAGGCGCTCCAGCGCACTTTCCCCGTCCACCGGCAGGGGCACAAACACCGTGCCAAAATAATTGCCCAGCATCCCCGGCTCAGGCTGCAACTCTTCCGGCAGGCGGGTGCGTATGTCCACCGGCACCGCGGCGTGCAGGGTGGCATCATCCAGTTCGGCTTCGGTCAGCCCCAGCCGGGTGCGAACCGCGGCGGCGACACAACTGAGCAGCACATCATTGATGGTGACATTGGTTGCTTTCGCCACCGACCGGAAGCGTTCCAGTGGCAGCGGCGATGACCAACGGCAGCATCGGCGTCCCAGCAGCTCCTGCTTGAGATCCGACGGGGTATCTTCGGCTTCCGCCAGAAACTCGCTGACCTCGTTTACCAGCTTGAGCCCCTGCTGCGCGGTTTTTTCCAGCAGGCGCACGGCATGGTGATACTGACTCCCCTGCCCGGCGCCGGGCTCGCCGGTGCCGGCGACCGACATCGATGCCTGCTCGCCCGCCACCAGACGATCGAGCCAAACCCGGGCGGCCTCTGCCCAGCGCCCCAGTTCCGGCACCTCGGGTGCGCCGTATATGGCGGGATGCTGCTGCGGTGACGCAGGGCAAAGGCTACTGAACAGCCCCAGCAATGACAGGCCATCGGCATAGCAGTGATGCATTCGGAGCAACAGCACGGCGCCACCCTCCGCCCTCGGCGCGAGCCAGAACTTCCAGCGCGGGCGATACAGTGTCAGAGGCTGGTTGAGGCGGGCGGAAACCCAGTCCTGGAGCTGTTCCGGGGTAAAGCGATCAAGCACCACATCGAGGTGATGTTTGAGATCAAACACCGGATCGGCCTCCCAGTACCAGGCGGATGTGCGCCGCACCGGCCGGTACCTGAACCGCTCCCAGGCCATCCAGTACACCCGAAGGAACTCGCGCATGCGGGGTGCCGTCAAACCATCGGCCCGCATCATGACGGTGATGGTCATCGGGTTTTCCGGGCGTTCCAGAGCCAACCAGGCCGAATCGGCAGGCTGCATCAAATGCGAGTGCGGCTGGCTCAAACCTGGAAATCCCCGGAAAAGTGAAAAAATGACGAGTGGATCATGGACACCGCATTGTGCCAGACATACTGCAACGGCTCCATAAGCTACTGATGCATAAGCTTACAGAACACCACAGGGAAATAACCGTTAAATTCTTTACGGAAAACGGACTACAGTGAGAAGGTAAGCCCTGCCGAAACGAGTCATCGGTTGGCTAAGGAGCAGCGTAAGTAAAGTTCCCAGCGCCAATAACAGTGGCATCGGTTCGGAGTACAACAGGGCCACCAGCAGGTTCCAACTCTAATAACAGACCGATTCCCATGCTGGGCAGGAGAACTGATTATGAAAGCGAGCCATGTTCGCAAGCTGATCAAACCTATCGACAGCGCCTACTCAGAAATGTTTTCTGGCAGGGTCTTCCGCGTTGGCGAGGGCGCCGTCTCAGTCCGCAATCACAGCGGCCGGGCCGAACAGACAGTCATTGGCGTACATGGCTTTCTAGAGAACCACTGCTACTTCACCCAAGCCTACGAGGGTGCGACCACCGAACTGATCCTGCTTACCTGCAGCAACTACCATATCCCGGTGAACGGCGTGACCCCGGAAAAACCCGGCTGGGCGGTGCCCATCAAGCATCTGGAGGGCACCATCGAATACGACGCCGCCATCCTGAACCAGACCCTGGCCAATCTGCCCACCACCCGCAACATCCGCATCCACGGGCACTCCCGGGGTGGGGCGGTGATCCTGGAAGCGATCAAACAGTGGCCAGAACTGTACGACGATGTCGAAATAGTGCTGGAAGCGCCGGTGCTGCCGGAGGGCAAACTACACGCGCTGGTCACCACCCTGCTGGAACCGGTCAGCCATGGCATGTGGCCCTGGGTCGTCCGGCTGATCAACAGCGCGCCGTCCTCGGCGTATGGCCAGACCTTTTTCGGCAAGATGAATCCGCGCAAAAAACAACTGCTGAGCAGCCTGTTTTCGGCCACCAAGGATCACCTGACCATCGTTCGTAATATCGAGAACATCATGGACTGGATGCTCCGCACCGATACCAGCGTCTACAACCACGTGCGTCACGGCACATTCCTGATTCCCGAGGTCGACCGCATACTGGATCGCAACGCCATGCTGGCCAGCGCCCGCAAGAGCCCGACCACCATGCGCATCGTGGAAACCGATGCCCCGAGCCATTTCATCACGCTCGACAGTAAAGACTGGATTCCCGGGTTCGAGACCCTGCCCGCAGCCAGCCAGGGCTAGCATTACCGTTTTGCTTCGTTACACTAGCCGCCGTTATCAACGACGCATTATACGGAGCAGGACACCATGTACCGCGAGCGCCTTGTCACCACCCCCGTTACTACCGACAGCGCTCGCCGGCTCCAGCGCCTGCTGCTGGACTACCACGACTTCCGTCAGCATAAGAAGCAGCATCCGCTGCTGAGCGACTCCTTCCGGGTCACCGACTGGCAGGCGCAGCGCCTGAAAGCCACCCACCGCGATCTGTACGAACACCCGGGCTACCACATCGGCCTGGAGTTCCTGCTGACCGACCTCTACGCCCCAACCTCCATGACTCAGAGGGACGATAACGTCGACCGGGTCTTTCCAAAGATGGTGAAGTGGCTGCCGGAGCGCCAGCTGGACACCTTTGCCGGGCTCGTCGAACTGAACCTTGTCACCCAGCAACTGGATCTGGAACTGACCGAACAACTCGAAGCCCTCGGCCGGCTGTCGGCGCCGCTCGCCGAGGAAGACTACTGCGGGGCCTATCGCCAGAGCCGCCAGCTTGGACAACGGAAACGCCAGATCGAACTGGTCGAACAGGTTGGCCTGCAACTGGAACGCTACGTGCGCAACCGCAGCCTGGGCTGGCTGTTGTCGATCGGCAAGGCACCCGCCGAGATGGCCGGCCTGGAGGATTTACACAACTTCCTGCATCGGGGCTACAGCGCGTTCCGCCAGATGGATAACGTCGAAACGCTGATTCTGAGATTGGTTCGCCGGGAAGCACGGGTGATGGAGAATATCCTGCAGGGCCACCCGAACCCGTTCACACTGCCGGGCGACCTCTGAGAAGGAACGGCGGGCGCCGATCAGGATCAGACCTGAATAATCTGATCCAGCTGTGAGTTGATTTCCTGCTCGATCCGGGACTTGAACGGCCGAAGCAACATGCCGAGCTCAAGGTGCACATGCAGATCCGATGGACTGATGTTCAGGTGCCCCTTAACGCCACTGCGCTTGAACTCCATCACGTCGCCGTCCCACCGGTAATTCACGTCAAACTGCTGGGACAAATCCTGCGCCAGGGTTTCGGCCACCTCTCGGGCGTGCTCGCGATCCAGAGCGTGCGGACGATGAACGTCGATAACGGACATAGGTCGAATTTCTCTCGCAAAATAGTCGGAATGTAAGTGTAAGGCCGGTTTAAACTTGTAGCCACCCCCTCAGCCGTTAGAATACGGGGTTTGGACATCTGACAGGATAGTTTTCATGAGTGAGCAGCAACCGCAAGGCAATCAGGTCCAGACATCCGGGGAACCGACCGACCTCACCCATTTCGGCTACAGCAATGTGCCCAAGAGCCAGAAAGCGGGCCGGGTCGCGGAGGTCTTCCACAACGTTGCCGGCAAGTACGACCTCATGAACGATCTGATGTCCATGGGCATTCACCGGCTCTGGAAGCGGTTCACCATCGAACTGTCGGGTGTGCGCCCCGGCCATCAGGTGCTGGACATTGCCGGCGGGACCGGCGACCTGACCATGAAGTTTTCTGATCTCGTCGGCCCGACCGGCAAGGTGGTGCTGGCCGACATCAATGCCTCCATGCTGCAGGTGGGTCGCGGGCGCCTCACCGACCGGGGCTATGCCGGCAACATCGAATACGTGCAGGCCGATGCCGAACACCTGCCATTCCCGGACAACACCTTCAACGCGGTCTCCATCGCCTTTGGCCTGCGCAACGTGACCGACAAGGACCAGGCCCTGCGGGACATGGCCCGGGTGCTGAAGCCCGGCGGCAAGCTGATGGTTCTGGAGTTTTCCAAGCCCAGCAACCCGCTGCTGAGCAAAGTCTACGACGCCTACTCGTTCAATGCCCTGCCGCTGATGGGCCAGGTGATTGCCGGAGACAGCGAAAGCTACAAGTACCTGGCCGAATCGATCCGCATGCATCCAGACCAGGACACGCTCAAGGGCATGATGGAAAATGCCGGGCTGGTGAACTGCAAGTACTACAACATGACCGGCGGCATCGTCGCACTGCACGTGGGAATCAAGCCCTGATGTTTCCCGGCCCCACGCTGCTGTCAGCTGTATCGGCCATTGTCGAGGGTGCGCTGAACCAGACACTCGAACTGGACCCGGCGGGGCGTGCGGCGCTGCTCGATGCCCTGACCGGACCGGTGAATATCCAGGTCTCCGCTCCCGTGCCACTTACCTATTGCCTGTCGCGCACAGGGGAGCGGGTCAGCGTCAGCAGTCAGCCCGCTGAACAGCCTGCACTCAGCATCAGCGGCAAACCGATCGCGTTTACTGCCCTCGCCATCGGTGATGACAAGGTGTTCAGTGATGGCCGGCTGACGGTCAGCGGCGACATGGGCCTGGCGCATCAGGTGCAGCGCGCCCTGCACCAGCTCAACCCGGACTGGGAAGCTGCCATGGCCCGCTACCTGGGCGATGTGCCCGCCCATTTGATCGGCAAGCGCATCCGCCAGGCCGTCGCCTGGAGCCGGAATGCATTCGCCATGCTGAACGCCAATATTGAGGAATACATCCACGAGGAAAGCCGAAGTCTGCCCGGACGCCGGGAACTGGAAGCCACCTTCGAGGACATTGATCAGCTGCACCTGCGCACCGAGCGACTGGAAGCGCGCCTGAACCAGCTCGACCATCAAGCGGATACTGACCAACCGGAGACCCCGTGACCCGCCTGCAACGCCTGTTCCGAATTGCCTGGGTATTCTGCCGCTACCGGCTGGATACGTTTTTACCCCTGGCGGAACTACCTGCACCACTCAAGGTCGTGTTCCTGCTGGCACCCTGGCACCTGTTTCCCCAGCCCAAGCTCAGCCGGGGTGACCGTCTGCGACTGGCACTGGAAGAACTGGGTCCGGTCTTCGTCAAGTTCGGGCAAATTCTTTCTACCCGGCGTGACTTGCTGCCAGACGACATGGCGGAGTCCCTGAAGCAGCTCCAGGACCGGGTTCCGCCGTTTTCCAGTGACCTGGCCCGGAAGATCATCGAAACCTCCCTCGGCGCACCGGTGTCCGACCTGTTTCTCGAGTTCACCTCGGACCCGATCGCCTCGGCGTCGGTGGCACAGGTACACGGCGCCACGTTGCCCTCGGGCCGTAAGGTGGTCGTCAAGGTACTGCGCCCAGGGATCGAGAAAGTCATCCGTCAGGATCTCGCCCTGATGTATCTGATGGCGGGGCTGCTGGAAAAGTACTGGTCCGAAGGCAAGCGCCTGCACCCGGTCGAAGTGGTCGCCGACTACGACAGCACCATTCACGACGAGCTGGACCTGCAGCGCGAGGCCGCCAACGCCAGCCAGTTACGGCGTAATTTCGAGGCGTCATCGCTGATCTACATCCCGGCCATCGACTGGGATTACACCCGCAAATCGGTGCTGGTCATGGAGCGTATTCACGGCATTCCCATTGCCGATGTGGCCGCGCTCAATGCCGCCGGGGTCGATATGAAAGTGCTGGCCGAGAAAGGCGTCGAGATTTTCTTCACCCAGGTGTTCCGGGACAGCTTTTTCCATGCCGACATGCATCCGGGCAACATTTTCGTGGACACCAGTAACCCCGCCGACCCCAAATACATCGCCATCGATTTCGGTATCGTCGGTACCCTGGCACCGGACGACCAGAGCTACCTCGCCCGCAACCTGCTGGCCTTTTTCCGGCGCGATTACCGCCAGGTCGCCGAGCTGCATATTCAGTCCGGCTGGGTGCCGCCGGATACCCGGGTGAACGAATTCGAAGCCGCCATCCGTACCGTGTGCGAGCCGATCTTTGAACGGCCCCTGAAGGACATCTCCTTCGGACACTTCCTGCTGCGCCTGTTCCAGACCGCCCGCCGCTTTAATATGGAAGTGCAGCCCCAGCTGGTGTTGCTGCAAAAGACCCTTCTGAATGTCGAAGGCCTCGGGCGCCAGCTCTACCCGGATCTGGATCTGTGGAGCACCGCTCAGCCGTTCCTGGAAAACTGGATGCGCAAGCGCATCGGTCCCGCCGGGCTGTTCAAGTCGCTGCAGAGTCACTTGCCGTCCTGGCTGGAGCAATCCCCGGAAATGCCCCAACTGGTGCACGATGCACTGCTTCAACTGCGTCAGGCGGGGCCCACCGAACAACAGAATCAGGCTACACTTGAACTGCTCCGGGAGCAGCAACAACGCACCGAACGTCGCTGGCGACGCGGGTTGATTGCCACCGCGCTGGTCGCTGCTGCGGTGCTCGGCACCCTGCCTGAAGCCCGCACCTGGGTGGAACAGACTCCGGTCTGGAGCTGGGGCTTGCTGGCGGCGGCGGGTCTGGTCGTTCTGCGTGGTAGCCGTTAATGAACTGGCTCAGGATTCATGGAAATGAAAGATTCTCCCGATAACGTCAACACCACTGACTGGCTGGACGCAATTCGCTGGAACGACGATGGCCTGGTTCCGGCCATCGCCCAGGACGCCGACAACGGCGATATTCTGATGATGGCCTGGATGAACCGGGAATCCCTGCGCCTGACCGCAGAAGAAGGCCAGGCAGTCTACTGGTCCCGTTCGCGGGGCAAACTGTGGCGCAAGGGCGAGAGTTCCGGCCACCAGCAGCTGGTCCGAGACATCCGGCTGGACTGCGATGAGGATGTCATCCTGCTGAAAGTGGAACAGAAAGGTGGTATTGCCTGTCACACTGGCCGCAGGAGCTGTTTTTACCGCACCCTCGACGAGGGTCAGTGGGTCAGCGCGGAGCCGGTCATCAAGGAACCCGAAGCCATCTACGGCAAATCATAAGGAGCACAGACGTTGAGTGACGTACTGGAACAATTGGCCGAGGTTCTGGAGCAGCGTAAAACCGCCGACCCGGATACCTCCTACGTGGCCAGCCTGCACGCCAAGGGCCTGAACAAGATCCTTGAGAAAGTTGGCGAAGAGTGCACAGAAACCCTTCTGGCCGCCAAAGACGCCGAACAGTCCGGCGACACCTCAGAGCTGGTCTATGAAACCGCCGACCTGTGGTTTCACACGCTGGTGATGCTGTCCCGCCTCGGACTCGGCCCCAGGGCTATTACCGAAGAACTGGCGCGGCGCTTCGATCTGTCCGGGCTGGAAGAGAAGGCCGCACGGAAAAGTCAGTAATTACAAACGTGTTACCAGCCCGCCAATCTGGTAACGTGCCATAATAAAAGGCAGAAACCTTAACGCGAGGGTCCCGTGATGGGTATCAGTATCTGGCAACTCCTAATCGTACTCGGCATTGTCGTCCTTTTATTCGGAACCAAGAAACTGCGCAACATCGGCAGTGACCTTGGTGGCGCCATTCGTGGTTTCAAGAAATCCATGAGTGAAGAGGAGAGCAAACCGTCCGATCCAGATTCACTGGAAGAGAACGCTCCGCCTCAGCAGCAGGCCAAAGCGGAAGACAAGCCACGGGACCAGTCCCACAGCTGAGACCAGGCTGAATGTTCGATATTGGCTTTCTGGAGCTGCTCATTTGCGCAGTCATTGCCCTGCTCGTGCTGGGCCCTGAGCGTCTGCCCACTGCGGCCCGGGCCGCGGGCCGCTGGATCGGTGCCGCGCGCCGCATGGTGGGTCAGTTCACCTCCGAACTGGACCGCCAGCTAAAGGCCGACGAGCTGCGCGAAGAGCTTCGCAAAGCCGGCGATGTGGGCCTGGACGATGTTCAGAAAACCGTGCGCGACGCCCTCGACGAAGCCAAGCAGTACGAACACATGATTCTGCCGGACAGCAAGACCGAAGCGCCGCGCCCGGCTCCGGCCACCCGGAGGTCGGCAAGTCAGGCATCGGATCAGCCTCTGGCGCCGCCGGCCAGCCCGACGCAACGGGACCCTGAACCCAGCCAATCACCGGAACCCGGCAACACGGCTTCGCCCGGCTCCGAGCCCGGATCTTCGGATAAGCATTCATGACAGCCAAGCCAGACGGCAAACACACCCCTGAACAATCGGAAATGCCACTGGTTGAGCACCTGCTGGAACTGCGCAGCCGCCTGCTGAAAATGACGCTGGCGGTGGTAGTCTGCTTCGCGGTGATTTACCCATTCGCGAACCCGCTGTACCTCTGGATATCCGACCCGCTGCGCGAACTGCTGCCGGTTGGGCAGACCATGATCGCCACCGACGTCACCTCCCCCTTCTTCGCGCCGCTGAAACTGGCGCTGGTGCTGTCGGTGTTTGTTGCGATTCCGTTCATCCTCTACCAGATCTGGAGTTTTGTGGCGCCGGGCCTGTATGCCCACGAAAAGCGGTTGGCGTTCCCCCTGCTGTTTACCTCGGTGATTCTGTTCTACGCCGGCGCGGCTTTTGCCTATTACGTGGTCTTCCCGCTGGTATTTGGCTTCTTCACCGCTATCGGCCCGGACGGAATTGTCGAGCTTCCGGACATCACCAGCTATCTCAATTTCGTGCTGAAGATGTTCTTCGCCTTTGGTGTCGCGTTCGAGATTCCGGTTGCCACCGTGCTCCTGATCCTTACCGGCGCCACCACCCCCGACAGCCTCGCCGCCAAACGGCCCTATGTGGTCGTGGCCTGCTTCATCATCGGGATGTTGCTAACGCCGCCGGACATTATCTCCCAAACCCTGCTCGCCGTTCCCATGTGGATACTGTTCGAATTCGGCATCCTGTTCGGCCGCCTGGCCAAGCGCGAAGTCACCGACCCGAATGCGGACGAGCCCAGCGGTCAATGAATCTGGCACTTCTGTTCGACGAAGACTTCACCGGGGCGGATCGTGTGGTGCTGAGAGGCAGACGGCTCGCCCACCTGCACTCGGTGCTCAAGGTCAAGACCGGCGATCTGGTACCCGTAGGCAGAGTGAACGGCGCCATGGGTACTGGCGAGGTGATCCGGCTGACCGATACCGAGGCCGAATTATCGGTGTCGCTGACTCAATCCCCGCCCCCGCCGTTACCGCTTACGCTGATTCTGGCAATGCCACGGCCCAAGATGTTCCGCCGAGTGCTGCAAACCTGTGCCAGCCTCGGGGTGAAGGATCTCTGGCTGATCAACAGCTACAAGGTGGAAAAAAGCTTCTGGCAAACGCCGTGGCTGTCGGAACAAAACCTGCTGGAGAACCTCACCCTGGGGCTGGAACAAGCCAGGGACACCCGGATGCCGCAAGTGACGATCCGCAAGCTGTTCAAGCCTTTCGTGGAAGATGAATTGCCGGCACTGCTGGCCGGCAAGAAAGCGCTGGTCGCGCACCCGGGCACCGCCGTGCCCTGCCCGACACATCTGACGGAACCGGCTGCTCTTTGCATTGGGCCGGAAGGCGGCTTTACACCTTACGAAGTCGGCAAACTGGAAGACGCCGGCTGCCAGGGTGTTCATCTGGGCCAGCGTATTCTGCGGGTTGAGACTGCGGTACCGGTGCTGGTCAGCCGCCTGTTCGACGCCTGCGGGTAATCAGGCCGAGCGTGCAGCCCAGAGTTTCTGGAGCGGCGTAATCACCGCCACCAGCAGCGCCCCGGCAAGCACACCAAACAGCCCGTCCCCCAGAGTGGGTATCAACACACCCAGCACGCCACCAAAACCCTCGGCGAAATGATGAATGGCGTCGTATACCGGCGGTATGCCGTGCGTCAGGATGCCGCCACCGACCAGGAACATGGCAATCGTGCCGAGAATGGACAAGGTCTTCATCATGTAAGGCGCCAGCCACAAAATGCCGCGGCCAATTTTCTGGGTCAGGGCACCGTCCCTCCGGCTCAGATACAGACCACCGTCATCCAGCTTCACGATGCCCGCCACCAGGCCATACACCCCAACGGTGATCAGAATCGCGACCACGGACAGCACCAGGAACTGCATGCCAATGCTCTGTTCGGTGACGGTGCCCAGGGTAATGGCGATGATCTCCGCTGAGAGGATGAAGTCCGTGCGTATTGCACCCTTGATTTTGCTCTTCTCCACCGCCTTCATATCGACCGAAGGATCTTTCAGCGCCTCATGGAGTTCTTTCTTGTGAGCCGCATCCTCTTCCCGATGGAGGAACTTGTGGGCCACCTTTTCAAAGCCCTCAAAGCACAGGAACGCACCACCGAGCATCAACAGCGGCGTCACCAGCCAGGGAATGAAGAAACTGATCGCCAGTGCCGCCGGCACCAGAATCGTCTTGTTCAGCATCGAGCCTTTGGCGACCGCCCACACCACGGGTAATTCCCGTGACGGCTTGACCCCCGTGACCTGCTGGGCATTGAGCGCCAGATCGTCGCCAAGAACACCGGCGGTCTTCTTGGTGGCGGTCTTGGTCATCAGGGAGACATCATCAAGAATCGTGGCGATGTCATCAATCAGTGCGAGCAGACTGCTTCCAGCCATAGTTGAGCGTCCTTCAACCAACAGTGGGATTAATAGCGCTAGTCTAGTGGTTCAGGCCCATCGCCTCGGCCGCTATCCGGTGCTTAACCGGCCCCAGCTCGTTTAGCCAGCGCATGCCAGCATTGCGAAGCCAGCGCAGGGGCAATTCGTCCCGAGCGAACAACTGCTTGAATCCTTCCATGGCCGCCATCATGGCCAGGTTATCCGCTTTCCGGCGGCGCTGGTAGCGGGCCAGCACCAGCGCCTCATCCGGCTGAAGGCCAGCTTTGCGGGCGCGCAGCAGTTCCTGCAACAGCACCCGTACATCACTGTAGCCCAGATTGGCGCCCTGGCCCGCCAGCGGGTGGATGGTATGGGCCGCATCCCCCACCAGCACCACTCCCGGCGCAACATAGTCCTTCGCGTGCCGCTGCCGAAGCGGGAAACTGAAACGCCGGGAGATTGCCACCACTGAGCCCAGTTCCCGCTCGATGGCGGTTTCCAGCTCTGCGCAGAACCGCGCATCATCCAGTGCCATCAGGCGACGAGCCTCGACGGTGTCCTGTGACCAGACGATGGAACAGTAGTGATCGTCACCGGATTCGGACAGCATGGGCAGAAATGCCAGAGGCCCGGTGGGGGAAAACCGCTGCCAGGCAGTGAACCGGTGGCTTTGGGCTGTTCGGACGGTGCAGACAATGGCCTCCTGGCCGTAATCCCATTCCCGAGTCGGCAGCCCGACCCACTGGCGCAACCTGGACTGCGCGCCGTCCGCTGCAATCACCAGCGCAGACTCGAGCAGGGTCCCGTCCGCCAGTGTCAGCCGACGCACCTCCCCTTCCTGCGAGAACGCCGCCACTGACGCGCCATCGATCACCTCGACGGCGCTGTTTTCCAGCGCCCCGAACAGCGCGCGCACAATGTGTCGATTCTCGACAATCGTACCCAGCGCGGGGGCGTGCAGTTCAGCGGCATCGAAGCTGATCCGTCCCGTACCATCACCGTCCCAGACGGTCATTTTCCGGTACGGACAGTGGCGACCTGCCTCCACCGACGACCAGACACCAAGGGTATCGAGCAGCGTCTGGCTGGCCGCCGATATGGCGCTGACCCGGGGCTCGAAGGCTGACACGCCATCGGCAGGCTCGGGTGATGCCATCACGGCATCGCGGACACTGGTTTCGACCATTCCCACCTGCCAGCCCTGCTGAGACAGCCCCAATGCCAGGGCGGAGCCGATCATGCCCCCGCCGACCACGACAATATCAAAACACCGCATCTCACTCATGGTGTGCCGGCTCCGTGCCAGTGCCTACGCCATGCCCCCGAATCACCGGCTTCCGGCCGCCCACGCCCATGGCCCGGCGGGCGAACCAGCGTTTCGCACCCGGCAGCAGATCCAGCCCCATCAGGCCGGCATCCCGGGCAGCGGCCAGCGGCGCGGACGCCTGACCAAAGATACGAATCAACGAATCGGAAAATCGGACGGTCTGTTGCCAGTCCTGCTGATGTGCGCGCTGATAACCACCCAGTACACCCAGGTCGCCCAGAGGCCGCCCCTGCTCAACCCCGATTTGGAATTGTTCAACCAGCGTTACCAATCCCCGGAGCGCCAGATTGAATCCCTGCCCGGCTACCGGGTGCAGGGTATGGGCTGCGTTGCCCACCAGTGCGACCCCCGGCCGAACCGGCTCGGCCACCGTGGTTAATTTGAGCGGATAATGGCTGACCTCACCCATGCGGGTGAATCGCCCAAGGCGCCAGCCGAATCGATCCTGCAACCGCTGGCAGCGCCCCTCACTATCCAGCCCCAGCAGCGCCTCGAGAGCAGAATCCGAAAGCGTCCAGACCAGCGCCGACTGGTGACCCGGGCAGCCTGGCGCGCCACCCGGTAACAACGCCATTGGGCCGGCATCGGTGAAGCGTTCGAACGCGGTGAACCGGTGACTGTCGCTGGTGGACACATTGGTGATCAGCGCGTTCTGGCCGTAGTTGTCGTGCCGGGCCTGAAAGCCCAGAGACTCCCGCAAACCAGAGCGCCCCCCATCGGCCACCACCAGGCATTGTGCCGACACCTGGACCACATCCTCGCCGGCCTTAACTGCCACGGAAACCCCGCCGGCCTGCGAACTCATGCCGAGCACTTCCGCCGGCGCCCGCCACTGCACCTGCGTGCCCTGCAACTCGCGCATCAGGCTCAGGCCCATCCAGCGGTTATCCGCGACGTAGCCCAGCGCCGCCTGGCCGTGCTCCTCGGCCGTTAATCGGGTGGCACCGAAACGGCCACGGTCGGACACGTGAATCTGGCGAATGGGCGTGGCGTGTTCGGACAACCGCTGCCAAAGTCCGAGCTCCTCAAAAATCAGGCGTGAGCCCCAGGCCAGTGCCGTGGAACGGGCGTCGTAACTGGGCTGGTAGTCTTCTGGCAGGGCATCGGTGGACAGTGGATAGGCCTCGACCACCGTCACCCGGAGGCTCGGCACCACCCGCGACAGGGCAAGGGCCAGGGTAGCCCCCGCGAGCCCGCCACCGGCAATAATTATATCCGTATCAAAACGGTTCACAGGCTCAGTCCGCCATCAACGCTTCAATCTCGGCGATGGTTTTGGGGACGCCCTCGGTCAATACCCGGCAGCCATCCTTCGCTACCACCACATCGTCTTCAATCCGAATCCCGATACCGCGCCACTTTTCGTCCACCTCGGTGTTATCCGGGGCGACGTAAAGCCCGGGCTCAACGGTCAGCACCATACCCGGCTCCAGCTCACGCCAGGCATCTCCCACCTTGTAATCGCCCACATCGTGGACGTCCATACCCAGCCAGTGCCCGGTACGGTGCATGAAGAACGGCTTGTAGGCCTCTCCGGCAATTGCCTTTTCAACTGATCCGCTGAGCAGCCCCAGATCAATCAGACCTTGTGTCAGCACCCGCAGCGCAGCCTCGTGTGACTGGTTCCAGTGGTTGCCGGGGCGGACCGCTTCGATGGCCGCATACTGGGCCGCCAGCACCACCTCGTAAAGCGCCCGTTGTTCCGGACTGAACCTGCCGCTGACGGGAAAAGTTCGGGTAATGTCCGAGGCGTAGCACTGGTACTCGCAACCAGCGTCGATCAGCACCAGATCCCCGTCCCTGAGCGGCGCCGCGTTTTCGATGTAATGCAGGATGCAGGCGTTGCGGCCACTGCCAACAATGGAAGGATACGCCGTGGAGCGGGCTCCGTGCTCCATAAAGGTATGAATCAGTTCGGCCTCGAGGTGGTACTCAAAGCCACCCTTTCGCGCCCGTTTCATGGCCCGGCAATGCGCTTCGGCACTGATCTCTCCGGCCTTGGCCATCACCTTGATCTCATTGGCACTCTTGAACAGACGCAGGTCGTGCAGGAAATGCTCCAGGGACACAAATTCGCCCGGCGGATGGGCCCCGGTGCGAACCTTGGCACGCAGGCTCTTGACCCAGTCCATCACTCGGGAATCAAACTGCTGATCCTTGCCCAGCGGATAATAGATCCGGCTACGGCCTTCCAGCATCCCCGGCAGGATATCGTCGATATCGGAAATCGGAAATGCGTCGTCAAAACCAAAGCGTTCGATGGCGCCTTCAGGGCCAGCAAGAAAACCATCCCACAATTCTTTTTCCGGGTTCTTTTCCTTGCAAAACAGTACGGACTCGCCGTGCTCACGGCCCGGAATCAGCACCAGCACCGCTTCCGGCTCGTCAAACCCGCTCAGGTAGAAGAAGTCGCTGTCCTGCCGGTACGGATGCAAGACATCCCGGTTGCGCACCCGCTCGGGCGCGGCCGGCAGAATGGCAATGCTGTCCGATGCCATCACGTCCATCAACTTGCGACGGCGCGCGGCGAACTCCTTGACGGGAACAATGGATGACATAGGGTCTCCGGTGATGATGAACGGTTGTCAGTGCAAGGTTGGGGAGGCCGATTCCGGCTTTGGTGGTGTGTTGAATTCAGTGAACACCGCCAGCGCCCCCAACCGGACATACTCGGTTATCTCGAGCAGTTGCTGCTCGCTCTCCTCGTCGGCTTCTTCGTCTTCGGCCAACTGACTGATAGCCACCATATCCTCAATCAGTTCACGGATTTCGTCCGGAGCCTCACCCAGGGAAGCGCCGGCTGAAAGTGCCATGCCCTCAAGGAACCCGCGTACCCAGGCAATGAGTGCCTCCAGCCGCTGCTCAATGGCGTAGTCGTCGTCCGGCAGCAGAGGATAAAAGTTCATATCGGTGGAACTGAGCAACGCCAACGCCTGCTGATAGGCTTTGTTCATGAACGGGGCAAGGTCGTCGGAGTCTTCGACGGCGTTGTCCGGCAACCCCATATGTTCGCAAACCATGCTTAGCCATTCCGCTTCCTGGATGCGGGCACCGGTGGCGAGACGGCCACACAGCACTCCGTGCAACTCGGAGGGATGACTGAAGGCCTGATGCGCGGTGAAGACGTTTGCCCAGCGTTCAAATTCGGCCGCCCGGGCAGCACCGGAAGTATCGGTTTCTGACATGAACCAAGACAATCCTGTGTAGTTGAATGATGGCTCTATCCTAGCATTCACGGGGCTTTAAAACACGAATCGCTTGCCTTTATCTCCACTCCATGCAAAATGTTATAACATTGCAAAACTCATCGAGACCCGTCATGAAACGATCAGTATTAACAGGCCTTCGCATCCCCTTTGCTCTCGCCGCTGCCCTGTGCTCCGGTGCGCTGGCGACTGCCTCGGAACGCGCGCACGTGCACGGCCATGGCACGCTCCAGTTCGTCATTGAAAACTCAACCGTGGATATTGCGTTCTCATCGCCGGCGGGCAACCTGCTGGGATTTGAACACCAAGCGCACACCCCGGAAGAGACCAGAATCGTTGATGAGGTACAGGCGTGGCTGAGCACGACGCCGCTCATCGACACCCCGGATGAGCGCTGCACCCTGAGAACATCTGAACCGGACATGGGCTCCCGCACCGAGCACGATCATCACGGGCACAACCATGACGACGAGGAGCACCGGGACATCCATGTCAGTCAAAGCCTCGAGTGCCCCGACCTGAGCAACGCCACAGCGCTGAAAACCCCGCTGCTCAGGCAGTATCCGGGACTGCAGGAGCTGGATGTCATGTGGGTGACACCATCGGGACAAAGCGGCGCAACCCTCACCAATGAGGAGCAGGCCATCAATCTGGCGCCCTGATTTACTGCTGGTAGGGCGTAACGGACTCGGCGTTTATGGAGTAGGCGGAGGTACCCAGATCGTTCTCGGTACGATCGATCACCAGGGTGCCTTCAACCCAGACAGCATCGTAAAGGGCTTCCAGCTTGAATCCTTCCGGATAACGAACGTGGATGATTTGATTGGGCGGTGGTGGCGGCACATGTATGCACGCCCCGTAGTAGGGAACCAGGAAGAACTCCAGGATCTCCATGTCCTGGGTCGTTTTCAGCGGCACCACGAAGCCAGGAATTCGACCCTCAGTGTTATTCATTTCCGGCACCACTCGCCCGGTCATGATCTCATCGGGGAGCAAAGCCGGCCCATCGCCATTGTGCTCAACCTCTGGCAGGTTCTCCAGCAACGCCAAATCCTCGGCTGGCATGAGTTCCAGCCAATCGATTTCCTGAGTTTCGGCGCGGCTTGCCGGGGACACCCCAAAACCAAGCACCAGTAATAATGACAGGACGGCAACCGTTTGAACTCTTGGCATCCGCAACACAAACACGGCATTCTCCACAACGCGACGACAATTTACGCCCCTATCATATACGAGGCAAACACGCTCGAACATGAACATCCGGACACCGCCAGACAACCAGCCAGCCGGCGGCACTGACGCCCCGGCCATTCAGACCCGGGCGCTGGAATTCCAGTGGCGCCCCCAGCAAAAGCCGCTGACCTTTCCCGACATCTGCCTGCAGCCCGGTGAACACATGTTTCTACATGGCCCGAGCGGAGTCGGCAAGAGCACCTTCCTGAGCCTGCTGTCGGGCATGCTGACACCCAGAAAGGGCACCGTTGCGCTGCTGGGAACCGAGCTGTCCGGACTGACGGCAAGCCGCCGTGACCGGTTCCGCGCTGACCACCTGGGGGTTATCTTCCAGCAATTCAATCTGGTGCCCTACCTGACCGCGATGGCAAACGTCACACTGCCCTGCCGCCTTTCCCGCTTGCGCAAAAGCGCCACGGCCCCCAACGCGCACCACGAAGCCCGGCGACTGCTGTCAGCACTGACGATCCCCGAAGACCTCTGGAACCGGAAAGTCACGCGACTGAGTATTGGCCAGCAGCAACGCATTGCCGCAGCGCGGGCACTGATTGGCGCCCCCGGGGTGATCCTCGCAGACGAGCCTACCTCGGCGCTGGATACCGATAACCGGGACCGCTTTCTGGACCTGCTGCTGAACCTTGCAAACGAGCGCGGAACGTCAGTTCTTTTCGTCAGTCACGACCACCGACTGTCCTCGCACTTTCACCACCATATGGAATTGTCGGGAGGCCACGCATGAAGATCCGCCTGCCCCTGTCCCTGGCAATGGCCAGCCTGTGGCATCGCCGGCGCGTTCTGGCCCTGATTTGCCTGACACTGACCCTCAGCATCTCGCTCCTTCTGGGCATTCAGTACCTGCGAACCGAGGTGCGACAATCATTCACCAACACCATCAACGGCACCGACCTGATTATCGGCGCCCGCAGCGGGCAGCTGAACCTACTGCTGTACACCGTGTTCCACATCGGTGAACCGACCAACAACCTGAGCTGGCAAACGTTTCAGACCCTTGAGGCTGATTCGCGCATTGGCTGGCTGATCCCCATCTCCCTTGGCGACAGCTATCGGGGCTACCGGGTCGTCGGCACCGATGACCGCTTTTTGAAACACTTCCGGTATGCCCAGGGCAACCCGCTGCAGATCCGGACGGGCAAATGGTTCAACGGCCTTTTCGACGTTGTCCTGGGGGCCAGCGTGGCACGGGAGCTCCAACACACCGTGGGCGATCAGGTCGTGCTCTCCCACGGCGCCGGACGAACGAGTTTTTCCAACCATGAACAAACGCCCTTCACCGTGTCGGGCATTCTCGAAAGCACCGGCACTCCGGTAGACCAAGCGGTTTATGTGAGCCTGGCGGGCATTGAAGCCATGCATGTGGGCTGGGAATCCGGCGTCGCCATCCCGGGGCGAACCCTGACGCGCGAGCAGGCGGTCGAGCGACAGTTCGTGCCCTCAAACATTTCCGCAGCCTACGCCGGCCTGAACAAACGACTCCTGACGTTCCAGGTGCAGCGCGACATCAATCAGTTCCAGCAAGAGCCTCTTTCTGCGATCCTGCCCGGCGTTGCGCTGAGCGAGCTGTGGCGGCTGATGGGACAATTCGAAAGAGTGCTTCTGGCGATCACTGGCCTGGTGATCATTACCAGCTTTATTGGCCTGGTGGCGGTCTTGCTCTCGATTCAGGCCCAGCGCGCCCACGAAATATCAATTCTCAGGGCTACCGGGGCCTCCCCCCGCCTCATTGCCGGCCTGCAAGTGATTGAATGCGTCGCATTGGGCCTGGTTGCGAGCCTTCTGGCCGTCATTCTCTGCACCATACTGGTATCCATGCTTGGCCCCTGGCTGCAGAGCCACTATGGGCTGCAGATCCGTTTGCGGGCACTCACACACCCCGAATGGCTGTTGCTGGCAGCCGTTCCGGTCACGGCAGGACTCGTTGGTCTGATCCCGGGGCTAAGTGCGTGGTTCCGGAGCCGGTCAACCACATTGGGGCCGACCCCCGGTGAGTGACCGGCGTCACGGCCCCAAGTCTCTAACCTTCCTGTAAATTGACCGACTTACCGTACCAACTTATAGTTAGTTGCAACCTCAACAAACAATGCTGGACGTACAATGGAACAGTCCGAAGTAAAAGCATTAGCGGTAAAGCTGGACAAGCTGATCGAGCACTGCCAGAAACTGGAGCAAGATAACGCAAGCCTGCGCCAGCTTCAGGACGACTGGAATCGGGAGCGGGCTCAACTGATGCAGAAGAATGATCTTGCCAAAAACAAGATCGAAGCCATGATTGGCCGCCTGCGGGCGCTGGAGCACCATTAATGTCTCAGGAATCCACCACCGTTGAGGTCAAGATTCTCGACAAAGAATACCTTGTGGCCTGCCCGGAGGAAGAGCGGGATGCCCTGACGCGGGCCGCCAAGCACCTCGACAAAAAGATGCGTGAAATCCGCGCCAGCGGCAAGGTATTCGGCACCGAACGAATAGCGGTGATGGCCGCCCTCAACATCACCCACGAACTGCTGGAGCAGGACAGCATGTCCGGCGCCACCAAGTCGATACTGGAGTCCATGGACAGCAAGCTCGACAACGCGCTTGGCAAACCATCTGAGTAATCGCCAATAGTTTGTCTGTATTGAGGCTTCCCGAAACTGCTATTGCAAACGGCCCGGGCACTACCCGTATAATGGCGTCAACTTCCTGGGCTGTTCGACGGGTCGGATACGTCCTCGAGCCGATGCGCACTACCCAGGTGGCTACTTCAGGGCATTGTGAGCATGTCCCCACAAGGGGAAAGCCTAATATGTCACAGCGGCCACCGACCTTGAACTTTGGGTTCAAGGGCCACATCCGACAACGGCAGCTCGGGAAGCTTTATTTTGACGCAACGCGCTACCCCCCATCCGTTTGCAGACCATCCTGACAAGTCAGAACGCGCTCAGCTCCGCAAGGTCCTGCGTCGGCAACGACGCGCGCTGAGCGCCAGCGCCCAGCGGGATGCCGCCAACAATCTGGCACTCAACCTGCTGACCCATCGGGACCTGATCCGGTCGCGACACATCGCGATTTATCTGCCGAATGATGGTGAGATAGACCCCCTCACCTTCATGCACATGGCTCGGCGGAGGAGTGTGCAGTTTTACCTCCCGGTTCTGCACCCTGTGCACGAAGGCAAACTGAGTTTCACCCGCTTTGACGAGCAAACAAGATTATTCCCGAACCGTTTTGGTATCCCGGAACCAGCGTTTCGGCCACAGGTGACACGCCCCGCCTGGACGCTTGATGCGGTTCTGTTTCCACTGGTGGGATTCGACACCGAAGGCGGGCGTCTTGGCATGGGAGGGGGGTTCTATGACCGGACCTTTGCATTCAGCCGCTTACGGCCAGCGATGGCGCCAAAGCTGATTGGATTGGCTCATGACTTTCAGCGGGTGGAACAGCTGCCGATCGAACCCTGGGACATCCCCCTGCACGGCGTGGTCACTGACCGGCACCGTTACCGGTTCAGGGGTGACTCAACACTCTGAAGCGTGACCGGTCCGAGGCCGGCCTGAGCGGTTGTGGAGTCGTCTGAAAACTCGATGGACGTGAACCCACTGATGACAAGCCCTACGGCGAAAATCAGCACGATGGCTTTGATGATGTCAGGCTTGCCGCCCATGGTGGTGCTTCCTTCAGATTGTTGTGATTGATTTTATCTGAAAAACAGTCAGCTACAGAAACTTCTCAGAATCCAATGAAAGATTAACACGTATCTTAACCTTGGCAATTTCGGACGGGTTACAGATCGGTAAGTTTCCACCGGCCTCCTGGCCCGCCCGACACCGTTCAACCGTTGCCGTTGCCCGCCCCAAGGAACAAGCGATACGCCTCATTGCTGGTCATGTTCTCGTATCGGAATCCCACCTTGTCGAGCATCGCCTCAAAGTCCTCGACCTCGTCTGCCGCAACTTGCGCACCCAGCAGAACCCGGCTGTAAGCCGCGCCATGATTGCGGTAGTGGAACATCGAGATATTCCAGCGGGTGCCCAGGGAACTCAGGAATTTCATCAATGCCCCGGGACGCTCCGGGAATTCGAACTGAAACACCTGTTCGGACCCGATGTTCGGCGCATGGCCACCCACCATGTGACGGATGTGCTGCTTGGCCAGGTCGCTGTCCGTCAGGTCGATCACGCCGTACCCTGCCTCGCGCAGATCCTGAACCAGCTCTTCCCGGCCATGGCCGCCGGCAGCAATCTGCACACCGACAAAAATCGTGGCCTCGGCACTGTCCGAATAGCGGTAGTTGAATTCGGTAATGTTGCGCTTGTGCAGAGCGTTGATGAACGTCTTGAACGCCCCCGGCTTTTCCGGGATGGTCACGGCCAGAATGGCTTCACGCTTTTCACCCACTTCGGTGCGCTCAGACACGTAGCGCAAACGATCGAAGTTCATGTTGGCGCCGCTGAGCGTGGCAATCAGGTTCTCGCCCTCAATCTGCTCACGCTCGATGTATTTCTTGATACCAGCCACACCCAGCGCGCCCGCTGGTTCGGCAATGGAGCGGGTATCTTCAAACACGTCCTTGATGGCCGCACAGATTTCGTCGGTGGACACGGTGATGACTTCGTCCACGTGCTCCTTGCACACTTCCCAGGGGTATTTACCGATCTGCTTTACCGCCACGCCGTCGGCAAAAATACCGACTTCGTCGAGCACCACCCGCTCCCCGGCTTTCAATGCCGCCTGCAGGCAATTGGAATCCTCCGGTTCGACACCGATTACCTTTACCTCCGGCCGCAGATATTTGATGTAGGCGGCCATGCCCGCAATCAAGCCACCACCGCCCACGCAGATAAAGATGGCGTGAATCGGTTTGCTGAACTGCCACATGATCTCCATGGCCACCGTACCCTGACCGGCAATGACATCCGGATCGTCGTAGGGCGGGATGTAGGTGTAACCATGCTTTTGCAGAAGTTCCTGGGCGTGGGCCGCCGCCTCATCGAAAGCGTCACCCTTGAGCACCACCTTGGCACCGTGGTCCCGCACCGAGCGCACTTTGATCTCGGGCGTGGTCTGCGGCATCACAATCACTGCTTTGATGCCCAGTTTCTTGGCCGCCAGCGCCACACCCTGGGCGTGGTTACCGGCCGAGGCACAGATCACACCGCGCGCTTTCTGCTCTTCCGACAGATGGGCAATCCGGTTGTACGCGCCGCGAATCTTGAAGGAAAACACCGGCTGGAGGTCTTCGCGCTTCAGAAAGATATTGTTGGCAAAGCGCTTGGACAGACTGCGAGCTTCCGTCAGGGGCGTCTCGTTGGCGACATCGTAAACCCGCGCATCGAGAATTTTTTTGATATAGCGTTGCGGCATAGCGGTTCCGGTTGAACGTAAGTGATTGTAAAAAGCGACAGTGTAGAAAGTTTGCACCGCAGCCGTCTATAAGCTGCCGCCTCCGAACGGCTATAATGACGCCAAACTCACACTGAATTGCCTCCGGAGTTCAAAATGACCCAGGACGAACTGAAACAAGCCGTGGCCAAAGCCGCCGTGGATTACATCGCCCCCAAGCTGGATAGCGACAGCATTATCGGCGTGGGCACCGGAAGCACCGCAAACTTTTTTATCGACCTGCTGGCGGACCACAAGACCGAGTTTGATGGTGCCGTTGCCAGTTCAGAAGCCACCGCTGAGCGCCTGAAAAGCCACGGCATTCCGGTTTATGACCTGAACAGCGCCAGTTCCCTGGAGTTCTACATCGACGGCGCCGACGAAGCCAACGAACGACTGGAACTGATCAAGGGTGGTGGTGCGGCGCTGACCCGGGAAAAAATTGTGGCCGCCGTCGCCAAGACCTTCATCTGCATTGCCGACGAATCCAAGATGGTCGGCATCCTCGGCGACTTCCCTCTACCCGTGGAAGTGATTCCCATGGCCCGGAGCCATGTCGGCCGTGAAATCGTCAAGCTCGGCGGGGATCCGGTCTACCGGGAAGGAGTCGTAACCGATAACGGCAACATCATCATCGATGTGCACAACATGGACTTGTCCCGTCCCATCGACATGGAAAACAAGATCAACAACGTCGTTGGCGTTGTCACCAACGGCTTGTTCGCCCGCCGTCCAGCGGATGTGCTGCTGCTGGGCACCGCTGACGGCGTCAAAACGATGACCGCTGCGGACTGACTGCCAGCCACCGAAGAACCGGCCTGAGCGCCGGTTTTTCTGGCCCAAAACACCAAACCAAGCGCTTGCTCGGTGAATTTATTTGCGCAACACTGCCGACATACCTTCAAGAACGAGGGACCGTCACCGTGACCGAGTACTTTACCGATTTCCACACGCAAGCTCGCTTGAGCACCCGAAAGTTCATCAATGCCCACGTTCTGCCCCACATTGATGACTGGGAAGAGGCTGGCGAATTCCCGCGGGCTCTGTACCAGCAAGCCGGCGATGCCGGACTCCTCGGCGTCGGCTACCCTGAGGCACTCGGTGGCAACGGCGAAGGGGACCTGTTCCTGCGAGTCGCAGTATCCGAAGAACTGATGCGGTCCACCTCCGGTGGCCTGGTGGCCAGCCTGGGATCGCTCGATATTGCCCTGCCCCCAGTCGTGAAGTGGGCTCAACCTCACATCCGTGAGCAGGTCGTGCCAGCGGTTCTGACGGGTGAAAAAATTGCCGCGCTGGCCATTACCGAACCGGGCGGCGGGTCGGATGTCGCCAACCTGAAAACCCGGGCTGTCAGAGACGGTGAACACTACGTGGTCAACGGCAGCAAAACGTTCATCACCAGCGGCCACCGGGCCGACCATTACGTCGTTGCCGTTCGCACGGGTGGTGAAGGCCACGCCGGCATCAGCCTGCTGCTCATGGACCGGGACACGCCCGGGTTTGCCACCGGAAAAAAACTGCGCAAGATGGGCTGGTGGGCCAGCGACACCGCGGAGCTGTTCTTCGAGGACTGCCGGGTGCCGGCGGATCGACTGATCGGCGCCGAAAATGCCGGGTTTATCGCCATTATGAGTAACTTTCTTGCCGAACGCCTGAGCCTGTCTGTGATGGCCTACATGACGGCACAACTGGCCTACGAAGCCGCCGCAGATTACGCGCGCCAGCGTCAGGCCTTTGGCCGGAGCCTGAGCGGGTTCCAGGTCACCCGTCACAAGCTGGTGGACATGGCAACCCAGATCGATATCGCGCGGGAATACACCTACCGGTGCGCGGCCCTGATGCAGGCCGGCAAGAACCCGATAACCCAGGTCGCCATGGCGAAGAACTTTGCGGTCGGGGTTTGTGAGCAGGTAACTCGCGAGGCGGTTCAGATCTTCGGCGGCATGGGCTTCATGCGTGAATCGGTGGTCGAGCGTCTGTACCGCGATGCCAAGATCCTGTCGATTGGTGGTGGCACCACCGAAATCATGAAGGAGCTGATCGCCAAACAACTGAAGCTGTAGGGCAACCGGGAACGGTTTGGTTTCGAACTTCCTGATACTGCCGTATAATTATCGGCCTCTTTTTACCGCAGTGTCATTCAAGACTCACACGTCAGGAAGGATCAACTATGCAATTCGCAAACATCCCCGCAGGCAAGAACCCGCCTGAAGATATCTACGTTGCCATTGAAATTCCGGCCAACAGCTCGCCGGTCAAGTACGAGCTGGACAAGGACATGGGCGCCCTGCTGGTCGACCGTTTCATGGCTACCCCGATGTTCTACCCGGCCAACTACGGCTTCATCCCGCACACCCTGGCTGACGACGGCGATCCTCTGGACGTGCTCGTTGTTACCCCTTACCCGGTACAGGCCGGCTCCGTGATCCGCTGCCGTCCGGTCGGCGTGCTGAATATGGAAGACGAAGCCGGTGGTGACGCCAAGCTGGTTGCGGTTCCCCACGACAAGCTGACCACGACCTACCACGACATTCAGGAGATCGACGATCTGCCGGAACTGCTGCGTAACCAGATCCGCCACTTCTTCGAAAACTACAAGACCCTGGAGCCGGGCAAGTGGGTCAAGGTGCAGGGCTGGGACAACGCGGCCGCTGCCAAGAAAGCCATCGAGGACGCGATTAACGCCTACAACGGCTGATTCGCTAACCTCGCAGGCATAAAAAAAACCGGGCATTTGCCCGGTTTTTTTTATGCCATGTCACGGCTTCCCATCAGCCCCGGGACAACAAATCCCGCATGTCGCTGATCGCCGCATTGGCGCGAGACAGATACGCGGCCATGGTCAGGGAGTGGTTGGCGAGCACCCCGAATCCGCTCCCGTTCAGTACGACCGGGCTCCACATGGAACTGTTCGCGCCTTCCAACTCGATGATGACCTGCTTGACGCTGGCCATGGCATTCTTGTCTCGCAGGACCTTACGGAAATCCACCTCGACGGCACGGAAGATGTGCAGTAGCGCCCAGGCGCTGCCTCGCGCTTCGTAGAACACATCGTCAATTTCAGTCCAGGGGGTTTTCACTGACAGACCGCCCACTTCCTCATCAAGCGGATTCTCGTCGGAGACATTGGATACTGCATCCGATACCGATGCTTTGCCGATACTCTCACCCAGAGTACGAGACAGACTGCCCAGCCGGGTTTCCAGGTCCGCCAGCCAGTTACTCAGGTTATCGGCCCGGGCGAAGAACTGGGCATCGGCCTGCTCTGGGTCGGAAAGCCGGTTCAGGTAGCGCTTGAGCGCCCGGATACCCCGGCGATACTCGGCTTCGGTGGAGGGAATGGCCCAGCTACCTGCGTTAAAGTGGAACTGGGGCTCGGCAATGCTCAGGTCGCGATCCTCAGCGGACTGACTCTGAGACCGGCTGATGTCCTTGCGCATGGCGCGCGAGAAATCGCGCAACTGCACCAGAGCGCCATATTCCCAGTTCGGCATGTTGTCGAGCCACAGCCCGGGCGGGAAGATATCGTTGTAAATGTAACCACCCGGCTTCTCCAGCAGCGTTTCGGCAATCCGGATCATGGTGGCGGTGGTGGCAAAACCGGTGATCGGTTCACGCTCCATCTGGCTGGCCAGGGTCCGGGTGTGCTCGCGCACCGAGAAAGTATCCGGTTCGCTGCTCCAGAACATCCCCAGAACAATGGTCACCAGCAGATAAATGGCCAGGACAATCAGGACAAATTTGCCAAACACGCCCCCGCGCGCAGCACCGGCGTAATCCTGCACATCGTCTTTCTTGTCCCTGAAATACTGACTGATTTTGCCTGGCATAGAATACGAATCCCCTATCTATTGATTGTCGGCAGCGTACGGCCGCCCAAGATGGTAACCCATGGCCCCATCGATACCCAGTTCGCAGAGTACCGAGTATTCGGCAGCGGTTTCCACACCGGTGGCAAACACCTTCACCCCGCGACTATGGGCAATGGACAGAACCGACTCCACATAGAAGCGATTATCATCGTGGGTATCGATATCGTGAACGAAGGTATTGTCGATACGCAACGCCTGAACGGTCAGATTCCGGAGATAACTGAACGGCACACCGCCGACGCCGAATCGATCCACCAGCACCGGCACGCCCAGCCGAACCAGCGCCTTGACCAGAATGCCTGCCTCCTTCCTGTGATGATGAATGGTGTGTTCTGAAATGCCCACCCAGAGGTTAATGCGTTCGTCACCACAGGCCGCCAGCATGGTCAGCATATCGTCACGAAACGCCTCGCTCGCCACAGACGCACCGCCCAGGGAAATTGCCAGGGCCCGCGTCGGTTCACGCCGCAAACGCGCCAGCACTTTCCGGATCACCTGTCGGTCGATGTCACCAATCAGGCCGAAACGTTCGGCCAGCGGCACAAAGGCACTGGCCTTCAACGCCACCTCGGGACCATCCAGACGCGAGAACACCTGGTGATATATCGGTTCCGGGTGATGCTCGCTGACCATTGGCTGCATCCAGATCGCCAGACTCTGGTCACGGATGGCCTGGGCAATAATCGCCCGCCAGGTCTCCAGATTGTGGTGGCCTTCGCTATCCGGCTCGGACAGCACGCAGCAGGTACCACCCCGCTCCTGAGCGGAGCGCAGCGCTTCATCCGCCGAGGCGAACAGCTCCCTGATACCGCGCCCCGCCCCGGTGGGCGCTATCCCGGCATGAACCGCCACGGCCAGGGGCGACGCCAGATCCGCGTACAGCCCGTCCAGTCGCTGCAGCAGCTCGTCACACCAGATTTTGGCATCGGCCGGCTGCGCGCCCGGGATGAACAGGGAGAACTCGGCACCGTTACGGCGACCGGCAAACGTGCCGGCATGGCTCGTGACAAAGGCACCGATGGACTTGGCCATGGATGACAGCAGCCGGTTGGCTTCGTTGCGGCCAAACGACTGATTGTACTCCGCGAAATGCGCAAACTTGATCAGAACGAGCACGCCCGGGGCCGCCCTTTCTTCCGATTCCACTTCCGTCTTGAGGCGTTGATCAAAAGCCCGCTGGCTGGCCAGGCCGGTGATGGGGTCCTCATTGTTAACCCGCCGCAAGTGGGCGATCAGCTTGCCCTGGCCATCAAACAGCCGCCCCAGATCATCCGCCATCTGGTTCATGGCGGCAGTGACCTGGTTGAGTTCCCGGGTCGATTGCGTGGTCACACGCTTGCGGAAATCCCGCTGCCCGAGCGCCCTTGCCTGCTGCTCCAGCGCCCGCAGGGGCATGAGTGTCCGGGTCAGTAACAGGAACAGCACGAACAGACCAAGACCGCCAATCACCAGCGTGCCGACGACCAGGCCAAGGGTGATGCGCCATAAATCCTGGTAAGCGCGCTTCGGATTGCTGACTACCTCGACGGTTCCCAGGCGGTTCCAGCCCTGCACCACCTCGGCCTCGCCGGCCGTCAGATCGAGATCCGCCAGCGACCGGAACCAGCCGGGTGTTGGCAACTCAGACGTGGGCATGGTCCGACCGGCAATTTCTTCCCCGTTCAGATCCAGGTAACGCACCGACAGGTACCGGCCGCTGTCGAACACCGCATCAATCAGCGATGCCGACGCGACCGGATCACGCCCATCAATGGCATTGGACAGGGAGAGGCCGACCGCGGTGGCACCGTCCTGGGCATGGCCGGCCAGCTGTTCTGACACATAGGTACGGAAATAGCCAAAACTGGTCACAAAGCCAGCGGCAAGAACCAGCAACAACAGCGTGCCAGTGAACAACAGCAGAATCGAGCGCAGGGACGCCGCGCCCCGCTGCGTGGGATGAATGCGTGCCCGGTTCCCGATCATTCATGAATACTCCGGCTGATCACGCGCCAACCGACAGGCAATTTGTGACTTGCGCCGGGCAATTGACAAAGATTTACATAGAACAACCTGCGCCGACATTAGTAAACACTATAGACTCTGGAAAAGGACTGACGGGGAAAATTGTCCGGACTGGAGTGGACAGGGATTAATAAAAAAGAAATAGGCCGGAACACAATGAACGACGAGAGCCAGAAAGAGAAACTCAGGCAGCATTTCGCGCGACGTGTGACAACCCAGGCACGGGTTGTTCTGGATACCTGGCAAAAGATTCACTCGGACCTCAAATCCTCCCACGCCCATCGGGCCGACTTCGCCGCAGCCACGGACAAACTGGTGCGTTACGCCCAGCGCTTCGAAATGGCCAGCCATGCCGACGCTGGCACCCGAATTCTTGACCTGATCCAGAGCTGGCCCGCAGACACCCCCCTGGATGACACGCTGAGCCAGCAGCTGCTCGACGCCATCGAAAATCTGTCCCGCAGCACTCTGAGGCGCACCGACCAGAACACCACCCAGCCTCCGAGGCAGTTTCGCCGTACCCCCGTCTACATTGCCCTGGCTAACGAAGAACTCTCCAACCGGCTGGTTCGCCAACTGGAATTCTTTGGATTCCGGGCGGCCGCCTTCACCGACGCCGAGGAACTGATTGAGGCCTGCGGGCTGCACAAGCCGGAGACCATCCTGATGGACGTGGGCTTTGGCGGCGAAACCAACGCCGGTATCGGCACCATCGAGCACCTTCAGGAACGCCACGAAACCCCGATCCCGGTGATCTTTGTCAGCGACGAGGACGGCACCATTGAAACCCGCCTGCGCGCGTCCCGCTGTGGCGGCGAGGAATTTTTCTATCCGGCGGTGGACCCGGGCCAGCTGATCGAAAAGATCGAAACCTACACCTACGGCAACACGGTGGAGCCCTACCGGGTGCTGGTGCTGGACGACTCCCGGGCCCAGGCCAAATACATGGAGACAGTCCTGACCAAGGCCGGCATGAAGCCCCACGTCATTACCGACCCCATGCAGATCATCCATGCCCTGGACGAATTCTCCCCGGAGATCATCATCCTGGATATGTATATGCCCGGCTGCACCGGCATGGAAATCGCCCGGGTCATCCGCCAGCAGGACCGACTCCACAGCGTGCCGATCATTTACCTGTCGGCCGAAGACGACGTCAGCAAGCAGCTGCACGCCATGAGTCTGGGCGGGGATGACTTCCTGACCAAGCCCATCGACCCCAAGCACCTGATCGCGACAATCCATAACCGGGGCCGACGGGCACGGTCATTGCTGGCCCTGATGATCCGTGACAGCCTGACCGGCCTGTACAACCACACCCATACCCTGCAGCTGCTGGATCAGGAGATCACCCGGGCGCGACAGAAAGGACAGTCCCTGTGTTTTGCCATGCTCGACATTGATTACTTCAAGAAAATCAACGATACCTTCGGGCACCCGATCGGTGACCGGGTCCTGCGCAGCCTATCCATGTTCCTCAAGCAACGCCTGCGCAAAACCGACCACATCGGCCGTTACGGCGGTGAAGAGTTTGCCATCATCCTGCCGGACACCCGGCCCAGCGATGCCCGCAACATCCTCAACGAAATCCGCGAGCGTTTTGCCGACCTTCACCAGCCGGCGGGAGATCGGGAATTCAATGTCACCTTCAGCTGCGGCATAGCCCAATGGCAGGACGACAGCTCGCAGTCCCTGTGCGAACGCGCTGACAGAGCCCTGTACGCGTCCAAGGATCAGGGCCGGAACTGCGTCACCCTCGCCGACGCCTGAACCTCGGTTATCCAGCCGGGCGCGCCCTGCAGTGCCCGGCTTCCCTTCTGTTATCGAACCAACGTCGTATGGCACCCGGGACAGCACTTGCCGACAATAGCGACCGGTAGCGACAGCTTCGTCCACAGCCGGTAGCTGGGTCGCAGCCTGACTACGACCAATTGCCCATCGGCAAATTGTTAAAAAGTATTGATCTGAGCCGATTAAGTGCTCACCATTACAGGAAAATGTCGTGAATTTCGGCGATCCTGTAAAACTCACTAAGGCTTTTCCCAGCATGTCGACTATTCTTGTACTCCATGGCCCTAATCTGAACACGCTCGGCACCCGCGAGCCGGAGGTTTACGGACATGAGACCCTGGAAGACATCGATAACCGCCTGCGGCAAACCGCCTCAGAGCAGGGGCACCACCTGCTGCACCTGCAATCCAACGCCGAATACGAATTGATTGACCGGATTCATGAAGCCCGCACGGAAGGGGTGGATTACATCATTATCAATCCGGCCGCGTTCACCCACACCAGCGTCGCCCTGCGCGATGCCTTGCTGGCGTCCGGCATCCCGTTCATCGAAGTACATCTTTCCAATGTTCATGCCCGGGAAGCTTTTCGCCACCACTCGTATTTTTCAGATATCGCCACCGGCGTTATCTGTGGACTGGGCAGCCACGGTTACGACCTGGCCTTGCAGGCAGCCCTGAAACGACTTCACTGATACAACAGAAATAACGGGACTGAATAAACCATGGATATTCGCAAGATCAAAAAACTGATGGAGCTGCTCGAAGAGTCCGATGTCGAGGAGCTCGAGATTCATGAGGGCGACGACTCGGTCCGCATCTCCCGGCGCCGCGAACAGCCCGCGGGCACTCAGTACGTCAGCCATTACTCTGCACCGGCGCCCCAGTCTGCGCCGGCGCCGGACGCAGCGGCACCAGGGTCCAGACAGGACGACCCGACACCCGAGGCCCCCAGCGGCCACAGTGTGAAATCACCGATGGTTGGCACCTTCTACCGCGCGCCGTCGCCCACCGCCAAGGCGTTTGTTGAGGTTGGCCAGTCGGTCAAAGCCGGCGAGGTCATCTGCATTGTGGAAGCGATGAAGATGATGAACCAGATTGAAGCCGACAAGAGCGGCACCATCACCGACATCCTGGTCGAGAATGGCCAGCCGGTTGAATACGACCAACCACTGGTTGTCATTTCCTGAACTCGGTAAACGTTTCCCATGGCTATGCTAGAAAAAGTTCTGATCGCCAACCGGGGTGAAATTGCCCTGCGTATTCTGCGAGCCTGCAAGGAGCTGGGCATCAAGACGGTCGCCGTGCACTCACAGGTTGACCGGGATCTGATGCACGTCCGGCTTGCGGACGAATCCGTGTGCATCGGGCCCAACAACCCGCTGGAAAGCTACCTGAATATTCCGTCCATTATCAGCGCGGCGGAGGTGACCGATTCTGTCGGCATCCACCCCGGCTACGGCTTCCTGGCCGAAAACGCCGACTTCGCCGAACAGGTAGAAAAGAGCGGATTCCGCTTTATCGGCCCGAGGGCCGAAACCATCCGCCTGATGGGCAACAAGGTCTCGGCCATCAACGCGATGATCAAGGCCGGCGTACCCACCGTACCCGGCTCCGACGGCCCGATCACCGACGACAACGAACGCACCCTTCGTATCGCCCGGGAGATCGGCTATCCGGTCATGATCAAGGCCGCCTCTGGCGGTGGCGGACGCGGGATGCAGGTGGTGCATTCCGAGGCGGCCCTGCTCAAGTCCATCCAGATCACCCAGAGCGAGGCGCGCAACGCTTTCGGCGACCCCACCGTCTATCTGGAAAAATTCCTGGAGCAGCCACGCCATGTAGAAGTTCAGGTGCTGGCCGACATGCACGGCAACTGCATCCATCTGGGCGACCGTGACTGCTCCATGCAGCGCCGCAACCAGAAGGTGATCGAGGAGGCGCCGGCCCCCAACATCAACCAGGAATCGCGAGCCAGAACGCTCCAGGCATGCGTCGATGCCTGCAAAGAGATTGGTTACGTGGGTGCCGGCACGTTCGAATTCCTGTACCAGGACGGTGAGTTCTACTTCATTGAGATGAACACCCGGGTTCAGGTTGAGCACCCGGTGTCCGAGATGGTGACTGGCGTGGATATCGTGCGCGAACAACTGCGCATCGCCAGCGGCCTGCCGCTGCAATACACCCAGGACGACATCCGTATCTCAGGGCACGCAATGGAATGCCGGATCAACGCGGAAGATCCGAAAACCTTCGTGCCCAGCCCGGGCAAGGTCAAGCATTACCATGCCCCCGGTGGTTACGGGGTTCGGGTGGACTCGCACCTGTACAGCGGCTACACCGTGCCTCCCTATTACGACTCCCTGATTGCCAAACTCATCACCTGGGGCGATGACCGGGAGATCGCTCGTCGGCGCATGAAAAATGCTCTGGATGAGCTCGTGGTGGAAGGCATCAAGACCAACCAGGCACTGCACCGCAGATTAGTGCGCGATGGCGGCTTCAAAAGGGTAGACTTTACGATCCACCACCTCGAAAAACTGATGCGGGAATAATCGCCCGCATCCGCGACCGAAGGATCGTATATGCCCTGGATACAACTGAAGATCCCTGCTGGCCCCGAAGAAGCGGACCAGCTTGAGGATCTGCTCATGGAGATGGGCGCTGATGCCGTCTCCATGGAAGATGCCGCCGACCAGCCGCTGTACGAGCCCGATCCGGGCACGACCCCATTGTGGAGCCAGACGGTAGTCACCGGCCTGTTCCAGGCCGGTCAGGATATCGACCAGCTCTGCGCGGACATTCGTGATGCCTGGCATCAGTCGACGCAGCAAACACTCGCTGACATTGAAGTCAGCCTGGTCAAGGATCAGGACTGGGAACGGGCCTGGATGGACGATTTCCACCCGCTGCAATTTGGTCAGCGGCTCTGGATCGTCCCCAGCTGGCACCAGGCTCCGGACCCGGACGCGGCCAACCTGATGCTGGACCCCGGCCTGGCCTTCGGCACCGGCACCCACCCCACCACCGCGCTCTGCCTGGAGTGGCTGGATGGCCAGGATGTCACCGGCAAGCAGGTTACCGACTATGGTTGCGGCTCCGGCATCCTGGGGCTCGCCGCACTGCTGCTGGGCGCCGAGCATGTGATCGGCGTGGATACCGATCCCCAGGCCCTCGAAGCCAGCCGTGACAATGCACGCCGTAACAACGTCGCCGATGACCGGCTCGATCTCTACTTACCCGAGAACGAACCGGACACCCAGGCCGACCTGATGCTGGCCAACATCCTGGCCCAGCCGCTGATTGGCCTTGCCCCGCACCTGGCGAAGCTCACCAAGCCCGGAGGCCAACTGGTCCTGTCGGGTATTCTGTCCAATCAGGCCCGGGAGGTGATGGCCGCTTACGAGCCCTGGTTCATCATGGACGAACCCGAACAACGCGAAGAATGGATACGCCTCACAGGACGCCGCCTCGACGGATGACGCTAGGCGCCAGAACCACTAAACTGCCAAGTATGTAGCTAAGTGCCTTTCAGGATGGAAGAATGAGCCAAAGCAGTTTGCAAACCCAATGCCCCAAATGCGAGACCCGCTTCCGGGTAACCGACGAACAGCTGAGTGTCGCCAGGGGTAAGGTTCGTTGCGGTAACTGCATGTCCATTTTCAACGCCATCGAGCATCAGGTGATGCCGAGTCATGCGGCGCCAAAGGCCCCGGCAGAAACCGAAAGCGCCGAAAATCCCGCCAGGTTCTCATCCGAGGAAGAGTTTGTCTTTGCGGACAACCCCGACGAGGATGCCTCCGAAGGCCACTACACGGGCCGCTCGCAGACGTTTTCCGAAGACGAGTTGAGCGACAGCTTCCTGAGCATCGACCAGCCCTCCAGCAGCACGTTCAAAGACGCTGACGTCGATGAACCCAACCAGAACATTGATGAAAGCTGGGCGGAAGCCATGCTCGATGAGATCGGCGATTCCGAACCCGCGCCCCCGACGAAGCCGGCAACAGCAGCCCCCAAGGCCGAGCCCCGCGCTCCCACAGAACCCACGCCGAGGCAAAGCGCGCCGGAGCCGCGAACAACAGGTACATCGAGTCAGACGTCCTCGCAGCAGGCACCCTCACAGCAGGCACCAAAGGAGCGGCCTTCACCGGTTGGCACACCACCGACAGAAACCTCCTTCGAGCTGGCGGACGACACCCCCGCCTTTCGCGCTACCGGCCAGGAAGACCGCGTGGGAGAACCCATGTCTGCCTCCGTGCCCTTCGGAGACCTGCGGCGCGACCCCGTTTCCGTACCCCGCAACGGCGGCGGCCGGTTGCGGACCTTCTTCTGGAGCCTGGTGGTGCTGGCGCTGATCGGCGTTCTGGTCGCCCAGGTCACCTGGTTCCAGTTTGATCGGCTGTCGGCCATCCCCGAACTTCGGCCATTCTACGAAAAGGGCTGTGAACTGGCGGGCTGCGAACTCAAGCCACTGGTGAATGTGGCCGCAATCCAGAGCCGGAAGCTGGTGGTCAAGACCAATCCGGAAAACCGGAGCCAGTTGCTGGTGGATGCCGTCATCATCAACCGGGCCAACTTCGAGCAACCGTTCCCGGCCATTGCCCTCACCTTCTCGAACCTCAATGGTGACGTGGTGGCACAGAGCATTTTCACTCCCGGAGAGTACCTTGCCGGCGAAGGCCAGGCGCTCGAAGCCATGCCGACCAACACCCCGGTTCGTATTGCCATAAACATCCGGGACCCGGGCAAAGACGCCGTCAACTACAACATCAACTTCCGCCCCTATACACCCTGAGGGGCTAGCAACTATTCACTCGCAAGTAAATACTGACCACCGCCCAGAAGAACAAAAGTCAACCAAAAAGCACGAAAAATAATCACCTTTTTCACCGTCAAGCCCCTTCAATCAAGCCCGCCCCAACGGTATCATTAGCGCCCTTCGGTACTTGGTCGATCACTTATTGAACAACCATTAAAGTTCCGAAACTTGCTCAACCCGCTGTGACACGGACTCAGATCATGCTGCCGACGGCAAAAATCGGGCCGTACACCTTGCCCAACCCGCTCATTGTTGCACCCATGGCCGGTGTAACCGACCGTCCCTTCCGGCTCCTGTGCCGAAGGATGGGAGCAGGCCTGGCGGTATCGGAAATGGTCATAGCGGACAGCAAGCTCTGGCATACCCGCAAATCGAAGTTTCGCCTGAATCATACCGGCGAGCCTGAACCACGGTCGGTTCAGATTGCTGGTGGTGATCCGGAGATGCTCGCTACCGCAGCCAGAAAGAACGCCGAACTTGGCGCCCAGATCATCGATATCAACATGGGCTGCCCTGCCAAGAAAGTCTGTAACAAGGCGGCAGGGTCGGCGTTGATGAAGGATGAACAGCTGGTTGGAGACATTCTGGAGGCAGTCGTTAACGCGGTGGACATCCCCGTCACGCTGAAAATGCGTACCGGCTGGAATCACGAGCATCGCAATGCGCCACAAATTGCCCGGATGGCGGAAGCAGCAGGTATTCAGGCACTGGCGATTCACGGCCGCACCCGCGCAGACAAGTACAACGGCGAGGCGGAGTACGACACCATTGCGGACGTGAAATCCCGGGTGCGCATTCCGGTCTTTGCCAACGGCGACATTGACTCGCCGGAAAAGGCTCAGCAGGTGCTCCAACACACCGGCGCTGACGGCCTTCTGATTGGCCGGGCGGCTCAGGGCAGGCCCTGGATCTTCCGGGAAATCCTGCATTTCTTGGAAACCGGGGAACATCTTCCCCCGCCATCCATGGACGAAGTTGAGCAGATTCTGGCCGGGCACCTGGGCGCATTACACGATTTTTACGGCGAAACCATGGGCGTGCGGATTGCCAGAAAACACGTGGGCTGGTACCTGCAGACCCACGAGCAGGGCGAACAGTTTCGCAGACGCTTCAACGCCATTGATTGCGCGCTGGAGCAAAAAGACAGCATCCAACAGTATTTTGAAGACTTACGAAATCGAGAGGTATTCGCAGCATGACCGCTGAGACTTTGGCGACCGAAAACCTGAACACTCAGGTTAACGATGACATCCATCAGCTGACAACGCTGAATGGCAGCGGCAACCACGTCACCCTGCGTGACAGCGTCGAAGTTGCTCTGAAAAACTACTTCGCGCAGCTTGACGGCGCACCGGTGACAGAGGTTTACCAGCTGGTGTTGTCCGAAGTGGAAGCGCCTTTGTTGGAGCAGGTGATGAAGTACACCCGCAACAACCAGACCAAGGCGTCGGTGATGCTGGGATTGAACCGCGGCACACTGCGCAAGAAGCTCAAGCAGTACGGTCTGCTATAATCCCGACACCCGTTTCAATAAGGGCCTCCCGGACACCATTCGCGAGGCCCTTATTCGTTCATCCCGCAGCAGAAAGAAAGTGACACATGGCAAATCAGGTTAACACCCCGATCCGTCGCGCACTGATCAGCGTGAGTGACAAAACCGGCATCGTCGACTTCGGCCGAGCCCTCACCGAACTTGGCGTAGAACTGCTCTCCACCGGGGGCACTTTCCGCCTCCTGAAAGAGAGCAACGTCCCGGTCACCGAAGTTTCCGACTACACAGGATTCCCCGAGATGATGGATGGCCGGGTCAAGACCCTGCATCCGAAGATTCATGGCGGCATTCTGGGGCGTCGCGGCACTGACGATGACGTGATGCAACAGCACGGTATCAATGCCATCGACATGGTCGTGGTCAACCTGTACCCGTTTGAAGAAACCGTTGCCAACCCGGACTGCGACCTGCCAACCGCTATCGAGAACATCGATATCGGCGGACCCACCATGGTTCGCGCTGCGGCCAAGAACCACAACGATGTCGCCATCGTGGTCAATGCTTACGACTACAGCAGCGTCCTGAAGGAGCTGAAAGACAACGGCGGCGAGCTCACTTACCGCACCCGTTTCGATCTGGCGGTCAAAGCCTTCGAACACACCGCCGGCTACGACGGTGCCATTGCCAACTATCTGGTGGTCGCGTCGCCGACAACGAAACCCCCGACTTCCCCCGAACCTTCAATACCCAGTTCGTGAAGGTTCAGGACATGCGTTACGGTGAAAACCCACACCAGCGGGCCGCATTCTACGCCGAGCGCAACCCCAGAGAAGCCAGCGTGGCGACGGCCAAGCAGCTGCAGGGCAAAGAGCTCTCGTACAACAATGTGGCCGACACCGACGCCGCGCTGGAGTGCGTCAAGCCGTTTGCCGATCCCGCCTGTGTCATCGTCAAGCACGCCAACCCCTGCGGTGTCGCCATTGGCGCCGATATTCGCCAGGCCTATGACCTGGCCTTCGCCACCGACCCCACGTCGGCGTTTGGCGGCATCATTGCGTTCAACCGGGAACTGGATGCCGATACGGCGAGCGCGATCATCGAGCGCCAGTTCGTGGAAGTCATCATTGCCCCGAGCGTGACCCCGGAAGCCGCCGAACTGGTGTCGGCCAAGAAAAACGTGCGGCTGCTGGCCTGCGGCGACTTCAACGGCGAGCGCATCCAGAGCATGGACTACAAGCGCGTCACCGGTGGCCTGCTGGTCCAGGACCGTGACCTGGGCATGGTGGCCATGGAAGACGTCAAGGTGGTTACCGAGCGCCAGCCATCGGAAGAAGAGCTGAACGATCTTCTGTTTGCCTGGGAAGTGGCCAAGTACGTCAAGTCCAACGCCATTGTGTACGCCAAGGCCGGCCGCACCATCGGTATCGGCGCCGGCCAGATGAGCCGCGTCTACAGCGCCAAGATCGCGGGCATCAAAGCCGCCGATGAAAACCTCGAAGTGAAGGGTTCCGTGATGGCATCGGATGCTTTCTTCCCGTTCCGTGACGGCATCGATGCTGCCGCCAAAGCGGGTATCACTGCGGTGATCCAGCCAGGCGGCTCCATGCGCGACCAGGAAGTCATCGATGCCGCCAACGAGCATGGCATCGCCATGGTCTTCACCGGCATGCGCCACTTCCGCCACTGATTACGGACACGCTGAAGGATTATGACCATGAACGTACTCGTTATTGGCAGCGGCGGTCGTGAACACGCCCTGGCCTGGAAAGCCGCCCAGTCCCCTGACGCGGACCGCGTCTTCGTTGCGCCGGGTAATGCCGGCACTGCCCGGGAGCCCGGGCTGGAAAACGTGGATCTCGATGTAATGGACCTGGACGGCCTGGCAAATTTTGCCAGCACCAACAACGTGGGTCTGACCATCGTGGGCCCGGAAGCTCCGCTGGTTGCCGGCATCGTCGACAAATTTGAGGCGCGCGGCCTGCGGGTATTCGGCCCCAGCGCCGGCGCAGCCCAGCTGGAAGGCTCCAAGGCCTTTACCAAGGACTTCCTGGCACGGCACAAGATTCCGACTGCGGCCTACGCCAACTTCACCGACGTGGATCAGGCGCTGGCCTACGTTCGTGAACAGGGCGCCCCGATTGTGGTCAAGGCCGACGGCCTGGCAGCCGGCAAAGGGGTGATCGTGGCGATGACCCTGGAAGAGGCCGAAGATGCCATTCGCGACATGCTGTCCGGGAACACCTTCGGTGACGCCGGTAGCCGCGTGGTGATTGAGGAATTCCTCGAGGGCGAGGAAGCCAGCTTTATTGTCATGGTGGACGGCGAGCACGTCCTTCCCATGGCCACCTCCCAGGATCACAAGCGTGTCGGTGACGGCGACACCGGCCCGAACACGGGCGGTATGGGTGCTTACTCCCCGGCGCCGGTAGTCACCGCCGACGTGCATCAGCGGATCATGGACGAAGTCATCTACCCGACCGTACGGGGCATGGCTGCCGAAGGGCACCCCTACAAAGGCTTCCTGTACGCCGGCCTGATGATTGACGCCTCCGGTGCACCCAAAGTGATCGAGTTCAATTGTCGCTTTGGTGATCCGGAGACCCAGCCAATCATGCTGCGCATGCGCTCTGACCTGGTAGCACTGTGCATTGCCGCCACCGACGGCAAACTGGACCAGTGCAGCTCCGAGTGGGACGAGCGCGCTTCGGTCGGCATTGTTCTGGCCGCCGGCGGCTATCCCGGCAGCTACAACAAGGGTGACGCCATCAGCGGCCTGCCCGAATCCGAGACCGACGGCGAGAAAGTCTTCCATGCCGGCACCAAGCTCGACGGCGAACAGGTTGTCACCGCCGGCGGACGAGTACTGTGCGCCACCGCGCTGGGCAATACAGTCACCGAGGCCCAGCAACGGGCCTATAAGCTGGCTGGCAAAATCTGTTGGGACGGCCTGTTCTTCCGCAAGGACATAGCATATCGGGCCATCGCCCGCGAGCAAGCCTGACCCAGCACACGAAACAAGGGCCCGGTCATTGACCGGGCTTTTTTATGGGATACAGTCTGGGATCAAATCGGTACCCGCCGACACCATGATTGATCAGGAGTTGCTCTCATGCCCCGCCACACCGGCCTTAACGCTGCCTTGCTGATTCTCGCCACACTCTGGCTCAGCGCCTGCTCTCGGCACGGGATTTATGAAACCGCCATCGGCCTGGAGCGCTCCAGCGCCGGACTTCAGGTCAACACCGTTCAAGTTGATGATCTCCAGATCGCCTACCTGGCCAACAAGGAGCAGGCCGACGGCGACACCATCGTGATGGTGCATGGCTTCGGTGCCACCAAGGACAACTGGACCCGGCTGGCCAGAGAACTGACGGACGACTTCAACGTCTATGCCATTGATCTTCCGGGGCACGGTGACAGCAGCAAACCGATGGACCTGGGCTACAGTCTGGCCCAGCAGACTGACCATCTGGCCCGTATTCTGGATGCACTGGCACTGACCGAATACCACATGATGGGCAATTCCATGGGCGGTGCCATTACCGCCCTGTACGCCGCCAAGTATCCCAACCGGGTCAAATCCGTGGTGCTGTTCAATCCCGCCGGCATCATGGACTACGAGTCCGAACTGGTGGGTCTGGTCATGGCGGGCGACAATCCGCTCATCCCCAGCAAACCCGGCGATCTTGAGCGCTTAATCGACTTCGCACTGGAAGAAAAACCCTTCATGCCCTGGCCCGTGCTCGGGGTGCTGGAAGAAAAGAAAATCGCCAACCGGGAAATCAACGAGGTGATTTTTGAGGCCATTCGGGACATCGGGTTCCTGACCGAATTCCGCAATCGGGTCCAGAATATCGAGGCACCAACCCTTGTCGTCTGGGGCAAAGAAGATCGGATCATCAACTACCGCAACGGTGAAGTGTTCGCGTCACTGATCGCCAATGCCCGTCTTGAAGTGATGGACGAGATTGGCCATGCACCTATGATTGAAGCACCGGATCGTTCCGCAGATTTGTTCCGGCAACTGGCTCACCCGCCCGAGTAACCGGCACCAGGAAACAAATACCGGCGGATTCCACGTTAATCGACTACAACGGGGCCACGAAACGCGATAGCCTTGCACTCGTAACCCCGTGATTACAGAAAGAATCCGCCAATGCCTGAAGCTCTCTGGATTTCGTTTGCCTTTGCTCTCGGCCTGCTGGTGAAGACCATCGGGCTGCCTCCCCTGGTAGGCTACCTGGCCGCTGGTTTTTTACTCAGCGGCCTGGGCTCCGTCACCGACCTGACTATTGAGTCCACCCATGCCCTGGAGGAAATTGCCCATGTGGGCGTTCTGCTCCTGTTGTTCACCGTTGGCCTCAAGCTCAAGCTCCGCTCCATTATCAGCCCGGAGGTGATCGGCGGCAGCCTGCTGCATTTCGGCATCACCTGCGCGGTATTCACCCCCGGCCTGTATCTGCTCATGGATCTGTCCTGGTCCACGGCCCTGCTACTGGCCATCGCTCTGTCGTTCTCGTCCACGGTCCTGGCCGCCAAGGTATTGGAATCGAAACGTGAGCTGAGAGCCTTCCACGGCAGGGTCGCCATCGGCATCCTGATCATGCAGGATTTGATCGCCCTGGCCGTTATGAGCTTCGCTGCCGGCCAGACCCCGTCCGAGTGGGCCCTGATTGTGTTTGGATTACCTCTGCTCCGGCCTTTCCTGTATCGCCTGCTTGATGCCAGTGGCCACGACGAACTGCTGGTGCTTCTGGGGTTGCTGCTGGCCCTGGTACTCGGGGGCTATGGCTTCGATATGGTGGGCCTGAGTTCCGAACTCGGGGCCCTGGTGTTCGGCGCCATGCTGGCCAACCACCCCCGTTCCCAGGAACTCTCGAAGTCGCTCTGGAGTGTAAAAGAGGCGTTCCTGGTGGGCTTCTTCCTGCAAATCGGGATCGGCGGGCTGCCGGATACCGATGCCCTGATTTTTGCCGCCATAGCCGGTCTGGTACTGCCACTCAAGGGCCTGCTGTTTTTCTTTCTGCTTCTCGCGTTCCGGCTGCGGGCGCGTAGCGCCTTTCTGTCATCACTGGCCCTGACCAACTACAGCGAGTTCGGCCTGATCGTGGCCAGTGTGGCGCTGCCGGACTGGCTCGTCCCGCTGGCGATCTCGGTATCGCTGTCGTTTGTTGTTTCCGCTCCCCTTAACCGGTTTGCCCATTCGATCTTCGAGCGCTATGGCAATCGCCTGGCGCGCTTCGAGGGCAAGCAGCATCACCCGGATGAACAGCCCATTTCACTGGGTGGAACACGGGTGATGATCATGGGAATGGGCCGAACCGGCACCGCCGCGTACGACTGGATTGCCCGGCACGAGACCGAACTGATGGGGCTCGACTCCGATCCGGCAAAGGCGCAAGCGCACCAGAAGGAAGGCCGTAACGTGGTGTTCGCCGATGCCGAAGATGCCTCATTCTGGAGCGGTCTGCATATGCCCTCCGTGCATTCGGTGATCCTTGCCCTGGGTGACATCGAAGGCAAACTGGTGGCCGCCCGTATGCTCAGAAAGCTCGGCTTTCGGGGCTATATCGTCGCGCACACCATGTACGAAGACGAGGCCAAGGCAATTCGCGAGGCCGGCGCCAACGACGCCTACCTGACCATGAACGAGACCGGCGTGGCACTGGCCAGCCATATCGTCTCCCGGTCAGACGCGCACGAGCACTAGCGCGCTCACCGGGCGCAGGTTCGAAAACCGGTGTAGGCGTCGTTTCGCAATGGCAAATAGGCCTGCCGGTAGGTTCCGCGAATCAGGCACGAAGAAGTGGCGCAACTGCCACCGCGAGTAACCTTGTGATCGCCGAACTGCAGGGTGGACATGAACGGGTACATATCGACCTTGAATCCGTCATAGGGCAGGAACTGGTCACTCGTCCACTCCCACACACCGCCAATCATTTGCCGGCAACCGAAAGGACTGTCGGATTCGGGATAATCGAACACCGGATTCTGCGCCATGCTGCGAGCGTCGAGATCCGCCAGCTGGGGGGTCGGCGGCTCATTGCCCCAGGGAAAACGGCGGAACGGTTCACCGGGACGATTCGCCAGTGCCGCCACCTCCCATTCGAATTCCGTGGGCAGGCGCCGCCCGGCCCATTCACAGTACGCCTCCGCTTCCCAGTACGTCAGATGTACCGCCGGCGCATCCGGGTTCAGCGGCTGCCACCGGTCAAACACCCGCTCCTGCCAGGCACGGTCGTGCCAGCGCCAGTACAACGGGTGTGACGGCGTTCTTGGCATGGGCTCGGCACTGGCGTGTACCAACGCCATGTCCACCTCGGTCTCCAGCCACTTGCGGCCGCCAAACGACCACAACTCAGGCCGGCGGTAGCCACCATCCTCGACAAACGCCAGAAATTCGCCGTTGGACACCGGTTGCCGGGCAATGGCGAAGGCCGCCAGATCCACCTCAAACCGCGGCTTTTCATTGTCGAACGCGAAGTCTTCCGAGGCGTACCGGGGAGAACCATCCGGCATGCCGATCAGCCAGCGCCCGGCTGGTATCTCGGCATCCCCGGGTATCGGGCTGCCGGGCGCCGGGCGTTCAAACGTGCTGTCCGGGGAGGCAGGGTAACCGACTGTCTGCCGGCACCAGGTCATGGATTCAATATGCATGTTCTGATGAAACACCGCGTAACGGTTCAGGTACAGAGCCTGATCGTCCAGCGGCCGGGCATGAATGCGCTCCGCGACCCGGTCGTAGATGGTGTCGAAATAGGCCAGCGTCTGCTCCCGCCCGGGAAACAGTTGCCGGTTCCAGCGGTCACGGTGCTGAATATGAAACGAATCCCACAGGTCATCCATGGACGGGTCAAAACTGGGTGTGCCATCTAGCAGGCCGAACACAAACACCTCGTAGAAGAACGCCGAGTGCCCCATCTCCCACAGGGGCGGATTTACCCCCGGATGGTAAGGCACATCCAGCCGGTCTTCGGGCAGCGAGGTGATCAGTGCGCGGGTCCGCTGCCTCGAGCGTTCCAGATCCGCCAACAACGCACCTTTCGATGCTCTGGTCGTGTCTACCGTGTTCATGTCACCCATGCGTCACTTCGTCCTTCGGTTGTCCCGTCATCACCAACAAGGGATGGTCAACGGAGGCTGCACCAAACGTCAGCATTCTTTACGAATCTACGCGACCAGTCCCAACCGGGTTTTCCAAGCGCTTGAAACCCAATCCTATTAAGATTCTGGCATACAATGTGATTAGCGTCACAAACCCGGAAGCGTCGCGAAAGCACGCTCCGGGACCTGGAGGTTTACCTTCCAGCGTATCACCCCACCAGGTGAATTGGGCGTTTTCTGTTCAGTTGGCAGTCCCGTTTCCCCATGGTTCAAACTCTGGAGGTTTGGCGTGTCGGAAAAGAGACCGCTCGTATGGCTGTCTGCGGCACCCGGAAACAGCAAGCTGCGCAGGGCACTGGAAGCCCGCTGGCAGGTTACCGGGTATTGCCTGCAAGATAGGGTCCCGATCATGATGTCGGCACCGGAAGATGCCCGAGTCGGCATTCTCGATCTGACCAACGCCCCGACAGAGTCCGCCCTGAATCCGGAACAATGGCTCGAAGCGCTCAGCCTCGACTTCTGGGTCGGCATCGTGGCCCACCGGCCTGTCAGTGGCTCGCTGACAGCCAAGCTGATTGCCCGTTACTGCACCGATTTCCATACCGTTCCAGTACATGTCGACCGCCTTAACACCGTGCTCGGGCATCTCTGGGGTATGGCATCGATCCGCACACACTCGCTGGGGCCACCGGCGGACGACTATGAAAGCCTGGTGATGGAGGGGGATTCCGAAACCATTCGCAAGATTCGGGGCTTGCTCCGGCGCTTTTCGGTCACCGCCGACCCGGTACTGATCACCGGAGAGAGCGGCTCGGGCAAGTACGCCGCGGCCCGTTTTATCCATCAGCTCTCGCCGCGGGCAGCCGGACCCCTGGTGAACGTCAATTGCGCCGCCCTGCCGGACACCCTGGCGCGCAGCGAACTTTTTGGTGTCGAGGACTATTCGGCGCAGGGTGCCGCAGACGGCATACACCCGGGCCGTATCGAGCAGGCCAACGGGGGCTCCCTGGTGCTGTCGTCCATTGACGAACTGAACGAGGACCAGCAGTCCGCTCTGCTGGGATTCCTGCAGGAGGGTCAGATCGAGCGGGTCGGCAGTACCACCCCGATTCCCATCAACAGCCGGATCATCACCACCGCCACCCGGCCATTGCGGGAACTGGTCGAGTCTGGCCATTTTCGCAGCGACGTCTATTACCGGCTCGGAGGGCTGGAAATCCGTATGCCGGCCCTGCGCGATCGCCGGGAAGACATCCCCACCATTGCCAGCACCCTGCTGGAGATGGCCGATCACGGGCACAACCCCAAGCGACTGAGCCAGGCGGCCATTGAAAGCCTGGTGAATCATCACTGGCCGGGTAATTTTCGTGAGCTGCAAAACCGGCTTCGCCAGGCGTTATTGCTGTGCGACCGGGCCACCATTGACCCGGCAGACCTCGGGCTAGACCAGACAGGCGTAGACGCCGCCCCCCTGTCGACCACCAATCTCAGTCTGGAGGAGTTCCGGGCCCGAGCCGACCGGCAGGCGCTGTCTTGCAGCCTGGCACTGGCGCACCACAACGTTTCGGCGGCGGCACGAATCCTGAAGATTTCCCGGGTGTCGTTTTATCGCCTGATGGAAAAATACAACCAGAACCAGTACCCGGAATCCTGAGTGCTGCGCGGCCCTCGCCTGCTTGCGTCGCCCGTCTCCCGGGTCGTTGACGGTCACCGACACCCGCCAATTGCAAAATCTCGCAAAACCCAGCCTAAACCTGATGAAATCTTGGTAATGTTAACCATGCTGCCGTCGTTCTCCCGGCACGTACGCAAGGGGCTGCCACCTCGCAGTAATGAAGGACTCATTAAAAGGAACTCGCATGTCGACCGAGCAGTATCAGATTTTGTTTTCCGGTCAGATTCTGGATGGCTTTGATGAACAAGAAGTCAAAGCCAGCCTGCAGGAGCTGTTCAGAACCACCGAAGCACGGATAGAACGCCTGTTTCTGCCCACCGCCACACCGGTCATCCGATCCAATCTGAGCCACGAGGAAGCGGTGATCTACCACCAGAAGCTGACCCGGGCAGGCGCCGATGTCCGTATCGGGGCCCAGCCAGCGAACGCGGGCAAGGCTGCCGTCGAACCTGAGGCCGCCGAGACCACGCCGCCACCGTCATCCCCCGATGTCGAGCCAGCACAGCCAGACGATGGTGACCGCCGTCGTGCAGGGCTGGAGTTTACGGGCAGAGGCGGCGAGTACTTCGGTATCTGGATCGTTAATATCCTGCTGACCATCCTCACCCTCGGCATTTATTCGGCCTGGGCTACGGTCCGCAACAAGCAGTATTTCTACGGCAACACCCAGTTGGATGGCGCGAGCTTTCAATACCTGGCCAGCCCGATCACCATTCTCATCGGGCGCCTGATTGCGCTGGCGGCGGTGATCGCTTACGTAGCGGCCGTTAACCTGGTTCCGGAAGCCGCCCTCGCATTTGTAGTGGTCTTCCTGTTCGCAACGCCCTGGATCATGATTCGCTCCCTGCGTTTCAACGCCATCAACAGCGCCTACCGCAACATCCGCTTTGATTTTCAGGGCCGCTATGGCCAGGCCTTCATGGTCAGTTTCGTGTGGCCAATTCTGAACCTGGTATGCCTGCTCCTGTTGACACCACTGGTGCTGAAGAAGACCCACCAGTTCATTGCGGACAACAGCCGTTACGGCACCACCGCCTTCGAGCTCAGGGCCACCACCAAAGCCTATTACCGGTTCTTCGGCATGGCCCTGCTGATGGTCTTTGGCTTCGGGGCCGCGGCATTCGCGCTGGTGCAAGTTGGCCAGGAAATCCTCGCAACCGTGGTTGGCGTTGTGGGCTACATCGCTCTGATCGGCTACTTCATGGCGGGTATCACCAATCTGTTCCTGAGTTCCACCATCCTGGCCGAGCACCAGCTGGAGTCCGAGTTAAGCCCGGGCCAGATGGTCTGGATTTACGCCAGCAACGTGGTTCTGGTCGTTCTGACTCTTGGCCTTTTCACGCCCTGGGCCAAGGTGCGGATGGCGCGCTATCGGGCCAACTGCACTGCCCTGTGGATTGCCGGTGACCTGGATCACTTCGCGGCCGCCGAACACAATCGCACCAGTGCCGTAGGACAGGAACTCGGAGACGCCTTCGATGTCGCCTTCTCCGCAGTCTGAGTTGGTGATTAACGGCGATTACTACACGGGCCAGAACTCTCACCGCCAGAGCGCAGAACTGCGCCCTGGCGGTGCCGGAATCCTCCTGAAAACCACCACCGAAGAACGGGCGCTGGCGTGGCAGGATCTCAAGATCTCGCCCAGAATCGGCAACACCCCGCGCTACCTGCACCTGCCGGACGACGGCGTATTCGAAACCACCGACAATGACGGTGTGGATCAGCTAAGCCGCCAGTGCTCCGGCAACGGTTTTGCCCGGCTGGTGCACCGCCTGGAGCGGCACCTCGGGCTGATCCTGATTGCCGTGCTGGTGACGGCCGCGGTTACCGGGCTCACCCTGACGTATGGCGTACCCTGGGCCTCACGAGTGATTGCCTACACCTTACCCGACACCGTGGCTCAAACCGTCGGGGAAACCGCCCTACACTCCCTGGACGACACCTGGTTTGAGCCCTCGACGCTGTCCGACGGGCGACAGCAGGCGCTGCTCAACCATTTTGCGCCTTACCTGGGCCAGGTGGGCGGCCAGCAGCTGCGTGTTGAATTCAGGGATGCGCCGGTGATTGGCGCCAACGCCCTCGCACTGCCGGACGGCACCCTGGTCTTCACCGACGATCTGGTCAACCTGGCCGAACAGGACGATGAGCTGGTGGCCATTCTGGCTCATGAGATTGGCCACATCGAATACCGGCACGGCATGCAGGGCATGGTGCAATCGTCCCTGCTGTTCTGGGTGCTGGTCATGATGACCGGAGACCTGTCCGCTTTTTCGGACCCCACCATTGCCCTGCCCGCGTTCCTGATGAGCATGTCCTACTCCAGGGATATGGAGCAGCAGGCCGACGACTACGCGTTGCAAACCATGCTCAGCCACAACCTGAATCCGATGTTGTTTGCCACCATCATGGCGCGGCTGACGGAAGAAGACATCAGCACGCAAGAGCACGGGGAATCGGAAAACAATGGCTATCTGCTGGAACTGGTGCTCTCAAGCCACCCCATTTCCCGGGAACGCATCGCCCGATTCCGGGAGGCCTCTGAATCACACTTCAACGCCGGCAACTGAGGCGAAGGAATCACCTAGGCGCGACGGCCGGCCTCCGCCTTGATCCAACCGAGGAAACTCTGGACAAGGGACAGCCCGGCCGCTCGCCGGGGCGCGATGATGTCATAGCCGATGCTGGTTTCAACAACCTCCGGGAAGGGCCGCACCAGAAGCCCGGCGGTGACCAGATCCCGCATGATGGGCAAACTGCCGAGCACCACGCCCTGCCCGGCAATCGCGGCCTGCACCGCCAGATTGTAATCGCTGAAACTGATGCCGCGCCGAGCATCGATTTGCTCTGCCCCCAGCTGTTCCAGCCAGGGTTCCCAGCCCATCCAGGCCCGGGTCGCCGTGGCCCAGGTCAGCGCCGAGGTATCCCAGTGGATCAGGGTAGCACCCGCCAGGTCTGCCAGTTGCTGTAACGCACCCGGCCCGCTGGTCAGGGACGGACTGCAAAACGCACAGAGTTTTTCATCAAACAGCCGGTGGGCCACCACACCCTGCGCCGGCGCCGCGCCGAACCGAATCGCCACATCCGCAGCACCCGCGTCCAGATCGGCAATCCGTAACGACGAATCGATCAACACGTCCGCCTCCGGATGAAGGGCCCGAAACCGCTCCAGCCTGGGCACCAGCCAGGTGGTGGCGAAGGACGGTTCGGCGGAAATAATCAGGCGCTGGGGTTGCCTGTAGTCACGGATCTGATGGACCGCACTTTCAATCTGCTGGAAACCGGCGGCCAGTGCATCCAGCCCCGCCTGACCCGCGGGCGTCACCTTCAGCCCGCGCCCGCTGCGCTCTACCAGAGCCACGCCAAGGTTCTCCTCCAGCCTGCGCACAAGCTGTTTCACGGCCGCGGGCGTGACGTGGAGTTCTTCCGCCGCCTGGACAAAACTCAGGTGGCGACAGGTGGTTTCGAAGGCGCGCAGCGCGTTCAGAGAGGGCAGTGGCTGGCTCATGAAAAGAAACTTTATCTAACCCCTCAGGGTAGATCAAATGCATTGCACAGCCGCTCAGGATAAGGAAAATAGCGCCACTCACTCGCTCAAGAGTAAGAAAAGATTTTCTGGCGCAACTCCGCAACGAGGCCGCTTCCATGACCCATGATCGACACACCCTGCTCGCCTCCGCCATCGTGCTGGTAACCGGAATACTCTGGGGCATTTACTGGCTTCCGGTTCGCGCGCTGGGCGACATGGGCCTGACCGGAGCCTGGGGAACCGTCGCAATTACCCTGGCAACGGTACTCTTGCTGCTCCCCTTTGCCGTCAAACACCGGCGCCAGCTGCGGCGGGTTCATCCTGTCGCGCTGATTTCCATCGCCCTGGGTGGCGCTGCATTCACGCTCTACTCCGTCGGTTTCATGTATGGCCGGGTGGCCATCATCATCCTGCTCTGGTTCCTCAGCCCGGTGTGGAGCACGCTGATCGGGCGCTACCTGATGGGGTGGCCAACGCCACGCCTGCGCATCGTCGCCATTGCAGTTGGCCTGGCAGGCCTGTTTGTCATGCTCGGGGCAGATGGCGGGATGCCGTTACCACAGGGTATTGGTGAGTGGATGGCCCTGGCTGCCGGGATTCTGTGGGCATTCTCAACCACCGGCATTCGGGTGAAATCCAACATCGAAGCCATGCCCTCCACGTTTATCTTCGCCGTAGGCGCCGCGGTTACCGCACTGATTCTGGCCCCGCTGCTGGAACCCCTGCCCAGCCTGGCGCTTGCTGAAACACCACCGGTTGTTGGTCTGGCCTTGCTGACTGGCGGCCTGTGGTGGGGGCTCAATCTGGTGGGCCTGATGTGGGCCACCGCGCGGCTGGAGCCGGCGCGTGTGTGCATCCTGCTGATGTCGGAAGTGCTATTTGGCGCCGTGTCCGCCGCGGTTCTGGCCGGGGAGGCCTTGCACCCAGCGGAGGTGGCCGGGGGCGTGATCGTGCTGGTGGCGGGGTTGCTGGAGGTGCTGCCAGTGCGTGCCAAAACCAGCCAGACACCGGGCCAGTGACTGGCTCGGTGTCTGGCTTTAGTCGGCACTAGCGATGACGCACAGCGCTCAGACCGCGCCAATCCTCCAGATCCTGATCCGGCTTTTCAGCCCGAAAGCGCGCGTACAGCTCAATGCCGGTCGGGTGTTCCAGAATATCGACCCGAACACCGTTAGCCCGCAGAAATGATTCCGTGCCGGACGCATTGGTGACATCGCCCACCACCACGCGGCCGAAACCTCGCATGCGAACTAAGGTTGCACACACGTCGCAAGGGCTCAGACTGCTGTAAATCGTGGTGTTGCTGAAATCAATCCGCCCGGCATCACGAATGGCGGACGTTTCCCCGTGATTGTAGGGGTGGCCCTCTTGGACGAGGGTATTGTGCCCCTTGCCGACAATTTGATGGCTGGCGTTGTCAACGATCACCGCGCCAATCGGGCAGCCCCCTTCGTCGTAACTCTTTCGCGCCAGCAATACAGCAATGTCCATGAAATCAGCATCCGTAAGCGAGCGGGCAAAGTCTTCATCCATCAACACCGGGAGACTTTTCGTCGGCATGTGCGCAATCGCCGCCAGCGCCTGCTGGGTTATCGGGGTCTGCTTGGTCAGGAGAGTGTTCATAAAGTCAGGCTACCACCTTGGGCGAGCGATTGGTGCGGCATCGGTTCTGTGGCCGTGGCCTCTGGTTCGGAGAAAAAACCGACCCCGGCACCCAACGGAAAGGAACAATTAGTACTGTTTTCTCGCCTTGATTGCGCGCTTAACAGTCATAACAACATTAATAACGTAAAAAACACTACCTGCGAGGATCAGGTGCAGAGCGTACTGATCGACGGTTTCAGCCAGGCTCCCGTAGACCGGCCGGGTGTCTTCAACGGGCATAAAAAACGCGAACATGCCAAAGCCGACCAGTAACGTCCCCAGCAGCGGCAGAATAAGGGTGCTCGCGGGAACAGCGCGCTCCTGGGACAGTGGGTATTTCTCTTCCATGATAACTCCTGCTTCAGTGGATAATTCAGACGGATTGACAGTGGCCGACGTGGGCAGGTCGGAACACCGAGGTAAACAACGGGCCTGGCCATCATTGCGACCCGATGGCGTGCTTACCTGCGCCAATTCTGAGGCAGGCCGAGCAACGAGCGAAGGAAACAGAGCACGAAATCCAACGATTTTGCGAAAGTTTATCCGCCATGAGTTCACTGCGCGGCAGACGTGCGCTGCGATTAAAGCCCCAAGGCTCCGCGCCGCAGCCAGCCATGCACGAAGGCCAGTTTCTGACGCGCGTGATTCGAAAGCACGAACGGATAGAGATCCGATAATCCCATCGAGCGATTCACATGATTGACCCCCACGGTGAGCATCGCCGCCGTGTGGATCAGCCGTTCAGCATCGGGTTCCGAATAAGGATCCCACCCGGAGTCCGGTATCTGCCTGGAGGACAGGCCCGTTGCCACGAAACTGTCGGCGATGTCGGTCAGGTGCAGCAGGTGCGCCGTGGTTTCCGCCCAGTCCTCATGTGGGTGTGCAGAGGCGTAACTGGTCAGGTAATACTGTTTCCAGTCCGCCGGCGGCCCGTTCTCGTAGTGGGACCGGAGCGATAACTGATAATCCATGCGTTCGTCACCAAACTTGTTACGAAACGCATCGAGAAAATCCTGCCGAAGGCTTAATCGCCACCAGAGCATGTGCGCGATCTCATGACGCATGTGGCCAATCATGGTGCGATAGGGCTCCTGAAGCGCTTCACGCCGGGTAGTGAGCAGGATCGGGTCAACCTCCGCCACACTGATGGTGACGACGCCCTCGGCGTGCCCCATCGAAACCGGCGTCGGACCTTCAGCCAGCATGTGAAACACCGGTCGGGCGCCGGGATCTTCCGGCCGGAACCAGTGCCAGCGCCCCAGATTGTCGAGCACCCAGCGTTTGGCCGCTTCCGTCTGGGCCCAGTTCGGAATCGCATTGGCGATCGACGGGTCGGGCGCCAGCTGGGTCATGGCACAGGATCGACAGAACGCCCCGGCCTCCGGGGCTATCCAGTTACACCCGATTCTGTCCCGGTTGGCACAGTAGGGCGGCGAGGGCACAAAGGCCCGCGCTTGCGGATCGTAGGCGACGGGGATGCCATCGGCCGTGGCCAGGTTGTCAAACCACAGCGTACCGGCACCAACCGGATTAGCGAAAACGCGCATCGGCGAAACTCCAGACAGGAACGTTTTTTCTCAGCCACCGCTGCTCACTCTAACAGTTCCGGGTCACCTGGCCGCCAGCTCTTTTCGAACCAGGATTCCAGGGGCCCGTAGAGCCGGAGGTAAACAAAGTAGCCCATACCGGGTTTGGTCTGTATCCAGTTCTCCTCCGGCACACCATCGGGGCGCTCCGGACCAAAATAGGCGTCAACCGAACCGTCCGGGTTCGGCACAGCGCCGCGAATGGAGCCGAGTGAGGCAACCCCCTGGTCGTTCTGGATCAGGGAGCGTGAGTGGTTGTCGTACACCGACAGCGACCAGAAGTTCGCTGCCGGGATATCCTTGGGCAGATGAATCTTGAACGTGTGGTCGCCCGTGAGCCAGCGGCCCTGGGAATCCTGATAGACACCGACATACTGCGACCCCTGCCCGGGCGCTGCAACCACCATCGATTTCGAGGTGCCTATGGCCTCAAACCCGTAACGCGTGCGTTGGTCGATCGCGAGGTAATTCGGCGTGTGGAACGTCGGATCATCAGAAATAAAGATTCGCTTCCATGGGCTGCCGGGATACGGATGCAATGCCTCCTCCGGCACACGCGGATACCAGGAGACAACTTCGGCCATGGCGCGTCCGACCTTGGCCGCTTCGGCCAGAATACCTCGCATACGCTCATCGGGTTTAAACTCCCTGCCATGCGCAATGCCAAGCGTTTCCAGCATGCCCAGCATTGCCATGTCTTGGGAGCGAGGCGGATTTTCGTTGATATAACGCGCCAGGTTCTCAAAGTAGGTCAGGCCTTCAGCGGCCAGAAAGTCCGCATCCTGGCCCGACATTGAGATGAACTCCATTTCCGGTGGCTCTGCCGCCTCCGCCAACCGGTACTGACGAAATGTCCGGACCAACTCCCGGAGCTTTGGATAATCGGCGGTTGTGCGCGGCAAAGCACGGAGGTAGTAGATGGCGATATTGGTGTCCGAGCGGACGATATGAAACGCGATCTCAGGCAGCGGCCCGCTGTAATCGGGCGGCAGCACGAGGAACCGGCCACCACGGTTCTGCTCAGGCGAGAACGGACCGCCAATATCAACCAGCGGCTGCTGCCAGAGGTTATTCATGGTGCCAAGCAGGCCAGCGGGGACCTCGATCACCATGGGGCCCTCGCTCAGATCGAGCACCCCTGACATATAGATCGTGTCCTGATTGGCCGTCAGAACCAGCGTTCCGGGTTCGGCCGAATTGTCCGCCACAATCACCGCGTGGTCACCCGCGCCCAAGTCGTGGTGTGTGTCTGCCATCGCGCCGTAGGAGACCATCGGCAGCGCCCACAGGTAAGCCTGCACTGCACGCTGAAAGTCCAGTGTATCGTACAGCTTCTGTGCCGTATCGGCGGTCGGGTAGCCACCCGTATAATCCAGCGTACCGACCCGGGTCTCAACAACATCGGGCGTCACTGACGTTTGGGACTGCGCCAGTTGCGCGACCACGGACCCGAGCAGCGCAATCGCGCAGGTGCCGGCTCTCAGATATCCGAATTTCATCCCTATTCCCCTCTTTCGGATTGCCACCGCTGACTGACGGGCGCGCTCAAAGCCCCATGGACGGCACAAACTCACGAGGGTTAATCCACCGCAGACCGCGGATTCCATAACTCAACTATAGGGTAGTGCTGAGTTCTTGCCGGAAAAACAGCCTCTGCATCACGGCCCTCAGGGTCACAGGCTTCAGCGAATCAACGGCGGACACAGAACGGTTTACCGGATCACTGGGAATGGCACAGGCTAAGTCGCTGCGTGGTGCCACCCTTGCCGCCCCTGCCAAACAAGTTGCCTTTTCAGCCAAATACGATACCCTGCAAAGCCCTTCCGTTTTGTCATTTATCCTCGATAGCTGGCTCAGCGCTCAACTCAAGAGGCTTATAAATGACCGACCTGCGCTTGCGCTACCAGACCGTTGAGTTTGGCAAAACGGATATTCATCTCTGCACTCTGCGCAACACCAATGAGTTCCACGATCCGCACGGAAGGGCCAATGCGCTCGGCATTTGTTCCGCATCCTGGCCCATATTTGGCGTTATCTGGCCGTCCAGCTTGATTCTCGCGCACTTTATTTCTGAGTATGACACTGCATCAAAACGGGTACTGGAAGTAGGCTGTGGCATGGCCTTATCCAGCCTGCTGTTGAACAAGAAAAACACGGATATTACGGCAACCGACTATCACCCTGAAGTAAAGTCCTTCCTGGAAAGAAATGCCTTACTTAATGGTGATAAATCAATTTCTTACGAAAGAACCGACTGGTCGGATAACAAAGACAATCTTGGCCGCTTCGATTTAATCATTGGCAGCGATTTATTGTATGAAGATGACCATATCGAACTGCTCGCCAATTTTATTGAACGGCACTCGAAACCAATCTGTGAAATTATTATTGTCGATCCCGGTCGTGGCAGAAAAAACAAGTTAAGCGCAAAGCTGCGGGAGTTTGGCTTTGGCGTCTCGCAGTTCAAACCGCTCAACACGGATTTTCTCGAGCAAGAATTTAAAGGCCATATTCTGAAATATGAGCGCTGAACCGACCCGGTCAACGCTGGCGAAACGGATTGGAACTCAGGCGCGGGTTATGGGCGCTTCGGATTACCATCGTTGCACTTCCCCATGCTCCACAACATGCCCGGATGCAACGATGAGTGTCACCACGTGAACCTGATCCACCGGCTGCCTGAGCCCATCAGAAAGCGCTAACGCCAACCCCCTCTCAAGCGACACCACTTGTTCCCTGGACCAGGCTGACGGAAGGTATAGTGTCGCCATGACGCTGTATTGCCGGCCGAACTGCTCGTCGACCCGAGTGAAGTTGATGGTCATTTCCTTTGCATCAACACCGGACGCCTGAGCCCATAACTGGACAATATTGTCGACGGCAATCTTTAGGTCACGCTTAACGATGCAATTTGCGATGGGCATTGCTTGATGTCGCTCTGTTGACTGAACGCGTTTTCTCGTGCACCTGGCCTCTATTCTGCCGTCGTCGACACAGTGAGCTTGGCGGATGCGTCGCCCTGCCTGCACCGTTTATTGGCCAGGATCACAACACCCTGAGCCTTGCTGAATAGGCGGGCAGGCAACCGTGCCGAAAGAACAGAACACGCAGCAGTCGCCCGGCTTGGGTTTCAGTAATCGATGGCAGAATTCACACTCATAGAAATACTGGCAGGCGTCCGTAGGCATGATTTCTTTTTTCTCATGACCGCAGTTTGGACACTTGATGACAGATTCCAGAACTAGATCGACCATAACCAGGGCCTCTCGCCAGACCTGAACGACTGATACATTTTGCAGTTAACTGATTCAGTCTGGCTCACTCAAGGCTATTCTTGTAGATCTTTCCATCCTTCATGATGACAACGAAATTCTTGTCAGGATCGACAACCAGTTGGATATTCTTCAGAGGATCGCCATCCACTAAAACCAAATCGGCAAGCGCCCCCTCCTCGACCACGCCCAGTTTTCCGGGGTAAGGATTCCGTGGGCCACTCAGAGCGAGCAGTTGAGCGTTGTCGTGTGTTGCCATTTTGAGAGTTTCATAGGGTGAAAACCAGCGCGTCATCTTGGCGAGTTGTTTTCCCTGCTTTGCGGCCAGCGACGCGTCAAATTGCACATCCGTACCCCAGGCGAGCTTGACGCCATGCTTTTTGGCCAGCTCGTAGGCTTTGTCAGTGCCCTGGGTCATTTGGATGAACTTGAGGCGGCTGGGCGACCCGTCCGGGAAAGTAATGGCATCCTCGTCGTCGAGAAACGGCTGCATACCCACCCAAACGTCATTGTCGGCGATCATTTCCATGGTTTCATCGTCGATCAGCTGGCCGTGCTCAATGGATCGGACGCCCGCCCGAATGGCCTGCTGAATCGCTTCCGGCGTATAGGCATGCGCGACGACGTAGGTGTTCCAGGCTTCGGCCGCTTCGACGGCGGCGCGCATCTCATCTTCGCTGTACTGAACGACATCAAGCGGATCATAAAAGGACGAAACCCCACCGCCGGCCATGAGTTTGACCTGACTGGCCCCCTTCATAAGCTGCTCTCGCACGGCCCGGAGCATCTCGGGACGGCCATCCACCACAGCAGCCCAGCCCCACCTCTCGGTGAAATGCGCGTGGCGCCCCGGCAGTGCGGGCAGGTCATGTGCCGGAGACCGGAAGTCACCGTGGCCGGAAGTCTGGGAAATAATGGCGCCTGATGGCCAGATGCGAGGGCCCGCAATGACGCCTTCATCGATGGCTCGCTTGAGACCGAAAACCGGCCCACCCACATCGCGGAGCGACGTGAAGCCGCGCATCAGCATTTTGTTGGCAGCCTGACCCTGAACCAGGGTGATATAGGTCAAGTCCGCGCTGAGCAGCACGTTTTAGGGCACATCGGTGTGCATCAGATGCGCATGCGCATCGATCAGCCCCGGCATCAGAGTCCGACCGCTGCCATCAATAACCGTGGCGTCCTCGGGCACGGCAACAGATTGGGCGATTTTGCTGATGGTGTTGCCTTCGACGAGCACGCTCATACCCTCAGCGATTGCCTCGCCCTTGCCATCGAAGACATTGACGTTTTTAAACAGCACCTTGCGCGCCTGATCGGTGTCCTGTGCAAGGGCGGGCAAAGCGAACGACAAAAGGCTGACCGCCAATGCAATGCGTAAAAGAGGGGCCATTCGAGTTTTCATTATTTTCTCCCCATGACGCGTTTAATTGGCACGGATACTCGATTCCAACGCAGGAAGTCTTGCCGCCTTCGCTGTTACGAGCGTAGTTACATGAATTTACAGCAAATTCTTTGTGCCTCAAAGGCTCACGCAAAATTGTCTGCCCCAAAGCCTGCAGGGTTCCCTGGCTTTGACCAGGGCAGAACCTGCCCGCGGTGTTGAGCGCACAAAAAAGCCCCATCAGACGATGGGGCTTTTCGGGGTGCTTCCGGATCACTCCGGAAGCGACAACTCAGAACCGTCGATTAACCGAACTGGTTCATGGTGTTGTCTTTACCGCCTGCCTTCAGAGCCGCTTCGCCAGCGAAGAACTCTTTGTGGTCGTCACCGATGTTGGAACCAGCCATGTCCTGGTGCTTAACGGTGGCGATACCCTGACGGATTTCCTTACGCTGTACGCCTGCAACGTAGGCCAGCATGCCTTCGTCGCCGAAGTAGCCCTTGGCCAGGTTGTCGGTAGACAGGGCCGCGGTGTGGTAAGTCGGCAGAGTGATCAGGTGGTGGAAGATACCCGCTTCGCGAGATCCGTCACGCTGGAAGTTCTGACACCACTCGTCGGCAAGCTGGCCCAGCTCGGTGTTGTCGTACTCTTCGCTCATCAGCTTGGCGCGGTCGTAAGCAGATACGTCCTTGCCTTCTTCCTGCCATGCATCGAATACCTGCTGACGGAAGTTCAGAGTCCAGTTGAAGGACGGGCTGTTGTTGTAAACCAGCTTGGCATCGGGCACCACTTCACGGATGCGGTTAACCATGCTGGCGATCTGACCAACGTGAGGCTTCTCAGTCTCGATCCACAGCAGGTCAGCACCGTTCTGCAGGCTGGCGATACAGTCCATGACAACGCGATCTTCGCCAGAGCCAGCTTTGAACTGGAACAGGCCAGAGGCCAGACGCTTCGGCTTAACCAGCTTGCCGTTCTGCTTGATAACAACGTCGCCGTTAGCGATGTCGTCAGCGCTCTCGATGACGTCGCCATCGATGAAGCTGTTGTACTGGTCGCCCAGGTCGCCCGGCTCGTTGGTAACCGCGATCTGCTTGGTCAGGCCAGCACCCAGGGAGTCGGTACGTGCAACGATCACACCGTCGTCAACACCCAGTTCCAGGAACGCCAGACGAACGGCGTTGATCTTGGCCAGGAAGTCAGCGTGCGGAACGGTTACCTTACCGTCCTGGTGGCCACACTGCTTCTCGTCAGAAACCTGGTTCTCGAGCTGGATACAGCAGGCACCGGCTTCGATCATCTGCTTGGCCAGCAGGTAGGTCGCTTCGGCGTTACCGAAACCAGCGTCGATGTCCGCGATGATCGGCACAACGTGAGTTTCGTGGTTGTCGATCTGAGCTTCGATTTCCTTGGCCTTGGCGCTGTCACCAGCGTTCTCGGCCTCTTCCAGAGCGCGGAACAGGTGGTTCAGTTCCCAGGCGTCAGCCTGGCGCAGGAAGGTGTACAGCTCTTCGATCAGACCGGAAACGGCGGTCTTCTCGTGCATGGACTGGTCAGGCAGAGGACCGAACTCTGAACGCAGAGCGGCTACCATCCAGCCAGACAGGTACAGGTAACGACGCTTGGTGGTGCCGAAATGCTTCTTGATGGAGATCAGCTTCTGCTGACCGATGAAGCCGTGCCAGCAACCCAGGGACTGAGTGTACTGGGAAGAATCCTTGTCGTAGTTCGCCATGTCTTCGCGCATGATCTTGGCGGTGTACTTGGCGATGTCCAGACCAGTCTTGAACTTGTTCTGGGCGCGCATGCGAGCGGCGTGCTTCGGGTTGATGGCGTTCCAGGTCGGGTTCTGCTGAACCAGGGAAGCGATGTGGTCTACATCTTGTGCAAACGGCATGATTTCGATCCTTTATAGACGATGTACCAGTACGGTATGGGGGAGGCTCAATCTACTCCCTGCCACCGCTTCGGTTTTCCCGTATTCGGTGGCGATGGGGCTACTTTAGAGCTTTCGATTTTATAATTGAAATTTATATGATCTATTTCCGGCATTTTTCTCATGAATGCCAGACTATCGTTCGGCAGGATTGTTCAAGACCTGAGCAGACCGGGCTCAGCCGGCCTTTTCGTTCATTCTGTCAAGCACAAAACAACCAGACGGTCCCCCGCCTGAATGTCCAGAAATTGCTTCCTCGGCGGGTTCAGCATCAGGTGACGGCCACGCTCATCCGGTTCGGCCCGGAATACGCCCAGAGCGATCTCCCCGGCCTCGGCCAGGGTCTTTTCCAGAAGGTGGAAATCGGCACTGTCGGGCAACGGGTAATCCGATGGCGAACGAAACTGGATCTCTGCACCGCCGGCGGTAAACAACTCATCCAGCACCACGCGCAGTTCCCGGCGCAGCGCCACCTGGGCCAGCACGTGGGACAGAATGACCGGGCTGACCAGCATTTCCGCGGGATAGCCATCCAGCAAGTGGCGGTTGCCCGGGTCACTCAGTTCCATTATGACCTGCGGACGACTTGATGCCTCGGAGAGTAGATCTTCAAGCTGAAGGTAACCCACCATGGCCCTGGCATCGGCTTCTTCCCCCGACGGCAATCGATCACTGCTCAACAGAATGATCGAGTCATAGGCCGACGGATCCAGTTGTCGCAGCTCCCCCTCCAGCATGTAATCGGCTTCGATATGGCGGCAGATGACCGGCGTGGTCCCGGTGTAACGGCGGATCGTCAGTTCCCGTTCTTCCTGGGGAACCACCGACACAAAGGTCACATGGAAGCTGGCGTGCTGGTAGCTGGCCAGCTCTGCCACCAGGCTCGGCACTCGACGGTTCCAGCCCAGAATCAGAATGCGGCGGGATTCGGTGTTGGCCGCCAGTGTCCGCATCCGGGGCTCGGGCAGGTGCACGGTCTTCAGGTGCTGGCCAACGGGGCTGGCTTCGGTATCGGCGTAGTCCCGCGCCAGCAGGATAAGGCGATCTTCGGCCTCAACACGGGTGTCAGACGGCGCGACGAGCCGCACATCCCACTCGTGATCGCGGTGTTTCAAAACGCCCAGCACGATGGCATCCGGCCGGGCCGCGGCGATCTCCGCCAGGGTACTGCCGGCCATGGACTCACCGCCCCGAACATAGACTTCATTACCGCTTCCGGCCGTGAGGATTTCGTTGTACACCTCCGACAGCCCCGGATGCAGGAGGTTCTGCGCCACCAGCCGGCTTATCGACGCATCACCCGCTACCACTTCGGCGGCCCCCGGATACGCCCGCTCGATCACGGCGCGCTTGCGAATGTCCTGAATTTCGGCCACCACAAACGGCAGGTCGGAGCGTGACTGTTTCGCCAGGGACGCAATTGATAACAGTGCCTTGACCGTTTCAACATCGGAGCTCACAAGGCTGTGCACCGAGTCGTTGGGCGCGCTGGGCAGGATCACCACGGACGCGTCCAGGCATGCAACCCGGTGCAGGGCCTCCGGCTGGATGGCCGTGCCCGAGCGCAAGATCACCCGACGCGCCCGACGGCCAATGCCTGGCTGGCTCCTCAGTTCAATCAACTGATCCGCCGAGGCCTCTTCCGACAACACCACCAGGTTCAGACGCTGGGTGTCGTGTTTTTCCAGAAAGCGCTTCATCCGCCCCGACGACGCCAGCAGTTCCGATACCAGCGGCTGGCTCTGGCGACTCAGGCCCAGCACCACCAGATGGTTTTTCAGGGTGACCGGAGTCAGGCCCCGTTCCAGATCCGCCATCTTGGCAATCAACCAGCGGGTCAGGATGGCCACCAGGGTACCCATAAACACGACATAGCCGCTGATGGTCAGCAAGGTCGAGACAACGCGCTGCCAGCTGCCAACATCATCGCCCAGATAGCCCGGATCAGTCAGGCGCAGGAACGCCCACCAGATGGCGGCACCGGCGTGTTCGAAGGTTTCGCCCACCGGCAGCACCAGCAGTCCGCCCACCAGGGAAATCAGGGCAATGAACAGGGCAACAACCAGCAGCTGAAATCCGGCGCCTTTGACCAGCTGACGTTCCAGCACGAACTTGATCCGATCGAGTAGTCTCAGTGGCTGCATCAAGGCACCCCTTTCGAAAATAAATTATGGCCTCAGCTTATCTGATACCCAGATGATTTTACTAAGCTTTTCCCTACCAAAGTCTCATTTTGACCAGTTGCCGTATACTGCAGATATGAAAACACTCCTCCCCGCCCTCGTGCTCACCACCGGCCTGCTCGGCACAACCGGCTGCTCAAACATGACGACCTCAACGGACAACGCCCTTGCCCCTGTCACCCTGTACGACGCCCCCATTTTCCACGCAGTAACCGGCGCTCCGATGTCTGTTGACCAACTGGCCGAGCAGCTTCGGGACACGGATGTGATTGTCGTCGGGGAGTATCACGGTCATCAGGGCGCCCACCTGCTGCAAGCTCGACTGCAAGCGGCGCTCTATCAACGGCGACCGGCGCAGGTGCTCACCATGGAGCAGTTCACTCTGGATCATCAGGGTGACGTGGATCGCTACCTGAGCGGCGAAACCGGCGAGACCGAACTGATCGAAGATGGCGACGCGTGGGAAAATTACCGCGCCTCTTACCGGCCGATGGTGGAGTTTGCCCGCCGCCATGATATTCCTGTGATGGCCGCCAATGCCCCCGCGGATATTGTGCGCTGTGTCGGACGCAAAGGCGCCGGGCATCTGGACACGCTGCCGGCAGACGTCCGCCAGCAATTGCCCCGGGCCCCGTTCCAGGATACCCCGGGCTATCGGGAGAAATTCCTGCAGGCCATTGGCCAGAGCCACCGGACCGACTCCGAAGCGCTGGATGCGCGGATGCACAATACCTATCTGGCGCAGTTACTGCGGGACAACACGATGGCCGCGCGGATTCTGCAGGCTTTGGAACAGCACCCCGGACATCAGGTACTGCACCTGACCGGAACCTTCCACAGTGAAGAACGCCTGGGCACCGTCGGCTTGCTGGAAGCCCGGGCGCCGGCACTGTCCGTGGCGGTGATCTCGCCGGTATTCCGGTCGGACGACGAACCCGCTTTGGCGGCAGCAAGACAACAGAACAAGGGCGACTATCTGTACATCATTGCCCCCCTGCCCCCCGAATTCCGGGATTCCGAGCGGGAGATGAAAGCCATGCAGGCGAGATTCGGTCGCAGCGCGGGTACTGATTGCAGCTAGCTTGGGCTTGAATCCCCGGACAGCAAACCTGCCTCGGTGAAAGCCTGTCGGAACGTGTCGCAATCGGGCGAACTGTACAGCACCAGACGGATAAGCCGGACTGTCTGCAATTTGGGAATCATGTCGGCTATCGTTTGCGCCGTGACCTCCGCAGCTTCGTCCAGAGGATAGCCAAACACACCGGTGGAGATGGCCGGGAACGCGACAGACGACAGCCCCTGAGCTTCCGCCAGCACCAGGGCCTCGCGGTAGCACGACGCCAGCAACCGGTCTGAGGGCTCATCCACGCCATACACCGGCCCCAGGCAGTGAATCACATAACGATTGGGTAGCCCATGGGCAGAGCTGATCACCGCCTGCCCACACCGAATCGGCGCCAGTGCCCGGCACTCCCGGGCAAGGCCAGGCCCGGCAGCCGAATGTATCGCACCGGCCACTCCGGCTCCGGGCAGCAGTTGGGCGTTCGCAGCGTTGACGACGGCATCGATGTCGGGCTGATTGGCGATATTGCCCTGCACGCATTCGGTCATGATACGGCTCATTGCCTTGCCCCTCGTTGTCTGTCAGCACCCGACCGAAGGCTGGCCTGGGCGCGCAGTTACTGGGTTTGCACCATCTCGTCGGTGACCTGATAGTCACCGTTCAGCCAGCGGACGACTTCTCGGGCTGCCGGATGCTCGAACGCTTCGTAGCAGGCTTTCAAGGAGTGTTTTTTCTCGTCGCTGATCCGGCCCAGGCCGGCGTCCTGCAGCACCAGTAAGTCGGTATGCAGCTGATCCGCCAGCTCCAGCCCCAGCACTTCCCGGGCAGCGTGACGGAACGAGTGCACATACTGGTAGTCCGGCCCCTGCCGATAGGACTCCGCCAGGGTAATGGCCGGGATCTGACTCAGGGTCGGCTGCAGGGCGGGATTGATGCCGTGGCCGTGCAGGTAGGCCGCGTTAGCCGCCGGCCTCCCGGTAAACCCCCTCAGATGCAGATGACGGGACATTCGGTCACCGTCGTTGACCGGGTAGTTGTCCCACAGGACGGGCTTGCGCCCGAGCAGATCGCCAACCCGTCGAAGGTGCCCGGGGGTAATTTCCCGGGAGCAGACTTCTTCGCCGGTCCAGAACACATCGATTTCATGATCCAGCAACCGGCCCAGGTTGTAGAGGTAATCCGAGGGGCGATCACCGAACACACGGTCCAGTACCGGGTCGTCCGAATAATAGCTGGGGCACACACTCAGACGGGGCACGGACACCTGGTCGCGCACCCAGTGCACAATATCCGCCTGGGTCTGGGCCAGCTCCGGGGTGTCGGCGCGCATGTCGTCAAACAGGATGGCGAGCTCTTCAATACCGATGCGTTTGAGCCAGGTCAGCTTCTGCGTCAGCGCCTCGCGGGCAGCATCATCAAACCGGTTAAAGATCTCGTAGGGGCTCAGGCCAACACCGAAACGGACGCCCTGTTCGCGGCAGGTTCGGGCAAAGTTTTTCAGCTCCGACACTATTTCCGGTGGGTGGGGTTCCTGCCATCGCCGGCGCAGGAACGGATCGGCTTTCGGGGCATACAGGTAGAAGCCATAGCCATGGGGCGCCAGTTTTTGCACCAGATGACGCCGCTCATCCCAACTCCAGAGCGGGCCGTAAAATCCCTCAATAATGCCCAGTGTGGTACTCATGGCTGCAACTCCTTGCATGGATTCTGGCCGGGCCTTCAGCAAACAACGATAAGAGCCGGACGATAAATAAGGCTGCGTTAGGGTCTGATTCCAAAGCAGACTATGATAGCCACAGACCCCGGGAATCCTTTATGACTGCTTCCGCTCACCGACTTGTAAGCCTTGACGCCCTTCGGGGCCTGGCCGCCCTGGCCGTGGTGCTGTTTCATTACCTACCCTATTACAACAAGCTTTACGGACATTCTTTCGATTTATCAGACACTAGCGAATGGATTTTGAGTTTCGGCCGTTACGGTGTCCACCTGTTTTTCGTGCTCAGCGGCTTCGTCATCTTCATGACGCTCGAAAAGACCAGCCAGGCGCGCTGGTTTGGCCTGGCGAGGGCCTTTCGCCTGCTACCGGCCCTGTGGGCAGGCATTGCACTCACCTATCTGTCTGTGCAGTGGTTGGGGCCGGCCGATCGGGCGGTAAGCCTGGAAACGGCATTGCTGAACACCACCCTGATGCACGAATACCTCGGCGCGGAACATGTCGACGGCGCCTACTGGAGCCTGGTGATCGAGGTCACTTTCTATTGCTGGATGGCGCTGCTGTTTTTCGGCCTCCGCAGCTGGCAGCAACTGCGAATCGCCCTGACTGTCTGGGTCGCCGTCAGCTACGCCGGCGTAATCTGGTGGAAACAAATTCCGGAACCGCTGGAATTCCTGGTCAAAGACCTGTTGTTCGTCAAATACGCACCGCTGTTCGTCACCGGTATGCTCATCTATCGCCGCTACCGGCATGGCCCGGGCACCACCTGGGATGCAATGCTGCTTCTCTTGAGTATCGGCCACGGACTGGTCGCCTACAAATCGCCTTACAGTATCTTTGTGCTGATGTGCCTGGGCCTGTTTGCCCTGGCGGTGTTTGGCCACGCCAACTGGCTCGCCAACCGCCCCATGCTCTGGCTCGGCAGCCTCTCCTACAGCCTGTACCTGCTGCACCAGAACATCGGCTATGGCGTGATGAATCTGAGCTACCAGTTCGGCCTGCCCGGCTGGCTGGGTGTGATGCTGGCGCTGGTCACCGCGATCACATTGGCGGCACTGGTGCACTACACCGTTGAAAAACCAGCCCTATCAACCTTCCGGCGCTGGCGCAACCGGACTGAAAAACCGGCCCCGGTCTCCACGTTGTCGGATTGAGATCCCGACACGCAAGCCATCCAAATGTTGGCTAGACTGTGTGTCACAGCCGTTGCCCGGCCAACCCCCGCTGCAGGAGCCGACCATGGAAATAAAGACCTACGAGGAACTGATCGACTGGACCCGCCAACTGCACGCCCATCTGGCCAGAAGCCTGCACGCCTCAGCCGAACAAGCAGCCGATGAACGGGCCAGCGCCCTGCTGGATTACATCAGTTCCCACGAAGCGAAACTGGAACAGGCGGTCACCGAATTCGAGAAACAGGCCGACAGCAAGGCTCTTCACACCCGGCTTTACGATTACGTGAATCACACGCCCATCGAATCGCACCGCACCTGCGATACCCACTATGCCGATCTGGACTTCCAGGCCATTGAGCGGGAAGTGTTTGATTTTCACGACCAGGTTATGGATCTGTACGACGCGTTGATCGGCAAGGCAGAGATCCCGGAGGCCAAGAGCCTGCTGGAGGACCTCAAGGCCCTGGAACAGCACGAGGCCATGCGACTGGCCCGGCAAATTGGCCGCATGGATGACATCTAGCCCGTTAAGACCAAGGTCGTAGATGAATTCATTTTTATTTAGTTTCCCTACTACAATTGCTAACTTGACCAACCGGTAAGCGCTAGCTCTTTCCAACGGAATGGGCTCAAAAATAAAACGAGAAGAGGTAAGAAGAGCAATGAAGATTCGTTCTGTTCTTTCCGCGGCCGTGCTGGCAGTGAGCACCGTGTTCGCATCCACACAGGCCCTCGCACAGGAAAAATTCACTCTGCGTCTGGCAGAAACCTGGGGTCCCAACTTCCCGATTTTCGGTGAAGCCACGAAAAACATGGCCGAAATGGCCGAGAAGATGTCCGATGGCCGTCTGCGCATCCGCATCGACTCTTCCAACAAGCACAAGGCTCCGTTCGGCGTCTTTGACATGGTCAAGGCCGGCCAGTACGACATGGGCCACTCGGCGTCCTACTACTGGAAGGGCAAGGTGCCCAACACGCTGTTCTTCACCAGCATGCCCTTCGGCATGACGGCGCAGGAACAGTACGCCTGGTTCTACTATGGCGATGGCATGGAGCTGATGCAGGAAGTGTATGAGCCCCACAACCTGATGTCCTTCCCCGGCGGTAACACCGGCATCCAGATGGGTGGCTGGTTCCGCAAGGAAATCAACTCCGTCGATGACCTGCAGGGCCTGAAAATGCGCATCCCGGGCTTTGCCGGCGAGGTATTCGCCGAAGTTGGCGTCAGCCCGACCAACATTGCCCCGGGCGAGCTATACACCGCCCTTGAGCGCAACACCATCGACGCGGTGGAGTGGGTAGGCCCGGCGCTGGACCTGCGTCTTGGCTTCCAGCAGATCGCCGATTACTACTACACCGGCTGGCACGAGCCGGCGACTGAACTGCAGTTCCTGGTGAACAAGAAGACCTGGGAAAAACTGCCCGCTGATCTGCAGGAAATCCTGCGTATTTCCATGCGCACGGCAGCCTACGACATGCTGATCCAGTCCCAGCACGAGAACGCTCAGGCGTGGGCCAGCATCAAGGAAGAGTACCCGGATGTGCAGGTGAAGCAGTTCCCGGAAGCGGTGTTTGAAGCCATGTACAAGGCTAACCAGAAGCTGCTGAAAGAAGCGGCGGAAGGTGACGAACTGGCCTCCCGGATTGTTGCCTCTCAGGAGGAGTACCTGAAGAAGTCGCGCGCTTACACGGACATTTCCGAGCGCGCGTATCTCAACACCATGGCTGAAGTCGAGTAAGATAGACGCCAGTGAAGAGCCGGGGCCGCTCTGTGAGTGACCCCGGCTTTGTTGTTTGTAGAGAACGCCAAACCGCGAGGCGGAGGATTTTCAATGCGGTGGATTATTAAACTCGACGAGGGCCTCGACCGGCTGGCTACGTTTTGTGGCTGGGTCGCTTGCCTGGCCATGATTTTGATGGCGGCCAACGTGTTTTACGACGTGGTTGCCCGTTACCTGTTCAACTCGGTTTCCATCGGTATGCAGGAGATGGAGTGGCACCTCTATTCCGTGGTGTTCCTGATGGGTATCCCCTACGCCCTGCGGGCCGACGGCCACGTTCGTGTGGACGTGTTCTACGCCAGATGGGGCGACAAGGCCAAGGCCTGGATCAACCTGATCGGTGCCGTCATTTTCGTGTTGCCCTTTGCCTACCTGATTGGCACCTACGGCTACGACTTTGCGGTTGATTCCTACAAGATGGGTGAAAGCAGTGGTGACCCCGGCGGCCTGCCACACCGGTTCATTATCAAGGCCGTGATCCCGTTTTCCGCGTTCTTCATCGCCACCGCCGGGCTGGGTATGATTACCTTCGCCTTGCGGGTCATGTCCGGTGAGAAAAGCTACGAAGTCGAGCACAGCGCAGGGGGTCTGGCATGATCGGTATTATCATGTTCGGCGTGGCGCTGGTCATGCTGATGCTGGGTTTCCCGGTAGCTTTCACCTTCGGTGGCGTGGCGCTGTTCTTCGGCGTCTTCGCCGAGGGCATGGATCTGTTCGCCTTCATGCCATTTCGCATCATGAGCGTGATGCAGAACACCGTGCTGATGGCCGTGCCGCTGTTTATCTTCATGGGCGTGGTGCTGCAACGCACCAGGCTCGCTGAACAGTTACTGACCTCCATGGGCCGCCTGTTTGGTGGTCTGCCCGGTGGTCTGGCCATTTCCACCATTCTGGTGGGCGCACTGCTGGCTGCATCCACCGGCGTGGTTGGCGCCAGCGTGGTGGCCATGGGCCTGATTTCGCTGCCTGTGATGCTGGCCCATAAATACGACAAGCGCCTGAGTACCGGCACCCTGGGGCAGATTGTCCCGCCATCCATCATTCTGATCATTCTGGGCGACGTTCTGGGCCTGCCGGTGGGCGACCTGTTCAAGGCTGCGGTGTGGCCGGGGGTGGTGCTGATTGGCCTGTACATCATCTACATCCTGATCATGACCCGGCTCAAGCCGGAAACGGCCCCGGCCATGCCGGAGGATCCGACCCGCTCCCGCAAGCAGGAAATCGTGTCGGCGCTGCTGGCGATCATTCCGCCGCTGGCGCTGATCGTAGTGGTGTTGGGTTCCATCTTCAGCGGTATCGCAACCCCCACCGAATCCTCCGCCCTCGGCGGCGTCGGTGCGATTGTTCTGGCGCTGATTTACCGACAGTTCTCGTTCAAGATGGTATGGGACAGCGCCAAGGACACCGTGAAAGTCACCGCCATGGTGTTTGCGATCCTGATCGGTGCCACCGCGTTCTCTATGGTGTTCAGCTACACCGGTGGCGACTACATCCTGGAAGAATGGCTGACCGCGCTGCCGGGTGAGCAGTGGGGCTTCATCATTCTGGCGATGCTGGTGATCCTGATTCTGGGCTTCTTCATCGACTTCGTGGAGATTTCCTTCATCATCGTGCCGATTCTGGCGCCGGTGGCCGAAGCCATGGGCATCAACATGCTCTGGTTCGCCATCCTGATTGCCATGAACCTGCAAACCAGCTTCCTGACCCCGCCCTTCGGGTTCTCGTTGTTCTACCTCAAAGGGGTGGCCCCGCCGGAGGTACGCACGACGGATATCTATCGCGGGATCATTCCGTTTATCGCCATACAGATACTGGTGCTGGCCCTGATCGTCGTCTTCCCCGAATGGTTCGGGATGAGTTCAACCTACTGACGCCAGACACAACCGGGCCCAAGGGCCCGGTTTTTTCTTTCCCCTCGCCCTGCCCTCCAGCACCGTTCCTGACGTTCGTGTCTCCCCAAGCTGACAAAATTGGAAGTTTTTCTATACTTAGCCTAGACATGGCGATTCTCAGACCCGCAGTCGGGACAAGCCCTTACACAGCGCCCTCCGCGAGTAAGGCGCTGAGACCAGGAAGGGAGAAACGGACTTATGACGCAGAACACCGCTCGGAAAAACGAGCAGACGACGCCGCCGGGCAAGGCCCATGTACTGACCCTGCCCACCCAGGCTGCACACGCCGACCGCCAACCCCATAATTACGAACGCTGGCTGGTCGCCAAGCTGATGCGCATGGCGGGTTCGCCGCCGATCCGGTTCCGACTGTGGAACGGCGACGTCATTGACCCCGACAACTGCGAAGCCCAGTTCGTCATTCACCTGAAAGACCCCAAAGCTCTGTATTCGCTGGTGGCGAACCCCAACCTGGCCTTTGGCGACCTTTACAGTGCCGGCCGCCTGGACGTCGAAGGCGACCTGCCCGAGCTGATGGAAGCCCTGTACCGCTCGGTCCATCAGGCCAAACAACAGTGGCCACGCTGGCTCGACGCCCTGTGGCGCAACCACAATCCTCGCTCCACGGGCATCAGCGAAGCCAAGGAAAACATCCACCATCACTATGATCTGGGCAACGAGTTTTACAGCCTCTGGCTGGACCAGGCGGCCATGCAATACACCTGTGCCTACTACGAGCAACCGGACCTGACCCTGGAGCAGGCGCAACTGGCCAAGCTGGAGCACGTGTGCCGGAAACTGCGCCTGAAACCCGGCATGACCGTCGTTGAAGCCGGCTGCGGCTGGGGTGGTCTGGCCCGCTACATGGCCCGCCACTACGGCGTAAAGGTCTATTCCTACAACATATCCAGGGCGCAACTGGCCTACGCCCGGGAAGAGGCCAAGCGTCAGGGCCTGGACCACCTGGTCACCTACGTCGAGGACGATTACCGGAATATTTCCGGTGACTACGACGCGTTTGTGTCCATCGGCATGCTGGAGCATGTCGGCAAGGACAACTACCCCGCCCTGTCGGAACTGATCAAACGGTGCCTCAAACCGGGCGGGCTGGCATTGCTGCACAGTATCGGCCGAAACCGCCCCATGCTGATGAACGCCTGGATCGAAAAACGCATCTTCCCCGGCGCCTACCCTCCGAGCATCGGGGAGTTCATGTCCATTTGCGAGCATTCGGATTTCTCGGTGCTGGACGTGGAAAACCTGCGCCTGCATTACGCCCAGACCCTCAGGCACTGGATGGAGCGGTTCACCGAGAACCAGAACCGCGTCACCGATATGTACGACGCCCACTTTACCCGGGCCTGGCAGATGTACCTGGCCGGTTCCATTGCGGCCTTCCGCGCGGGCTCCCTGCAACTGTTTCAGGTGGTATTCAGCCACGGTAACAACAACCAGCTTCCGCAGAACCGGCGTGATATCTACGCTTCGCCCGCGGCGCCGGAGGGTGTGTAATGGAATACTACGATCTGATCATCGTGGGCGCCGGCCCCGCCGGCTCAACCCTAGCCCATCGCCTGCAGAACAGTGGCAAACGGGTACTGATCATCGACAAGCAGACCTTCCCGCGGGACAAGACCTGCGCCGGCTGGGTAACCCCGGCGGTCTTCGAATCGCTGGAGATCGATCAGAAGGACTACCGCAAGGGCCGCACCCTGCAACCCATACAGCGTTTCCGTATCGGCATGATGGGTCAGCCTGCGGTCGAGAATAATCACCATAAAGTGGTCAGCTACGGCATCCGGCGCTGCGAGTTCGACGCCTACCTGCTGGACCGCGTGCAAGCCCCCAAGGCCCTCGCCACGCCGGTCAAGTCCATCGAGCGCAAGGCCGGCAACTGGGTCATCAACAACACCTGGGAGGCCCCCTTGCTGATTGGTGCCGGTGGGCATTTCTGCCCCGTGGCACGCCTGCTGGGCGACGGGCCGGGGAGCCACGAAACCATTGTGGCGGCCAAGGAAGTCGAGTTTGAAATGACCCACCAACAGGCTGAAGCCTGCCAGGCTCAGGGCGACAAGCCGGAGCTCTGGTTCTGCAAGGACCTGAAGGGCTACGCCTGGGTCTTCCGCAAGGGCAATTACCTGAACATTGGGCTTGGGCGCGAGGACAACCACAAACTCAGCGATCACCTGGAGCGCTTTGTTGAGGAAATGAAGGCCTCGGGCCGGATTCCCGGTGACCTGCCGGGACGCTTCAAGGGCCACGCCTACCTGCTCTATGCCCATGCCGAACGCCCCCTGGTGGACGATGGCATCATGCTGATTGGCGACGCCGCCGGGCTGGCCTACACCCAGAGCGGAGAAGGCATCCGGCCCGCCATCGAGTCTGCGATGATGGCCGCCGATGTGATCCGCGACGCCACAGATTACTCTGCGGCCTCGTTGCAGGTGTATGGCGATGCGATCGCCGAGCGTTTTGGCAACCGGGCAACGGACATGGAGCCCGCCTGGCAGGTGCCGGATTGGGTCAAGATGCCCCTGGCCAGCGCTCTGATGCGCTCCCATTGGTTCACCCGCAAGGTGGTCACCGAGAAGTGGTTCCTGCATCAGGAAATGCCGCCATTAAAACGGGCGGTCTGATCCGGCAGACACGAAAAAGGCGGCCATTTGGCCGCCTTTTTCTATCGCTCTCGTTTCAGGAGCGACCCTCACTACGGAGCGTTACTGGCCGAGATAACTGCGGTACATCCAGACCGTTTTCTCTTGCTGAGAGATGTAATCACTCATCAGGGCGACGGTGCCCTCGTCCGAAGCCTCGCCCGCCAGATTGAGCAGATGACGCTGCTTCTCGATCAGCGTCGCGAAACTGTCGACGATGTGGCCCATCGCTTCTTTCCCGTCTGATACGTCCTTGCGCTCCGGAATATCAGACGCCTGGATGTAAGCGCTGTAGGCATGGGCCGGACGGTGACCAAGCGTCAGTACGCGCTCCGCGACTTCATCAATCTTGAGCAGCAGATCGGTGTAGAGCTCCTCGAATTTGACGTGCAATTCGAAGAAATTATCGCCTTTGATGTTCCAGTGATAGCCGCGAACATTCATGTAGAAAATCTGATAGTTCGCCAGCAGATCGTTCAGTGCCTCTGCCAAACCGGCCGTTTTCTCCGTGTCCAATCCGATGAAATTCTTGCTCATGGCTAACTCCTTTCGAAACCGTTGATTGAGTGACTGACCGCAAGGATACGGAAGCGCTGCCGTGCCGTGAAGTAAACTTCACCAATACCAGCCATAACCCACCACTATCGAATCAAGCATGCCAATAGCATTGAGGCCATTCGTATCTAGACGCCCGGCCCGCATTCCATGCAGCCCTCTGCAGGCTCATGACCAATACTGAGGTTGCGGTTCAGCTGTTTCAAGGCGGTTCGCAAACCTTCCTCAACCACCGGGTGATAGAACGGCATTTCCAGCATTTCGGGGACGGTAAGTCGGCGCTGAAGCGACCAGGCCAGCAGATGAGCCATGTGTTCAGCCGCCGGGCCAAACAGTTCCGCCCCCAGGAATAACCCGGTACCCTGCCGGGCATACACTCGGAGCAATCCCCGGTTTTTCGCCATGATCCGGCTACGCCCCTGATCCTCAAACGAGACCTCGCCAATCGCGAAATAGCCCTGACACGCCTCGTCCACCTGCTGGAGCGTCATGCCGACTGACGCGATCTGCGGGTCGGTGAACACAATCGCCAGGGCGGGTCGCCGATTGCCGGCGCGCACATCGGGGTAGGCTGCGGCATTGTCGCCGGCGATACGGCCCTCATCGGCAGCCTCATGCAGCAGCGGTTTCGCGTCATTGGCGTCACCGGCAATAAAGATGTGACTGTCGCCACAGCGCAGGGTGTAGGCATCGAAGCGGGGCACCCCGTTATCATTCAAATCAATGTCGGCGTTCTGTATGTCCAGCCCATCCACATTGGGCTGCCGCCCGGTGGCCGCCAACAGATAGTCAAAAGTTTCCGTCACCTGCCCTCGCTCTGAATCGCGGTAGGTGATGGCCACGCCGTCGTCGGTGCGTGCGACGTGTTTTACGTCTGAATCGGGATCCAGCGGAAACTCGTTGTTGAAGGTCTTCAGAGCGTAGTCTCGAATCTTGGGGTCCTGAATCGGCCCCACCGAACCCCCGACACCAAACATCCGGACCCTGATACCCAGCCGGCTCAGGGCCTGCCCCAACTCCAGCCCGATCACCCCGGGGCCAAAGACCGCCACCGAGTCGGGTAACGTCTGCCACTCGAACACATCGTCATTCACGATTAGCCGGTCGCGGGCTTCTTCCAGCATCTTGGGCACCACAGGCCGTGACCCGGTGGCAATGATGATGCGGTCAGCGTTGATTTCGAGGTCCGCGTCATGATCGGTGTCGATCATCAGCCGGTGCGGGTCGGCGAACCGGGCGTGCCCCAGAACCCGGTGCGAGTCAGGTAACTTTTCGACGGAGCGGATGACACCGTCGACAAACTGATCCCGTTCCTGGCGGATCCTGGCCATCACCGCCTGGCCATCCACCGTCACCTCCCCGGCCTTGATACCAAAAACCGACGCGGTCGCCATTTGATGAGCGCTCTCGGCGGCGGCGATGAGTAACTTGCTGGGCATACAGCCAACCCGAGCACAGGTCGTGCCGTATTGGCTGGCCTCGATCATCACCACCCGATCGGTGGCCTTTCTGACCCGCTGATAGGCCACCATGCCGGCGGAGCCTGCGCCGATAATGGCGACATCCACATCACGTTTTTCCATTCCGTTTTCTCCTTGCCTGCGGCTTGAGAACGGGATTTCTGTCGGCAACCCCGAGCGTTCTCTTCAGTATAGAAGGCGGTGCAAACGGACGGTCAGTGCCGTACTCGGGGGCGGACACCACCGGCGAATTGGCTTAAGCTGTCGGCCTTCAATATCTCTGGCCGAGGGAAAGGAAAGTGCAGAACTATTGGGCGGAATTTGTAACGGTAGCCGTGGTGCATCTGCTGGCGGTGGCCAGTCCTGGGCCGGATTTTGCGGTAATGCTGCGCCAGGCCCTGAGTCAGACCCGAAGCAACGCCCTGTTGACGGCTGCTGGCATCGGCCTGGGCATTCTGGTGCACGTAAGCTATTCCCTGCTCGGTATCGGGCTGCTGATCCAGCAATCGGTATGGCTGTTCAATGTGCTCAAAGTGGTCGGGGCACTGTACCTGACCTGGATTGCCCTGCAATGCCTGAAAGCCCGGGCCGGCGACGTTCGTCTGGAGAGTGCAGAGGGCGCCGGCCAAACCGGCCTGGCGGCGTTTCGGCTGGGGTTCCTCACCAATGTCCTTAACCCGAAGGCCACCCTGTTTTTCGTGTCCCTGTTTTCCGTGGTGATCAGTCCCGGCACCCCGGTTCTGCTGCAGGCCGGTTATGGTGTGTACATGGCACTGGCCACCGGACTCTGGTTCGCAATGGTGGCAGTGTGCTTCACCCTGCCGGGCGTGCGGCGGCAATTCGGCCGGTTCGGCCACTGGCTCGACCGCCTCATGGGCGGCGTGCTCTTGCTGCTGGCCGGCCAGCTTCTGCTCGCTACAGTGAGCGGATCAGAGACTCCGTCTGCGCCCACCCCAGACACGGGTCAGTAATGGAGCAACCGTAAATCAGGTCCTCACCATCGTTCTGGCGCCCCGGTTCCAGGAAGCTCTCCAGCATTAACCCACGAATGTGATGCAGGCCTTTGCGCTGCTGGTCCATGACCTGACGGGCAATATCCATCTGACGCTCAGCCTGCTTGCAGGCATTGTCGTGGCTGCAGTCCACCATCACTGATGTCAGCAACTGATGGTCGGCCAGCGCGCCAGCGGCCGATGCGATGCTGTCCGCGTCGTAATTGGTAATGCCCCGGCCGCCGCGCAGCACCAGATGGGTGTCCGGATTGCCGCTGGTGGTAATCATCACCGGCGCACCGGTAGCCGACACCCCCATATGGTGATGCGGGTGAGCGGCCGACTTCATAGCGTTGATAGCAACACCCACGCCGCCGTCGGTGCCGTTCTTGAAGCCCACGGGCATAGGCAGGCCACTGACCATTTCACGGTGGACCTGGGATTCGGTCGTGCGGGCACCAATAGCCGTCCAACTCACCAGATCACCGAGGTAATCCATGGCGAACGGGCTCAGTGCTTCGGTTGCCAGCGGCAAGCCCATCACGGACAGGTTGTGCAACAGGCGCCGGGACCGGACCAGCCCGCCGTGAATATCACCCGCCCCGTTGCGGTCCGGATCGTACAGCAGCCCTTTCCAGCCCACGCTGGTCCGGGGCTTTTCAAGGTACGAACGCATGACAATCAGGAAGCGATCACCGACGTCGTCGGCCAGGCGTTTGAGCTTTTCGCCATACTCCAGCGCCGCCACTTCATCGTGGATGGAGCAAGGCCCCACCACCAGCAAGGTCCGGTCATCCTTACCCTGGAGTACGTCGCGGATGGCCGCCCGATGACGATCAATGCGCCGGGCCACGCCTGGCTCCACCGGCAGGGCCTCGCGCAGGGCGTCGGGTGTGGGTAGCGCAACTTCCGTACGACGTTGATTCATGGCTGCTGGGGCGGCCTCGTTCAGTAGCTCGGTGCGTGGCGGCATGTTCATATCAGTGGTCCATATCCCTGTGTCAGAATCAAAAAAGCCCCGGCTGGGCTACCAGTCGGGGCTTTTTGAGTCCGGTGGCAGCCTGGTTGCTCTGCCGGGCTGCCTTCCTCGTTGTTCGTTTGATGAAGATCTTACGGGCGGCCCGGGCTCTGGCTAAAATAAAAGCCATAACCAAACCACCAAGAAAACACAGCAGTACCTGCTGCCTTCAGCGCGTCGCCGAAAGCTGTCAGAACGTTCAATTGACAGGCTGCATGTATCGTCTTCATGCTGATCAATATATACCCCGGGTTTCGAGCTTGGCAACCCCCCAGAATCCGGAAGATCCGAATTCGTCGACAAAGACGGGACTGTATATGACTGACTACCCATACTCGTGCTCGCGCCGCAGGTCCTTGCTCGCAACGATCGCCACAGCCATGCTGGTGGTAATCTGCCTGACCGCGACCGGCGTTCACGCCCAGACCGATACGCGTATTTACGATGTCCGCAATCGTTCCGCCGATGACATCGCCAATCAGATTCGTGATCTCTACCAGGACACTCCGATGACGGTAACGTCGCGAGGCCAGCGACTGGTGGTCCGCGCTGAGGCGCAGCTTCTGGAAGAAGTCGGCACACTGGTGTCGGTGCTGGATGTGGCACCGGTTCAGCTGCGCATCACGGTTCGCAGCCGGGAAGACATTGGCGGCAAGCGTTCCGGCGCCGGCGTGTCTGGATCGTCGGATCGGGTGACGGTGGGCGTTGAGCGCAGGGGCACCAGCACGAGCAGCGCACGGCAACGGACCCTGGTGGTTCAGGATGGCCAGTCCGCACACATTACGTCCGGCCAGGTCCGCACCCTGCCCTTCGCCATCCAGGGTGGACGCAATCCGGCGGCAATACTGGAGCAGGTAGAGACCCGCAGCGGGTTCCTGGTGAGCCCTCAGATGATCTCGGACCAGGCGATTGAGCTGAGCATCATGTCGTTTGAGGAAGACCCCGCCGCCCTGCCGGGTTACGACACCGAGGCGGTAGTGACCATGCGGCGGGTCGAACCCGGCCAGTGGGTGGCACTGGGCAGCACATCCACCCAGTCAAGCAACCGGCAATCCGGCATTACCTACAGCGTGAATGGCAACCGAAGCCAGGCCATGAGTTACGAAGTGAGGGTGGATATACTGCCCTGAATGTCAGCCTTGCGCTGACCGCAGCAACACATCCCGGGCCTCGTTGATCTTGGCCGCCAGGTAGTCATTGCCACCGCGGTCCGGGTGCAGCTTCTGAATGAGACGACGGTGAGCGGCAACGATTTCTGCCGCCGTGCAGCCGGGGGTCAGGCCCAGCACGTCACACGCCTCGGATACCGACATCACCGACCGGTTCGGCGCGCTGTCCTGCCGCCCGGCGCCTGCCCCGCGTTCGTTCCGTCCCAACTGGTCTTTGAACTGTGGCACCAGGGACAGCAGCCCCGGCAGTTTTCTCAGCAAGGGAATAAGCGCCGCAACCGCGGCGGTTAAAACGTGCACCCGTCCGGTGAGCACCATGAACAGCAGCAAGGCACCGCCAACCACCAGAACGATTTTCCAGACGGCGTCCTTTTTCTTTTCCGGGCTGAGCGCCCCCCACTGTTTGAGGATGACAAAGACGGCCGCGGTCAGCGCAATGCCCAGAATCCAACTCATAGCCAATCCCTTGGGAACAATCAGATGATTATTGTGTCACTTCCGGGCACATAAATTCCAGCACACCGCAGCCTGCAGAGCTGATCTCTCCTCGCCGCCACGTTCGTACAAATACGGCAATCGAGTGACAAAACCCGAGCATTTTTTGTAGGATGCTACCCTTTATGGGCGCGACCAGCCCGAGGTTAGAGGCATAGAGTTGCATGAATCCTGCTGGAGCGGATGGCAGCTCCCCGCCAGGACCAGTGCTCAAACCCGATTGTTTTCCGTTTTCCCAGGACCCGTCATTATGCGCACAGCTTCCCGCTTCGTGATCGTTGTCATTTTTCTGGCCATCGTTCTCGGTGGCATCTTCGGTTACAAGTTCTACCAGTTTGGCCAGTTCCAGGAATCGATGGGCAAACCCCAGCCACCGATCGAGATTTCGGCGGTTGATGCCCAACAGGAGCTGTGGACTCCGGCCATCAAGGCAGTTGGCAGCACCGAAGCGGTCAACGGCGTTCAGGTGGCCAACGAAGTGGCTGGCGTGATTGAGTCCATCAACTTCGAGTCCGGCGACACCGTGAAACAGGGTGACGTCCTGATCCGCCTGAATTCCGCCATTGATGAGGCGGCCCTTCGTACCCGTCGCGCCGAGGCCGAATTGGCCGCTCAGGAATTCAAGCGCGTATCCGACCTTCTGCCCAAGCGGGCGGTGTCTCAATCCCAATACGATGAAGCCAAAGCCAACTTCGACGCCGCTCGCGCTCGGGTCAACGAAGCCGAAGCCCAGCTCAGCAAGAAAGTGATCCGGGCACCGTTCGACGGCACCCTGGGCATCCGCATGGTGGATCAGGGCGAATACATCGCCACCGGCACGCCCATTGTCGAGGTCAACATGCTGGACCCGATCTACGTGGATTACACCCTGTCCGAGAAGAACCTGCCGGACGTGGCCACCGGCTACCCGGTGATCGCCACAGTCGCCGCCGTGCCAGACCAGCAGTTCGCGGGTGAAGTCAGCGCCATCAACACCTCGGTCAATCCGGAAACCCGCACCGTGCGCATCCGGGCTACCTTGAGCAACGACGGCAAACAACTTCGCCCGGGCATGTTCGCCACGGTGATGACCCGTCAGCCCAAGGACAACGAAGTCATCACCGTGCCCCGCACCGCGGTGTCCTACAACACCTATGGTGACTTTGTATTTGTGGTGGAAGAAAACGAAGAAGGCACCCTGGTGGTGAATCGCCGCACCATCGAGACCGGCGAGACCCGTGAGGGCCGTGTCGCCGTCCTGTCCGGCCTGGACGCAGGCGAAACCGTGGTGTCCAAGGGCCTGCTGCGGCTGCGCGCCGGCCAGTCCGTAGCAATCCAGCAAGCCGCCGAGGAGGCGTCTGACTGATGCGCTTCACCGATATATTCATCAATCGCCCCGTACTGGCGACCGTCGTCAGCCTGCTGATCCTGTTGCTCGGCGCCCGGGCCGCGATGGAGATGGAAATCCGTCAGTACCCGGAACTGGAAAGCACCACGGTGACGGTCACCACCGCCTATCCGGGCGCCAGTTCGGACCTGGTCAAAGGCTTTATTACCACCCCGATACAGCAGGCTATCGCCGAGGCCAGTGGTATTGACTACCTGACCTCGACCAGCTCACAGGGTGTGTCCACCATCGAAGCCAAGATGGAGCTGAACTACGACGCCAACGCCGCGTTGGCGGAGATCCAGTCGAAAGTGGCCAGTCAGCGCAACGTATTGCCGGCAGATGCCCAGGACCCGGTGATCACCTCCACCACCGGGGATTCCACTGCCCTGATGTACATCGCGTTCTACAGTGAAGAGCTGGCGGTTCCGCAGATTACCGATTACCTCACCCGGGTGGTTCAACCCCGGCTGCAGGCACTGTCTGGCGTCGGCAAGGCTGACCTGATCGGGCGCAAGTATGCGCTGCGGGTCTGGCTGGATCCGGAACGGCTGGCCGCAGTGGATATGACGCCGCCCGAGGTTGTCGCCAAACTGCGGGCCAACAACTACCAGGCCGGCGTGGGCAACACCAAGGGCAAGTACACGGAAATCGCCCTGACCAGCGACACCGACGTGGCCGACCCGGATCAGTTCCGACAGCTGGTGGTGAAGCAGTCCGGCGGCACCCAGATTCGCCTGCAGGACATTGCCCGCGTTGAGCTGGGCTCGGAATCCTACGATCAGCTCGCACTCTACAAGGGGCAGCCTGCCACCTACGTCGCCATTGAGCTGGCGCCGGGTGCGAACCCGCTGACCGTGGCCGGGCTGGTAAAAGATGCCCTGCCCGATATCGAAAGCCAGCTGCCTTCCGGCTTGAAGGTCCGCCTGGCCTATGATGCCTCGGAGTTTATCGACGATTCCATCAAGGAAGTCATCAAGACCCTGCTGGAAGCCCTCGTGATCGTTCTGGTGGTGGTGTTCCTGTGCCTCGGCTCGATCCGGGCGGCCATCGTACCGTCGGTGGCGGTACCGCTGTCGCTGATTGGCGGTGCGTTCATCATGCTGCTGTTTGGTTTCTCGCTGAACCTGCTGACGCTGTTGTCCCTGGTGCTGGCCATCGGTCTGGTGGTCGATGACGCCATCATCATGGTGGAAAACGTACACCGACACATCGAGCAGGGCGCATCGCGCTTTGATGCCGCAATTCAGGGTGCCCGGGAAATGGCGGTGCCGGTTATTGCCATGACCACCACCCTGGTGGCGGTGTACGCGCCCATTGGCTTCATGGGCGGCCTGGTTGGCTCGCTGTTCACCGAGTTTGCGTTCACCCTCGCCGGCGCGGTGGTGATTTCCGGCGTGGTCGCCCTGACCCTGTCCCCCATGCTGTCGGGCAAAGTTCTGAAGCCCCACGGCAATCCGGGCAAGTTCGAGCAGTTGGTCGAGCGGTCGTTCAACGGCCTGGCCAATAGCTACAAGAAAGCGCTCAGTGCGCTGATGGAAACCAAGTCGGTGGTGGTCTTCTTCGCTGTCGTCATTCTGGCCTCCATCTACTTCATGAATATGATGAGCCGCAACGAACTGGCCCCGACGGAAGACCAGAGCATTCTGTTCTACCAGGGCCTGGGCCCCCAGACGTCGACCCTGGATTACCTGCAGGAGCACGGCGACGAAGTTCAGGAACGCATGTCCCAGCTGCCGGGCTACAACGAAGACTTCATGATCATCGGCTTCACCGGCCCCAACGCCGTGTTCGGTGGCTTCAAACTGGCCCCCTGGAGCCAGCGTGATATCTCCCAGTTTGAGGTTCAGCCCATGCTGGATGCCGAGCTGAAGAAAGTCACCGGCCTTCAAACGGCCGTGTTCCCACGCCCGTCCCTGCCGGGGGCCGGCGGTGGCCTGCCGTTCCAGTTCGTCATTACCACCGGTAACGACTATGCCCAGCTGGACCAGGTTGCCAGCGAGATGCTGGGCAAGGCCATGGGCAGCGGCAACTTCATGTTCCTGCGCAAGTCGATCAACTTCGACCGCCCGGTCACTCGCATTCACGTGGACCGGGACCGCGTGGCCGACCTTGGTCTGTCCATGCAGGATGTCGGTCAGGTGCTGTCCAGCATGCTCGGGGGCGGCTACATCAACCGCTTCAGTATGGAAGGCCGCTCCTATCAGGTGATCCCCCAGGTGGAGCAGAGCTTCCGTCTGGATGAGCAGGCTCTGAAGCAATACTACGTGCGCGCCGACTCGGGCGAACTGGTACCGCTTGGCAGCGTGGTCAGCTTCACTCAGGACGTGGAACCGTCCAACCGGACCCAGCTCAACCAGCAGAACTCGGTGACGCTGGAGGGGGTTGTCATGCCCGGTGTGGCAGCGGGTACCGCCATGGAGTTCATGGAAACCACCGCTGCCGACGTGCTGCCCCAGGGCTTCACCTACGACTACACCGGCCAGAGCCGCCAACTGGCAAATCAGGGCAGCGCACTGATGGTGACCTTCTTCCTGTCACTGCTGGTGATTTACCTGGTGCTGGCCGCCCAGTTTGAAAGCTGGCGGGATCCGTTCATCATTCTGGTGTCGGTACCCATGTCGGTAGCCGGGGCGATGGCCTTTATCGTGCTGGGCTTCACGAGCATGAACATCTACAGCCAGGTAGGCCTGATCACGCTGATCGGGGTGGTGTCCAAGAACGGCATCCTGATCGTGGAGTTTGCCAACAAGCTGCAGATTGAAGATGGCTTCAGCAAGACCAAAGCAGTGGTGGAAGCAGCGGCCATCCGGTTGCGCCCGATCATCATGACCTCGCTGGCGCTGATCTTCGCCATGATCCCACTGCTGATTGCCGTTGGCCCAGGCGCCGAAAGCCGTTTTGCCATCGGCATCACCATCAGCGCGGGCCTGGGGATTGGCACCCTGTTTACCATCTTCGTACTGCCGGCGTTCTACATTCTGCTGGCCCGGGATCACAGCAAGACGGCGCACTGATTCTGGCGATGAAATCAGCCCGGCCACTGACAAGTGGGCCGGGCTTCTTTTTAACTGGCCCAGCCAAACCCGGCAGCCCTCCCTGTTGCCGATGGCTGGCGCCGACATCCGACAGCCTTTCTCCGACCAGGCCAATCAGTTAGGCTGTTGCCCCATCCTCCCACGCATTTTCGAGAGCAAGCCAACGTCGTGACTCTGGGTTCCCTGTTCTGGCTTTTCCTGGCCGGCTTTGCCGTCTGGTACTGGTGGCGCGCCAAAGCCATCAAGGATTTCGTGCTGCAGACCGCCCATCGCTACTGCAAGAGCATGGATGTCATGCTGCTGGACGATGCCGTGTACCTGCGCGGGTTATGGTTCAAACGCGACGACAACGGTCGCATACGGGTCTGGCGACGCTTCCTGTTTGATTTCACCTCCACCGGTGAAGAACGCTACACCGGCCGGGTCATTATGCTCGGCCAGCGAATCCTGCACATGGAATTGGACCCGCACCGGATTTCCTGACGCTCCCCCAAATGGGCGATACCCGCCTTTCCGCCATCGGCGAATAATCGATTCCGCATTAACGACCAATGGCCGCATGGGCGGCCGTTACAAAAACAACAGGAGTCAATTATGCGTTCCCGTATGACCGCAGCGTTTACGCTGGGGCTCGTATTGCTGTCAGCCTCATTCCTTTCACACGCAAGCTACACCAACACCCGCTATCCGATCGTGCTCGTCCACGGCGTTACCGGATTCGACACCATTGGCGGCCTGATCAACTACTTCCACACCATACCCTGGAACCTCAGACGCAGTGGCGCCACGGTATATACCTCCAGCGTTTCTTTCGTGAACAGCAGCGAGCAACGCGGCCAGCAACTGGCCAACTACGTCAACGGACTGGGCCACGCCAAGGTCAATCTGATGGCACACAGTCAGGGCGCGCCCACCTCCCGGGTCACCGCCTCACTGATCCCTCACAAGATCGCCTCGATCACCTCCATCAATGGGGTGAACAAGGGCTCGAAAGTGGCCGATGTCATCCGCGGCATCATTCCGCCCGGCAGTTACGTGGAAGGTGGCGCGGACGCCATCGCCAATGCCCTGGGTGGCATCGTTAACGAATTGTCCGATGCCAACAACCCGCAGGACGGCATAGCCGCACTGGAAACCCTGACCACCCGGGGCACCACCAGCCTCAACGACGCCCTGGGCTGGAAAGGCGTGAACAAGACCTCCTGTTCCGGCACCTCCGAGGATGTCTGGATCAACGGCAACAAGATCAAGTTCTTCTCCTGGACCGGCCGGGGCATCTGGACCAACATCCTGGATGTCTCAGACCCATTCCTTGGCATCACCTCCAAGGCGTTCGGGCGGGAGCCCAGCGACGGCCTGGTCGGCGTCTGCTCCACCATGATGGGCCGGGTCATCGGTACCCACTACGACATGAACCACGTGGATGCCATCAACCATATTCTGGGCAACCGTTCGATCTGGGTGAACCCGGTGACCTTGTACCGCAATCAGGCCAACCGCCTGAAAAACCGCGGCCTGTAATTCGAGGTGGGTATGAGACATCGTCCGTTGTTCAACCGTCGATGGCTCTCCGGCATCGCACTGTCAGCCCTGGTGGCTGGCAGTGCGATGTGGTTTTTACTGCCGGAGTCCGCCACAACCACATCGCCGGATTCGAGCTTGCGCGCCAGCGACCTCGACACACAAGTTCAGCCCGCCCGCACTCAAGCCGGTGTAACAACCGGGCAGACCTGGCCCGGGGATCCCCGCCTGTCGGCTCCCAAGGTGGCATCCCGCACGCCACATTCACTCGGTGATAGCCCCTTCGCGGGCTCGTTGGCGGGTACGGATATCGATGGCGCGCTGAAAGCCGACCGTAACGGTGCACTCATTGTCGATCTCGAAACCCGGGATTTCTTTGACTACTTCATGAGCACTGTTGGCGAAGTACCGCCAGAGGTTGCGCTGGAGCAGGTGCGTGCGCTGGCCTACGCCAGCCTTCCCGAGACTGCCGCCAAACAGGCCATGGAGATACTGGATCAGTACCTGAACTTCAAAGAGCAGGCCGTGCTCATGCAACGCCGGCCGCTGGACCCGGCACGACAGGGTGATCCCGCCTATCAGCGGGAAATGCTGCATCAGGCCTTTGCCGAACTCCGACAATTACGGCAATCCATTTTCACCCCGGAGGTGCACCAGGCCTTTTTCGGGCTCGAAGAAGCCTACGGCGAATACACGCTGGCAACGATTGATCTGGCCAGCCGAGAGGACCTGGGCACCGAGGCCAAGGCCGCGCTCGCCACCTGGCACCGAAACCAGTTGCCGGCCCCGCTGCGGGACACCGAACAGCAGTTGATGGCGAGCCAGCAGGAGCATCGCGAAAGACTGGAGATCATCGAAACCGCCGACTCCGCCGAGGCCGCCGGGCAGCGCCTGATCGAACGGGGCATGTCGCCCGAGTCGGCGTCGGAAGTCACAGCCTTCCTCACCGAAAGAAAGGAATTCACTGAACGTTTCGAGCACTTACAAAGCGCACTGACGCAACTGGAAACGTCCGGCCTGGCGCCTCAAGACGCAGCCAGCCAAGCTGAGGAACTGATCCAGAGGCACTTCCCGGACCAGAAGCTTCAGACCTGGGCCCGCCTTCAATTATTGAGCAGTAATTGATCAGAATGTGCAGCCACTCCCGCCCAATGACCGGTCGCCAACGTACACTTGAGAGGCCACGGACGGGCAGGCGGACAAAAGTGGACACACAACTCATTCGAGCACAGCAGGCAGCCGGTTTTCGGCGCCTGCGCTTCAGACAGGAACTGGAACCCCGATATCGGGAGTTTCGGGCGGCCGTCGTTCGCGACCGTGCCCGCCTGGTGTCTGCCGCCGGCCTGCTGCTGTTCTCTTCCTATATCCTCGCTGACCTGTTGCTCCTCCCTGCCGAACTGGCAGGGGTCACCGTCGCAATCCGACTGTGGCTGACTTTGCCAACAATCGCGCTGGTGTGGTGGCTGTCGTTCTGCCAGAAGCCCAGCAACCGGGTCTTCGAACATCTGTACACCCTGGCCTATCTGATTGGCGGGCTGAGCGTCGTTGCCATCATTGTCGCGGCACGGGTCAGGGACTTTCCCCTGCCCTATGAGGGCTTGCTGCTGATGCTGATGTTCGGCTACTTCGCCATGGGCCTGCCCTTTTTCGCGGTGTCCGTTACCTCGGCGTTGATCATCGCCGCCTATCTTGCTGCAGAGTTGGCCACTGGACTGCCCACCGCGCACCTGCTGGTTAACCTGTTTTTCATCCTGACGGCCAATACCATTGGCATGGTGGGCGCCTGGCTGAGCGAGTACCGACACCGTGCTCATTTTCTGGACCAGAACCTGATTGAGTTATTGCATCAGGAAGCCCGGGAGGAAAGCGAGCAGAAGGGACGACTGATCTCCGCGGCCAGCCACGATCTCCGGCAGCCGCTGAATGTCATCGCGCTGATGCTGGAGAACCTGTCGGAGGCTCGTCTGTCCGCCAGCCACCTGTCCCTGATCCAGCGGCTTCAACGCACGGTCGTACATTTCCGCCAGCTTCTGAATAATGTGCTGGATGTATCACGACTTCACGAAGGCATGATTCAGCCTCAAATCTCAGCCTTCTCGCTGAAGCCGCTGATCGAACAACTGGTTGACCTGACCGTGGACCATGCCGCCATACATGGCATTACCGTGGCATCGGATCCACTGTCGCCCGGCCTTGGGGTCTCAGCAGATCCGGATCTGCTACTGCGGGTGCTCCAGAACCTGGTGTTCAACGCCATCGATCACAGCGGTGGCAATACCATCGGCGTGTCCGCCAGCCAGCAGGATGAGCGGGTCACTATTGAGATCAGCGACAACGGGTCCGGCCTGGACGACCAGATCCGGCAGGACGTGTTCCAGCCCTATGTGCGCGGCGAGCACGGCCCGGACCACGCGACCGGTCTGGGGCTTGGTCTGGCGATTGTGCAAGAGCTCACCGAGATGATGGGCGGGCGCTGCGGGGTTCGCTCACAACCGGGCCATGGCAGTGTCTTCTGGCTGGCACTGATGGCGGCCCCGACCACACAGGCCCCGGCATCCGGCGATGCCGTCAGAGCCAGCCCATCTGCCGTGCCTGAGTAACGCATTCGGTACGGTTGTGCACGCCCATGTGCGTAAAGATCGCTTTCAGATGAGTTTTCACGGTGTGCTCGGTCAGGTTCAGGCTCTGGCAGATACGCTTGTTCGGAAACCCCTGGGCTAACAGGAACAGCACTTGCGTCTGCCGTGGTGTCAGGCCCTGAATCTGATCGTTCGGCCGCCCCTGCCCCGGAAAATAATCGGCGCCCTGGCTGATGCTGCGACACATGGCAATCAAGGCCGTTCGGCCGGCCGACTTCGGCAAAAACCCGCGGGCTCCGGCGGCCCTGGCGGCGCGGACGGTCGTTTCGTCCTCTGAACTGGAAATGACCACCACCGGAACCGGTAACTCGCGGGCAAGCACCCTGGGCAGCAACATCAGGCCCGTTTCCCCGTTCAGCGATACATCCAGCAGAACCAGATCGATGGCGTCGCTACAGAGCACGCCCGCAGCCTCGTCAACAGATCGGGCCAAAGCAACCGAGTCGGCCAGCCCAGCCTGTTGCAAAAGCCCTGCAAGACCTTGGGAAAACAGTGAGTGATCATCAACAATCAGAACTCTGCCCAAAGGCAAAGCGGGCCCTGCACCGGGCGTGCCCTTTGATTGGAGCTCGGCCATGGAGTGTCTCATGGTGCCTCCGCATGTTGTGATTGTTAGATACTGCGGACCAACCAATATAGGCCAGCTCGACATTTGGCACCCGGCGCCAATTAACAATTTTTGACAAATTATTGAGCAATCGGACAAACTGCGCCTCCTGTCAGCCCCACGCCACCACCATTACTCCATTGCCCCAGGGCAATCGTGACCGAGCCGGTAAACGGTGGACTGACGCGAATCGGAGCAGTAGATGTTCAGATACAGCTTTCTTTTGATCACGACGATGCTGTGCGCGCTGCCCTTCGCCCATGCTGAAAAGCCGCTGATTCAGGCGGTAACAACCAACTACCCTCCGTATGAATACCTGGAGAACGGACAAGCGGCCGGTACCGATGTAGACACCGTCAGCGCTGTACTGGCGGTTATGGGCTACGAACCCAGGTTTCGGATCTTGCCCTGGGCCCGGGCCGAACTGATGGCCCGAAACGGCTCGGCAGACCTGATCTTTTCCCTGACGGCTTCGCCGGAACGGAGCCAGTTCTATGTATTTACCGACCCGATCAGCACGGCCCGGGACGTATTCTACGCCCGCAAGGATGATGACCTGTCCTGGAACGACTACGACGACCTGTCTGGACGCAAGATCGCCCTTGCCGAACACTACAGCTACGCCCCAGACTTTATGGACTGGATAGCCCGGACCAAGCCGGACACCGTTCGGCTGCAGCAGGAACGCCCCAATCTGGCCGGGCTGCGCATGGTCGGCAAGGGCCGCGCCGATGTCTTCATCTGCGAACAGTCCGCCTGCGACCATCTGATCCGCCAGCACCGGAAGCGTTTCCCGGAACTGGCGATGCTCAAGGCGGTACCAGGCGTCATAGGCAAGGAGCGATTCTTCCGTGCCGGTTTTTCCCGGCAACACCCCCAGGCCGATCAGTTAGCGGCCGAGTTCAACGCCGCCCTGAAGCAACTGGCCACCGGCGTTTCCGACTAAAGTCGCGTAAAAAATACGGCAACCACTTATCTGGCCTTGCCAACAAGCCAGGTTTGGTCCCATATACTGGTCTGGACACTTTTTCACCGCAGACTGGACATATGGATATCCAAACCGAACACCGCTACGCCATCAACCTGAACGTCCGGGGCATCCAGCCTTCCTCAACCCTCCGCATCAATGAACTGAGCAACCAGCTCAAGGCCGAAGGCAAGGAAATCATCAAGCTGGGCCTGGGGCAGTCCCCGTTCCCGGTACCTGACCGGGTGGTAAAAGCACTGCAAGCGCACGCGCACGAAAAGGACTACCTGCCGGTAAAAGGTCTGAAAGGCCTGCGCGAAGCCATTGCCGGCTACATCAATCGGGGGGCAAAACTGCGCTGCACCTGGGAAGACGTGCTGATCGGCCCGGGCTCCAAGGAGCTTCTGTTCATCCTGCAACTGGCCTATTACGGTGACCTGCTCATTCCCCGCCCGAGCTGGGTGTCGTACGCCCCCCAGGCGCGCATCATCGGGCGTTCGGTGCACTGGTTGCCGACCCACGCCGAGAATAACTGGCAACTGACGGCCGAGGAACTGGATATCATCTGCCGGGATGACCCTACCCGGCCGCGCATCCTGATCCTGAACTACCCCTCCAATCCCACCGGCTGCACCTACACCGAAGACCAGCTGTTGGCGATCGCCAATGTGGCGCGGAAATACCGGCTGATCCTGTTGTCGGATGAAATTTACGGCGAGGTGCACTTCGAGGGTAAGCACAAATCCATTGCCCGCTATTACCCGGAGGGCACCATCATCAGCACCGGTCTGAGCAAGTGGGCCGGGGCCGGTGGCTGGCGCCTGGGTACCTTCATATTTCCGCCCGAACTGCGCCCGCTGCTGGATGCCATGGCCATCATCGCCAGCGAAACCTTCACCTCCACCAGCGCACCTATCCAATATGCGGCCATTCCTGCCTTCGAGGGCGGCGAAGACATCGAGGACTACCTGGTGCAATCCCGCCGGGTACTCAAGGTGATTGGTGAGTACGTCCATCGCCGGCTGACCGAGATGGGCGCCGAGGTCCAGAAGCCCGAGGGGGCGTTCTACCTGTTCCCGAACTTCTCTGCATTCCGGGACCAACTCGACAAACGGGATATCAAGACCAGCCAGGCGTTCTGCCAGGCGCTGCTGGAGAACACCGGGGTGGCCATCCTGCCTGCCAGCGACTTCGGTTTTGTACCGGACCACCTTGGTGCCCGCCTGGCGTTCGTCGACTTTGACGGTGCACAGGCGCTTGCCCTGGCGGCCACCGAATTTGCCGATGCAGAGCTGAATGACGCGTTTGTCCAGCAGGCCTGCCCGCGCATTGTGCTGGCCATGGACAAAATGGAGCGCTGGCTGGGCAGCCTCTGAGCCGCCCATGCTAGACTGGTGCCCTCATTTCCAGACCACACACCTGGGGGCACCGTGACCAACCCGACATCCGTCAACGAGATCACCGACTTCGCTGACAGCCTGGCCCGAGAAGCGGGTGAGCTGATCCGCCGCGAACGGGAACAGAATACCCTGCGCACGGATTACAAGGAGCAGACGGAGCTGGTCACCCATGCGGACGTGCTCGCCGACCAGCTGATCACCGCCGCCATCCGGAAACGTTTTCCCGGACACCGCATTCTATCCGAAGAAACCATGCCGGACCTGAGCCAGGCCGAGCACCTGGACACGCCGCTGTGGATCGTTGATCCCATCGACGGCACCGTAAACTATGCCTACGGGCACCCGCAGGTGGCGGTCTCCATTGCCTATGCGGAAAAAGGACGGGTTCAGGTGGGTGTTGTGCATGCGCCTTTTTCGAACGAGACGTTCCTGGCCCGCCGGGGCAACGGGGCGACACTGAACGGCAACAGCATTCAGCACAGTGGCGCGACGGAACTGCGCCAATCACTGTTTGCCACCGGCTTCCCCTACACCAAGGACAACCTGCAACCGCTGGTGAGCCGGTTGGACGCCATGATTCACCAGTGCCGGGATTTGCGCCGTATCGGTTCCGCTGCTCTGGATATCTGCTGGGTAGCGTGCGGGCGACTGGACATCTACTACGAGAACGTGAGCCCCTGGGATTTTGCCGCGGCCCGGCTGATTGCCATCGAGGCCGGCGCTAAAGCCGGCCATTTCAGCGAGGTGCCCGAGGGCTACCCGGCGGATTTGTGGGGGCGGGATATCCTGATCTCCGCCCCGGCCATCTGGCAGCCGGTGCGTGACTTGCTGCGCTCAGCCTCGGGCTACGCGTAGGCCGGCTGAGCCCAGACACTGTCGGCCATCAGGCCCCAGCTTTCATCCAGATCAGCAGACGGCAGGCGGGTAAAGGACGAGCGAATAAAGCGCTGGATTCTGCCTTCCATGAACACCAGAACAAACTCGGCACCACGGGCCGGACTGGTCCGGGGCCGAACCCCCTGCCGGATGTCACCCTCTTTCAGGATCTGCCGGACCTGGGTTTCCAGACGCTCGAAAAACTGGGACGCGCGCTTGCGCAGCGTTTCGTTCTCGCCCATCAGGGCATCACCGGTCAACACGCAGCACAAACCAGGGTTGCGCTCGGCGAACACCAGCACAAGGTTCACCAGTTGCTGCAGGCGAACCGTGACGTCGTCCTGCTCCTGAAGAATGACCTGACAGCGGGTGAACACCGCGTCCTCGGCAAATTCGATCAGCGCTTCAAACATCTTGCGCTTGCTGGGAAAGTGCCGGTATAGCGCCGCTTCGGTAACACCTACGGATTTTGCCAGGCCGGCGGTGGTGATGCGGGCACCCGGATCTTTTTCTAACAACTCCACCAAGGCATGGAGAATCGCCTCACGGCGACTGGTTTTCTGGTCGGTCATAACAGGACTGCACTGCTCTGATGTTCGTGAACTGGGCCGGCTGCTACGCCAGCCCGGAATGACTCAAGAAAGGGAATTGTGCACCAGATCAGAAAAAGGTGCCATCAATCGGAGAGGAAGCGCTGGCGTAAAGTTTCTTGGGCATGCGCCCGGCAAGGTAGGCTTCTCTTCCAGCATCAATGGCATAGCGCATGGCGCGGGCCATCCGAACGGGCTGTTTTGCCTGCGCGATGGCGGTGTTCATGAGAACCCCATCACACCCGAGTTCCATCGCGATGGTGGCGTCTGACGCCGTGCCCACGCCCGCATCCACCAGCACCGGCACCTGAGCATTTTCCACAATCAGACGGATATTGTAGCGGTTCTGGATGCCCAGCCCCGAGCCGATGGGCGCCCCCAGCGGCATAATGGCGATGCAGCCCATTTCCTCCAGGCGCTTGGCCAGCAGAGGGTCATCCGAGCAGTAGACCATGACCTTGAAGCCATCGTTGACCAACGCCTCCGCCGCAACCAGGGTTTCGGGCATGTTCGGGTACAGGGTTTTCTCTTCCCCCAGCACCTCCAGCTTGATCAGGTCGTGGCCATCCAGCAGCTCCCGCGCCAGCTTACAGGTACGCACGGCATCCCTGGCGGTGTAGCAGCCAGCGGTGTTAGGCAAGATGGTGTAGCGCTCGGGAGAAATAACATCCAGAAGATTGGGCTCATCCGGGTTTTGCCCGAGGTTGGCGCGCCGCACCGCAACGGTCACAATCTCTGCACCACTGGCATCGATGGCCTGTCCGGTTTCGTCCAGATCCCGGTATTTGCCGGTCCCCACCAGCAAGCGTGACTGGTAGTGGCGGCCGGCAATAATCAGGGGTTTATCTTCAGGCAGTGTGTTTTGCTGCGAATCGTTCATAACCGTCCTGTCTGGTCTGTTGTGTTCGACACCACCGGGCATCTGAGGCCAACAGGTGAATTACCCGCCGCCGATGGCCTGGACCACTTCTACCCGGTCTCCGTCGCGGAGATTAAACGTCTGGTGCTGGCTGCGAGGCACGATAGCCTCGTTCACCTCCACCGCCAGCCGGCGGCCAGTCAACGCCAGTTGCTCGATCAGGGTTCCGACCGTTGCCTCAGGAGGCAATTGCGTCGGCTCGCCGTTCACTTCTACCTGCATGCACCTCACCTCAGCGTTTTGCCGTTGGGCTCATCAGCCCGGGCCGACGCAGGGCCGAAACCACCATCAGCGCCCAACCCACCAGGAAACACACACCACCCACCGGCGTCAGCGGCCCGACCCAGCGAAGCTCGGTCAGTACCAACAGATAGAGACTGCCACTGAATAACAACGTGCCGGCGACAAAAAAGCCCGCTGCCACTGCCAGCAAACGCCGGTTGAGTCCGGCCCCCGACAACAGCGCCACCACGATCAGAGCGATGGCATGGTAGAACTGGTAGGTGACGGCTGTCCCGAAAACCTCCAGCCCCCGGGCATCCAGAACCGCGCGCAACCCGTGTGCACCAAGGGCGCCCGCCATGACAGCGGTCATCGCCAGCAACGCGCCCAGGATCAGGGGAGGTATCATCAACCCGGACCCTTCAGGGTGGCTGTGCTCAGCAATCACAACGCAGTTTCTCCCCGGTATCCAGATTCATCAGAGTCAGGGCCCCACCCCAGACGCAGCCGGTGTCCAGACCAACGAAGCGGTCCTGACCGGTATTGCCGTCCAGCGCCGCCCAATGCCCGAACACGACCCGCACATCGTCATCGCGGGGAAACTCAAACCACGGCGCGTATCCTTCAGGGGCCGTTTCGACCCCCTCCTTGGAGGTCAGCTCCAGCGCGCCAGCATCGGAAACGAAGCGCATGCGGGTGAGGTAGTTGGTGATCACCCGCCAGCGGTCGGTGCCTTCCAGTTCGTCGCTCCAGCAATCCGGTTCATTGCCGTACATATGTGTGAAGTAGGACTCGGCGTCGTTGCCACGGATCACAGCCTCCACTTCGCCGGCCAGCGCCATTGCCTGGGCTACGCTCCAGATGTGGGGAATGCCCGCATGGCTCATCACCAGATTGCGCTTTTGGTCATGAAGGCACAGATGCTGCTGCCGCAGCCAGGCCAGCAGTCGCTGGTGATCTGGTGCCTCAAGAATATCCGCCAGGGTATCTTTCTTGCGCAGCCGATGGCCACCGATGGCCACCGCCAGAAAATGCAGATCGTGATTACCCAGAACCACCTTCGCGGACTCGCCCAGCTGCTCAATGAAACGAAGGGTGTCCAGCGACGACGGCCCGCGGTTAATCAGGTCCCCGGCGACCCAGAGACAGTCCCGCGACGGCGAGAATGATACCGTGTCCAGTACCGTTCGAAGCTCGTCGTAACAGCCCTGAATGTCGCCGATGGCGTAGTCAGTCATTACTTACGTCCTGAACGTCGTCGTGAGCGCTTTTCTGGTCCGCCAGAAAGTCGGCAATGGTGACGTAATCCGCCAGGGTGAGGTTTTCCGGGCGCAGCCCGTCATTGATGCCCAGAGCCTGCAACTGCTCGGCCGTCACCAGGCCGCCAAGCGCCTTGCGCAGGGTTTTGCGGCGCGCATTGAACGCTGTGCGCACCACCGACTGCAGCAAACCCAGCTCCTTGGCGGGATGGGGCAATTGTTGGTGAGGCACCAGCCGGACAATGGCGGAATCCACTTTCGGCGCCGGCCGGAAAGCCCCCGGCCCGACCTCGAACAGCGGCTGCACCTTGCAAAAGTACTGCGCCATAATGCCCAGCCGGCCATAGTTGTTATCCCCGGGCATGGCCGCCAGCCGCTGCACCACTTCTTTCTGCAGCATGAAGTGCATGTCTTTCACCACCCCGGCCTGCTCCAACAGATGGAAAATCAGCGGCGTGGAAATGTTGTAGGGCAGATTGCCGACGATGCGCAGCGGCTTGCCGTCCTGCACCAGCTGGCTGAAGTCGAATTTCAGGGCGTCCGACTCGTGGATACGAAATTCCGGATAGTTGAAGAACTTGGTGCGCAGTACCGGAATCAGATCGCGGTCCAGTTCCACCACCTGCAGGGTCGGATTGACCGCGAGGATCTCTTCGGTCAGTGCGCCCAGCCCCGGGCCGATTTCCACAATGGCATCGTCCGGCTTGGGGTTGATGGAACGGACAATGCGTTCGATAACACCCGGGTCGTGCAGGAAGTTCTGGCCAAAGCGTTTTCTGGCCTGGTGACCGCCTTTATTACTCACGAGTTTGGTCCTCGGTTCACGGTTTTTCGGCACCGGGCCATCTGGGCGCCGACGCGGATTGCAGTATGCAGACTGCCGGCATCGGCGTTGCCGGTGCCGGCCAGGTCCAGAGCGGTGCCATGGTCGACCGAGGTACGGACAATCGGCAGCCCCAACGTGACGTTCACCGCCCGGCCAAAACCCTGGTATTTCAGTACCGGCAGCCCCTGATCGTGATACATCGCCAGCACCGCATCAGCCTGATCCAGCCAGTGTGGTGTGAACAGGGTGTCGGCAGGTAGCGGACCGATCAGGTTCAGGCCCTCGGTGCGCAAGTGCTCCAGGGTGGGCTCGATGGTGTCCAGCTCTTCGCGACCAAGGTGCCCGCCCTCCCCGGCGTGCGGGTTCAGGCCGGCAACCAGAATGCGTGGCTGCTCGATGGCGAAGAAGGCCTTCAGGTCGGTATCGAGGATTCGGGCCACCTGGCTCAGCCGTTCAGGGGTAATCGCCGCCGACACGTCCTTCAGGGGCAAATGGGTCGTCACCAGCGCCACTCTCAGGTCATCGGTCGCCAGCATCATTACTACCCGCTCCACCCCGCACAGATCCTGCAGGAATTCTGTATGACCGCTGAATTCAATGCCCGCCTCGTTGATCACGCCCTTGTGAACCGGTGCAGTAACCATACCGTCAAACGCCCCGTTCAGGCAGCCGTTGGCCGCGGTTTCCAGCGTTCGCAAAACATAGGCGCTGTTGGCCGGGTCCAGCCTGCCGGCATCCACCGAGGCGCAACCGGGCACATCGAGCACCGACAAAGCACCGGCCGAGAATGTCGGCTCCTGGCCCGGCGCCCAGTCATGCAGCGCCACCGGCAACCCGAGCAACCGCGCCCGGGCCTCCAACAACTGTTTGCTGGCGACGACCACCAGCCCGGCCTCACGAGGCCGGACTGCCAGTTGCAGACAGAGTTCCGGCCCGATGCCTCCGGGCTCGCCCGCGGTCAGGGCCAGAATGACGGGATCAGTCATGATTCGGTATTGGCTTCCTCGGCGATGTCGGTGTCTGCGTACTCACCCTTGAATTCGATAAAGGCCTCGTCCTGGATTTCCCGCAGCCAGTTCTGCAGCTCCGCCTCGAACTTACGACGGTAGATAGCCTGACGGGCTTCGGATTGACGCATTTCACCACTGATATCTTTCTGACGACGTTCCTGCACCTGCAGGATGTGCCAGCCAAACTGTGACCGGAACGGCCCCTTCAGCTCACCAATGCCGGCCTCCAGCATGGCCTGCTCAAACTCGGGCACCATTTGACCCTGACTGACCCAGCCCAGGTTGCCACCATCGGACCCCGATACCGGGTCATCGGAAAATTTCTTGGCCAGTTCGGCAAAATCGGCGCCGTTCTCAAGCCTGCGGTAAAGGTCCCGAATCTTCGCTTCGGCCTGGGCGTCGGTAACCGCCTCGGACGGGCGAATCAGAATGTGACGGGTCTTGTGCTGCTGCACCAGCTGCTGCTTGTCGCCGCCGCGCTGATCCATCACCATCACCAGATAGAAACCGGTGTTGTTTTCCAGCACCCGGGAAGGCACGCCTACCGCCAGCTCCGGCACCACCGGTGCAATCAGAGACGGCAACTGACTTTCCGTCCGCCACCCCATGTCGCCGCCCTCAAGGGCATTGCTGGCATCGGATTCCGCCACTGCCACCTCGCGGAAATCACGGCCCTCGAGCATCTGCTGGCGTAATCCTTCGGCTTTTTCCCGCGCCGCGGCAACGGACTGCTCGCTACCCTGGTCTTCCACCTCAATGAGAATATAAGCCAGGCGATATTCGGCGCTGTTCTCACCCCGGCTTTCCAAAGCGCTCAGGTAGTTTTCGACTTCACGCTCGGTCACCCTCACCCGGTTGCCAACCCGGCGCTGCTGCACCCGGCTGATCAACATTTCGGTACGGATCTGATCCCGGGCCTGGCGGAAGCTGACACCCTCCACGGCCAGCTGCTGCTCGAACTGGGCCATGGTCATGCCGTTGCGGCGCATGATATTGGCCATGGTTTCATTCAGCTCGTTATCGCTGATCCGCATGCCCATTCTTTCCGCCATCTGTAGCTGGATAGACTCGGTTATCAGCTGTTCCAGAACCCGGGTTTCCAGCGCATCTCTCGGCGGAAGCCCGGTACCCTGCGCCTGAAGACGGTTAGCAATGGTGGCGACCCGGTTTTCCAGCTCGGTCTGGAGGATGACGTCGTCATCCACAATCGCAACGACCTGATCCAGCAGCTTGCGTTCCGCCTGCGCCGAGACGCTCAGAGCCGTCACCGCAATCAGCAACAATGTTTGAACAACCTGGCGAACAGTCGCCTTCATAAACACCTCTTGTACACAGTGAACTACGGGCGGAATACCCGGTTTAGTCAAGACGGGAATCAGGGAGTTCCAAACCGGCGACGTTCCCGTTCATCGAACCCGTAAAGGGCTTCGGCAATTCTGCTGGATGCGCCGCCGGTGCCCCCGAGTCCCTTGAGCTGAATCTGGAACAGCAAACGGGTATCCAGCTCGCGATCGTCGGTCAGGTAATTCTGGTGAATCACCTGGAAACTCCAGCAACAATTGTTGTATTCAAGGCCGGCCAGCGACCCGACAGTGCGGTCCAGCTTGGAGTCATACACCCAGCGGCCGATCAGACTAACACGATCAGTGACCGGCACAACTGCCGCCACATCAGACTGTTCGATATCGCTCTTGCGGTAGGTATGGCCCACACTGGCCAGGTAACGGTAGTCGTCAGAGTAGTAGACGAGCTGGCTGCGCCCTTCCTCGGTTTCCCCGGTTTCGGCGTCCCAGAGCCCGGAAGATCGGATTTCCAGATTATCAACCGGATACAGCGCAGCCTCGCCCGCCAGTGGTGATCGGCTCCGGGTGGCGTCGCCCTGGCCAAACAGCGTCACTTCGCGATCGGAAAAATACTGCACCTGGCCAACGCTGAACCGGGCCCGTTCCGCACCGGTCATCAGGTCGTTAAAGCGGCTGGTCACCGCCACCGTTAACTGATTGGCGTCACCGACCCGGTCGCCTCCGGTGAAGCGGTCCGGCTGGAACAACTGATCGAAGCGAAAGGTCTGCAGGTCGGTATCGAAGTCCGGGATGTCGTTCTGGTCGGCATCGGCATCCGACCAGGCGTAATACAGCCGCGGCTCAAAGGATTGATTGTAGGGCACGTCAAACAGCGTGGAGCGGCGGTCGAAGTAGAGCCCGCTATCCCACTCGGCGATGGGCACGGTCCGATCAAAGCTGCCGTCACCCAGGGTGTAATCATCCAGGTCGTAACGGGTGTAATCCAGGCTCACCGAAGGTCGGGCGAAGCCCCAGATGGCGCGCATGGGCACCGCCAGTTCGGGCACCGCCCGCACCCGCTGGCCATTGGCCCGGTCCAGTCCCGTCAGGTTGTCGTTGTCCCGTTCAAACCAGGTGTACTGGCTCTCCAGTCCGGCTTCCAGCCAGCCGATATCCCGCACCGTGCCGTACAACACGTCTGGCAGCTGGGCGTAGGGCTTGTCGACGTCCGCAATGCGCTCGCTGATGGTCTGGTAATCACTGAGGTAGGCATCGAAATACTGCACCCGATCCCGGTAGCGGAAGCCACCGCGACGCTCCAGGTGGGTGGCCTGATTGATGTCGAGACTGCGGTTCAGATCGCTCAGGTAATCCTCATCACTGACCACGGAATAGTCGCCGTAACCCGTCCACCCACTGCGGAACCGGGCCAGCGTAGAGGCATCCAGTGCCCACCGCTCGCCGCTTGCTCCGGGATTTTCCTGCTTGTAGAAGGAATCGTTACCGATGTAACCCAGCTGCAGGTTGGTCTGGCCCAGCGAGGTGAGATACCGACCTTCCGCCTCGGTAAACAGCCCGCGGCCATGAATGTACTGGGGCGTCAGGGTGGCGTCATAGTGAGGAGCCAGGTTGAGGTAGTACGGCAGTGCAATAAAGCCGCCGCTATCCGCACTGGAGGAACCGAACTGGGGGTAAAGGAAGCCCGTCTTGCGGCGGTCATCAATGGGAAAGCTGGCCCACGGCCAATAGAACACCGGCACATCCAGTACCTCCAGGCGCAGATGCCTGGCGGTTCCGAAGCCCTCGGCACGATCCAGCTCGATGTCCGAGGCAACAATGGCCCAGTCATTCTGGCCCGGGCCACAGGTGGTCAGCATGCCGTCGGTAATCAGGACCTGATTATTGCTCAGCCGGGTAAGGCTGCCGGCGCTGCCCCGCATTTCCTGCTCGTGCAAAAGAAAGGTCGCGGCATTCAGGTCAAACTGCCCGGAATCCACGTTGTACCGGGCGGTGTCGCCAGTCATCAGGAAGCCGTCACCCCGGCTAATCAGCCCACCATCCACCGAGACCGTGCCTTCGGTCTGGCTGTAGCGCGCCTGCGAACCCTGCACCTCGAAACTGCCCTGGCGCACCCGGACATCACCCTCCAGGTACAGCGTCTGGTCAATTTCATAACGGGCATTCAGACCACTGGCTTTGAGCGGCTGCTCACTGTTGTCAGTATCCCCCTGAACGGCACCGGTCGCCGCGCCCGAAGGCAGATAGCCACCATCGCAGAACACCGGCAAGGTGGCCTGTACCGACTCCGGCAGTTCCGCCCGTGGCCGCCAATCGATTTCCGCAGCGCTACGCGAGGGTTCCTGCTGTGCCTGAACAGTCGATACGCCGCCCAGCGCAGCCAGCACAAGACTGCCCCACCGGGACGCTGATGTCAGCAGACGGCTTTGTAGGATTGGCACAGTAACGGGTCCCTGTTGCAGAAAAGAAGTGGGCCGGGTAAGAAATTCAGGCGCCTAGTTTACACGGGCCCTGAGGGCTTGTTAACGGAAACCCCGCCGGTGACGGCGAATCGACAAAACAGCAACCCAGGACAGCCGGCACAGGCCTGCGCGCTCCCGGCCCGTCCCGCGCGGTCATGCCACCGGAAGCGACTAGTCAGCGTCCGATGGGTCTGCTAACTTTCGCTGACATTCATTCGCCAACATTTCAGGATAGCAGTCCCTATCATGGATTCCCGTCTGCAGTTGCTGACCGACTGGGTCAGACAGTTCCCCGGCCTAGAACAGGCGGTTGCTGAACCGGTCTCCGGTGACGCCAGTTTTCGACGCTATTTCCGGGTTCGGAAACTCGGGGACAATGGCCAGTCCACGCCGTTGATCGTCATGGACGCTCCGCCGGAACACGAAGACTGCGCACCCTTTGTGGCCCTGGCCCACCACTGGCACCAGCATGGCGTTGGCGTGCCGGATATCTTGCAGGAAGACTTGGACCAGGGGTTCCTGCTGCTGGAAGACCTCGGCGACGACCTGATGCTGGGCCAGCTGACACCCGACACAGCAGACAACCTGTATCGCGGCGCGCTGACCGAACTGGTGGACATCCAGCAACTGACGGCGCCCGCGCAGTACCCGCTGCCCGCCTACGACAGCGCTCTGCTGGACCGGGAGATGGCCCTGTTCCCGGACTGGCTGCTGGAGCAGTACCTCGGCCTGAGCCTGGGCAACAGCGAGCGGGCACTGCTTGAGACCACCTTTGCCTTCCTGCGCGAGAGCGCGCTGGCGCAACCAGAGGTTACTGTCCACAGGGACTACCACTCCCGCAACCTGCTGGTTCGCCCCGGCACCAACCGGCCCGGCGTGATCGACTTTCAGGATGCCGTAACCGGCCCGATCACCTACGACGCGGTTTCCCTGCTCAAGGACTGCTATGTCCAGTGGCCGGAAGAGAACATTTGCGACTGGCTGGCGTTCTTCCGCACGCAGAGCGCCGAAGCCGGGCTGCACCGGGCCGACCAGGAAACGTTCCGGCAGTGGTTTGAGCTGATGGGCATGCAGCGCCACCTCAAGGCGGCCGGCATCTTTGCCCGCCTGTGCATTCGCGATGGCAAACAGGGTTACCTGGCGGACATCCCGCGTACCGTGGGCTACCTGAAAACGGCCAGCGCCCGCCAGCCAGCCCTTCGGCACTTCCACGACTGGCTGACCGAGGTTGTCATTCCCGCTATTGAACAGCGCATCGCCCCAGTGCCGGAACAACCATGAGAGCCATAGTGCTGGCGGCCGGCAAAGGCGAACGGATGCGGCCGCTGACCCTGACCACCCCGAAACCGTTGCTCCGGGCCGGGGGCAAGCCACTCATCGTGCACCATCTGGAGCACCTGCACCGGGCCGGGTTCCGGGACGTGGTGATCAACCATGCCTGGCTGGGCGAGAAGATTGAACAGGCCCTGGGCAACGGACAGCAGTTTGGGCTGCGTCTGCATTATTCGCGCGAGGGCGAACCTCTGGAAACCGCCGGCGGCATTGCCCGCGCCCTGCCCATGCTGTTGGATGAAGGCGATGACTGGTTCCTGGTGGTGAACGGCGACGTCTGGAGTGACTTCGAGTTTTCCCGTTTAACCCCGCCGTCACGGGGCGATGCCCTGCTGGTCATGACCGACAATCCCGCCCACCACCCGGAGGGCGACTTTCATCTAGACAACAGTGGTTTACTGGATGAAGATAAGTCGCCGAAGCTGACATATACTGGTATCAGCCTGCTGCATCGCCGCCTGTTCGAGGGCCTGGACGAACACTCCGGGAAACTCGGGCCGGTTCTGCGACGGGCGATGCGCAACACACAGGTACACGGGCTGTACCACCCCGGCCAATGGGTCGACGTGGGCACACCGGAACGACTCAGGGAACTGGACGAACAACTCCAGAACAGGGAGCTTTAATACGATGGAGGAAAGCCCGCAGCAGCCGGTCCTGCCGCGTCGCACGGAGGCGGAGTTCACCAGCCTGTTGCGGGAGTTGTCCGCCTGTGGCCACCAGACCACAACCTTGCTGGAACGGGTGCAGCTACCTTCCTGGAGCCGCCAGCCGCTGTTCGTTTACCTCGGCTACATTGCCAAGTCCGAAGGCCGGGTTACCGAAGCCGACATCAGCTACGCTGAGGGCGTGATCAAGGCCCTGCGCCTGTCCCGCCGGCAACGCCGGAAGGCGATCACCTGGTTCCAGGACGGTAAGTCCGCGGAGAGCCTGCCACCCAGAACCGGCTTTGCCCTGCGTCTGACCCGGCGCCTGTGGCCGGGACCGGCGCTGACTGTCGCACTGTGTCTGTGCCACGCCTCGCAACTGAACGGTCGCCCGTCCCGCCCGCGACGCTACCGCTGTGAAGACGCGATCGACCAGATTGGTCTGCCCGTAACCGTCAGCGATGACATTTTCGACAGCTACGCGCGCAAGGTCTGGATCCGTTACGCCGAGAACCTTGCGCCCCCGGCCAGCTATGACCAGGCCTGCAAGCTTCTCGGGGTTACCCGGCGAGACTCCCTGCCCATCATCAAGCGCGCCTACAAACGCAAGGTGTCCGGCTGTCATCCGGATAAACTGTCGCAGCAAGGGCTGACCCTGGAAGAAGCCGAGCGAGCCAAAGAGCGCCTGCTTCGTTATCAGCAGGCCTGGGAGCTGGTCAAGCGGCGACACCGGATTGCCCGATAAGCGGACTGTGGACGTACATAACGTAGCGATTCAGGCCATCAGGGCCGAACTGGTTTTGCCCCAGGGCACTGAGAAACGCCCGGCAAGCTGTTAAACTAGAGCGCACTTTTCCGTGGCAGGAAAACCGGCCACGGATCCGAAACGGATTCGCGCACACAGTTACCGAGAGAGCCTTCATGAACCCATATCTCATTGCACCATCGATCCTGTCTGCCGACTTTGCCCGGCTCGGAGAAGAGGTTGATCACGTTCTCGCAGCCGGCGCGGATATCGTGCATTTCGACGTCATGGACAACCACTATGTGCCCAACCTCACCATCGGGCCCATGGTGTGCGAAGCCTTGCGCAAACACGGCGTCACCGCCCCCATCGACGTTCACCTGATGGTGTCTCCGGTCGACGACCTGATTCGCATGTTCATCGATGCCGGCGCCAGCTACATCACCTTTCATCCGGAAGCCAGCAACCACATTGACCGCTCCTTGCAGCTGATCCGTGACGGTGGCTGCAAGGCCGGCCTGGTGTTCAACCCGGCCACGCCGCTGCACCACATGGACCATGTCATGGACAAGCTCGACATGGTGCTGCTGATGTCGGTCAACCCGGGTTTTGGCGGCCAGAAGTTCATTCCGGGCACCCTGGACAAGCTGCGGGAAGCCCGGCGGCGCATTGACGAGAGCAACTACAACATCCGCCTCGAAATAGACGGCGGCGTGAAGACCGACAACATCCGTGAAATCGCCGAAGCCGGCGCGGACACCTTTGTGGCCGGTTCCGCCATCTTCAACACCGACGACTACAAAGCCACCATCGACGCCATGCGCCAAGAGCTGGAGCAGGCCCGCGGGAGCCTGGCCTGATGAGCCTGTCTGGCCTTTTTAATGCCAGATGGCCCGGCGTCGCCCTGTTTGATCTGGATGGCACCCTCGTTGACAGCGCCCCGGACCTGACCGCCGCGGTAGATCAGATGCTGGCACACCTGGGTCGGTCGCCCGCCGGCATCGACCGGGTGCGCCAATGGGTGGGTCACGGTTCTCCCATTCTGGTTCGACGGGCTCTGGCCGGAAACATCGACTGGGAGCCGCCCCGCTCCAAAGACGACGCCCTGTTCAACGATGCGCTGAACATTTTTTACCACTGCTACGGACAGATAAACGGCCAGCACGCCAAGGTCTACGAGGGCGTAGAGTCCTGCCTTTACCGGCTCAAAGAGCATGGTTGCCGGCTGGCTGTGGTCACCAACAAACCGGAACAGTTTATTGCGCCCCTGCTGAAACGGCTGCATCTGGACCATCACTTCGACATCCAGATTGGCGGCGACACCCTGCCCCAGAAAAAGCCGCACCCCTCTCCCCTGATCCACGCCATGGAAGAACTTGGCGGGACTCGGGGCACCACCGTCATGGTCGGTGATTCGGACGCCGACGTGTCGGCCGCGCAGGCCGCCGGCATTCCCTGCGTGGCGGTCCGGTACGGGTATAACTTTGGCAAGCCGATAGACGCCCTGGGCGCCGATGCCGTTGTTGATTCACTGGCCGAGCTTTTGTAAGCTCGCTAGTCACTTACACAGATTCAATCGATGGGGAGATTCCTGCCGTGCAGGGACTGAAGCGAACTGCGACGCGAGGTATTCTTACCTCCCGCGCGACACGATGGTGGCGATGGCGCACTGGCTGATAAAAGCCCCGCGACCTTCAGGCGCATGCCTGTCGGTTTCGCACACACCCGGCAGTTACCGGACCGAATCGTTGACTGCCCCGGACAGCAGTTCAGACTTCAGGAAAACCCATGATGACCCCCGAGCAATTTACCAAGCTCGCCCAAGACGGCTTTAACCGCATTCCCGTCCACCGTGAAGTGCTCGCGGACCTGGACACGCCCCTGAGCACCTATCTGAAACTGGCCAGCGGCCCATACTCGTATCTGTTCGAGTCCGTTCAGGGCGGTGAAAAATGGGGCCGTTACTCGATCATCGGCCTGCCCAGCCAGGAAATCCTGAAGGTGTTCGATCATCGCATCGAAGTTCGCCGCAACGGGCATCTGGTGGAGCAGTCCGAGGTCGACGATCCGCTGGCTTTCGTCGAGGAATACCAGGCCCGATTCAAGGCCCCGGATCTGGACCATCTGCCACGCTTCAACGGCGGCCTAGTGGGTTACTTTGGCTACGACACCGTGCGCTACATCGAAAAACGTCTGCGCCAGAGCTGCCCGCCAGACAAGATCGGAACGCCGGATATCCTGCTGATGGTGTCGGACGAAATCGTGGTGTTCGATAACCTGCGCGGCAAGCTGCATCTGATCGTGCACGCCGATCCTGCCGTCGATGGCGCCTTCGACAAAGCTCAGGCCCGTATCGATGAACTGGAGAACCGGCTGCACCGGCAGACCTCCAACGCGCCGCGCACCCCGGAGCACCTGCGTGGCAAAACCGTGGATGAAAGCGATTTTGTGTCCGGTTTCAGCCAGGAAAAATTCGAAGCCGCCGTAGGCAAGATCAAGGAATACGTGCTCGACGGTGACGTCATGCAGACGGTCATCTCCCAGCGCATGTCCATTCCCTTCGAGGCGCCGCCACTGAACCTGTACCGCTCACTCCGGGTGCTGAATCCGTCGCCGTACATGTACTTCCTCGACCTGGACGATTTCCATATTGTCGGCTCGTCGCCGGAAATTCTTGCCCGGGTGGAAGATGACGAAGTCACCGTGCGCCCCATCGCCGGCACCCGCAAGCGCGGCGCGACGGATGCTGAAGACAACGCCCTGGAATCTGAGCTGTTGGCGGACCCGAAAGAAATTGCCGAGCACCTGATGCTGATCGATCTGGGCCGTAACGATGCCGGCCGTGTGTCGGAAACCGGCACCGTGCGCCTGACCGACAAGATGATCGTCGAGCGTTACTCCCATGTGATGCACATCGTCTCCAATGTCACCGGCCGACTGCAAGACGACACAAGCTGCCTGGACGTGCTGCGGGCGACCCTGCCGGCCGGCACCCTCAGTGGTGCCCCGAAGATTCGTGCCATGGAAATCATTGACGAACTGGAACCGGTCAAGCGCGGTGTCTACGGCGGCGCGGTCGGCTATCTGTCGTTCAACGGCAACATGGACACCGCCATTGCCATTCGAACGGCGGTGATCAAGGACAACACCCTGCACATCCAGGCAGGGGCTGGCGTGGTGGCGGATTCCGTGCCCCGCCTCGAGTGGAAGGAAACCATGAATAAAGGTCGGGCCATTTTCCGGGCCGTCGCCATGACCTACAACGATTTCGACCACTGAGGCGGAGGAAAGATTATGTTGCTGATGATCGATAACTACGATTCCTTCACCTACAACGTGGTGCAGTACCTGGCAGAGCTGGGCGCCGATGTGCAGGTATACCGGAACGACGAAATCACCATCGAAGAAATCGAAGCGCTGGCACCAGAGCGCCTGGTAATTTCCCCTGGCCCCTGTACGCCCAACGAGGCCGGCATATCCATGGACGCCATCCGCCACTTTGCCGGCAAACTGCCGATTCTGGGCATCTGCCTGGGGCACCAGTCCATCGGGCAAGTGTTCGGCGGCGACATCATTCGGGCCGGCAAGGTCATGCACGGCAAGGTATCCCCGGTGTATCACCAGGACACCGGCGTGTTCCGCGGCCTGAACAATCCGCTGCAGGCAACCCGTTACCACAGTCTGGTGATCGACAAGAACACCCTGCCCGACTGCCTGGAAGTCACTGCCTGGACCCGTCAGGAAGACGGCTCCATCGAGGAAATCATGGGCGTGCGTCACAAGACCCTGGCCATCGAAGGGGTGCAGTTTCACCCCGAATCCATCATGACCGAGCAGGGCCACGAGCTGCTGCGCAACTTCCTGCGCAGCTGAACCCGACCATCAAGAGGCCGCAACACATGGACATGAAACAAGCACTGAACCGCATCGCCTCCAACCTGGACCTGTCCCGGGATGAGATGAAACAGGTGATGCGGATCGTCATGCAGGGCGAGGCCACCGACGCCCAGATCGGGGCCTTCCTGATGGGCCTGCGCATGAAAAGCGAAACCATCGACGAGATCACCGGCGCCACCGAAGTCATGCGCGAACTGGCCACTGGCGTTAAGGTCAACGCCGAGCCGCTGATCGATATCGTCGGCACCGGCGGTGACGGCGCCAACCTGTTCAACGTGTCCTCAGCCGCAGCCTTTGTGGTCGCCGCCGCCGGCGGCCATGTCGCCAAGCACGGCAACCGCGGTGTGTCCTCCAGCAGCGGCAGTGCCGACCTGATTGAGAAAGCCGGCATCAACCTGAACATGACGCCGGAACAGGTGGCCCGCGCCATCGAGGAAATCGGCGTGGGCTTCATGTTTGCGCCGGCCCATCACGGAGCCATGAAACACGCCATCGGCCCACGCAAGGAAATGGGCTGCCGAACCATATTCAATATCCTTGGCCCCATGACCAACCCGGCCGGGGTCAAGCGCCAGCTGCTGGGTGTGTTCACCCGCGAACTCTGCCGTCCGATGGCGGAAGTGCTTCAACGCTTGGGCTCCGAGCACATCATGGTGGTGTGTGCCCGCGATGGCCTGGACGAAATCAGCCTGGCCAGCCCGACCTACGTGGCCGAACTGAAAGACGGCAACATCACTGAATACGAGATCACACCAGAGGACCTGGGCATTCAGAGCCAGTCGCTGGTGGGCCTGGCGGTGGACTCCGCCGACGAATCCCTGAAGCTGATCCGTGCCGCCTTTGGCCGGGGCCACGACGACATGGCCGAAAAAGCCCGTGACATGATCGCCCTGAATGCCGGCGCGGCGATCTACGTCGCCGGTTTGGCCGACACCCCGAAAGCCGGTGTGGACATGGCCCTGGACGCCATCGGATCTGGCCTCGCGGCCGGCAAGATGTCTGAGCTGTCCGATTTTTCCAAGTGCTTCTGAGCGACACCCGAGATGACTGACCGACATAATGACCGCACGCCCACCATCCTGCGCAAGATTGTTGAGCGCAAGTGGCAGGAAATTGATGAGCGCAAACCCAGGGTTGCACTGGCTGACCTCAAAGCACGGGCGGCCGACCAGCCGCCGGCACGGGGCTTCGCGGACGCCATGGGCCGCGCCGTCGGTCAGCGCCAGCCTGCGGTGATTGCCGAAATCAAGAAAGCGTCCCCCAGCAAAGGCGTCCTCCGGGACCCGTTCGAGCCGGCGGCCATTGCCGAAAGCTACGAGCGAGGCGGTGCCACCTGCCTGTCGGTTCTGACTGACCGGGACTTCTTCCAGGGCAGCGAAGACTACCTGCAGGCCGCCCGCGCCGCCTGCTCACTACCGGTCATCCGCAAAGACTTCATGGTAGCGCCCTACCAGGTCTACGAAAGCCGGGCCATCGGTGCCGACTGCATCCTGCTGATCGCCGCCTGCCTGACCAAAGACCAGATGCAGGAACTGGAAGGTATTGCTCATGAGATTGGTCTGGACGTACTGGTGGAAGTCCACAACGGCGAAGAAATGGACGACGCCCTGACTCTGACTACCCCGTTGGTAGGCATCAATAATCGCAACCTGCATACCTTCGAGGTATCACTGGACACCACCTACACATTGCACGAGCGGATTGGTTCAGAGCGCCTGGCGGTGACCGAAAGCGGCATCATGACCCGTGATGACGTCGTCGCCATGACGGACAGAGGGATCTACGGGTTTCTGGTGGGTGAATCGTTCATGCGGGCAGACCAGCCCGGTGAGAAACTGAAAGAACTGTTCTTCCCGGCAGGCTAACGACCACAGTCAGATCTAGCCAGCGGGTCAGGCCTGCGAAAATCGTGATGCGCCAAGGATGGCGCATCCGAGCCTACAAGGACGTATTCACGGCGTATTTTCGCCGGTCTGGGCCGCTGGCGCAGCCCCGAAAGCCAGACATTCATCTCATCAGGAGGCCATCAACTCTCCGGCTCCGCCAACGCCTCCTGCAAAAGCGCCAGCAAATGCTCCGGCATACCTTCCGCCAGCTTCAGCGCCGCCTCATGGCCCCGAGGTGACATCTTGCCCCAGGTCCGGCGCACAATACGCAACCACTTCTCCCGGTCGTAGTCCGCCTTTTCCTCGTAGAAATCGGCGAAGTATTTCTCCAGGAACACCATGCACGCCACATCCTCCAGCAACTGGGTGTCGGCGTCCTTGCGCAGCTCGCGTTTGGTCAGAATGGTTTCCACCCGCTCACACTCGGCGGCCTCATAACCACACTCGACCATAATCTCCGCCGCCCGCGCACCGTGCATGCGACCACAGGCCTGACGCCACTGGTAGTAGGCTTTGCGCCCTTCGGGGAAATCCGCGCGCGGCATGGTCCAGCGCTCAATATGCTGGGCCCGGCAGGCAATCTGCATCCGCTCCGACGGATTCGGCTCCAGCGCGAACAGCCATCGGGTCATATGCTGGCTGTACGCAAGCTCACGGGGCATCGACTCACCCTCAACCATTTCCTGATTCGGGTCCGCACGATTGGCGCTGTCGATCTTTTCCAGTGCACAGGTCAATTGTGCTGAGGTGGTCATGCCTTACTCCTGACTATCGTGTGGCTATCCGGGAACTGCCCGTGTCAGCGGGTCACCATGGTCTGCGCGTGCTGGATCAGCTCGTCCGGCTTCTTCGGCCGTTCCGGCCGGTGAATACCGACCCGGCAGCCCGGCCGTTCATAAAGCTCATCCATCCAGCGCTTCAGGTGCTCCAGGCCATCAATGGACACGCCTGACCAGTTGTACGTGCGCACCCAGCACCAGTTGGCGAAGTCGGCGATGGTGATTTCGTCACCTGCCAGATACGGAGACTCCGCCAGCCGGGTGTTCAACACCTCGAACAGCCGGCGACACTCATTGTGATAACGATCAATGGCAGCGGGAATTTTCTCCGGGAAATACCGGTAGAACACGTTCGCCTGCCCCATCATCGGGCCAATGCCGCCCATCTGGAACATCAGCCACTGCAACGCCCGCGACCGCAGCTTCGGATCGGTCGGGTAAAACTGGCCGTATTTTTCGGCCAGGTAAACCATGATGGCACCGGATTCGAAAACCACGAAGTCGTCGTTGTCCCGATCCACGATCACCGGAATTCGCCCGTTTGGATTCATGGCCAGAAATGCTGGCTTTTTCTGGTCTCCCTTGGATAGGTCCACGGGGATCAGATTGTATTCAACCCCCATCTCCTCGAGCAGCACAGACACCTTGTAACCGTTCGGCGTGGGCGACGTGTACAAATCAATCACGGCTCTCTCCTGTGTGATTGGTGACAAACCGCCATTCAGACCCGGGCGGATGGGCGTTCCTTGATCCGGTCAAACCAGGCCTGCAGGTTGGCCTGTTCGGGCTTGATGCGAATCTTGATCACCCGGGCAAACGCCACCGTGGTGAAGGCATTGATATCTGCGGCGGTAAACCGGTTGAAACAAATGTAGTCCTTGCCGTCCAGGTGCTGGTCCAGAAACGTCATGAACTTCTCAACCTGCTGCACACACTCTGCCCCCCACTCTTTAACGGGATTCATCCGGTCCTTGAAGTAACCGGTGCCGTGCTGGAAGCCCATGCCGGTGGGCAGGAAAAAGAACAGTTCGATCCAGCGCAGCCACTGTTCCAGTTGTGCCTTTTCCAGCGGGGTTTCGCCCAGCAGCTTGGGCGCGTCCGGATAGGCTTCCTCGAAATAGCGGCAAATGGCCATGGTTTCTGCGATGCAGGTGCCGTCATCCAGCTCCATCACCGGCACCTTCTTCATCGGATTGCGGGCGACAAATTCCGGCGTCAGGTTTTCGCCTTTTTCGATATCAATTTGAACAAACTCGGCCTCGTCCAGAAGGCCTTTTTCTGCCATGAACATGCGCACGCGGCGGGGATTCGGGGCGGTACTGGTCTCAAATATTTTCATTGTTGTTGACTCCATTCCGGACGGGTTGCTAGAGGACGGACGCTCGAATCACGCTTGAGCCTGCCGGGAACCGGCCGGCGCGTCAAGCACCGGCAATCCGGCCGGCGGGCCCGACACATTTTACATTTCAAAAAATCTTTAGGGTTGTAACTTTTTTCAGGATCTCTATCCTAAAAAATGAACATTCAAAATGGGATCAACGACTTGAGCAAACGTTTCCGGTTTCTCACAACACGTCTCCCCCTGATCGGTTCCGATCACGATCCCGTACTCTCCACTGTAACTTCCTATAAATCTAAGACTGACAGGAGAAGTCATGCGTAAACTTACATCGGCTGTATTGCTGTGCGCCGCTGCCGCGCCGTCCCTGGCGCAAGCGAACGAGTGTGGCGAAGTTTCCATTACCGAAATGAACTGGGCGTCCGCCTCGGTGGTCACCAACGTGGCCAAGTTCATCATGGAACAGGGTTACGGCTGTGACGTCGCCGTGGTGCCCTCCGACACCGTACCTGCGGTTACCTCCGTTGCCGAAAACGGCGAGCCGGATATCGTCACCGAGCTGTGGCTGAACTCCACCGGTGATGCTTACCAGCGCCTTGAGCAGGAAGGCAAAATCGAGCGCGTCAGCAAGGTTCTGGATCCCGGCGGCGTTGAAGGCTGGTGGGTTCCGACCTACCTGGTGGAAAAACACCCGGAGCTGAAAACAATCGAAGGCATCATGGCCAACCCGGAGCTGGTGGGCGCGCAGTTCAACAACTGTCCCGACGGCTGGGGTTGCCGGATTGTCAACGACAACCTGGTTGAAGCTCTGGACCTGGAAGCGTCCGGCATTGAAGTGTTCAACCATGGCTCTGGCGAAACCCTCGCATCGTCCATGGCAGCGGCGGTTCAGGACGAAGAAGCCTGGTTCGGCTACTACTGGGGCCCGACCGTTCCTCTGGGCAAGTTCGACATGACCCGCGTCGATCTGGGCGAGTATGACGCCGAGGCGCACTCTGCCAACCAGAACAAGGACAACGAAAACCCGAAGGTGTCCGACTTCCCGGCCGCCCCGGTGCTGACGTCGGTAACCAGCGACTTCCGCGAGCGTGAGCCGGAAGTGGTTGAGATGCTGAGCAAGATGACCTTCAAGACCGACACCATGAGCGCCGTCCTGGCCTGGAAGAGCGAGAACAACGCCTCTGCCGAGGAAGCCGCGGTGTACTTCCTGAGCAACAACACCGAGACCTGGAAGGAGTGGCTGAACGATTCAGCCCAGCAGAAGCTGGCCGCCATCCTCGGCAACTAATCCTTCCGCATCAAGACAGGGCCGCTAAGGCCCTGTCTGCTTTCAAGCGATCCCATTGATGCTTACCTGGCGACCCTAACGCGCAGGAAACGGATAGATCATGGCTACTTACGATTTTGTTTTTTCATCACTGGGTCTGGATGACTGGTGTGCTGCGGGCAAGAGCGACGGCCCCATGTCCATGGCGGACCTGCTGGCCAAGGCCAACGGAGGCAAACAGGAGGACACGTCGGTCTGGGACCTGCCCTTCCCCTCGATGGATGCACTGAACGAGGCCTGCCCCGCATTCCCTCAATCCCGGGAACTGACCAAGGGGCTGGAACAGGGCTTCCTCGACATCAAGGACAGCCTCAGCATTCTACTCGACCCGATTACCCAACCACTGAGCTGGGCGCTGGACGGCACTCTGTACGCCATGCTGAGCGCGCCCTGGTGGATTGTGATTCCTCTGTTGCTGGCCGTTGTGTTCGTGGTCAGTAAATCCTGGAAACTGGTAACGTTCGTGGCCATCAGTTTCCTGACGCTGGCGTTTATCGATTACTACGAATACGCCATGCAGACCCTTGCGATCATTTTCGTGTGTGCCTTTATCTGTGTCCTCCTTGGGGTGCCCATCGGCATCGCCATGTCCCGCAGCGACACGCTGCAGCGGATGACCATCCCGGTTCTCGATATGCTGCAGACCCTGCCGCCCTTCGTGTACCTGATTCCGCTGATTTTCCTGTTCAGCGTCACCGAATCCAAGCTGTACGGCATTGCCATCATCCTGTACGCCATCGTCCCGGTTATCCGGCTGACCAACCTCGGCATCCGGCTGGTGGACAAGGATGTCATCGAAGCCGCCGACGCCTTCGGTATGACGCCCCGGCAGAAACTGTTCAAGGTGCAGATTCCGCTGGCCCTGCCCAACATCATGGCGGGCGTGAACCAGACCATCATGATGAGTCTGGCGATGGTGGTGATTGCCTCGCTGGTCTCGGCGCCGGGCCTGGGGGTTCTGGTGTTGCGCGGCATCCGCAACCTCGAGTTGGGCGTAGGCCTGGTCTCGGGTCTGGGCATCGTGGCGCTGGCCGTGATTCTCGACCGGGTCACCAAGGCGTCGCTTGCGCGCATCAACGCCGCCCAGAAGCAGTGAGGATCGAGACATGGCAAAAAACATCAAGATTTCCATCAAGAACCTGTACAAGATTTTTGGCCCGACACCGGATGTGGGCCTGGAGTACGTCAAACGCGGCATGGACAAGAACGACCTGCTGGAAAAGCAGAACCATGTGCTTGGCCTGAAGGACATCAACGTGGACATGCGCGAGGGCGAGATCACCGTGATCATGGGGTTGTCCGGCTCCGGCAAGTCCACCCTGATTCGGCACCTGAACCGGCTCATTGAACCAACCGCCGGTGAAATCCGGTTCGACGGCGAAGACGTGCTGAACTACGGCGAGGAAGACCTGCGTAAGCTGCGCCGTGAACGCATGTCCATGGTGTTCCAGAAGTTCGCGCTGCTACCCCATCGCACGGTACTGGAGAACGCCGGTATGGCCATGGACGTTCGCGGCTTCAAAACCGCGGACTTCGAAAGCGAGGCCCGCAAGTGGCTGGCGCGTGTCGGCCTGGAAGGCAATGAAAACCAGTATCCGCATCAGCTGTCCGGCGGGATGCAGCAGCGGGTGGGTATTGCCCGTGCGCTGGTCTCCAACGCTCCGGTGATGCTGATGGACGAAGCCTTCTCGGCACTGGACCCGCTGATCCGTTCGGATATGCAGGACCTGCTGCTGGAGCTTCAGGAAGAGCTGCAAAAAACCATCGTGTTCATCACCCACGACCTGGACGAAGCGCTGAAACTGGCGGACCACCTGGTCATCCTGAAAGACGGCGAAGTGGTGCAGCAGGGTGACCCTCAGGAGATTCTGCTGAACCCCAACGACCCGTACATCGTCGATTTCATCAGTGACATCAACCGGGCCCGTGTGCTGCGGACCCGCTCTGTGATGACCGAAGGGATAGATGCCAACCTGGATTACGCCGGCGATGTGTCCGATCAGGACAACCTGGAAACGGTGCTCTCCCGATCCCGGGGTGACACCACACTGGCGTTCCGCGTCGTTCGCAATGGGGAGCCGGTAGGCACACTGGACATGAAAGCCCTGACACGGGCGCTGGTGCCAACCGAGGCGTCCAGTGAACGGGAAAAGCGCTCGGCCTGAGCCGTCCCGACAGTAAAAAGCCCCGGCCTGACGGTCCCGGGGCTTTTTTGGGTCAGTCCGACCGGAGCATCACTCCAGCGTGGGATCAACCATATCGGAGGGGAATGCCTTGATCATCTCCCCCTCCCGCGTCGTCAACAGCAGCTCGCCGAAACGCCCGATGCGAATCGAGGACACCCGGTCCAGCAATTCCAGAAACCGGTCTTCCTGCAACATCAGTTCGGGTGAGCACGCCATCCGCGAACTGATCAGCTGGCTGAAATCCACACCGCCCTCGCCGTCCAGCAGATAGGTGCCGGAGTACCGATTACAGGACGCCATCCCCGCAATCCGGTTGCCGTTCAGGAACGTGATCGTCATGCGCGAGCGATCAAGCGGCTCGGTTTTCGCCAGGTCACCCACAATCCACTCCGCGCCCAGGTACAAGCGCTCGGGGTTACCGCCACAGCCACCGTACACAATATCGTCCAGTGCCAGCCACGCCTGGTTGGGATATTGCGCACCGGACATGGTGTCCTGACACAGCTGGCGCGCAACGGTCAGGGTCACATTCATGCCGTCGCCAGCTGCCACGAACTGGCGCCCGTGACGATCCGCCTTACTGAGCTTGGCCGGCAGGCGCAAGGTGGTCTTTTCCTCAAGCGGTCGATCAACAATCAATTCATCGCCAATCACCCGGGCTTGCCAGTAGGGTTCATTACCGGCAGCGCGAAACGGCATTTCTATGGCGCCCGGAGGCAGGCATTCCGGGTACTGCTGGCCCCGAATGGTGAGCAGCGCCGTCTCACCGGTGCGCAGGAACCGCGTGCTCTCGTTACCCGGAGCCACATACAGCTCACCACCGTCGCTCTCGGCCGGTTTCAGCAACAACTGCTGGTTCAGATACTCAATCGTCAGCAGTGGGTTGTCCTCGGCCGCCAGAACATTGATGTTCAGCTGGCCGCAGGCATAGGTATTCTCAGCCTTGAACTGGGTTTCCGGTGTGCTCTGGCAGGCCGATAACAGCAGGCCGAGCGTGGCCACGACCGGAACAGCCAAGAGGTATCGTGAGCGCATAAGCCGATTCCTTGATGTTGAAACCATACCGCACAGTGTAAAACCCGTGCCGAATAGCAGCCATCGGTTCTGACTCGAACCGCGCATGCGATCCGGGCCTTCTTATCCGGACGCGAGCCGATTATGCTAGGACCACAGCATCAGGAGGTTACCCATGGCTTTAAAGCTCTACCAGTTCGCCATTTCCCATTACTGCGAGAAAATTCGCTGGGCACTGGATTACAAAGGCCTGAACTACGAAACCATCACGCTGCTGCCCGGCCAGCACATCAAAACCATGCGCCAGGTGACCGGTACCAAGATAACGTCGGTGCCGGTTCTGGAGCACGATGGCACGATCGTGCAGGACTCGCCGAAGATCCTGGACTATCTCGACCAAACCTTTCCCGAACGACCGCTGACGCCGGAAGACCCGGCACTCCGGGAGCAGGCCCTGGCGTGGGAGCAACGCCTGGACAACGAGGCGGGGCCCGCGGTGCGCTGCTACGCCTATCACCACTTCCTCAAGCGCCCGAAAGTGGTCATCCCGCTGCTGGCCGCCGGAACCCCCTTCTACAACCGCTACCTGCTGAGTCTGATCTTCAGTCGGGTAGAGGAAATGATGCGCCACTGGATGAAAATCAACGAAAAGACGTCCGAACAGTCGCGTCTGGTCATGGAACAACTACTGACCGACCTGGCCGCTGCCTACAAGGATAGCCCGTTTCTGGTCGGCGACACCTTTACCCGGGCCGACCTGACCGCGGCAGCCATGTTTTCCCCCATGTTCCAGCCCGATGCCTACCCGCTTAACTGGCCCAAGCCGGAGAAGATACCAGCGGATGTGTCGGCCTGGCTGCAACAGTGGCAACCGCAACTTCAGGTGCTGTCGGACGTCTACGAGCAGCACCGCAAGGCCGGATAACACGTGCCGGTGTCGCAAACCGGCAACCATCGTGTCGTGAAACGACAGCGCGATCAGCCCGAGTACGTGCCAGAATAAAAGCGCATAACAAAACAACAAAGGCGCACTGCAATGGCCCTCACCGACATGCTGCTGGCTGTCTTACACGACAGCGGACTGATAGGCCTGTGGGAAATGGTTGCCCCGTGGCTTGCACTGGATGCACGGCAGTTAATTTTTGTCGTCGCCACGCCGGCGTTTATTGCGGTGGCGGTATGGGAATACCTGCGGATCAAGCACGACCCGAAACTGATGGATGGCCGCGAAGCCATCCGGAACTTCGCTCTGGGCGCCGGGTACCAGACCACCGAACTGCTGTTCGCCGGTATTATTGCGTTTCCGGTCTATGCCCTGTGCTACCACTACCGGCTGTTCGACCTCGAACTGAATGCACTGACCGCCATTCTGACGTTCATTGGCGTTGAATTCTGCTTCTACTGGATGCATCGGACCAGCCACCGGGTGCGCTGGTTCTGGGCTGCCCACATCGTGCACCACTCGTCCGAGCGCATGAACTTTTCCACGGCCATGCGCCAGAACGCCACGAATATTTTCAACGGTAACTGGCTGTTCTACCTGCCTCTGGCACTGCTGGGTTTCAACCCGGTCTGGATCGGGGTCGCCTACGCCCTGTCCCTGGTCTATCAGTTCTTCATTCACACCACGCTGGTCAGGCGTCTGCCAGACTGGGTCGAGCTGATATTCAATACCCCGAGCCACCATCGGGTCCATCATGGTCGCAACCGGGGCTACATTGATCAAAACTTCGGTGGGGTGCTGATTGTCTGGGACCGTCTGTTCGGCACCTTTACTCCGGAAGACGAGCGAAACCCGCCGCACTATGGCGTCACCACCCCTCCGCCGTCCAACAACCTGTTTGTTCTGTGGACCCACGAATACGTGGACCTGTTCCGCGACATGGCCCAGCCCGGAAGATTATGGTTCAGGATCAAACACCTATGGAAACCGCCGGAATGGAAACGCCCGGCTCCTGCAGACCTAGGGACAACCCATGCAAGAACACCCCTTAACACTGACCAGTGACGATGATCACCTGATTCACGGCACGCTCTTCGAGCCGGATCAGCCCCGAGCCGTTCTGGTCATATCCCATGGCATGGCGGAGCATGACGGACGCTACGCCGGGTTCGCACGCTGGCTCGGCGAACACGATATCGCGACCATAACCTTCAACCACCGCGGCCATGGCCCGGCGTCCGCAAAGGACGACCTCGGCCATTACAGTGACCAGCAAGGGTGGCACAAGGTAACGGACGACCTGTACCGGGTGCTGGGCCATGCCCGGGCCCGGTTCCCGGGCGTTCCGGTGCTCCTGTTAGGGCACAGCATGGGTTCGTTTATTGCGCAGAGCTGCATCCAGCAACACAAGAAGGCCGCCGATGCCCTGATCCTGAGCGCCACCAACCGGATCAACAAACCGCAGCTGCTGGCCTACCAACTGTTGATCGGCGGGCTGCTGAAAGTCTACGGCCGCCGTCACCGCAGTCCGACACTGACCAATCTGTCCTTTGGACGGTTCAACAAGGCCTTCGAGCCGGCTCGAACCGACAGCGACTGGCTCAGCCGCGATCCGGCCCAGGTCGACGCCTACCTGGCCGACCCGCTGTGCGGATTCCAGTGCACGACCGGCCTGTGGCAGGATTTCGTGCGCGGCATTCTGAGCATCAACCCCGGACAATGGCCCAAGGATCTGCCCGTTCACCTGTTTGCCGGCACCGAGGACCCGGTGGCCGAGATGGGCACAGGCGTCACCCGGCATTTCCGGGCCATACGCGATGCCGGAGTTAAACGAGTGACGCTCCGGCTGTTCGAAGGTGGCCGACACGAGATGCTGAATGAAACCAATGTCGACCAAGTGCGCGATTACATCTTATCGCTGTGCCAATCCCATATTCAGCCGGAACAGCCGGGGCCGGAGCATGCGTCCCAAGGGAAAAAAGCCGGAGCCCGGCCAAGCGGTGTGGATACAGATTAAATCCGTTGCGATCGTCGACTGAGAGCAGTGGCAGACTGGGATAACCGATGCAAACAGAGAAGGGAAAAGGAGCGATGGCGGCCGGCTCCCGGCAGGAAGCCAGCCATGCGCCATTCAGGATAAAGCGTTATCGGGTGCCGAAGACCACCATGGTCTTGCCTTTCACCCGCACCAGGCCCTGATCTTCCAGGGTTTTCAGAACCCGGCCGACCATTTCCCGGGAACAGCCCACAATACGGCCGATTTCCTGACGGGTAATCTTGATCTGCATGCCATCCGGATGGGTCATCGCATCCGGCTCCTTGCACAGGTCCAGCAAGGTACGGGCGACCCGGCCAGTCACGTCCAGGAACGCCAGGTCACCGACTTTGCGAGTGGTCTGACGCAGCCGGGAAGCCATCTGCTCGCCGATAAAGTACAGCACGCGCGGATCCTGCTGGGCGATTTCCCGGAACTTGGTGTAGGAAATCTCAGCCACCTCACACTCGGTCTTGGCCTTAACCCAGGCGCTGCGGGAGTCCATGTTGTCGAACAGTCCCATCTCACCGAAAAAGTCGCCGGCATTGAGGTAGGCCATGATCATTTCCCGGCCGTCGTCATCCTCGATGATGACGGTCACCGACCCCTTAACGATGTAAAACAGCGAATCGCTCTTGTCGCCCGCATAGATAATGGTGCTCTTGGCCGGGTAACGGCGGCGGTGACACTGAGAGAGGAAGTAGTCGAGATGTTTGGTTTTCTGCTCAACCGGCTTGATGATAGTGGCCATAATACGAGCGGTGCCTCCTAAATACGGGCGCTTCCCAATGGTTATTGTTAATCCCGCCTTCCGTGCGGGTTCATTACATTTTGTTCAAAAACAGGCCCACTTATAGCAAGAAGCCCCCAGCTGAGCAACTGCAAAGCGGCTACAAAATGTGACCTCGCGACACCGGACGGCTGTTCGTTCCGGCCGGTTATGCTAGCATCCCGCAAAACCTTGGCAATACTGGCGTTGCGCCGGTGCCTCACATTCCGAGCATGGAGAATTGTTGATGAAAGCGACCGTTGACTGGACCGGTAACGTCAGTTTCAAAGCCACCAGCGGCACCGGACACAGCGTTCAGATGGATGGCCCACCCAACGACGGCGGCCAGAATCTGGGGCCCCGGCCAATGGAAATGCTGCTCATGGGCGTCGGTGGCTGCTCCTCCTACGACGTGGTCACCATCCTGGAAAAGAGCCGCCAGGACGTCACAGCCTGCCATACGGAACTGGAAGCCGAACGCGTGGATGCCGTGCCCGCAATCTTCACCAAGATTCATCTGCATTTTGTGGTGACCGGCCGAAACCTGAAAGAGAACCTGGTAAAGCGGGCGGTTAGCCTGTCAGCCGAGAAGTACTGCTCTGCCTCCATCCTGATGGAAAAGGCCGGCGTCGAAATCACCCACAGCTACGAAATCCGCGCTGCGGAATAAAGCGCCGGCCCGTTGGATCTGGCGGAGCGACCGAGGTTTCGTCACTGCGGCAATCGCTCCGGCAAAATCCATCAAAAATGTCGGCCCTGAACTCTATTCACGCCCCATGGCTGTGTGCATAATACGCAGCCTCTTAGCCACCCTGTACAAAAGATAGACAGCCGATCATCGATCGGAGGCGATCCGGCAGAGCTCAGGCGAGCTTGCTGTTGTCATTCACACCTTCGCATGGAGGGGACTGAACATGGAAAACAAGCTTCAGTTACACGGGTTCAACAACCTGACCAAATCCCTGAGCTTTAACATTTACGATATCTGCTACGCCCAGACCGAGGAACAGCGCAAGGCCTACATCGAATACATTGACGAGATGTACAACGCCGAGCGTCTTACCCAGATCCTGAGTGATGTCGTGAAGATCATTGGCGCCAACATCCTGAACGTCGCCCGTCAGGACTACGACCCGCACGGGGCCTCGGTGACCATGCTGATCGCCGAGCATGAACTGACCAACCCGGAAGACCATGATAACGAGGAATCGCCTGGCCCCATGCCGGACACCATCGTGGCGCACCTCGATAAAAGCCATGTGACCGTGCACACCTACCCGGAAAGTCACCCGCATGATGGTGTCAGTACCTTCCGCGCCGATATCGACGTATCCACCTGCGGCCTGATTTCGCCGCTCAAGGTGCTCAACTACCTGATTCACAGCTTCGATTCGGATGTCGTCACCGTGGATTACCGGGTGCGCGGCTTTACCCGGGATGTGGATGGCACCAAGCACTACATCGACCACGACATCAACTCGATCCAGAACTACCTCGCCGAGGATACCCGCAACGCGTATCAAATGATCGACGTCAACGTGTACCAGGAGAACCTTTTCCACACCAAGATGATGCTGAAAGACTTCAATCTGGAGAACTACCTGTTCGGGGTCAAACCCAGCGATCTGGACCCGGACGAGGCCCGTTCCATTGAGGAGCGCCTGCACACAGAAATGCTGGAAATCTTCTACTCGCGGAATCTGGGCTGACCAAGCCCGGGGCGGGCCAACGCGCCCGCCCCTATTCATCAATTAATTTGAACTTTCCTGCCAGTTTTCTCCGTTTTATACCCTTCCTCATACCCGTTTAAATACGCTCATACCCTGTCATCCTCGATTTGGGAGTACCTTTATGAGCAAGCAGATTCTCGTTATTACAGCCAGCATGTTCGGCAGCCAGGGGCAGTCCTCGCAACTGGTATCGCAGACCCTCGACAGCCTCAAGGCCAGTCATCCCGACGCCGTCATCCGGGTCCGGGACCTGGCCCAGGAGCCGGTTCCGCACCTGGATGCCGAGCGCTTTCAGTCCTTCCTGGCACCCGAGGGCGAGTTGAGCAGCGAGCAGCAGCATGCGCTGGCTCACTCAAACGAACTGATCGAAGAACTCAAGCGGGCCAACATTGTCGTGCTGGGCGTGCCCATGTACAACTTCGGCATCCCCTCGGTTCTGAAAGCCTACTTTGACCACATCGCCCGGGCCGGTGTCACCTTCCGCTATACCGAAAACGGCCCAGAAGGCCTGCTGGAAGACCGGCCGGTCTACGTACTCGCAGCACGCGGTGGGATCTACGCCAACACGCCCAACGACAGCCAGACGCCCTATCTGCGCTCGTTCCTGAACTTTCTGGGGCTGAAAGAGCTTCACTTTGTCTATGCTGAGGGGCTGAACATGGGCGACGAACAGAAGCACACCGCGCTTGAGCAGGCTCGCGAGCGTATTCAGGCGGTCACCGCCTGATAACCGATGATGGTGGAGGAATTCGCATGACGCTTCGTACCGTAGACCGGGTAATCCCTGCCCTGGAAACCTCCGATGGCGCCGGCGTCCGCATCAAGCGGTCGCTGGGACAGCATTCCAGCGTAAGACTGGACCCCTACCTGATGCTGGATGAATTTGGCTCGGACCAGCCCCAGGATTACATCGCCGGCTTCCCCGCGCACCCGCATCGGGGTTTTGAAACCGTGACCTACATGATCGAGGGGCACATGCTCCACGAAGACCACATGGGCAACCGGGGCAACCTGCGCAATGGCGGCGTGCAGTGGATGACCGCAGGCCGAGGCATTGTGCACTCGGAAATGCCGCAGCAGGAATCCGGCCTGATGCGGGGCTTCCAGCTCTGGCTAAACCTGCCGGCGGCGGAAAAAATGCAACCGGCGGGCTATCGCGACATCCAGCCGGAGGACATTCCCAAAGTGACGCACCAGGGCGCGACAGTGAAACTGATTGCAGGTTCACTGACCCTCGGCAACGAGACTCTGGAAGGCGCGGTGGCCGGCGGCACCACGCAGCCAGTGTACGCGGACATCCAGTTTGCCGCCGGCGGTGATATCCGGATTCCGGTCAGCGCCGGCCACAATGTCATGGTTTACCTGTACGAGGGAGACGCCTCGGTTGAAACGGACAACGGCAGCCAGGCACTGCAGGCGTCCGCCGCCAGCGTGCTGAGCGATGGTGATGAAGTTCGGCTTCGGGCTGGCGAAACGCCCGCCAGGCTGCTGCTGATCGCGGGACGCCCCATTGGCGAACCCATCGTGCAGTACGGCCCCTTTGTGATGAACACCCGAGAGGAAATCGAACAGGCGCTGCAGGATTTCCGCGACGGCCGTCTGACGGCCTGAACCGGGTCTGCCGGCATAGGGGTGACTCAGTCGTTGCTGGTCACCCCGTATTTAAGCCGAATACAGTCAAATGCTCCCTGCTCTAGCAATCGGCGGGCGCTGTACTCCAGCTTCTCGAAATCCTCGTTGTCGAGCGACCATGGCAAATTTAAGCTCAGCCAACTGATCGAGCCGGGTCAGCCGGTCGGCCTGGTCCGCAGCCATGTAAAAGCGGGTTTCTCCGCCCAGATCGTAAAGAACATACCGGTACCTGGGGCGGCCATTGTCGCTGGCGTGAAACAGGCCCGCCGTGGCATCAACACGACCGTTCTGGAGCTCCCGCTGCAGCCGGGCGGATGTATAGAACGCCAGCTTCGGCTGCATCCCTGCATGCTTCACCACTTCGGACAGAAAATCAGCATCAATGCCAAAGCCCTGATGTGCCGGCCAGCTACAGTCAGCCATGCTTCCAGCCGCAATCGGGTACCCGCTTGCAAACGAGTAAGGCGGGAAATCATAAAAACCCAAAACCAGAGGCGTTTCTGCACGCGTCCCCGCGCTCAGCCCCAACAACACCAACCCGGTCAGCGCCCTGAAACCGGGCAGCGCCATTTTCCAACCCACGTTGAAACATCCACTCTAGGCAAAGGGCTTTCCTGCAATGAGCCGCTGGACCATGGGCCGGACCATCAGGTCCATCGCCAGCGGCATCTTGGTGCCCGGAATGACAATGGTATCGTGGCGTGACAGGGAGCTGTTCGGAATCAGCTGCAGCAGGTAGGGAAAATCCACTTCCGAAGGATCTCGGAAGTGGATCACCAGCAGACTCTCATCTTCGGTCGGCACATCACGAACCACAAAGGGGTTGGAGGTATCCACCAGGGGTATGCGCTGAAAGTTAATGTGGCTGTGGGAGAACTGGGGCACGATGTCGTGTACGTAATCGTCCATCCGGTTGATGATGGTTTCCACCACCGCGTCCTGGCTGTAGCCCCGCTTGTGGGTGTCCCTGTGGATCTTCTGAATCCATTCCAGGTTAACGATGGGCACCACGCCAATCAGCAGGTCAACGTACTGGGCTATGTTGTAGTTGTCAGTGACAACGCCCCCGTGCAGGCCCTCGTAGAACAGCAGGTCGGTGTCCGGTGGCAAAGGCCCCCAGGAGGTGAAGCTGCCGGGCTTGTGCCCCTGTTCCACCAGATCCCGGTCCTCGTCGTGCACGTACTGGCGGTAACGACCGTTGCCGGTGTGGGCGTAGTCGTAAAACAGGGCCTCGAGCTTGTCGATGTGATTGGCGGCCAGTGCAAAGTGGTTGCGTTCGCCAAACTGGCCCTTGGCCGCCAGACGCGCCATCTGTTCCCGGTTATAGCGGTGAAAACTGTCGCCCGTGACCATGGCCGCCTGCAGACCTTCGGCGGCAAATATACGGCTGAATATCTGACCGGTGGTCGTGGTGCCGGCTCCGGATGAGCCGGTCACGGCGATAATAGGGTGGCGTTTGGACATGATTCCTTGGTCCGAGTGTCAGGTCAGGCTTTCCAGTAGCCTTGGCTTTTCGATGGCGAAGCCCTGAGCGTAGTCAACGCCCAGCTGGGTCAGGATATCAAGCACCTCCCGGGATTCAACCTGGGCGGCAATCACTTCACGCCCCATGTAGTGGGCCATATCCACCATGGATTTCACCATCGCCCGATCAGTCTCGCTGACATTGAGCTGATTGGTAAAGGTGCCATCGATCTTGATCATGTCCACCGGCAATGAACGCAGGAACTGGAAAGACACCGGCCCACTGCCGAAGTTGCCCAGGCAGAACCGGCAGCCCAGCTCCTTAATCTCACGCATGAACTCCGCAACCGAGTCGATATCACGAATCGCCGACGCCTCAGTCAGCTCGAACCACAGCCGTTCAATGGGTGCGTCCTTGTGGCTGAGTTTTTCATAGATGAACTCGAGCAAGGACTTGTCATTGAGCGAGTAGCCGGACAGATTGATGCAGATGCCGCCCAGATGACGGGGGTCAGGCGCGGTCTCCTGCACCCAGTCCATCATGTGGCCAACCACCCACCGGTCGACCGCCTGCATCTGGTCATAACGCTCTGCCATACGAACAAAATCCCGGCCGGAAATCAGGTTTCCGATGTCATCGTACATGCTGATGAGGATTTCGTACTGGGGCGACATGGTGACCTTGGCATGCAGCGGAATGATTTTCTGGCACCGCAGCAGCATCCGCTCCTCATCCAGATTCCCGAGGCTGGCAACACGCGCGGCAATCTGTGCTTTACGCGCCTCGTCGCCGGCATCAACGGGCATCACGTTGACCTTGCCACCACCCTGTTTCTTGGCCTCCGACAGCGCATGCTCGCAGGCCCGCATCCAGCGTTCGGCACTGACCATCGAGGGCGCTTCGGGCACCACGCCGATATTGGCCGACAAATGGTAGGCACGCCCGTCGAATTCGAATTCCGCACTTTCCACCGCCTGCACCAGTTCGCCGGCCAGGGATTCCGCCTGCGCAGAGGGCACCAGCATGCCAAACTCGTTGCCGGCAAGACGCGCCAGCGGTGTATCGGTGCCCGCCTGTTTGCTGAACACTTCGGCAAACTCTTTCAGTACCGCATCGCCCGCTTGCTGGCCCGCCGTCTCGTTAAGCAACCGGAAGTGACGCAGGTCGATTCGCAGCAGGGATTTCGGATGTTCCCGGTTAATCAGGTGCTGATTCACCGCGCGCTCAAATTCGCGACGCCCGAGCAGCCCGGTTACCTCGTCGTGGGTCGCGGCATAGGACAGCTGATCGTAGACCTTGCGCACCATTCGGTCGATGCTCTCGTCCACCAGCGGCCTTTCGTACTGGGTGTCCTCGACAATGGAACCTTCCTGCATACGACGAGCAAGGGCATCCAGGTCCAGATCCACCACCCGCATGCCCTGATGGTTAACGAACACGTAGCGGCTGCCGCCGCGGGCAATCCACACCAAACGAATGTACTGGGGTGTCTCCGGCTTTTCCTGGTCCCGTAGCCAATCCCCCACTTTCAGATGCTGGACGCGCTGCACCCAACGCTGCAGCGCTGCGCGATCATCGCCGGCGGTGGCGTTGCTGGCGCTCTCCGCACTCGCCCCGGCGGCGGGCACATCGACCATATCGGGGGTCTCACCCGACCCGCGGACGAGGAATTTTTTCAGGTCTTCCCGGATCTGGGAGGCGGGCAACTGATTACTGGAAATCGACGCCAGGCCATCCTGAATGACGCGCAGCAGTTCCGGCATATTCGGCGCATTGGCCGGATCGTCGGCGAAGCCCAGCAATGAATCGACCACCGCCAGGTAGTCCAGCCACAACTGGCTGTCAGGGCCCTGACGAATCCAGGTCAACGAGAGCAGATCCCGCCAGCCGCCTTCGATCAGCGTCATCACGGCGCGAGGCACCCGTCGCCCTGCCAGCCGCTCGTTCAGTATTTCGGCAACCGCCGCCTTGGACTCGGACACTTTTTGCGCGCCCTCGGCGGCGGCGGTCACCCGCTCGACATTCCGTCGGTAAACCAGATTCTGCCGATCAATCAGGCTGTCCAGCTCGTGCACGGTTTGCTCGAACACCCCGATGTCCTGCTCGAACTCGGTGGTGATGCGGTGCACCAGCTCATCCACCTTGCGCTGCAGTACCGGATTACTCCGCCCACCCTTCACACCGAGCTGGGCCAGCCGGTCCATCACACCACGCACAGGGCTATTCTGATCATCAAAGAACGCGGGATCGCGCATTACGACCTTGAGCACCGGCACTTCCAGCTGGCGTACCCGCTCCCGCGCTTCGTCACTGAGCTTGGGGCTTTCAACCACCGACCGGAAAAACCGGTCCACCACATCCAGCGTTTCCTGCTGCTCGTCGTCCAGCTTCGCGGCGCCGCCGGCGCGAACGCGCTCGACCACCCGATCCTTCAGGGTGACGGACGCTTCCTGCGGCTGGACAGCCTCAACCTGCAGGCCCTGAAGTTCACGGAACAATTCGCCGGTGGACAGCGGACGGGCATCCGGGGCGAAGGCCGGTTTACGCTCGCTTTCAGCCGCACCGCGACTGGCCGACAAGGTATTGAGCAGGTTTCGAACGGTCGCAAAGGCCGACTGCGCGACTTTCGTCTGGTTACTCCATTCACCGCTGAAGGTCGGTTTCACCGCCCGTTCCGGACGTTGCCTGACCGGTGCCTCAACGGCGTTGCTTGTCGCCGCCATTTGTTGGCCAGCAGGCGGTGGGGAAGGCTTCACTGTCTCTATCTTGGCAGGTTTGGTCGGGATAGGCGGCGGCTTCAGCGATGCTTTGGGTTCTTTGGGTTCTTTGGGTTCTTTGGGTTCTTTGGGTTCTTTGGGTTCTGTGGATGCTTTGGGCGCCTGCGATGTACTTTCCTTGCCGCTCAGGTATTTACTCAGATCGAGGTCTGGCAGCACGCCCTGACGGATCAGGATGTCATTCAGTTCCTTGTACAGCGGCTCCAGTTTCTGAAGCACGGTCTGCTCAAATACTTTCAGACAGACCTTCTCCACATCCCGGGACAACTTCAGCATGCTGAGCCCGGAATGAAACGCCTCACACACCAGCGACGGACCAAGCGGGTTGTAATGGCCCGTCGCGTTGGCCACCCCAAGCTTGTCCAGTCGTAACTTCAGCTGCAGAAGATCGCCACGGTACTGGGTGTCGGCCTTGGTCACCATCACACGAATGGTGAGCCAATCTTCAAACTCGCCTTTATCGACAACGGATAATTCAGAACCGGGGAAGCCCTTGGGAATGGGTTTCATCGGCGATTCCAGATTGCGGGACATCTGGTGCCAGATTACTCGCTGCCGTGCTTTCAGTTGCGCGGACGCATCCATCAGTTCATTGGCTTGCTGGTCGTTGAGGGCTTTCTGAGCCGCGCCACTGAGTCCCTCGACCATTTGCGGCAGGCAGGCTTCCATCAGCGGCTGAATAAAGCGGACCACGGCTTTGGCTGCCTGGTGCAATATGAACTGGACGTTATCGGTCGGGGCTTTCAGGGAAGGCCTGTCTTGATCTTTCGAACCGCCGGTCAGCTTCAACATGGCATCCACCGCGTCCGGATTGGGACGGGTGAAGCATACCCCCATGGCACCTTCGATCCGACGAACAATGGCCACATACAGCTCATGACGTCGACCGTCCGGGCTGCGAAAGCGCACCGTCACCTCGGGCTGCTCAGCCTCGGTGAGCGCGCGCTCCATATGACGTGACGTATCCCCGGAATAGCGAACAAAGAGCCCTTCGGCGCAGAAATCAGCAATTTGGCAAGGCCACGCCTGGCCTCGGCCAAAGTCGAGTTGAGCAGCCAGCTTGATCGCTTTGCGAGGGCTGCCACGACGTTCTCTTGGATCCATGAACTTCCTGATAATATGAACAACTGGCCAGCGGAATCTGAAGCTTTCCCGGTTCCGGCCCACATCCCTGAACACGGTGACAACCGCCACCTGCTACTGTGGATACCTTCCCTGTACTATAGCGTTTAAGTTCCTTCCTGCCACGACGCGAGTATAGCACTCAGACCTATGAAATCGCTCAGTGCCCTATGTATAGTTTTGCTAAGTTTTACCTCTTTGGCCGGATGCACGTCCCTGAGGTATTACAGTCAGGCCATCGGCGGCCACACGTCGCTGATGATGTCCGGCGATTCGGTGGCTGCCCTGATTGCGCGTCCAGACACCGATCCCGATCTGCGCGAGCGGCTGAGGCTATCGCAGGCGGCTCGTCACTTCGCCCGTGACACACTGGCACTGCCGGTCGGTAACGCGTTCGACGAGTACGTCGAATTGGGCCGCCCCTGGGTGGTGGTTAACCTGGTGGCCGTTCCGGAATTTTCGTTAAACCCACACCAGTGGTGCTATCCCGTGGTGGGCTGCCAGTCATACCGGGGATACTTCGAGCTTGACGGTGCCCGGGAAGAGCAGGCGCAGTTCCAGCAGTCCGGGCACGACACATTGATCGGAGGCGTCACCGCCTACTCAACGCTGGGCTGGTTTGACGACCCGCTGCACTCGGGATTCACTGCCCTGCCCGAAGACCGGATGATCGCACTGATGTTTCACGAACTGGCGCACCGGGTTGTGTACATCGGCGGCGACACGGCCTTCAATGAAAGCTTTGCCACCGCCGTCGAACTGGAGGGCCTGGCGCTCTGGGTAGCGCGGAACGGCAAGCCCGAATGGCTGGAACGCGCCGGCGAGCGTTTACAGCAACGAGAGCAAACCCTCGCTCTGGTGGAACAGGCCGCCACGCACCTGAACCAACTGTACCAGCGGGCGGATCAGCAACCCGACGATCAGCTCCGGGCCGAGAAAGCGCGACGGCTGGATCAACTCCTGGCGGATTACATTGAACTGTCAGAGCAGTGGCAGCAGCCCGGCCCGCTCGGCGCCAGGCCGGAAAGCCTGAACAACGCCCACCTGGCATTGTTCAGGCAATACAACCAGTACGTGCCAGGATTCCGCCAGCTGCTGAGGGACTACAACCACGATTTTCCCGCCTTCTACCAGGCCGTGGAAGACCTGGGTGCGCTGCCAAAGCCGGTGCGCGAACAACGCTTGATGGCGCTAGTCGAGCGGTTTGACGAACACCTTTGATTTGCGACGGGAGTTGTACGCAGCCAGTTTGGGGCCCGGCAACTCCTGCACGGTGGAGGGTTCGAATCCGCGCTCACGGAACCAATGCTCGGTTTGCGTGGTGAGCGCGAACAGTTTCCGCAAGGCCTGTCCGCGCGCAAGCTTCTCCACCATGGCCAGCAGTTCATCGCCGCGGCCGGCGCGGCGGTAGGCCGGATCGACCGCAAAGCACGAGAGCTCCCCGGCCTCTTCGTCCGGATACTGGTACAGCGCAGCACAACCCACAATGCTGCCATCGCGCTCCGCCACCACGAAACAATCGACCTCGGTTTCGAGCATCTCGCGCGAGCGCCGGATCAGCACCCCCTGTTCTTCCAGCGGCCGGATCAATTCAACAATGCCGCCAATGTCTTCCACCCGAGCCGGGCGGATCTGCTCGTATAAATCACCGCTGACCAGGGTGCCGGACCCGTCCCGGGTGAACAGCTCTTCCAGCAGGGCGCCATCGTCCCGATAGCTGATGATGTGCGCCCGACGGACGCCCTTAACGCAGGCATCACACGCGGCTCTCAGCAGCGTGGCGTTCTCGCTGGCCATGGTGTCCCGGGCCAGCCGATCCGACGCCTGACGGGCCGACAGCTCCCGGATCAGGGCGCCGTCGTTATCCAGCACACCCTGACCATCAATGAAGGCAATCAGCTTTTCAGCTTTCAACGCAGCCGCCACCTGGCTACCCACGTCCTCGTACGACAGGTTGAAGGCGTCGCCGGTCGGCGAGTAACCCAGTGGCGGCAACAGCACGATGTGACCCAGTTCGAGAAGGCTCTCGATACCCGCCACATCCACCCGACGCACTTTGCCGGTAAATCCGTAATCCGTGCCATCAAGCACACCCACCGGGCGGGCGACCACGTAATTGCCACTGCTGACCCGGATGCGCGCGTTGTGCATGGGGGAATTCACCAGCCCCATGGATAACTGGCTTTCCAGCGCTGCCCGCAAGCCTCCAACCGCTTCCAGAACCAACGGCAGATGTTGCTCCTCGGTGACCCTGAGGCCAAGGGAGAAGGTGGATGCCATGCCGGCGCCATCCAGACGCGCCTGAATCTGGGGCCGCGCCCCGAAAGCCACCACAAGACGAACGCCCAGGCTGCACAGCAGGGCGATGTCGTGGATGATATTGATGAAATTGCCATGACCAATCGCATCGCCCGGCAACGTCAGCACCACGGTTCGGCCACGGTGGGCATTGATGTAGGGGGAGGAGTGGCGGAATCCGTGCAGCCAGTCGTTCGATTTCAATCCGGTCTCCATATCAACTCAAATCCAGACAAAACTGCCGGATCAATCCTTTTAGTATCCGGACTGCCGGCGCCAGCTGGGCCAACTCCAGAAACTCATCCGGCTGGTGCGCCTGATCGATGGATCCCGGCCCCATTACCAGGGTTTCCAGGCCAATCTGCTGTAACCAGGGTGCTTCGGTGGCAAAGGCAACAGCCTGTGCCGGGTGGCCGGTCAGCGCTTCACAGGCTTTGACCAGCGCGGCATCCTCGGCAGTTTCGAAGGGGGGCACCCCCTCGAACAACGGCTCAAACTCCATGGTCAGTTGCCGCCGGCGGGCGATGGGCTGAAGCTCATGCAGGATGGCCTGACGCAACTCGTCCATATCCATGCCCGGCAGAGGACGCAGGTCAAAATGCAGTTCACACTGGGCACAGATCCGGTTCGGATTGTCACCACCGTGGATACAACCGAGGTTCAGCGTTGGCACCTCGACCTTGAAATTCGGATTGCGATAGCGCTTCTGCCACTGGCTGCGCAGGGCCAGCAATTCCGTCAGCGCTTCGTGCATGCCTTCGAGCGCGTTGCGCCCCAGTGCCGGATTGGAAGAATGCCCGGAACTGCCTTCGAACTTCAGGCGCTCCATCATGATGCCTTTGTGCATCCGGACTGGCCGAAGCCCCGTTGGCTCCCCGATCACCGCGTAACGGGCCTTGGGTTTCCCCGCTGCGGCCAGCGCACGGGCGCCACTCATGGAGCTTTCTTCGTCCGCCGTGGCAAGAATAATCAGCGGTTCTTTCAGGGGCTGGCCGGCAAACTCGCGCGCGGCCTCGATGGCAAAGGCGAAAAAGCCTTTCATGTCGCAGGTACCCAAGCCAAACCAACGACCATCGCGTTCGGTCAGCTGGAAAGGATCGCTTTGCCAGCGTTTATCGTCAAAAGGCACCGTATCGGTATGGCCCGACAGCACCAGGCCACCCGGCCCAGACCCCAGTGTCGCCACCAGATTGAACTTGCCCGGCGCACCGGGCACCGGCAGGATCTCCACGGCGAAGCCGAGAGGTTTCAGCCACTCGGCCAACAGCTGAACCACCGGCTCGTTGCTGTGATCCCACTCCGGCGACGCGCTGCTGATCGATGGAATGGCAATCAACCGCTCCATCATGGTCTTCACATCTGGAACGGTGGCAACGCTCTGCTTAACCTCCGACATAATCCCTCCGGATCCGCTTAGGGATCACTGCGCCTGGCCGCGACGCCAGACCTCAAAATCGCTTACCGCGCGAATCAGCATCGGATAGGCAACCTCACCGCCACCCACCATCCGGGCGACTTCCAGTTCCCGCTCGCCAACGCTAACCAGCCGGCCCTCCACCACATTATCGTTCGAGAGCGTCACCCTGACCGTGTGACCCACCCACTGGTTGGCGGAAACCACTGGCTGAGCATACCAGCCCTGCCCCGGGGCGGACTTGACGGAGGCCGTTCGTGATACCGGTTCGTCAGAGGCCGGAATGCTCTGGCTGGCCGCCTTTTGCAGGTACACATCCGGCACCTCGGCACCGTTGTAGGCAACATCCCAGCCCGGACCGGAAACCCCAGCGGGGTAAACCGGTACACCGGCAAACTCACCGTCCGGGCGGAGCACGGCGGTGAGTTCACCGCCCTCCAGCAACCATTGCCGATAGAGCGCCCCGAACTGATCACTGGCCAGAAGGCCCCGGGCCTTCAACCCATTGCGCAACACCTGAGTGGTTCGCCGGGCCCATTCTTGCGGCTCCAGCCCTGCCCGCTCGCTGCAATAGGCCGAGATCCGGCGCATCAGGCCGCTGTCACGAACGGTGACGGTGATCAGCTGGCTGGAACTGTCCAGCACCGCGTCCGGGTCGTGCGGCTGGAATCGGGCACCGGGCCAGTAGCCTTCGATGCTGCCGGTGCCGGCCGTGTTCAGCTCAGCCTGCAGTCCCTCCGGAGTCTGGCGCATGATAAATTCACCACCGGTCAATCCGGCCACCCCCAGACTCATCAAATCCTGGCTGGAGAGCGGCTGCAGCGGGTCTTCCGAACAGGACAGCACAAATAAGCCGGGCAGATCCTGCTGGTCCCGGGCTTCATCAGTAACCCATTGGCGTAACATCGGGCTCTGCAGCATCATCTCCAGCCCCTCGGCCTGAAGCGTCCAGTTGCTGGACAGCGATGCCGGATCCAACAGGGCCTCGATCAAGCTGATCGGCGATCCGGCATCCAGCTCAAGGCGGCCAATCTCCAGCGAACGCGTCAGACGAAAATCCTGCCAACTGGCGTTGGACAGCACTAACTGCCCTTCCAGACTGGACCCGATCGTGCCCCGCTCAAACACCCCGAGCGGCTCCAGCGCCAGGCGCACATCCGAGGCCCTCTGATCCGCCAGCCACCAGACCCCGGCCTTGAAAGCCGCGAATCCGATCAGGCCCAGAACCACCAGCCATTTAATTAGCCGCAACATCCGGAGACTCCTAACTTTGCGTCATCAATTCCGCGATATCAGGGTACCGACACCCTCGTCGGTGAAAATTTCCAGCAAGCAGGCATGGGCCACGCGGCCGTCAATGATGTGCGACGTGCGCACACCATTTTCCACCGCGCTCAGGGCACAACGGATCTTGGGCAGCATGCCGCCGTGGATGGTGCCATCGTCGATCAGGTCATTGACCTGCTGGGCGGTCAGGCCGGTCAGCACCTTGCTATCCTTGCTTTTAAGACCCGATACGTTGGTCAACAGGATCAGCTTCTCGGCCTTCATGGCTTCCGCCACTTTGCCGGCAACCAGATCGGCGTTGATGTTGTAGGACGCGCCGTCCGGGCCGACACCAATGGGCGCAATCACCGGGATCACATTACTTTGGGTCAGCATGTCGATCACGTCCACATTCACGCTGGCCACCTCACCCACATGGCCGATATCAATAATCTCGGGACGCTCAAGTTCCGGAGAGCGCTGGAGCACCTCCAGCTTGCGGGCTCGAATCAGGTTCGCGTCTTTGCCGGTCAGACCCACTGCCGTGCCGCCATGGGCATTGATCAGGGAGACAATTTCCTTGTTGACCTGGCCACCGAGAACCATCTCCACCACGTCCATGGTCTCGGCATCGGTGACCCGCATGCCGTTGACGAAACGGGACTGGATATTCAGGCGTTCCAGAAGATCGCCGATCTGCGGACCGCCGCCGTGCACCACAATCGGATTGATGCCCACCAGCTTCATCAGCACCACGTCACGCGCGAAGCTGCTTTTGAGCTCCTCGTTCTCCATGGCGTTGCCACCGTATTTGATGACCACCGTCTTGCCGGTAAAGCGCTGAATGTAGGGCAGCCCCTTACTCAGCACCGACGCTACCTGAATTGCCGAATCACGATCCAATGCCATGCTGATGCCTTATTTCCTTACGTGCTGATAAACGTTTAACCGGCCGATGCTCACAGATCCACCGTTACATCGGGCGCCACCCTGGCCAGCTGCACCCGGAAAACCTCTTTGATCCGCTCCAGAGCCGCTTCCGTTTCTGCCTCGAAGCGCAACACCAGAACCGGTGTGGTGTTGGATGCCCGGCACAAACCCCAGCCGTCGGCATAATCCACACGAACACCATCAATGGTGCTGATCGTACCATCGCCGAACTCGCCGTTCTGCGCCAGACGTTCGACAATGGCGAATTTGCTGGCTTCTGTCACCTCGACGTTCAGCTCGGGGGTGCTGACGTCTTCCGGGAAGTCCTCGAACACCTCGTTGGTCTGCCGGTCTTCCGCTCCCAGAATCTCCAGCAGCCGTGCCGCCGAATAAAGCCCGTCATCAAAACCGAACCAGCGCTCGCCAAAGAAAATATGCCCGCTCATTTCCCCCGCCAGCAAGGCTCCGGTCTCTTTCATCTTGGCCTTCATCAGCGAGTGGCCGGTTTTCCACATCACTGGGCGGCCGCCGGCCTCACTCACGGCGCTGGCCAGACGACGACTGCACTTCACGTCGTACAGCACATCAGAACCCGGATTGCGCGAGACCACATCCCGGGCGAACAACATGAGAAGGCGGTCCGGCCAGATAATCTTGCCGGTGTTGGTAACCACGCCCAGCCGGTCGCCATCGCCATCGAACGCCACCCCGATGTCGGCGTTTTCCTCTTTCACCCTGGCAATCAGATCCGCCAGGTTGGCCGGCTTGCCGGGGTCTGGATGATGGTTGGGGAAATCACCATCCACCTCGCAATACAGGGGCACCACCTCGCAGCCGAGCTCTTCAATCAGCAGAGGCCCGAGTTCACCGGCGATACCGTTTCCAGCATCTACAACCACTTTCATTGGCACGGCGACACCAACGTCCTGCAGAATCCGATCCAAATAGGCCCGACGGATATCCTGCGCGGACTGCGCGCCCTGGCCCGAGGCCAGATCGCCGGTTTCGACACGCTGGTACAGCTTCTGGATGGCATCGCCCGACAGGGTTTCACCAGCCAGCATGATTTTCAGCCCGTTGTAATTGGCCGGGTTATGGCTGCCGGTGACCATCACGCCAGAGCCGGTGCCCAGTTCGTGGGTGGCAAAGTAAAGCACCGGCGTTGGTACTGCACCCACGTTGATAACATCGCACCCCGTCGACAGGATGCCGTCCGCCAGGGCGGCTGCCAGGCCCGGACTGGAATGCCGGCCATCGTAGCCGACACAAATGGACTGAACGCCCCGGGCAAGGGCCTCGGACCCGATGGCCTGGCCAATGGCCCGAACGACATCCTCCGACAGGCTCTCACCGACAATGCCGCGGATGTCATAGGCCCGGAAGATTTCACGGGACAGATGCACCGACGGCCGGGAAACTTCGCCTACCTCTGGGGTATCACCGCCGAACAGGGCAGCGTCATCACGTCCCAGCCCGAGCACGTCCTCATCGTCATTAAGCACGTCAATATCGAGGGCATCCTCACTCTGGAACAGCGGCTCATTGTCCATCGGCAGGGTGGAATCGGGGCCAGCTGCTTTTTTCGGCCGGGCGGAGTTGGCCGCCTTCAGCACGCGCTTTTCCACCATCTGGGACATGCGTTTCATCGCCTCAGCGGCAGAGTTCACCATCTCCCAGCGAGCAATCGGCGGCGCAGCGCGCTCACCGGTAAAGGCTTTCTGAGCCCATTGGATCAGACTGGAGACATCGGTTCGCAGGCTACGCTGGGCGCCGGTCAGCAGCACCCAGACCAAACCAGCGGCGACAAGAACGGGAATCCCGATCAGGGCCGCCAGCACAATGATATTCACCGGCGCCTGAGGCCCCTTGGCGGGCGTGTAGGCCACGGACCAGTCCGGATTGATCAAGGTTCGAGTCTCCGAGGCCGCTGAGGCCTCGCCACTACCCGCCACGGTTCGGACCGTCCCGGATACCGACTGGATCAACGCCAGCGTGCCGCCAAGGTCAGCATTGACCACCCGAAGCAGGGGCTGCAACTGCCCGGCATCAAAAATCACCAACAGGCTGCCCAGGGTCTCGTCGGAACCGGCACGATGGACCGGAGCGGCCACCTGAACGTACCAGCGATTGTCCCGGGGGAAGGCATCGGCCACCAGCGTCTCACCCTCTTGCGACTTGCGGGCCAACTCCAAACCGGCAAAGCCCAGCAGACCTTGATTGCGAGCCGTGCGGGGAATTTTCTTGTCGGCGAAAAGATGGGCGCCTTCAACACCTGGCAAGGCCTGTTTCAGGTTGGTAACAACCGCCTCGATACCGTCCCCGGACGTGACCGCAGCAACCACATCCGCCCGTGTTGCCAGGCCGTTGACGCTGGCCTGCATCTGCGCCAGGTGCAGATTCATGCGCTCGGCTGCGGCCTCCGCCTCGATCGATTTTTGCGTTGCGTAAAGCGCCTGGGTAGCCGGCTGCACCACCAAAACCTGCACCAGGGCGACCGCAATGATGCCAGCCAGTACCACGGCCAGGGCCTGCTTGAGGGCAACAGAATCCAGTCGTTTCAGTTTCAGCCCTGCTCCGCCGGCCTTGCCTCTCTTGCCCTTCGTCCCGGAAGTTTCAGAAGCTTTGTCTTTACCCAACTTCATAATGGTTCCCGTCGTTGTATTTTTTGTTCCGAGTTATGTGTTCTGTCGCGGTTTGGTGTGTTCACCCGAGTCGCGTGACTGAATCAGTGCTTTCCGGTGGAGCCAAAGCCGCCTTCGCCGCGCTCGCTGGAATCAAACTCAGAAACCACCTCAAAATCGGCCTGAACCACCGGCACCAGCACCAGCTGGGCAATCCGTTCACCCACTGCCACCGTAAAGGTCGTGTCGCCCCGATTCCAGCAGGACACCATGAGTTCGCCCTGATAATCGGAATCGATCAGCCCGACCAGGTTGCCCAGCACGATACCGTGCTTGTGCCCCAAACCGCTGCGGGGCAGGATCATGGCGGCCAGGGACGGGTCGGCAATGTGGATGGACAACCCGGTCTTGATTAACTGGGTTTGCCCGGGCTCCAGGGTCAGCGGCGCCTCCAGACATGCCCTCAGGTCCAGCCCGGCAGAACCATCGGTGGCGTATTCAGGAAATGGAATATCCGTTCCGATTCGATCATCCAGCACGCGTACTTGCAGTTTCTTTCTGGTCATAAGGTCTTCCACAATATCAAAGCGTGACAGCAGGCCCGTCAGCCCGCTGCCTCAAGATGTTTGCCAATCAACAGCATCAAGCGTTCGGCAATCCGCTGCTTCGAATCCGGCCCGATAGACTCCCGCCCCTCCGGCCAGAACACGGTGACGGCGTTGTTTTCACTATTGAATCCCAGTCCGGGAACGGACACGTCGTTCGCCACGATCATGCGCAGTTTCTTGCGCTGCAGCTTATCCAGCGCATATTTCTCGACATCGACAGTTTCCGCCGCAAAACCCACCGTGAACGGCGGATTATCCCGGCCAGCAATGGTGGCCAGCGTATCGGGATTGCGCACCAGCGGCAGCGTCATCTGCTCGGTGGATTTCTTGATCTTGTCATCGGCGCAGGTTTCCGGGCGGTAATCAGCCACCGCCGCGCTGGCAACGAACACGTCGCACCCCTCATCCACCGCGGAGCTCGATGCTCGCAGCATGTCCTCAGCGGTCTCCACCGTGCGCAACTCGACCCCCGCAGGCGCGGGAATATTCACCGGGCCGCTGACCAGCACCACGTCAGCTCCGGCGTCGCGGGCGGCCGCAGCCAGGGCATACCCCATTTTTCCGGAACTGTGGTTGCTGATGTAGCGGACCGGGTCAATGGGTTCGCGGGTGGGCCCGGCCGTAATCACGACCCGGCGGCCCGCCAGAACTCCGGCTTGATCCGTTTGCTCAATGAGACCCGCCAGCACGGCTGGCTCCAGCATACGCCCGGCGCCCACATCACCACACGCCTGCTCGCCCTGATCGGGTCCCCAAATGGTAATTTGGGGGTCCGCTTCCAGCAGCCGGATGTTTCTCTGCGTGCGATGGTTACCCCACATGGCCTGGTTCATGGCGGGAGCGACTGCAATGGGCGCCTCGGTGGCACTGCAAAGCGTCGCCAGCAGGTCATCGGCCATGCCGTGCGCCAGACGGGCAATAAAATCCGCAGACGCAGGTGCCACCACGACCTGCTCCGCCCACTTGGCCAGCTCAATGTGGCCCATGCCGGATTCCGCCTCCGGATCGAGTAATGAGGTCCGGACCGGTTCACCGCTAAGCGCCTGAAAGGTCAGCGGAGTAATAAAGGCCTCGGCACCCGCCGTCATGACCACGCGGACACTGTGGCCGGCCTTCTTCAGCAAGCGGACCAGTTCGGCACTTTTATAGGCGGCAATACCGCCGGTGATGCCAAGCAGAATGCGTTTGGCAGGCATAGGGGCCCTATCCTCATAAAAAATAAGGCTTATAAGATAGCATGCTCGGACCCGGCAGACAGCCTGCCCACCGAACCAGACGTTTACCATTTGTTACTATTTCAAGTAACCTTTGTAACCCTCAGATACACGGCCGGTTATGGACCAACCGGCCCCACACCACGTTGCAAGGAAGGCAACCATGGCACACTCTGACTGGCCCACCGACGAGCGCCCACGGGAACGCCTGCTCACCCACGGAGCCCAATCGCTTTCGGACGCCGAACTACTGGCCATTTTTCTGCGCACCGGCACCGCAGGCACTCCGGTTCTGACCATGTCGCGGCAGCTTATCTCCCGCTTTGGCGGGCTCAGGGGGCTGATGACGGCCTCCCGGCAACAGTTTTGCAGCATCAAGGGGCTCGGCTCAGCCAAGTACGCCCAGGTACAAGCGGCCATGGAGATGGCACGGCGCGTGATGGACGAACCGCTGCGGCAGGGCGATCCACTCCGCTCACCGGAGGATACCCGCCGCTTCCTGACCAGCCGGCTGGGCACCTACCACCACGAAGTGTTTGCCGGACTGTTTCTGGACAACCGGCATCGGGTCCTGCAATACCGGGAACTGTTTCGTGGCACCATCGACGGTGCCGCGGTCTACCCCCGCGAGGTGGTACGCCAGGCACTGGAAGACAATGCCGCCGCCGTCATCTTCGCTCACAACCACCCCTCAGGGGCCGCGGAACCCAGTCAGGCGGACATCGAGCTGACACGACGACTGCAAGAGGCTCTTGGACTCGTGGATATCAGGGTTCTTGACCATATGGTTGTCGGCCACGGTGAGGTAGTATCGCTGGCCGAACGGGGACTGATGTGAACATCGGGACAGCGGCGCTGAAAAGTTGGCCAAATTCCCAACAATTTTTTGCGTTGAGGCATGAGTTCTGGTATAAAAGCGTCCCTTTCTGGCGGCGTCTGGCGAGCAGCGTTCAGTTTTAGCGGCGCGCGCGGGGGCTTGAGGGCTCCTCAGAGACCAGAGACGCATTAAAACGAATTCGTATTATTGAGACCATTGCTCAGGTCGGAGGCAAGTATGTCCAGAGTTTGTCAGGTTACCGGTAAGCGCCCGGTCACCGGTAACAATGTATCCCACGCGATGAACCATACCCGTCGTCGCTTTCTGCCGAATCTGCAGAACCACCGTTTCTGGGTTGAGACCGAGAAGCGTTTCGTGAAGCTGCGCGTATCTACCAAAGGCATGCGCATCATCGACAAGAAAGGCATTGACGCTGTGCTGGCCGATATCCGTGCCCGCGGCGAGAAAGTATAAGGAGCCGCATCATGCGCGAGAAAATCAAACTGGTCTCATCAGCAGGCACTGGTCACTTCTACACGACCATGAAGAACAAGCGTAACACCCCGGAAAAGATCGAGATCAAAAAGTACGATCCGGTTGTCCGCAAGCACGTTGCGTACAAGGAAGCGAAGATCAAGTAATTGATCAGGCCTCCAATAAAAAAACCCGGCACCATGCCGGGTTTTTTATTGCCTGCAAAGCGGTGCCAAGGGGCCGCAGCGCCAACACCAAGGGCTAGAAGGTCTTCACATACCCCTTCGGCAACGCCACATCCATGGCAATGGGAAGGTGATCCGACACCGGAAAGCTGACCACCTCTGAACGACGGATCTCCAGCGACGGGCTCACCAGAATGTGATCCAGGGCCTTCTCCGGTCGCCAGCTCGGAAAGCTGTGAGCGGAATCGGGCAAAGGCACCAGGTCGGTCTCCTTCAGCGGCGTCTGGGTCAGCAATTCCTCGGCGTGATTATTCATGTCACCCATGAGTACGACGTGCTCATAGTCCGCAATCTGCTCCCGAATGTAACCCAGCTGCCGCTGCTGCGCAGATTTGCTCAGGGACAGATGCATCAGCACCAGGACCAGGGGATCATCCTCCGCGCCATAACGGGCGATAATCGCCCCGCGACCGGGAATCAGCCCCGGCAGTTTGTGCTCGGTTACATCCAGCGGCCGGTAACGACTCAACAAACCATTGCTGTGCTGCGCAATCTGCCCCAGGTTCCGGTTCAGCTGCTGATACCAGAAAGGTATGCCCGCCGCCTCGGCAAGATACTGGACCTGATTGATGTAGCCGCTGCGCAGGCTTCCGCCGTCGCACTCCTGCAAGGCCACCACGTCGTAATTACCGATCAGGTGGGCAATTCGGTCCAGATTCTGTATCCGGTTTCGATGCGGCAGCAGGTGCTGCCAGCTACGGGTCAGGTAATGGCGATAGGACGAGGTATTGATGCCAACCTGAATATTGAAGGTAAGCAGCCGGATGTGGCGGTGAGGCTCGAACTCAGGCACGTCTTCCACCCCGGACCAATTGCTCCGGGGCTCGCTGGCAACATTGACAGAACCGTTCAGCTGCTTGCGGATTCGCTTGTACATAACGCCTGCTCCACCCTGCTCCTGAACATCACACCGGCCGCCATCTGTTCGCTTACTCGGCCATCTCACCACGCTCTTTGGCAATCAGGTAATCGACGACTTCAAGAACCTCTTCATGACCGCCAGCCATAGAAGCGCTGACCTTGTACTTGCCATTAACGAGCATAGCCGGAACACCGGTAATCCGCGCGCCGCGAATCTTGGCTTGAGCCTGCTGCATCCGGGCATTTACCCCAAAGCTCTTGTAGGTCTCAAGGAAAGTGTCGGCGTCGACACCGTAGCCTGCAACGAAATCAGCCATCTCTTCCGGCGTATTCAGCGGACGACGCTCACCGGCAAGCCGGTCAAACAGGGCATCGTGAACCTTGTTCAGCTCACCCATCGCATCCAGCGCATAGAAGGCCCGGGCATGGGGTTCCCAGGAACGACCGAGCGCCGCCGGCATCAGGACGAACTCCACATCTTCCGGCAGCTCTTCTTCCCAGGCCTCAACCAGGGGTTTGAAGCTGTAGCAGTGCGGGCAGCCGTACCAGAAAATCTCGGCAACTTCGACCGCACCCTCGCTGGCAGTCCGTACCGGAGTATTGAGGGTTTCGTAGTGCTTGCCCTCCTCCCAGGTGTCAGCGCTGGCCTGGGCACCGAACGCAAAGGCAACGGCCAGAAAAGCTGCGTTTCCGAGTTTTCTTATCATCGGGCATCTCCACTATCATTGAGTAACTTGGTAGCGGGTGATTATGACCCAGGCACCCTGAAAAGTTCCACCGAACGGGCGATTCATCCGGTTACAGAATGGCAAGCAACAAAAAACCCCGCACAAGGCGGGGTTTTTTCGAATCCAGACGTATCCGGAAATCAGTTGAGCCCGGACACGTAATTGGCAACCGCTTCAATTTCGGCATCGGTCAGCTTGGCCGCGACGTCCATCATGATGGCCGCACTAGCACCATTGTTACGCTCGCCCGCACGGTAGGCCTTCAATTGCTTGGCCACATACTCGGCATTCTGCCCACCGAGCGCCGGATAACCGCCGGGCTCATTGCCCTTGCCCTGAGGGTTATGACATCCGGCGCACGCAGGCACGCCAGAGGCCAGATTGCCACCGCGATACAACGCAGCACCCTGCTCTACCAGCTCCGGGTCGGCCTGACTTACCACCATCTCGTTGCTGTTGAAGTAAGCCGCCAGATCCTGCAGTTCCTGCTCCGATTTGCCGTCCAGCAGACCGGTCATCTCAGCAATGGCGCGCTCACCGCTCTGGATCGCCACCAGCTGATCGTAAAGGTACTTCTCGCCCAACCCCGACAGCTTGGGATACGCGCCCATCACCGGCTTCTGGCCACCCTGACCATGACAGCCGGCACAGACGGCGGCGTTCTGCTCGCCCGCTTGAGGATCTCCTGCCCCGTGCGCCATCGTTGTGAGGCCAACACCGAGAACAACTCCTGCGATCAGTTTTTTCATGCTCGCTCCGCTTCTCTCATCCATCTATAAAGGTATTCTTCGTTGTGCAGCCGGCAGGCACTGATCAGTCAGGCTCAAAACCGCGGCCGTCGGCGGCCACGCACAGCGCGCCGCCCGGAATTGGTGTAGCATTATACATTAATCCCTGATAACTGAAATCCAAAGGAAAGCCAACCACTGTGGACCCCGATCAGACGCCAAAATCGATTTCCTATAACAGCGCCCGCTTTCTCATCAGCGCCTCTCGCCTGGAAGAATGTCCGCCGGACATCGGTGCCGAAGTAGCTTTCGCTGGCCGGTCCAACGCCGGCAAATCAAGCGCCCTGAATGCCATAACCGCAAACGGCAAACTGGCCCGCACCAGCAAAACCCCCGGGCGCACCCGACTGATCAACTTCTTCACCCTCAATCGCGAAGGCAGTCGCCTTGTTGACCTGCCGGGCTACGGCTACGCGAAAGTCTCCAGGGACATGAAAGACGACTGGCAGAAACACCTGGGGCACTACCTGAATGACCGCCGCTGCCTGCGCGGGCTGGTGCTGGTCATGGATATTCGCCACCCGCTAACCGATTTCGACCAAATGATGGTGGATTGGTGTGAGCATAACAACCTGCCGCTGATGATTCTTGCCACCAAGGCTGACAAACTGAAGTTTGGGCAGGCGAAAACCGCCATGCTGGGCATCGCCAAGAAGCTCAAAGCATTCTCCTGCGTTGAACACCTGATCATGTTTTCGGCCACCTCCAAACGCGGCGTCGAGGAATGCCGGGAAGCCTTGACCGACTGGCTCGAGGCGTCCGACGAGGAAATACCCCAGTAAACTGCCAAAAAAAACCGGTCTGTCGGGCGACAGACCGGAGAAACGTCAGGGTTTGCGACGTGTGCTAAAACCTGAGAACTCACTCAGGAGACGCAGAAAGTCCGAATTTCCTACGTCACTTCATTGGAGAACGCATTCTTCATAAAGTTCCCAGAGTCGTTCAATTTTTGATCGAAATCTCGGTTTCTACCTAGGCGGACGTCTCAATTCCATTATCGGGAAGCAGCGTCGGCCGGTAGTTTTCGCGCAGAGCGAGCACCCTGTCACTAAACGCAGACGTCAGGTAGGGAATCATCAAGGTCAGGACCTGATAAATCCCCTGCTTCAGCTCATGTATGCTCAGCTTCGCGTACGTTTCCTCCGCATGAGCGGTTTTCAGATAAGCCATCCAATTGGTCACCACCAGCCACACATTCAACGACATTGCCGAACGCAAGTTTTGCGCCTGGGCTTCAAGAATGCCCGCTTCCGTTAACTTCTCGAAAATCCGGTTGATGGCCTTCAGGCACCGGTTGGTGAAATCACGGTAGTCGGTGCGGAGACGTGGATCGCTATCCAGCAGGTATTCCAGGTCCCGGTGGAAGAAGCGGTAACTCCATAAACCATCGAATACGGATTCCAGGTAGAAGTTCAGATCATCCAGGGTCATGACCCGGTCTTCCGGTATATCCAGGTAGTAATCCACCAGTTTCTCGTACTCGAGGAAAATCTCGTAAATGATGTCGGACTTGTTGCGGAAGTGGTAATACAGATTGCCCGGCGAAATCGCCAGATGAGCTGCAATGTGATTGGTGGTGACGTTACGCTCCCCCCGCTCGTTGAAAAGCTCCAGGCTCGCGAGCACGATCTTGTCTCTTGTTTTCATACACCTGCCGGCATTGAGTACATGTCTTATTTCTGGATGGCCTGACCGGCCATCGGCTCAGCTTGACTCCTAGAGTATATACTCTAATAATACGTTCAAAGGCAAATTGAACACTTTTTCGCCAGCGCGCATCAATCTGCCTAACGACAACCATACAGCACTGGAGAGTCGAATATGGGAGCCACCGTCGTCCAGCTCACCGAGAGCAAAAAACAGATCCAGCACACGCACCGGACGTTCGACGATCAGACCAAAGCGTTCCGCAGCAATCCCATGCCGTCGATCTCCGAGCGCAGAGAAAACCTCAAACGACTGAAGCGGCTTATCCTCACCAATCAGGAGCGGCTGATCGAGGCGATTGACCGAGATTTCAGCTGCCGCTCGAAAGACGAGACGCTGATTGCCGAGGTTATGCCCTCGATCCAGTGCATCAACTACACCCTCAAACACCTCGACGGCTGGATGAAACCATCCAAACGGCATGTTTCCATGCTGTTCCAGCCAGCCAGCAACCAGGTTCATTACCAGCCCAAGGGCGTGGTTGGCATCATCGTGCCCTGGAATTACCCGCTTTACCTTGCCGTCGGCCCTCTGGTGGCATCGCTTTCGGCCGGCAACCGCAGCATGATCAAAATGTCGGAGTACACGCCGCATACGTCTGCCCTGTTTAAGGAAATCATCGAAGGCTCCTTCCCGGGCGACCTGGTCTCGGTCATCACCGGCGAAGCAGATGTGGCAGCCGATTTTTCCGCACAGCCTTTCGATCACCTGCTCTTCACGGGCTCCACGTCGGTGGGTCGCCTGGTCATGAAAGCAGCGGCCGAAAACCTGACCCCGGTCACCCTCGAACTGGGCGGCAAGTCGCCGGCCATCGTATCGCCGGACGTTCCCATGGAGGACGCCGCCCAGCGCATCGCCTTCGGTAAAGCATTCAACGCCGGGCAAACCTGCGTGGCACCGGACTACGTGCTGTGCCCGTCAGACCGGGTTCAGGCTTTCGTTGATGAATTTCGCACCCGCTTCTCGGAGATGTATCCCAGCATTCGGGACAACGACGATTACACCGCCATCATCAACGAGCGCCAGTACGCCAGGCTGCAGAGCTACCTGGACGACGCCCGGGCGAAGGGTGCAAAAATCATTGAGATCAATCCGGCCCGGGAAAATCTGGGGGATGGCACCCGGAAAATCCCGCTGACCCTGATCCTCAATACCACGCCGGACATGAAGGTGATGCAGGACGAGATCTTCGGCCCACTGCTTCCGGTGGTCGGCTACACCAACCTGGATGAGGCCGTGCACTACATCAACGAGCGGCCGCGGCCGCTGGCGCTGTACTTCTTTGGCTACGACAGAGGCCAGCAGCAGTACGTGGTGCACCAAACCCATTCCGGCGGCATGTGCATTAACGATGCGCTGATGCACGTGGCACAGGATGATCTGCCCTTCGGCGGCATCGGGGATTCCGGCATGGGCCACTATCACGGCAAGGAAGGTTTTCTGACCTTCTCCCATCACCGGGCGATCTTCACCAAGCAGAAATTCAACAGCGGTCAGTTTGTGTACCCACCGCACGGAACCAGCCTGCACAAGATGATATACAAACTGTTCATACGTTGACCTATGCCGGGGCGGCCGAACGGCCGCCCCGGCCACAATAACGACAAGACAGGACGTCATGAAACACCACGCATCTATCCCTGACGCCACCTCCGATTTCACCCGGCTCGATCGTCGCAGCTTCCTGAAAACCGGCATCGGCGGCACCCTTTTCCTGAGCACAGTAAGCACCAGCATGGCCCTGTCCGGCTGTGCCTCGTCGCCTTCGGAGCGATTGACGGCAGTGGGCACGCGGATGGACGCGCGTTATCGGTTCCAGTTTCTGACCGACACCGATATCGAGATTTTTGAGGCGCTACTGCCCGCCATGCTGGCCCCGGTACTCCCCGAACAGCCGCAGGCCCGGCGGCAGGTCGTCGCGAGCACCATTGAGCGTATCGACAGCGGCATCAGCCACTTCGGGCCACCTAACCAGAGCGAATTGCGTCGCCTGCTCGACCTGCTCGGTTTTGGTTTCACCCGCGTGACCATTGCCCGGGTCTGGTCCAGCTGGCCGAATGTCAGCACCGCCGAGGCAGATGCCTTCCTCCGGCGCTGGCAGAGCAGCCGCATTGGCCTGTTCAACAATGGCTATATGGCGCTGGTCAAGATCACCAATGTCGCCTTCTATGGCCATCAGGACCAGTGGCCGCTGTCCGGTTATCCGGGGCCACCCCGCTGGGCCATGGAGGCCCTGCCGCAGTTCAACAACGCCTGATCCCACCTCACGCTCGGAAGTAACGGAGTCGCCATGTCTGTAATTGATCCTATCGAACAGGGCCTGGAGTCAGGCTGGAGCGTCACTGATGGCGCCTCGCTCACTGAAAACCGCACCGTTGAGGCGGATGTCGTGGTCATCGGCACCGGCGCCGGCGGCGGTACCAGCGCCGAAATACTCGCCCGGGCCGGTTTGTCGGTCATCCTCGTGGAGGAAGGCGGGCTGTACCATCAAAAAGATTTCAAGATGGATGAGCTGGCATCCTACGCCAGTCTCTACCAGGACGGCATGAGCCGGGTTACCCGGGACGGTGCTATCGCCATCCTTCAGGGCCGTTGCGTGGGGGGCTCGACCACGGTCAACTGGACATCCAGCTTCCGCACTCCTGAGGCAACACTGAATTACTGGGCCAATCAACTGGGCATGGAAGATCTCAGCCCGGATGCCATGGCCCCCTGGTTCGATGGTCGGGAGAAACGTCACAATATCTCGCCCTGGACCATGGATCCGAACACCAACAACGACATCCTTCGTCAGGGCTGTGAAAAACTCGGCTATTCCTGGCAGACCATTCCCCGAAACGTAAAGGGCTGCTGGGATCTGGGCTATTGCGGTTTCGGTTGCCCGACCAACGCCAAACAAGGCGCGCTGACAACAACCATCCCCGGCGCCTTGGAAAACAACGCCACCCTGTTTTACCGCCTGAGAGCGGATCGTCTGGTGATGGCGCAGGACCGGATAGACCACCTGCTGGCCAGCGCGATGACTGAGGATGGCGTAACGCCCTCGGGCGTCACCGTGACCCTGAAAGCACGCCACTTTGTCGTCGCCGCCAGCGCTATTGGCTCTCCCGGGCTGCTGCTGCGCTCGGACATCCCCGACCCCTACAACCGGGTCGGCAAACGTTCCTTCCTCCATCCAGTGAACGCCACCACAGCGGTCATGGCGGACAAGGTGGAACCATTTTATGGTGCACCCCAGTCCATCTATTCCGACGAATTCAATTTCAAGGAAGGCGTGGACGGGCCGGCGGGGTTCAAACTCGAAGTACCGCCGCTGCACCCGGCCATGGCAGCGGGCGTGGTTCCCCATCACGGCCAGCAGCAGGCGGATGCCATGGCAAATTTGCCCTGGACGCAGTCCATGCTGGCCCTGGTCAGGGACGGTTTCCATGCCGACAGCCCGGGTGGCACGGTTAGCCTGCGGGACGACGGCAGCCCGGTTCTGGACTACCCGGTTTCCGACTACCTCTGGACCGGCCTGCGCAAAGCCTTCCACACCATGGCAGAACTCCAGTTTGCCGCCGGTGCGCGGAAGGTCAGCTTTGTTCACATGGACTCGGCCTGGTACAGCAGCTGGCCAGAGGCCCGGGCCGCGCTGGATGAACTGCCGATGGCACCGCATCGGGTCCGGCTCTTCACCGCCCACCAGATGGGCGGCTGCGGTATGGGTCAAAAACCTGAGGACTCGGTGGTCAACAGCTTCGGCCAACATCATCAGGTGGCAAATCTGAGTGTGCACGATGCCTCGATCTTCCCCACCAGTATCGGCGCCAATCCGCAGCTTTCGGTGTACGCCCTGGCTGCACGAAACAGCAGCCGGCTGGCGAGCAAGCTCAGCAATTGACCGGGCCGTTTTGAGATGTCGGGCAAACTGGTATCCTATGCAGCCTGACGAGAGGAGCGATGAATGCCGAAAGTCATCTATCCGGGCACCTTCGACCCGATTACCAATGGCCACACGGACTTGATCGAACGTGCCGGGCGCATGTTTGATGAAATCGTGGTCGCTGTAGCAGATAACCCCAAGAAGCAACCGCTGCTGGATCTGGACGAGCGCTGCGAGCTGGTGCGCCAAGCCACCGCCCACCTGCCGAACGTTCGCGTGACCGGATTCAGCAATCTGCTCGCGGATTTTGTCCGGGACCAGGGGGCAACCGTGATCCTGCGAGGCTTACGGGCGGTTTCGGATTTCGAATTCGAATTCCAGCTGGCTGACATGAACCGGCGATTGGCTCCGGAAGTGGAAAGCGTGTTTTTGACGCCGGCAAACCATTTGTCCTACATCTCGTCCACCCTGATTCGTGAAATCGCATCCCTGGGCGGAGACGTATCTGAATTCGTCGACCCGGCTGTTGAAGCGGCAATGAAGAAGAAGTTCAACCACTCCTGAGGTATCCAGCAGATGGCCCTGATGATTACCGACGAATGCATCAACTGCGACGTCTGTGAGCCCGAATGCCCGAACGAAGCGATTTCTGCGGGCGAAGAGATTTACGTGATCGACCCGAACAAGTGCACCGAGTGCGTGGGTCACTATGACGAACCCCAGTGCCAACTGGTGTGCCCGGTGGATTGTATCCCCCTGGACCCGAATCATAAGGAGTCCCAGGATGAGCTGATGGACAAATACCACCAGCTGACCGGTCAGTAATCCTGACGCAACCGCTCTAGAACAGGGGCGGCAGAGGAATCTCCGTCCCGTTCACATCCAGTACCAGATCTCTCATCACCGCATTCATTACCAGGCGATCGCCCTCGGGCACCAGCAGCCCCTCCTTGATCAGCGGTGCCATCTGAAGCCGAATCTCGGGATAGTGCTCCACCAGCGTGCGGGGCAGGCTCAGGCTAAAATCGCCGGTCAACTGCTGCATCACCATGAGCATGCCGGCTTTCTGGGCATCGGTCAGTTGAGGATGCCGAATCTCACCATGGCCGGTAATGGCACCTTCCGGCGTGGCCAGGCTCAGTTCCGGAATCCCCACCGAAAAGCCAGCTGCAGCCAGGTCCCGCACCGCCGCATTGATCTGATTCATGGCCGCCATGTTCAGTTCGATATCCCCGACATCGTCGGCGGCCGGCATGGCTTGCAGGGTTTCGATGCCCTCAGTCAGGGTGTTCCACCCCGCTACCTGGAGATCGTCAACGGCAAACGCCACATGATGGGGTCCGTACGCCTGCCCGCCATGCTCAATTTCCTGAAGATCAACCGTCACCGTCGAGTCCAGGCGCGTATTGTTCTCGCTGGCCTCCGATGACGTCTTCATATTGAGGCCATGAAACCGCATGGTCGGAACAGCAGGCTGATCGAGTTGAACCGCCCCCACCTCAAGGGAGGCACCGCCCACCCAGATATCCCCGGCCAGATGCGTCATGTCCTGCTCCACATGGATGTCGGTCAGCTGAACATCCATCTCTGGCCCGGACAGGCTGATCGACGGCCAGACCATCAGCGCTTTGGATTTTTCGCCCGCGTTACTGAGCTCCAGCCGCGCCAGGCCACCGCTGGTCACCAGCGATTCGCCGGTGGCGACATTGCTCATGGTCATCAACGGCGCCTCCAGTTCCAGAACCGCCTTGCCCCACCAACGGGTCTCCAGCGTCAGCCTCGGATCCCCCTCCGGAAACCAGTCAGAGCCTTCCGGCGACCAGCCGCCTTCCGGCTCGAACGCCAGCAGACTGCCGGTGACACCATGGGTGACATCGGCACGGTAGTTCCAACGATGGGATTCCCCGGTTTCCGGATTCGAAAACACCATGACGCCATCGACTTGCGACGCCAGCAAACCACGGCGGTAATCGGACGTTTCCATGCGCACGAAGGGCTGGGCCCGGTTCACTTCCTCGGTGGCCTGCTGCCACTGTAACTCCGTGATGTAGCCCACTCCCCAGGGCAAAGCGCCCGCCGCCGCGAGGGTGGCGGCGCCGACAATCATCCATGTTTTTTTCACCACAGGTCTCCGTCTCAAGGTTTTCCGGCCAGACGTTCCAGCAACACCAGCTGGGAAGCCAGACGCTCTTCCCCCTCGGCGGGCTGGTTCTGGACATAGTTTCCGTCCGACTGCAACTCCCAGGACTGGCAGTTGTCCGCCAGGTAGGTATCCAGATCCTCACGCAACCGGGCCACCAGATCCGGATCTTCAATCGGGAAAGCCACTTCGACCCGGTTCAGCAGGTTGCGTTCCATACCATCGGCGCTGGAACAATACACCTGAGGGCGGCCGCTGCTGCCAAAATAATAGACCCGGGTGTGCTCAAGGAACCGGCCGATGATGGAGCGAACCCGTATGTTTTCTGACAGCCCGGGCACACCGGGCCGAAGACAGCAGATTCCGCGGATGATCAGGTCGATTTTGACCCCAGCCTGGGAGGCGCGGTACAGCGCCTTGATCAGCTGTGGTTCGGTCAGGGAATTGAACTTGAAGATCAGACGCCCCTGATTGCCAAGCTCTGCCTCACCTTCGATCAACTCCAGAAGGCGCGAATGCAGAGTAAACGGTGCATGGAAGAGTTTCTTGATTTTCAGCGCCTTGCCCATACCGGTGAGCTGCTGGAACAGCTTGTTCACGTCGTCACCGATGGACTCGTCGCAGGTCATAAAGCTGTAATCGGTATACAGCCGGGCATTGCCGGCGTGGTAGTTGCCAGTGCCCAGATGCACGTACCGACGCAGCCTGCCCTCTTCCCGTCGCACCACAAGAATCATTTTGGCGTGGGTCTTGTAACCCACCACACCGTACACCACGATGACGCCGGCTTCCTGCAATCGGGAGGCTAGCTCCAGGTTTTCCGCTTCGCTGAAGCGCGCCCGCAACTCGATCACCGCAGTGACCTCTTTGCCGCGCCGCGCCGCGTCCGCCAGCGCTTCGACAATTTCCGAGTCGGCCCCAGTGCGGTACAGGGTCTGACGGATCGCCAGGACATGGGGATCCTTGGCGGCCTGGCGCAGCAGATCCACAACCGGGCTGAAATTCTCAAACGGATGCAACAGCAGAATCGGACGCTTGCTGATGCTGTCGAACATCGAATCCCTGCTTCGGATCTGCTTGGGAATACTGGGCGAGAATGCCGAGTAGGTCAGATCCGGCCGATCTACCAGGCCACCGACCGCCATCAGGCGAGTCAGGTTAACCGGCCCGTGCACCCGATACAGGTCCCTTTCGGTCAAACCAAATTCGGTCAGCAAAAACTGCGTCAGCTCCTCCGGGCAGTTATCCGCCACTTCCAGCCGAACGCCATCGCCGAAGCGGCGACTGAGCAATTCACCGCGTAGAGCCGACGCCAGATCCTCCAGATCATCTTCCAGCTCAAGGTCGGCATTCCGGGTCAGGCGGAACTGATAACAGCCCTTCACCTTCATTCCGGGGAACAGCTCGTCGGTGTGGGCATGAATCATGGACGACAGAAACACCAGATTCTCGCCGCCGGCGCAGACCTCATCCGGCAGGCGAACCAGCCGGGGTAAGGAGCGCGGCGCGGGGACAATCGCCAGGCCGGTTTCTCGCCCAAAGGCGTCTTTGCCTTCCAGCTCGACAATAAAATTCAGGCTCTTGTTCACCAGGCGCGGGAACGGATGGGACGGGTCCAGCCCGATGGGGCTGACCACGGGCAGGATTTCGTCCTCAAAATAATTGCGTACCCACTCGGCCTGGGCCGGTGTCCATTCCCGACGCCGGACGAAATGAATACCCTCCCGCTCCATTTCCGGAATCAGCACGTCGTTGAGGATGTTGTACTGTTCCTGGATATACTCATGAGCCACACGGCTGATCTCAGCCAATGCCTGTTCCGGAATCAGGCCGTCGACACCGACGGTCTCACGGCCGTACTTCATCTGCTGACGCAGGCCCGCGACCCGGATTTCAAAAAATTCGTCCATGTTGCTGCTGAAGATGCAGCAGAAGATCAGGCGATTGATGAGCGGGTGCGTCGTATCCAGTGCCTGCTTTAATACCCGGTAATTGAACTGCAGCTGGCCAATTTCCCGATTGAAATAATTATCACTGGCGTCCAGGTCCACCATTTCAGGCTCAACGCCTGCGGCATCCAGCCCCGGGGAACCGTGCCCTGCGCCCGCTGCCGCATCCGGATTTTGCGTGATTTCCGTTGTCATAGTTGCTTGCATCCTTTTCTCTGCACCCGGGTCTTGGCCCGGTCGCGGCGTTTCAGGGTCTCAGCGCCGCTGGTCGCGCATCAGACGGGCGGCCCGAACCGCAAAGTAGGTCAGAATGGCATCGGCGCCGGCCCGACGCATCGCCATCAGGCTCTCCATCATGACCGCATCACCATCCAGCCAGCCGTTCTGTTCCGCAGCCATGTGCATGGCGTATTCACCGCTGACCTGATACACAAACGTCGGCGCCTTCAGCTCCGTTTTTACCCGGTGCACGATATCCAGATACGGCATGCCGGGCTTGATCATCACCATGTCCGCACCTTCGGCCAGATCCATGGCCACCTCATGAATGGCTTCATCCGAGTTTGCCGGGTCCATCTGGTAGCTGAATTTGTTGCTTTTGCCGAAGTTTCCCGCTGAACCCACGGCATCCCGGAAGGGGCCATAGTAACTGGAGGCATATTTCGCAGAATAGGCCAGGATGCGGGTGTTTACGTGGCCAGCCGCCTCCAGCGCCTCGCGAATGGCCGCCACCCGACCATCCATCATGTCCGAAGGTGCCACCACATCCGCTCCAGCATCGGCATGGGACACAGCCTGTTTGACCAGTGCCTCGACCGTTACATCATTCAGAACATAACCGTCATGATCGATGATCCCGTCCTGACCGTGAGTCGTGAAGGGATCCAGTGCCACATCGGTCATCACACCCAGTTCCGGCTGCGCCTGCTTGAGGGCACGGACCGCCCGCTGGGCAAGTCCATCCGGGTCCCAGGCCGCCGTTCCGGACAGATCCTTCTGTTCCAGGGACACCACCGGGAACAGGGCCACCGCGGGAATACCCAGCTCCACCAGTTCGGCCGCCTGCTCGACCAGCAGATCAATGCTCAGTCGCTCAACACCGGGCATAGACGGCACCGCCTCACGCTGCTGCTCGCCCTCAAGCACGAAGACCGGGTAAATAAGGTGATCCGGCGTTAACTGATTTTCTCGTACCAGACGGCGCGAAAATTCGCTGGCCCGGTTACGGCGAAGTCGGGTGGCCGGAAATGCTCGGGGCGTGGGATGGGGCACGGATTACCTCCTGAAGGATGGGGCGAATGAACAATTCAGGTTCCATCATACACCCCCCGCAGCCGTTGTTGCAGGCTGCCGGGCGACGCTAGCCGGCAAAGAGGACTGCGCCATCTGGGCCTCGAGCGCTGACAGGTCGCCGGTCGCAGGACCAGCCAAGATGCAACTGACAACAGCGCAACCGCCATCAGCAAACGACGGCGGAAAAGGGAAAATGTTTACATCGGGAATCCCATGCCTGCCTCAGTGCCAAAAGACCTGCAGCCAACGAAGGACAGGTCAGTTACATGAGCCTAGGCCAGCACGGCGGACCGTGCTGAGAACGGTTTCATAAACCGGCCGGGTGCCGCTTGCTGCTACCCGGCCTGCTGGGGCGAGAGTTACAGCGACCGGTTATTAAACCCGACACCCACCTTGCGAGGGGCATCCGAGCGGAAGGACGTGTCCACCTCCTGAATTTTGCCACCACCATTCAGGAACGCGTCAATGTCTGCCTGCAACTGAGCGCGGACCCTTGCCCGACTGGCGATCGAATGGCCGTCGTCAGTGTCGCTGCTCCAATTCCCGGAATGTTCCAGGTTGCTTTCGTCGAGTTCACTCATTGGTTTCTCTCCATCAACGAAAACAGTCGGTCAAGTGCCGCCTCCCGGAAGAGAGCGCTACACTCAGTCTCGACGAACTGCCTTTGGCATCGTCTTGGCGTCTTTATAATCCGGTTTTTTGAGCTGCGCTATCGGTTGGCAATTACTTTTTAGTAACATTTCGAAACACATCTTAAGTTATTGATTTTTTGAGCCCATACTCTGAAATAATGCACCGATCAAAATTGACAGAAACAATGAATGCTGATTCACTTCTTTTAAGGGACCGTCATGCCGTATCGGGAAACCGAAAAAATGCGTCAGCGCAAAGCGAAGGCGCGGCAACGAATCATTGATTGCACCTACGCTTGTGTCGCAGAAGGTGGGTTCCGGAGCGCTCGCATTACACGGATTGCGGCGCTGTCCGAAGTAGCCACAGGAACCATTTACCGCCACTTCGAGTCCAGAGAGGACCTGTTCGCAGAAGTGTTCCGGCGTGCCACCCAGCGGGAAGTGGACAAGGTGGCCGAGGCGCTGGCAACCGAAGGCGACGCCACAGTTCGCCTCGAGCATGCCCTCCGGCAGTTCGCCGAGCGGGCTATCCGGGGACCGGTCATGGCCTGGTCACTGATCGCCGAGCCGGTGGATCCGAAGGTTGAGGAGGAGCGATTAACCTATCGCAAAGCCTACGCAAACCTGTTTGAAAGCGCGATTCGCGAAGGTATCCGGGACGACTGCATCCCGGATCAGGACGCCAGCCAGAGCAGCACCTGCCTGGTCGGGGCCATAGCAGAGAGCCTGGTCGGGCCATTATCACCGGCGCAGGCGGACGGGAACGTCCGCATAACGCCAGAAGACAAGAACGCTCTGGTCGACTCCATCATTCGCTTTTGCATGCAGGGGTTAACCGGCACGAGAAAATAATCCGAGGCTCATCATGGACGCACAGCGGTCTGATTCTGAACAAGTTAGCACCCCCGACACCGACCGCTACGTGGCCACCACCCACGATGTGACCAACCAGCCAAGCCCATTGCAGGACTACAACCTGTTCGAGCAGGATACCGCGCTGCAGGAGGCGGCAAGCCGGGAGGGCGCCGGCTGGGCGCGGGAAGAACTGTCCCGTTACGGGGCTCTCACCGGTACCGCTGATATGATCGCGCGGGGCTTCGCTGCCAATCGCGTCAAGCCAGTACTCCACACCCACGACCGGTTTGGTCATCGCGCCGATGCGGTCGAGTTCCATCCCGCATACCACGAGTTGATGCGCACAGCCCTTGAACACGGTCTGCACAGCAGCCCGTGGACCCGAGCCGGCCACGGCGCCCACGTGGCACGCGCAGCCAAGTACTACCTGCACTCGCAGATCGAAGCAGCACACTGCTGCCCGGTGACCATGACCTTCGCCGCAATCCCCACGATCCGGAAGCAACCTTCGCTCGCCAAGCTCTGGGAACATCGAATTCTCGCCAAGCACTACGACCCGAGAAACGTACCGGACAGCCAGAAAGACGCGGTGACCATCGGCATGGCGATGACCGAGAAACAGGGCGGCAGCGATGTTCGGGCCAACACCACCAGGGCCTTTGCTGTGGCCAGCGAAGGACCGGGTGAAGCTTACGAACTGGTCGGCCACAAGTGGTTCATGTCAGCGCCCATGTGCGACGCTTTTCTGGTTCTGGCGCAGTCCCGGGGCGGGCTGTCCTGTTTTCTGATGCCGCGCTGGCGCCCGGATGGCAGCAAAAATCCCTGCGAGATCCAACGCCTGAAAGACAAAATGGGCAATGTGGCCAATGCCTCCGGGGAGGCGGAGCTGCGTGGTGCCCTGGCCTGGATGGTCGGGCAAGAGGGCCGGGGTGTTGCCACCATCATTGAAATGGTCGCCCTGACCCGCTTCGATTGCATGATCGGCAGTTCCGCGGGTATGCGCCAGGCCGTTGCCCAGGCCAGCCACCATGCCCGGCACCGCAGTGCCTTTGGCCGCAAACTGTGCGATCAGCCACTGATGCAAAACGTGCTCGCCGATCTCGCCATCGAAAGCGAGGCCGCGCTAGCGTTCACCATGCGCATGGCCCGGGCCCTTGATAACCAGGATCAGGAGCACGAACGACTGCTGACCCGGATTGCCACTCCGGTGGGCAAGTACTGGATTTGCAAGCGCACCCCCAACCACGCCTACGAAGCCATGGAGTGCATTGGCGGCAACGGAGTGATGGAAAACTCCATCATGCCACGGCTGTTCCGGGAATCACCGGTGAACGCCATCTGGGAGGGCAGCGGTAACATCCAGTGCCTGGATACCCTGCGCGCCATGCAGAAAGCACCCGACACGCTGGAGGCGTTCATGCAGGAAGTGTCGCAGGCCAAGGGTGCAGATACACGTTTCGACCGTTTTCTGAACCATCTGGGGAATGACGTGGCGGACCTTTCCAGTGCCGAATACCGCGCACGAAACCTGGTGGATCGAATGGCCCTGACTCTGCAGGCAGCGTTGCTCATTCAGCATTCCGACGCTGCGGTGGCCGACGCATTCTGCGCCTCACGGCTGGCCCCCAACGGCGGACTCAGCGTGGGCAACCTGCCCGCTGGCACCAATGCCGGCGCCATTATCAAACGGGCCACACCTGTAGTAGGCTGACCCTTTGACGCGGTAAGTGTGAAACACTATGTCTGAAGCCCTGAGAAAACTTCTGAACCAACCCACGACTCAACCGGTGATCACGCCACACGTGGGTGTGCTTACCCTGCACTTCCAGCTCTACGGCTGTGCCGACCTCAAAGCCAAGCGCAAGGTGTTCACGGCTTTGCGAGCGGTCTGGGGTAAAGAACCGGATCTGGCCGTATCGGAAACCGCCGACCAGGACTCCCTGGATTGCGCCACCTGGACCATCGCCGCACTGGGCACCTCATCCCGTCAAATAACCCAACGCCTGGACCAGGTGGAAAAGGCCATTGCCGAGCGGGTGGATGCCGCGATTCTGGACATCCATCGCGAGATTCTCTAGACCCCATACCAGCCCTGGCTGTAGCAGAGCCCGACGTCAAAACGTATACTACGGAACTTCAGGGAAGCCAGTCTGCCGGCGGCTTTGCGAGCAACCAGCAATTCAGGCCGGATGCGCATGCCGGCCATTCCACGGGGCATCTGGAACCGGCCCCGGCGGAGTCACACTGACACACGCGTGCCACCTATGACCGGAAAGAAAAAATCCGCCCACGCCTCGGTAGAGGCCATGTACCGTGTCTTTACGGTGCCGGAGGCCCCCGACTCGACGCTCAGTCGGATCGACCAGGATATTTCGCAGAATCTTGCAGGCTTCCTGCAAGAGCATATCGTTGCGATTGAACGGGATCTGGCGGACGTCGAGAAAGACTTCTCCGACCCGACGATTCCCGAAAAACCGGTATTTGTCTCCGAGCAGACGCAGTTCCTGCTCGACAAACTGGTGGCCAACTCCGTTCATACCGCCTCGCCGGCATTTATCGGCCACATGACCTCGGCGCTGCCCTATTTCATGCTGCCGCTGTCCAAGATCATGATCGCCCTGAACCAGAACCTGGTTAAAACCGAGACCTCCAAGGCTTTCACCCCCATGGAGCGCCAGGTGCTGGGGATGATTCATCGGCTGGTTTACGAGCAAGACGGTTCGTTCTATCGGAAGTGGATGCACAACCCCCAGTATGCGCTGGGTGCGATGTGCTCCGGCGGCACCATCGCCAACCTGACCGCACTCTGGGTCGCCCGCAATCGGGCCTTTCCGGCTGAGGGAACGTTCCGGGGTTTGCACCAGGAAGGACTGTTCCGCGCTCTGAAGTATTACGGCTACGAAGGTGCCGCCATTGTGGTGTCCCGCCGCGGGCATTACTCACTCAGCAAGGCTGCGGATGTGTTGGGACTGGGGCGGGAAGCCCTGATTGCGGTCGATACCGATGACGAAAACCGTATCGAGATTGATGCGCTCCGGGACAAGTGCCTCGAACTGCAGCGCCAGAAGATCAAGGTCATGGCCATCTGTGGCATTGCCGGAACCACCGAAACCGGCAGCGTCGACCCACTGGATGCCATGGCTGAGATTGCCCGAGAGTTCGGCGCCCATTTTCATGTCGACGCAGCCTGGGGCGGCCCCACGCTTTTCTCGCGCAACTACAAACACTTGCTGCGGGGTATTGAGAAGGCCGACTCGGTCACCTTTGACGCCCACAAGCAACTCTATGTGCCCATGGGCGTCGGGCTCGTTGTCTTCCGCGACCCGAGTCTGGCCAGCGCGGTTGAGCACCACGCCCAGTACATCATTCGGAAAGGTTCGCGCGATCTCGGCAGCAATACCCTCGAAGGCTCGCGCCCGGGCATGTCCATGCTGATTCACTCAGGCCTGAAGATCCTGGCCCGGGAAGGGTATGAAATCCTGATTGACCAGGGCATCGAAAAAGCCAAAACCTTCGCCGAACTGATCCGTGCGGATTCCGATTTTGAGCTGGTCACCGAACCGGAACTGAACATCCTGACCTACCGTTATTGCCCTGAGGAGGTCCAGAAGGCGCTGGGACTGGCCGACCCGCAGCAAGCGAAAAAGCTGAACACCAGCTTGAACCGGATTACCAGGTTCCTGCAGAAAACCCAGCGGGAACGGGGCAAAGCCTTCGTATCCCGAACCCGGCTAGAGCCGGCGCGCTACTACCGCTTCCCGTGCATTGTTTTCCGGGTGGTGCTGGCCAACCCGCTGACCACCAGCGACATCTTGCGGGACATTCTGGCGGAACAAAAAGAACTGGCGGACGAGCCGGGAATTCAGGATGAGATCAATCTGCTTCGGGAAACCGCTTCGGACGTGATCAAACAACACCAGCCGGACACCCGTCTGGCTTGACGGGCCGGCTGCCACTGCCAAGAGGCAGTGGAGGCACCCTCAGTAGAGCGCCTCTTCGTCTTCCAGAACATCGTGGATGATATCGAGGAACATGCGATCCGCGTCACTCCACTGCTCGGGGATACGGATCGTGGTGTTGGCACTGATTTCGCGCGCGATCAGCTCCTTGGCGTTGGGCTCACTCCGGTACTTGCGGGCGATTTCCATTGATTTGACGGCAATGGTCGGCTCGCTCATCACCTTCTTGATGAACACCCTCAATTCATCAATCATCCTGGCCTGCTGGCTCTCAACAGATGTACTCATACGTCACTCCACGGATACGGATGTTGCCGGGGGCATTGTCCGCCCCCGCTTTTTAGCCAGTATGGCCCAAACCGGCGGGATACCACCAGCCCTGACGGCCTAGATCATCATCCCACGAAGGGTGAAAAACAGAACCGCAGCCATCAGCGCAGAAGCCGGAACCGTGATAATCCACGCCGCCGCGATCTTCATCAGATGCGAGCGCTTGACCAACTCCTCACGATAGATCTTTTTCAGGCGGCGACGCTCGGACTTGGCCAGTGGCACCTGCTTCTTCTGCTTGCGAGCCTGCTTCAACAAGTCTTCCATTTCCTCCACGGAGGCATTCCGGAAGTCATCCAGGAAGGGTTTCAGGCGTTTCTGCTCTTCCTCGTCGTGCTGCTCCATGATCTTGTGCAGCTGAGTCGCGTAGTTGGACTTGAGGTACTCCCGCAGGAAGCCCACGCCGAAAACACCACCAATCGCGATGTGCGTCGAACTGACCGGCAGGCCCAGCTGAGATGCCAGGATCACGGTCAGTGCAGCAGACAATGCGACACAGAAGGCCCGGGTCTTGTCGAGCTCGGTAATCTCGCTGCCTACGGTTTTGATCAGGCGCGGGCCAAACAGCATCAGGCCAACGGCAATACCCAGCGCACCGACCATCATGACCCACAGGGGAATAGACGCCTCGGTCACCACCCCGCCGGAGGAAAGCGCATCATTGATCGCCGCCAACGGACCAATCGCGTTGGCCACGTCGTTGGCGCCATGCGCGAAACTCAGCAGCGCGGCAGCAAAGATCAGCGGCCAGGTGAACAGCGTATTCACGCCGCTGGCGCTGTTCTCCATGGTTGCTGCCCGGCGGTTGACCAGGCCACGAACGAGGAAATACACAATGGCAGCCGCAGCGAGACCAACCAGCGCGGCCTCAAAAAAGTCCACTTTGACAACTTTCTTGACGCCCTTAACCATCAAATAGGTGCCGAACGCCCAGGCCATGACGGACACCAGCAAGGGCACAAAGGTCCGCGCTGCAGGCACGACATCCTTTCGGTACAGAACGGTTTTCTTGATCAGGAACAGGAAGACAGCCGCCAGGGCACCACCCAGAACCGGTGAGATTACCCAGCTGGCCGCAATCTTACCCATGACGCCCCAGTCCGCAATCGTCCATCCGCCTGCGGCGATGCCAGCGCCGAGAACACCACCCACGATCGAGTGCGTGGTCGACACCGGGGCCCCCATCCAGGTGGCGAGGTTGAGCCACAGAGCGCCGGCCAGCAACGCCGCCGTCATGACCCAGACAAAGGCTTGCCCCTGCCCCAGGCTCGACGGATCAATAATGCCGCCCTTAATGGTGGAGACCACATCGCCACCAGCGATCAACGCCCCGGACGCCTCAAAAATCGCGGCAATAATGACCGCGGCACCCAGGGACAGCGCGCCAGAGCCCACCGCAGGGCCGACGTTATTGGCGACATCGTTGGCGCCGATATTGATCGCCATGTAGCCGCCAATCACCGCGGCGGCCATCAACAACATGCTGTTGGGCAGATCCTTGCTGATAGCGCCTACCACCAGCCATACCCCGAGAAGGAAGAGAAAACTGATGCCCGCGCGGTAACGCTCAGTGGTGGGGCTGGTCAGCAACGTATCGACTAATCCGGCTGAAGAACGGGCCATGTGAATAATCTCTCTTTAATCGGATCAAGGTGCTCAGCGAATGAACTAAAGTCGCGCACTATAAAACCTTTGACACCGGAATGAAACGAGAAACGTAGTTCCACCTACTCTAGAACGTGTCACATTTAAGGGTATAAATTCTGGACAATCCGGCCCATACTCGGCACAAAATGCGTCAAAAGAAAAATAAGACTCTCATCGATGCCAGAATCGCTGCCTTTCAACCACAGAACCGCCTTTGAACAGGAGGAAGCGCAGGTTGCGCGCGTGTCGAATTGGCTGTCCGTGATGGGAATGCTGTTCCTGACCGGTATCGGTTCCAAGGCGTGGTTCAGCGCGCACTTCACCCATGCCTGGGTACTCTGGTCGTTTGCCGCGCTCCTCGGCGCCAATATGGCATACTTTGCCGCAACCGGTAATCGAAGCGCGCAGAAGTCGGGCATGCTGGTGATCGTCAGTGCCCTGTTTGCCTATCTGATCGTAACCGGTGGCGAGAACAATACCGGCCCTTTGTGGCTTTACGTGTTTCCTCCCTTGCTGTTCTATCTGTCGTCGCTGCGCGTAGGTACCGCCGTTCTCATCCTGTGCGCCACGATCGCGGCAATTGTTTTCGCATTTCCCGGCTTGCCAATGGTCACGGCCGAATACCACACGGATTTCAAGATCCGCTTTTTCTCCACGCTGTTTTTCGAATCGATCTTCTGCTACGTGCTGGAAGCCAGCCGACTCAAGGCCCGGAATGAACTGGTCAAGCAGGCCGACAGCCTGGAACGCGCCGCGCGGACCGATGAACTCACAGGGATTTCCAACCGGCGGGACATGCAAAGCCGGCTGCAAACCGAGTTTTCGCGATATCAGCGCACAGGGCACCACTTTTCCATCGCCCTGATCGATCTTGACCTGTTCAAGAACATTAACGACAGCGCCGGCCATGATGCCGGCGACGAGGTACTGAAGCAGTTTACCGACCTTGCGCAGTCGGTTATTCGCCAGAGCGACGTCATTGCCAGGTGGGGCGGCGAGGAATTCCTCATTCTGCTGCCCGATACCTCCCTGCTGCAGGCCCTGGCACTGGCGGAACGCCTTCGCTCCGAGGTATCGAGCCACAACTTTGAATTTCGCGATACGCCTCTGCCGGTGACCATCAGCGCCGGGGTGTGTTCCATTGCCAAGTCCGGCACGCTGGACGAGCTGCTTCGCCAGGCCGATGCCCATCTGTACAACGCCAAAGAGACCGGCCGTAACCGCATAGCGCCGCGCGTCCGCACCTACGACCACCCGCTGCCAGAGCCCATCGAAACTTGAGCACCACAGGCCTCACCATTAAGATCGTTGGCCGATAACGTCTGTTCAACGCAACAACAGGACTCTCGATGCCAACAGCCATTCGTATCCTGGTCGGCAGCGTCTATGGTGGCGCCCTGCTCACTGCCCGGGAAATCAAGAAAGACCTCGAAAGCCGCGGCCACCGTGTCACCGTGCTGGAAAACCCCGCACTGGAGGACATCACCAGTAACGACGACGCCCTGCTGGTCTGCACCTCCACCACCGGACAAGGGGAAGTCCCGGCCAACCTGCTGCCGTTCTACGTGGACTTGCGGGATCGCCTGCCGCAGCAACCCGGACGCCCGTTCGGCATGATTGTGCTTGGCGACAGCTCCTACGGTGACACCTTCTGCGGCGCCGGTGACCTGATGGAAGAGGCGCTTTATGAAACCGCCGCGCGCAAGGTGGGTGACACCTTGAAGATCGACGCTTTGGAAACCATGGAACCGGAAGCCGAAGCGCTACCCTGGGCAAGGGACTGGGCCGACAAAATCTGACACCGATGCTCTAAAATTGAGCACTAACCCATGTCCTGCTCTTGAGTGGCCCGTTCAGACCGGCGATAATTTAACCAACTGAACCATGGAAATGGGTGACCGTTATTTTCTGGCCGCGAATTCTGACAGCCTTGCTGCTGCTTTCGGTGCTGGCCCTGCCGAGTCAGGCTGCCACTGGCAAGTCGATTGATCGGGCACATCAGCTCCTGGTTCCGGCAGACGCCAAGCTCTCGCTGGACGACATTCTGTCGTCCAGCGAGTGGCAACCACTGAAGGGCAACAGCCCCAACTTTGGCTACATCGACGAGACGGTCTGGCTGCGGTTTCCCGTGCCGAAAACCGGATCGCTGAATCTGCTCGAAATCAACTACGCCCATCTGGACCAGATTCGCTTCTTCTTGCTGGCCAACGGCAAGGTTGTTGACCGCATCACGGCCGGCGACCGCTTTCCGTTTTCCCAGCGCCCTATCCTGCACCGGAATTTCCTGTTTCCCTTCGAAAGAACCGAGCAGGCGGATTACGAAATCCTGCTGCAAATTCGCAGCAGCGGCGCCATCCAGGTCCCCCTGACGTTCTGGAACGACAAGACCTTTTTCGAAGAGGCATTTGTCGAAGATCAGGTGCACGCCATCTATTACGGCATCCTGATTACCGTCATCTTCTTTAACCTGTTCGTGTTTGTTGCGCTCCGGGAACGGGTCCACCTGCTGTACTCCCTGTCGACGCTCGGCTACCTGCTGCTGATCGGAACCCTCAATGGCATAACGTTTCAGGTACTCTGGCCGGAAGGGCCCGGGGTGCAGAACCGCGCCATGTTGCTGAGCATTCCCGGCGCCTTGCTGTTCACGCTCTGGTTTGCCCGCGATTACCTGCACATCGGCGCCACCAGCCGGGCGCTGGAGCGCACCGTGGATGCAGCCATCGCCATCAATGCGCTGGCCGGACTGGCCACGTTCGTTCTGGATTACAGCACCGCCATTCAAATGGTGGTGATTCTGTCCATTCCGAGCAGTCTACTGCTGACGATTGTTGGCCCACAGCAATGGTTGCGCGGCAATCGCCAAGGGGTTTACTACACCCTGGCCTGGGGCCTGCTCACTCTGGGCAGCGCGATTACTGCGGCCAATAAGCTCGGATTCCTGCCGAACAATTTCCTGACGCTGTACGCCATGCAGATCGGTTCGGCCCTGCAGGCCATCCTGCTGGCCATGGCCATGGCCATCAAACTGCTGCAGGAACGCCAGGATAAGATTGAAGCGAGGGACGCGGAACTTCGGGCCATGGCCGCCCGCCGCGATGCCGAACTCAAACTGATGGACCACGCCCTGCACAACCCACTGACCGGACTCCCCAACCTGGCCAGCTTCGAAATGGCCTTGAACGACTTGATGCTTCGGCAACCAAACCATCGGCACGGCGTCGCCGTTGTCCAGCTGAACAATCTGGACGCGGTCACCAAGACACTGGGCCACAACAACAGTGAGGAGATCCTCACGCTGGTGTCCCGTCAGTTCAATGACATTATCAACCGCCTTCCTGGCGTGGTCACCGTCGAACAGGGCGAGCATCGCTCCAACCTCCTCGCGTCGCTCGATCCCAAGAGCTTCGCGTTTCTGGTCGACGCCGATGCTGCCGAAGCCAGGCCAGACGAGGTCGTCAGGGCGCTGGATGAACTGCGCGCTCCGGTCGATTTTCTGGGCATGCAGGTGCCACTGGATGCCCGTCTGGGTGTTGCCATTTACCCGGAGCACGGGCGCGACCCGAGCACCCTGATTCGCCGCGCAGTCATCGCCGAGGGCTCAGAGCGCGCCGCCGAGCGAGGCATGGCCTATTACAAACCGGTCCGGGACTCGTTCAGCGCCGATCGCCTGACCATGGTATCCGAGCTGCGCCAGGCGCTTCAGGAACACCGGCTTGAGCTGCACCTGCAACCCAAACTGTCACTGACCACCAATCAGGTGGAGGGGCTGGAAGCGCTGATTCGCTGGCCGGAAAAACAGGAACAGATCCGGCCGGATGAAATCATCGTGCTGGCCGAGCAAACCGGGCTGATCAAGCCGCTGACCCGCTGGGCGCTGGAGCAATCCCTCGACATGTGCAAACGGTTGAATGAACAGGGCTGGCCTCTGGGAATCTCGGTAAACATTTCCCCCAACAATCTGCTGGAGCCCGATTTTCCGGAGTTTGTCGAGCAGCTGATGGGCAAGCAGGAACAGCAGCGCGGCCAGCTCACCCTTGAGATCACCGAAACCTCCATGATGCGGGACCCCACCAGCTCGCTCGCCGCCTTGCGCCTGCTGGACGAGTCCGGCAATCCGGTGTCCATCGATGACTTCGGCAGCGGCTACTCCTCGCTGTCCTACATCAAGCAGCTGCCGGCCAGCGAAATCAAGATTGACCGATCCCTGATCTCCGATCTGCCCAGCCAACCGGATGATCGGGTGATCGTGCAAACCACCATCAATATGTGCCACGACCTCGGCTACCGGGTGGTTGCTGAGGGCGTGGAAGATCAGGCCACGGCAAAATTACTCAAAGGCATGGGGTGCGATATGATCCAGGGCTATCTGGTTGCCCCGCCGCTGTCGCTCGACGACACCTTGTCCTGGCTGGACCGGTTCGCCGGGCAGCAGCGCAAACTGGGCTGAACACTCAGCACTTTCGCTGACGAATCAGTGCTTCCTGGGCAGTCGACGCCACCAGCACACCGCTGCGGTTATAGAAGTTACCGCGATTGAGCCCGCGCCCGGCCGAGGCGCTTGGACTGTCCTTGTCATACAACAGCCAGTCATCCATACGGAAATCGCGATGGAACCAGATCGCGTGATCAAGACTGGCCACCTGCATATTGCGGCTCATGAACGTTTTGCCATGGGGACGAAGCGACGTACCCAGCAGCTGAAAATCCGACGCGTAGGTCAGCAGGCAGCGATGCAGAACCGGATCATCAGGCAGCGGGCCCTGGGCGCGAAACCAGCTTTGTTTGTACGGCGGGCGCGGTTCCGGGTTGAAGGGATCCACCGGGTTCACCGGGCGGATTTCGATCGGGCGATCCCGGGTAGCGGTCTCACGCATGTGCTCCGGCAGTTTTGGCGCCAGCAAGCGCCCCATCTCCTGCTCGGACTTGAGCGTTTCGGGCTCGGGCGCCTCGGGCATATCCAGCTGGTGGTCGAAACCCTGTTCGTCCACCTGGAACGACATGGACCCGGTCAGAATTTCCTTGCCATCCTGGCGGGCAATCACCCGGCGCACGGAAAAACTGCCGCCATCGCGCACGCGCTGAACCTCGTAATCGATCGGCATGCTGTGATTACCGGGGCGCAGGAAGTAGGCATGCAGGGAGTGGCAGAGGCGATCTTCGACGGTGCGGCTGGCGGCCATCAATGCCTGCCCCAGGACCTGCCCACCAAACACGTTTGGAAAGCCCAGATCCTCACTGTCGCCCTGGAAATGGTCATCTCCGATGGGCGCCAGATCTAGCAGATCCAACAGTTTTTTCGTCACCTCAAGCATGTTCGCTCCCGCTCAATTCGTTAGCACACGAAGTACTTTTCTAACCCATGCCCCCGAATTTCGCAACGGCCGAACCAAAATTGGCAGCCGACCTGTGCGCCGGCTGCCAACCCTAAGAACAGAGGTAATCCGGGGAAATCAGCCGTGAATCGGCGGCATTTCCTTGGCCAGCGCCTGCTTCTCGACCGCATAACTGCCGGTGACCGCAAAACCGAGCAACTGGCCTTCCGGGCTACGGAATAGCGCTTTCACATTGCTGCCGTCCTGTTCCACGTCCCATTCACCGCGCGCGCCCATGGGTGGCGGCGACACCGCCGTCGGGCAACACGGGGTTTTCACCATAACCGGCATCACGCCGTACTGAACCTCGGTCCACGTTCCGGTCAGGGTTTTGGCCAAGGCCCGGGCGCACGCCATCAGCGGCAGGACATACAGCAACACGTGACCATCAACCTCGGCACAATCCCCCAGGGCGTAGACATCCGGGGCGGACGTTTCCAGTGCCCGATTCACCCGAATACCCCGCGCCACGTCAATCCCTGCAGCCTGAGCCAGTTCGACCCGCGGGCGCAGGCCCACGGCAGAAATCACCAGATCCGCCTGCAGGGTTTCACCATTGGCCAAAGCCAGCCGTACCCCGTCATCGTCGCGGTCGATCCGGGTGACTTCGGTGCCCAGATGGAAGCGCACGCCGAGCTTTTCAAGCTCGCCCTGTACCGCAGTGGCAGCCGCGTCCGGCAACAAGCCAGGCATCACTGCCTCGGATGGAGCAATGACGTCCACCTCGTAGTCGCCGTTGCGCAAGTCGTTGGCGAACTCGCAACCAATCAAGCCGGCGCCCATCACCGCCACACGCTTGCCCTCCGCAAGGGCATCGCGGAACGCCCGGTAATCCATCAGGTCATTGATGGAAAATACGTGCTCCAGGCCGTCACCGGCCAGCGACAGCCGAATGACATCCGCGCCCCACGCCAGAACCAGGCGGGAGTAGGTCAGACGCTCATCCCCCAGCACCAGTTCTTTGGCCTCGGTGTCGATACCGGTCACGGTGGCGAAGGTTCGCACCTGCACATTCAACTGTTCCGACATGGCCTCGGTAGACGCCTGCGCCAGACCGTCGGCGTCTTTGGCTTTGGTAAAGCCCGTCGAAAGCATGGGCTTGGAATAGCTGACACCATCGTCGGCCGTAACCATGACAATGGGCGTCTCTTTGTCGACCTTGCGCAATTCCCGAGCCAGCGAATAGCCCGACAGCCCGGTGCCAACAATAATGATGGGGGCCTGATCAGTCATAACGGGTACTCCATGGCGATTAGCCGATTTCAATCATTTCGAAGTCTTCCTTGCCGACACCGCAATCGGGGCAAACCCAGTCTTCTGGTACGTCTTCCCATTTAGTGCCCGGCTCGATGCCGTCTTCCGGCCAACCTTCGGCTTCGTCGTAAATCAACCCGCACACCACACACTGCCACTTTTTCATACATCGTCTCCTGCTGACCTTGGCGCGCCATGGTAATTGTCGAACAATATGGCACGCAAGGGTTTCATTCCGGATTTCAGGCCTGTACCACAGAACCGGCCAACCTATCACGCCGCAGTCATCATACCCATCCCCCGCACATTGACCAATGCCACCAAAGACGGCCGCTTGCAGGAACGTCTGCCAATAGCCATAAATACAGACACGGTTCAACGGCAAAGGCCCTCCCTTCCCCCGAACCACTTCGGTATAATCGACCGTTTTCTGACAGGATCCGACCGCTATGACTGATACCGTCGCCGAAATGAACCAGGTAATGGCCGAAGCTGACTGTCTGGTGAATGAACAGCAGGTACAGACAGCTATCCAATCCATGGCCGAGGACATCTCCGGCCGACTGAAAGACAGCGACCCGCTCCTGTTCTGCGTGATGAACGGCGGACTTATTCTGACCGGACAACTGCTCCCGCTGCTGAAGTTCCCGGTGCAGGCCGAGTATCTGCACGCAACGCGGTACCGGCAGGAAACCACCGGCGGCATTCTGGAATGGAAGCTACGCCCCGAAGCCGACATGCGCGATCGCACGATCCTGATCGTGGACGACATCCTCGATGAGGGCACCACCCTGTGTGCTATTGCCGATTACTGCCTCGCCCACGGCGCCCGGGAAGTCCTGACGGCGGTTTTGGTGGACAAACAGCATGACCGAAAGGCGAGACCGAACCTGAAGGCCGACTTTACCGGCCTGGAAGTCGAGGATCGCTTTCTGTTCGGCTTTGGCATGGACTACAAGGGCTATTGGCGCAACGCGCCGGGAATTTATGCCGTCAAAGGACTTTGACCACCCCACAAATCTGTCTGCGGCTGATCGCCCTCAAACAGACCTGATCATCCCGGCGACGGACTGGTACGACTCCCTCGCCGCCGCCGGGCTGCGCAATCCGGACGTACACGGTCCGGCCCGCCACTGGCTGCAGGTCGAAGGCTCGTTCACCCGCGCCCTGCAAAGCCAGTGCGCCCGGTCATTCCATGTCGAAGTCCAGCATGAAGGCTTTGCCGTCCCCACCCTGGAGGAAGCCCGGCACCTGAACATCCCGAGCCGGCAACGGGCCTGGATTCGGGAAGTCCGGCTATGCGGCGACGGGACACCCTGGGTACTGGCACGCACCGTGATTCCGCTCAGTTGCCTTGCGGGCCGCGGACGCCGGCTGCGGCATCTGGGCAACCGCCCCCTCGGCGCCTACCTGTTCAGCAGCCCCGACTGGCAACGGGGGCCACTGGAAACCGGCCTGTGTAGCCGCATCGCACCCGGCCAGCCGGAAATCGCCCGGCGTTCGGTGTTCCGGCACAATGACCGCAAGTTGCTGGTCGGCGAGTACCTGCTTCCCGTTCTGTATCGCTGACCCAGCCTTTCATCAGCCTCCGGCCACTGTATAATCAGGCCTCACTCGTCGTTTCATCCGCAATCTCCAACGGATCAACCACCTATGCTTCAGAACGCCCTGCCTGCCCATGTGCATCAACGTCTCGCAGACTATGCCAGACTGCTGCGTATCGACCGGCCTATTGGCACCCTGCTGCTGCTCTGGCCAACCTACTGGGCGCTGTGGCTGGCCGCCGATGGATTTCCCGCCGTTGGCAACCTGATCGTGTTTACCCTGGGTGTGTTTTTCATGCGCGCGGCGGGCTGCGCCATCAATGATTACGCCGACCGGGACTGGGACCGGCACGTCCAGCGAACCAAAGACCGCCCGCTCACCGCAGGACGGATCGAGCCCTGGGAGGCCGTCGCCCTGTTCGCCGGGCTATGCCTGATTGCGTTCCTGATGGTGGTGTTGTTCACCAACAGCCTGACCCTGTATCTATCCTTTGGCGGTGCACTGCTGGCGTTCATCTACCCCTTCATGAAACGCTACACCCATCTGCCCCAGCTCTTTCTCGGCGCCGCGTTCTCCTGGGCCATTCCGATGGCCTGGGCGGCGGAAGCCAATGAACTCAGCCAGCTGACCTGGCTGTTGTTCACCGCCAACGTGCTGTGGACCGTCGCCTATGACACCTACTACGCCATGGTGGACCGCGACGACGATCTGAAGGTGGGCATCAAGTCCACGGCGATTCTGTTTGGCGAAGCCGATCGGACCATCATCGCCACGCTGCAGACCATGGTGGTTATCATTCTGCTGATGGTTGGCCCGCGCGCAGAACTCGGCTTCTTCTACTATCTTGGAGTGGCCGGTATGGCCGCCCTGTTTGGCTATCAGCTGTTCATTACCCGCGACCGGTCCCGGACAGGCTGCTTCAAGGCGTTTCTGAATAATAACTGGGCCGGACTGGCCGTGTTTGCCGGGTTAGCGATCGACCGGCTACTGAGCTAAACCTGTCATATACTTGTCACACTTGAACGTTGTAATAGGCTGGCAACATTCAAGGACTGATACAGGTTAGGTTTATGTCTGAAAAAACCGTGCTGATCGTCGATGACGAAGCCGCGATTCGGGAAATGATTGCAGTGGCCCTGGAAATGGCCGATTACAATTACCTGGAGGCGGCCGATGCCCGCGAGGCCCACGCGCTGATCGTTGATCGGAATCCGGACCTCATCTTGCTCGACTGGATGCTCCCAGGCGCCAGCGGCGTCGAACTGGTTCGCCGACTGAAAAAGGACGAGGCCACCGCCGACATTCCCATTGTCATGCTCACCGCCAAGGTGGAAGAAGACAACAAGATCCAGGGCCTGGAAGTGGGTGCCGATGACTACATCACCAAGCCGTTCAGCCCGCGGGAACTGGTGGCACGCCTGAAGGCCGTGCTGCGCCGAACCACGCCGCCGGGGATCGACTCCCCGATCGAAATCGAGGGCCTGACCCTGGACCCCATAGGCCACCGGGTATCCACACAGGACGGCACGCTGAGTATGGGACCAACCGAATACCGGTTGTTGCAGTTTTTCATGACCCATCCGGAACGGGTCTACACCCGATCGCAATTATTGGATCAGGTCTGGGGTGGAAACGTCTATGTCGAAGAGCGCACCGTAGATGTACACATCCGCCGACTTCGCAAGGCACTGGGTGACCAGTACGATCACCTGATCCAGACTGTCCGGGGAGCCGGGTACCGGTTTTCGACCCAGACCGCCTAAGCAGGAGACCTGCCCGACAGTGGGTCGCATACAGAACAAGGCAGTGCTCGATGCAGAACAACTGGTCACACCATCTCCATCAGCTTCTTGGCGCCCTGGCCGGCTGCCTGCTGATCGGATTCTTGATTGGCTACCCCCTGCCCGCATTGACCGTGGGCCTGATTGGTTATCTGACCTGGAGCATGGTGCAGTCCCGCCGGCTGTACCAATGGCTGAGCAACCCGGACGTTGACCGCACTCCCCCCCAGAGCGTTGGACTCTGGGGCGACCTGTTTGACAACCTGCATAAACTGCACCTGAAGAACCGCAAAACCGAGGAAAAACTGCGCACCCAGATCAACCGGGTCCGGGAATCCACCAACGCCATGCGCGACGGTGTCATCATGACCGACAGTGAGGGCACCATTGAGTGGTGGAACGGGGCCGCCGAGCGGCTGCTGGGATTCCGGGAAAAGACGGACCTCGGCCAGTACATTCAAAACCTGATTCGCTCCCCGGATTTCAAGCGCTACTTTTACTCGAAGAATTACGAAGAACCGCTGGAACTGAACTCACCGGCCCGGCCCCACATTCGCCTGGAACTGCAAATCAACCTCTACGGCGATAATGACCGGATGATCGTCGCCAAGGATGTCACCCGCCTGTACCAGCTCGAGCAGATGCGCCGGGACTTCGTCAGCAATGTGTCTCACGAAATGCGCACCCCGCTCACGGTGATCAGCGGGTATCTGGAAACCCTGGAAGACAACGCCGACGACCTGCCCCCCAAGTGGCGCCGGGCGGTTCACACCATGTCCACCCAGTCATCACGCATGGAGGCCCTGATCACCGACCTGATCCTGCTGTCGAAAATTGAAATTGGCGAGCAGGCCTACGATGACCATCTGAATGACGTGACCGGCATTCTTGAAAAGATTGTCCACGACGCTCAGGCCCTCAGTGGGGAGCAAGAGCATGTCATCCAGCTCGAGATTACCGACCATCGCTGGCTGCGTGGTGACGAAGGCCAGTTGCGAAGCGCGTTTTCCAACCTGATTTTCAACGCCGTCAAGTACACCCCCGCCGGTGGCACGATCACCGTGACCTGGAGTGCCGATTCCGCAGGCGGCCAGCTGTCTGTGAAAGACAACGGCATCGGCATTGACCCGATCCACATTCCCCGCCTGACCGAACGCTTCTATCGCGCCGACCCCAGTCGACATCAGGACACCGGTGGCACCGGGCTGGGCCTGGCCATCGTGAAACACGTGCTGCTGAACCATGACGGCAAACTGGACATCCGCAGCCGGATGGGCCAAGGCAGCGAGTTTATCTGTCATTTTCCGGCCAACCGACTGGTACAGCGCAAACCCGAGGCACTGACGCCCAACGGCAACAGTTTCGAGAACGGCGATCCGGGCGCTTCGCCGAACAATAACGCCCGGCCGGGCGCCACGCCGGACAAGGTGGAACCCAGAGGTTAAACAATTGTCACCTCGATAAGTCGCCAACGGTATTTCCGTCGTAAAAAAACGCGCTACCATGGGCTCCAAAGCTTACAAACCAGTTACCCAAACAGAGGTTTCGCGTGCCTAGCCCATCCCCATGGATTTTGCCATGCCAGCGTTTCATCCGAGGCTTGCCCTTGATCACTGCCCTCGCGTCTATGGCGCTGCCGGCGCAAGCCGCTGACAGTCCCCAACCGCCATCAGCGGAAACCTTCAACACCTGCAAGGCGCAGTTGCAGGATCAGGCCATCCAATCCGGTGTCAGCAAGGAGACCGCCAGCCAGGTCATGGCCAAGGTTGAGTACCTTGACCGCGTCATTGAGCTGGATCGCCGTCAGCCCGAGTTCACCACCACCTTCGCCGACTACCTGAATCGGCGCGTGAACGACGACCGGGTCAGCAAGGGCCGGGAACTGTTGCGTGAACACAGCGAACTGCTGGCCCGCGTCACCCGCGAGACCGGTGTCCCGGCCCCGTACTTGGTCGCCTTCTGGGGCCTGGAAACCAACTTTGGCAGTTACTTCGGCAAGATGTCGGTGCCCAGCTCCCTGACCACCCTGGCCTGTGACCCGCGGCGCAGCACCTTTTTCACCAAACAGCTGATCGCCGCGCTGCGCATTATCGACGAGGGCGCTATCCCGCTGAACCAGATGGAAGGCTCCTGGGCCGGCGCCATGGGCCATGTCCAGTTTATGCCTACCGTGTTCCTCGAACATGCGGTGGATGCCGATGGCGATGGCCGCCGGGATCTCTGGAACAGTATCCCGGATGCCATGATGTCAGCCGGCAAGTTCTTGCAGTCCATGGGCTGGGACCCGGACTATCGCTGGGGCCGGGAAGTCGTTTTGCCAGCCAACTTCGATTACGCCCTTGCCGATGGCCGGCGCCTGCCGCTGTCCGAATGGCGCGATAAAGGCATCACCGATGCATTTGGCAAGCCACTGGCAAACGCACCGATCAAGGCGGCACTGATCGTGCCCTCAGGTCACGAAGGTCCCGCCTTCCTGGCCTATAAGAATTTCCGGGTGATCATGGGCTGGAACCGTTCCGAGTTCTACGCCATCTCGGTCGGACACCTGGCCGACCGGGTCGCCGGGGCCGGCACGCTGCAGAATCCACCACCGGAGGATCTGCCCGCGCTGTCCCGAAGCGCCATCATGGCCCTGCAGGAAGCACTCAACAGCCGTGGTTTCGACAGCGGCAAACCGGACGGCATTCTCGGCTCCGGCACCCGCTCAGCGATCCGTCGTTTCCAGGCCTCCAGCGGTCTGGTGGCCGATGGCTATCCGGGCACCGCGGTGTTGCAGAAGCTGGACATAAGCACAGAACGGTAACCCTGCATGGACTCGATCACGCAAGTTGCACTGGGTGCCTCCATAGCCGGCGCGGTTGCCGGCCAGAGGCTGGGCCGCTCCGCCCTTGCGGTGGGCGCGGTTCTGGGCACCCTGCCCGACCTGGATGTGGTGATCGATTACGGCTCTGCGGTGGCCAATTTCACCCAGCACCGGGGCTTCAGCCACTCCCTCTTTGTGCTCGCTCCGCTGGCGCTCCTCCTCGCCTGGGTCCTGTGGCGCTGGAAGCCCCAGCTGAGTCTTGGCCGCTGGCTTGCGCTGACCGGGTTAGTCCTGCTGACCCATCCGCTGCTGGATTCGTTCACCACCTACGGCACCCAGCTCTTCTGGCCGTTCGGTTCCCCGGTCGCCCTGAGCAGCATTTTCATCATTGATCCGGCCTACACTCTGCCACTGCTGGCTGGCTGCCTGTTTTTCCTGATCCGGCCACCGGCACGCACCGCGCTAACGGTGGGCTTGATGCTGTCCACGCTGTACCTGGGCTGGACGGTAGCGGCCAAGCAGATCGTCACGGAGCGGGTCGCTCCCGCCCTGGCAGCGGCAGGTCTTGAGCAGCCAGAGCTGCTGGTTCAACCCATGCCGTTCAACACCATACTGTGGCGGGCCACCGCCATCACAGACACCGAACAGGTGGAGATCGTGACCGGATTCCTCGACGGCAACCGGCCCCTGCACCTGGAAACCTTCCATCGTGACCCGGCCCTGGCGCAAAGCGTGGAGGAGCTGCCCGAGACCGAACGGCTGGAATGGTTCACCAACGGCTTTCTGTCCTACCAGCGACAGGCACACCAGATAACAGCCACCGATATCCGGCTCGGTCTCCCGGGTGCCCATCCGTTTACCTTTATTCTGGCCGAGGGCGAGGGCGACCAGCTGGTCCCCGTCACCAGCACCCGCACGCCACGCCCGTCAGTCAGGCCGGAAATGCTGGGCACGCTGTGGTCACGACTGACCGGAGAAGCACCTATGCTCTGCCTTGCCAGCCTCACCATTCCCGCCCCTGAGCAAACCTGCTGATGACGACAACGCGGCTGGACCAGTTTATTTCGCTGAGCACACCGCTCTCACGCAAGGAGGCCAGACGAGCCATCCATGCCAGCCGGGTGCGGGTAGACGGAGAGATCTGCAAGGCGACGAACACCAAAGTCCCCGATACGGCCCAGGTCACCCTCGACGGTCAGGCCTGCATCATCCCGGGGCCGCAATACCTGATGCTGAACAAGCCCGTCGGCGTAGTAAGCGCGACGCGGGACAACGAACACCCAACCGCACTGGACCTTCTGCCCCCGGAACTGACCCGGGACCTGCACATTGCCGGCCGTCTGGATATCGATACCACGGGCCTGTTGTTACTGACCACCGACGGGCAATGGTCACACCGCATCACCTCACCACGGGTTGAGTGCCGGAAGACCTACCGGGTCGTCCTGAGCGACCCCATCACCGAATCGGCACAGAGCGCCCTCGAGACCGGGATGGAACTGCGCAACGAGGCGAAACCGATCCGCCCGGCGGAAGTCCGGATTCTTGAGCCACGGGTAATCGAGCTGACTATTTCGGAAGGGCGCTACCACCAGGTCAAACGCATGGTGGCAGCGGTAGGCAATCATGTGGAGGCGTTACACCGGAGTCAGATCGGGGACATCTGCCTCGATCCAGCGTTAGAGCCGGGTGAGTTCCGGCCCCTGACCCAGGCAGAAATCGACAGCGTAAACTGAGCCCGGCGAGGCTCAGAGTCGCTCAAAACGCTTTGCTTCAAGATTCTTGCGAACCGAGCCCGCCTCAAACACTTCGCCATTCATGGCTATATAGACTCCCGGTGGCAGAAGGCTCACCGCCGACCACGCAAACCCGAGATTGAACAACGCGTCGGTGCGGCGCATCCGGGCCGGCTGCATGGCACCAAACAACACAATGGTTTTGCCTTCCAGCTTGGCCAGGGCCGAGGCGGTTTCCGGCATGGTATCTGTGCCGTGCGTGATCAGAATCCGGTCGCACGTGGACTCACTGGCGGCCTGAAAAACAGCCTGACGATCCTCGTCGGTCATTTCAAGACTGTCCTTGCGCAGCAACTCCTTGAGTTCGTAACCGCCATGGATGTTGGACTCGGACAGCATCTCGGGCACCGTCGGATCACCCACGGCAAATTCCGAATTGGCGTCAAAGTACACCTTATCGATGGTGCCACCAGTGGTAAGAATCTGGATCATCACTACGGACCTTCTGCGCTGAGTTAGTTGGCACTGACTACGTTCTTGGCCGCAGCGGCATAAGCTGCGTTTTTCTCCTGTTCGTAACGGCGGGCAGCCGTGGCCACCTGGCCACGGGCGCCGGTGTCCAGCCAGCGCTTGATGCGCCCGGCATCGCCCAGAGGCGAACGGGTGCCCAGCGAATCAAGCAAGACGGTGACAACCGGCTCGCCGTTCATTTGCGACACCATTACCAGGCACCGGCCCGCTTCCTCCAGATAGCCGGTTTTGCTCAGGGACACGCCCCAGCTGTCACGATGGACCAGGGCATTGGTATTGCCAAACGACAGGCTGTAACGAGGCTTCCGGAATTGCGCACGATAATAGCCTGTGGTCGAGTATTCCCGGATTTCCGGGTGCTTGCCTGCCGCCTTCACCAGTTTCACCAGGTCGGCCGCCGTTGAGACATTCTCTGCCGACAGGCCGGTGGGGTCGACAAAGTGGGTACCCGTCATACCCAGTGCCTTTGCCTTCGCGTTCATGGCGTTGATAAAGGCGTCAAAGCCTCCCGGGTAGCTGCGCGCCAAGGTATAGGCCGCGAAGTTTTCGGACGACATCAACGCAATGCGCAGGACATCGGACCGGCGTAACTGGGAGTCCACACGAATCCGGGTGTAGGCATTGGCCGCGGCCGGCGTGTGTCGCTCCTTAAACGTGAGCCACTCATCCAGTGGCTGGTCAGACTCCAGAACCACCAGGCCGGTCATCACCTTGGTCAGGGAGGCAATCGGCACAGAGCGGTTGGCATTCTTGCCAAACAACAGGGCATCGTCACCGACTTTCGCCACGGCGGCATTCACCGAGGCCAGATTGGGGCCTGTCGGCTCTTCGCCACTGGCAGCCGCGACCCCAGAAAAACAAATAAGGAGAGTCAGCATGAGGGCAAAGCCACCACGTATCATCATGAGATCTGAATCCTGCTTTTATCACTAACAATTTCGGGTACTGCGCGGGTCGAACCGAATGTCGTCAGAAACACGCCACACGGCGGCTCGAGGGCCCGCGTCAAGGTAAAACAACCTTATGGCCGCCCAGTGTAAGGCAATCATTGCACAGCGCCAATGCGGTCACCTCCTTACGTGGAGCGTTGATCGGCGAAGCCCGGACTTCTGTAACGAACCCGGCTTTCTGACCTGAATCAAGTCGACTTGCGGCGGGCAGATCTACAATTCTGGTCACAATGAACGCCATGGAGGCAAGGCCTGAACATGCATACCCCAACCCGTCAGCCAGCACCCACTCCCGATTCCGGGCCAACAGGCTCCGCCTGTCACCTTTGGCGGAAGGGCTATGGCGTGATCGAGCACAGCGAGGCCACCTGTGCGCGGGTTGAAAGCCTGGCCCAGCGACTCATCGCGGCCGGCCTGCAACCCGATGCGAACACGGTGTACCGGAAACTCATCGCGCTGGACCGCTTGACCAGCGCCGGGCTCTGGCTCGTCGCCCACATGACTTACGCCAACCGGGTGGAGGTCAGCGGCAGCCCGCTGAAACCACAGGACTTCAAAACCCAGCCCCAGGGGCATACCGGCGGCGCGCTGAACATGGTACCGGCCTACGCCGCCTACCTGGCCTTCAATAATCTCACCGGACAGACCCGAAGTTGGCTGATGGGCCAGGGTCATTGCGTCGCGGCCATCGAGGCCCTCAATGTGCTGACCGGCAACCTGCATCCGGAACAATCGGAACGATATCTGGCGCCCGAGGGCCTGTCACGACTGGCCGCGGATTTTTACAACTACCGGCAGGCCCCGGACGGCTCGGTGAGCGCGCCGCTGGGCAGCCATGTCACGCCCCACACCGCAGGCGGCATCATTGAGGGCGGCTACCTTGGCTTTGCCGAACTCCAGTACGCCCACATGCCCCTGCCCGGGGAGTCTCTGGTGGCATTTTTGTCCGATGGTGCCGCTGAAGAGCAGCGGGGCAGCGACTGGGTGCCCCGCTGGTGGCGAGCAGAAGATTGCGGGCTGATGATGCCGGTCATGATTGCCAACGGACGGCGCATTGAGCAACGCACCGAGCTGGGCACCCGCGCCGGCCTGGAACGCTTTGAAGCTCATCTGGCTGAGCGCGGCTTTGATCCGCATCGTTTTGATGGTCGCGACCCGGCGGCCTTTGTCTGCGCCCTGTTTGAAATGGAGCAATCGCTCAAGGCCAGTGCCGAGGAAGCGCTCCGGGGCGACCTGTGCTATCCGGTCCGCATTCCCTACGGCATCGCAGAAACGGTCAAGGGCTTTGGCTTCTATGGCGCCGGCAGTAATTCAGCGCACAACCTGCCGCTGCCTGGCAACCCGCGAATGGATGCCCGAGCCCGGGAACTGTTCAACGAACACGCCGGCAAGCTCTGGGTAGCGCCCGACGAACTGCGCCAAAGCGTTGCCTACCTGACCGAACACGAGCAACAGCGCAGGGAGCGGGAGCGAGACCACGCCCTGTCGCTCCGGAATCCTCCGGAACCGGCCATCCCACGCCTGCCACCCTGCGAAAACGGTCGTTCGCCGATGAGTGCGGTGGATGATTTTTTCCCGGCCCTGTTGGCGGCCAATCCAACGCTTCGGGCCCGGGTGGGCAATCCGGACGAGCTGGCCAGCAACCGGCTGACTGGCGTCCTGGCGGCACTCAAACACCGGGTTATCGATCCGGAAAACGATCAGGAGTCCGTCCACGGCGATATCATTACCGCGCTCAACGAAGAAGCCGTGGTATCCGCGTGCCTGGCCAACAAGGCGGGACTGAACCTGGTGGCCAGCTACGAGGCTTTCTGCGTAAAAATGCTGGGTGCCATTCGTCAGGAACTGATTTTTGCACGTCGGCAAAAAGAAGTGGGACGCCCGGCGAGCTGGCTCGGATTTCCGGTGATCGCGACATCCCACACCTGGGAAAACGGCAAGAACGAACAGTCCCACCAGGACACCACTTTCTGCGAAAGCCTGCTGGCAGAAATGAACGACGTATCCCGTGTGCTGTTTCCCGCCGACTACAACAGCACCCTGGCCCTGCTGCCCGGCGTGTACAGCCAGCGCGGACAAATTTCGATCATGGTCATCCCCAAACAGGAGCGACCGTGCCTGTTCTCCTGGGATGAAGCCGAGGCGCTGGCGCGACAGGGCGCCATCGTGGTGGATGAGGACACCTCCGGTGGCGAACCGATACTGTTAATGGCCAATGGTGCCTACCAGCTGGCGGAGGCAATCCGGGTCTGCGAACGACTGCGCGACACCGGAACCTCCTTTCGCCTGGTGTATATCCAGGAGCCCGGACGTCTGCGCCCGCCCCGGGACAGCATGGAGGCCAGTTACTGCCTGCCTGACTTCGCGCGGGACCGCCTGTTTCCCACTCAGATCACAAGGCGCGTAGCGCTGACCCATATGCGCCCGGAAGTGTTCCGGGGCCACCTCAGCCCCCTGTTCCCCAAGCCCGAGCGCGCTCGCGTTCTGGGGTACCTGAATCGGGGCGGCACCCTGAACGAAGCCGGCATGCTGTTCGCCAACCGGTGCTCCTGGGCCCATACCCTGGCCGCCTGCGCACTCACCATGAAGAAACCGCCCGGCGAGTGGCTGTCGGCCGCCGAACTGGCCGCCGTGGAAGGGCGCGGAACACCGTCAGTCATCACCCGCGCTTAAATGGAAACACACAATCAGAAAAAGAGAAAAGGGAGCTCAAAGGCTCCCTTTCTGTTTACGTGCCAACGTCGTGTGTTCGATCAACCGCTGACGAACACCGGTCCCACCCCCCAGTTCCAGAGGATGACGGAACCGACCCGGGTGGTGACCAGAATCACCAGTGCCACGGTCAGAATGGCTCCGCCGTAGAACACCGCACGGTCCTTCTCCACCCCCATCACGATGGGCAAACCGTCGTACATCAGCCAAGCGCCGTAGCAGGCGGCCGCTAAAAATACGATGGCGTTGAACCAAGGAACCGGATAGAGAAGCGCGAAGCCCGCCAGGAACAGCGGCGTGCAGGAGTATGCCGCCAATGCGATGCCGTAGGAAGGAACGTGCTCTTCCCGGGCGCCGTAGGTTTTCGCCATCCAGTTGATCGCATAGCCGAGGGCAAAGACACCCACAAGCATGGCCAGGTAGGTCAGCACACTTAACTGCAGCGCACTGATTTCAGTCAGCTTTATCAGCCGGTCATTGCCAACTGTCCAGCCAAAGTAAGCGGTCGAAATGTACGCACACACAGGCGCGATGGCGGCGAGCACCACCACGTAGGCAACGTACAGACGGCGAGGTGTTTCGTGTTCTTTTCGAATGGAAGCCCACTCTTCGTCCGGGTGGGTAAATAAACCAAACGCGTGAGTCAGGAGCATGGATGACCCCCTCTAGAGACCTATTGTTAATATTATGAGATACGGGTGGGCAATTTGCTCAGATCAACCCACCTTGCTCATTTTAAATATAGTCAAAATCGGGGGACTCGCCGGGGAAAACGGTAAAATTTTGTTCTGTGTCGCAACGGCAAAACCAGTGTGCCACCCCGGGGCGGCACACCGGAGAGTGTGGAGGTGAACGAGGCTCAGGCGCGGGGATCAGTCCGCGCTACCCAGGGTTCCTCCCGATGGCGATCACGGAACGACAACAGACTCTCCACGCCGGTCCAATCCACCAGATCGCGGAAATCGAGCCAGTCGACCAGACAGTACAGGCACATAGACGGGTATTGCCAGTCGTCGAACTCGCCCTCATCAACCATGGCTGCCAGCGTTCTCAGAGTGGTCATGATGCGCTCACGCTGAAGGTTATAGAACATCACATCCCGGGAGGTGTCGATGCCTGAACGCTCGGACAAAAGCAGAATGACCGCCGAATCATTGGCGCCGTCTATCATCGTCAGCTGATTCTGCTGATCCCAGGTCAGCGGGTCTCTGCCCTGCTGTGCACTGATGTATCGTGCGATGATCCGGGAATCGTAAATTTCCTGTCCGCCGTCTTCCAGAACCGGGATCTTCAAGGTCGGGTTGGTCTTTCTCAATTCGTCCCGGCCCTCACCATAAATGTCCAGATTGACGAACTCGTGGGGCTCCTCGCCAAGCAGGATTCGAATACGCCGAACGTATGGTGAAGTGGTTGATCCAATCAGCTTCATCGTGCCTCCCAGTGGTATTACTGCTCAGATTCCCAGCAGGGTTGCCGGGTCTGTGTACGGATGACCCGTGGCTTCCGCCACCTCTTTGTAGGTCACCTTGCCGTCGTATACATTCAGCCCCGCCAGCAAGTGAGGATCGTCCGTCATCGCCTGGTCAGCGCCTTTGTTGGCAATGGCGGAAATAAACGGCAAGGTCACGTTGTTGAGCGCGAGGGTGGAGGTGCGTGCCACCGCCCCCGGCATGTTTGCCACGCAGTAATGTACCACACCATCAACCATGTACGTGGGGTCGGCGTGAGTTGTTGGTTTCGAGGTTTCGGCACAACCGCCCTGGTCGATCGCCACGTCCACCAACACGCTGCCCTCAGGCATGCGACGAATCATGTCACGGGTGATCAGCTTGGGCGCCGATGCCCCCGGGATCAGCACACTGCCCACCACCAGATCCGATTCCGTGACAGCCTGATCCAGGGTATGCGCGGTCGAGAACAGGGTAGTAATCCGGTTACCGTAAAGATGATCCAGGCTGCGCAGTACATCCATATCGCGATCCAGCACCGTCACCTGGGCCCCCATACCGACGGCCATGGCCAGGGCATTCTGACCCACCACGCCACCGCCGACGATCGTGACCCGCGCCGCCGCGACACCGGGCACACCGCCAAGGAGTACCCCCCGCCCACCGACTGACCGCTCCAGACAGTGGGCCCCGGCCTGAATCGACATCCGCCCGGCCACCTCAGACATGGGCGCCAGCAGCGGCAGGCGGCCCTTCCGGTCGGTCACGGTTTCATAAGCAATGCAGGTCGCCCCGGATGCCACCAGGTCGTCCGTCTGCGGTTTATCCGGCGCCAGATGCAAATAGGTGAACAGAGTCTGGCCCTCACTCAGCCGTGCCCGTTCCTCGGCCTGGGGTTCCTTGACTTTAACGATCAGCTCGACGGCGTCGAAGACCTCGGCGGCGGCCTGAAGTATTTGCGCGCCTGCCTGCCGGTAGTCGTCATCGCTGAAGCCAATCGCCGCGCCGGCATGGGTTTCCACAAACACCTCGTGTCCCTGACCAACGAGTTCGTGCACGGCGGCCGGTGTCATGCCAACCCGGTACTCGTGGTTTTTGATCTCTCTGGGTACGCCGATTTTCATGAACAACCTCCGGAACTCGACAAATTCACCTGCCTGAGCCTCAATTGTAGTCAAAAGGCACAACGTCGAAGCCAGTTTGTAGCGGGGCGCAGTCACCTCCAGGCATCGGATGTATTCCTTAGCTCGTACCCAATTCTCGTATTACCAATGAACCACAAGGAGCAGGATCATGACGAGACTCACAGCGTTCGCCTCGGCCGCGGCCATTACCCTGGCACTCACCAGCCATCAGGCTGTCGCGGAAATGAAAACCGAGATTGTCGACTATCAGATCGGAGACGAGACCTTTTCCGGGTTCATGGCCTGGGATGACAGCGTTCAAGGAAAGCGGCCCGGAATACTGCTGGTGCACGAATGGTGGGGCCATAACGACTTTGTCCGCGACCAGGCCAAGAAACTGGCGCGGGCGGGCTACACCGCTTTCGCACTCGATATGTACGGCAAAGGCAAGCTTGCGGAGCATCCCGACACCGCGAAGCAGTTCATGCAGGAAGCCACCAGCAACTTCGATCAGATCAAAAACCGTTTCCTGGCGGCCAAGGAGCTGCTGGAGGAGCATGAGACCGTCGACGGCGACCAGATCGCCGCCCAGGGTTACTGCTTTGGGGGTGCGGTCGTGCTGAACATGGCCCGCAGCGGCGCCGATCTGGACGGCGTGGTCAGTTACCACGGCTCACTTTCCAGCCCGATGAAGGCCGAGCAGGGCAAGGTCAATGCCCGGATTCAGGTGTACACCGGTGGCGCGGATAAAATGGTGCCGGCGGAACAGGTCGCCGGGCTTGTGGAGGAAATGCAGCAAGCCGGCGTGGACCTGACACTGGTCACCTTCCCGGATGTTCTGCACTCGTTCACCAATCCGGGCGCGGATGAATACGCCGAGCAGTTCGGCTTGCCGGTTGGTTACGATGAGGAGGCCGCAATGCGCTCCTGGCAGGGCACGCTGGACTTTTACAACCAAATCTTCGATCAATAAACGGTTCCAAAGGTTGGCCGGCAAACCGGCGCTGGCCAGCCTTCACACCAAAGCTGAACCGATAGTTGCCCGCACCTTTTCCATAAGAGCGTCCACCGGCTCGCTCCCCACCTCTACCGGAGGATGGATCACAATATCGATAACACCGGGCTGGAACGCTGCGTGCCCCTTCGGCAAGCGGTCGTGCGAACCACTGACCGTGACGGGCAGAATGGGTAACCCGCTTTGCCTGGCGATCACAAATCCTCCGGGCTTGAACGGCAGAAGCTCCCCATCCCAGGACCGGGTACCTTCGGGGAAGATCAAAATACCGGTGCCATCGGGTAACTGCTCCACCCCTTTCCTGATGCTCTCTAGCGCGTCACTGCCCTTCGAGCGGTCAATAAACAGGTTCCGGGATGTCTCCAACGCCAGCCCGAACAAAGGCACCTTGCGAAGTTCCTGTTTGATGACCCAGCGATACTGCACCCCGAGCGACAGCACCAGCGCTGGAGGATCAAAGTAAGACGCATGATTGCTCAGGATGACGTATTGCTGGTGCGGCACGAGGTGCTCCTTGCCGGAAACCCTCAGCCGGATACCGCACACTTTCAAAATACACCAGGCATAGACCTGGGTGCCGTGAAAGGCGGCATCGCCGCGCCTGCCCACCAGGGCCGCCACGACAATAGGAATAAACAGGACAAGGGTTAGCACGACGGCCCAGGTAATTATCCAGACCGATTTGAGCAGCTTCAACATGGGGTGGTTCCTGCAAGTCTCGACACCGTAAGCAAATTACACGAGTACCAGGTTGCTCAGAGCTTACACAGGAAATGCGGAATGGCACAACTGATCGCGTGCCGGAAGACGGGCACAAAAAAAGGCAGCCGAAGCTGCCTTTTCCAAGCGGTTACTGCCTGTAATCCATTAGGAATTACAGCGCAACAACGTTCTCCGCCTGCGGACCTTTCTGGCCCTGGGTAACAGTGAACTCAACCTGCTGGCCTTCTGCCAGGGTCTTGAATCCGCTGCCTTGAATGGCGCTGTAGTGAACGAATACGTCCGGGCCGCCTTCACGAGTGATGAAACCGAAGCCTTTTGATTCGTTGAAGAACTTAACGGTACCGGTAGTAGTAGACATACTTAATTTTCCTGAAATCAATCACATAATCTATAGTCTGACGCCTTCGTGGCTCAGACCCGAGGGTAGGGAAAAACTGAAATCGCTGAATCAAAAACAGGGACGGTCACTACTGACTACGGAGGTACGCCTTATTCATGAATTGCTTTACTCATCTTTCCTTACAGCCGCCACTTTACCCCCGAAAAAACGACATGCCAAGAGCCATTTCAAACATTTGAGTAAGTACTGATACCAACGGATCCGGACCGATCTAGCCCCGGATCAGGCCATAGCTGTAGAGCCCCAGCGCGGTCATGACCAGCGACCCCACCACATGTGCCAGTACCCCGGCGAGGGCCATCCCCCACTTGCCTTCCTGAATGGCCGCCAGCATTTCGAGGGAGAACGTCGAGAAGGTTGTCAGCGCACCGCACAAACCGGTAATCGCAAACAATCGCCACTCCGGCGCCAGACTGCTTCCAGTGCTGAAATAGCCAATCAGCAGACCAACGAACCAGCCACCGGCCAAGTTGGCCACCAGGGTTCCCAGAGGGATCGGGTGATACGTGCTGTTCAGCCAGAGCCCCAGCATCCATCTCAGGTTGGCGCCGATGACCGCCCCTGAACTGACCGCCAATACGGAAAGCCACATGTTTCTGATATTCCTTCATTCTGAATAAGTCGCCGCCGGGGCGGGTAAAGTCAGTATGCCCTCATGAAACCAACAAGTTAAGACAAAAAAAGGGCACCTTCCGGTGCCCTTTTTGACCATCAAAGCGCTAGCTGTCAGGCGGCGTTGTGCTTGATGACCGCTTTCTTGTTGCTGGCAAACTCATCAAAGGCAAAGTCGTCCACCGTGAGCATCTCCAGCACGACAGCCTCGTATTGGCGCATGAACTCAGCCTCATCCTTACTGATCACTTCAGCTTCCAGTGCCGCCTCGAAGCGATCCTCCGGATGCAGCGCGGTCATCGGCAGCTCACCCTTGGCGTAAGCCTTGGTGACTTTGCGGTAAAGCTTCTCGGCTCGATCATAGTCTTTCAGCAAGCCATTGTACTGGGCCACCGGGTTCTCGATACCGCCCTCGCCTTCACTGGTCCAGACACCGGCCAGCAGTTTCTGCCGGATCGGCGTATCGGTGGAGATGGCACGGGCGATCTTGCGAGTCAGCTCGTCACCGGGTGCATGCCAGCGACGGCCAAGCGGCATTGTAATACCGCGCAGGACTATGGCCACGGCACGGCTTGGCAGGTTCTGCAGGAACTCATCCAGCGCTTTCTCGATGCGACTAAGCAGGAAGGTCATGCTGTATTCCATAACCTCACGCTCACCCTGCACGGGCTGACCTTCGTGCCAGTTTTTCAGCACCATGGAGCCCAGATACAGATTGGCGAGCATGTCACCGAGACGAGCGGAAATCAGCTCGCGCATCTTCAGTTCACTGCCCAGCGTGGTCATCGCGGCGTCGGCGCACAGGCCAAAGGCGGCACTGAAGCGAGACAGCGCCTGAGCGTAACGACGGCTGGCATTGTCGAACGGAACCTCTGCCCGACCGGCGCCGATGGCCTGAGTAAAGGCACGGGCGGCGTTACCGAAGATCAGACCGGCGTGACCGAAGAAAGCCTTGTCAAACGCCTGAATGTCGTCGTTGTCTTTGGCCGCCAGCTCCTTCAGCACATAGGGATGACAGCGGATCGCACCCTGGCCGAAGATCATCAGGCTGCGAGTCATGATGTTTGCGCCTTCCACGGTGATGGACACTGCCGCACCGCTGAAGCTGGTGCCCAGATAGTTGCGCGGGCCGAGGGTCACCGCCTTGCCACCATGAACGTCCATGGCGTCGGTCAGCACGTCCCGCTGGAACTCAGTCAGGTGGTATTTCAGGATCGCCGACGGCACCGCCGGCTTTTCGCCCTGGTCGATCATATTCGCGGTATGGTTGACCGCCGACTGGGCAATGTAGGTCTTACCGGCAATCCGGGCCAGCGGCTCCTGAACCCCTTCCATATCCGCCACCGGGGTATTGAACTGACGACGAACACGAGTGAAACCACCGGACGTGCCGACGGTATAGGCGGATATGCCCGCTGCGCCAGACGGCAAGGTGATGCAGCGGCCCACCGACAGACACTCAACCAGCATGCGCCAGCCCTCGCCAGCCATTTCCTGGCCACCGATGATGTAGTCCAGCGGGATGAACACATCCTTGCCCTTGATCGGGCCGTTCATGAACGGCGTTCCGATCGGGCAGTGACGACGACCGATTTCCATGCCCTTGGTGTCACGGGGAATCAGGGCACACGTGATCCCGATGTCTTTCTTGTCGCCCAGCAGACCGTCCGGGTCAAACATGCGGAACGCCAGACCCACCACGGTGGCAATCGGTGCCAGGGTGATCCAGCGCTTCTCGAAGTTCAGCTTGATGCCGACCACTTCCTTGCCGCCGACCTTGCGCTTGCACACGATGCCGGTGTCCGGGATGGACGTCGCATCCGAACCCGCACGAGGGCCTGTCAGACCGAAACAGGGGATTTCCCGACCATCGGCCAGACGCGGCAGGTAATGATTCTTCTGATCATCGGTACCGTATTTGACGAGCAGCTCGCCGGGGCCGAGGGAGTTCGGTACCCCCACGGAAACCATCAGCATTTCGTTCGCCGCCAGCTTCTGCAGCACCGCTGTTTGCGCCTTGGCAGAGAAGCCCAGGCCGCCGTACTCCTTGGGAATAATCATGCCAAAGAACTTCTCTACTTTCAGGAAGTCCCAGAGCTCTTTGGGCAGATCCGCACGCTCCACAGCCAGATCCCATGCGTTACACATGGAGATCGCCTTGGTGCACTGGTTATCGACAAAGGCCTGTTCGTCTTCCCGCAGGCCGTTATGGCGGTTAGACAGCAGGCTGCGCCAGTTCGGCTGGCCGGTGAACAGCTCGCCGTCCCAGCCGACGGTACCCGCCTCAAGAGCAACCTTCTCGGTGGCTGAAACCTTGGGCGCGACTTTCTTGAACGTCGAGAAGATTTTCGGCGTCAGCCAACTCTGGCGAAAGCCCGGCAATCCAGCCGCAGCGGTGACGGCCGCACCGAGGAAGAGGATCAGGGCCAGCCAGCCGGATGCAAAGATCCAGGACAGCACACCAACCCCAACCATCACACCAATGGCCGGTGTGGCTCCGGCCTCACGGCGCATAACGATCAGCAGACCCGCCAGCGCCACCAGGAAAAGAATCAAAGTCATCATAGGTTCTCTCTGTCGTCCGTGTTTCGGAAACTTATTAAGACTAAAGTAGGTACGCCAACAGTACCGCATCAGATGAAAGCTGAACAGCCGCTGATCGCCAGAGAGCCAAGCCTTTCACACTGATCAGGAGGTGACGATAACGCGAATGCCTTCCAGCGCCAGACTGGCATGCCCGATAGCCTCCCGAGCCGCCGCAAGCTGCTTGCGGAAGTAGTCTACTTCTTCATCCCGGATGGCCGGATTCACCGCTTGCAGCGCTTCCAGTCGCCGAATTTCCGGGGCGAAATGCGATTCGACCTGCTCCAGCGCCTTGTTCTTCATCGGCTCCAGGTGCGGCTGGGAAAGGGTTTCCGCGTGGCCGACCAGCGTTTCCACCTGACTGCGAATCTTGGGCACAATCGCCTGCGCAGTCCGGCGCCGGATGTTGGAACACAGATCGTTCAACCGGTCGTGAGGCAATGCCCGGGACAAGTCCTTGCCGGTGACATCCACCAGCAGTCGCAGAGGCGACACCGGCAGGTAACGGGTCAGCTGAAGGGTTTCCGGTGCCGGGCAATGCACCGAGAACAGGGCTTCGAGCAGCAGCGTTCCGGGCGGCAGGGCCTTGACGCTGAGATTCGCCAGCGCGGCCTTACCCAGGCCGGTACTGATTACCGAGTCCATAACCCCGGTGACCATGGGGTGTTCCCAGCTCATAAAGGCCAAGTCCTCCCGCTCCAGTGCATCCTGGCGATGCCAGGTCACCGTCACACCATCCTCCGGCAGCTCCGCCACATGACCGGCCTGATACTGTTCTCCGGGCTTCAGGATATCGGAATGCTCACTGTGGTCTTCAACATCCACACCCAGGATATCGAAGGCCTCCATCATGTAATCGCGGACCTGCGCGGATTCCTCCTCGGATTCAATCGCCTCAATCAGAGTCCGCGCCACATCCGGGCGGCAGGAATTCAGTTCAATCAGCGCGTCACGGCCGTTCTGAAGCATGGTCTTCAACCGCGCCGTTTCATCGGCCGACACCGCCACCAACTCATTGAGCGCGGAGGTCTGACCGTCGATCGCAGCCTGCCACTGCCCCTGCACCTTTTCCTGCACGCTGACACCGACCGAGCAACTCTCGGCGAAGGCATTCAGACCCTCCTCAAACCAGCGGTACTGAACCTCCTGCGCGGTGCCCTCAAGGTAGGGAATGTGGATCTTGATGGTTTCGCTCTGGCCGATACGATCAAGCCGTCCGATGCGCTGCTCCAGCAGGTCGGGATTGGCCGGCAGATCAAACAGGACCAGATGATGGGCAAACTGAAAGTTGCGGCCTTCACTGCCGATTTCCGAACAGATCAGGACTTGCGCGCCCTGCTCGCTGTCGGTGAAATAGGCGGCGGCCCGGTCCCGCTCAATCAGGCTCAAATGTTCATGGAACGCGGCACTGCGAATGCCGGCCCGCAGCTGCAGGTAATGCTCCAGCGCCATGGCGGTCTCGGCACGGGCACAAATCACCACGACTTTTTCCGGGCGCAGGGACGTCAGGGTTTGCTGCAGCCAGGGAATACGGGGATCGTCCGCCAGCCACATGTCCTCAGTAACTTCCTGCTCCGGCGCCAGCCCGATTGTCCCCCAGGCATGGGGTTGATACATCTCGGGGCATGTCAGAGGAGCCGGTTTGGGCACACGCTCGGGGAACCCCTGAATCGCGGCCCGGGTATTGCGGAACAACACACGGCCCGTGCCATGTCGATCCAGCAGCGCATCAATGATCGCCTGTTCGGGCTCCTCGCCCGCCAGCAGCTGGCCGAGTTCATCGCCGAGCCAGCCTTCCAGCGCCGTGCGATCTTCCGCAGTCAACTCGGACGAGCCAGATTGCAGGCGGCGCACCACGCGATTGATGGCTTCGTATTGCTGCTCCTGCTCTCGGAAAGCTTCCAGATCGTGGAACCGTGCCGGATCCAGCAAACGAAGGCGGGCAAAATGGCTCGCCAAGCCGACCTGCTCCGGTGTTGCCGTGAGCAACAGCAAACCACGGCTTTCGGTCGCCAGCTCTTCAACAACTTGGTACTCGACACTCGGCTCTTCCGGGCTCCAGGCCAGGTGGTGGGCCTCGTCCACCACCATCAGATCCCAACCCGCAGCCTTTGCGTGCTTCTGGGCCCGGGCACTGTCGGTGAGGAAGTCCAGACTGCACAGCACCAGTTGTTCCGACTCAAAGGGGTTATCCTCATCGTCGTCCCCGAAAATGTGGTTAACCAAAGCATCGACATCGTCTTTCTGTTCGTCGAGCGCGGCATACCGCTGCTGATCGATGATGGAGAATCGCAGGTTGAAGCGGCGCAGCATCTCCACCAGCCACTGATGGATCAGCGAGTCCGGCACCACAATCAACGCCCGCTTGGCGCGGCCAGTGTGGATCTGGTAATGCAGAATCAAGCCGGCCTCAATGGTTTTACCCAAGCCGACTTCATCCGCCAGCAAAACCCTCGGCGCGTGGCGCTTGGCCACCTCGTGGGCGATGTAGATCTGGTGCTGCAGGTGCTGGGTACGGGCGCCGATCAAGCCCTGGGCAGAGGAAGCGCGGAGCCTCTCCAGATGCTGCATGGTGGCCACCCGCAACCGGAATGCGCCGTTTCGATCGAACTGACCGGCGAACAAACGCTGCTGAGGCGCGGAAAAATTCACCGACCCGCTCAGTTTGACCTCAGAGACCTGGTGAAGCTGGTCACCATCGTAGGCGTCGTACATCAGCACGCCACCCAGATCCTCCACCGCCTGCACCACCAAGCGCGAGCCATCGAAGATTTCGATTTCCTCCCCCACCTGGAAAATAATGCGCGAGAGCGGTGCGTTATCGATGGCGTACGTGCGTTCTTCATCCGCCGATGGAAACCCCAGCGTGACACGGCGGCCAGAAATATCCGTCACGATACCAAGCCCTAAACCGGTATCGCTGTGGCTGACCCAACGCTGACCTATTACAAAATCCAGCTTCTCCAAGAAACCTCCAATCAGGCTGACTTTCGGGTGGCGCCGTTCTCGCGCACCCAGTAGGCGGTGGCGCCGCAGACTGCGGCGGGCACAACAACAAGGTTCAACACTGGCACCATGGCCGCCAGCGCTACAGGCAACCCGAATCCAAGGGCCGACAAACGTGTTTCTCCGAGCAGATCGCGCAGCCCCTTGAAACTGACTTTGTGGTTATCTGCAGGATAGTCCACATACTGCAACGCCATCATCCAGCTGTTGAACAAAAACCAGAGTAAAGCCGCCACCAGATTCACCACCGGGATAAGACCGATCACAAACAGGCCAATGGCACGGGGCAGGTAATACAAAATCTTTCTAACTTCCCGACCCAGGGCCCGGGGGATGTCTTTTATGATCGCCTGCCAGCTGTCGTCGGTATCCAGCTCCTGTCCGGTCAGGTGCTTTTCAGTCAACTCCGACAGATAGCCATAAAAGGGAGAGCCAATGAGGTTGGCCACGATGACGAACCCATAGGCCAGCATAAGCAGGATGACCAGCCCGTAAAGCAGCCAGAACAGCCAATCCAGCGCCTGCAACCACGTCCAGTCGGGGAGCCACGCCATGGCGCCGGCAATCATCACGGTGAACAGTTCTGCCAGGAAATAGAACAGCAAGCCGAAAAGCAGAACGTTGAGAATCAGAGGAATAATGACGAACAATCGCAAACCGGGCTGCCGAATCAGGCGAAAACCCTCACCCAGGTACCCCAGTCCGCGAAAAAAATTACCTTTCAGCATGCTCGGCTTTTGCTCCCTTTCGATGACAGTGGCGGGCGGCAGAGCATATCATGTTGCCAGTATTCACACAGCCTGCGAGCAGTAACGGGATTCCCCCATGGTGGCATTGAAAGCGTTTGTTCTTGACCTTCTGAATTGCCGTCCACTGTGGCGTGGTGCGTTACTGATTTCCTTACTTGCCATCGCGGTGCTGGCCACCACCAGCAAACCCTTTGTCCTGCCACTGCCGGGACACGACAAACTTACGCACTTGCTGGCCTTTCTGGAGCTGACCATTCTTATCCGGCTGGCCTGGCCTGGCGCCAACCCGCTGGTGTACGCGCCCGTGGTGTTAGCCTTTGGCCTGGCTATCGAGGCGGCCCAGATCGCACTCCCATACCGGGTTTTTTCTGCCGAGGACCTGCTGGCCGGTGCCGCCGGCGTTGCACTCGGTATGTTGCCCTCACCACTGCGAACCCAGATCAGTAGAACCCCTTAGGATTTTCGCCCGAGCCGGTGTGAGATATTTCCTACAGGTGTGTAAGAAGTTCTTTACTCGTGCTGTACGAACTGCGGAAGATATTCTGACACTCGCTTTGTAACCCACTGTAATAAAAGGTTACACGGCATGTCGGTTTTCTTTACCCGCCGTTACAGATTTTTCTGTCACACATCTGCCACAAGTTCCTTGCTATATTTGAATTGTCAGGGATGACAGGGAATAAGGAAGACGCTAGGAAGCACCCCGGCACGGATTGCAGGGAGAAGCAGGGATAGAAGGATTGGTTGCTTAGGGATAATTATTTGGACAGTCGGCTAGGATGCCGGCACCAGGGAAAGGCTCAGGATACCGGCAACACGGTTGTTGCCAAACGCAAGGAAGCGTTGACCCGCTTAAAGAGGGCAATCCAGATGGATTGCCCTTTTCTTTTGCGGCTTAGTCTCCGGCGAGGTAAATCCGCACCTGGTTAAATTCCTCAAATTCATTCAGGTCGGGCCAGGTGCGGGCCTGCACCGTTGTCTGCAGCCGGTAAGCCTGGTCACCCAGGTTCCTGATCCGGGAATCCGCCAGCAACACCCGTGGCGCAGCCGAACGGAATACCTCCAGCAGCGGCCGGTTATCCGGGTCGTACAGCACATCGGCGGCGGTAATCACATCAATCCCGACAGGCCGGTCGTCCCAGTTCCCACACAAAGCGACGTTCACGCCGTTCAGGCGGGCGTTAGCCGCCACGGCGTCTAGCGCAGCTGGGTCGAGATCGCAGGCAATCACCTCGTGCGCCCCGGCCCGCGCTGCGGCCACGGCCACCACCCCGGAACCGGAGCCGAAGTCCAGCACCCGCTTGCCGGCAACCCAATGGGGGTGGGCCAAAATCCAGTTCGCCAATACCTGACCGCTGGCCCAGCAAAACGACCAGTACGCGGGTTCTGCCACCACCGCCTGAGCTTCCTGGTGGCTCAATGGTCCCTCCAGCACTGCTGGATCGAACAGGTATAAAGGTACCACCTGACACCCGGCCGGCCGGGATACCGTCACCCGCCCGCGACTCAGGGTTTTCTGTAAATGCTGATCAAGACATTCGGGCGACATCCAACCTCCTCACACGCCGGTACCGGGCCATGGCGCCATTGTACCGGCCAACGCAGCCAGAATCAGCGCCCGGGGAGCGTTACGCGGGCAGATTCGATATACTTTCGCTCCGTTTTCGTCAACCGATCCGACATCACCATGGCCACCAGACCCGACACCAACGATTACCTGTCGCTGTTCCTGAACGACGTCCCGCTGATGGACGTCCGGGCGCCCGTGGAGTTTGCCAAAGGCAGTTTCCCCTGCGCGGAAAACGCGCCGCTCATGAACGATGAGGAGCGCCATCGGGTGGGCATCTGTTACAAAGAAAAAGGCCAGGATGCGGCGATTGATCTGGGGCACCAACTGGTATCCGGAGACATCAAGGCCCAGCGCATCGAGGCGTGGAAGCGGTTCGTCGCCCAGCATCCGGAAGGTTATCTGTTCTGTTTCCGCGGCGGGTTGCGCTCGCGGCTGACCCAGCAATGGATCAAGGATGCCGGCATTGACTATCCGCTGGTCAAGGGGGGTTATAAGGCGCTGCGCCGGTTTCTGATCGACAGCCTTGAAGCCCAGATTGCCGACGGCCAATACCGCATCCTGAGCGGCAAAACCGGCACGGGCAAAACCCGGGTGCTGCAACAGCTACCCAATCCGGTCGACCTCGAAGGCCTGGCCAATCACCGCGGCTCCAGCTTTGGCCGGCAAGTCACGCCCCAGCCATCGCAGATCGATTTCGAGAACCGGCTCGCAGTGGCCATGCTCAAGGCCAAGCACCACACCGGTGGCCCGATTTACCTGGAAGACGAGAGCCGCCTGGTCGGGCGTTGCGCCCTGCCCGAAAACCTCAAGAATCGCATGGGCGAATCGCCGTTATTGATCCTCGAACGCCCGCTGGCTGAAAGGGTCGAGATCATTCGTGAGGATTATGTCGAGGGTATGCTGGCCGATTACATCCAGCGTGACGGTGAAGAAGCCGGCTGGATCAATTTCCGGGACTACCTGCTCAGCGCCCTGGACCGGATCCGCAAGCGGCTCGGCGGTGAGCGACACCAGCATCTGCGCAGCTTGATGGGAGACGCACTGCTGCAGCAGGCCAGGGGTGACATCACCCTGCACGACCGGTGGATTCAGGCCCTGCTGAAGGACTACTACGACCCCATGTACGACTACCAGTTAGGCCAGAAAGAGGGCCGGATTCTGGTGCGCGGCGAGCCCGACGAGTTAGTCGAGTGGGCCAGACGTAACCACTGTGCGTAAGCATCCCCTGCAAACATCTTCATCATCCGCGTGATAGCTTTGTCTGCCAACACTCTGTTCGTTACAGTGGACGCGTCTAGGCCGCCTCATCGGATGACAACTTACCCTCGACAAGAACAAGGAGTTCGCAATAATGGATGATCTCTTTAGCGCCGATGGACGCGCTTCTGAATGGATCGATCAGGCCGTGAGCATGGTGATGACTTACGCGCCGAAAGTTCTTCTGGCCATCGTCACGCTGGTGATTGGCCTCTGGATTATCAATCGCTTTGTTACCGTACTGGATAAGAAGCTCGGTGCCAAAGACCCGACTCTGAACAAGTTCCTGTGCGGGCTGATCAGCGCCATTCTCAAGGTTCTGCTGCTGATTTCGGTGGCCTCCATGGTGGGCATTGCCACCACCTCATTTATCGCCATCGTCGGTGCCGCCGGCCTGGCGGTTGGTCTGGCGTTGCAGGGTAGCCTGGCAAATTTTGCCGGTGGTGTACTGATCCTGATCTTCAAGCCGTTCAAGGTCGGCGATGTGATTGATGCCCAGGGTTACCTGGGAACCGTCCGTGAGATCAGCATTCTCTATACCATTCTGGACACCTTCGATAACCGCCGGGTGATCGTGCCGAACGGTCAGTTGGCCAACGCCAGCCTGACCAACAACAGCGCCTACGAAACCCGCCGCTGCGACCTGACCTTCGGCATCGGCTACGGCGATGACATCGATGCCGCCAAAGCCATCATCAAGCGCCTGATTGAACAGGATGAGCGCGCGCTCGAAGAGCCAGAGCCGATGATCGTTGTCGGAGGGCTCGGCGACAGCTCGGTCGACCTGACCGTCCGGGTTTGGACCAAGTCGTCCGACCTGTGGCCCTTCTACTGGTGGATGCAGGAAAACGTCAAGAAAGCCTTCGACGCCGAGGGCATCAGCATCCCCTTCCCGCAGCGGGATGTGCACCTGTACAAGACGGAATAACGAACGGGACTGGGGTCGCAAATTTCCATCCCCTGGTTCGAAAACTGCGTAACCGCGAACTAAGCTGACGGAGAATGGCGGGAGATGAGGCTCCCGCCAGGCCGTCGGGGCCAGCAGACCAATAATCATCGGCCCCGTGACGCTGTCATTGCTGGTGGGAGGTTGTCACTATGCCGGTACAGCAGTTGAAAACATTCCTTGATAAGGCAGGTGTCGAGTACGTGTGCCTTTCTCACCCCCCTGCCTTTACCGCTCAGGAACTCGCGCAACACGTCCAGATTGCCGGCGACCGGGTGGTCAAAACCGTGATAGTTGAACTGGACGGAAAAATGGCCATGCTAGTCATGCCTGCCACCTGGCGGGTTCGCTGGGACCGGCTGTCCCGGATCCTGGATACCGATTTCGTCGATCTGGCGGACGAACAGGAGTTCAAGGACCGCTTTCCGAATTGCGAAGTGGGCGCCATGCCTCCTTTTGGCCATCTCTTTGGCATGTCGGTCTACTGCGCCGAGGTACTGACCGAACAGCCGGAACTGGCGTTCGCAGCCGGCACGCACACCGAATCGGTGCACATGAAAACTTCGGATTTTCTCCATCTCGTGCAACCCATGGTCCTGAACCAGGGCTTTGTGAAACCGGGGGCGAAGAAACCGGCCTGGCTGGCCAAAGGCCGGCGCCGGCCCGATGACCTGGAACCGGGCCTGTCCGGCATGGCCGGCTACTGAGCCCGTCTGCCGAGCCGGGTTGCTTGTCTGAGCGCCGCCATCGCGTAAACTGTTGGCATCAGACAGGAACCCGATATGACACACGCATATGACATTGCCGTGGTCGGCGCCGGTATGGTCGGCGCTGCGTTGGCCACGGGCCTTGCACAGGAAGGCTTCACCGTCGCGCTGATTGACCGCGCGCCGGCGCCCGAGTTCACGCCTGAGGCGGCACCGGATATCCGCGTTTCCGCCCTGAGTAAAGGCTCGGAACGCTACCTTGAGCAACTGGGTGCCTGGCCGCAGATCACCCGCATGCGCGCCACGCCCTATCGGCGCCTGGCCGTCTGGGACCAGACCCCGCATCCGCTCAGCAATCTCATTCCCCGAAAATTCACCGAAGTGGAGTTTGACGCGACCAGCCTGGGCACCAGTCACCTCGGGCACATTGTCGAGAACTCGGTGACCCAACGGGCGTTGTGGCAGGCGGCAGAGGCCAACACCGGGGTGACCTTTTTCACCGGCCATGAGGTGTCGGCGCTGACCGAAAACCAAGACGACGTCACCCTGACCCTGGACAACAACACCCGCCTGGCAGCCGCCCTGGTGATCGGCGCGGACGGCGGCCAGTCCCGGATCCGGGATCTGGCCGGCATCGGCGTTACCCGTGACCAGTATGCGCAACAGGCCATGGTGTTGTCCGTTCGTTACCAGGGGCCTGTCGAGGACATCACCTGGCAGGGGTTTTTCCCTTCGGGCCCCCGGGCTTTCCTGCCCCTGCACAGTGCAGGGGCCGATCATCCGGGCGAGACCTGGGCCTCCCTGGTCTGGTACGACGCCCCGGAACAGCTCGCCCAGCTGAAAGCGCTGTCCGACAGCGACCTGCTGGCAGCCGTTCAGAAGGCGTTTCCAACCGACCTGCCACTGCTGACCCATCTGGACCGAAAGGCCAGCTTTCCCATTGCCCGCCAACACGCCAATCACTATTTCTCCGGCCGGGTCGTGCTGGCCGGGGATTCCGCCCACACCATCAACCCGCTTGCGGGCCAGGGTGTGAATCTCGGGTTTCAGGATGCCCAGTGTTTGCAGGCCGTTCTGAAAGAAGCCCGGCGGGCCAATGACGACCTGGCCAACCCCGACAGGCTGGCGCGCTACGAGCGACAGCGTCGCCCGGCCAATCGCCGGATGATGCTAACCATGGACCTGTTCTACCACCTGTTCAGCAACCGGATTCCACCGCTGCACCTGGCGCGCAATCTGGGGCTTGGCGCTGCCCGCGCCCTGCCCTTTGCCCGCAACCGGGTAGCGCGCTACGCCATGGGTATCGACGACCAGTTGCCCGCCGTACTGAGCCAGTTGGCCAGCCGGATTCCGGGCCTGAACCAGCTTTAGCACACCAGCAAACTCACTCACCGACGTGACCGACTCAGGAGCCACCATGTCAGACACGATTTTTACCAAGATCATGAACCGGGATATCCCGGCCGACATTATTTACGAGGATGAGCTCAGCCTCGCCTTCATGGACATCAATCCGCAGGCGCCGGTGCACTTTCTGGTGATTCCGAAAAAGGCGATTGCCACCATCAACGACGTCGAGGAAGACGATCGGGAACTGGTGGGCCACTTGTACTGGGTTGCCGGTAAGCTGGCCAAGGAGATGGGATTTGCCGAAGACGGCTATCGTACGGTGATGAACTGCGGAGAGAATGCCGGTCAGACGGTGTTCCATATCCACCTGCATGTGCTGGCCGGCAAGCCTTTCGGCTGGCCGCCCTACACCGACCGGATGAAACAGGCCTGACCTTGCCGGGTGGTGGGGCTCAGCGCCCCACGACCCGCTCGGCTTCTTCCACCGAGGTGTGGCGAACGTCCTCGCCCTTGACCATGAAAATGACATTCTCAGCGATGTTACAGGCGTGGTCGCCAACCCGCTCAAGTGCCCGCAGCACCCACATCACCGACATGCAGCGCGAGATGTTACGCGCATCTTCCATCATGAAGGTCAGCAGGGCGCGGGTCGCGGCCTGATATTCCTCGTCCACCCGTTTGTCTTCTTTCATGATGCGCAGGGCCTGCTCCGAGTCCAGGCGAGCAAATGCGTCGAGGGCATCTTGCAGCATGACTTTCACATGCTGGCCAATATGGCGCACCTCAACATAGCCGCGCGGAGCCTGACCCTCCTCAGATAACTTGATGGCCAATTTGGCGATTTTCTTGGCTTCGTCACCGACGCGCTCGAGATCCGCCACCATTTTGATCACCGAGATCACCAGGCGAAGATCCCGGGCGGTGGGCTGGCGGCGGGCAATAATGAGCGTGGCTTCCTCGTCGATATCGATTTCCATTTTATCGACCAGCTTATCGCGCCCGCGGATTTGCTCGGCCAGGTCTGAATCGCCGTCGATCAAAGCCTGAATGGCACCCTCCACCTGCGCTTCAACCATGCCCCCCATCTCGAGAAACTCGGTCTTGAGCTCCATCAGCTCGGAATTGAACTTGTGGGAGATGTGATCCCCGTAAACGTTGTCTTTTTCCACTGGCATTGTCTTACTCACTCCAATGACGCTGTTACCGGCCTCAACCAAACCGGCCAGTAATGTAGGATTCGGTCAACTCGTGATCCGGCGAGGTAAATACTTTGCTGGTTTCGTTCACTTCCACCAGATTCCCGAGGTGGAAATACGCGGTTCTGTGCGACACCCTGGCAGCCTGCTGCATCGAGTGGGTGACGATCACGATGGTGTAACTTTCCGACAGCTCGGCAATCAGTTCCTCCACCTTCGCGGTGGCGATGGGATCAAGCGCGGAACACGGCTCGTCCATCAGCACCACCTCCGGGCTTACGGCGATGGCACGGGCAATACACAGGCGCTGCTGCTGACCACCGGACATACCGGTGGCGGTGGCATCCAGGCGATCCTTGACCTCGTCCCACAAACCCGCCTTGCGAAGGCTGTTCTCGACGATCTCATCCAGTTCCGCCTTGCGGTTGGCCAGACCATGAATACGGGGGCCGTAGGCCACGTTCTCGTAGATGGACTTGGGGAACGGATTCGGCTTCTGGAACACCATGCCCACACGGGCACGCAGCTCCACCACGTCCCGCTTCGGGTCATAGATGTCCACGTCATCCAGCTGCAGCGAGCCGGTTACCCGGCAGCTGTCGATGCTGTCGTTCATCCGGTTCAGGCAGCGCAAGAAGGTGGATTTACCGCAGCCGGACGGGCCGATAAACGCAATGACTTCGTTGCGGGCAATGTCCAGGCTGATGTCCTTGATGGCGCGATTGTCACCGTAGAACACGTCCACATTGCGCAACTTGAACTTGGCATCGTCGGCAAAGGGGGTTCCAACGGTAACGCCTTCCTCGACCTTCCCCGCCAGCGGCTTGGACTCGGCGCGCGGCGCATCGGTGTCGGCCTTAACAGAGGTATCCTGGGCAATCGTTGTATTCAGGGTATTCATTTAACTCTCCTTACCACCGGCGCTCGAGACGTTTGCGCAGCCAGATGGCTAATGCATTCATACTAATCAAAAAGGCCAGCAACACCATGATCGCGGCCGAAGCCCGCTCGATGAAAGCCAGTTCCGGGCTGCCTGCCCACAGGAACACCTGGACCGGCAATACGGTTGCGGAATCGAAAAAACCGTCCGGCACGTCGACAATAAAGGCCACCATACCGATCAGCAGCAGAGGTGCCGTCTCGCCGAGCGCCTGCGCCATACCAATAATCGAACCAGTAAGCATACCGGGCATTGCCAGCGGCAAAACGTGGTGCAGAACCACCTGCATCTTGGAGGCGCCGATGCCCTCGGCCGCTTCGCGAATGGACGGTGGCACACTTTTGATGGCCGCCCGGCTGGAAATGATGATGGTCGGCAGGGTCATCAGGGTCAGCACCAGCCCCCCCACCACCGGCACAGAGCGCGGCATGCCAAACAGGTTGATAAAGACCGCCAGGCCCAGCAGACCGAAGATGATTGACGGAACCGCGGCCAGGTTGTTGATGTTCACCTCGATAAAATCAGTGAACTTGTTCTGGGGTGCGAACTCCTCCAGGTAGATCGCGGCGGCCACGCCAATCGGGAACGACAGCACCAGGGTCACGAACATGGTCAGCAACGAGCCGACCACCGCGCCCAGAATCCCTGCCTTGGACGGATCCCGCGAGTCGCCGCCACTGAAGAACACATCGTTGAAGGAGGTTTCCACCAAACCTCGCTCGACCAGCTCATCCACCCAGGCTTGCTGCTGATCGTTGAGCTTGATGGAGTACCCCTCATCGCCCGCGTGTTTCACGTACACGTCCACATCCGTATGGGTCAGGAATGTCATGGTACGAGTGGTTCCCAACCACTCGGGGTTGTCCTTCAGGGCATCCCTCAGGGTGACCGAGGCATAGGGGTTGATCAACTCACTGATCAGGTCCCGATCGTCCTCGGTGGCACCGGGGATTTCCTCCATCAGGGCAAGGATGAGCGGTTCGACAAAGTCCGCCATTTTCAACTGGCGTTTGTCGGTGGGGTCATCGAGGTACATGACCTCGCCATCCAGGTCTACTTCCAGGGTGACGGTGGTTTTGGCAAAACCGGTGTAGCCCTTGCCAATGATGTCGGCAAACAGGGTTACCAGCGCCGCCAGTGCAATAGCGATCGCAAGAATGCCGTAGGCCCGGAAGCGGCGCTCCTTACGGTAACGCGCCTTGAGTGACTGGCGGACGAGCTCCGCCTGCGAACGATGATCAGTCATACTGTTCCCGATATTTACGAACGATTCTAAGGGCAATGATGTTGAGCAGCAGGGTCGCCAGGAAGAGCATGGCGCCCAGGGCAAAGGCGGCCAGCGTCTTGGCGCTGTCGAACTCCTGGTCCCCGGTCAGCAGGGTCACGATCTGCACGGTGACCGTGGTAACGGCTTCCAGTGGATTGGCGGTCAGGTTCGCGGCCAGACCCGCAGCCATCACCACGATCATGGTTTCACCGATGGCACGGGACACCGCCAGCAGGACGCCCCCCATAATGCCCGGCAGGGCCGCGGGGAAGATGACCTTCTTCATGGTTTCGGACTGGGTCGCACCCAGTGCCAGTGAGCCATCCCTCAGCGACTGCGGCACCGCATTGATGACGTCATCAGACAGCGAGGACACGAAAGGAATGATCATGATGCCCATGACCCCCCCGGCGGCGAGCGCGCTCTGGGAGGCGGCATCGATCCCCAGGGAAGACGCGAGGTCACTGATGAACGGTGCCACGGTCAGTGCGGCAAAGAAGCCGTATACCACGGTCGGAATACCGGCCAGCATTTCCAGCAACGGCTTCACCGTACCCCGGACCCGCTTGCTGGCGTATTCGGACAGGTAAATCGCCGACATCAACCCGACCGGTACCGCCACGATCATGGCAATGGCGGAAATCAGCAGCGTGCCGGTAAACAGCGGAATCATGCCAAAGGCACCCTCGGCCGCCACCTGATCCGCCCTCAGGGCCGTTTGCGGACTCCACTGGGAGCCGAAGAAAAATTCCGTAAAAGGCACCTGACCAAAGAACCGGACCGTCTCGTAAGCGACCGAGAAAATAATGCCCACCGTGGTCAGGATGGCCAGAGCGGCACAGGCGAAGAACAGCCACTTCAGGATGGACTCCACCTGGGAGCGGGCATTCAGTTTGGGACGGACCCGCAACCAACCGAGAAACCCGGCCAGCACAGCGACGGAAATCACCAGTGCTGTCATCAACATCCGGCTTTGTTCACGCAACCCCTTCAGGCGTTCGGCAGCGTCGGCGATCGACTGATCGACAAAACCGACCGGCAGCGCGCCACTGGCCACGTTGGAGATTTTGCTGAGCAGCAGACTGGCCTGGCCAGCGCCCTGGGGCACAGAATCGGGCGGCAGAGAGCCCAGCACCAGAGTCTGGATGACCTTGCCTTCAAAAGCAGCCCACAGTGCCAGCACAATCAATGCGGGAATGCCGCTCCACAGGGCGGCACGGGCACCGTAATAAAACGGCAGGGATTTCAGATGCCGGATGCCGCCCAGTGGCATGGCCAGAGCCCGGGAACGGGCGTAAGCAAAGCCATACGTGATCAGGGCCAGCACGACAGTCAGTAAAAGCAAATTAGCCGGTTGCATGGTATTTCCTGTATTAGCCTTCGGATGCCCCCGATACCCCGGTCAGGCAGCGGGGACCTGATGCGCAAAAGGGTGCGGCCGTTTCGGGCCGCACCCTCTGCTTGCCTGCATCAGGCCGATGGTTACATCAATTCGTCTTTGTTCAGATCCGGCAGGTTTTCTGCCTTTTCCATCAGCGTCATCAGCTGGTCGCGGGGTGGCACGATCAGACCAACCTTTTTCAGGTAGCCGTTCCTGCCCATTGCGGCGTTGCTGGTGAATTCACTGACGAATTCCTGGATACCCGGGATCACGCCGACGTGGGCCTTTTTCACGTAGAAGAACAGTGAACGGGCAACCGGGTACTGGTCAGAGGCGATCGCTTCTGCGGTGGGCACCATGCCATCCAGGGTGGCCGCCTGCAGACGATCGGCGTTCTCCTCCAGGAAACTGAAACCGAACACGCCGTACATGTCGGTATCACCGATCAGTTTCTGAACGATCAGGTTATCGTTTTCACCGGCCTCGATAAAAGCACCGTCTTCACGAACACTCTCACAGATGGCCTTGTGCTGCTCTTCACTCAGAGCCTTGGCTTCAGGCAGTGCATCACAACCGGCGGCCAGAGCCAGTTCGTTGAACGAATCACGGGTACCGGACGTCGGCGGCGGCCCCATGACACGGATTGGCTTGTTGGGCAGGCTGGCGTCGACATCGCTCCAGTTTTTGTTCGGGTTAGCCACCCACTCGCCATTCACCGGCACCTTGGCACCCAGAGCCAGGAACAGCTGTTCCAGGGTCAGGTCCATGTTCTCGGCTTCCTTGGAACTGGCAATCACGATGCCGTCAGAGCCGATGCGGTATTCGGTAATGTCGGTCACACCGTTCTTCTGGCACAGTTCGAACTCGGACACCTTCATCCGGCGGGAAGCGTTGGTGATGTCCGGGTGCTGAGTCCCGATACCCTGGCAGAACAGTTTGAGGCCGCCGCCCGAACCGGTGGATTCCAGCTTCGGCGTGCGGAAATCCGTCTTGGTGCCGAAACGCTCGGCAACGACGGTGGCGAACGGGTACACAGTGGAAGAGCCGACAATGCTGATGGTATCGCGGGCCATGGCCGGCGCTGACATGGCTGCTACGCTGCCGGTCAGAGCGACAGTTGCAAACATCTTTTTCATCTTGCTCACGTTGAATCTCCCTACCTTCCGATGGATCGTTCTGGGTGGATCTGTTTTTCGATAGGGCCAGACTAAGGGGGATCTGTGACAGCTTTGTTACAGGTAACGAAAAAAACGGATTTGCGACTCAAATCTGCTTGCAGCGGCCGCAAACACCGCTAACATGCGAGGGAAAATAACTCCAAAGCAGTAAAAGGCGAGTCCCATGATGGCATTTGACGATGACAAACCCACCCCGAGAGGCGAATTAACGCTTCAGATTGTCCCGCTTCCCTCCGACACCAATCCCAACGGCGATGTCTTTGCCGGTTGGCTGGTGAAGCAGATGGACATTGCCGCCGCCAATGTCGCGGGCCGCATTTCACAGGGTCGGAACGCCACCGTCGCCATGGACCGCATGGAGTTCCTGTCGCCGCTGCGGGTTGGCTCCCAGGTGAGTTGTTACTGTGACCTGGTGGAAATCGGGCGCAGCTCGATGAAGATTCACGTCGAGGTCTGGACCCTGGATCGCTACGACCACCAACCGAGAAAAGTCACCGAAGGCCTGTTCGTTTACGTCGCCATCGACGAACATGGCCGGATCCGGGAAGTCCCCGAGCAGCGTTTCTGAGCCCCGCCCGGGATCACCCCGGCGCCTCCCTAGGGCGACGGCTGGGGCCTGAGCCCGCGAAACGCGATCAGGCCCAGGATCGGCCCCGGCAGTAACCAGAGCACCACCCAGGTCGTCTGTGCCTCCCAGAGTGAGCTGACCAGCAAGATCGCCGGCAGGGTCACCCCGAAGCCCACCGCATTCATCACCGATAGCGAGGACCCCACCAGTTGGGGCGGCGCAGTAGCGGCCGCCAGTGCCGAAAACTGGGGGGAATCGGCAATCACCGCCAGCCCCCAGATAAACAGCAACACCAGCAGGACCACCGGCGGCATGCCAGACAACCACGGATAGCACAGGCACACCAGGCCGGATGTCGCCAGCGCGCGCCTTGCCACCCAGTCACTGCCCAGGTGCCGGCTCAGCCGGCCACCCAGCACGCAGCCCACGAAACCGACGGCGATAATGGCAAATGACAGCCAGGGCACCAGCTGTTCAGACCGGCCGAGGCGTTCCAGCTCTCGCGCCACCAGGAGCGGCACCAGCATCCAGAAAGCATACAATTCCCACATGTGGCCAATGTAGCCACCGGCCACCGCACGGAATCGAGGCACGGCCAATGCCGCCAGACCCTGTTTCAGGCCCAGCCGCCCGGCGTTCTTCGGCAGGTGTGGGCCATCCCCCAGCCGCAACACCAGCAACCCACCGACAACCGCCAGCATGGACGCCCCCAGCAGCGGCCATTGCCAGGGCATGCCCAGCGTGGCGCCACGCATCAAATGCGGCAACGCCGTGCCCAGGGTCAGCATGCCCACCAGCCAGGCCAGCGCCGCCCCCGCGTGACTGGGGGTCCAGGCGATGACCATTTTCATTCCCAACGGATAAATTCCGGCCAGGCACAGCCCGGTGACGAACCGGAGCAACAGGGCCGCTGGCAGATGCTCCGCAACCAGAACAAACCCGGCATTAATCACCGCGCCCAGAACGCTGGCCAGCGCGAAAATCCGACTGGCACCAAAGCGGTCCGCCAGCCCGGTAACCGCGAGGGTGAGGGTGCCACTGATGAACCCGGCCTGCACCGCCAGGGTCATCCAGCCCAGCTCGGGTTCACCCAGCCCCAGCTCGCGGGAGAACGACAGCCAAACCCCGTTGACGCTGAACCACAGGGATGTCCCGAAAAGCTGCGCCAGTACAATCACCGGCAGGGGGAAACGTCGAAGAAATTCGGTCATTCTTGTGGTCTTTTGTTCAAGCGATGGATACAGCCTAGCCCCGGCAGACCAACTTCGCCCATGCGACATTGGCACCCGGTAAGCCATTGGCAAGGCTTGCGAAATGTGTAACCTTTCTATGGTTGCACGGAACCCTGCCAACAACCAGCCAGCCGACCCCGGTGCGTGTATGAATCGTCAGACTTTCACAGCCATCCTGTTCGCCCTGCTCCTGCCAGTGGCCCCGGTTGCCGCCGACCTCGGCCTGTCACCCTTTGCCGGTTACCGCATGAGCAGTTCGGTGGACGTAAAGACCGCCGGCGCCAGCAACCGAGACCAGATCGACTTCCGGGATAGCGTGAGCCACGGGCTGGTGGTCAACTTTGATCTGGATGAGCCCGGCAAACAGGGGGAAGTGTACTTCGGCCGGCAAAGTACGTCGGCCCGGCTCGACGACGGTCTGTTCGCCCCGGGCATCGGATCGATTGACCTGACGATTTACCAGCTCCAGTTCGGCGGGCTTTATTTTCCGGGTGGACAAAGCCACGGTGGATTCGTTTCCGGGGTGCTGGGCGTGACCCGACTGGAACCGGACGACTCACGGTTCGAAACCGACCACCGTGCGGCGCTGTCTATCGGGGCCGGCTATCAGTTTCTGCTGGCCGAACAACTGCGCCTGAGGCTGGATCTTCGCGGTGTGTACACCACGCTGAATTCATCCGGTTCCGTGTTCTGCTCCGGCGGGTGTGAAATACGGTTCGTCAGCAGTGGCTACCTGCAGGTGGAGGCTGGTGCCGGCCTGGTCGTTCGCTTCTGAAACCCGGCCGAGGCAAGACCTGATTCGGCCTGCCACCCGGGGCCAGCGCCGCGTCCATCATCTGTTCAGCCCACCCCCACCCTGCTACTATCGCTGCCTCCGGACCCACCGCGCCAGTTGAACAACGGATAAACAACATGGACTTTTTCCAGGCCTTTTTTCTTGGTCTCTTGCAGGGGCTGACCGAGTTCCTGCCCATTTCCAGCTCTGCCCACCTGATCCTGACCCCGGCGTTTTTTGGCTGGACCGATCAGGGTGTCGGCTTTGACCTGTCGGTGCATCTGGGCACCCTGCTGGCCGTGGTGCTGTATTTCCGTGAGGATGTCTTCGGAATTGCCCGGGACGGGCTTATTTCCCTCGGGCGGCGGAAGGTGATCGGTCAGGGCGCGCTGGCCCTGTACCTGGTGATCGGCACCATTCCCGCCGGTCTGGCCGGCCTGGCACTGCTGGATTTGATCGACAGCAGCCTGCGCGCCGTGGAGGTCATTTTCACCACCACGCTGGTCTTCGGGATTCTGCTTGGTATTGCCGACCTACTGCCCAAGCGCCAGCGCACGCTCGACAGCCTGAACTGGAAAGACGCCCTGATGGTGGGCATCGCTCAGGCCATGGCGCTGGTACCGGGGACCTCCCGGTCCGGCGTTACCATCACCGCCGGCCTGTTTCTGGGCATGAGCCGGGAAACCGCCTCCCGCTTCTCGTTTCTGCTGGCGATCCCGATCATCGTGCTGGCGTCATCCGTGAAACTGCTGGAAGTAGCCACCTCGGATGTGGTGGTGGACTGGAGCGGCTTCCTGATCGGCGGCGTGACCTCATTCCTCATGGCCATCACCGCCATCCACTTTTTCCTGAAGTGGTTGAACACCGTCGGCATGTGGCCCTACGTGATCTACCGGATTCTGCTGGCCGGGGTTATCTACGCGGTGCTGATGTAAGCCGGCAGCAGCCCGCGCTGGACAACACCCGGCGCCGGCTATCAGCAAGCTTCGAGCGGTGCGTAGGCCAGAACCAGCCACTTCGCGCCGTCGTCGAAGTTCACCTGCACCCGGGCATGGGCACCGCTGCCTTCGCAATTCAGCACGATACCCTCACCAAACTTGGGATGGCGAACCCGCTGGCCCAGACTGAACCCGGCCTGCTGAGCCGATTCCTGACTGAACAGCCCTTCGTTCGGCCGCTCGACCATAGCGGGCCGGGTGACCGTGTTACGCAGACGCACTTCCTGCAGACAATCGCCGGGAATCTCCCGCACGAAGCGGGACAGGGCATGGAATTTTTCCTGGCCGTACAGCCGGCGGGATTCGGCGTAGGTGAGCACCAGCTTTTTCATCGCGCGGGTGATGCCCACGTAGGCCAGGCGGCGCTCTTCTTCCATCCGCCCCGGTTCCTCCAGCGACATATTGTGGGGGAACAACCCCTCTTCCACGCCGGCCAGAAAGACCATCGGGAACTCCAGCCCCTTGGCCGAATGCAAGGTCATTAACTGGACGCTGTCTTCGTGCTCACTGGCCTGAGACTCACCGGCGTCCAGGGCGGCCTGAGCAATAAACTCCGCCAGCGGGTCGACACCGTCTTCCACCTCGAAATCCGACAGCGCGTTGACCAGTTCTTCCAGGTTTTCAACCCGGGCCTGACCCTTTTCGCCTTTTTCGTTGGCGTGATAATCCTTCAGGCCGCTGTCTTCGATGGTCTGTTTCATCAGGCCCTGCAGCGAGGCGTTGTCGGCCATCTCCGACAAGCCTTCGATGATGGCCATGAACGACTGCAGGCCGGTCTTGGCGCGGCCCTTGACCTGACCCGCTTCCAGCAGGCGCTCCGCCGATTCCCACAGGGACACGCCCTGGCCGGTGGCGTATTCCCGCAACTCCGCCAGGCTCTTGGCACCGATACCCCGGGGCGGCACATTCACCACCCGTTCGAAGGCGGCGTCATCCCGGCGGTACTGCACCAGGCGCAGGTAAGCCAGCGCATTCCGGATTTCCTGACGGTCGTAGAACCGCAACCCACCGTACACCCGGTACGGAATGCCCTGACGCATCAGGGCCTCTTCCAGCACCCGGGACTGGGCGTTGGAGCGATACAGAATGGCGGATTCGCTGCGCAGGTTGCCGTCCATGACCCAGCCGGAAATGCTGTCGGCGATGTAGTTGGCCTCGTCCTGTTCATTGAAGGCCGCGTACAGGCTGATCGGTTCCCCGTCCGGCCCGTCGGTCCATAACTGCTTGCCCAACCGGCCCTGATTATTGGCAATCACCGCGTTGGCGGCCTTGAGGATGGTCTGGGTGGAGCGGTAATTCTGCTCCAGGCGCACCAGCCGGGCGTTGGGGAAGTCCCGCTGGTACTGCTGGATGTTTTCGATCTTGGCGCCCCGCCAGCCGTAGATGGACTGATCGTCGTCACCCACCACCGTCAGCGGCACGCGATTGCTCGCCAGCACCTGTAGCCAGGCGTATTGAATGGTGTTGGTGTCCTGGAACTCGTCCACCAGAATATGCTGGAAGCGTTTCTGGTAGTGCGCCAGCAACTCCGGCCGGTGTAACCAGAGTTCGTGCGAACGCAGCAGCAGTTCGCCAAAATCCACCAGCCCGCCCTGCTGACACAGCTTTTCGTACTGGCGATAGATTTTCACCATGGTCGAGGTGAAGTGGTCGCCGGGATTTTCCTGAATGTGGGCTGCCCGCAGCCCCTCATCCTTCTGACTGTTGATGAACCACTGGGCCTGTTTGGGCGGCCAGCGGGTCTCATCGATCTGGTTCTCGCGCATTACCCGCTTCACCAGCCGGAGCTGATCGTCGCTGTCCAGCACCTGGAAGTTCTCCGGCAGGCCGGCATCCTGCCAGTGCGAGCGCAGCAGGCGGTGCGCGATGCCATGGAAAGTGCCGAACCACAGGCCACGGGCCGGAATGTTCATCATCTGCTCAATGCGATAACGCATTTCCTTGGCGGCCTTGTTGGTGAAGGTCACCGCCAGGATGGCAGTCGGCGGCACCCGGTCCACCGTCATCAACCAGGCAATGCGATGCACCAGCACTCGCGTCTTGCCACTGCCCGCGCCGGCCAGCACCAGCAAATGATCGTTCTGGGCCGTGACCGCTTCGCGCTGGGCATCGTTGAGGGGATCGATAATGTGGGAGACATCCATAACTGAATCTTGACCTGCGGCTGATGAACTTCGGACAGCGAAGTATAACAGGCCGCACCAGCCCATTCAGGCCTGCCCCCCAAAACTCCACGGCCGGGATTATTTCATGCCATGATAGAAGGTGACCTGTCATGGCACCCGACACACCCGACAGGCAACTACAATAACAACAATCAGCAAGGGACCAGAGCTATGACCTCCTACGATGTCATTCTGAACGGTGGGCGATACTTCGACGGCACCGGCGCGCCCGCGTCCATCCGCCATATTGGCATCCGTAACGGACGGATCGCCAAGGTCAGTGCCAACCCCATTCCCGAGGACCAGGCGGAACGGGTGATCGATGCCAGCGGGCACTGGGTGACGCCGGGATTCCTCGACACCCATACCCATTACGACGCCGAGATGCTGGTCAGCCCGAGCCTGTCGGAGTCCATCCGGCACGGCGTGACCACCGTGCTGGTGGGCAGCTGTTCGCTCAGTATGGTGTGCTCGGACTACGAGGACGCCTCGGATATCTTTACCCGGGTCGAAACCGTGCCCCGGGAGCGGGTTCTGCCCATTCTGCGCGACAACAAAACCTGGTCCACGCCACGGGAATGGGTCGACTACGTCCGACAACTGCCTCTGGGGCCGAATGTGATCAGCCTGCTGGGGCACAGCGACCTGCGCGTCGGCGTCATGGGCCTGAGCCGGGCCACCGACCACGCGCAGCAGCCCACCGAGCCGGAAATGCAGCACATGGAGGCTCTGCTGGAAGAGGCGCTGGAGGCAGGTTTTCTGGGCCTGTCCACCATGTGTCTGAAGTGGGACAAGGTCGACGGTGACCGGGAATGGTCCAAGAGCCTGCCCAGCACCTACGCCCAGTGGAAGGAAGTCGCACGCCTGAACAAACTGGTGCGCCGCTACGGCCGGGTACATCAGGGCGCCCCCAATGCCGCCACGCCATTGCAGATTACCCAGTACATTCGCGAATGCCTGGGCTGGCTGCGCACGCCGCTGAAAACGACATTAATCAGCCAGATGGATCTCAAGGGCAGCGCCTACCTCAATTTCCTGACCCGGCTAACCTCGAAATTCACCAACTTTCTGCGCGGCGATTTCCGCTGGCAGGTCTTGCCGACGCCGTTCACGGTGTATGCCGATGGCATTGATGTGGTGTTCTTCGAGGAATTCGGCGCCGGCGAAATGGCGCTGGATTTAAAAGATGAAGTGGAACGCAACGACCTCCTGCAAGACGAATCCTACCGCCGGCAGTTCCGGAAGTTCTATGGCGAGAAACTCAGCCCCCGGGTCTGGCAGCGGGACTTTGGCGACGCGATGATCATTGATTGCCCGGACCAGTCCCTGGTAGGCAAGAACTTCGACGAGGTGGCCCGGGCCCGCGGCATACATGTGGTGGATTTGTTTCTGGATCTGGTGGTGCTGTACGGCAAAAGCATCCGCTGGTACACCACCGTTGGCAATCACCGCAAGGAGGTGCTCAAGAAACTGGTGAAAGATCCAAAATCACTGATCACCTTCAGCGATGCCGGCGCTCACATTCGTAACATGGCGTTCTACAACCTGCCGCTGCGCATGCTCAAGCTCGCTCAGGAAGCCATCGATGAAGGCAGACCTGTCATGACCATGGAACAGGCCGTGCATCGCCTTACCGGCGATCAGGCCACGTGGTTTGGCGTCGATGCCGGCCGGATTCACGTCGGCGACCGGGCCGATGTGGTGGTGCTTGATCCCGCCGGATTCGATCAGGACCTCGAGGCCGTGCACTGGGCAGAGATGGAAAACTTCGGGCTGCAACGGCTGGTAAACCGCAACCCCGGCATCGTCAAGTATGTGCTGGTGAACGGTCGCCTGGCGGTCGACAACGAACAACTTGTTCCGGAACTGGGCCAGACGGCCGGTTTCGGCAGCTTTATTCCGGCGCGAACCGCCTGACCTTCCCGCCCCGGGGCTTCCGACGGGGCGGGCGTCTGTCACCGGACGGGGTCAGAATCCGCGCGGGATGGTCTGCGGCTCGACGAACTCGAACAGACCTTCCAAGCCGCCTTCGCGGCCAATACCCGAAGCTTTCATGCCACCGAACGGCGCTTCCGGTGTTGGCCCGGTCCCGGTGTTCCAGCCACAGTGACCAAACCGCAGGCCGGCAGCGACGCGCTGGGCGCGGGCTGCATCGTTGGTGAACACGTAGGACGCCAGCCCGAATTCCGTATCGTTGCCCGCCTCGATAACCTCTTCTTCGGTCTTGAACAGCGCCATGGGCACCAGTGGGCCGAACGTCTCTTCCCGGTAGCAGCACATGTCGCGGGTCACGCCGGTGACCACCGTGGGTGGGAAGAACAGGCCCTCACCCAGCTCCTGGGGCGACTTGCCCGCCACCAGATCGGCGCCGTTTTCCAGCGCGTCCTCGAGATGGCGCTTGACCTTATCAAACCCGGCCTTGTTGATCAGCGGGCCGATATCCACATCCCCGTTGATACCGTTGCCCACGGTCATCTTCGCCACCCGCTCGGCCAGCTTTTCGCCGAACGCTTCCGCCACGGATTCGTGGACAAAGATCCGGTTGGCGCACACACAGGTTTGCCCGCCGCCCCGGAATTTATTCGCCATCAGGTTGTCCGCGGCGGCATCCAGATCGGCATCGTCAAAGACAATGAACGGCGCGTTGCCCCCCAGTTCCAGAGCCAGCTTCTTGACCTGATCCGCCGTATCCAGAATCAGCTTGCGCCCCACTTCGGTGGAGCCGGTAAAACTCAGCATCGGCACGTCCGGGCTCTCGCACAGCACCTTGCCAATCACGCTGGCCTTGCCCATGACCAGGTTGACCATGCCATCGGGCAGGTCCACATGCTTATCCAGCAGGGTGAACAGCGCGATCATGGTGAGCGGGGTTTCACTGGCGGGTTTGATCACCGACGGACAACCCGCGGCCAGTGCGGCCGAGAGTTTTTTGGCAATCATGCCGATCGGGAAATTCCACGGCGTAATCAGGCCGGCCACGCCGATCGGCCGGTAGTGTACGGTCCAGGAACAGCCCCGCGCCTCTTCAGGCAGTTCATGGGGCTCCAGCGCCTGGACGTGTTTGGCGCAGTAATCGAAAAAGCCCGCCGCATAATCCACTTCGCCCTGGGCTTCTTGCAGGGGCTTGCCATGTTCCAGGCACAGAATCCGGCCCACCTCTTCTTTGTTGGCCTTCAGGGCATCGCGGATGTCTTCCAGCCACTTTTTCCGGGTTTCAATGCTGTAGGGCTCGGTCAGCCGCAGAGCCGACTTGCCGGACTCCACCGCAGCCTTCACATCGGCTTCCGACAGCGAGGCTACCTGAGCAATGACCTCTCCGGTCGCCGGATTGTAGACATCGAAGGTCTGCCCCGATGCGCTGTCAGTCCATTGACCACCGATATAGCCGGTCAGCTTTTCCAGCAGTGGTGACTCGATCATCTCGCCTCCTCTTCGGTAACTGGCTGAATCCCCTCGGGGACGCAGTTGCGTTGATTCCTCGTGTCTTCCATAGTGGATGCTGAGGCAGGGGCTGTAAAGTCGCCGACGAGGCTTTTGATACCTGTTGACCCACGCCTATACTCGGAGTCAGGAAAACCAAGGAGGTCGGAGTTATGAAAGCGTTTTTTCATCCTGCACAGGATCAGCACATTCCCAAGACCTACTTCACCCGTGGGCAGATGCGACAGCCGCAGGAGGTACCGGATCGCACCGGACACATGCTGGAAGGCTTGAGGGAAATGGGGATTCCGGTGCTGCATCCGTCCGACCAGGGTGCGGGCCCGATTTCCAAGGTGCATGACCTTGGTTACCTGCGATTTCTCGAGTCGGCCCATCGGCGCTGGAAGGAGATGGACGACTGGGGCGACGAGGTGATTTCCAATATTTTCGTGCGCTCTCCCAACCACCTGACCGGCATTCTGGCCGAGGCGGCCCGCTACCAGGCCGACGGCAGCTGCCCGATTGGCGAGAACACCTGGAAGGCGGCCTACTGGTCTGCCCAAACTGCCCTGGGCGCGGCCGATGCCCTGATTTCCGGCGAGCGTCACACCTACGCCGTCTGCCGCCCACCCGGGCACCACGCACGGCGGGATGCCGCCGGCGGTTTTTGCTACCTGAACAATTGCGCGATCGCCGCCGAGCACTTGAAACGCCGGTTCCCGCGCATTGCCATTCTCGATACCGACATGCACCACGGCCAGGGTATTCAGGAAATCTTCTACGACCGCAGCGATGTGCTGTACGTGTCCATCCACGGCGACCCCACCAACTTCTATCCGGTGGTGACCGGTTTTGAAAACGAACGCGGAGAAGGCGACGGCTTCGGCTACAACATCAACCTGCCCATGCCTCATGGCGCGTCCGAAGACGATTTCTTCGCCAAACTGGAGGAGTCACTGGCGGCGATCCGGCTGTTCCAGCCCGATGCCCTGATTCTGGCGCTGGGTTTCGATGTCTACAAGAACGACCCACAGGCCAAGGTGTCAGTGTCGTCGGAAGGGTTCCGGCGCCTGAGCACGCAGATCGACCACCTGGGGCTGCCCACGCTGGTGGTTCAGGAAGGCGGGTATGACCTGGACGCCCTCAACGAGAACGTCCAGCAGTTCTTCCGGGGTATGCTCGCCTGACGCCTCAGGACGCCGGAGCATACACCTTGATGTTGTCGTAGCCGTCGGCCTTGAGGTGGCCGGCGTGCATACGGCTCATGGTGCCGCGATCGCAGTACAGCAGGTACTGCTGGTCGTCGGGCAGATTCGCCACCTGTTCGTTCAGCTCGTAGAACGGAATCTGCATGACCCGGTTGTTGGTCAGCATCAGGGGTGACTGATCGCCCTCGTTCGGGTGGCGGACATCAATGATCACATCATCCAGCCCGGGAGTCTGGACCAGCTCCACCTCTTCCGGTGTGCGGACCGAATCCAGCAAGCGGCTCAGGGCCGTTTCCTCGCGGGTCTCGATGGCCTGCTGCAGCACCGACGGATCCATCTCCGCCTCGTCCGCCTCGACCCGGTACAACCTGGCCCGGGTAACCGGCTTCTGGGAGATCACCCCACAGTACTCCGGCATGTTACGGGCGAAGGATTCGGTACCGATATCCCGCGCAATGTCGATGATGCTTTCCTTATCCATCGCCACCAGGGGGCGCAAGACCACTTCGTCACTGGCGCGGTCGACCACGTTCAGGTTGGTCAGCGTCTGGCTGGACACCTGGGCAACGGCATCGCCGGTGACCAGGCCGGCCACGTTATATTCCTTGGCAATCTGCGCCGCCGCTTTGAGCATTTGACGCTTGAGCACCACGCCCCAGTGACGATGATTCACCGAGCGCATGATTTCCGCGACCACGCCCTCGAAGGGCACGGAAATGAATTTGACGCTGTGGGTGGCGCCGTAGCGTTCCCACAGGTAATGGGCGACCTGGCGAACGCCAACCTCATGGGCAGTGCCGCCCAGGTTGAAGAACAGATAGTGGTTGCGCAGACCGCGCCGCATCATCAGGTAAGCGGCCACGGACGAATCATAGCCTCCGGAGATCAGCGTCATGACGGTTTCCACGCTGCCCAGCGGGTAGCCACCCAGCCCCCGATGTTTGCGCAGCGCGATATGAAATTCGTCGTCCCCCACTTCAATCCGGACCTCTTCCTCCGGATTTTTCAGGTCCACACCGGCCGGACTGGCCCCCGCGAACAGGGCCGCACCGACACTGCGCTCCAGATCGATGGAGCGGAAGGCATGCTCGCCGTGGCGTCGGGCCCGCACCGCGAAAGTCTTGCCTTCGAGCCGGTCGGCAAACGCCTCGACAGCTTTCGCCCCCACGTCGTCCATGTCCACGAACGGAAAGGCGGCAATTTCCTGGATGGTCGAGATGCCGGGAATACGCAGCAAGGTATCCAGTACGGTACCGAGCAGGCCCTGCTGTTCGGGGAGCGCGACATCCACTCTGTCCCAACTGCCCTCCACGACAATGTCTGGATTGATCCGGGTCAGGAGCTTACGGATATTCTGACGCAGTTGGCGCATCTGCTGTCGACGAACGGGTTTGCTTTTGATCGCGACTTCCGACGCGGGACGAATAAGAAGTTTCATAATCAGAACGTAGAGTGGTTAATAATGAAAAGAGGCCGTAGTGTATCCTCAGGGATGCATGCATCAAAATCAGGCATTGCCGAAATATTAACCAATCCGGCAACCATGCCCGCTACAACAACGATCGTCAGGAGCAGTTCCGTTCATGCGCGAACCTACTATCAATGCCCTGGTATCCCCCGAGGGAAGCCTTGAAATCCTTTCCAGCCATGAGGTTAACCGCCTCAAGGACCGCAGCGAAGGGGGCCTTTACCGACTGTTCCGGCAGTGCGCCCTGGCGGTGCTGAACACCGGTGTCGAAACCGATGACTGTAAAGCCCTGATGGAATCCCATGCCGACTTTGACGTTCGGCTGGTGCCTCAGCCCCGGGGCCTGAAACTCGAACTGATCAACGCGCCGGCCCACGCCTTTGTCGATGGCGAAATGCTGCGTGCCATCCGTGAGCATCTGTTTTCCGTCCTGCGGGATATCGTCTACCTGCATTCCATGCCGGACACGGCATCCGGCTTTCGCCGCGACAATCCGGACGATATCACCAACGTGGTGTTCCACATCCTGCGCAACGCCCGGGTGCTGGAACCCGGCCGGCAGCCCGATCTGGTGGTCTGTTGGGGTGGTCACTCCATTGGCCACGAAGAGTACCAGTACAGCAAGGAGATTGGCCATCAGCTCGGCCTGCGCGGGCTGAGCATCATCACCGGCTGCGGCCCCGGCGCCATGAAAGGACCGATGAAAGGCGCCACCATTGCCCACGCCAAACAACGCATCAAGAACGGCCGCTACATCGGCATTACCGAGCCGGGCATCATTGGTGCCGAGGCCCCGAACCCGATCGTGAACGAACTGGTGATCATGCCCGACATTGAAAAACGCCTCGAGGCGTTCGTCCGCAGCGGACACGGTGTCATTGTATTCCCGGGCGGGGTGGGCACGGCCGAGGAAATCCTCTACCTGTTGGGCATTCTGTTGCACCCCAACAACGCCGACCTGCCGTTCCCGGTGGTGTTCACCGGCCAGAAGGAAAATGCCGAATACTTCGAGATGATCGACAAGTTCATCCGCAATGCCCTGGGTGACGAAGCGGCCGCCAAGTACGAAATCATCATCGACGACCCGGCCCGGGTCGCCCAGACCATGAAACAGGGCATGAAGGATGTCGGCACCTTCCGCCGGGCCATGCAGGACGCGTACTACTTTAACTGGATGCTGGAAATCGATCCGGTGTTCCAGCTGCCCTTTGAACCCACCCACGCGAGTATGCGGGCGCTGGAGTTACACCGGGATCAGCCGGCACATCTGATTGCCGCCAATCTGCGCAAGGCGTTCAGCGGCATTGTGGCGGGGAATGTGAAAGAGAATGGCATCCGGCAGGTGCAGGAGAAGGGCCCGTTTGAGATTGCCGGCGACCCCACGCTGATCGAGCCGCTGGAGGCCATGCTGGAACAGTTTGTGGCGCAGAACCGGATGAAGTTACCGGGCACCACTGGCTACCAGCCCTGCTATCGAATCGTCGGCGGGCCGGCCTGAGCCGCCCGCAGACGATGGCAACACGCTTACTTGCCGCCGGCCGGCAGGCTGGCGTAGTAAGCCGCCAGGTTGGCGATGTCCGTGTCGCTCAGGGCAGCGGCCTGGCCCTGCATGATGGCGGCTTGCCCGCCGCTACGCTGCTTGTTCTTGTAGGCTTTGAGGGCAGACACCAGATACTGCTCATTCTGGCCAGCCAGATTCGGGTAGGTCGGGATCTGGGCAATGCCGTTCTGCCCATGACACGCGGCGCATACCGCAGCCTTTGCCTTGCCAGCTTCCACGTCAGCGGCAGCCGCCACTCCGGAAACGGCCGTACCCAGCGTGAAAAGTCCAACCATGGCGTAGTGTTTCACTGTCATTGTCTTTACCCTCTCATCGTCCTTTGGTGGTGTTTGCATTCCGGCACGTCTTGCCGAACTGTAAACTGTTTAGCACTTATAGCACAGTGGCCCTCAGAGCCAAACGTGCCGGCTCAAGGTCCTGGATGCGGTTCCGCCCCGTTGTCCTGTTTTACAGGACACAGTGTTGTTACGGACCGCCGCCAAAGCCAGATTGTTTCAACACGTCGGAGACTTACCTGATGTCGGTAGATGTACAGGAAATCGAATGCATGGAAGGCCGTCTTGGTCTGATTTCGCTGAACGCACCCGAGACCCTGAATGCGCTCGACGAGGACACACTCACGGAATTCCAGGGCACACTGGACCGGTGGGCCGACGACGACGGTATCTGCCTCGTGGTTTTGCAGGGCCGGGGCGACCGGGGCTTCTGCGCCGGGGGCCACCTGCGGGATCTGCACGATTCTCTTACCCACGCCGCTGGCGATCAGGCCATTCGACAGTTCGCCCTGGAATACCGACTGGTTTACAGCCTGCACCGTTTCCCCAAGCCAGTCGTGGGCATGGCCCACGGCATCACCATGGGCGCCGGACTGGGACTGTTGTCGGCCTGCCGTTACCGCCTGGCGATGCCGGATGTCACGCTCGCCATGCCGGAAATATCCGTGGGCCTGTTCCCGGATGTCGGCGCCAGCTGGTTTCTGAATCGTCTGCCCGGCCGGATCGGTCTGTTCATGGGCCTGACCGGTGCCCGTCTGAATATTACCGATGCCATTCGCATCGGACTGATTGACATCGCCATGCAGCCGGACGACCGGGAGCCCCTGCTGGGCCAGTTGCAGGACCAGCGCTGGACCGGTGAAGCGGCCGCGGACGACAACCGCCTGTTCCGGATGCTGAACCAGATGCCCGCGACGGATTACCGGTCGCTGCCCAGGAGTCACCTGGAGCAGCACGAGAAAGACATCGCCCGCCTGAGCGCCGGCGATGAATTGCCCGCCGTGGTGGATCAGCTGCTGTCGGCAGAGATCGACAGCCCGTGGTGGAGCGACTGCATGCGCAGCCTCCGGGAAGGCTGCCCGGTGTCGGCCTGGCTGGTCTGGACACAGCTGCAAAAGGCGCAGCAGATGTCGCTGAAAGATATCTTGCGAATGGAGTTGGGCATGGCCGCCGAGTGCGCCCGCCGAGGTGACCTGGCCGAGGGAATTCGCGCCCGGCTGATTGATCGTCAGGGCGCGCCGGCGTGGTCCTACAGCACAGTGGCCGAGGTGCCCGCCGACGTGATCGACGCCCACTTCCAGCGGGCGCTGGTCAACGGGCAGGATCCGATGCCGCTGGACTGAAACCCCGGCTCAGAGCGCGGCACCGGCCTGAATCAGTAACATTTCCAGATCACGGTTGTTATGGGCCCGGGCCACATCCAGTGCGGTGTGGCCACCTTCGGCCTCGTAGTTGACGTCAGCGCCGGCGGCCAGCAGCATCTCGGCAGTCAGCATGTCGCCACTGCCGACAATCTTCATCAACAGAGATTCGCCACCCTGGCTGACGTTGACATTGGCACCCGCCGCCAACAGCAGCTTTACCACGGAGAGATTGCCGGCTTCCGCAGCCCGGATCACCGGTGTGGCACCCGTGGCCGACCGGGCATTCACATCCGCCCCGGCCGACAACAATAACCGTACCAGGCGCCGACTACCCTGCTCTGCGGCTACCATCAGCGGCGTTTCACCATCGGCTGACGCCAGGTCCGGCGCAGCACCCTCGGACAACAGATACAGCGCGACCCGATCCTGACCGGCTTCAACGGCGGCCATCAGTGGTGAGCCGGACTCGGTGAGGGTATTGAGCGACGCGCCAGACTCCGCCAACGCCTGCACGTGCGCCAAATGCCCATCGGCTGCCGCCCGAATCATCGGCGTTGCCGATTCAGCCGCGATTTCCCGGGTCAGATTGGTTGGCGGTTGATTGGAAGCACAGCCGGTGAACAGGGGTGAAGATAGGACGAAAGCGTACAACAGGTGCAGGGGGAAGCCGGATCCCTTGGCCATAACAGTCAGTCTCGATGGGGAATTCTGGATCTATTCTGCGGAGGGCATCGGAACAATTAAATCGAGCCGGTCACAACTCCGGGCGCTGCTCCAATACCAGCCGGACCAGAGCCCGCAACCGGTTTTCGCCATCGCGCTGGCCGGTGCACAACCGATCCCGTTGTAACTCCGCCCACGGGCGCTGGCGCAACACCGCCGCCACCCAGAGCGACAGGTCCGGCGGCCCAGCCAGCAACGCCATCACGCCGGGCTCCAGACTGAGTTTGCGCAGCACCGGCAGGGTCAGCACAAAGCCTCGATGGCCGTGGGCAAAGCTGGACAGATCGCGAGTATCGTCGGCCGAACACTGCGGAGTTGCCGGCAAATCGCCGGTCAGGGCGGCCAGCAGTTCCGGTTCGAGCTGTTGCCAGGCCAGCGGCACCAGGGTTAACCAGTGCTCGGCCAGCCTCTGGCGCAGTCGCGCCTGCAGCGACTGGCCAGCCGCCGAGCTGGCCCGCAGCATCTGCACCGGGTATTCACCGCTGCTGGCTTCCTGGGTCAGCCCCACGCGCACCAGCCGCATGCCACAGGACTGCCAGAAGGTCAGCAAATCGGCACTGCCACCGAAACTGGTGCCAAGAGAATCGAGCCCCGCCACGCCGACATGCTGTGCGGCCGCCTGCACCAGGCGCTGCCCCACCCCCTGGCGCCGGACCTGCTCCGACACCGCAATGCGAACCACCCGCAGACACTTCTGGCTGGCAGCTTCGGGAAAGCCACTGTGACTGGCCAGCGACTGCGCCAGCAGGTGCCCTCGGGGACGCCGCTTGCCGAGCGTCACCTGCTCCGCAAGATCAGCGGACAGGCCACCTTCAACGGTTGCCCACAGGACGCCCACCGTCTTGCCAGCCTGGCTCGCCCGCCAGCTCACGGTGTCCGGGGCATCCATCCACTGACGCAAGTCGGCGGGTGTGGTGCGGTAATGGGCGTTGACCAGCAGACCGAAGGCCACGGCCAGTTCGGTTTCCTCGACGCTACCGGGCGACCAGCGTTCGATGACGACAGCAGACGCGCTGTCAGCCGCGCTCTGTGCTGGCCCGGTATCGGCCGCCAGCAGAAACAGCCTGGCAATCAGCGGCTCCAGGGGGTCCTGCGCTGACCACCTGACCGGGGCTTTCAAGGTAACGGATTGCCAGCGCGGGGTTTCCCGGTCCAGTACCTGCCGGAACCGGATCGCGAAGCCCCGGCCCGAGCCTTCGTAGCCATGCACCGTGGAGGAAAACACCACTCTGGGCCAGCCGAGCAGCACCTGTTTCAGCAAAGGGGCCGGTATGGCGGCGGCTTCATCCACCATGACCACCTCGGCCTCAGGTTTTTCGGCGAGCAATTGTCGTGTCGGCAGGAACCGGATCTGCGCGCCGGCGTGCGTGGTCAGCCCGTGGTCTGATGCCTCGAGCAATTCATCCGCCAGGGTCTCGCGGGCATGGTGCAGCAGGGTTGCAACATTGCCCGGATTCGGCGCGCAGACAAGCACACGTTGCCGACCCTGCAGCACCAGTCGGGCCGCCGCCATGCCCAATGCCGCCGACTTGCCCCGGCCTCGGTCTGCGGTCACCACCAGAGGCTTGCGCCGGCGCCCCAGACCACATTCAATCAAACGCTTCACCAGCGCCTGCTGATCCTCGGTGGTTTGCACCGCAAAGGGTGATTCCGGCTCAGCGAGCTCCGGCAACCGGAACTCGCTGGCGCGGCCGGCATCGACACGCAAAACCGCTGGGTCATCGGCCAGAATCCGCGCCATGCGCGCCGCGAATGGATGCCCGGAGCCTGATTCCAGGCCGGTGCGGGCGTAATCCGGATCGTTAAAATCGGGCCATTGGGCCAGCGGCGGCATCAACCAGAAGAACAGGCCACCGGCACGCAAGGTACCGGACAACGCGGCGATCGCATCCGGCGGGTTGCCCTGCCAGCCGTCCCAGGCCACAACTGACAGCTCGCGCCCCAGCCATTCCTGCGCGCGGGCCGGCTCCAGTGCGGTCAGGTAATCGGCCGGGCAGTGTTGCGCCTGGCCAATCCACACACCGGGCTGCCGGGGCAACAATGGCAGGGCGTCAGCCAGCCAGGCCAGCGCCTCGGCGCGATTGCCCTCGACCAACACCAGGCGCCGCTCGCCCCGCCGGCTCAGGCGATCCTGAAACGACGACCAGCGCTCGAGTGCCGGTGTTTCTTGATCGCCGTGCGGCATTAACTCAGATCCACCGCGTGTCGTTTCAGGTCGGCCAGTTCACACATTTCCAGCGTCGCCTGATGGGTGGCCCGCAACCTTACCCGGGGTGCCACCCCGGCCTCGAACGCTTCCTGCCACCGGGCCGCGCACAGGCACCAGCTATCACCCGGCTTCAACCCCGGAAACCCGTATTCCGGCCGGGGCGTGCTCAGGTCATTGCCACGGCCTTGGGAAAACTCAAGGAAGTCTTCAGTTACCACGGTACACACGGTATGAAAGCCGAGATCATCCGGGCCGGTGTTACAGCAGCCATCCCGGTAAAAACCGGTCACGGGGTCGTTGCCGCAAGTTTCCAGTGGCTCTCCCAGTACGTTCACGGATTCGGACATCTGCATCTTGCTCATCCTTTTTTTGCTGACCAGGGACCGCCAACGCTATGGTCGGTGGCCTGCGCTGCCATGGGTTACTCTCAATCGGTGCAATTATGCGGGACAGGTATCCGCACTACCAGTTGGCCAGTACAATAGAGGCCATGCCAACCGAATCCAGATCCCCCACCCTGCCTGAGCTCCCCGACTTTCTCACCGACGAACAGCGCGCCATTATTACCGCGGGCTACGAGCATTCGGTGATCACCGCGGTGGCCGGCAGCGGCAAGACCTCCACCCTGGCCTGGCGGATCCGCTACCTGCTTGAGCAAGGGCACGATCCGGACCGCATGCTGGTTTTGATGTTCAACCGCAGTGCAAAAGAGGATTTTGGCCGCAAGCTGCAGCAGGTGTGCGATCGGCAAGGGCTGGCTCTGCCGGAGATCCGCACCTACCACGCCATGGGGCTGCGGCTGTACAAGCGTTTCGTGCGAGAAGGTTACCTGCCGGGTTTTTCAGACAAAATCCTGACCGAGCAGGAGATCAGCTATCAGGCGTGGCAGTTAACCCGGCGGCTGGCGCCGGAGGACCTTGCCGATGAGATCCGCCGCAACAAGAAGGACTTTGTGGAAACCGCCACCGGCTTTATCGATCTGGTGAAAACCACCCTGTCGCCGGCAGAAACGGTGTTCGAGGAACTGGGCTACGCCGACAAGCACCGGTACCTCATCGACCTGTTCCACAGCTTCGAGCAATGGCGCAAATCCGAATCCCGCATCAGCTACGCCGACATGCTGTACGAGCCGGTCATGGCCATTCACCAGAACCCGCCGTTGCAACGGCTGGTGAGCAACAAAATGGATCTGATCCTGGTGGACGAATACCAGGACACCAACGAGATCCAGCATCTGTTACTGCGCTTTGTGGCCGGCGACCGGGCCCGTGTCACGGTGGTGGGCGATCCGGACCAGACCATCTACGAGTTCCGGGGCGCCAAGCCGGAGTTCATTCTGAAACGCTTCAGCGACGAGTTCGAAAGCCCGCTGGAACAAACCCTCAGTTACACCTTCCGTTACGGCCATCGGGTGGCCCTGCTGGCTAATCACCTGATCTGCCATAACACCGGTCGCAGGGATGTGCTGTGCCATGCGCACCCCTCGACACCGGCGACCGGGATCGAACTGCACCGGGCGGACAACGATGCCGACACCGTGATCCGGATTCTGCAGCAGGCCAATACCGACGGCATTGCCCTGACGGACACCGCCATTCTGTTCCGGGTCTGGAGCCAGAGCGTGCCCATCGAACTGAAACTGCTGGCCCGACAGATTCCCTACCGCATTGATGCCGGCAAAGGCGCGCTGTTCAGCCGGGAGGTTCAGGCCACGACCGCCCTGCTGCAGGTCGCCTCCGGACGCCTGGCCCGGATGCCCGATGAAGACCGCATGGAAGCCGCTCGGCAGTTACTGCGGTTTCCCCATGTCGGCCTCAAGGAGCCGGAACTGGAACAACTGGCGCGATTCCTGTCCGGCTTCGCCGGCGGCTGGCACGAGCGGCTTCTGGCCATGGACTTCGATGCCCTGACACCGATGGCCGGGCGCAAGCTGCGCAAGCTGGGTGAGATCCTCGCGCGGTTGACCGAGTACCGGGGCCCGGTGTCTGGCCTGATTACCCTGTACGCCGAGCACACCGACCTGTACGAAGGCATCCGGAGCCTGGCGCTGACCCACGAAAGCGCCGATGAACGCATCGATACCGTGCATGGCTTCCGGGAATACCTCAAAGGCCTGGACGTGGACGTCAATGGTGCCCTCGACCACCTGAGGGCCCTCAAGCAGCAGGCGGGCGAGAAACGCGAAGCGGGCGTGTTGCTGTCCACCATTCACCGAACCAAAGGGCTGGAGTGGCCGCAGGTGATCATCCCCGGCCTGCAGGAAAAGTACCTCCCCTACAGCCCGCGCGCTCAGGAGGATGCCCGTGCCTTCCTGGAAAGCGAACGCCGGCTGCTCTACGTCGCCATGACACGCTGCCGCCAGCAGCTGCACCTGATCAGCCGACCGGTGAGCCAGCAGCCCCATCTGGACGGTGACCAGGGCCCCAGCCGGTTTGTTCAGGAGTTCTGCTTTGACCTGGCGGCCGAACTGGGGCGCCAGCTGGACGATGGCGCCGGGCAGTCCGACGCCCCGCTCCAGTTGGCCGCACCAGTGACGCCGGTCAGTCTGCGCTACGCCGAGCGGGAAGGGGTAGCGCTCGAGGGCGTGACCGCCGTCAGCGCCGCTGAAAGCGCCGTTTTATGGCACCAGAAACGCCTGAACCATGCCGTTCTCGGCCCAGGCGAGGTTCTGAGTGAAGACGAAAGCGCGTTCGAAGTTCGATTCGACTCCGGCGAAACCCTGAACTTCAGCAAAAAGAGCGCACATCTTTACTTCACCCTGCTGAATCCGCCGGGTTAACAGCAAACCCGTACAGGCACCGGACACCTCGCGGGAAACTTCGCTGCGAACTTTGTTTTTTCCGAACCTCTGACCTAGATTTCCGTAATACCGGCGTTCCAGCAGGTGCAGTCCCGCAGTCCCCTTACGAAAAAGAACAGGAGGTATCGCATGAACATCATGCGCTCATGTGCGGTGGCAGCCATCGCAATTGCTCTTGTGCCCGCGGCTTTGGCCGATGTTCGTCGGGACACCATCTACATCAACCCGTTTGCGGCCTACCAGTATTTTGACGACAAGCGGGATCTGAGCGAAAGCGACGTCTACGGCGTTGGCATTGAGTACCGCTTCACCGATCGCTGGGCTCTGGAGGGTGTGTATTCCCGCGGCGACATTGACCGCAAAAATGCGCCGGGCGATTCCGAGTTCGACGAACTCCGCCTCGACGCCACCTACTACTTCGCCGACCCGGAAGAAGCCTTCAACCCCTACCTGTCCTTCGGTGGTGGCCACGCGGATTTCGGCGATGACCCAACCGGCCCGCAAAGCCTGGGCAGCAATCACGACGAAACCCGGGTCAACATTGGTGGTGGTTTCCGATACAACCTGAGCGACATGATTTCGCTGCGCGCCGATCTGCGGGAATTCCATGGCATCGACGACAGCACCTTCGATACCCAGGTCGCGCTGTCCTTCAGTCTGGCCTTCTTCCGTAACGTGGTCGAAGAGGTCGCGGACGGGGATCGGGACGGCGTTCCTGACGACCGCGATGCCTGCCCCGATTCCACCCTGGCCGCCGAAGTGGACAGCCAGGGCTGTGAGTTCGACGGCGACAACGATGGCGTCGTCGATGGTGTGGATCAGTGCCCGAGCACCCTGCCGGGTGCCGAGGTGGATGAGCTGGGTTGTTCCGGCATTACCGAGACCATTGAAACCATCGAAGTGGACGTTCAGTTCGCCTTCGACAGCGACGAGATCGACAGCGTCTACGAGGACGACCTGGAGCGGGTCGCCGAGATTCTGCAGGAAAACCCGGAAACCTTCGTTGAGGTGGCCGGCCACACCGATGACAGCGGTGACCCTGCCTACAACCAGGATCTGTCCCAGCGTCGTGCAGAAGCGGTGGCTGAGCGCCTGATTGAAAATTCCGGCGTCGAGAAGTACCGGGTCAGTGCCACCGGCTACGGTGCTCAGCAACCGGTCGCACCGAACGACACCCCGGAAGGCCGCGCCGCCAACCGTCGGGTGGAAGCGCTGATTCAGCTGCGTCGCTAAACCGGCATCAGCCGACAACAAAAAGGGCGTCCTTCGGGACGCCCTTATCCGTTCAGTCCCGCACTGCGTCAATCAGCAGATTGCGGGGCGTCAGTGAGCGATCACAGAATTCCCCGATTCGCACCCGGTAGCCCTGCTCTTCCAGATACAACCCGTAATCCAGCACCAGCCACAACTCCAGCGGTCGGCGGAACAGGTGGCGCACCAGTTCATACTGTTTTACCTGCAGCCAGCGGCGCTCGCCTTCGGCCTGCCAGTGCTCGAAATTGACCGTTGCAGTAAGGGAGAGGCCTTTCTTCTGTGCTGCCCAACGGCAGAAATCTTCGAAGGTACCATTGGCCAGCCGTGACGGATGGGACGGCACCGGCAGATAACTGTCTTCACCGCGCAGTTGCCGCTGCAGGGCATCGAAGCCCAGTCGCCACTGGCTGACCCGGCGGGTCTGCTCGCGCACCCGCTCGGGCGCGGTAACCGTTTCCTGCACCGCCAGCCGGAGATCGTTTCGGGCCAGTTTCAGGCATGCCCGATGCTCTGCGGCACGACGGGATAACGGCTGATAAACCTCGCGGTCGGTCAGGTGGTAACAGCAGGGCGACAGGCTCAGTCGGGGCAGGCTCGCCGCGCCGCCGCGGCGAATCAGTTGGCGGTGCAGATCGCCGCAGGCATGCAGCGCCACCCCGTGGGCCTCGGCAGGCAGTGTCAGGTCAGACGCCATCACATCCTGGCAACGCAGGGACACCGGGTCACCGAAGCGTTCGGCCAGGCGATTGCCGTCTTGCACCAGTTCCGCGTTCCATTCCAGCCCGGTCACAGGCTGACCGCGGGCCGCCAGGGTCCGGCCCAGATGCCCCTTGCCACAGCACCAGTCCATCACCGGGTGCGCCAGCGGCTGAAGCGCCGCGGAGAAAGCCCCGGCCTGTAGTCGCTTGCGGCCCGGCATATCCACCGCATGGACTTCCGGCAGGGTCGCCTTGTCTGCCTGCTGAGGATTGCTCCACTCGCCAACGCGCACCAGCTCATCATACCGGCCCAGGGAGGGCAGATACTCTGCGGCCAATGCCGCCAGCCCGGCAGGGTCATCGTCCAGGCTCCGGCACTGTGCTTCACTCAGCCCGGAAACCCAGTCGGCAAGCCCTGGCTGGCTGAGCGTCCAGTCTGGCACCGGCTCCATAAACGGTGCCGACGCCCAGAGCTCGCGGTGCTGCCGCAGCCAGTCATTGAGCTGCTGCCAGCGGCTATCAACAGATTCGGCGCGGTCGTGTAAACTCGCGGCCGGAGGTAATGTCATGCAACTGGCCTTTGTACTTGTTGAACCCAAGGTTCCGGAAAACGTCGGCGCGGCCGCCCGTGCTCTGTGCACGATGGGCTTTGGCGAACTCTGGCTGGTCAATTCCGACCTGCACACCAGGCCGGAAGCGCACTGGCTGGCTCACGGCAGCGACCACATTCTGGACAATGCGCGCATTTTCCCCGATCTGGCGGCGGTGCGAAACTCCGTAGACCTTCTGATGGCGACCTCCGCCAAGCCCCGCCACAACCGGCAGGACTGGCACCCACCCGGCCAGCTGCGGGAGGTGCTCGCGCGCAAGGGCGGGTCGGTCGCCACCGCCGCCCTGGTGTTTGGCCGGGAAGACCGGGGGCTGGCCAACGAAGAACTGGCCCTGTGCGACCTGCTCACCGGCATCCCCATGAAAGTGGCCTATCCGTCGCTGAATCTGGCGCAGTCGGTGATGCTGTATGCCTGGGAAATGTCTGGTTTGTCAGCGCCTGGCGCAGACACTGCCGAACAGCCCGCGGCACCGGAGGCGCGCCTGGGCGCCTTGCGGAACCGTCTGGCAAGCCTGCTGCCGCAGCTGGACGCGCCAGCCGAGGGCAAGCTGCATCAGTGGGCCATGGAACGCCTGCCGCTGCTGGGTGACCGGGACATCGGCTTCGTGCACACCCTGTGCGGCAATATTGAGCGACGGCTCAAGCGCAAGTAACGCTGCTGCCCGGGCCAACTACTCGCTGAAGCGCCCGGGCCGGAAGGCATCCAGGCCCACGGACGGTTCCTCTCCTTCAAGAACCTGAGCAATGACGTGGGCACTGCCGGCGGATAGGGTCCAGCCGAAGGTACCGTGGCCGGTGTTCAGAAACAGGTTGTCCCTGGGGCCGCGACCGATAATTGCCGGCCCGTCCGGCGTCATGGGCCGGAAACCGGCCCAGGCTTCGGCCGTCGACAAGTCGGCGCAGCCGGGGAAGCGGGATTCCACCGACTTGCGGATGGTCGCCAGCCGAGCTTCCGGAATGTCCCGGGAGAAATCAGCCAGTTCCACAAAGCCGGTCGCCCTCAGGCGGTGGCCCAGGCGAGTGGACACCACCTTGTAGTGATCGTCGTGCACGGTGGACACCGGTGCCCGATCGGGATTGATAACCCTGGCGGTCAGGCTGTACCCCTTGACCGGATAGATCGGCAGGGTCAGCCCCAGCGGCCGGACCAGTTCGCCGGACCAGCAACCGGCACAGATCACGACCGCGTCCGCCTCCAGAGTTGCCTGATCGCCGTGGTCGTCCTGAAACACCACCGCTTTGACCCGGCGTTCGTTCGCCAACAGCCGGCGAACACTCACCCCGTACCGGATATCCACCCCCGCCTGCGCACAGGCTTTGGCCAGCGCACAGGAAAACTGGTGACAATCGCCGGTTCCGTCAAGGTCGTAGCTGAGCGCGCCGGCAAGCGGGCCCGAGCCCGTTAACCCCGGCTCCGTTGCCCGGACCTGATCTGGCGTCAGCAACCGGGAAGGCACACCGAACTCATCCAGCAAGTCGTGAATCGCCCGATAACCACTCAGCGCCTCGGGTGTGCTGGCCAGCTGCAGTAAGCCACGATGGTCGCCATCGAACGACAGCTTGAGCTCGTTTTCCAGCTCAAGGAAGCGGGTCCGGCTATGCAGGGCCAGCCGCAACATCGCCCGGCGATTCAGGCCATACAGGCCCGGCGACCAGGCATAACGCAAACTAGAAAACAGGAAACGCAGGGTTGCAGACGACACCGGCAGGGGTATTTTCAGCGGCCCGTCGGCCTTCATCAGCCACGGCAGTGCCTTGCGCACCATGGCCGGGTCGGCCCAGGGATACACCACGCCGTAGGAGCGCTGGGCGGCGTTACCCTTGCTGGTCTCGTTGCCGGCCAGCTCATGCTTTTCGAGCAGGGTTACGCGGTGGCCGCGCCGCTGCAACTCATACGCCGTGGTGACACCGACCACACCGGCACCGACGACTACAACCTGCATGAGCGCCTCCGTCTGGTTATTTCACACCCTTATCTTCGAGCAGCCGACGGTATTCTTCCAGTATCTCTGGATCTTCCTTGGGATACTCTGGCGCCATTCGCTTCAGCTGATCCGCCACGATCTGAGCAACAATCGCCCGGGCCTGGGGTTTCTCGTCCCCCGGCACAATGAACCACGGAGCTTCATCAATGTGGGTTTCGTGCAGGGCTTCTTCGGCATACTCCTCGTAGAGTTTGCGCTTCTCCCAGCCATCGATATCCGAGCGCTCGAATTTCCAACGCTTGCGCGGCTTGTCCAGGCGCTTCAGCAGCCGGCGGCTGTGTTCCTCTTCGGACAGATTGAGCCAGATCTTGATGATCTGCGTACCCTCGGCCACCAGATGCTGCTCAAAATCCCGGATCGAACGAAAGCGACTGTTCCAGTTGTAGTCGTCCGGGTCCAGCACCAGCCAGACCCTCTCGGCAATCACCGCTTCGTGATGGCTGCGGTTGAAGGCCACCATTTCGCCCCGGGCCGGTAGCTTGCGGCCAACCCGCCACAGGAAATGATGGCTGGCCTCCAGGCCATCGGGGCGACTGAAGGACCAGGCGTGGAAGCCGGCGGGATCGGCGTAGGTGGCCAGGGTCCGGATCAGGCTGTCCTTGCCGCTGGTGTCCGGCCCATGGATCACCAGCAACAGTGAACGACGCTTGTTGGCCCAGAGACGGCGCTGGTATTCGCCGATGTCATCGAGACTGTCGTCCAGTTCCGGCAAATCCTCGTCGTCGTTCAATTTGCTGGGATAGTCCCGAAACTTGGGTTTATCAGGATCATAAAGCCAACGGCGAGCAAACGAAGACATTTTCATTCCGGAAACTCCCTATCGGTCGGGCTCAGGTCAAGCCTCGTACAAACTGGTAAACTTGCACGATCAAATTTTCAGCATAGCAGGCGGTGTTTGCCTGCAGAGGAGCCAATTTCCGGAATGAGCAAAAAACGCCGCGACATTCCCGTCTTTGATCACCCGATCATCGAGACCCACTGCCATCTGGACTACCTGAAGGATCGCCCGCTGGAGGAAACTCTGGAACAGGCCCGGCAGGTGAACATCGAGAAGGTCATCACCATTGCGGTGTCGCCGGATAACCTGGCCCGGGTACGCGAACTCAGCCAGCTTGCGCCCTGGGTGTATGGCACTCAGGGCATTCACCCCCACGACGCAGAAAGTTACACGGACGATGTGGAAGCCGAAATCCGCAGGCACGCCAGTGATGACAAAATCGTCGCAGTGGGCGAGATCGGTCTGGACTACTTCTATGACAACGCCGACCGGGACGTGCAGAAAGAGGTGTTCCGCCGTCAGTTACAGATCGCCTGCGACCACGACCAGCCAGTGGTGATTCACAGCCGGGACGCGGACGACGATACCATCACCATCCTGTCCGAGTTCGAAGACACCCTGAAACGCCGAGGAGTGATTCACAGCTTCACCTCCGGGCCGGGGCTGGCAAAGTATGCTCTGGATCAGGGCTGGTGTCTGGGCTTCAACGGCATCACCACGTTCAACAAGGCGGAGAACGTGCGAGACATCGTGCGCATGGCGCCCATTGAGCAGATTCTGCTGGAAACCGACTCCCCGTTCCTGACACCGGTGCCCTACCGGGGCCGAGAGAACGCGCCGTTTTACCTGCCGTTCGTGGCGGAGAAGATTGCCGAAGTGAAGGAACTGCCGCTGGAGCAGGTCATTGAGCAGACCTACCGGAACAGCCTGAGAACCTTTTTCGCCTGAGACCTGTCGCTGGGCCCTAGCCCAGCGACAGGAAGACCCCCATAAACACCGGCGAAAGGAACGACAGCATAAAGCCCGAGGCAATCGCTACCGGGACGCAGGCCAGGCCGCCGCTGCTGCGAATGACCGGCAGGGTGAAGTCCATGGCGGTCGCGCCGCCATACCCGATGGCCATGGCCGGGCGGGCGCTGATCAACACGGGAATAATGGCCAGTGCGATGATTTCCCGCAGCACATCGTTCAGGAACGCCACCCCACCCCAGGCCGGGCCCAGCGCATCGCCGATCACAATGCCCGACAGCGAGTACCAGCCGAAACCGGAAGCCAGCGCCAGCACGTCGTGCCAGGGCAAGGCCACGAAGGGAATCAGAATCGCACCCGCCAGCAAGGAACTGAGCGTCAGTGCCAGGGCAATGCCTACGCCTTGCCGGTTCATCAGTAACTTGCGCAGGGACAGCCCCGCGTTTCGCAGTTGCAGGCCAATCAGGAACAGCAGCAACATCAGCGCCCAGGTGGCGACATCTTCCACCAGCGGCAGCGTTGGCAGCACGTAGTAGCCGGCCAGCAAGCCCACCAGCACCGCCATCAATGGCTTCAGCCCGGCCATAAACAGGCGGCCATAGCCTTTGCTGCCTTCCATCGGTGCCTGTTCAGTGGTCATCGGCTGCCAGCGATGGAACAGCCACAAGCCCAGCATGTTGGCCCCGAACAACACCACCACCAGCGCCAGCACCTGAATGGCCATGCCACCGAGCTGACTGGCCAGGCCTTCCATCTGTCCGAGCCCCAGGCCCAACAGGGCAAGAATGAAATACACCAGCGCCTCCACCGTGTAATGGATAACGGTCATCGCCCGGCGGTTATGCAAAGGCAGGGCGAAACCCAGAAACAACGGGGCAAGAATCAGCAACGCGCCGGTCAGCATGACTTCCTCAAACAGACAGTAAAATGACAGAAATGCCGGACAACGTGCGACCGGCGTGGATCAGGTAATTCGCGACTTACTCAGTGCAGGGCCTGGTCGGACCGGTCCTGAACCAGTACCCAGGGGGCAATGACCACAGCCCAGAGTTCCGCATTGCGGTCGTACCAGGCCTGGGCAACGTCTGGTGCCACTTCACCCACCTGGCCCTGGGCCATCCACTGCTCGAACAGGGCTTTGTTATCCGCCGCCAGTTCGGCCGCCACATTCAGCAGGTCCAGATCCGGCATCACCCTGACGACCTGGCCGCGGGCGAAATAGGTCTGCAGCTCGTGCCAGTGAATCCGGGAGGTTTCAAGGTTCAGCTTTGCTTTCAGCTCATCGCGGGGGGTGTCAGATGCCATGACCATGCCTCGGTTTTGCTTGGTGAGTTGCCTGGTGAATCGGGGCGCCAAGGTTACCGAAATGCCGGGCCGGAAACCAGCACCGGTTCAGGTGTCAGGGGCTGTGCTTCAGCTCCTGCCAGATCGCTTCAACCTTGCCGGGCAGCTGCATGGGATCGAAGGGCTTTGGAATGACCGCCGCGGCCCCCTGAGCCAGGTAGCCCTGGATTTCCTCCGGCTGCACTTTGGCGGTAATGAAGATCGCCGGAATGCCGGCAAACTGCGGATTTTGTCGAATCGCCCGCAGCGTGGACGGACCGTCCATACCCGGCATCATGACATCCAGCAACAGCAGCTGGGGCGCGAAGGCGTCCAGGTTATCGAGCGCGGCCTGGCCCGAAGCGCAGCTTTTCAGGGTGAAGCCACCCACGGCTTCCAGCGCCAGTTCGGCCACCGCCCGGATGTCCTCCTCGTCTTCAACCAGCATGATGCGCTGCAGGGTTGGACAGGGTTCCATCATTGTCTCTCCCGCCGAGCCCTCAACCATCGGCGCAACGCTCTGGCGGGTGATCGTTGCCCGCCACCGTGACGCCATTTCGCCCCGCCTGTTTACGCTGGTAGAGCGCCTGGTCCGCCGCTTCGATGGCATCCTCACTGGACGCAAAGGCGTGCAGTGGCGCCATGCCAATGCTGAGCGTCACCGAAAACTCGCCGCCATCGCCTTTAAACACAATCTGGGCCAGCTGATCGCACACCGACTGCAGCACCGCTCTGGCATCGTCGGCGGCGCAATTCGGCAGCACCACGACAAACTCTTCACCCCCGTAACGGCCAATGACATCGGTTTTGCGCAGACGGTTTCGCAGCAAATTGGACAGGCCCTTGATCACCACGTCTCCGGTCCGGTGGCCGAAGCGATCGTTGACTCGCTTGAAATGGTCCAGGTCGAGCATGGCCACCACCGAACTCTGGCCCATACGCTGGCAACGGGCGTGTTCCTTGAGGATTTCCTGCTTGGCCACGCCGTGTTTGAGCAACCCGGTCAGGCTGTCCCTGGACACCAGCTTGTCCAGTTGCCGGGCGCGATAGCACCGCACCTTGACGGCATTGATCAGGAAGCCGTCTGAAACCGGCTTGGTCAGGAAGTCGTCGCCGCCCTCGGACAGGGCTTCAACCTGGGACTCGCGGTTTTCTTCAGACGACAGGTAGACAATCGGCAGGCCCAGCCATTCCGGATCGTACCGGAGCATGCGCGCCAGGTGCGCCCCGCTGAATTTGCCCAGCTGCACGTCCATCAGCACAAGGTCCGGCCGGAAGCCGGACAGCACCCGCAGAATCCGGGTTGGATCGCTGACCCCGCAAACCTCCAGACCGGCCTGCTCCAGAACCAGCGCATAGTGCTCCAGAAGTTCGGCGTCATCATCCACAATCATGACCCGGCCCGTGCCCTTGTCGGCCCACTCCGAGCTCAGCCGCTCGATGTAATCCACCAGCGCTGGGATGCTCAGTGGCTCGGGGATGAACCCATCCATGCCCCGTGCGGCAAACTGGTAGCGCCGTTCGAAGCTGTCCTCAGTGCCAATACAAATCATCGGGGTGAGACCGGCGCAGCCGTTCAGCTCCGGGGCGTGCCCGTCGAGCAGGGTCTCCTTGACTACAACCGAGGCCAGACCGGACCAGTCGTAATGAACCGCCTCAGACAGAGAGCCGCAGACCGCAACCTCAAAACCGTGCAAGCGAACGCCGTTGGCGACGGTTTCCGCGGCGTCTGGATCGGGGTCGACAATCAGAACCCGTTTCGTTTCCAGCCGTGGCTCGTCCACACGCTCGGGGGCACAATGAACCGGTTCAGTGCCCTGGCGGGCCCGCATCAGCAGATCCAGCAACGCCTCAACCCGCTCGATGAAGGCTGGCGTGACGACCTCCTGCGACAAAACCCGGCACCCGGAGTCGGGGGTTTCAATCAGGGGCTTGAGTTCGATCTCCAGCGCGCGCGCAGCGGCGCCCAGCTTGCCATAGCCGAAGGTGCCTGCAGAGCCCGCCAGCCGGTGCAGTGACTGGTAGACCGAGACCAGATCGGGACCTTGAATGTCGCCGCCCCGGAAGCGCCCGGCGGACCGCTGCAACTGCAGGATGTCCGACTGGGCCTTGTCCTTAAAGCGCTGCCTGAGTATGGCCAGTTTACGCGCAACCTCAGTAACTTTTACTTCCGACATGGCGGTTCCGTCTCTCTCTTTTCATCCAGCACTCTAGCAAACTGCCAAGGCCAGAAAAGCCAACGATACGTTTCATTGCAATTAACTTACATCTTGACACCATCGGACGCCCCGGAAAATGGCATAAAGTCCCTAAACGCAGGGACTTACAAACACCCACCTAACTCGATAATCGCTCCAGAGGGAAGCAACATGAAAGCGCCGGACGTGCCACAGAATGAGCCGCAACGCCAGGCCGCACTGGAGCGAACCGGTTTGCTGGATAGCGATTCTGAGGCGCGCTTTGACCGGTTTACGCGCATGGCCTGCAAGATGTTCAGTGTGCCCATTGCCCTGGTCAGCCTGGTGGACAACAACCGTCAGTGGTTCAAGTCCTGCCAGGGTCTGGCGGTGCCGGAAACACCCCGGGACATTTCCTTCTGCGGCCACGCCATCCTGCAATCGGACCTGTTCATCGTTGAAGACACCCGGGCTGACCCGCGCTTCAACGATAACCCGCTGGTGGCCGGGGAGCCCAACATCCGCTTTTACGCCGGAGCCCCGCTGCACAGCCAGGACGGCTATCGGCTTGGCACCCTGTGCCTGATCGACCGTCAGCCACGGACGCTGGATAGCGAAGACCAACAACTGCTGCGGGAACTGGCGGACTGTGTAGAACAGGAAATTAACCGGCACGACACCGCCCGGCTGTTCGACAACATCCGGCAAAGTGAACGGCGGGCGCGGGCCGTCATCGAGGGCACCCGGGTCGGTACCTGGGAATGGAATGTGCAGACCGGCGAGACCGTGTTCAACGAACGCTGGGCGGAGATTTGCGGCTACCGGTTGACGGAGCTGGCGCCGGTCAGCATCCAGACCTGGCTCGACCTGGCGCACCCGGAAGACCTGCTGGAGTCCAACCGGCTGCTGAATGACCACTTTGCCGCCAGAACCGAGGAATACGATTGTCGTTGCCGGATGCGCCACAAACACGGCTATTGGGTCTGGGTCCACGCCCGCGGCCGGGTTTTCGAATGGGCCGATGACGGCCAGCCGCTGAAGATGTACGGCACCCACGCCGATGTCACCGCCGAAACCAACATTCTCGAGAAGACCCAGCAGCAAAACACCGCACTGAGCATCCTCAACACCCTGGCCCTGGACCCGGCAACCGATGACGATGCCCGCATCCGCAAGGCGCTGGACATGGGCGCCGATTATCTGGACATGGAGCTGGCGATTGTCAGCGAAATTGTCGGCGAGGTGTATACCGTGCTCTGGTACCGGGCACCCGGGGACACGACGCTGACCGAGGGGCAACAGTTCTCTCTGGGCGAGACCTACTGTTCCCTGATGATCAACAAGCGAGACAGCCTGTCCATCGCCCACATGGCCCAGTCGTCATACCGCGAGCATCACTGTTACTCGCAGTTCGGCCTGGAAAGCTATCTGGCCGCGCCCATCTACCTCAATGATCGTCTGTTCGGAACGCTCAACTTTTCCTCGCCCCGCCCCAGGCCCCAGGGCTTCTCGGACACGGAAGAAACCTTCGTCCGGCTGCTGGCACGCTGGGTGACCGGGGTCATTGAACGACGCACCAGTTTGCAAACGCTGACCAAGCTGGTGGAGCAGACGCCCGGGATGCTGTATCAGTACCGGCTCTGGCCAGACGGCTCCTCTGCCTTCCCGTTCTCCGGCCCCGGCATCCGGGAGATCTATGGCGTCGACAGCCAGCAGGTAGCCGAAGACGCATCACCGGTGTTTAACCGCATTCATCCGGAAGATCTCGAGGCGGTGGCGGAAAGCATCACCGTGTCGGCCCAGAACCTGAGTGTCTGGCAGCATCAGTACCGGGTAAAGCCGGATGGCGAGCGCTGGCGCTGGGTAGAGGGTCGGGCCACACCGGAATTGCTGGCCGACAAAAGCATCATGTGGCACGGCTACATCACCGACATCGATGAAAAAAAACGCATCCAGCTCGCCCTGCAGGAAAGCGAAGAGGAGCTTCGGCACCTGTTCGAGCTGTCCCCGATCGGTATTACCCTGAGCGATTATCACCGGGACCGGTTTCTGGACGTGAACCAGGCCCTGCTGGAGCCCTCGGGCTACTCGCGCGAAGAGTTCATGGCGCTGAACTTCAACCAGCTGCTGCCCGAGGGCGAACGGACCATGCGCGACCGGGCGCTCTCGGAACTGAAAGCTCAGGGTCGCTACGGCCCCTTCGAGCAACTCATCCGGCGCCGGGACGGCTCCACCTATCCGGCGTTGATCCGCGGCTTCCGGATCATCAATTCGTCGGGTCGCTCCCTGGTCTGGTCGCTGGTGGAAGACATTTCCGAGCGCAAGAAAGTGGAGCAGATGAAAAACGAGTTCATCGCCACCATCAGCCACGAGCTGCGCACCCCGCTCACCTCGATCGCCGGGTCGCTTGGCCTGATCCATGGCGGAGCCTTTGGCGAGTTGCCCGAACAGGTCAACCGCCTGATCGCCATCGCGGCCCGAAACGGTGACCAACTCAAACATCTGATTGATGACTTGCTGGACATGGAGAAACTGGTGTCGGGCAAGATGCCTATCCGGCTGCGGACCGAACACGTCAGCCCGATGATCCGGGACTGCATCGAGCGACTGCAGACTTACGCCGTCGACAGCCAGATTTCGGTCCGGTTCCGGGACAACTACCCGGATCAGGCGCTGATGATCGATCCCAAGCTGATGCAGCAGGGGCTGACCAACCTGTTATCGAACGCCATCAAGTTTTCGCCGCAACAGAGCGAGGTGGTGGTCAGCACCGAATTCCATGGTGACCGGTTCCGGATCGAAGTGACCGACCTCGGCCCGGGTATCCCGGAAAGCTTTCGCAGCCAGATCTTCCAGAAGTTCTCGCAGGCCGACGGTTCGGATCGGCGCGCCAAGGGCGGCACCGGACTGGGCCTGGCCATCACCCGCGAGATCATGACGCAACTGGGCGGCACCGTGGGCTTCGAGTCGACGGAGGGACAGGGGGCGACATTCTGGCTGGAAATCCCGGCGAAATTATCGACCGTGAGCGCGAATCCATGCCAGGCCTGAACCGCGACAAACTCTTCCACCCACTGATCTGGGCCGCCCGGCTGGGAATTCTGGCGCTGATGCTGTCGGTTGCGCTGGCACTGGATAGCGCCAGCAACGCCCGCTATCAGGCTGAGGTACGACACCAGTGGCAGGAACGACTGGATGATCTGAGCCTCGGCCTGCAAAGCACGATTCTGCAGAACATCCAGACCGTATGGGGGCTGGCCGCCAACATTGCCGTCCAGCCCGACATTGATGAACAGCGCTTCCGGGAGCTGGCCTCGGTGATTTTCCGGCTGGCCCCGGATTTGCGGAACATCGGGCTCGCCCCCGATTTCATCATTCGCCACGTTTATCCCTTGCAGGGCAACGAGGCCGCTCTGGGGCTGGACCTGGGCGATGGGCGCATCCCCCCGGAACAGATCGAGGTGCTGTTTCAGTCCCGCCAGGTCGCGTTCAGCGGCCCGATCAATCTGGTCCAGGGTGGCCAGGGGCTGGCCGGCCGCATCCCCATCTTCGACAGCCAGACCGGCGAGTTCTGGGGCCTGATTTCCGTGATCCTGAATCTGGAGAGCCTGTATCAGACCGCGGGCGTGCTGCCATTGGCGGACGACATGCATTTTGGCCTGTCGACGTCGAGCGATCCCGGTGACCAGAGCGCCATGTTCCTGGGCAACCGTGCCGGAGGATGGCAACAACCGGTGACGGCCACACTGAATATGCGCGGCACCCAGTGGACGCTGTTTGCCGAGCCGGCCGGCGGCTGGCCGAAGCACCCGGAGTCGAGCTGGCTGACACGCAGCCTGCTGGCAACGCTGGTGCTGCTGGTTACCGTGGGCACCTTCTGGCTGACCAGCCTGCTACTCAAAGAGCGAAAGCTGCAGCGCCGCATTGCCGGGCTGTTCGAGCTGGCCCCGGTCGGCATCGGCCTGTTCAGTGCGCATCGGAGGGTGTTGCTGCAGGCCAACCGGACGTTCGAACGAACCTTCGGCAACAACGCCCAGACACTGAACTATTTCGACCATGCCTTTGACCAGAATGGCCACCCCATTCCCGGCGGGCTGGGCATTCAGGACAAGCTGACACAGAACTTCCGCTTCAGTGGCATGGAAGCATGCCTGCCGACACCGCAGAACACACTCTTGCCGGTGGCCATGCACGGCCTGCTGCTCAACGACCACGACAGCGAGCAGATCATCTGGCTGATCACCGAGGATGTTTCGGAACAGAAGAAAGTAGACCGGCTGAAAAGCGAGTTCATATCCACGGTCAGCCATGAACTGCGCACACCACTGACGTCCATTTCCGGATCGCTGGGGCTGCTGAACAACAAGGTTGCCGGCGAACTGCCCGAGCAGGCCGCCCGGCTCACCGAAATTGCCTACCGCAACAGCCAGCAGCTGACGTCGCTGATCAATGACCTGCTCGATATCGAAAAGCTGGCCGCGGGTAAAATGCCGTTCCAGCTCGACGAGCACGAATTGTCGCTGCTGGTCAGTGAGTGCATCGAAAACCTCGACCCCCTGGCCCGGCAGCGCCACATTCAACTCTGTGTCGGCGAACTGGCGCCAGTGCGGGTTTCGGTGGAGCCACAACGTTTCAAGCAGGCCGTGACCAACCTGTTGTCCAACGCCATCAAATTCTCGCCCGACAACGCCCGCGTCGAAATCTACACCGAACGGCATGGCCACAACGTCCGGCTCTGTATCAGAGACTATGGCGAGGGCGTGGCCCCGGATTTCCGGGAGGCGATTTTCCAGAAATTTTCCCAGGCCGACGCCTCGGATCGAAGGGCTCGGGGCGGCACCGGCCTGGGGCTGGCCATCACCCGGGAGCTGATGGCCAACATGCGCGGCTCGGTTGACTATGACTCGACGCCGGGCAACGGCGCCACCTTCTGGCTGGAACTGCCCGCACAGTGGCTACCAGCCCCTGCAGAGGCAGGCTGACCCCCGGCGACAGGGGCGCCGGGGGTCAGGATTACGCGGACTTGAGCATCTCCCGCACCACGTAATGCAGGATACCACCATGCCTGAAGTACACCGCCTCGTTGGCGGTATCAATCCGGGAGATCAGGTCACAGCTTTCTGTGCCACCGTCCGGATAGGTCACCGTCATGGTCAGGGTCTGGCCGGGCTTGATGTCCCCCGATAGCCCCTCGATGCTGATGGTTTCCTCGCCGGTCAGGTTCAGGCTCTTGCGATCCGTGCCTTCCGGGAACTGCAACGGCATGACCCCCATGCCGATCAGGTTGGAGCGGTGAATCCGTTCATAGGATTCGGCCACCACCGCACTGACCCCGAGTAACCGGGTGCCCTTGGCGGCCCAGTCACGACTCGAACCTGTGCCGTACTCCTTGCCGGCAATCACCACCAGCGGCGTGCCCTCTTCCTGATACTTCATGGCCGCATCGTAGATGGCCATCTGCTCCCCGGAAGGCACGTGGCGGGTGTAGCCGCCCTCGACATCGTCAAGCATCTCGTTACGGATGCGCACGTTGGCGAAGGTGCCCCGCATCATCACCTCGTGGTTACCCCGCCGGGAGCCGTAGGAGTTGAAATCCTTCGGGTCCACGCCTTTTTCCTGCAGGTATTTGCCGGCGGGGGTATCCGGTGCGAAGGAGCCGGCCGGGGAAATATGGTCGGTGGTCACCGAATCCCCCAGCAAAGCCAGAATGTGGGCGTCCTTGATGTCTTCAATGGGGTCCGGTTCTTCCCCCATACCCTCGAAAAACGGCGGGTGCTGAATGTAGGTCGAGGCATCGGTCCATTCATACACCTTGCTCTCAGGCACCTCGATGGCCTGCCAGTTGGCGTCGCCGTCGAACACCTCCGCGTATTCAGTGCGGAACATGTCGGTCTTCACCTTTTCCACCGCATCGGCAATTTCCTGCTGGCTCGGCCACAGGTCTTTCAGGTACACCGGGTTGCCCTCCCGGTCCTGCCCCAGTGGGTCTTTTTTCAGATCCAGTCGGACGTTGCCCGCCAGCGCGTAAGCCACCACCAGCGGCGGCGACGCCAGCCAGTTGGTCTTGACCAGCGGATGCACCCGGCCTTCAAAGTTACGGTTACCGGACAGCACCGAGGCCACCGTCAGGTCACCGTCCTTGATGGCTTTTTCCACCGCATCCGGCAGCGGCCCGGAGTTGCCGATACAGGTGGTGCAGCCATAACCCACCAGATTGAAGCCCAGCTCGTTCAGGGCCTCCTGGAAACCGCCCACCCTCAGGTAGTCGGTCACCACCTTGGAGCCGGGAGCCAGCGAGGTCTTCACCCAGGGCCGGGTTTTCAGGCCCTTTTCAACGGCCTTCTGGGCAATCAGTCCGGCCGCCATCATCACGCTGGGGTTGGACGTATTGGTGCAGGAGGTTATGGCGGCAATCACCACCGCGCCGGGGTCCAGCCGGGTCTGGGTGCCGTCCAGTTCCAGCATCTGGCTGGAAGCGTGGTGATAACTGTTGTCCACGCCCACGGCAGTCTGGCCGCCCTCGGACGTCATCTTGGGGTCGGGTTCGGCGTCGGCGGGTCCTTCGGCGGTTTCCATCAGCAGCTCGAAGGCCGCTTTCATGTCTTTCAGGGCCACCCGGTCCTGCGGACGTTTGGGCCCGGCCAGGCTGGCTTCCACCTCACCCATGTCCAGTTCAAGCTTGTCGGTATAGATCGGCTCGTGCCCCGGCTCGCGCCAGAGGCCCTGGGCCTTGGCGTAGGCTTCCACCAGCTCGATCTGCTGCGCCTCACGGCCGGTCAGGCGCATGTAATTGAGCGTTTGCTCATCCACCGGGAAGAAACCACAGGTCGCCCCGTATTCCGGCGCCATGTTGGCGATGGTGGCGCGGTCCGCCACTGGCATGTCTTTCAGGCCATCGCCGTAGAACTCCACGAATTTTCCGACCACACCTTTCTTGCGCAGCATTTCGGTGACGGTCAGCACCAGATCGGTGGCGGTGATGCCTTCACGCAACTTGCCGCTAATCTTGAAGCCGATCACCTCAGGGATCAGCATGGACACCGGCTGCCCCAGCATGCCGGCCTCCGCTTCAATGCCTCCGACACCCCAGCCCAGAATACCCAGGCCATTGATCATGGTGGTGTGGGAATCGGTACCCACCAGGGTATCCGGATAGGCCAGCTGCTTGCCGTCCTGCTCACGGGACCAGACGGTTTTACCCAGATACTCCAGATTCACCTGGTGGCAAATGCCGGTGCCCGGCGGCACCACCCGGAAGTTGTCAAACGCCTGCTGGCCCCAGCGCAGGAATTCGTAGCGCTCGTGGTTACGCTCCATCTCGATGGCAACGTTGTCCTTGAACGCGGACGCATTCCCGAAGTGGTCCACCATCACCGAATGGTCGATCACCAGATCCACCGGCGACAGGGGATTAATCAGCGCCGGATCCTTGCCGGCCTTCTTGACCGCCTCGCGCATGGCCGCCAGGTCCACCACGCCGGGCACGCCGGTGAAGTCCTGCATCAGCACCCGGGCGGGGCGAAACTGGATTTCGGTGTCGGAACGGCGATCGTCCAGCCACTGCACCATGGCGTCGATGTGGCTGCGGTCGACGGTGGTATCGTCCTCGTTTCGGAGCAGGTTCTCCAGCAGCACCTTCAGGGAAAACGGCAACCGGTCGAGGTCGCCCAGGGTCTTGGCCGCTTCGGGCAGGCTGTAGTAGTGGTAGGTCTGGTTGCCAGCTTTCAGGCTGGTCAGGGCATTCAGGCTGTTCTTGGCCGGTTGATCCGTACTCATATTGCGCCTCCTTGTTGTCGAAATCCGAACAGTGCGGAAGGCCACGGGTGTGACCCGGCAGTCGCGGCCGGGCTGAGCCGCAAATCCCTGCGGCTGTGGACGGCTTCCGTGAGGCTACCGGGGCCAAGCGATCGCGGCCTCCGGCAGAAAGGGTTATCTATTACTATTGCAGCGATTACAGAGACTTCAACCGGCTTGGGTGAATGTTCGGGATAGTTCCTGTGAATACCCGCGCCCGTTCACGCGCCCCGATAGTCCCGGACCAGGTCATCGACCTCGGCAATGACCCGCTCCAGTTCCCGGGCCATGCTTCGAGTCTGCTCGGCTTCCCGCACCACATCGAGATTCCGCCCGGCGATGCTCTGGACACCGTTGTTGATCTGCGACGATGCCGCCGCCTGTTGTTCCGCGGCCGCAGCGATCTGGTGATTCATGTCACTGACTTCCGCGATGGCGGTTACCACCAGACGAATGGCATCGCCGGTCTGGCGGGCCGCCTCGGTGGTCGCTCCGGATCGCGCCTGGCTGACGCCGATGGCCCCGGACGCCGTATCGGACAGCGACATCAGCTCATCGATGGTGGTGCGGATTTGCCGGGTGAAATCCTGAGTCCGGGCCGACAGGCTGCGGACTTCCTCTGCCACCACCGCGAAACCGCGGCCGTGGGCGCCGGCCCGGGCGGCTTCAATGGCGGCATTCAGGGCCAGCAGGTTGGTCTGGTCAGAGATGTCGTTGATGGCGGCGATGACACCGCCGATGGCCCTCACCTTCTCCGTCAGTTCATTCACCATCACGGACGCATCGTTGAGCACCGCGTGGGTCGATTCGGTCAACTCCACCGCGTGATCGGCGTGGCGACGACCCTCGGCCGCGGACGCCTGCGCCCTGCTCGCCGCTTCCGACGCCTGCTGGGCGTTACGGGCCACTTCCTGAACGGTTGCGGTCATTTCCTCGGTGGCACTGGCGGCCTGGTCCGTTTCCAGGTGCTGCTGTTCGATAATACTGCTGGTGTGTTCGCTGACCCGGCTGAGTTTATTGGCACTGTGACTCAGCGTTCCGGACAGCATCCGTACCTTGCCAATCAAGTCACCGAACTGGTCCATCATGCTGTTGAAGTAATTCGCCGTCCGGGCGTCGCCCCGGGCGTCCAGGCGTCCGCCAAGGTCCTTGCTGTCCCCGAAGCCCCGGACCACATCGATGATCTGGAACGCCTGCCGTCGTTCAGCGGCCATGCGCAGGGCAAAAAACACCAGAATGCCCGACTCGAATACCACAAAGGCGGCATGCAGGAACGCCATGCCAAAAGTGGCGCCATGGGCGAACAGAAGGATCGGCATATCACCAAGAGTGACGCCCGCTTTCTGCAGGGACGTAAACAGCAGATGATGCGCAGCAATCACCCCGGCGGCCGTGATGATCGGCAACCAATCCCGGTAGATAATCGTCAACGCCAGCGCCGCGAAGATGTGAAAATGCATCTCGATCCGGCCCATCTGGGCCTGGATCATGATTGCGGAAAAAGCCATCAACAGGCCGGCAAACAGCACGGAGCACGTCCGGGTCCCCCGCAGGCTGGCGTAGCCGATGCCGGCAATCGCCGCCACCGCCATCGACGCCAACGCCGCAAAAGCCCCGGTGTCGAATTCCAGCGGGATCAACAGGGAAACAACCGGCACATGGGCCAGCAGGATAAACACAAGATAGCGATCCGCACGCAGACGTTCCTGCTGCGCAAGGGTAAGGGACTCGGACACGGGCAGACGACCTCACTGCAACCTGACAAAAGAGCGGTTTTTGTCTCGGCCTCCGGTTGTACTTGTTCTTTCCCGGACACCAACCAGAAATACGACCCCGTGCCCCGAGCGATCACCGAGGTTTGTCAACAAACGTAAAGTCTGACGTTTTTCTGCACCGCCGACCGGTGTGCCGCCCGACCAGCGTCAAACCGGCGCTCGATACTGACTAAAAACCCGACACAACCACTGCGTTACCACTGTGTTTCAATATGTTACGCAAAAGATGTGGCACTGGTCGCACTCGGCCTTAGACTCAGGCTCAGATAAAACCCCCTCACGCGAGTCGATGCCCGTTGTCACTTCTGGACCAGTATTTCCTGATTAACGCCCCGGACGGATTGCCGGTTCTGACCGGCAGTTACGACCCTCTGCTGGTCACTCTCTCGCTGGCGATCGCCATCGGCGCGTCCTACATGGCACTGGCGCTTGCCGCGGCGGCCAGACGCAGCACCTCGGCACTGATGGAAAGACTGCATCTGATCACCGGATCGGCGTCGCTGGGCTTTGGCATCTGGTCCATGCACTTCATCGGCATGCTGGCGTTCGAACTGCCCAGCCATGTGCATTATCACCCCCTTGTCACCGCGTTATCCGCGCTGCCCAGCCTGGTGGCCTCCTGGCTGACACTCAGCCTCCTGGCGCGCCGGGAACTGACCCGAAGCCGGCTGCTTGCCGGCGGCATGGCGGTCGGCGCCGGTATCGGCGCGATGCATTACCTGGGCATGGCGGCGATGGATCTGAGCCCGACGCTCCGCTATGACCCGCTGCTTTTCACGCTGTCTATCGTGGTTGCTGTGCTGCTGGGTACGCTGGCGCTGTGGATCAGTTTCGGCCTTCGCCGGCAGGCCCGATGGCGGGGAAGCAAACGGCGTTTACTGGCCGGCACGGTCATGGGATTGGCGATTGCCGGCATGCACTACACCGCCATGGAGGCGGCGCGCTTTATTGGCGAACCGGCCGCCGACTTCGTGGCCGGCAGCGGACGGCATACCAATCTTGCCCTTGTCATCGCAGCCATTACCGTGGGTCTCAGCCTCTTCGCCGCGGGCGTGAACGCCGTCGCGCGCTACCGGGGCCTGATGTATCGCAGTCAGGCCACCGCAAGCGAACTGAGAGCAATCATCGACGCCGCCGTGGACGGCATCATCAAGATCTCCGACCGGGGCGTCATTCTCTCGTTCAACGAATCCGCCGAGCGGATTTTTGGCTACCGGGCCGACGAAGCCATCGGCCAGAACGTCAGCATGCTCATGCCCAGCCCCCACCGGGATGAACACGACCGTTACCTGAACCATTATCTGCAAACCGGCGAACGCCATATCATTGGTTCGGGCCGGGAAGTCTGGGCAGTGCATCGGGATGGCCACAAGATTCCCGTGCGACTGGCGATCGGCGAGTCCCGGCTGGGGGGGCAGAGCACGTTTGTTGGTTTTGTCACCGATATTTCCGAACGCCACCGGATGGAGACCGATCTGCGCCGTTCCAAAGAACAGGCGGAACAGGCCGCCGAGGCCAAAAGCGCCTTTCTGGCCAACATGAGCCATGAAATCCGCACCCCGATGAACGCCATTATCGGTTTCACCGATCTGGTTCTGGGTAGCCAGTTGACGGACGACCAGGCCAAACACCTGGGCACCGTGAGGACTTCGGCCAAATCCCTGCTCGCGCTGCTGAACGATATCCTGGACACCGCCAAGCTGGACGGCGGCCACACCTCGCTGGAAACCCGCGACTTCAGCCTGCGTTCCGTGTGCGAACAACTGCTTGCCACGCAATCGCTGAACGCGCAGCACAAAGGGCTGACGCTTCAGCTGGACTACCAGGCCGATGATTATTTCCAGGGAGACCCGCTCCGGGTTCAGCAGGTTGTGCTGAATCTGTTCAGCAATGCCGTCAAGTTCACCCAGGCTGGCTACGTCAAACTGCGGGTTCGGCAATCCGGCGACAACCCCGTGGTCATCGACATTGAGGATACCGGCATCGGCATACCCGAAGACCGGCTGGATAAGATCTTCGATCCTTTTGTCCAAGCCGACGCCAGCACCACCCGACGTTTCGGTGGCACCGGCCTGGGCACCACCATCGCACGTCAGCTCACGGAGTTGATGGGTGGTCGAATTTCGGTATCCAGTGTGCCTCAAAAAGGCACCAGGTTCCGTATTGCACTGCCCCTGAAACCGGGGAGTACCGACGTCTCCGAACTCGACCCCGAACAGGAAACGCCGCTGCCGCCGCTGACCATCCTGGTGGCCGATGATGTCAAAGAGAACCTGGAGCTGCTCCGCGCCCTGCTGACCCAGCGCGGCCACACGGTGGTGACCGCGACAAACGGGAAAGACGCACTGCAGCGGTTCGGAGCGCACGACGTTGACCTGGTGCTGATGGACGTACAAATGCCCGAGCTGAACGGACACCAGGCCACCCGCGCGCTGCGCACCATGGAAGCCCGCCTCGGACGCAGCCGGACCCCGGTGATTGCCCTGACCGCCGGCGTACTGGAGCAGGACCAGCGCAACGCTTTGGCGGCGGGCATGGATGCCTTCGCGGTCAAACCCCTGAGTCTGCCAAAACTCTCGGCTGAGATTGCCCGGCTTCTGGACCTGCCCGCCGTGCCGGCGGCCAGCCAGACACCATGCCCTGCTCCCGCGGAACTGGTGAATCGCCAGGTGCTGCACCAACTCTGGCCAAGCGCTGCAAGCCACCGCCACGCCGTAGGCAACTGTCTGCGCAAGGCCTGTCACTTCCTCGACCGGCTGAGCGAGCTCGATGCCAGCGAAGCCTTGTCAGAAGCTCACCGGTTAAAAGGCATGGCAGGCAACCTTGGCTTGATCAGGCTGGTGTCAGCACTGGACGACCTCGAACACGAGATTCGCCAGGAGCGACCCGTTACGCCACACCGGGTCCACCAACTTCAGGCTCAGTTAGACCAGATCACCCAGTGGCTCGCAGATCATGCCCATGAGGCCAACGAGAGCGGCCCGGCCAGCGTCGGTGTTCAGGCGGTGGATGACCAACGGCTCTCGGCGATGATTGACCAGTTGCGACGCGGCGAGCTGCCCGACCAGGCGTTTGCGCAGCTGCGTGCAGGCTTGCCAGCCGACTGTGCCGATGCGGTCAGTGAAGCGCTGGATAATTTTGACACCGAGTGCGCCGCCGATCTGTTGGCGGCTTTCAGGGACACCCTTGAGGAGAGATCATGCTGACCGGCGCCAAGACCCTGCTGTTAGTGGACGATGAGCCGACCAACCTTCAGGTACTGCGCAACATTCTGGCCGACCATTACCGGCTTCTGTTCGCGCGCGATGGCGAACGGGCGCTTGAGCTTGCCCGTGATGAACAACCGGATCTCATCCTGCTGGACATCATGATGCCGGGCCAATCCGGCCACGATGTGTGCCGCGCGCTCAAGGCGAGCGAGCAGACCCGCAACATTCCCGTCATCTTCGTCACCGCGCTGGCCGATACCGAAGACGAAGCCCGGGGATTTGAACTGGGCGCCGTGGATTTCATCACCAAACCGGTGAGCCCGGCCATTGTCCGGGCCCGGGTCAAAAACCATCTGTCGCTGGTGCGGATGGACGAACTGGTCAGCACCCGGCTGGCGGTGGTTCAGCGCCTGGGCCGGGCCGCGGAATACAAGGACAATGAAACCGGGCTGCACGTCATCCGGATGAGCCACTTCTCGCAAATCATTGCCCTGGAAGCCGGAATGGGCGAGATCTGGGCTGACAACCTTCTGAATGCCGCGCCCATGCACGATGTTGGCAAGATCGGCATACCGGATGCCATCCTGCAAAAACCCGGCAAACTTGATGCCGACGAGTGGGCCGTCATGCAGCGTCATGCGGAGATAGGCGCTGAGATTATAGGCGAGGACGACTCACCGTTTCTCAAGATGGCCAGGGAGGTGGCGTTGTGCCACCACGAAAAGTGGGATGGCAGTGGCTACCCGCAGGGATTAAGCGGAGAGGACATTCCCCTGGCGGCCCGCATCGTGGCGCTGGCGGATGTGTTCGATGCATTGACCAGTGAGCGCCCGTATAAGCAGGCCTGGCCGATTGAGAAAGCGACGGCGCTGATCCGCGAGCAGAGCGGCAAACACTTTGACCCCGCCCTGGTGGAGGCGTTCTTCCGCTGTCTGCCTGACATCTTGTCGGTCCGTGAGCGCTGGCAGGAGGCGTCGGTGCAGAATCAGGCCAACGGTTACGCACTGACCTGAACCGGCATCAGGACTGGCGCTCGCCATACAGCTGGGCATAGAGCCCATCCCGGCGAATCAGCTCATCGTGCTGGCCCTCTTCGATAATGCGGCCATCCTCAAACACACAGGCACGATCCGCCTGCTTCACCGCACTCAGCCGATGGGCAATGATCAGGGTGGTGCGCTGGTGCAGGAAGTCTTCCAGATCCCGGTGCAGCTGAAATTCCGTTTCCGCATCCAGTGCCGAGGTGGCTTCGTCCAGAATCACCAGGGCCGGATCGGTGAGCACCATCCGGGCAATCGCCAGCCGCTGGCGCTGCCCCCCGGACAGGCGCACGCCCTGCCGGCCGACGATGGTATCCAGCTGTTTTGGCATCGCCGCCACGGTCCGGTCCAGCTGGGCGATCCGCAGGGCGTGCCAGAGCTCGGCTTCCGGTTTGTCCCGGCCCAGAGTGAGGTTCTGGCGCACCGTGGTATTGAACAGCGCGGGATGCTGAAGCACCGTGGCAATATGCTCCCGCAGGCACGGCAGGCCAATCCGCTGCACCGGCACCCCGTCAATCAGCACCTGCCCGTGTTCCGGCGTGTACATGCCCAGAATGATCTGCACCAGTGTGGATTTACCTCCGCCACTGGCTCCCACCACCGCGACTTTCTCACCGGGCTTCAGATCCAGGTTGATTCCGCGCAGAACGGGCTCGTCGCCATAGCTGAAGTGGATATCCCGCAACGTCAGGCCGACGGTATGGCGGTCGCGAAACGGGTTCTCCAGCGCCGGGTATCGGGGTTCTTCCTTCAGATCCAGCAATAGATTGATGCGCCCCAGTGCGGCGTTGGCGGCGAAGTAGGCGTACTGCATGTTCAGCATTTCCTGCACCGGCGTGAGCATGAACCACAGGTAGCCAAAAATCGCGAACATCATGCCGATGCTCAGATCACTGAGTAGCACCGTGATCATCGCCGCACCCCGGAATACATCGACGCCGAACTGGAACAGAGCAAAACTGCCCCGGGCCGCAGCATCACTGCGCCATTCGTACTGAATGGCGTGGTCCCGAACCTTGCGAGCCCGATCCATCAGTTGCCGCAGGTAGTGCTTTTCCCGGTTGGCGGCACGTAACTGATGAATGGCGTCCAGGGTTTCCGTCAGTTCGCCCTGGAAGTCTTCGTAGGCGGCGTTCTCCCGGCGTTTGAGTTCTTTCACCCGCTTGCCGATCTGGATGGTGGCGAATATGACCAGCGGGTTGAACAGCAGAATCAGCAGTGCCAGTTGCCAGTGCACCCACAGCAGCACGATGGCCGTGCCCAACACGGTCAGGCTGGCCACCAGGAACCGGCTGATGGTGGTGCCGAGGAACCGGTCGATGGTGTCCAGGTCGGTGATGAAGTGGCTGCTGATGGCGCCGGAACCGCGGGCCTCGTATTCCGACATCGCCAGGCGCTGGAGGCGGCCCAGCATCCGCGACCGGAGCCGGAACACCACGTCCTTGGATACTTTGGAGAACTCCCGGGACTGCAGCACGTTGAAAGCCAACGCACCAAGCCGCAAAGCAAAGGCCGCCAACACCATCAAACCGATGTATACCACCGGCTTGTGCCAGGCCTGAGGCAACAGCTGATCCATCACCGGCAACACCGGCCCGCTTTCCTGCAACAGCACCTCATCCACCAGCACCGGCAGCAACAAAGGCACCGGCACACTCAGCACCGTTGCCATGATCGCCAGCAGATTAGCCCGCACCAGCCGGGGCTTGTGACGAAGCGCAAGCTCAAACAGATCCCGCCAGCGGTAACGATGGCCGGCGTGATCGGAATCGGCTTGCGGTAGGGCAGAATTCGGTTGTTTCAAGGGACCTCCTGACGCACTGCCATGTGACCCATACGTGCAGGCCACCGCATCAGTCTACCCGGATAGCGGGTGCTGCGCAGGCTCTCAAGTTCTGTCATTATGAGCGACTCGTTTTTCTGACGGATCAGGGCAAAGGCCAGCTGTGAAACACGATTGCGATTATCACCCCGGGGACCCCGCCAAGTGGCACTGCAGCGCGTGCCAGAAACATTACTGCAGCCGCTGCATGCCCGACGCCAACCCACGGCAACGTCGGGGCCAGTGTCCGAACTGCAATCAGCTCATGCGTTATCTCGGTGCGGCAACCCAGGTGGTGCCGTTCTGGAAGCGTATCGGTGCGTTTTTCCGGTATCCGTTTTACAGCGACCCGCTGATCGTCATTGCCATCTGTACCCTGGTGCCGGCCCTGGCACCGGCCAGTTTTGTCGGCTGGCTGGTCTGGGTGGTGCTGGCCATTGCCCTGCTCAAGTATACCTACGAAGTCATCAATCATACCGCTGAGGGGCATCTGAAACCGCCCCCCGTGTCGGTAGCCTTTACCGGCAGCGGTTTTGAAATTGTCTTCCTGCAGTTCCTGGTGTTTTTCCTGATGGGGGCCCTGGTGAGCAGCGCCGGCATGCTGGGCGGGCCCATTCTCGGCCTGATTGCGCTGGCGTTTGTTGTACTGGTGCTGCCCGCCAGCATCATGCTGCTGGCCACCGAGCGAAGCGTCAAAGCGGCGGTCAATCCGTTCCACCTGACCGCCCTGATTGCCCGCATCGGTACGCCCTACTTCCTGCTCTATGGCTACCTGATCCTGCTCACCATGGCCTCGGGTACGGCTCAGGATTTTGCCTATACCCACTTTCCGTCCTGGCTGTCCCAGTCGGTGGCGGGTTTCCTGAACAGCGCGTTCACGCTCATTCTGTTTCATATGCTGGGGTATCTGCTGTTCCAGTATCAGGAAGAACTCGGCTTTGCGTCTGACCTGCAGGATGGCAGCGAAGCGGACGCCGCGCAGGACCGGGACAGAAACACCCGCTTCGACGCCGATCTGGATATCAACCTGAAAGACGGCAATTACGACCGGGCCCAGTCCATGCTCAAGGATGCCCTGCGCCGTGAGCCCGGCAACGCGTTGCGCCTTGGCCAGCTGTACCAGCTACTGACGGCCCGCAACGATCGGGCTGAACTGAACCGCTATCATCCCCGCATTCTGGCCTGGCTGGCCGAGCGCAACGACGCCGATGGTATGGCGGCGCTGCTGCGGACCCTGCAACAGGCCGATCCTCAGTTTCAGCTTGACGACCCGGAACTGACCCTGCGCTGTGCCCGCACCCTGTACCACCGCAGCCAGTTCAGGCAATCGCTGAAGCTGTTGCAGGATTTTCACAAACGCTTCCCCAACAGCGAACACCTCGCCCCGGCTTATCAGCTGGCGGCCCAGGCGCTGGCAAACGGTCTGGATCAGTGGGAAAAGGCAAAAGCGTACCTGATGTTTATTCACAAGCGCTGCGCGGATCATCCGCTGCACGGCCAGATTGCGGAAAACCTGAAGCAGGCCGAAAGGAAGGAACCCATCAAGGAGCCACGAGCCAGCTTCGCGACCCCCTGAGAGCGACGATCTGACCTAATAGGCCTGCATCAGTTGCTGATAGTGGCGGGCCTTCGGAACCATCTGTCGTTTTTCGAACTCGGTCGCCAGCAATCGGCATGCCTCCGACGCCAGGATCTGGTCCCCGGCATGGCGCAGCCGTTCAAACGCTTTCTCGGCGGCTTTCAGATCGTCGTGTTTCAGGCTGATAAACAACACCCGGTTATGGTCCTTGGCGCTCAGGGGCTGATGCGGCTCGCCCTTGCTGAGATATTCCTGCCATATCGATACCATCCGCTCCGGCTGATGCCGGGCGATGGCGTCGTCCATCAGCTCCCGTGCACGGTTGCGGTAGTCCGGCAGATCTGGCCGCAACTTGGCAAGCTGGTACAGATGCTCCAGCAGGATGGGGCGATCCGGGTACCGGGTCTTGAGCGCCGCGAACTGCCGCCGGGCAGTGTCGAACTCCATGCGGCTCAGGCTACCCATGGCCTGGGCGTAGCCGCTGGTAAACCGGGCGTCCTTTTCTTCGTCCTCGGGTTCAAAGAACTCCTCCCGAATCTGCATCCAACTGCGGCCAAACAGCCACACCAGCACGGCTCCGGCCACCAGCCCACCCGCGTGGGCCATATAAGCAATCCCGGTGGCGCCGGCAAACCAGTAGTCGTACATTTCCTTGCCCACCCACACCGGCAACATGGCAATGGCCGGGGCGCGGAAGTAGTTGAAGTACACCAGCAGAAAGTAAAAAAAGCGGATTTTCCGCAGCCCGTAGATGGCCACGTACATGCCCATCAAGCCGGAGATGGCGCCGGATGCCCCGACCAGCGGCACCGCGCTGTTCCAGTCGAAAGCGGCGAACGCCAGCCCGGCCAGAACGCCGCAAAACAGGTAAGCCAGCAGGTAACGCCCCGCACCGAGGGCCTTCTCGACCGTGAAACCGAGCAGGAACAGAAACAGCAGGTTGCCCAGCAAGTGGCCCCAACCGCCGTGCAGGAACTGGTGAGTGATCAGGCTGTGCAGGGACATCTCAGCCGGAATCAGGCCGGATTCAAAAGCACTGATCTCGCTGATGTAATCCCGCTCCAGGGCCATCCGCTGTTGGTGCCAGAGCTGGCGCTCCTGCGGCGCCCAGATGATGTCGTGGCTTTGCTGCAGGTACTGGAAAAACTCTCGATCGAACAGCAGCAGGTAGGCGATCCATTCCTGTTCGTTCTCGCTGCGCAGCTGCTGGAATTCCTGCAGCTGGTACACCCGGTCTTCGGCCGCTTCAAACTGAATCTGGCGCTCCAGATAATCCTCATAGGCCGGTGCTTCCAGCGCCGGAAGGTCCGATGCCAGGTACTGTTCGATCAGCTCATGCTCGATTTCGGCGTCGCCCGACTGATAAAACACGAACACCAGCATGCAGGTCAGCATCAGGCCCAGCGTGACCCAGGGCGGGCGTTTCCAGTTCAGTTGGTTTTCAGCGGGGATTAACAGCATAGGCGTTCACAATTCATCATTTTCTGTCCCTGAAGATCCGTTTTGTACCACAGTAACGTCATCTTTTCGCGCTGAAATAATCCTCAAGCGAAGAGCACCGACGGTGTCACATTTCTGGCCGTTGGCTGCTCGACCTTTCGCCAATTGCCGTTATTCACACGAACCCGAATAGTGGGCGTGAATAACAACAAAAACAGGCCGTTGCACTTTGAGGATATGCCCGATGACCGTACTTGTTCTGGACAACCCGGAGCTGTTCGCCCAGGCCGCCAGCCTGGCCGCACACCTGAATCCCACCCCAAACGCCGGTGCACCTCGCCCGCACCGGATGAAATTTCACTACGGCTTTAACAAGCACGGCCTCAGTGACGCGGACCTGGCCATGATCGGCCAGCATGCGTTGTACCTGCGACAGAATCCGGGCGTTGTCGTCCGGATTCACGGCCACTCGGACAATTTCGGTGCGGAAGACTACAACCAGTTTCTGTCCCGACTGCGCGCCCACACCGTTGCCCGTTTGCTGCTTCAGGCCGGTGTCGGGGAGGCTCAGATTCTGCAGGCCGGCTGGGGCTCATCCCGTCCCCTGGCAACCCCCGAGGACCATGCCGCCAATCGCCGGGTAGAGCTGGAGTACCTGACCCACAGCGCCACCCAGGCGCTGCCCGGCTGACAGCAACAAAAACGGGGCCGAAGGCCCCGTTGTTTTTACCCTGCAAACTGACGGCTCAGCCGTACACCTTCCAGACATTCCACAACAGCAAAATGGCGGTCGCCAGAATGGCCAGCCAGGTCACAATGATTCCGATGAAACGCGCCCAGTGGGTTTTCCCCTGCCCCTGGAACATGCCGTAGGCGTGCAGAATCCGGCTGGTGACAAACGCCATACCGATCCAGTAAATCAGCCCACTGGGCACACCATTGAGCTCGGCGATACCCAGCATCAGGAGCGCCAGAGGCGCATACTCAACCAGATTGGCCTGAGCCCTGACCGCCACCAGAAACTCCCGGTCATCGGTCCAGCCCAGGCCCTTCTTGTACTTGAACCGGCACCGGACCACCAGCATGGACAACACCAGCAACAGAATGCCGGTCACCGCTGCGAAGACACCCGTTATGGGTACGATCATTGTCAGGCCTTTTTGATTTTATTGACGATGGCCAGCAGGATAATGGCCCCCACCGTTGCGGTTACCAGCTCGCCCACCGCGCCCTGGGCCGCCAGCCCCAGCAGCCGAAATACGAAGCCGCCAATAAACGAACCAACAATGCCGATACCAACATTGGCCAGTACCCCAAATCCCCGGCCTTTCATGATCAAACCGGCCAGCCAGCCGGCCACACCACCGATAATCAGAAACAGAATCAGATTCATCTTGGGTCTCTCCCTGAAAGTCATTGAACGAGGCGTTCAGACAGCCAAAGACTGCCCGGTTTAAAAGGGTGCTTCAAGCGGTTTTTCAGGGCTTTACGTTCTTGTCGAGGTCGGCGATGGTTTCCGACATCAGGCGATGACACCGGTTCATCAGGTCCGACAGATCACTGGTGTTCAGCCCTTCGGTCTCAATCGGCGGCAGAATGCGCACCGGAACGGTTTCCCGGCGCCCGGTCCACCCCACGGTTTTGTCGGCGTAGTGGGCGGCACAAATCATGGTGATAGGCGCACCCGAGGCGATGGCGGCGTGAAAGGCGCCCTTTTTGAACGGCAGCAGACCGCGGCCCTTGCTGCGCGTGCCCTCCGGAAACACCCAGAAACTCTTGCGATCACGGGCGATGGCCTCGCTGGTGGTTTTCATCTGCGCCACCGCCTTGTGGGAACGGGAACGGTTCAGAATAACGTTGCCACCGAGCCAGAAGACCTGGCCGAAAAACGGAATCCACACCAGCGACGACTTGCCGGCAACCACCCCGCGCTTGGGCAGCAGATCCGCCAGCACGAACAGGTCGTCGTTGTGCTGGTGGTTGGCAATAACCACCGTCGGGCGATCCGTTGGCATGTTCTCCATGCCCTGCAGCGGGCGCTTCATACCCAGGATCCAGCGGCCAAATCGCGCCACCGTCACCGCCAGCAAGCGGTTATTATCCGGATTAAACGGTCGGGCCAGGTAAGGAATCAGTGCAAAAAAACAAATAACAGGAACACTCAACCAAGCCAGTAATTTTCGAATAATGCCCATGCATACCGCTCTTACAACAATTTTGGCGCACAAGTGTACGCGATCGTTAAAGCCCGGCAACAGTATCAATTGGTAACAGCTTGCGTGCGGACACGGCCGCACCGTTTCTCTGTTCAGGACGGGTTGCCCGGGCCTCAACCACGTATCGCAGCGGGCCCCCGCTCGTCATCCCGTCAAACGGGTAACAGGTCACCAGTATCAGGCTGTCGGGTGCCAGCTGGCCGGGATTCAGCTGATGGCGCCGGGCGTCGATCACCCGACTCGACACCACGCGGAAATCGCGCCAGCGCCCGTCACGGCTCTGCAACTGCACCAGATGCCCGGGCTGCAGCCGCTGAAGGGGTTTGAAGTGCGTATCCCGGTGGCCGGCAAGCACTACCGGCCCGGAGCCGTTCTGATAACCGTAGAACCAACCTGGCCCAAACGCCAGACTTTCCCCGTGACTGCCGGACAGCACAATCATCGACTGCGCCTGCTCAGGCAGGCTCAGACGCGCCACCGGCCAGGTGTCGGCCCAGGGCCAGGGACGAACCTCGGTCTGCCGCGCCTGACTCTCGGCCCAGGCCATGGCCAGCAGCTCCTGCGCGACCAGCGCCTTGAGCGGTATCCAGAGCCCGGCCATCAACACGCCGGACGACACCACAAACACCATCAGCCAGATGCGCTTCATGACCGTGCTCTCCCCGGCAGCCAGCCCAGCATAAGCGCCAGCAGCGCGCCGGCCAGGCCCAACACAATCAGCAGCGGGGCGCCGGTGGCCGTCTGCGGGTAGCGCAACATTCCCGACTGCGCACCCGCGGGTAACAGCGTTGGCAGGTGTTCAGTAGCCACCGGCGTGCCGGCAGAACGAACAGGCTGTCGATCCACCGCGACAAAGGCCGTATAGGGAGACAGCACGCCATGGTCGAGGGATACCCGGGTAATGCGGTCTTTATCCGGGTCGACACCAGCCAGATGGGCGCTGTCGAGCAAGTGACCGATTTTCTGCCTTGCCCACAGGCGCTGGAGGCCCTCGGCATCGCTGGCCTGCTGCAAATCAACCCGCTTTTCCCAGCGACGGCCCCCGGATACGCGGCCGGACACCGTCAGCTCGCCGGCCGGCTCCTGCCCCCTCACCACCTGAACCAGCGGTTCCCCGAGGTACAGGTCTCCCGGCCGGGCGGGGAAGCTTTCGATGGACTGTCCCTGGCCTGGCCACTGCACCTGAAGATCGCTCAGCACCGGCGCTTGCATTGCTGAAAACAGCTGCTGCAGCGGTGCACTGACATCCGCCGGATCTGCGATGGCCGTGTACTGCCCCCGCCCCCAGCGTGCCGCTTCGCGCATGAAATGCATGTTCGGCGCCGAGCCGATGCCCACGGTGAACAGGCGCTGATCACCCAGTTGCCGGCGAATCTGGGCAAACAGGGCCGCTTCGTTACCCACCGCACCGTCGGTGACAAAAACCACCTGGCGAACCCGCTCGCCGCGTTCCCCGACCGCGCCCTGCAGCGCCAGCTGCAGGGCATGGGTCATTTCCGTGCCGCCGTCGGCGTATAGGCCGTCCACATAGCGCCGGGCCCGGGCGAGGTTCTGGCCAGTCGCCATTTGAGGCTGCATGAACAGGGCATGGGCCTGATTGTTAAAGTGAATGACATTGAAGCGATCGTCCGGCGTCAGAGTCGACAAGCCCCACTGCATGGCCGCCTTGGCCTGACGAATGGGATGGCCGGCCATGGAACCCGAGGTATCCATGACAAACACCAGTTCCCGGGGCAGCCGAGGCGACTGGGAAGACCCCGGCATCACCATGGCCATCAGATAATTCTCGTCCAGCCAGGTCTGATGAAAGAGGGCCACCTCAGGCTCGCTGCCCACCAGGGCCTGCCAGCGCACCACCAGATCCCGGTCCATCACAATGCGCCCCTGTTGCGGCCGAACCTCAACGCGCTGGCCATCCACCCGGGTATTTACCCGGTGTGTCGGGCTATCGACCGAAGCCAGTGCGATCCCGGCATCAATGCTCAGGGCAAGCGTTGCCCGGTGGCTGTCCTGAGGCAGGTCACTGGCGCGCACGGTAAATGGGCTGATCTGGGCAGCATCCGGTACTTCGGTGGTCGCTGCCGCCCAGCCACCGGTGGGCAAGGCTGCGGTCATGGGCTGCCCCGGCATGTAGCGGGGCGTCAGCGTGGTCGGCACCCGTATTTCGAATACGCCGGCGCGGTAATCCACCGGCTGCTGGTAGCGCAACTCCACTGCAACGGCCTCCCCCGGGGGTATGTTGGCAACCCGGGCCGTGAACAGGTTGGGCCGTTGCTGTTCCAGATTCGCCGCCTGCTGACCGGCCGCCCTGGCGGCCTGGTAACGCTTGCGGGCCTCGGCCCTGGGCTGAATATCACCCTCGATGGTGCGCTCACCCACGGTCATGGTCAGACCGTGGACACTGGCGTTGTCCGGCAGGGGAAACACAAACACGCCTTCTTGCCAGTGATCGCTCTGGTTGAGAAAACGACGGCTCAGCCGGGTGGCGGCAATCAGCCCGCTGACCTGAATATCGAAGTCGCTGTCCAGAATCAGCGCCGGTTGTTTCCACTGGCCCTGCTGATCGACAAAGTACAGGGTGCCGGAACCCTGCGTGCGGATCTGGTTTGCGTCCGCATAGAGCGGATGCACCAGCAGCATGAATGAGAATGCCAGCCAGACGCCGAGTCCCTCCGCGAGGCGCCGCAGCAGACCCCGGGAGCATGGCGCTGGCGATGAAGCAGGTTGAGGCCGTTTCAGGACAATCATGACCGTTTCCTTTTTTCTGCACTGATGAGTGGATGTCCTGCCATCTCATCAGGCGCAAAGGTCACGACCATGACAAAAGCGGGCTTTCCGGCGGCCAATCGTGATCAATTGTGGCAATACCAACCCGATTCCTTGTGCTCAGCGGCCGCCATGTTTTAATAGGCACTGAGGCGGTTTGGGAGTTTTAAGGCCATGAAAAAACACATTGTTCTGGTGGAAGACGAACCCGCCATCCGGGATAACTACCGGGTAGCGCTGGAACGCCGCGGTTACCGGGTGTCCTCCTATGGCGACCGGCCATCGGGCTGGCAGGTGCTGCGCCAGGAATTGCCGGACCTGGCCATTATCGATGTCGGTCTTGGCGACGAACCGGAAGGCGGCTTCAGCCTGTGCCAGGAGTTACGCGGCCTGTCGCAGACCCTGCCGATCATTTTCCTGACCGCCCGTGACAGCGACATTGATTCGGTGCATGGCCTGCGCCTGGGTGCCGATGACTACGTCACCAAGGACATGAGCATGGAGCACCTGCTGGCCCGGGTAACGGCCCTGCTCCGACGCGCCGACGCCTGGGCCGAGGCGCTCCAGAAAAGCGACGAACGGCTCCAGCGCGGGCGATTAGCCCTCAACGTCGACCGGATGACCGTGGACTGGGACAGCCAGCCCATCGATCTGACCGTGACCGAATTCTGGATGCTGCATTCACTGGTTCAGCACCCCGGCCATGTGCGCAGCCGCGAACAGCTGATGGACGCCGCCAATACCGTGCTGGACGACAACACCGTCACCTCCCACATCAAGCGCATCCGCAAGAAATTCATCCAGGCCGACCCCAAGTTCGACGGTATTCAGACCGCGTATGGCATGGGGTACCGGTGGAATGCCCATGAGGCCTGAATCTTGAGCCTCAAACGCCAGCTGCTGGTGACCAGCCTGCTGATGCTGCTGATCCCCTGGGCCGGGCTGCAGTTTGTGCTGGAACTGGACCAGGCACTGCGAGACCAGGCTCGGGATCAGTTGCAGCTGCAGGCCGGGCGACTGGCAAACCTGGCCGGAGACACACTGATCGGGCAGGCACCGGTCACGGCCGATCAGCCGGCTATCTACGTCGCCCGCGTTGAACGCCCGCTCAATCCCGATGGCTACGCCGACGACTGGCCCGGATACGAAGACGACGAGCCCGACCCTCCCTGGCAGGCCACACCCGGCGCGACCGAACCTTCCACCCCGGGTGTTCGCTGGCAAGCCGCCAGCGATGGCCGTGCTCTTTATCTGCTGATTCGCATCAGCCACCGACAACCCCAATTGTTCGATCCGGGCACCCCGAACGCGCCCCATGACCGCCTGAGGCTGTGGCTTCAGGAGCCGGCAAACACACTTGACGCAGCGACCGGGCGCCGCAGCTGGCTGATCCGCTTCAGCGCGCCCGGGAAATTCCGGGCGCTGACCGGCCGAAAGGACGACACAACGGACTATTTCGTCTCCGGCAGCTGGCAACCCGTGCCGAATGGCTGGCAGCTGGAAATCCAGCTGCCCCGACCCGCTGCCGGCAGCGAGCTGGGATTTGCGGTGGTCGATAGCCGTGACACCCCCATCCCCGGGCTGTCCACATCACTGACCCCCCTGCCAACACTGATCGCTCACAATTCCACCCTCGAACGGGCCATCGCGGGTTACCTGAACCCGGGGCAGCGGGTCCGGGTGCTGGAACCCGGGGGCTGGATCAGCGCCCGGCAACAACGCCCCGCAGAACAGTCACCACCGGAATTCGAGCAGCTCAGCCCGTTGCAGATCCTCGAGCAGATCAGTCTGAACGCTCTTCGGGCACTGATCCGGCGTTTTCAGCCGGAGCCGGCACAAACGATGGACGCGCCCCATCGCATAGCGCCGAGCCACCTGCCCCCCGATGGCTTGACCCAATCCCGCGATGGGCGCTTGTGGCTGCAAGCCTCTGCCAACGTTTTCGGCGGGCGAACCCTGGTGCTGGAACAGTCACTGGACCATTTGCTGACCCTGTCCGGGTCTGCCCTGGGTTCCGTACTCGCCCGCAGCCTGCTGATTATTACCGGCCTGACACTGGTGCTGCTGGGCTACGCCAGTTGGTTGTCCTGGCGCATCAGTCGCTTACAGAAAGCGGTCAGCGCCTGTGTCGACCCGGATGGCCGCATTACCGGAACCCTGCCCCCAGCCACCGCAACGGACGAGCTCGGTCAGCTGCAGCAACAGTTTGGTCAGATGGTGGAACGCCTGCAGGGCTACACCGACTACCTGGAAAGCTTTTCCCGCCGGCTGTCCCACGAGCTGAAAACCCCGGTGGCGATTGTCCGCACCTCGGTGGACAATCTCGAACACACCGAGCCTACCGAAGATCAGCGTGCGTATCTGAGCCGGATCAGCCAGGCCACCGGCCGGCTGAGCCATATCCTGCAGTCCATGAGCGAAGCGTCACGCCTGGAGCAGAGCCTTGACCGTGCCGAACACGAGGCCTTTGATCTGGCACAGGTGGTTTCAGAAACCGTACAGGCCTATCAGTCGCTGGATACGAGCCATCGCATCAATTACCAGGGGCCATTCACTGGCTGCCCCATGCGGGGCTCCCCGGAGTTGCTCGTCCAGATGCTGGACAAACTGGTGGATAACGCGCGCGACTTCACGCCGGAGCAGGGGCGGATTGAAGTCCGGCTGAAAACAGCCGAGAACAGAAAAGACTATGAACTGTGCGTGTTCAACGAGGGCTCGTCGCTGCCAGAGCAGTTCGCTGACGATATTTTCAGCCCCTTCGTGTCGGTCAGAAGCGGCTCACAGGAAGGCCATCTCGGGCAGGGACTGCTGATCGTCCGGCTGATCGCCGAACATCATCGAGGCTCAGTGGAAGCTGAAAACCGGGAAGGCGGGGTGCTGTTCAGAATGCATTTGCCGGCGCAGGCCTGACTCACCGAAGCGGGGTACTGCGCAATCCCCGCAAATCAGTGCGATCGCTCGCGCCTGACGTCTTACGACTTCGCCATCCGGCGACGAACACCAAGGCCCAGCAGGCCAAGACCAGCAAGTGCCAGGGTTCCGGGTTCGGGAACCGTTACTGCACTGAAACGGCCAACCAACTGCGCGGTGTTGGCCTGATCCTCAATGGTACTGAACATATCGGTAAAGGCACCATCCTGAACAAAGCCAAACAGCTCCAGGGTGTACAAAATACCACCGATATCAAATACATCGGAGGTCGACAGGCCAGAAATGCTCACGCTGTCGTTGGAACAGTCCGGAAGAGGCGAACACGCGTTCGGGGTTTCATCGTGGATAAACAAGAATTCGAACAGATTATTGCTTGATACGCCATCAATCGTGTAATTCATGTCCACATTCAACTGGGCTTGGGTGATCGACGTTCCAGATGGAATGGGGAAGTTGAAATGGGTGAAATCACCCAAAATGAAGGCTTCATCAATGCCAACATCAAAAGCAGGCGGTGCAGCACCATCGAACCGGTAGCCACTGTCTTGGCCGCTGCTGGTGTTGCCCCAGCGAATTTCATTGGTGCCCAGCCCAGTCAATGTGCCGGCACCCCCGCTTACCGGAGCCCAGGTACCAACCACGCTATCGACACTGATAGCCGCTGCCGAAGTCGGCAAAATAAGAGCGAGAGCCAGGGATCCAGCAAGGATCGAGTCCATTCTTTTCATCTGTTTTTCCTCTGATACGTAGCTTTCTTATGTAGGTTGAGTGCCTTTTGGGGCACACAAGCTAACGGGAAGCAAGAAAAAACCCAGATCGAACAATCTCTGTAGCAATCACCCAGTTAGATAGTTATTTGTACTGAAAGCCGGTTTCGCCCTGATTACTATGTCAATAAAACCGACACTCCCCTCTCTCCGCAATTAACACCGTTTCAAAAACTGTTGCGCAAGACTTACACCGTGAATTCGGGTAGCAGGCTGCGGTGTTGTGACGGCGGGGCGGAGCCGGCCCCGCACGGGATCAAAACGTCAGTCAGCCCGGTGGTCGTAGGTGGCGTTCAGACGTGAGGCCAGGTAGGCCGCGCAGGTGACCGGCTCATACTTGGGGGCCTGTTCCGGGGCGATGTCCCGGGGGTCAACCACGGCATCCGGATCAACTTCCAGAAAGAAGGGAATGGAGTAACGCTCACTCTGGGGTGGCCGCACCCGGTGGGGTGTCGAGACGTAAACATCGTTGGTCCAGCGCATCAGACAATCACCAATGTTGCAGACAAACGCACCCGGTACGTGAGGTGCCTTGATCCATTCGCCATGGCGGTTGGATACTTCCAGGCCCGCCACGGCGTCTGTCGCCAGGATGGTGATGTTGCCGTAATCGGTATGGGTGCCGGCGGCGCCGTCGTCCCGATCAACCTGGCCCGCGCTGGGCGGATAGCGCAGCATACGCAGGGTCGCGATCGGCTGTTTCAGGTAAGGCTCGAAAAAGTCCTCCGGGCGACCAAGATCCAGGCTGAAGCCCCGGTGAATGACCCGGCCCAGCGCCAGGCAGTGTTCGAAATAGTCCAGCGCTCGCTCGCGCCAGCCGGCGATCTCGGGCCAGAAGTTAACGCCTCGGAATGGCTTGTCGGCCAGCACATCCGGGTGATCGGCCGGGAAGTCGGTGCCGATGTTGAAGCCTTCCTTCATGTCGGCACCGGATTCCGGATTCAGCTTCTCGTCCGCCATGGCGACATAACCCCGGTTATGGGGAGAATTTTTAATGGACATGGCCTGCTTCTGATCCTGCGGCAAGGCGAACAGCTGCCTCGCCAGATCAAATGCCCCCTCGCAGACCGCAGCCGGGATACCGTGATCCTTGACGTAGAAAAAACCAACCTCCCGGCAGGCCCGGCCCAGCTCAGCCGCGGTTTTCTTGCGCTGCTCCAGGTCGTCACTCATCAGGCCAGTCAGCGAGATGATGGGTAATGAAGCCATTCAGATTCTCCAGATGTTTCGGTTAATCAATTCATTGCAATTCGGGTGTGGGACAGATCCCGGCAGGCCTGGTGCAGCGCTAGCCCCTGGGTCTGGGCCTCGGTGATCACAGACTGCTGGTTTACCAGCACGCTCTCACGGTCCTGGATCAGGCGACGACCATCGACCCAGACGCCGACCACATTGCTCCGGTCGGCGGCAAACACCAGGTTCCACAACACATTGCCACCCTGCTCGTTCACGCTGTAGGGAGTCAGGTTGGGGCGATCCAGTTTCAGCAGCAGCAGATCGGCCTTTTTGCCGACTTCCAGGGACCCGACTTCACGGTCTATCCCCAGTGCCCTGGCGCCATTGATGGTCGCCATGCGCAAAATCTGGTCCGCCGGCAGCGCCGTGGCGTCCAGGCGACTGGCCTTCTGGATCAGCGAGGCGAACTTCATCTCTTCGAACAGGGTCAGGCTGTTGTTACACACCGGGCCATCGGTGCCCAGCCCCACGTTGATGCCCGCCGCCAGCATTTCGGGCACCGGCGCGACGCCGCTGGCCAGCTTGGCATTGCTGACCGGGCAGTGGGCAATGCTGGTTCCGGTATCGGCCACCCGGGCAATCTCTTCCGAGTTGAGCCAGACGCAGTGCGCCAGCAACGTCCGCTCGCCGAGGATGCCGTAGCGATCGAGTACCGCCAGCGACCGGTGACCAAATTCCGCGGTCACCGCCAGCTCTTCTTCCTTCTGTTCACTGGCGTGGGTGTGGATGCCCACGCCGTATTCCTTGCTGAGCTGCACGGCCTCGCGATAGGCGTCCTCGGTGCAGTAGAACAGGTGCTCCAGCCCCATCCAGACCTTGACGCGCCCACTCTGGCTGTCGTGGTGGCTTCGGATCAGCTGGCGGTTTTCCTCCCGGGTGGAGAAGAAATCCTTGCCGGGGCGGTCGGCCACATAGGGGGCCAGATGAACCCGCAGCCCCAGTTCGCTGGCCGCATCGGCACAGCGATCCATGTAACGGAACATATCCATCACACAGGTGGTGCCCGACTGCAGGGCTTCCAGATAGCACAGTCGTGCCGAGTGGTAGGCAAACTCCTCGGTCATAGCCCGGTGTTCCAGCTGGTACCACGGCAGCCAGTCCATCAATTGCATGTTTTCAGTCACACCACGCATCAGGCTGGAGTGGGAGTGGCAGTCAACCAGTCCCGGCATCAGGGCATGACCATGGCCATCAATGATCTCACACCCCTCAGGAATGGTGACTTCCCGATCATCGCCAACCTGGGTAATGACACCGTTTTCCACCACTACCGTGCCATCCGGAATAACCCGGTTGTTCGGGTCTACCGTGAAGACGGCCGCGTGGCGAATGGCGAAGCTCGACATACTTTCTCCTGATCTGAACAAGGTTTATGCCTTGCCAGGCAAGACCGGAATAATGGGCTGCGATAACGTTTGCTCATCGCAGTTGTTGCCCGGCCCCTGGCGATCCACCACCAGGTAATCCGAATCGGGTTCCAGCGGCAGCAGGGGCGCGTGCCAGGTGCCCGCGCGGTAATTCACGCCCTGATGGCCCTGAACCAGGAACCCCTCAACTCGGGACTCATCCAACTCCCCCGGCGGTGCAACGACCGCGAGGAACGCCTGACCGTTCATTGGCACGAACGCCTGACTTCCCTGGGGGTGTCGCTCCATCATGGTGATCACCAGTGGCTCGAGCGGCTGGCCACGGAAAATGGACAGAATGCCCTGAGCCCCCTCCCCCAGTGCTTCAACCTGTGCCAACGCATGGAAGCGCTCGGTTCGGCCCTGGTTGATGGGAAACGCCCGGGATGCGTCCCTCTCAATGATCTGACCAAAGGCTGCAAAGGCATCCGGTGTCAGTGGCTGAACCCGCAACGCCCTGGGCTGGCTCATGACACGGGTTTCCCGAATAAGCGAACCCGGCTGACTCCGCCATCCGGGATGATGTTCAAGCGAATGTGGGTAATGGGCCCCAGATCGGCCAACGCCAGGAATTCGTGGACACTGTCCGCCGTCAGCGGTCGTTCTTCCATCAGGGTGTGCCAGAACATGCTCTGGGTTTTGATCGATTGCGGGGTACCCGCTTCCACGCAGGCGGCCTGAATGCTGCAGGCGGCCGGGAAGTTGCCTTTAAAATGGGCCGTGTCGACTTCAATGCGCTCGGCAATGCCCTTGTGACCCAGGGCCAGAATGCACCAGTCATTGCCCGGCTCCCGCCGCCGGCGGGTTTCCCAGCCATCGCCCATATTGACCCCACGCCCGGGGCGCAGAAGTTTGCGGGGCTCGCCATAATGGGCATCGCTCCAGGCCACCTGATCGGCGCCATGCTCCAGCGCCAGCAGATTCAGGGACTCGCTGGCCGCCAGTTCAGACCAGTCACAGTAAGGTTTACCGTAAATCCGCAGGCGCGCCATCCCGCCATCGGGATAGAGGTGCAGGCGCAGATGGGAGTAGGGCTGATCGGAACTGATCTCACAGAAACGGTGATCGTTACCGTTCAACTCGGTCGCCGGCACCAGTGTCTGCCATTCCGTGTGTTCGTCCGGATCGCCGTCCGGGCTGAAGCAGCCTTCCAGCGCAGCCGCCGGGGGGAAGTTACCGGTGAAGAAACTGGTATCGAAATCCACGCCCATCAGGACGCCGGGCAGCGCCAGGCGAATCACACACCAGTCATGCCCCGTGGTGCGCCGGCGCCGGGTTTCCCAGCCATCCATCCACTTGCCGTGGTCATCGTAACGATCGGGATAGAATACCGGTGCCGCCGGGTTCAGCATCCGCTCTCTGGGGGCAAAGAACTCGTCGGTCACCCAGAGCACCTCGGCGCCCAGGCTGGCATCGGCCAGGTTCAGGCCCTGGCGGGTAAAGTCGGGGCCTTCAACGGCAGGAGCCACCACGAAATCACTCATTCTGTTGCTCCGCTAGCAGTCGGTTGGTAAGGGTGCACCCGCTTCCAGTGGCGGGCGATATCGATACGGCGACACACCCAGACCTGCTCGTGGGACTGGATGTAATCGAGAAAACGCTGCAACGCCCGGAACCGGCCGGGACGACCCACCAGCCGGCAGTGCAGTCCAACGGACATCATTTTCGGGCACTCGGCCCCTTCTTCATACAACACGTCAAAGCTGTCCCGAAGGTACTGGAAGAACTGCTCCCCTGAGTTAAACCCCTGCGCCGAGGCAAAGCGCATGTCGTTGGCATCCAGGGTGTAGGGTACGACAAGATGCGGTTTCTGCACGCCGTCCGAGGTTGCCACCGTGGTCCAGAAAGGCAGGTCGTCGCCGTAGTAGTCGCTGTCGTATTCGAAGCCGCCCTGCTCCACCACCAGCCGCCGGGTGTTGGGACTGTCACGGCCGGTGTACCAGCCCAGCGGTGGATGACCGGTCAGGCGTTCATGCTGCGCGATAGCCAGCTGCATGTACCCGCGTTCTTCGGATTCGCTCAGGTTCTGGTAGTGAATCCAGCGCAGTCCGTGGCAGGCGATTTCATGCCCGTCCTCGACGAATGCCTTCACCACCTCGGGGTTTCGGGCCATGGCCATGGTGACCCCGAACACCGTCAGCGGCAGGTTGCGCCGGCGAAACTCCCGCAAAATCCGCCAGACACCGGCCCGGGAACCGTATTCGTACATCGACTCCATGCTCATGTGCCGGTCCCGGTACGCCTCGGCACCAATTATCTCGGACAGGAAGGTTTCGGAGTGCTCGTCACCGTGCAGCACGCAGTTCTCGCCGCCCTCTTCGTAATTCAGCACAAATTGGACCGCAATTCGCGCCTTGCCCGGCCATTGGGCATGGGGGGGCGTGGCGCCATAACCGTGCATATCCCGTGGATATGGATAGAGTTCATTCATGCTGGTTTCTCAAGGCCACAGCCGCGTAGAATGACGTCGGTGAGGAACTCGGCGGCATGATCAAAATCCCGTTTCTCATACTCAGCCTTGTTTTCCACCATCAGGATCTGCACCTGAAAGTCGGCGTAGTGTTGGGTGGATGACCAGATCAGGAAGATCAGCTGTACCGGGTCCACCGGCGCCATCCGCCCCTCGTCGATCCACTGCTGGATAACGGCTGCCCGCCCGCGCACCCATTCCCGCATGTTGGTCCGCAGGTGGTCCATCAGAAACGGCGCGCCCTGAATGATTTCGGTGGCAAACAAACGCGACGCCAACGGGTAGCGCCGGGACATTTCCACCTTGGCACGGATAAAACTGGCCAGCGCCTCGGCCGGGTCGTCTTCCGGACGAATGTCCGAAAAGACCTGGTTCCAGCGCCCCAGGATGTCATCAAACATCGCGCTGTACATCCGGGTCTTGTTACTGAAGTAGTAAAGCACATTGGATTTGGGTAACTCGGCCCGTTCCGCGATGCTCTGGATGGTCGCGCCCTTGTACCCGTTCAGGGCAAATTCCTCCTCAGCAGCCAGCAGAATCTTTTCCCGGTTCCGCTCGCGAATTCTGCCCGGTCGGTACTTGCGCCCGTTGGCCCCGGGATCGTCGCGGGCTTCAAGGCCATCATCGGCAACTGAATGGTCGGTCATGACATCCTCACTCATCGTCCCTGTCTCCGGGAATCCGACAGACGGTATCTGCCGGATTCCCGTGCCGGATCAGAAGTGAAACTGAGCCAGCGCACTGATCGAGCTCTGGGTGTCGATCAGCTCGTCACCCAGGCCATACTTGTTGTTCCAGTACTGATACTCGATACCCGCATACAGTACACCCGGCGCACCCCAGAAGTTACTCACATCCAGCTTGATCTGAGGCACGAACTGGAACTCGGACTTGTGATCATCTTCCGCGGTGGACCAGTCGATGTAGCCGTCCACCAGGAATCGGGCCGGCCCGATTGCAAACGGCGCTGCCCAGGCAACGGTCAGCTGCAAGTCATCACTGATCTGCTCGTTATCAACGTAATAAAACCCGGTGGTGAAGAACAGGAAGCCGGGCACATCCCAGGCCAGGCCAGCGCCGTAGAGGTAATTATCGACCTCGGTACTGCCGCCGAATTCGTACTGGGCGCCCAGGAACACGTCCTTGACCGGCCCGGCACTGAGGTCGGCACCGGTCAGCCAGCTGCCGCTGAGCGTGGGCGCAAATTCACCGTAGGTTTCATCTTCATCCTCGATATCGCCCTGACCCTGGGTGCGGTCAACGAAGAAGAACGTGCCGCCCCAGTTATGGGCGGTGGCATTTTCGAAGGTGAAAACCGTCGCCTCGACTTCTTTGCCACCGTTGCCAGCAGGATCGAACTCGACACCCTGATACTGATCACTGTGCAACAGTGAAATGCTTGACCCACCGAAGAACTTCTCGGCATGGGCGGAGGGAGCGCAGGCGGCAGCGACGCAGCCGGCCAGGAGTGTCTTACGCAATGCAGTCATGGATATTCCTCTGTGATTACTTTTTTAAGTCGTTGTTGGAGCTCGCACTTTCTTATTGTCAGTGACTTGGCCGATACGGTTGGCCAAGTGAAAGAGGGGTATTCAGGCGGGTTCGCGCCGGGTCCCAGGACAGCAGCACCAGCATCAGAATGGTGACCACATAGGGCAGCATCGCCAGCAACTCGGTGGGGCTGTTCCAGCCCAGCCCCTGCAGCACCAGATGCAGGATGCTGGCGGCGCCGAACAGATAGGCGCCCAGCAGCAGGCGCCCGGGCCGCCAGGTGGCAAACACAACCAGAGCGAGGGCAATCCAGCCCCGGCCAGCGGTCATGTTTTCGGTCCACATGGGGGTGTAGGCCAGCGACAGGTAGGCACCGGCAAGACCCGCCATACCACCACCGAAGGCGACCGCCATGTAGCGCACCGCCTGAACCTTGAGGCCATTGGCATTGGCCGCGTCCGGATCTTCACCGACCGCCCGCAGAACCAGCCCGCCCCGGGTGCGGCGGATAAAAAACGCCACACCGGCACAGGCAACAAAGGAGACATACACCAGCGGGTCCTGATCAAACAGAACCCGTCCAAGCACCGGAATATCGCTGAGCACAGGGATCGCAACGCGGGTAAAGCCATCGATGGACTCACCCACGAAGCCAGCCCCCACGAAGGCACTCAAGCCGGTCCCGAAGATGGTCAGGGCCAGGCCCGCGGCATACTGGTTAGCCGCCAGCGTGATCGCCATGAAGCCAAAGAACATGGACATGGCCACACCGGCGGCCATGGCCGCAACCAGACCAACCAGCAAACTGCCAGAGCTCAAAGCGGCAACAAAGCCAGCCACGGCGCCCATCAGCATCATGCCTTCCTGCCCGAGATTGAGGATGCCCGAGCGCTCGCAGATCAGCTCACCGAGCGCCACCAGCAACAGGGGCGTCCCCGCAACGACAGTGGCCGCCAGAATGTTTGTCAGCATTTCCATCTCAGGCCTCCCGGGCTGCGGTAGTCGGTGTCATAACGTTGGCCTCGCGTGCCCGGCGCTTGAAACGAACCCGGTAATGGATCAGCGCGTCGCAGGTCAGCAGGTAGAACAGCAGAAGCCCCTGGAACAATCCGGTCACCGCCTTGGGCATGTTCATCGCGATCTGCAGCATTTCACCGCCGAGGAAGGTCAATGCCAGCAAGGCACTGGCCGCAATGATGCCCAGAGCATGCATCCGGCCCAGGAACACCACGATGATGGCGGTGTAGCCATAGCCCGGCGAGACCTGCGGAACCAACTGACCAATCGGCCCGGTCACCTCCGAGGCACCCGCCAACCCGGCGGTGGCGCCGCCCACGAGGAAAGCGAACCAGGTCAGCCGACGGGCACTGAATCCGGCAAAGTCGGCGGCGCGGTGATCCTGGCCGATCACATTGAGCTGGAAACCGATGAAGCTGCGCGCAAACATCACCCACACCGCCACGGCGGCCAGCAGGCCAAAGGCCAGGCCGATATGCAGCCGGGTACCGGGTATCAGGGCCGGCAGGAGCGCTGAATCGCCGAACATGACGGACTGCGGGAAGCCAAAACCGTAGGGGTCTTTCAGGGGCCCGTGCACCGCGTAGAGCAGGAAGTTCAGGGCGATGTAATTGAGCATAATGGTGGTCAGAATTTCGTTGCAGTGCAGGTGCGTTTTCAGGCCTGCGGCGATGGCGGCCCAGAGCACCCCCGCCAGCACCCCGGTCAACAGAACCAGGGGCAGAACCCAGAACGCATCGGCATCGACAAACTGAACAGCGACCGCACTGGCCCCCAAAGCACCCATCAGGAAATGCCCTTCAGCGCCGATGTTCCATATCCGCGCCCGGTAACACACGGTCAAGCCGGCAGCGCACAACAACAGTGGCGCCATCTTGAGACCGAGCTCAGCCAGTCCGATCAGGTCGCTGATCGGGGTAATGAAGAAGAAGCGCAGGCCCTCCACCGGATCCTTGCCCATGGCAAGAAACAATATGAAACCGGTGATGACGGTGAGCACCAGCGCCAGCACCGGCGAGGCCCAGCGCATCAGGGAAGAATCAACGGGACGACGTTCAAGCTGCAGCATGGCTGGCCTCCCCGGACTCAAACTCACCCGCCATCCACTGGCCCAGCTGCTCGATACTCAGATCCGAGGCATCGGCCAGTGGCGACAGGCGACCGCCACAGAGGGCGCCCATGCGATTGCACAATTGATAGAGTTCATCCAGATCCTCGGAGATCAGCAGAATGGCCGCGCCTTCGTCACGCAGACGGATAAGCGCCTCGTGGATGGCCACGGCAGAGCCGACATCCACGCCCCAGGTGGGATGGGACGCCACCAGCAGCCTGGGATTCTGAAGCGCCTCGCGGCCAATGATGTATTTCTGGAGGTTGCCGCCGGAGAGGCTGCCGGCGGTGCTGTGCTCGCCGTTGCAACGCACGCCGAAACGCTCGATGACCTGCCGGCAGAATTCCCGCACACGGCCGAACCGGATCATCCCGTGACGCACCAGCCCCTGTCCGGCGGCTGTCAGCAGCGCGTTATCCGCCAGTGTCATGCCCGGGACGGCGCCCCGCCCCAGTCGTTCCTCCGGAACAATGGCAATACCGGTCGCCCGGCGCTGGTCCGGCTTCAGCGCTTCAATACGCTGCCCCTCAAACGTCAGGCGGCCGGTATCAATCCGGACCTCCCCAGACAGAGCTTTCAGCAATTCGTCCTGCCCGTTACCTGCCACACCGGCAATGCCGACGATCTCCCCCCGGTGCAGGTTAAAACTCACACCCTGCAGGCTGGTGCCGAAGGGGTCATCGCAACGCCAACTCAAGCCCTTTGCCTCCAGCAACAGCTCGCCGGGCTGCGCCTGCGATACCCGGGTCGAAATCGGGGTATCCTCGCCCACCATTAACCGGGCTATCTGGGTTGCCGAGATTTCCGCCGGCCGGCAGTCGCCACTGACCCGTCCGTGCCGCAGCACGGTCGCGTTGTCACAGAGCGCCCGAACCTCTTCCAGCTTGTGGCTGATAAACAGGATGCTGCACCCCTCAGCGGACAACTTCCGCAGGGTGGCAAACAACGTGGTCACCTCTTGTGGCGTCAACACCGACGTCGGCTCATCGAGGATCAACAGCGTGCTTTCCTGGATGAGGCAGCGCACTATCTCGACCCGCTGTCGCTCCCCGACCGAAAGTGTGCTGACGTAGCGCCTCGGATCCAGTGCCATGCCATAGTGCTCGGAAACCTCACGAATGCGCGCTTCCAGCTCGGCCCGGTCCCGGGCTTCGGATGCCGGTAGACCAAGGGCGATGTTTTCCGCCACCGTCAGGGTTTCGAACAGGGAAAAGTGTTGGAACACCATCCCGATCCCCATGGCCCTGGCCTCCGCCGGATTGGCAACCTGAACCGGTTTCCCGTTCCAGAACACTTGCCCTTCGTCCGGTTGAACCAGTCCGTAAATGACCTTCATCAGGGTGCTCTTGCCAGCACCGTTCTCGCCCAGCAAGGCATGGATTTCTCCCGCCTCGACAACAAGGTCGATGCCATCGTTGGCCCGGCACCCGGGATACTCCTTAACGATGTTTGCCAGCCTCAGGCGCTGCGCCGCGCTCATAAATAACCTCGCCGTATTCGTGCGTCCCTGATTGGCCGGAAAAGAAGCTGACCAATCAATCAATATTTAGGCAATTAGCAATAAACCTGCCAACCAACGCAAAAGACCATCAATGATTCGATTGAACCGATTGGTCAGATTTTTGCAGCTAAACTTAAAAAATCCGGGAAAAGCCCGCCCGACACAGAGCGCGCGCCCCCGAAAACAGCGGAAAACCGGAGAGTGGCGTGATTGAATTCCTTCTGAACGGTCGGATACAAAAACTTGACCAGGCCGACCCAAACTTGAGCATTCTGGAGTGGCTGCGCACCAAAATGCGGCTTACCGGCACCAAAGAGGGCTGTGCCTCCGGTGACTGTGGCGCCTGCACCGTCATTACCGGCACCCCTGACCAGAACGGCAACATTCATTACGAAGCCATCAACAGCTGCATCACCTTGCTGGCAAGTCTGCATGGCAAGGAACTGTTGACGGTCGAGGCCTTTCACCAGGAACCCGGGCATCCGGTGCAGCGCAGCATGATGGAACAGCACGGATCCCAGTGCGGTTTCTGCACGCCCGGCATTGTCATGTCGCTGGTGGCCCTGCACGCAAACCATGCCTCGGCCACGCCCGAAGACCACAAAATTCTGCAGGCGCTCTCGGGCAATCTGTGCCGGTGCACCGGCTACCGCCCCATCGTCGATGCGGGGCGTCAGGCGATGGTTCAGGAATGGACGCCGGCGTCTTCGCACCCGGCAGCGGGCCTGAAAGGCGAGCGATCGGTTGCCGCGTTATCCACCATCAGCCAGGGCAGCGTCACTCTGGCAGCGAAGCCCGGTGGCCCGCGCTACGATGCGCCGGTCAGCCTCTGTGAACTGCACGCATTACGCTCACGCTTCCCAGCGGCTCGCCTGGTGGCGGGCAGCACCGATCTGGCGCTGGAAATCACCCAGCAACTGAAGACCCTGGATCACCTGATCAGTGTTGAACGGGTGCCGGAGCTCAAAGACTGCTACCCGGACAACGGCGAACTGGTCATCGGCGCCGCCGCCACCTACGAGGCGTTCCGCCAGCCGTTGTCTGAGCTCTGGCCAGCCTTCGATGCCATGCTCGAGCGCCTGGGCTCACTGCAGATCCGCAACCGGGGCACCCTTGGCGGCAACATCGCCAACGCCTCCCCGATTGGGGACATGCCCCCGCCTCTGATTGCCTTGGGCGCCACCCTGGTGCTTGACGGGCCGGATGGCGAACGCCGGCTGCCCATGGAGGCGTTTTTCCACGGCTACAAGCAAACGGATATCAAGCCCGGGGAATTCATCCACTCCATCCGTGTCCCAATGCCAAAGCCGGACCAACAGCTGTTCATTTACAAGATCTCAAAACGACTCGACGACGATATCAGCGCGGTGCTCGGCGCGTTCCGGCTGACGCTGCACGAGGGCATCGTCAGCGACTGCCGGCTGGCCTTCGGAGGCATGGCGGCGACGCCCGCCCGGGCCCGGCACGCCGAAGCGGCCCTGCACGGGGCTCGCTGGGATCAAGCGGGCGTAACGGCGGCAGCGGCGGCACTGGCCAGCGATTTCACGCCCCTGAGCGACGCCCGGGCCTCTGCCTCATACCGGCTGCAGGTCGCAGGGAACCTGCTCCAGCGAGCCCTGCTGGCGTCCGATCCCCTCAACCGCGATCCGCTGACGGTGACCGATTATGCGTAAACTCCCCCTCAACTCGCCCACGCCGCGACACAGCGCCAAGGGACAGGCGGGCCAGGGCGTCAAACACGACAGCGCCTGGAAGCACGTGAGCGGTCAGGCCCGCTACATCGACGATCTGCCGGTTCCTGAGGGCTTGCTGCACGCCGCGGTGGGTCACAGCGACCAAGCGCACGCGCGCATCGTCTCGATGGATCTGGACGCGGTGCGCCAGTTCCCCGGCGTGGTTGCCGTCATCACCGCCGCCGATGTGCCGGGCCACCTGGATATTGGCCCCGTATTCCCCGGTGATCCGGTGCTGGCCGCTGACCTCGTTGAACACATCGGCCAGCCGATTTTTGCGGTCGCAGCAACGTCCCACGACGCGGCACGACAAGCCGCGCGTCTGGCCAGGGTCGAGTACGAACCACTGGACGCCGTGGTGACCGTCGATCAGGCGCTGGAGCAACAGCTTTTCGTCCGGCCCAGCCAGACCCAATGCCGGGGCAATCCGGACAAAGCACTGGCTGAGGCGCCGAACCGACTGCAGGGCCAGCAACGGGTGGGTGGCCAGGAGCACCTGTACCTTGAGGGGCAGGCGTGTCTGGTCGAGCCCACCGAAGACCGGGGTGTCTTCGTGCATACCTCCAGCCAGCACATTTCGGAGGTGCAGAAACTGGTGGCCGAAGTGCTTGGACTCCCCATTCACGAGGTTCAGGCCGAGGTGCGCCGGATGGGTGGCGGCTTTGGTGGCAAGGAAACCCAGGCCGCCCCGCTGGCCTGTGTCGCCGCGCTTCTGGCCCGGGCCACCAACCGACCGGTGAAATACCGGCTGTCCCGGTCCGATGACATGATCCAGACCGGTAAACGCCACGACTTTCTGAATAGCTACGACATCGGCTTCGATCACGACGGCTTGATCCACGGCGCCGACATTATGGTCGCGGCGCGGTGCGGCTACTCACCCGACCTGTCTGACGCCATTGTCGACCGCGCCATGTTCCATGCCGACAACGCCTACTTCCTGGACCAGGCCCGGGTAACCGGTCACCGCTGCAAAACCCACACCGTTTCCAACACCGCCTTCCGGGGCTTCGGCGGCCCGCAGGGCATGATGATCATTGAACAGGCCATGGACGATATCGCCCGTCACCTCGGGCGTGACCCGCTGGATATTCGGAAAACCAATCTCTACCGTCCCGGCCGCGATATCACCCATTACGGCCAGACCATCGAGCAACAGGTCCTGCCGCAACTCCTTGAGCAACTGGAAGCCAGTTCCGACTACCGGCAAAGACGCGGTGAAATCGACACCTTCAACCGCACCAGCCCGGTGCTCAAACGCGGCCTGGCACTGACACCGGTCAAGTTCGGCATCTCCTTCACCGCCCGGCACCTGAATCAGGCCGGGGCGCTGGTCCACATCTATACCGATGGCAGCATTCACGTGAACCACGGCGGCACGGAAATGGGCCAGGGCCTGTACATCAAGGTGGCGCAGGTGGTGGCCTCGGCCTTCCAGGTCGACCTGGATCGCATCAAGGTATCTGCCACCCGTACCGACAAGGTTCCGAACACCTCCCCGACAGCAGCCTCTTCAGGCTCCGACCTGAATGGCATGGCGGCACTCGATGCCTGTGAGAAAATTCTGGCCGGATTGGTGCAGTTCGCGTCAGAACATTGGTCTGTATCGCCCGAACAGGTCATTTTCTCCGACAATCGCGTGCGGGTTGGGGATCTGTCGGTACCTTGGGCAGAGTTTGTCCAGACCGCCTACCTGAACCGGATTCCACTGTCGTCGTCGGGCTTCTATTCCACCCCGAAGATTCATTACGACCCGAAAACCGGCAAGGGGCGCCCGTTCCTGTACTACTCCCACGCCGCGGCCTGTTCTGAGGTGGTGGTGGACACCCTGACCGGGGAATACCGGGTCGTTCGCACCGACATCCTGTTCGATGCCGGCCGCTCCCTGAACCCCGACATTGACCTTGGCCAGATCGAGGGCGGCTTTGTCCAGGGCATGGGCTGGCTGACCACCGAGGAACTGGTCTACAGCGACGACGGCCGTTTGCTCACCACCGGCCCGGCCACCTACAAGATTCCTGCAGTCTCCGACTGCCCGCCGGATCTGCGGGTCGCCCTGCTGGAGAACAGCCCGAACCGGGAAGCAACGGTTTTCCATTCCAAGGCGGTGGGCGAACCGCCCCTCATGCTGGGCATCTCAGTCTGGAGCGCGCTGCGGGATGCGGTGTCCAGCGTCACCGGTTATCGCTTCAGCCCGCCGCTGGATGCCCCGGCCACGCCTGAACGGGTTCTGGCTGCGGTCACTGCCAGCAAGACCTGGCAGGCACAGCAAAAGGAGAGCGCCTGATGGAACCTCGCCTGACCTGGTACCAGGCCGTCGCGGACTGCGAAGCCCGGGGCGAACCCTATGTTCTGATCACGGTGCTTGGCGTCACCGGTTCGGTCCCCCGGGAACCGGCCAGCAAGATGGTCGTGACCGGCGAACACAGCTACGACACCATCGGAGGCGGTCACCTGGAATACCAGATCTGCCAGCAGGCCCGCGAGCGCCTGGCGCGCCGGGATTACACCAGTGAGCTGGCACACTTTCCGCTCGGTGCCCGTCTTGGCCAATGCTGCGGCGGCAGTGTGTCGGTGCTGCTGGAAGCCCGCCCCGGTTGTGAGCAGGAACTGGTGATCTTCGGCGCCGGCCATGTTGCCCGCGCGCTGGTGGCCATCCTGGCCGAATTGCCCTGGCGGGTGACCTGGGTGGACTCCCGTGCCGGGCAATTCCCGGCGCAGGTGCCCGACAATGTCCGGGTGCACCATACCGATGATCCCGTGGCTGACGCGCCGGCCCTGTGCAGCGGCAAACAGGTGCTGATCCTGACCCACAACCACCAGCTGGATTTCGACCTCTGCCGCACCCTGCTCTCGGCCGGAGGCTGCGCCGGTATCGGGTTGATTGGCTCTGACACCAAGGCCGAACGGTTTCGCCAGCGACTGGACCACCGCGGCTTTCCAGCCCAGCAGATCAACACCATCCGCTGCCCCGTTGGCCGCACCGATGTGCCGGGCAAACGCCCGATGGAAGTGGCGGTTTCCATCATCGCTGAACTGCTCAGTCTCACCTCCACCTCCGGGCAGCCCGCGTCACGCCGCGGACTGCCGTGGAACGAGCTGCGCGGACTGATCCAGAAAGACCATACCGGAGAGCCGCAGGAATGACCCTGGAGGAACTCAATCACGTGACACCGGAGCAGGCCGTTGAGCTGTTTCAATCCTGCTGCGCCGCACCCGGCTGGATTCAGGGCATGGTCGACGGTCGCCCCTACGCGAACCGGGGCGAGATGATCAGGCACAGCCGGTCGCTCTGGCCAACGCTCTCGGAAGCGGACTGGCTGCAGGCCTTCGAGGCCCACCCAAAAATCGGCGACCTCGACAGCCTGCGGGCCAGGTACGCCAACACCAAGGCGCTGGCCAGTGGTGAGCAGGCCGGAACCCAGTCGGCGTCCGAACACGTGCTGAACCGGCTGAAAACCGGTAACGACCACTACCTGGACAAATTCGGTTTCATTTTCATCGTGTGCGCTACCGGCAAATCCGCCGCGGACATGCTCGAGCTGCTCGAAGCCCGACTACCGAATTCCCGCCACGAAGAGCTGCAGAACGCCGCCGCTGAGCAGGCAAACATCACCGAACTGCGACTGGAGAAACTGGTATGACCGCAAAAAGCCCGATCACGACCCACATTCTGGATCTTGGCAGCGGCAAACCCGCGATCGGCGTGACCGTCGCGCTGCATCACATCATCGAGGGGCATGAATACCTGGTGGCCGCGGGCCAGACCGATCAGGACGGTCGCATCACCGGCTGGTTTGAGACCCCGATCGAGGCCGGCCATTATCGCCTGCGTTTCGAAACCGGCGACTGGTATCGGGGCCGGGGGCTCGACACCTTTTTCCCGCAGGTGAATCTGGATTTCCAGGTCAGCGACCCGAACGCCCACTACCATGTCCCGCTGCTGGTCAACCAGTGGGGCTACTCGACGTACCGGGGGAGCTGATGGCAACCACCACTATCAGCCTGCCTGAGGGCACTGAAGCTCATCGCGGCGCCGTCCTTCACTTTCTGGACGACCCGGGCAATAACCCGGAGGCCATCACCGGCAGCGTTGAGTACATTGAGGACGGCCTGCTGTGCGTGCACGACGGAAAAGTTCTTGCTCTGGGTAAAGCCGCCGAGTTACTGCCCCAGCTGCCGGACGGAACCAAGCTGACCGACTGGAACGGCAGCCTGATTATGCCCGGATTTATCGATACCCACGTGCACATGCCGCAACTACCGGTGATGGCCAGCTACGGCACCCAACTGCTCGACTGGCTGGAAAACTACACCTTTCCCCACGAAAGCCGCTTCCAGGATGCCGACTGGGCCCGGACACAGGCCGAGCAGTTTACCCAGCTGCTGCTGGCGCACGGCACCACCTCCGGCCTGATTTTCTGTACCTCTCATCGAGCTTCCGTGGATGCCCTGTTCGAGGCCGCCGAGCGCCAGGGTATGGCCATGACCGCCGGCAAGGTACTGATGGACCGGCATGCACCCGACACCCTGACCGACACGGCCCGCTCCGGTTACGAGGACAGCCTGGCCTTGCTGGACAAGTGGCATCACCGTGGGCGGCAGCGCTACGCCATCACCCCGCGCTTCGCCCCCACGTCCAGCCCGGAGCAACTGGCACTGGCTGGCCAGCTGGCCAGCGCCCATCCGGACGTACTGGTGCAAACCCACTGGGCAGAGAACACCGGTGAAATCGCATGGACCCGGGAGCTGTTCCCGGACCGCACCAGTTACCTCGATGTTTACGACCACTACGGCTTGCTCGGCACACACACCGTGCTGGCGCACGGCATCCACATCGACGAGCGCGACCGCCAGCGACTGACCGAGACCGGCAGCCGCATTGCCTTCTGCCCCACCTCCAACACCTTCCTCGGCAGTGGCCTGTTTGACCTCGCCGGTGCCCGCTCAGCGGGGGTGATGGTCGGGCTGGCGTCTGACGTGGGCGGCGGCTCCAGTCTGTCCATGCTCGCCACCATGGCCGAGGCCTACAAAGTATGCCGGCTTCGCGGCCAGACCCTGACGCCCTGGCAAGCGTTCTACCTGGCAACCCTGGGCAATGCCCGGGTCCTGCACCGCGAACAGGAATTGGGCAACTTCCGCCCCGGACAGCAGGCCGACTTCATCGTGCTGGACCACCGGGCCTCGCCCCTGCTGGCCATGAAAGAACCCTACAGCCGAACCCTGCTTGAAACCCTGTTCGATCTGATGATTCTGGGCGACGACCGGGCCATCGCAGCAACCGCGACCGGCGGCATCCTCCGATATCGACGCGCTACTGCCAGCCTCGGCGAATCACTGACCGATTCTGCTCACACAGCGGCCGCAGGCCAACAAGGAACCTGATTGATGGAAGCGTACCTGTACGAGTGGCTCGGGCTTATTGTCCGCTGGCTGCATGTCATCTTCGGCATCGCCTGGATTGGCGCCTCGTTCTACTTTGTCTGGCTGGACAACAACCTGCAGCAGCCACCGGATTGGAAGAAACAACAGGGCATCAAGGGGGATCTCTGGGCTATCCACGGTGGCGGCATCTATGAGGTCGCCAAATACCAACTGGCACCGCCACAAATGCCCCCGCACCTGCACTGGTTCAAATGGGAAGCCTACAGCACCTGGCTCAGCGGCATGGCGCTGATGTTTGTGGTGTATTACCTCGGTTCCCCCGGTTACCTGATTGATCCGGCCAAGGCCGACATCAGCGCCACCACGGGCGTGCTGATCGGCCTTGGCACCGTGGGCGGTGTGCTGGCCCTCTATGAAGCCATGATTCGAAGCCCCCTCGCCGATAACGGCAAGGTTTTTGGCCTGCTGTTGTTCGCCATCCTGCTGCTCGTCGACTGGGCATTGTTTCAGGTTTTCTCGGGGCGCGGAGCCTACATCCACGTCGGGGCCGTGATCGGCACCATCATGGTGGCCAACGTGTTTCTCGGCATCGTTCCGTCCCAGCGCGCGCTGGTCAGCGCCCTCGAAGCCGGCCGGGAGCCGGATGAGCGCGTCGCCCGGCTGGCAGCGCTGGCCAAGCTGCGTTCCACCCACAACAACTACCTGACCCTGCCGGTCCTGTTCATCATGATCAGCAATCACTACCCGCTGCTCTACGGCCACCCGCACGGCTGGGCGATTCTGGCGGCCATCGGCTTCATCACCGCCTTTGCCCGGCATTACTTCAATCTTCGGCATCGCAACATCAACCGGCCCTCAATTCTGGCGGTGGCCGGGGTGATGACCGCGCTGCTGGTCTGGGTGATTGCGCCATCGACCGGCAACTCCAACGCGAGGCCGGACGCGGTGGTGGATGACGCCACCGTCTCGGGCATCGTGGCGACCCATTGTCTGGCGTGCCACGCCAGCGCACCGAGCCATCCCGCCTTTCAGGCCGCGCCGGCGGGTATCCGCCTGGATGAGCTGTCCTTGCTGAAAAGTCACGGCGACAAGGTGGTGCAAACGGCCGTACTGTCCCGTTACATGCCACTGGGCAATACCACGGGCATGACCGATCAGGAACGACAGCAGCTGGGCCAGTGGCTGGAGCATAATCGCGCCAAGCCATAGGCCGCCACAGGGCGCACAGTGACAACGGAAAAGGCCTCCCGCAGGAGGCCTTTTTGCCAGGAGCACTACTTGTTTGCAGAGTGTTCCGCAGACCGCACCTGATTGGTGCGAACTTCTCAGTGATGCACCCAAACCACCCTATTGACCAGCTGGTCAGATATGGACAATTTCTTGCGCTACCCGGCTGCTCGCCCGTTGCTGAACACAAAAAAGCCGGCAGGGACATCGTCCTGCCGGCCGGGTGACTGACGGAGCAAGCGCTTACTGAGGCAGAGTGGCGGTGATGCCCTCGACGTACCAGTTCATGCTGGCCAACTCGTCGTTGGTCATGCGGACACCTTCCGGCACACGCAGGGTGCCAGTCTGGTCTTTCAACGGCCCGGTGAACGGGTGGAACTCACCGCTGTCGATGGCGTCGATCACGGAGTCGACCTTGGCGCGCTGCTCCTCGCTCAAACGCTCGCTGATGCCAACAATCTGGATCACGTCATCGGAAATACCACCCCAGTAATCCTGTGATTCCCAGGTGCCGTCCATGACCGACTGAACCGTATTGACGTAGTACGGTGCCCAGTCATTCACAACCGAGAGCAGGTGCGCATCACCACCAAACTTGCGCATATCCGATGCCTGACCCACACCCCACTTGCCCCGCTTTTCGGCCGCCATCAGCGGTGCCGGGCTGTCGGTGTGCTGGACAATGACATCCACCCCCTGATCCATCAGTGCACTGGCCGCATCCGCTTCCTTGGCCGGGTCGAACCAGGTGTTCACCCACACCACCTTGAGGTCGATATCCGGATTGACTTCCTTCGCGCCCAGGTAGACCGCGTTGATGTCACGAATCACTTCCGGAATCGGGAAGGAGGCGATGTAACCCAGGGTGTTGGTCTCGGTGACCATGCCGGCCGCAACGCCAGTGGCGTAACGCCCTTCATAGGTGACCGACAGGTAGGTGCCCAGGTTCTCTGCGCGCTTGTAGCCGGTGGCATGCAGGAAAGTGATGTCCGGGAACTGCTCAGCGACCCGCGCGGTCGGGTTCATAAACCCGAACGACGTGGTGAAGATCACGTCGTTGCCAGCCTGGGCCAGACGGCGAATGGTACGTTCCGCATCAGCACCCTCGTTCACATTCTCAACGTAGGTCGTCTCTACCTTGTCACCAAAATGCTGTTCCACGGCAAGGCGGCCCTGATCGTGCTGGTAGCTCCAACCGTGGTCGCCGATCGGGCCAACGTAGACGAAGCCAACTTTCATCGGGTCTTCTGCCATAACGCCCGCAGACAGGGTAAGTGAGGCAACTAGGGCCAGGCCAGGTTTCAGATTCATGTACACGTCTCCTAGAGGATTTATCGTTTTTTGCTGTTTCCGGCAGCGCGGATTACTCAAGCAATGGCAGCAAAAAGCTGGCCAAGTATTCAGGTTTTTTAATTAACTGATTTTATTTGTTATTTTTTAATTTCTTCTGATCCCCTCTCCGGATAACAGGCACTGTTTTGAGGCATGCGCCGTTTCTGCCGCTCTTTATCCACACTCAACGGGACCTGCCCGCCCCTGGCCGAGGCGCGCTGAAGAGACGTTTTCACGTTAACCAGCGAAGTGCCTGAAAAATTGCTGGGCGGTACGGCCATTGCGCACGCCCCGCGACGTGGCAAAGCGAATCGCTTCCCGATGCAGCCGCTCCCGGTCCGGATACTCAGGGAACAGCGCATCAATCGCGTGCAGATAAATATCCTGAGAAAACGGATAAAAAGACAGCTGCAGCCCGAACCGGTCCGCCAGCGACAACTGCTCTTCAATCGCCTCGGCGGGATGAAGCTCGCCGCCGCGCATTTCACTGCGCAGATTATCGGACATGAATTCCGGCATCAGATGACGCCGGTTCGAGGTTGCGAACACCCGGACATTGTCCGGTGGCAGCTCCAGCGAGCCTTCCAGCACGCTTTTCAGCGCCTTGTAACCCGACTCGCCGACGTCGAACGACAGGTCGTCGCAGAAGATGACGAACCGGAAGCTGAGCTCGCACAGGTCATCGACAATCTCCGGCAGGTTCACCAGGTCGTCCTTGTCCACCTCAATCATGCGCAGGCCTCTCGGGTGATAGCGATTAAGCAGCGCCTTGATCAGTGATGACTTGCCCGTTCCCCGGGCACCCCAGAGCAGCACATTGTTGGAGGGTTCGGCCGCCAGGAAGCGTTCGGTGTTGGCCGCCAGCGCCTGTTTCTGCCGGTCGATGCCTTGCAGGCTGTCCCAGTGCACCGGATCAAGCCGGCGAATGGCTCTCAACCCCGACCGGTGCCGGCGCCAGATGGCCGCCGGTGTCGTTACCCAGTCCACTGTTTCCATGGCGTTTGCGTCCTCCGGTTGGTTGTTCGTCAGTGTCCAAAACCGATCGCCAGGCCCGGCAGGGAAAGTGCCGTCCCGTTAGGCAAAGGTCAGTGCAAGGACTACACTGAATCCGTATCTGTGTCCAACAACTTACATAATAATGCGCGACCGCGACTCACCCGGCGATACAACGACATTAAGCCTCCTCCGGGGCCCCCTCCTGGTGCTCTTCATGCTGTTATGGCCACAGACGCAGCTGATCGCGGAATCTGCGCCGGAGAGCGACAAAATCTCTGTAGGGGTTACCGCCGACAACGCCCCCTATTCGTTTCTTGAGGGGCGCGCCCTGTCGGGCTATTCCGCCGACATTCTCCGAGAAATTTCCTTCAACAGCGGGCTGGAATTCGAATTCCGGGCAGGCAGCTGGCCCGAGCTTTACAAAGCCTTTGTTGCTGGCGAGCTCGATGCCATTGACGCCATCTCCTACCGGGGCTATCTCAGCGACAAAGTGCTGTTCACCGAGCCCTATCACATCCGGCAAACCTATCTGATGCACGACAGCAGCCGCCCGGTCGGGCCCATCGACTCGATGGACGACCTTCGCGATCTGCAGGTGGGCGTGGTTGAAAACATGTTTTACGTTCCGTTCCTGAAGGATCAGGGCATCAATATCGTCACCTACGACTCCATTCTTGCGCTGGTGCGGGCACTGGCATTTGGCTGGGTGGACATCGCCATCGGCCCCCGGCTCAGCCTCGATTACCACGCCGACACCGCCGGCTTTCATTTTCTGAACATTGTCGGTTCGGCGCCCTTTGACCAGCAATCGCTGGAGGATCTGCGTATCGGGGTACAGAAGGACCAGCCCGAGCTGTTCGAAGCCATTCAAGCCGCGCTCAAGAAGATTCCGGAATCGAGGAAAGTTGAGCTGCTGCGTCGCTGGCAGGAGTTTGGCGGCGCCCAGACCGGCGACCAGCCATCCTTGCAGCTGGACGAGCGTGAACAACGTTTCCTGCAGGAACTCGGGCCCATGCGAGTCGGTGTGGTGCAGGACTATGCTCCGTTCAGTTTCCGGGACGGCGGCCGGCTGCAGGGGCTGTCGGTGGATATCATCAATCGCCTGGCCGATATGACCGGCATCCAGATCATACCGGTCAGCGGCCAGTGGGCGGATCTTCTGGGCATGTTCCGGGAGGGACGAATCGACATACTGGCCAATATGTCGATGGACCGGGAGCGGTTGTCGTTTACCCAGTTCACCGACCCTTACTACATCATCCCAAACGTGGCCTTTACCCGTAACGGGGGCGTCGAACTGAACAGCATCGATGATCTCAGGGGTTACGATGTGGCGATCACCGCCGACATCTTTTATCAGGACGAACTGACCCAGCGGCTGGGCAACGCCGCAAAAGTCTTTACCTCCCAGGAAGCCATGTTCCAGGCGCTCGAACAGGAGCGGGTGGATGTGGTGGTGTCGTCGCTGCCCAGCGGAAACTACTGGATTCGGGAACTGAACATTCCGGGCGTGCGGATTGCAGGCGAACTCACCTTCGAAAATCAGTCCGGAGAGGACCTTCGCTTTGGCGTGCAGACGACACTGGAACCCCTGGCCGAGATTCTCAATAAGGCGCTGGCCACCATCAGCCCGACCGAACTGCGCAGCATCGAGAACCGTTGGCTGGGCGCGGCCATGGACAATGGCAGCAATGAGCCGTCCGAGTTAACCCTGTCCACCGCCGAAAAAAACTGGCTGGAGCAACGCGACTACACGCTGTCCTACTGCGTCGACAGCGACTGGATGCCATTAGAGGGCATTGATTCGTCCGGCAACCACGCCGGGCTATCGGCCGAAGCGTTGCGGCTGTTCAGCGAGCGAACCAACATCCGGTTCAGGCTGGTCCGCACGAAAACCTGGCAGGAGAGCCTCGACGCCGCCAGGGACAGAGAGTGCGACCTGCTCCCACTGGCGATGAAAACACCGGAACGCGCCCGCTACCTGAACTTTACCGATCCTTACCTGCAGGTGCCCAACATTGTGCTCGGGCGGATCGAGGCCCCCTTCATCGAGGGGCTGGGCGATCTTCGGGAAAAAGCAATCGGCTTAGTCAAAGGCTATGCCTTCGCCGAATTACTCAAGTACCGCTACCCCCGGCTGCAGCTGGTTGAAGTGGAAAACGAAACCGAAGGCCTGAAACTGGTGCAGGAGAACGAGCTGGCCGGCTACGTCACGACACTGCCAACCGCCAGTTACCACATGCAGAGCCAGGGCCTGGCGGACCTGAAAGTGATCGGGCGGATTCCTGCGGACTGGTCGCTGTCGGTGGCAACCCGCAGCGACCAGGACCTGCTTCTGAGCATCATGCAGAAGGTCGTCGCGAGCTTGTCGGAGCAGGAGCGAAGAAACCTCGAAAGCTATTGGCGTGATGTGCGCATCGAACAGTCCGTGGATTACACCCTGCTTTGGCAGGTTCTGGCGATCGCCCTGCTTGGCGCGTCGCTGCTGGTGTACTGGAACCGCAAGCTGGACCGGCTTAACCGGGACCTGGCGGTCGCCAACGACACGCTGGCACGACTGAGTGTCACCGACAACCTGACCCAGCTGGGCAACCGGAGCTTCTTCGACCGCGAGTTCCGCAAGAGCTTCCAGTGGTGCCAGCGTAACGAAACCGGTCTGGCGGTCGCCATGGTCGACGCCGACCACTTCAAAACCATCAACGACACCTTCGGGCACGAAGCCGGCGACCACTGTCTGATTGCACTGGCAGACGTCATGCGGCGGCATTTCCGTCGCGAAACCGATCGTCTGTCCCGGTTTGGCGGCGAAGAATTTGTTATCTTCACCAGCTACCACCACCCGGAGGAAGTGATTGAACGACTCGATCGTTTCCGCGAAGCGGTGGCGGACAGCTCAACCATCTATTCCGGCAAAAGCATTCATCTGACCATCAGCATCGGACTGGCAACGGGGGTTCCCGCGCCGGCCGATACCCCGGCTGAGTTCCTCCGGCTGGCTGACCAGGCCCTGTACGCGGCGAAACAGAATGGCCGGAACCGACTGGAGACTCGCACCGTCAAAGATTAACCGGTGCCGATGCCGGCACCCGACAACAACAAGGAGCGCACGATGGCACGCATTTACGATGACAACTCATTGTCCATTGGCAATACACCACTGGTTCAGCTGAACCGGGTCAACGAAGGCGCCACCATCTGGGCCAAGATTGAAGGCCGCAATCCCGCCTACTCCGTCAAATGCCGTATCGGCGCCGCCATGATCTGGGATGCCGAGAAGCGCGGCACCCTGAAACCCGGCATGACCATCGTCGAGCCCACCAGCGGCAACACCGGCATCGCCCTCGCCTTTGTGGCCGCGGCCCGGGGTTACAAGCTGATCCTGACCATGCCCGCCTCGATGAGCCTGGAACGCCGCAAAGTACTCAAGGCGCTGGGGGCGGAACTGATTCTCACCGAGCCTGCCAAAGGCATGCCCGGCGCCATTGCCAAGGCGGAAGAAATTTTCTCCAGTGATCCGGACAACCATTTCCTGCCCCAGCAGTTTCAGAATCCGGCCAATCCGAGAATTCATGAAGACACCACCGGCCCGGAAATCTGGAACGACACCGATGGCCAGATTGACATCTTCGTGGCCGGCGTGGGCACCGGCGGCACCCTGACCGGCGTGTCCCGCTACATCAAGGAAGTCCGCGGCAAGAAGATTACCTCGGTGGCCGTTGAACCGACCGACTCGCCCATCATCACCCAGACCCTGAACGGCGACGACCCGAAGCCCTCACCCCACAAAATCCAGGGTATCGGCGCCGGTTTTGTACCCAAAAACCTGGATCTGGAACTGGTAGATCAGGTGGAAACCGTCACCAATGAAGAAGCCATGGACATGGCCCATCGCCTGATGCAGGAAGAAGGCATCCTGTGTGGCATTTCCTGTGGCGCGGCAGTCGCCGCCGCCGTACGGGTTGGCCAGCAGCCTGCGCACCAGGGCAAGAACATCGTGGTGGTGCTGCCGGATTCCGCCGAACGTTACCTGTCATCGGCGTTGTTTGCCGATCGGTTTGGCGATCTGGAGAACAAGCAGTAATTCGGACGGCGCTTATTGCCCTGCTTTCTGGTACCAAAAAAACGCTGCGGTGGGGGTGCCGCAGCGTTTAGCCATCATCAATCCGCTGCTGCACACCACCAAAGCCAGGGAACCCCTGCCTCAGAGCCGCGTTACGCTGTGAATTTCATTCAGGGCAATCGGCGCGACGATGATACCTCCGTGCATAAACCGTTTGAGGTGCAGGTCACTGCCGCCGACCGCCTCGATACGCCCTTTCACCGTACGCCCATTATCCAGCCTGATCTGCACATCATGATTGAGGTGATCCGACAGCTCGGAAAGCGCGATCACTTTAGCGGAAGCTGTCGGTTTTGCCGCGTCAGTCTTTGCTTCCGGCGCTGATTTCACGGCTTGCTGAGCCACTGCCGGAGTAGATGCTCGATCCTTTCCTGGCGCTGACGTGTCCGCGTGTCCGACTGCCACTTCTCGTAAACCCGTTCGCTCTGTTCCGAGCATTGGATTCAGGCGTCCACTGAGGTAGACCGGGTCGGGGCTCAGGTAATGATCACCCAGTTCCAGCGATGGAAAGGGGTTAATCTGAAACGTCAGCGTACTCCCCGGGTGAGACACGAAGTCCTGGTAGACCTCGACCAAGCTGTCGCTCGGCGTCAGCCCCAAGGCACGCCACTCTTCAATCCAGGCCTGCAGGTGATGCGCCCGGAATGCCTCGGCCTCCATGTTTTGTTCACCCGCACAGAAGTCGATCATGCGATTCAGCTGCCCCAGATCGGTCACAGTGATGGAGGCGGATTCGAGACGGGCAGACTGAGCGGCCTGGGCAGACAGCATGCCAGACAGGAACGAATCGGGATGCGCGGCAACCATGTCCAGGGCCATTGCCGTTTGATCGCGGGACGTTATCGAGGTGCTGACTGTCAACTGGTCGCCCGCCTTCGAAATTCGATAGGCAAGATCCATATCGAGAACGAGATGGTCATAGCCCATTTGCACCAGGTCCGCACGGCCAAAGAAGCCCCGGTCACCACACCCGGCGGTTTCCAGTCGACTGTAGGGGTTTTCCCCTTCACCTGCTTGCTCAATCGCGGACATGAACGCGAGGTCGGTGTTCAGGCCGTTGACAGACAGCCCGAGGTAACCCGGTATCTGGCCTGACTGGAACTGGTCTTTGAGATTCAGCAGTGCCCAGAGACTGCCAGTCTTCAAAGCGATTTTCTCTGCTGAGATAACCTGTGAGGAGGCCCGGGAGACGAATCTGGGATTAGCGACTTCGATATCGCCGGCCAGGGTTGTGGAAACATCCTGGTACTGAAACTCGGCAACTGGCGCAAGCTGCATCCGTACGAGATCGAGGCCCTCACTGACGGCGGCAGTGATTCGGTAGTTAGCAACAGCCACGCCGGCAACAGCGAGCACCAGAACTACAAGAAAAAGACGTTTCATGAAATTCCCTTTACAGCAATCCGTTTCGATTTAAGGGGCGCCCGCCGGTCAACGCCGGGTCAACTCGATACTACCTTAAGCATTTGTAATAGTTAAAGACCGGCGATGACTGGAAACAGGGATTTGGAGGGCGCGTTCAAGGCGTCAGATCAACCAATAAGAGCGTGAGCTTGCGCACTTCAGCTCTGGCCGGTCTGGTCTTTTTTCACCATCGCGGCTGTCGCCGCACTGACACTCCGAGCGCCAAGCTTCACCACACCATAACAGACCCGGGCGATGCCGTGATGAGAGGACTTCACCACCCTGGCCCAGGGCCGTGTGATCGGAATCGCCTCGAGCACATGAAAGGACTCATCGGCTATCGAAAGATGGACTCGCTCCAGCTTCTGAACGCCATGACCAGTACCCTCGGCCAGCATATCCGCCAGCCCCAGCCACCAGTCGAGTTGATTCTGCTTGTCCGGATTGTTCATACCAGCCATGCCTCCAGCTGTTCAGCCACTTTCGCATGATGCGCCAGCCGTAAATGATTGATACCCGGAAACGTTGCCACACCAGCCAGCTGCCAGCCTGCCCGATGCTGGCCCTGTGCACTGGATTCCTGAACCAGCGCATCGCCAAACAACGCATTGACCGGGTGTTGCCGGGATCGAGAGAGCAAGCCGCAAACCACGTAATGATTGACGTAGGGCAGGAGTGGGGAATCCGGTTCGCCTGCCAGGACCTCACCACGAGAGAGATTGCGAATCCCCTCACTGCGCAGATCGACCACCTCACCCACGACCTGCAAGTAGTCCCTCGGCAGATCCCCCAACAGGGTGGCCACGGAATGGGCGCCCCGCGCCAGCCAGGAACCGTCGTGAGGCGAGCCAAGGTAGACGCAATCACTCAGGACTTCGGTCCAGCGACGCGCTTCAGCGCGGGCGTAATGACAGGCGCTGCGAATCAACAACCCGCCCATGCTGTGGCCCAGAAGGATCAGGCGCGTCACAGGTATGGGCCAGGCCGCCACCAAACGCTCCAGGAGCGCCGACAGGGCCAGACCGTTGCGATAAATCGGAAGCCCCGTGTTGTAACGCAGGCTCAGGTCCGCTGCGCCACCGGGTAAACGTGAACTCAGACGCTGGCCGTAGGAGCTGCCGCCTGAATCGGGAATTTGCCAGACGGTTTCCAGTTCCATCAAACCGTGAATGGAGACACAGAGGGTTTCGGCCATCTGTTCAGGTTGCGGATTCTGGACGTCCAGTTCACGACCGCCCTCGAGCACACACAGGGCAACCGCCAGCGGGTTGCGGCGTGACTCGAGTCGATCACCAAACAGGCCACTGGCGATAGCACTGGTCTGGCGCTGCCAACGTGCTAATGAACCGAAGGGCATGACATCACTCCTTAGGGGGCTTTCTGCCAGCTTACACCCGCGCAGCGATCAGCGATTGGCTTCGGAGGCGGCCTCAAGGCGAGTCTAGGGTCAGGCAGCAGGGAAAGCGCGAGGCAACAGAGGAGGGAGCACATGTGCGCTCAGGCGCGCGGTGACCTGAGCGCAGGGATGGGCGGATTACCGGCGTTTGGGCGTCCAGGCCCAAATCATTTCAATCTCGATGGGCTCTTTACCCTCGCCGTCACGAATAATGACGGGCACCGAAACATCGCCTTTTTCTTCGGTTCGAATGCGCTCACGCTGTTCGGCTGTCAGCGTGGCCTCAACCGTCATATCACCTTTGGCCCGACGGGTGTACTCGGCGTGGACCGTTTTGATGACAGGAATTTTGTCGTCCGGCACATTCAACCCGACCAGAAATCCGGTCGCCGATTCGGCCAACAGCAGCGATGCGACCGCGTGCACGCCGCCAATGTGGTTTTGCACACGGCGCTTGTTGGCGATGCTAATCACGCACCGCTCTTCATCCAGCGATTCGATACGCATACCTGCGGTGCCGGTGAATGGAACGACTCTGCCAAAAAACAGCGTTAAAGCCCGGGATCGGGCAAACTCCGGCAAGGCATTGATCTTGCCAACGATACCAGCCAGCTTATTGGCAGCTGCCATGGACAAATCTCCCTGAAGACAGTTTGTTGGCTCGCGACGATACCCCATTCCGCAAGGGAAAGGAACGTTTGGCCATGACGGGATGAAAGTGGGCCGTTATACTCAGCGGGACTTCCCCGGGACACAGCACTGACCGATAAGGAGATGGATATGAGTGACTTGAAAACCCAATTCGATGAAGCAGTTAACTACATCCAGAACGCCGAAGGCGACTTTCAGCCGTCGAACGAAATGAAGCTCGAGTTTTACGCCCTGTACAAGCAGGCCACGGAAGGTGATGTCTCCGGCAAGCGCCCGGGTATGATGGATTTCGTTGGTCGAGCCAAGTACGACGCTTGGGAAAAGCTCAAGGGGCTGTCCAAGGAGGACGCCATGCAGCAGTACATCGACAAGCTCAACGCCTTGAAATAATCCCTTCGGATCCCGGCCGTCCCCGTCGGGATCCCCCCAGCCTTCGCGATTTTGCGCCCATCACACGAATGTCATAGAATTCTCCCAAGATAATAACAACGCACAACACGCACGACAGAGATCTACCATGGAGAACACCCAAGCGCTGGAGCAATCCCAGCCGGGCTTGGCCAAGCGCGTCAAAAAAGCCATCCAAAACCAGCAACTGAACCAGCGAACCGAGCAGAACTACTGGCACTGGATTACCCGGTTCATCACGTTTCACGATTGCCAGAATCCGGAAACGCTGAGTGAAGAACAGCAACAGCAGTTCCTCAACTACCTCACCGAACGCGTTGAGGTGTCGCGGGCGAAGCTAAATCAGGCCAAACAGGCGCTCGATTTTTTCTATGGCGATGTGCTGGGCAATGATGCCATGCGGGACACCGCGGCTGCCTGAAGCAGCCACAACGACTTGCGGCCTATCGCTCCATCATATTGATGTTCTGGCTTTCTATGGTTCGGTTTTGCGGCAAACGCAGCTGGAATCCCGTGGTGTGGGTTCCGCCCGGAATGGATTTCGGATTGGCAAACTGGAATTCCACCGGAACTTCCGAGCGGCCAAGATCGGTTCTGCGGTCCCGGGGCTCGAGGGCCAGCGGATCGAGATAGAAATCGTCTTCGGTCGCTGGCTTCACGGGCACACCGGCAGCCGGCGCCGTCAAGCCACCCTCGATGACCGTATTGGCCAGCGCCTCTTCCTCGACGGCGCGAAACGGAATGGTATCGATGGTTGAACGTTCTTCGTACTCGAAGACACCGTCCACAACCACCGGCTTCTCACTCTGGGCCATGGCAAGCATTGAGCAACTTACAAGCCCGACTGCCAGCCCCGACCGCCAAGCCCGGTATTCGCCCATTCCGGGCGGGTGTTCCCTGTCCCTTTCCATGATTCAGTCCCCAGCTGTCTATTCCTTAGAAGCCTAGTAAATGGATTCATGGTCATATTATCGACATAACAAACGCATTGCTCAAAAAACCGGCAATTGTGTGACGCTTTTCACCCGCCATGGTCGGGTGACTGATACTGGATGCCTGCAATGACCACGGTTTTCCAGCCCTCAGGCGTACGTACACTGACTTCTTCGTCCAGGCGTTTGCCAATCAAGGCCCGGGCCATGGGTGAATTGATGCTCAGATAGCGCTTGGTCAGATCGAATTCATCAGCCCCCACCAGCCGGTAAACCTGCTCTTCACCCTCCTCGTCTTCGATGGTGACCCAGGCGCCGAAAAACACCTTATCCCGGTCATCGGGTAAACGGTCGACCACCGTGACCTCTTCCAGGCGCTTGCTGAGGAAACGGACGCGCCGGTCTATCTCACGCAGTTGTTTCTTGCCATAAATGTATTCAGCATTCTCCGATCGGTCTCCCAGAGCGGCCGCCTCTCGCACCGCCTGGGTCACTTCCGGGCGCTTAGTTTTCCACAGATACTGCAATTCCTCGCGCAGCGCCCGCTCGCCTTCCGGCGTGATATAACGCGGTCTGCTGCCCGAATTGGACGCATTACTCATGACTGATGACCTGTTCTGGATACCGAAAATGAGGGCAAAAAAAACCCCGTTGACCACGGGGTAAGGCTAGCGCTGTGCTGGAGGGGTAAGCAAGCAGCAAGGTTGCTGCTTTGGTAAGTCCAGTATCGATACTGACACAGCCAGCGTTACCGGCGGGTGGCCCATTGATTACCTTTTATACAGGCTTGGCGGCGCTCGCCGGGTATAAATTAGGTTGCACACTCTAGGGCTCGGGAGTAGCTTGCAGAGCTAAGGCCCTATCCAGTTTTTACTTTCACGGAGCGTCCAGATGAACACCCAGAAATTAGTCAATTTCGCCCTCGAAGGTCTCGACAACCTCGGTTATCACCTCGACCAGCTGGGCGTAACCGGCAAGGTCAACCGACACAACCTGGCTGCCTTCCTGATGGCGGAGCAGAAGCACTTTGAAGGAGAATGGGACAGCCTGCAGGCCAAATTCGGGCGTCGTCGCTCCGAGATCGAGCACCTGACCCAGTCGCTGGAAAAGCGGGCCGATTCACTGATCAGCCCGGTGATTGAGCGGATTAGCAGCTTCCGCACCCGCTCGTAAGATCAGCCATTACTGGTCTCAGTCGAACGCTTGGCTGCTGAACTGCCGGGCGGCGCAGGCAGTTCAGCGGCTGTAGCCTTGATGCGCTTGCGCACTCCGGTGAACGCGGGCATGTGTACCGTCACGGTCAGACCCGGCGGAGTCTGATCGGCGTAAGTGTCACTCAGGATTATCCGCCCCTGATGAATCTCGGACACGGCACTGACGAGACTGAGGCCAAGGCCATTACCCGGCAGTGACCGGCTTTTTCCAACCCGGTAAAAGCGTTGAAAAATCTGATCTTTTTCTTCATCCGGAACGCCGATTCCGCTGTCACTGACCTCGAACACCGCGTCCGCTCCGGTTTTTTTGACGACTACCCGAATTCGCCCTTTTTCCGGCGTGTATTTAATGGCGTTGTCGATCAGGTTACTGACCATCTGGAATAAGAGGTCCCGATCGCCTTCGATCATCACGCCTTTATCCAGCTGCTGCTCGAACACCTGATCTTTGTCTTCCGCCAGTGCCTCATAGAGCTCACAGGCATCGGTAACCAGATCATCCAACGACACCACCCTCATATCGGCGGTGTTGCCCCGGCTTTCAAGACGCGCAATCCGCAACAGGGCGTTAAAGGTCGCCAGCAGCTGATCCGCTTCGGCGACCGCTCGGCCGGCCTGCTCGCGGGCCTCATCGTTATCAACCGACATCAGCGTGCTTTCAAGCTGGTTCCGCAGGCGGGTCAGCGGGGTACGCAGGTCATGGGCGATGTTATCAGAGACGTGCCGGATGCCCTCCATCAGATACACGATCCGGTCGAGCATCTGATTCAGGTTATCCGCGAGCTGGTCAAAATCGTCGTTGGTGCCCCGGGTGGGAATGCGCAGGGACAGGTGGCCGTTCATGATCCGCCGTGAGGTGTTGTTGATCACCTCAATGCGTCGGGTGGTGCTCCGACTCATCAGGAATCCGCCGAGCAGGGCCAGCGCGAGAGTGATCCCCATGCCCCAGTTAATTGCGGTTTCAATGACCCGCTTCAGGCTGGTCAGATCATCCACATCGCGACCCACCAGCAGACGCAGACCACCCTGCACCTCGAAGATCCGTGCCCGGGCCAGGCGCTGAGGACCGGCCCAGCCGACACTGTCGTTCAACGTAAAGTTGATCCAGCCACTTTCAGAGCGGGTTCCCTGGGGCCAGGATTCGATGTTGCCAGCCAGCTTCAGGAAATCATCGGTGGTCAGAAGATAGATGGATTTGGCGTTAGGATCCCGGGCCACACGCTCCCGGATGATGGTGATCAGGCCATTGACGCCCCGACCCCGGTACTGTTCCGCCAGCCCGGCCACTTCTGCCTCGATGGTTTCATCGGTCTGAGCGGTCATGAATCCGGCGGTGCGCCAGTAGATAAACGCCAGCAGCAGGAATACCGAGGTGGCGAACACCACCATGTACAGCAAAGCAAGCTGAAAAGAAGATGTCCGGAGCTGGCTAAGCAGTTTCACGTAACATGTACCCGGCACCGCGAACGGTTTGCAGCAGGGGGGTGTCGAACTCTTTGTCGATCTTCGCCCGCAGGCGGCTGATATGAACGTCGATTACGTTGGTCTGGGGATCGAAATGATAGTCCCAGACTTTCTCCAGCAGCATGGTACGGGTCACCACCTGGCCTGCATTGCGCATCAGGTATTCCAGCAGGCGGAATTCCCGAGGCTGTACATCAATGTTCTGGCCAGCCCGCTTCACGGTCCGGGCCAGCAAGTCCATTTCCAGATCCGCCACGCGCAGCACGGTTTCAGTTTCTGCCGCCTGACGGTTCCGACGAATCAGCGATTCAATGCGTGCCAGCAATTCGGTGAAGGAGAATGGCTTGGTCAGGTAATCATCGCCACCACCGCGCAGGCCTTCCACACGGTCGTCCACGTCGCCCAGCGCGCTCAGGATCAGCACCGGTACCTGGTTACCTGTGGCGCGCACGGTCTTGATGATCGACAGTCCGTCCATTCCCGGGAGCATGCGATCGACGATCATGATGTCGTAGTCTTCACTGGCCGCCATCATCATGCCTTCTTTGCCATCGGCGGCATGATCCACGACAAAGTCAGACTCTCTGAGCCCCTTCACCAGATAGTTGGCCACGTCCTGGTCGTCTTCGATTACCAGTGCTTTCACCGGCCGTCCTCCAGATATCGAATTTCGTTCAATGCCAACAAGATTACGAATAACTCTCTAATCCGGCCAGTTACGATCTTGTAAGAGGGTGTCGCCTAAAGCGACGGGCAACCTCAGCCTCTGAGCCAGGTCAGACTGGCCTCCGTGTGCCCGGAAGGCCGGTATTCCGCACTCACCCAACCCTTGTAGCCAAGCCGGTCAATGGCGGCAAAAACATTCGAAAAGTTAATCTCACCGGTGCCAGGCTCATGCCGACCCGGATTATCGGCAAACTGAATGTGGCCAATCCAGGGCAAAAGACACTCCATCGAGCGGATCAGGTCCCCTTCCATAATCTGCATATGGTAGAGGTCGTATTGTAGACGAACGTTGTCGGCATCAATGGCCTCAATCAGCGCCAGCACCTTGCCGGAAGTATCGAGCACGAAGCCGGGCATATCCACCCGGGAGTTGATCGCTTCCAGGCACAGCGTGATGCCCTCCGCCGCCAGCTTTTCGGCCGCGTAGCCGACATTGGTCTCAAGGGTGCGCCAAGCCGCTTCCTCCGACACCGACGGCGGGCGCACACCCGCCAGGCAATTCAGCTGCTTACAGCCCAGAGCATGTGCATACTCCAGGGCCAGCTCCACTCCGGCCCGGAACTCCTCAACGCGGTCTGGCAGACAGGCAATGCCTCGCTCCCCTGCCTCCCAATCACCCGGTGGCAGGTTGAACAAAGCCTGCGTCAACCCGTTGTCCTCCAAGAGTCCGGCTAACCGAGCCTTGTCATAAGGATAGGGAAACAGGTACTCCACCCCCCGAAAACCGGCGGATCGGGCAAGCGCGAAGCGCTCGGTGAACTCGACCTCGGTGAAGAGCATGGACAGATTGGCGGCAAATTTTGGCATGGTTTACTCCTTGGGTGCCCGGCCAACAGAGCCCATCAAGGCGCCGTTCAGGTGCTCGAGTTCCAGCAAAAGACCGCTGTGGTCAACGTCGCTGTGCCCATTGGCCACCAGGGACAAGTATTCATTATGAACCTGTTGGGACAGCGGCAGGGTCAACCCCTCGGAACGGGCTTCGTCCAGTATCATGCGCATGTCCTTGAGCTGAATCCGGGCAGGAGCACCCGGCGCGAACTCCCGGTCAATCATGCGCTGGCCGTGCAAGTCCAGAATCCGGCTACCCGCAAATCCGCCCATCAGCGCCTCGCGCACCGCCGCAGGATCGGCACCGCCTTTGGCCGCCAGCAGGAGCGCCTCGGACACGGCGCCAATGGTAATGCCGACAATGGCCTGATTCGCCAGTTTGGCAAGCTGCCCCGCGCCCACTGGACCAATGTGGGTGCAGCGCCCTAGCGGCTTGAAGACCGGCTCTGCCCTGGCAACACTACTCTGCTCACCACCCGCCATTATGCTCAGCTGCCCTTCAGCGGCGCCAACAGTGCCGCCGGAAACCGGCGCATCCAGGTAGTAACCACCCTGCTCGGCCACCAGTTGTGCGTGACGCCGAGCCACCGTGGGTGTCACCGAGCTCATGTCGATCACCAGCGTGCCCGGCTTCAGCGCCTTGATGACCCCTTGTGTAACCAGCACCTGTTCGACCACGTCGCTGTTTTCCAGCATGGTGATCACCACATCCGCGTCGGCAACGGCCTCGGCCGCTGTGCCCGCGATGGTGGCCTGATCGGCGAATGGGTTGCACTTGACGGCCGTGCGGTTCCACAGGGTCATGGCAAAGCCCGCATCCAGCAAATTGCGTGTCATGGGGGCACCCATCAAACCGATTCCAAGGAAGGCAACATGGTTAATGGCGGTGGTCGTCATCAAAAATCTCACTCGATTAGGGAGCTAGCAAAAAACCGATTATACAAACAAAAACGCCACCAACCGGAACGGTGGTGGCGTTTTGCAAGAACAGCGCAGGGCCGCAGGCACCCGGAAGATCAGGCCACTTCGGCAATCTGCTTGCGGATCTTTTTCATGGCGTTCTTTTCGAGCTGACGAATCCGCTCGGCGGAGACGCCGTACTTGTCGGCCAATTCGTGCAGCGTGGACTTGCTTTCGGTCAGCCACCGCTCACGAAGGATATCCTGGCTACGCTCGTCCAGATTGCCAAGCGCCTCCATCAACCGACCGTTGGAATCCTCGGTCCAGTCGGCTTTCTCCAGCTGCGTCGCCGGATCGGCACGACGGTCCTCCAGGTAATAGGCCGGCGCCTGATATGAGGAATCATCGTCATCGTCCATAGGCCCATCGAAGGAGGTGTCCTGCGACGCCAGACGCCCCTCCATCTCGCGAACCACTTTCGGCTCCACGCCCAGATCCTCGGCCACGGCATTGAGCTCGTCGTGATTCAACCATGCCAGACGTTTCTTTTGGCTGCGCAGGTTGAAGAACAGTTTGCGCTGAGCCTTGGTGGTCGCCACTTTGACGATCCGCCAGTTACGTAGAATGAATTCGTGGATTTCTGCCTTGATCCAGTGCACCGCAAACGACACCAGACGCACCCCGTATTCCGGGTTAAAGCGTTTCACGGCTTTCATGAGCCCGACGTTGCCTTCCTGAATCAGATCGGACTGGGCCAGACCATAGCCTGAGTAGCTGCGCGCAATGTGAATCACGAAACGCAGGTGAGACATGACGAGCTGACGGGCAGCTTCCACATCACCTTCGTAATGCAGTTTCTCTGCCAGCTCGCGTTCTTCATCCACTGACAGCACCGGAATGCTCGATACAGCCTGGATGTAAGACTCGAGATTTGCACCTGGAACCAGTTTGTCGACCAGCTGTAAACTCGTACCCATTCTTTACCCTCCGAACCAGACAGCCGAATAATATAACAACTCATTTTTCGACCGCCAAGAACCTGAAAAGTTCCCGACCCACCCGTAAAAAATTCAGGAAATCATATACCTGAGGGGATCGACTTGGTTTTGGCTGCCTTCGACACTACGCGACGAACCCGAGCTGATTCAATACGGTTTTTCCGTTATCGGGATCATCCGCCGGCAATTTCTCCCGGCTCAATGTCGTCCAAATGACGCTTAACAGCCAGCCAGGCTCCTAGCCAGCCTAGCAGCATCGCGGCAATTATCAACGTGACGCCACCGGCAACACCAAGCCCCGAAAGCACGAAATCAGTCTGGTACAACTTTGCCAGACGCTCGATGGGCCCGCTCAGCCACCACAGCGACAACTCCAGAACAAGCCAGGCCAGAATCCCGCCACCCAGGCCAAACCAGGCGCCGGTGTACAGGAAGGGCCGGCGCACAAAGGCATCGGTACCCCCAACCAGTTTGGCCACCAGTATTTCGTCCCGGCGGTTCTCAATGGCGAGGCGAACGGTGTTGCCGATCACCAACACCACGACCGTGGCCAGCAACAGCGACAACACCCAGACCGCGCGCACCAGCAAATCGGTCACCGCATTCAGGCGCTGAAGCCACCCCAGGTCCACCTGGACACGTTCAATGCCTTCGATAGCCTCAATAAACCGGATCAGCCCCTGCATGCCCGCCTCGGAGCGAGCAGCCACTTCCGGGGTAATCAACAGGGTGTGCGGCAGCGGGTTTTCGCCCAGGTAATCCAGCGCATCCTCGAGCCCGGACGATGCCCGGAACTCGCTGAAGGCCTGGTCACGACTCACCAGTTCGATGTCGTACACCCGACCGTCCATTTCCACCCGTTCGACGACGGCCTCAGCATCATCCAGCGGCACATCCAGCTCGAGATAGGCGGTCAATCTCGCGCTGCTGTCCCAACCGGCACTGACGCCTTCGAGACTGCTCAATAGAAGAAGTAATGCCATGGGCAGGGCCAGGGCCACGCCAATCACCGCCCAGGTCATCATGCTGGCAACCGGGCTGCGCCACATGCGTTCCGCACTGTTTTTGGCGACCGTCCGATGGTGGTTGACGTAACCTTCCATCAACTGGCGCCAGGCGGATTTCGATGCCCTGGCACCGCGGGCTGTCTCGGCTTTGCGCGGGGAATCAGAGGCCACGGGCACCCCCCTGGAATGGCGAGCCGCCTGAAACCAAGCGGCCGTGATCAAGCGTCAGCGTCCGGTGCCCCAACTCATTGATCAGGGCGATATCGTGGGTGGCAATCAACACCGTTACGCCCACCTGGCTGAACTGACTGAACAGATTCATGATGTCGGCCGACAACTCAGGGTCCAGGTTACCGGTTGGCTCGTCCGCCAACAAAACGGGCGGTTTGTTCACCACCGCCCGGGCAATGCCCACCCGCTGCTGTTCACCGCCAGAGAGCTGCACGGGATTCATCTTTTCCTTGCTCAGCAGGCCAACTTTATCGAGCGCCGCACGAACCCGGCGACCGGCTTCTTTCGGGGGCACACCCATGACCTCCAGCGGCATGGCCACGTTGTCGTAAACCGTGCGGTCAAACAACAGCTGGTGATTCTGGAACACCACGCCAATATGACGGCGGATGTAGGGAATCTGCCGCCTGGGAAGGCGATTCAGAAGCTGCCCACCCACGACGAGTTCGCCAGCACTGGGGCGCTCCATCACCATGATGAGTTTCAGCAGGGTACTTTTGCCGGCACCGGAATGACCGGTCAGAAACGCCAGCTCGCCGCGATCCAGCGCGAAATTCACCTGAGCCAGGGCGGTGTGGTCACTATCGTAGCGTTTGGTAACCTGACGAAACTCAATCATGGGCGGCTACTGCTCCAAAAAAGCCGACGTTTAATCAAACAGCGCTTCCACAAAGGTTTCGGCGTCAAAACTCCGCAGGTCATCCACCTGCTCGCCCACGCCGATAAAGCGGATCGGAAGCTGCAACTGACGGGCAATGGCAAATACGATACCGCCTTTTGCGGTGCCGTCCAGTTTCGTCAACGTAATCCCGCTGACGCCGACGGCCTGCTGGAACACCTGAGCCTGACTCAGGGCGTTCTGCCCGGTACCGGCATCCAGCACCAGCATCACTTCGTGGGGCGCGGATTCATCCAGCTTTTTCATCACCCGCACGACCTTGGCCAGCTCGTTCATCAGGTTGTCTTTATTCTGCAGACGCCCGGCCGTGTCTGCGATTACCACATCGGTGCCCCGCGACTGGGCTGACTGAATGGCATCGAAAATCACCGAGGCGCTGTCCGCCCCCGTCTGCTGGGCGATGACGGGCACATCGTTTCGCTCACCCCAGACCTGCAGTTGTTCTACCGCCGCAGCACGGAAAGTATCGCCGGCCGCCAGCATGACCGATTTGCCGTCATCCTGAAATTTCTTGGTCAACTTGCCGATGGTGGTCGTCTTGCCGACCCCGTTCACACCGACCATCAGGATCACGTAAGGCTTCTTGCTACTGTCAATGGCCAGCGGCTGGGTTACGCCCTCCAACAAACCCCGGAGTTCACCCTGCAGTGCCTGGCGCAGCGCCTGCCCGTCTTTGAGCTGATTGCGCTCCAGTTTGTCCGTGAGTGACTCGATGATTTCAGAGGTGGCCGTTACACCCACGTCTGCCGTCAGCAGGGAGGTTTCGATGTCTTCCAGCAAATCCTCATCGATTTTTTTGCCGACGGAGAACAGGTCCGCCAGACCACCGGTCAGACTTGCCCGGGTTTTCCCCAGGCCCTGCTTGATGCGTTCCAAAACGCTGACCTGAGGTTCTGGCTGCGGCTCTGGCTTCGACACGGGCGCGGGTGCAGGCTCAACCGCCGCGGGCGCTTCAGGTTCTGCGGGTGCAGCCTCGGCGGGAGACGGAGCTTCCTCAACCGGCGCTTTTTTCGCCGGCTCTGAGGGCTCAACGCCTTTTGAAACTTCGGGTTCGCGCTGGATTACCTGTTTCGGGCGTGGCACCCGGCGACGATTGCCAGCAATATCCAGGACAAAAATAAGGACAAGAAGGGCCAGGAGGCCGACTGAAATCCATTCTGCCGTCATAAAGTCATACCATCATTCTGAATGGGCGGGACAACGAAAGGCCGTATTCTAACAGACTGTTCCGGCCAAGTGGGCGGGCAGGCATTATCACCCGAGGCTGGCTTTCCGCTACCATTTGCCGGCCAAGACGATGCAACCAACCGCAGGAGTGAACCCAGCATGGCGCCCAGAAAACCGGCCCGCCCCCAGCGCGGAACCAGTCGTGGTCACAGCAAAGTGAGCTCCCGAAACGGCGGCGCCCAGGGCGAACTGAGAATCATCGGCGGCGACTGGCGTAGCCGGAAGGTTCGCTTTCCGGACGCCGGTGGCGTTCGACCAACCCCGGCCAGGACTCGGGAAACCCTGTTCAACTGGCTGAACTATCAACTGGCTGGCAGCAGGTGCCTGGATCTGTTTGCAGGCTCCGGCGCCTTGGGGCTGGAGGCGCTGTCCCGCGGCGCGGGAAGCGCAACCTTCGTGGATCACACGCCGACCCTCACCCAGGCGCTGAGAAGCAATCTGCGCGCTCTGGAGGCAACGTCGGCGGAGGTGGTGTGCGCAAAGGTGGATGACTATCTGAATCAGCCGGCCCAACGGGCCTTTGACATCGTGTTCATGGACCCGCCGTTCCGCCAGGGCTGGCTGGAAAAACTGTTCCCGATGCTACACGAGCAGGGCTGGGTCAAACCGGGTAGCTGGGTCTATGTCGAGCATGAAAGCGAACTCACCACGCCGTCGACACCAGAGGGCTGGCACCTGCACCGGCAGAAGAGCGCCGGGCAGGTGAGTTACAACCTGTATCAGGTTCAGAGCGCGGGCCGCAGCGAGTAGGCCCGCAGGTGTGCGGCAAACTCTTCCAGATAACGGATACCGCTGGCTTCCGCTTCCTTGCACCACTGCATCAGTGCCTGCAGCTTTTCCTGAGGCTTAAGCCCTCGCTGACGCCAGAGCGCCTGCAGCTCGTGGCTCTTGTCGTAAATCTGGCGCAGGATATCGTGCTTCTCGAGCGCGGTCTCAAGGGTCTCCTGCTCCCGGGGGTGGATCAGCGACACTTCTTTCGACAGCAGCCGACGTAGCTTGCGATAGCGGGGACGGATGCCCTCATCCATTAACGCCTTTTGCTGGCGCAACACGGGCTCCATCACACGCTTGCGATACTGACGCATAATGTCGAACCGATTGTTGGCGATCGCCTGAACAGTTTCCACATCCACGTCCTGCTTACCCGGAACGTGGTGGGCAATCGGCCGATAGCCTTTCGGTTTGGCCAGACCGAACAACTGAAACAGCCGGATGTAACCCCAGCCGATATCCACTTCGTACCAGCGCCGGGACAGTTTCGACGAGTTGGGATAGGTGTGGTGATTGTTGTGCAGCTCTTCGCCGCCAATCAGTAACCCCCAGGGTGAAATATTGCGGGCGTTATCGGCACATTCGAAGTTGCGATAGCCAAACCAGTGACCCAACCCGTTTATAACGCCAGCCGCCCACACCGGCATCCACATCATCTGCAGCGCCCACATCCAGATGCCATGGACTCCGAACAGAGCCAGGTCGATCACCGCCATCAACACAACACCAAGGCCCTTGTGCCGGCTGTAGACGTTGCGCTCGACCCAGTCCTCGGGGGTGCGCTGCCCATACCGCTCCAGAGTTTCCGGTGTCGCGGCGTCGGCGTAGAGTTCCGCGCCTTCCAGCAGTACTTTCTTGATACCCAGCACCACCGGACTGTGGGGATCGTCTTCGGTTTCGCACTTGGCGTGATGCTTTCGGTGGATGGCCGTCCACTCTTTGGTGTTCTGGGCCGTGGTCAGCCACAACCAGAACCGGAAAAAATGCTTCAGCACCGGATGCAGATCCAGTGAATTGTGAGCCGAATGGCGGTGCAGATAGAGCGTGACACTGATGATGGTGACGTGGGTCATCCCCAGCAGCACCAAAATCATCTGCATTACCGACAGATCCAGCAGTCCGTTAAAACCCATAACTATTCCTCAATCATCAATCAATGGCCGGTCGACCGCTGTCTCAAAACGCTGACCTGATCTTCAGGCGCATACGGTCACCGAACCAACCGGGCCACTCTAGCGTACAGGTGTTCGCCGTAACAACCGAAGTTGGACGTCGTTTTGTTACCGAATACACTCATTACTTTCACTCTGTGACCGTTGTCATACTGCCAGTCACCAATCACATCCCGGAGACCCACCCGTGCCCGAGTTGCCCGAAGTCGAAACGACGCGACAAGGCATTGCGCCGCACTGCGAAGGCCAGATCATCAGCCATGTGACGGTCCGCAACCCAAACCTCCGCTGGCCGGTTCCGGATGACCTCGCCGCGCGGCTCACTGGCAAACGTATCAAGCATGTGGATCGCCGCGCCAAGTACTTGCTCATTCACCTGGAAGAGGGTGCGGTCATCGTCCACCTGGGTATGTCAGGCAGCCTCCGTATCATTACCGGGGACACGCCGCCACTTACCCATGACCATATAGACATGGTACTCCATTCCGGCACCGTCGTCCGATTCAATGACCCGCGGCGCTTCGGCTGCTGGCTGTGGGCCGATTCACCCGAAACCCATCCGCTGATCGCACACCTGGGCCCAGAACCGCTGTCCCCGGCGTTCAGCGGCGACCTTCTGTTCCAGCGCTCGAGGGGAAAACGCACGCCGATCAAGAGCTTTATCATGGACAATCATGTGGTGGTGGGGGTCGGAAACATCTACGCCAATGAAGCCCTGTTCAAGGCCGGCATTCACCCGAAACGGCACGCCGGCCGCATCAGCCTTGATCGCTATCGCAAGCTGGCCGAGGCTATCCGGGAAACCCTGAGCGCCGCCATCCTGATGGGCGGCACCACCCTGCGTGACTTCGTCAACAGCGATGGCAAGCCGGGCTATTTTGCTCAGGTGTTGCTGGTGTACGGCCGAACCGGCTCGCCCTGCACCCAGTGCAGCACCCCGCTGAAGGAGATCCGGATGAACAATCGATCGACGGTTTACTGTCCTCGCTGCCAACGCTGAGACACCGGCGGACAGACACAGTTTGCTACGTAAAAGTCTTTGAAAATACTGAAATATGCTTCATAGTTAAGCGTGGAATCGGGGCTGTAATGTGCACTATCCAAGGCACCCAGAATGCCCCATCCGGCACAGCCGGGTCGTTGGGCCGAAACGTTGAGGAGACCAAGTAAAATGACACAAAAACTATCTCGCACTCTCATCGCCACTTTGGCTGCCTGCCTGCTGGCTTTTTCATCCATCGGCCACGCCCGCTCCGTTGAGGAATCACCCTCGGCCCTGGCGATGACCGGAGACGCACTGTTTGCCCGCCCGGTTCTTTTTGCCACCACCCTGGTCGGCGGCGCGGTTTATCTGGTCTCCCTACCTTTCTCTTTACTGGGCGGCAATGCCGCGGAAGCCGGTGAAACCCTGGTTCTGGGCCCGGCCCGCGCAACCTTCGTTCGCTGCCTGGGCTGTACGCGCTCCGGGCGCAAAGAGGAGCCGGCAAGCTACGCCGCCAATTAATAAGCCGCACGCACGCGTCCGTATTATCCCAACTTGTAACCACAAGGGATCTTGGGCAGCCTGAAGCAAATCCTTCAGGCTGCTTTTGTTTATGGTCAACTGGTCTTCTCTGAACACGGTGTTCCTGGACATGGACGGGACGCTGCTGGATCTGCACTTCGATACCCATTTCTGGCTTGAACACCTGCCCCAGCGCTATGCCGAACGCTACGCACTTGCCCCGCAGCAAGCCAAGGAACGACTGATCCCGATGATCATGGCGGAGCGCGGCTCGCTGAACTGGTATTGCACCGATTACTGGAGCAACCGGCTCGACATGGACATCACTGCGCTGAAAGCGGAGGTGGCTGAACGCATTGGCTACCGACCGCACGTGGTCGACTTTCTCAACGCCCTCAGAGACGCCCGGCTTCGCTCGGTGATCGTCACCAACTGCCACCCCGATCCTCTGCGTCTCAAGCTTGAGCGCACTGGGCTGGACCAGCATGTCGAGACCATTGTCTCCAGCCATGATTTCGGCAAAGCGAAAGAGAACTCCGGGTTCTGGCAGGATCTCCAGCAAACCGTATCTTACAATCCGGCCGAAACACTGATGGTCGATGACAGCTTCCCGGTACTGGAAAGCGCCCGCAGGGCCGGCATTGGACAGTGCCTGGCAATCCTGGCGCCGGATAGCCAGCAAGCCCCTAACGAGGGTCACTCCGACATTCCCGGCATTCATCATTTCGATGAGGTACTGCCTGCACTGAAAGAACAGCTGGCTCTGCAATCAAAGCAGTGAGCAGGTTATAATTCGGGCATTACCCCATCAGGTGAGGAGACATGGCGGCAACGGCTGACGACCAACGGGTCCGACTCGACAAATGGCTTTGGGCGGCGAGATTCTACAAAACGCGCTCGCTTGCCAAGGAAGCCATCGAGGGCGGCAAAGTCCATTACAACAACCAACGCAGCAAACCCGGCAAACTGGTTGAAACCGGAGCGCGGGTTACCCTGCGCCTGGGCTGGATGGAAAAGGTCGTGATCATTGATGACATCAGCGACCGCCGTCGTGGCGCCCCGGAAGCACAAAAGCTCTACCACGAGACCGAAGACAGCGTGAAAAAACGCGAGGATCTCGCCTGGCAGCGCAAAACCATGCAGGCCGCCCAGCTCCCGCCGGCCCGTCGCCCGTCCAAGAAGGACCGCCGGGACATCCAGCGATTCCGCGAACAGAACAACCTTTGACTGCCGACAGTGCGCTGGCCAACGGGCCGGCCGCCGGCCCCCACATTACGCAGCCTTTCCAGGAGACAAACCATGGCATCTCGCGACCAATTCCAGCGCTTTATCTTTGAGGACAGCCAAGTCCGCGGCGCCTGGGTGCAGCTTGGCGAAAGCTTTCGCGAAATCGGCAGCCAGGCCCCCTACCCCGACTCCGTTCGGACTCTGTTGGGTGAGGCCCTGGTGGCCAGTGTGCTGATGAGCAGCACACTCAAGTTCGAGGGCACGCTTTCTCTTCAGGCCCAGGGCAAGGGCCCACTCAGTACCCTGATGGCCGAATGCTCCCATGACCGCTACATTCGCGGGCTGGCTCGCTTCGATGAGCAGGCGATGGGCGAAGAGGATTTTCATAAGCTGCTGGGTGAAGGGCGCATGGCCATCACCATCACACCGAACAAGGGCAACCGTTACCAGGGCGTGGTTCCGCGTGAGTCGGATTCGCTGGCCGGCTGTTTGGAAGAGTACTTCGAGCGCTCCGAACAACTGGCCACCAGCCTGATCCTGTTTTCCGGCGACGAGGGTGCCGCCGGCCTGTTGCTCCAGCGCATGCCCGGTGCCACAGATGAGGACGATGACCTGTGGGACAGGGTCAACCATCTGGCGCGCACCGTGAGCGCGGAAGAGCTGCTCGAACTGGACAGCGCAACCGTTTTGCACCGCCTGTTCCACGAGGAAACCGTTCGCCTGTTTGATGCCGAGCCGGTGGCGTTCCGTTGCAGCTGTTCCCGTGAACGCACCCTGGGCGCCCTGGAGGCTATCGGCAAAGAAGAGTGCTACAGCATTCTGGACGAGCAGGGGTCCATCGAAATGGACTGCCAGTTCTGTCACGCACACTATCGATTCGATAGAAACGACATTGACCATCTTTTCACCGGTCATACGTTACACTAAAACTACTAAAGAATCGGCTTAAAGCCAGACACGGCGCGACTTTCAGGCCAGTCGTTTTTTACGATCTTCTCTGGCATAATAGCGCGCCTGAATTGACCCGATTGTTCAGTTTTCCACCAACCATGGAATCGTGGGCTGAGTAATCACGAAGACACCCCGAGGGCGAGGTCGAAGTGAGCAACACTTATTCTGATCTGAGTACAGCGCGACTGGTCGAGCTGGCACTGGAACGTAATGAAGGCCAGCTGGCAGCCAATGGATCACTGGTCGTGAAGACCGGTGAGCGCACCGGCCGGTCTCCAAAAGATCGCTTTATCGTCGAAGAGCCGAGCACGGCCGACGATATTCACTGGGGCGCGATCAACCGTCCTTTTGATGCGGAACAATTCGACGCCCTTTGGGATCGTGTTGAGGCCTACATCGCTGAGAAAGATCAGTTTGTCTCACACGTTCATGTAGGTTCAGATCCCGAGCACTACCTGCCGGTCAAAATGACCACCGAAACAGCGTGGCAGAACCTGTTCGGTCGCAACCTGTTCATCCGCCCAGACAGCTTCAACCCCGCTGACAAGCAGGAATGGCAGATCCTGAACGCCGCCAACTTTGAATGCGTGCCCGAGCGTGACGGCACCAACAGCAATGGCTGCGTGATGATCAACTTCGCCAAGCGCAAAGTACTGCTGGCCGGTATGCACTATGCGGGCGAAATGAAGAAAGCGATGTTCTCGGTACAGAACTTCCTTCTGCCGGAAAAAGACGTGCTGCCCATGCATTGCTCCGCCAACGTGGGCGAAGACGGCCAGACCTGTCTGTTCTTCGGCCTGTCCGGTACGGGCAAGACCACCCTGTCTGCCGACCCGCACCGCTTCCTGATCGGTGACGACGAGCATGGCTGGGGCCCCGGAACCGTGTTCAACCTGGAAGGTGGTTGCTACGCCAAGTGCATCGACCTGTCCAAGAAGAACGAGCCGATCATCTGGGACGCCATTCGTTTCGGTGCGATCGTTGAAAACGTCGCCATCGACCCGGAAACCCGTGAACCGGATTACGCCGACGTCTCCCTGACCGAAAACTCACGCTGCGCCTACCCGCTGGATCACGTTGAGAAACGTGTTCTGGAGAACCGCGCGGGCGAGCCGTCGCATATTGTCTTCCTGACCTGCGACATGACCGGGGTTCTGCCACCGGTGTCGATCCTGTCCAAGGAAGCTGCGGCTTACCACTTCCTGAGCGGCTACACCGCATTGGTCGGCTCCACCGAGATGGGCTCTTCGTCCAAGCTGAAGTCCACCTTCTCAACCTGCTTTGGTGCTCCGTTCTTCCCGCGCCCGGCTGGCGTCTACGCCGAGCTGCTGATGAAGCGCATGGATGAGTTCGGCAGCAAAGTGTTCCTGGTTAATACAGGCTGGACCGGTGGTCCGTACGGCGAAGGTCAGCGCTTCAGCATTCCGACCACTCGCGCCATCATTGCCGGCATTCAGAATGGTGATCTGGACGACGCTGAAACCGAGCACCTGCCGACGTTGAATCTGGAAGTGCCCAAACACGTTCCGGGTGTTGACTCCAACCTGCTGAACCCCCGCAATACCTGGGTGAGCCCGGAGTATTACGACGGCAAGGCACAGGAGCTGATTGCCCAGTTCGTTGAGAACTTCAAGAAGTTCGACGTGGCTGAGTCGATCGTCGAGGCCGGTCCGAAGTTGGCGAGCTGACTCGAGACCTTCAAAAAAGCGCCCTGCTAAGCACGGCGCTTTTTTTGTGCCTCGGAATCCTGCTCAACATTGGTGAGAGACTGCCGCGACGAGCGTCTTAATGTGCGCTCAGGCAGACGGACCAACAACTCCCTTCCCTGGCCTATTTGTGGCACAGTAGGCCTCGTACAGCTTCATCAAACTTTATCCCGGGCATGATCACGGCATGAAAAAAGCACTTCGCGCACTGTTCTCTCCCCTTCTCAAACCCCTGGAAGCAGGAGAAGTCGGCCCCAACTACAAAGCCTCCCACCGCACCATTCTCATTGCTGTGGGTACCCTGTTTTTCATTCTGGGCACGATTTCGTTGGTCGCCATGGTTTACACCGGGCAACTGGGCGCCTTCGTTCCGGTACTGGCCTTTCTCGGACTGGGTGGGATTTGTCTGGTGGTTGGCGCTGTTGGCTCCGACGCAGCAGTCTCGAAGCTGTGGGGCAATCGTTAAGATCTGAACGTGCGGGACAGTTCTGCCGGTGGGCGCACGTCGGAACCTTGGGCGCGCACCGGCTCATCGAGCGTGAGTTTGGCGGGTAACTACTTGCCAGCGGTCTCGGACTCTTCCAGGGCCTCAAGGAACTCCCGGCCCACAGCCATGCTGGTGCCGGCGGGGAATGCCCCCTGGTAACCGGTGTCATCGGCGCGGTAGACCAGCTCGCCGTCCTTGAAGGTTTCCACCACCCTGAGCTGATCCAGGTTCTCTGGATCAACCGTCAGAGGGTTAGCCGACAGAATCACAAAGTCCGCCAACTTACCGACTTCAATCGATCCTTTTTCCTTTTCTTCAAAATGTTGCCAGGCGGGCCAGATTGTCATGGCCTTTAACGCCGTCATCACATCGACCCGCTGACTGGGCCCGAGGATATCGCCGGATCGGGTGCGGCGGGTTACCGTGGCGTCAAGCACCCGCATGCTGTCCGGAAAGGCTACCGGCGCATCGTGGTGGGTGCCGAATTTCATACCCCGCTGTCGGATCCAGCCAGTGGGCGAGATATTTTCGGCGTTTACCGGCCCGACGGTATGTTCCCGGTGCCAGTCCCCCCAATAGAAAGTATGCATCGGGAACACCGAGGGAAAAATGTCCAGTGCCTTCAGGCTGTCAACTTGGTCTTCCCGGAGGAACTGGCCATGAATGAGGACCGGTCGGCGGTCTTTACCACCGCGCGCCTCGGTGGCCGCCTTGATCGCCGCCAGCAACATGTCAGAAGCGCCCTCACCATTGGCGTGGGTGAGCAGCTGAATGTCATTGTCGAACGCCCAATCGACCGAACTAACCACCTGTTCCATGGTTGCCGCCGCATAGCCGGCATAGCCGGGAGGGTAATTCCCCACCGGATCGTAGTAAGGACGATCCCGCAACGCGGTGAATCCCTGAGGCGAGCCATCAATGGTCAGCTTGGCGCCGCCGACTCTCACCCGGTTCACGTAAGAGAGCGCTGCATTATCGGCGATAAAATCCCGGTCCAGCAGGACATCGGGATAGATAACGATGTCGACCGGCAGCGCCTCCTCCGCGCTGAAGGCTTTGACTATTTCAGTGGTTTGGGGGCTGGCCCGGCCCTCTTGCGCGGTGGTATAGCCGTAGCTGGCCCAGAGACCCGCGCCGGCTTTCACAAATGCTTTGAAACCATCAGGACCGATGCCACCAACCAGCTTTGCCAACGCCATGAAAAAGGCGTTTTCTTCAAGGACACCGTTGGGCTCACCATCCTCGCCCCGGCGAATCACGCCGCCGTTCGGATCTTCAGAACCACGATCGATGCCGACCACCTCAAGGCCCTTGCTGTTCATCACACCAAAGTGTCCGGACTGGTGGATAACCACCACCGGAATGTCGGTCGAAACCTGGTCGAGATCCTCCCGGGTGGGATGTCTGCCTTCTTCCAGCTGCGACTGGTCATAACCGAAGCCGGCGATGAGGTTGACCCGCTGCGCAACCTCGGCGTTGTTCTCAAACCAGACACCCAAGGCATCAACCACACCGGGAATATCCCGTACCTCGCCGTCTGGCGGCGCCAGAAGGTTCGCAGAAAGCGCCTGCAAGCCGCCCATGACCACATGCCCATGACTGTCGACAAAGCCAGGAAGCAGAACCCGCCCCTGCAGATCGTGAATCGTCGTATCCTCACCCTTCCGATCCAGTACCTGCGCTTCCGTGCCCACGGACAGGATGCGGCCATCTTTAATCGCCACCGCCTCGGCCTGGGGCGTACCGTCATCCATGGTCAATACTGGTCCACCGAGGAAGATACGATCGGCCATTTCTGCAGCGTGGGCTGGGCTATTCAGAATCAGCCCGAGGAAAATGGCGCACAGGCCTCGCGTGAAACAGCTCCAATCGACCATGATCCGGTTCCTTGTGTCAGATTCAGGGGGATAGCAAAAGCATAGACGCTCAGTTTCTGTCTGTCCGTTCGGCGCCGGTCTTTTGGACGGCGACTGAGAAGAGCGTCAGTGGTTACCCACCCAGGAAGCAACATGTTGACAGCGAAGGGGAAAAGCAGAGGCCTGGCTCAGGCAGGCCTCTGACGGGACGGAATCAGGCGTAGAACAGCAGCGGCACGAACGCCACAATAAGCAGGGAGATGCCCATGGCGATCAACGGCATGATGATTCGCTCATGGCGCTGATAGAAGGTCCCTTTCTCCTGCAAGGCCAGCGTCACTTCAGCCTCACCCACGACCTGCCGCGTGAGCAGGTGGTTCAGCGCTACCGGTGGGCTCAGGTAACCCAGCTCAAAAGCCACCAGCGTCACCATCCAGAAGTGGATCGGATGGATGCCGCTACTGTAGGCGATGGTAGCGACGGTGGCCGTCACCAGAATCACGGCACCGAAAGCATCCATAATCATGCCGAGCACGACCAGGATCAGAACCATCAGCAGCATGGCCGACCAGGCACTGTCGAAAGACTGCGGGAAGGTTTCCATCAAATGGGAACGCTCGATTACCCCACCGATACTGACGGACAGGCCCAACAGCAGCAGGAGTGCGCCAATTTCTGCGGTGGTATCGTTGGTCGCTCCGCGAAGACTCTTTTCGAGCCCCTTTCCATCTACCGATTCCGCAGCGGTGTGGCGGGACTCACCTTTGAACCGGAAGTGTTCATAAACCAGGATCCCCAACATGATGACAGGCAACAGCCGCGGCGCCGAGAACTCGTCCATTTGAACGTTAAGCGCGAGCCGGTAGAACATCACGACCGCCACGATGACCAGCACGTAGGGAACCAACGGCTTGAGCGCCTCAAGCATGGCCGGTAACGCCTGATTCACCGGAGCCAGGTCAATCTTGCTCTGTCGGTTTACCGACAGGGCGACAATCATGAACATCGTCGCCGTGAGCACAAAGACCCAAAGACCCCAGCCGAACAGTTCGTCAGTGGTTACTTCCCGGTTCAGATAAGCAATCACCACAACCAACAGACAGGGACGCAAGACCACACCCAGGGAGCCGGACATGGCCGTGGCGGCCAACGCCAATTGACGCCGGGCACCGGCGGCCCTCAATTCACTGTAGATAACGGCGCCGGCCGCAATGACGAAAATACCCGACGCACCGGTGTACGCCGTCGGCACCGCAGCGACGAGCACAGCGACCACGGCGAGCATTTCCGGTGGCATCCGCCAGGGACGGAAGACATTGAAGACCAACGTTGCCAACCGAGTCTGCTTGAGCATCATGCCCACCCAGACATACAAGCCGACGTTCAGGAACATGTCCGCCAGTTCCATCATCTTTCCGAGATAGATACCGATGCCGGAGGAATGTCCGATCAGCGCAAAGTAAGTGCCGGAGATCAGGCACATCACCGTATACAGCGGCACCGAGAGAAAAGCCTTGTTAAGGCTACCGCCCTGTTCCAGATCATCAGGCACCCGCAACAGGCGATACAGACTGGCCAGGGTCAGACAGGCAAAGCCGATAATCCAGAAGTTGTGGAGCAGCATTTCTTCCGGGGTGACCCGGGTTTCGGCCGCCAGGGTGGATTGGCGGAAGATGAAACTGGAGCCAAACAGCATCAGGTTGGCGACGGTTTGCAGACTATGGGATACCAGGTAATCAAGACGGGTTTCCATGGCACGCATGGCGATGTGATGACGGGTCAGCGTGGCGGTCACCGCGCAGAGCATCACGAGAATCACCAAGATATAACGTTGCGAGGTCAGACCGAAAGCGATCAGGTCGGCCACGAACAGTTCAACCGTCCGGTAGGCTTTCACACCGAACGTCAGCTTGTCCTTCAGGCCATCGTAATTGAGATGAGTCTCACGGCAATCCGCTACCGAACGCTCGATGGCGAGCCGGACGTCGTCTGGATTTTTTTCCTCCACACCAAGCAAGGCGGCCATCGGGTCATCCGCCGCAGGCGCCTGTGCCATCTCGGCCGCCACAGCCGCGTCAATATCCCGATTTGGGTTGCAGGTCGGCTCAACCGGATCCATACGCAGTTGGTAGTAGCCGCTCCAGAAATACTCGCCAGCACGCAGCATCTGATTGTGGATATCGCTGCTGGTGGAAAAGATCACGACGGCAAGCAGTAACAGGCAGGCTGGCAGTGACGAAAACCACTCCAATCCGCTGCGACGCAAGCCGCCCTTGGACATCACAACATATTCTCGGGTACCCGACATAACGACACACTCTGGGCTTTCTGGTTATTACAAGAGATCATCCAGATCCATGGTTTCGACTTCTTCCTGCTGGTCATCCCAGAAACTGCCAAGCTGGCCCAGCGGGGTACGATGTCCGGTGTTTTCGACCCACATACGGTCGGAAATGGCGACAATCATGTCGGTCGCCATGGCATCAACGAAGCGCCAATCCCAGTCAGCAGGCCGATCACTGATCGCTTCGGCATGATCCCGGATGACGGCCTTCACTTTTTCATCATCGCCCTGGTTCAATGCGGCAATGGCGTGAAACACGTGAGGCAGGCGCACGCCCGCAGCCTCGCCCTGCTCGTCGGCACGCTGCAGACGCTCAAAAGCGTCTTCACCCTGCGGCAGCGCACCGGGGATCATCGCCCATACCGTGGCCCGAAGCGCCATAGGCGCCCCCCACCACTTTTCGTTATCCAGGCAACTGGTGGCACGGGCTACGATTGATCCAATGTTGGCCGGAACCCCCAAAGAGGCGGTTGATTGGACCTGGGCATTGAGCGCCTGCAGCCCCGACATCAGTCCGGCCATATAGATGAATTCGTCCATGTCGTCGCTGAAGCCCGGACAGTCGCCGCTATCGGGCTCGCCATAGAACGCGTTGTGGTGCTGCCAGGCCTTGTGATAACGCTTGGCGGCAAGCATGTATGCCCGCTTCTGGCGGATCATGGCGTCTTCAGCTTCGACCGCTTTTAGTCCGTACATGGCGGCAAGGCCTGCGAGCTCATGTTCCCGAGCCTTTTCCTCGGCACAGCCGCCCGCTGACAGGTACAGCATCACCGCCAGTTGGTCCGGCTCGGAAGTTACCCGACCAAAGGACATCAGGAGCGGGGCAGTGGCCTCACTCATGGCGCAGCCCATGGCCAGATCGTCACTTTCCAGGAGGTAGGGCACCGTGTGATCACGGGAGAACCCCTGCATCACATCCCCGGTGGTCTTATAGATCATGTTATTGACCACCCCACAGCCACTGAGAGCCGCGCCGATTATCAAAGCCGTTAGCACGCCCTTTATCCGATGAAGGGCGCGGGAAATGTCCAGCGTGTGGATAGGAGAGACTGTCATAGCTGCTTCACCTTTCGGGTATTGTTCCTTTTATGCCCATGGGCACCCGCGATTGGGTACCGGCAAACGCACGTTACAATCTGTAACCATAATGAAATTATCCCTGATAACTGCCTGTTTTTATGCGACCAAAGCCGCAAATGCCGCCGATGGCCAAAGGTCCGGCTGGCGGACCGGATTGCACATTGTGATCGGACCCTTTATAGATGATCCGAACCGGTGCTGATCAGGCGCCGGGTTATGTCCGAAGATCAAAAAACACAACAATAAGGAGCGTCAGATGCGCAAACCCGAACTCGCCGCTGCCATTGCAGACCGGACCGGCCTGAGCCGTGACAAGGCCAGTGAAGTCATCACCGCATTCACCGACCAGATTTCAGCAGCAGCTGCCCGGGGCGAGGATGTCACCCTGATCGGTTTTGGAACATTCAATATCCGTGCGCGAGAAGCGCGTAACGGCAGAAATCCACAGACCGGCGCATCCATCCAGATTCCGGCCAGCAAGACCGTCGGCTTTAAAGCAGGCAAGACTTTCAAGGACCAGATCGGCTGAGGGCAATCCGGGGCCGCGTACGGCGGCCCCACCCCGATTCAACCCCTGCCCCGGCTCAGGAGGCACACTCGGATCGAGTGGCATCGACCCGGCAACGGATAGCCTTCATCAGTTTGATTGCGCGCTCGTCGAAAACCCCATCATCCAACAGGGACAGACGCACCTTCTGCAGCATCTTGTCGTATTTGGCGGTGTCTTCCTTGGGCAGGCTCATCCAGACATTCGAGGGAATCTCGGCTTCCGCCTGAGCAATGATGTCGTAGGCCTCATCGATACGCTTGATGGCCTCGTTTCGAACCATCTGGGCGGCATCGTCGGGAAAACGGTCACGGTGAATGATGACCTGGAAGTTCATGTAGCCAATGGCGTATTTTACGACGGCACCATTGGGCTCCACGCCCTTGTAGAGTTCAAGGGGCGTATAGGCTACCGCCGGCGCATAGGCGAGGTCCACGCTACCGTTGTTGAATTTGCCGGCAAAGTTGGCGGAGTTTGAACCCACCACCGACGCGCCCACGTGGCGAACCATGCGTACCGAAGCTTCGTCATAATCGAGCGTCGCAATGCGCTTGCCCTGGAGTTTCTCGACCGAATCGATGCTGCGGTCGCGGGTATGCAGGTAGATGGCACCACCCGGGAACACGCCGGCTACTTCATAGGGGCCGTCGACGAGGAACTGCCGCGCTTTTTCCTGGCTCAGGGTGTTATAGAGCAGACGCATCTCCTGCTCACCCGGAACTGCGCCCATCGCCTCAAGGCTGCCGGTAAACTTGTTGAACTCACGCGCACGGGTGCCGGTCAACAGAACCGCATCACACTGCCCGGCCTTGAAGTCTTCAGCGGCGACTTTCTCATCGGTATAGGCGCGCAGGTTCAGCTTGATGCCCTCTTTCAGGGCCACCGGCTTGAAACTCTTGGTGATGGCAAACAGCGGGCCATTAGCACCCACTGGATCGAATACACAGAAACTGCGTTCGAGCGGCTCAGTCTGCGCGGCAGCCAGGGAGGGGAACAACAGGCTGGCGCACAGAGCGGCAGCCACAACGACCCGTTGCGGGAAGGTTGTTGGTTTCACGGGATAACTCCTGATTTATTGTCATCAATGGCCAGCACGTCCAGATGTACCGGCTGCTTTCTTCCTTGGTCGAACAGTAGACCGACGGCCAATAGCATACGTTGGCACAGATGCCGCTCTTCAAGCGCTTTTCAGGGAAAAAAGACAATCTGTGATGAAGTCGACAGGGGCCTTATTACCCCTGCCGCATTTTCAGGAAGGAGCCCTATTCGGGCTGGCTGCCCCAGGCAACCGAGCCGCCAACCAAGGTCATGCGCACCACGCCAGGCATCGGCTTGCCCGCAACCGGCGTGTGCTGGCCAGCCGAAACAATGCTGTCCGGACCGGGCGTCCATTGGGCCGCTGGATCAAACATACACAAGTCGGCCAGTTCACCCTCCGCAAGGCGTGCGCTGCGCCCAATCACAGCAGCCGGGCCACCGGTAAGGGCACGGATCAGATCAGCCAGAGCCATCTCCTGCCGAGCCACCAGTTCCAGACCCATCGACAGCACACTTTCAACGGTAGACAGCCCTGGCTCGGTGGCCGCCAGCGGCGCCTGCTTGGCGGCAGAATCGTGAGGCTGATGCTGACTGACGATAGCGTCGATCACGCCCTCCCGAACGCCGGCAATCAGCGCCAGGCGATCCTGTTCGCTGCGAAGGGGCGGGCGGACATGAAATCGGCTGTCGAAGCCTGCCAGGGCATCCTCGGTAAATAGCAGTTGATGCATGGCCACGTCGGCACTGACGGCAATGCCCCGCTGCCGGGCATCGGCGAGCATCTCGACACTGCGGGCGCTGGAAATCTGTCCCAAATGCAATCGAACGCCGGTTTCCTCTGCCAGCAGAATCATTTCCATCACGGCGGTGGTCTCGGCAACCTCGGGAATACCGAGCAATCCGAGCCTGGACGCCACCAGGCCATCGTGGGCATATCCATCGGCGGCCAGCGCGGCGTTTTCCGGATGCAGGATCACGGTCAGGCCGAAGGTTTTCGCGTAGGCCATACACCGGCGCAGGATTCGGGCGTTCCGGATCCCCCGCCCGCCATTGCCGACCGCGACACAACCGGCGGAGGCAAGACCCGACATATCACTCAGCAGGTCACCTTCCAGGCCACGGGTGAGCGCCCCCACCGGCAACACACGAATGGGTGAACGACACGCGGCGACATCCCGAACCAGGTGCGTCACCGCGCCCGAGTCATTGACCGGTGAGGTTTCGGGCGACGCGCAGACGGTGGTGAATCCGCCATGGGCGGCAGCACGCGTTTCCGAGGCAATGCTACCCTTCTGGCCGTTGCCGGGTTCCCGAAGGTTGCAGTGCAGGTCAACGAAACCCGGAGTGATGATATGGCCCTCGGCATTGATGGTGCCATCAGCCTTGGCCTGCCGGGCGGCATCGCCAACGGCTGCAATGCGGCCGTCACGAATCAGCAGAGCGGCGTTTTCCGCATCCATGCCCTGACCATCGAGCAGCCTTCCGCCAACGATTTTAAGCGTAGCCACATTGGGCAATGCACTCGGGTTCATGGCTGGACTACCTCGCTCTGCTTTCGATTACGGTCCGCGACCTGCCCGCCCATGGCCATGGACATCACCGCCATCCGGATGGCGATACCATTGGTCACCTGGTTGAGGATCACGGACTGGGGGCCGTCGGCAACGGCGGATTCGATCTCCACGCCCCGGTTGATGGGCCCCGGGTGCATGACAATACAATCCGGCTTTGCCAGCGCGAGCTTGTCACTGCTCAGGCCGTACAGGCGATAAAACTCCCGCTCGCTGGGCAGCAAGGCACCTTCCATTCGCTCTTTCTGGAGCCGGAGCATAATCACCACGTCGAGATCCTTCATGCCCCGGTTCATGTCGAATTCCACGCTGCAGCCAAGGCGTTCCACGTCCCGGGGTAACAGGGTTCCCGGGGCAATGACTCGCACCTCGGCGGCACCGAGTTCGTTAAGCGCCCGGATCTGGGAGCGAGCCACCCGGGAATGCAGGACATCCCCGACGATCGCCACTTTCAGCCCTTCGAAGGCGCCCTTGTGCTGGCGAATCGTGAGCATATCGAGCATGGCCTGGGTCGGATGCGCGTGGCGACCATCCCCAGCATTGATAATGGCAACGCCCGGGGTGACGTGTTCGGCGATGAAGTGCGGTGCACCGCTCTGGGAATGTCGGACCACAAACATGTCACTGGCCATGGCCTCCAGGTTCAACAGCGTGTCGGACAGGGACTCGCCCTTGGACGTCGCCGAGGTGCTGATATCCAGGTTCAGCACGTCCGCCGACAAGCGTTTGGCCGCCAGTTCGAAGGTACTGCGGGTGCGGGTGCTGGATTCAAAGAACAGGTTAACCACCGTACGCCCCCGGAGCAGGGGCACTTTCTTGATGGTGCGCTCGCCCACTTCAATAAACGAATCGGCGGTGTCGAGAATGTCAGTGAGCAGTTGCCTGTCGAGGCCATCCAGTGTCAGAAAATGGCGCAATTGACCGTCTTCGGTCAGCTGCAGTTGGTGCGAGGAGTGACCATGGTCAGTCATGAGTAGCCTGCCTGAAGTTCATCGTGTGGTATCGCCAGCAAGAATTACGGTGATTATGCGCTGCCTCCCTGCACTTCAATGCGCAGGGGATCCGGCCCCCGGAGCTTCACGCGCTGGTCAGCGGCCAGCGTCAGGCTCCGGCCCACCACATCCGGCTGAATGGGCAGTTCGCGGGCACCGAGGTCAACCAGCGTCGCCAGAATGATACTGTCCGGGCGGCCGTAATCGAAGATTTCGTTCATGGCGGCCCGAATGGTCCGGCCGCTCATGATGACGTCGTCAATCAGGACAATGTCCTGTCCTTCCGTATCGAACGGCAGACTGGAGGGTTTGACCCGGGGGTTCAGGCCAATGCGGCTGAAGTCGTCCCGGTAGAACGAGATATCCAGCTCTCCGTACGGTGTCTTTAGCCCCAGGCGCTTGCTCAGCAGATCGGCCAGCCAGACGCCACCGGTGCGGATCCCGATCAGCAGCGGAGCATCAATGCCTCGCCCGCTGAGTACCTGGCGCAATCCGGTTTCCAGCTCATCAAGCAACTGATCAATATCCAGCTGTGCTGTCATTACATCCTCGCTGTAGAAAGAGACATTCCCAGCCTCAGCCAGCCGGTGTTTCCTGCAGGCCAAACCAGGTTTCCAGAATCAGAACCGCTGCCCGGTCATCGACGCCATGACGGCCAAAATCCCGGCTGCCACCGCGGGCCATCACATCGCCCTTGGCCTCGAAACTGGTCAGCCGCTCATCGACCATGTCCACCGGCAGATGATAACGCCCGTGCAGGCGCTTGCCGAACTTGCGGGCCCGGGCACACATCTCGTTTTCAGAATCGTCCATGTTGAGCGGCAATCCCACCACCAGGACATCCGGGCGCCACTCCTCCAGAACGCGGGTGATGGCATTCCAGTCCGGAATGCCATCGCGGGCAGGCAACATAATAACCGGCTGGCCGGTGCCGAGCATCTCCTGACCGGCTGCAACACCAATGCGGCGGGTACCGAAATCAAACGCCATCACGCGGCGCTGGCCCACCTCAGGCATGCCCGATGGACTCACTAAGCTGGTTAAGATCAATGCCCATCAGCGCCAGAACGGCCCGGTAACGGTCACTCCAGGGCGTTCGGAAAAGAAGATCGGTATTGGCCGGGCAAGTCAGCCAGGCGTTGCTGCCCAGCTCGTCTTCCAGCTGGCCTTCACTCCAGCCGGAATAGCCCAGTGCGACCAGAAACTCCTCCGGGCCGGTGTTTTTCCCAATGGCCGCTAAAACATCCCGGGAGGTGGTCATCAGCACCTCGTCGGTCACCTTGGCGGTGTTTTGCCAGCTGGTGCCGGGCGGGTGCAAAACAAAGCCGCGCTCGGGCTCCACCGGCCCGCCACTGAATACGGGTAAATCCAGTTCGCCACCAGACATGTCGAGCTGTTCGAGGATTTCACCCAGATGGATCTGGAGTGGTTGGTTGATCATCAGGCCAAAAGCCCCCTCATCGGAGTGCTCACAAAGGTAAATCACACCGCCGTGAAAACGGGGGTCGGCCAGATAGGGCGACGCCACCAGAAAATGGTGACGCAAGCTGTTGGGAGAGTGCTTGGATGCGGTCATCCCGAAGAGAGCCCCCGTCGCTGGAAAGACCAGGTTCGAATGATTTCCAGTTCGTCGACCTCCTCCCGCATTTGCGGCGGGAAAGGTGCGAACGGCGATGCCATCCGCACAATCCGGATGGCGGCATCGTCCAGCACGGTGCTGCCGGACGACTCAAGGACGGCCACCTTCTTGATGGCGCCATCCTTCTTGAGCGATACCAGAACCCGAACGGTACCGTAGATGCCGGCCCGGCGAGCCTCTGTAGGGTAGTTGATGTTACCCACCCGGGTCACTTTATCGACCCAGCTCTGTACATAATAGGCGTTAGATGACTTCAGGGTAGAGGCCGAGGTTACTCGCATTACGCGCGGCTTGCGGGCGTAGGCCTGCTGCTGGGCCTCGAAGCGGGCTTCCAGACTGGCAATTTCCAGACTGCGCTCCATCAGGCTCTTTTTGGGCCGTTCCGGCAACGACTCTTGCAGCGGTTCGGTGCGCGTCTCCGGCCGGCGCGCGGTTTGGCTGGAGGCAGCTTCGGTCTGGACTACCCGTTGCTCACGATTGGGCTGGGGACGGGTTTGGGAAGGCGGCTCGGGCTGTACCTGGGCCACCTCCTGCTGGCTGATTTCGGCCGGGTTCGGCGTCGTCAGCTCTTTCACCTCATCTTCGGTACCGCTGCCCTTCTGACTGGTCTGGGCCAGAAAATCCGCATCCTCAGGGGGCTCTTCATCGTCAAACTGTGACAGAGTGATTTCCATCGTTTGTGCCGACGCTTTCGGATCCTCCGGCGCAAAACTGATACCCAGGACGATCATGGCGTGTACCGCCAAGGCCACAAAAAGCGTGAAAGAAAACCGATCGAAGTCGTTTACCTGAACTGCCATTACTGATCCTGGTGTATCTGCTTACTCTGCCTGTCGGCATTACGCCGGTTTCCGCTGCCCCAGACGCTTGGCAATCGCCTCCATCAACAAGCCGGCAATATCGATGCCGAACGCGGCGTCGAGCTCCCGGATGCAGGTCGGACTGGTCACGTTAATTTCGGTCAGGTAGTCGCCGATCACGTCCAGGCCAACAAACATCAGCCCTTTTTCCTTGATCACCGGCGCCACTCGGGCACAGATTTCACGGTCCCGCTCTGTCAGCTCGCGCCCTTCCCCCCGGCCACCGGCGGCCAGGTTGCCGCGATTCTCCCCGTGCGAGGGAATCCGCGCAAGCGCGTAAGGCACCGGCTCGCCCTCGATCAGCAGGATACGTTTGTCACCGTCAGTGATCTCGGGAATGAATTTCTGCGCCATCGCCTGATGCTCACCATAGTTGGTGAGGGTTTCGATGATGACCCCCAGATTGGCGTCGTTTTCCTTGATGCGGAAAATCGAATGCCCACCCATGCCATCCACGGGCTTCATGATGACGTCGCCATGTCTGGCGTAAAACTCACGGAAGCGGGACGCGGAGCGGCTGACCAGCAGTGGCGGAGTCAGGTCTTCAAACTGGGTCGCAAACAGTTTTTCGTTGCAGTCCCGGAGCGTCGCCGCAGGATTCACCACCAGCGCGCCCTGCTGCTCGGCGGCATCGAGGATGTAGGTGGCCATGATGAACTCGCGGTCCACCGGCGGGTCCTTGCGCATCAGGATGACATCCAGATCACCCAACGCGCGATCTTGCGCAGGGCCGTAACTGAACCAGCTCTCAGGGTCATTGTGGACGGTCAGCTCACGGGTTCGCGCCATCGCCTTCCCGCCGTCCAGGTACATATCCGGCAATTCCATGTACTCGATTTCCCAACCGCGCTGCTGCGCCGCCAGCAACATCGCCAGGGAACTGTCTTTTTTGAAATGGATATCCTCAATCGGATCCATCACGATCCCGAGTCGGACTGTCATGAGTTTCCAGAGCTCCTGAGCTTAGATGTGCCACTGCCTCGCACACCGGGTGATTGAATGCGCCGAAACGCAACCACGAATGGTATTGTAACCCGATCGCAAATGCACCCGAAGTCATGCCTCAGCGATTACGTGAAGCCCGAGGCAGCAGTACATTTGGTCACAAAGTAATGCTTTTTATCCCCCCTTTATTCCTCTATAAATGAGGACGTTTATAGAAGATCCTTAACAAGTGTGTTAAAACCCCCATCGAAAAATAATGACAGTAGCTGAGCGCAAGGCAGTTGGATAATGGATGACAACTTCGAGAATCTGAAGATCATGGTGATCGACGACAGCAAAACCATTCGTCGCACCGCAGAAACCCTCCTGAAAAAAGTCGGCTGTGAGGTCATCACCGCAACTGACGGCTTTGACGCTCTCGCCAAAATCGCCGATTCCCAGCCCGACATCATTTTCGTGGATATCATGATGCCGAGACTGGATGGCTACCAGACCTGCGCACTGATCAAGAACAATTCCTCTTTCAAAAAGACGCCGGTTATCATGCTCTCCAGCAAGGATGGTCTGTTCGACAAAGCGAAGGGTCGCATTGTTGGCTCTGACCAGTACCTGACCAAGCCGTTTAGCAAGGACGAGCTGTTGAATACGATCCGCCAGTATATTCCCCAGGCGGCACAGTAAACCTGCTGAAACCCAGAATTTTTCGAGGAAACCATGGCTCGCATTCTCATTGTTGACGACTCCCCTACCGAGGTAAAAAAGATCTCCACCATCCTGGAGAAGCACCAGCACGAAATCATGACCGCCGACAACGGCGCTGATGGTGTTGCCAAGGCCCGTGCCGAAACGCCGGACCTGGTGCTGATGGACGTGGTCATGCCGGGCCTGAACGGCTTCCAGGCGACCCGCCAACTTACCCGCGCGCCGGAGACTGCCTCTATCCCAGTGGTGATTGTTACCACCAAGGATCAGGAGACCGACCGCGTTTGGGGCACCCGTCAGGGCGCCAAGGGTTATCTGGTTAAGCCGGTTAACGAAGAAGACCTGATCAAAACAATCAACAGTCTGATTGCCTGATCCCAACATCATGGAGTAAGCATGTCCGCCCAGACCGCCCCCTTTGCTGTTCTGACGGATATCGCCCGACGCAGCCGGTCCCTTGCGGCCGGCCTGCCAGAGCAACAAGAAGCCGTCGAACTCTGGAACGGCATCGGGTTCATCCTGGCGGGTGAGCGCTACGTGGCACCCATGGGCGAAGTCACTGAAATCCTCCATGTGCCCCGATTTACCCGCATTCCCGGGGTCCGTCCATTTCTTCTGGGTGCGGCCAATGTCCGCGGTCGCCTCCTTCCCCTGCTGGATCTCCCCCTGTTCTTTGATATCCCCCGTTCCTCACGCAGTCCACGCGACCGTCGGGTTCTGGTAGTTGAAGAAGGCGATATCTTCAGTGGGCTGGTTGTAGACAGCGTACTGGGCATGCAGTACTTCGCAGCCGACAGTTTCAAGGACGCACCAGAGGGTGTGCCTGAAAGCGTTCGACCGTTTGTTACAGGCGGGTTTGAGCGCAATGACGAAGTCTGGAAAGTGTTTTCCGCGGTCGACCTGATCGATGACGAACGCTTCCTTGACGTCGCACAGTGGTAAAGGGTGTTGAAACTGGCAGGAACATCACCCTGACCGCCTGATACCCGCAAAAACAAACTTGCCAAACTATTGTTGAAGAGGCCGGGAGCCAGAAAATGAAAAACAGAGCCGGAAGTTTCAGTCTGGATCAGGGGGGCAACAAGCTTGTTGCTGGCCTGATTGCTGCACTGATCGCACTTACCATCCTGCTCGTTGTGGTCCTGTTCATGATTAACAGGAACAGCCAGCACGATCAGGAATACATTGCCCACACCGCGGAATTGCGAGTGCTCTCGCAGGCCATCGCGAAGAACGCGACCGAGGCTGCCGGCGGTACCGCCGAGGCATTCAACCAGCTCCGCCGTTCGCGGGATGAGTTCCAGCAGCTCTGGACCAACATCACCAAAGGCAACCCGGAAACCGGCCTCCCGGCCAGTGAACTGGCCCAGAACAGTGGCGTCCAGGACAACTGGAACAACGTTCGGGAAAACGCCGACAAGATCCTGTCCACCCAGGACGCGGTACTGGGCCTGCACGAAGTAGCCCGGACCCTGAACGAAACCATTCCCCAGCTGCAGGTGGAATACGACGACATCGTTCGCATCCTGCTGGACAATGGCGCGCCTGCCGAACAGATTTCCATGGCCCAGCGCCAGTCCCTGCTCGCCGAACGGATCGTTCGCTCGGTGAACAACGTACTCTCTGGTGACGAAGAAGCCGTAATCGCCGCCGACCGCTTTGGCCGTGACGCCAGCCTGTTCGGCCGTGTACTGGAAGGCCAGCTGAGCGGCAACCAGGGCATGGGCATCTCCAAGGTAAACGACGAAGACGCCATCTACGGTCTTGAGGCCGTTGACGAGCTGTTCGAATTCGTTAACCAGAACGTTGACGCGATCCTTGAAGCCTCTCCCGACCTCTTCAAGGTACGTACCGCCGCCAGCGACATCTTCCAGAACTCCGAGCTCCTGCTGACCGAGCTGTCCACCCTGGCCGACAGTTTCCGTGAAGACTCCAGCGTACGCTTCTTTGGCCCGACCCTGGCCTTCATCATCCTGGCGGGCATGATTGGTATCGTTATCTTCATCGGTCTGGCCCTGTACCGCGACGCCCGCGAGCGTCTGGCCACCACCGAAGAGCAGAACGAACAGAACCAGAACGCGATCCTGCGACTGCTGGACGAACTGGCCGACCTCGCGGACGGTGACTTGACCACCGAGGCGACGGTAACCGAAGACTTCACCGGCGCCATCGCGGACTCGATCAACTACGCGATCGACCAGATGCGCGGTCTGGTAACCGCGATTCGGGGAACCGCGGTAGGCGTTGCCTCTGCGGCCCAGGAAACCCAGGCCACAGCGATGCACCTGGCCGACGCGTCCGAGCACCAGGCGCAAGAAATTGCCGGCGCTTCTGCAGCGGTTAACGAGATGGCGGTGTCCATCGACCAGGTATCCTCGAACGCGGCCGAATCCTCCGCGGTAGCGGAGCGGTCGGTTGCGATCGCGAAGAAAGGCGCGGAAGTGGTACAGAACACCATCCGCGGCATGGATAACATCCGTGAGCAGATCCAGGAAACCTCGAAACGGATCAAGCGTCTGGGTGAATCGTCCCAGGAAATCGGTGACATCGTATCTCTGATCAACGACATCGCCGACCAGACCAACATCCTGTCTCTGAACGCGGCAATCCAGGCCTCTATGGCCGGTGACGCAGGTCGGGGCTTCGCGGTGGTTGCGGACGAAGTTCAGCGCCTTGCGGAACGTTCTTCTGCCGCAACCAAGCAGATTGAAGCACTGGTTAAGACGATCCAGTCTGATACCAACGAGGCGGTAATCTCCATGGAACACACCACCGCCGAGGTGGTCCGTGGTGCACGCCTGGCACAGGACGCGGGTATCGCGCTCGAAGAGATCGAGAACGTATCCATGAGCCTGGCGGAACTGATCCAGAACATCTCCAACGCGGCGCGTCAGCAGTCGTCCTCTGCGGCCCACATTTCCAATACGATGAACGTCATCCAGGAAATCACTTCGCAGACCTCGTCTGGTACCAACGCGACCGCCAAGTCTATCGGTCACCTGGCCGAGATGGCGTCCGAACTACGGTCTTCGGTTGCCGGCTTTACCCTGCCGGACGAAGACGCCGTCGATCAGGAAGAAGAGGAAGACGCCGACGTACCGGTGGTGGGCTGATTTTCGGTCTCGGGCTGTTGACGGTTTATGGCGTACATGCATAAAAATCTGTCTCCTGACGAGGGCATCTGGTCCCTGCGCCGACTCCCGGATATGGACGAGGCGCAGTTCAGTCAGTGGCAGACATTACTGGAGCACCGTACCGGCATGACCCTGTCCGCCGAGCGCCGCTCATTCCTGGAAACCAATCTCGGGATCCGGATGAGGGAAATCGGCTGCAGCAGCTACCAGGCCTATTACGAGCAGATCGTATCCGGCCCGAATGGCATTCGTGAATGGTCGACTCTGGTGGATCGGCTGACGGTCCAGGAAACCCGGTTCTTCCGGGACCCGGACGCCTTCCGCCTGGTGTCAGACTTCGTTCTGACCCGCCCGAGGGAAGCGCTGAAAAAGCGCCCCCTGGAGGTTTGGAGTGTGGGGTGCTCAACCGGCGAAGAGCCATACACCCTGGCTATGGTCCTGAATGAATGCATGACGCAGCTGGAGCTGCCGCCGCTGTTTGGCGTGACCGGCTCGGACATCAGCAAGCCCGCCATTGAGAAGGCCCGTCGAGGGCAGTTCAATCCGCGCAAACTGATGGGAATGGACGAGACACTGAAGGCCCGGTATTTCCGCCCCGCCGAGCGGAACACCGTAGAAATTGTGGATAGCATCCGGGATCGGGTGTGTTTCGCCGGGCTGAACGTGCTCAACCTCGACAAGGCACCGATGCACGGCATGAACATTATCTTCTGCCAGAATCTGCTGATTTACTTCCGCCGCTGGCGCCGGCGGGAAATAGTCAGACGACTAGCGGAGCGACTGGCGCCCGGGGGGCTGCTGGTACTGGGCCAGGGTGAGCTGACTGACTATCAGCCGCCGGGTCTGCAGAGGGTACCCTCGGAACATGTACTGGCGTGGATCAAGCGCCAGACTGACGAAGAATAACCGGAGTGGTTATGGGCAATCACCATGACAGCATCGCCCTCGACTGGGTTCGGGGCGAAATACAGGACACGCTGACACAAGGTCAGCATGCACTGGAAGCGTACGTCGATAATCGCGACGACACTGCGCGCCTGCGCTTCTGCCTGAATTATCTCCATCAGGTGCACGGCACCTTGCAGATGGTCGAGCTTTACGGTGCAGCCCTGCTGACCGAGGAAATGGAAAAGCTCACGCAGGCCATCCTGAACGAGTCGGTGACCAACATCGACGAGGCCATCGAAGTCCTGATGCAGGCCATCCTGCAGCTGCCTCAATACCTTGAGCACCTGGGCAGCAGCGAGGACGACTTCCCGATGGTATTGCTGCCGCTGCTGAACGATCTTCGTGCAGCCCGCGGCGAGGCCTTGCTGTCTGACACTTCGCTGTTCAAGCCGGATCTGAGCCGCTCCAGAATGAGCGTCCCTGACCAGATTTCCCAGCGCTTGCAGGACCCCCAAGTGCTGGGCCACATCCGCAAACTGCGCCAGATGTACCAGTTCGCTCTCGCCGGCGTGATTCGCGAAGAGGATCTGGACGCCCAGTTCGACTACTTGCAGAAGGTGATTCTGCGCCTGAATCGCCTGTGCCAGAAAACCCCTCGGGGCGAGCTCTGGAAAGCCGCCGGCGCCTTTGTGGAAACCCTTCAGCACAAGGCCAACCCGGTGAACGCCGCGGTGAAATCGCTGCTGCGGGAACTGGACACCGAAATTCGCCGGCTGGCCGATCAGCACGCGGATATTCTTCGGCAGCCGGCGCCAGAAGCCCTGCTCAAGCACTTGCTGTACTACGTGGCGCGCGCCCGGGACGTTAATAGCCCGCAGGTCAGTGCGCTGCGTGCCGAGTACCGTCTGGACCAGGCCCTGCCGTCGGAAGACGACGTCGATGCCGCTCGCTCCCGGGTTTCCGGACCCGGCCGCGAAGCCATCCACTCGGTGGTTGGCGCGCTCAATGAGGAACTCGCCAAACTCAAAGACCAGCTGGATCTGTTTGTCCGCGCCGAACTGCGCCAGAACCACGAACTGGAAGACCTGCTGCCGGGCCTGAAACAGGTGGCCAATACGCTCGCCGTCCTGGGCCTGGGTATTCCGCGCAAAGTGGTCAACGAGCAAATCGAACTGGTTGAAAAGCTGGTCAACCAGACCGAACTGGTGGACGACGGCACCATGATGGACATCGCCGGTGCCCTGCTCTATGTGGAGGCCAGCCTGTCCGCACTGGAGCAGGATGGCCAGACCGACGAGACCGCGATCGATTCCGCCGATGCGCCGAACCTTGGTTCCCGTGAGCTGGGCGAAGCGAGCAGCGCGCTGCTTCGTGAATCCCGCAACACCCTGGAACAGGTCAAATCGTCGATTGTTAACTTTATCGCCTCCCAGTGGGACACCCGGGAAATCGAACACGTGCCGGGTCTGCTGCACAGCATCCGCGGTGGTCTCGGCCTGATCCCACTGGATCAGGTTTCTGACATGCTCGCCTCCGCCGAGCGCTACATCACCGATGTCCTGCTTACCGGCAAGCAGATCCCTGACTGGCGTCAGCTCGATACCCTGGCCGACGCCGTGACCAGTATCGAGTATTACCTGGAGCGTCTGGTCGAGGGCAACGACGAAAACGACATCATTCTTCAGGTCGCCGAAGAAAGCCTGGCATCCCTTGGCTTCCCGGTCGGTGCCGAACCGACCTGGTCAGCCGACACGGAGAGCAGCGACATCCCGACCATTGATGCCGCCACCCTGGAAGCAACCGCACCGGAGCCGGAAGCCGCCAAGGAATCCGATCAGGAACTGCTGGACGACGAAATCCTCGGCATCTTCATTGAGGAAGCCGAAGAAGTTCTCGAAACCATCAACGAATTCTATCCGCGCCTGCGCCAGGATCATGACGACCGTGAGGCGCTGTCCGAAGTTCGTCGCGCCTTCCATACCCTCAAGGGCAGTGGTCGGCTGGTTGGCGCAACCAGCCTGGGCGAGCTGGCCTGGGGTGTCGAAAACCTGTTGAATCGGGTTATCGACCAGAGCATCAAGCTGAACGACGAGCTGTTCACCCTGGTGGATGACACGGTTGCGCGTATCCCGGCACTGATCAGTGACTTCCGCGCCGGCCGGGCCGATGCCGATGTGTCGGAGCTGACCGAACGCGCCGAAGCGATGGCGACCACCCGCCGCGTCGACGCGGCGACCAGTGAATCGGCGGCGGACACCATCGTTGAGGCGGAACACGACCTTACCGAAAGCGCCAGCGGCGATGACGAGGAAATCGAACTGACGGCGCCGGCGGTGGACGAGACTCCCGGTGCCGACGAAGACGACCTGATCGACGACGAAATCCTCGAGATCTTTATCGAGGAAGCCGGCGAAGTCCTGGAAACCGTTCAGGAGCACCTGCCCACCCTGCTCAACCAGTTTGATGACCGTACTGCGCTGTCCGAGGTCCGTCGGGCCTATCACACCCTGAAAGGCAGCGGCCGGATGGTAGGTGCTGAGGTGGTTGGCGAACTGGCCTGGTCGGTAGAGAACATGCTGAACCGGGTCATTGACGGCAGCATCCTGATGAACAAGGACATCGCCGACCTGTTGCACGAGGTTACCGGCGTTCTGCCTGGCCTGGTGGAAGATTTTGAGAAGCGCCGCGCCGCCGGCTGCGACACAGCCAGTCTTGAAGCCCGGGCTGAAGCACTGGCCAAAGGTGAAATTCCGGCTGCCAGCAGCATGCCCGCTGCCGATGACGCCGACGAGGAAGACCGGTCCGACGATACGGCCCCGGAACAAGCCCAGTCCCAGAGCAGTGCTGATCCTGTCCTGCTGGATATCTTCGAAAGCGAAGCCGAAACCCACCTGCAGACGCTTTATCACTACCTCGAAGCCGCCGGCGACAAAGCCACCGTGTCGTACACCGACGACCTGTCCCGCGCGCTGCACACGCTCAAGGGCAGCGCCCATACCGCCGGCATTGATCCGATTGCCGCCGTGATTACCCCGCTGGAGCGGTTTGTTAAGGAATCCCGGGCCCAGAACAAGCGCGCAGACCGCGACGTGATTGGCTGCATCAGCGATGCCTGCCGGTTTCTGACCCAGGGACTCGAACAGCTTCGCAGCGCACCGCAGGCGACCCTGCCCGGGACCGACGAATTCCTGGAAAAGCTGGACCGCATTGCCGAGGACACCTTGCGTGCCCAGTACGACAATGACGGTGACGACGCGAATCAGAAGCCGGCGTCCCAGCTGGTCCAGATGTTCCTCAATGAAGGTCTCGACATCGTCCTGGATGCGGACCGCATCCTCGATCAGTGGGTTTCCGAACCAGCCAACCACGAGCTTCTGACGCCGCTTCGGGCCGAACTGGGCCAGCTGACCGACGTCTCTGCCGACGCCGGCCTGTCGGACATTTCGGCCCTCTCCGGCGCCCTTCGTGACATCTACAGCGAGCTGGTCAACACCGATGAGACGCCGGAACAGGCCCTGATCGAGACACTGCACAGCGCTCATGATCACCTGATCAACATGATGGATCAGGTGGCGGCCGGGCTGGCCACCGAATCCAGCGATGACATTCTTGCACGTCTGGAGGCCCTGGTGCCGCAGCGCGCTGACGTGCCGGCGGCTGAGCAAGACCAGGGGCCAGACCCCTTCGAGCAAGAGTTTACCGGTGATCTCGAAGCCATCGATCTGGACATCGAAGCGGACGAGATCGAACTGACGGCCACGACCGATCATCCCGCCGCCGGGGAACAGCCTCCGCTGCCCGAAACCACAGAGACCGACAGTGACTGGGATGAGGAGCTGGCGGAAATCTTCCTGGAGGAGGCGCGCGACCTGATCGACAGCACCGCCGAAGCTCTGCAGAACTGGAGTGAGAACACCCAGGACCTGGACATTCTTCGCCTGCTGCAGCGTGACCTGCACACACTGAAAGGTGGCGCGCGCCTGGCCGGTATCGCGTCCATCGGTGATTTGTCGCACGAGCTGGAAACCCTCTTCGAAGGTCTGACCGAACAACGCCTGTCGATCAACGAACATTTGTCCGACCTGCTGTTCCGTTGTCACGATCGCCTCGCCAACATGGTCGACGCCCTGGCAGCCCAGGAACCACCGACAGCCGCGCCGGATCTGATTGAGGAAATCCGGGGCTACATGACGACGGCCACCGGCTCACGGCCGGTCACCGATATTGGTCAGGCTGACGACACCGCAGCCGAAGCCGAGTCAAATGCGGAATTCGATACCATGCCCGGTGCCGATCACCCCGCGGAGGCCGACGAGCCAACCGGCCAGATGGCAGCCCCCGCTGCTGCCGAGCCGGTTGCTGAAGCCGATGTGACCGAGCCGGAGCCCGCTGCCGCCGACCTGTCTCACCTGGATCCGGAACTGATCGGCATCTTCCTGGAAGAAGCCTACGACCTGATCAACTCTACCGGCAGTGCCCTGCACACCTGGAGCGAAGATCCTTCTGACCGGGCCATTGCCGCCGAGCTTCAGCGCGACGTGCACACCCTGAAGGGCGGAGCCCGGATGGCCGGCGTCGAAGCCATCGGTAACCTCACCCACGTTCTCGAAGACCTGTTCGAAAAAGTCGCCGAAGGCCAGCTGGAGGCCAGCGACGCCATGCACGACTTGTTGTTTGCCTGTCACGACCGACTGGCCCAGATGGTCGATCAGGTGGCGGGCCAGAGTCCCTGCCCGCCAGCCAATGAGCTGGTGGCCCGGGTCGAGGCCATTCTGCGCGGTGACGCCCAGCCAGCCGAAGCTCCGGCCGCGGACGTCAGTGAACCGCCGGTGCCGGAAACGAGCGTCAACGCGGCGGATGAGCCGGCTTCCCAACCAGCACCAGCCTTTGCCGGTGACGATGACCTGATTGGCATCTTCCTGGATGAAGCCATCGAAATTCACGCCACCATCGGTGAAAGCCTCGCGCAGTGGCGCGAGGAGCCGGAAGAGCTGACCGGCGTGACCCAGCTGCAACAGGATCTGCATACCCTCAAAGGTGGTGCACGTCTGTCCGATATCGACACCGTGGCCGAACTGGCCGAAGCCTGGTCCGATGCGCTGGATCCGTTGATTGCCGGCGCCGATAACCAGAGCGAATTGTTCACCCTGAGCGACAAGGCCCACGATGCCCTGCAGGTCATGCTCAGCACCATTGAAGATGGCAGCCGCCCCGCGCCGCAGTCCGAACTGATTGCCGCGTTCCGGGCCGCCCATGAAAGTGCCGAAGACAACGCACCTGCAACCGGCTCTGAGGATTCGGCTCCGACCGAGGGAGTTGATCCGGAAGTTCTGGAGATTTTCCTGGAAGAGGCCGGGGAAATCATGGATCAGCTGGAGCAGCTGCTGGATGACTGGCGCAAAGAGCCGGCCAACCACAGCTTCAACCAGGAAGCACAGCGCGCCTTGCACACACTCAAGGGTGGCGCTCGGCTGTCCCAGCTCACCACGCTGGGCGACAAGGCTCATGCTTTCGAAACACGCCTGATTGATCTGGGCGGCAATGCGCCGACCGACGAACAGTGGCAAAGCATCACCGGCGATCACGACCAGATCATCAAACTGGTTTCTGACATCCGTGACCGGGGCGCGGCGGCACTGGCCGAGACAGCGGAACCGGCGCCGGAAGCGAAGCCGCAGGCCAAACCCGAAGTCGGGGTCGAGATGACCAGGCCGGCCGTCGAGCCGGCGGCGAAGGTCGACGCCAAGGCAGCGCCCGGGCCCGAGACGGCCACCACCGCCCGGAAACTGCCCGGCGGACGGAAAGACAAGGCGAGTAAACGCGCCGCGGATAAACAGCGCGCCGCTCAGGAAACCATCCGGGTCTCCGCTCCGCTGCTGGATGATCTGGTCAACCTGGCCGGGGAAACCAGTATTACCCGGGGCCGCCTGGAAACCCAGACCAGCGACTTCGGCCAGACTCTGGAAGAAATGGCCGCCACCATCGAGCGTCTGCGAGAGCAGCTGCGCCGGATGGAAATCGAAACCGAAACCCAGATCCTGTTCACGGCCGAGAAAGAACATGGCCCGGAGTACGGCGAGGACTTCGACCCGCTGGAAATGGACCGTTATTCCTCCATCCAGCAGTTGTCACGGGCCCTGTCCGAGTCCGCATCGGATTTGGCTGACCTGCGGGAAACCCTGGGCGACCGGATTCGCGACACCGAAACGCTGTTGCTGCAACAGTCCCGGATCAACACGGAACTGCAGGAAGGTCTGATGAAGACCCGAATGATTCCGTTCTCGTCCACGGTTCCCCGTCTGCGACGGATCGTTCGCCAGATCAGCGGCGAACTGGGCAAGAAAGTGGACTTCGATGTCCGCAACGCCGAGGGCGAAATGGACCGGAACATCCTGGAACGGATGATCGCGCCGCTGGAGCACATGCTCCGGAACGCCCTCGACCATGGCGTTGAGATGCCGGAAGACCGCAAGAAAGCCGGCAAGCCGGAAACCGGTGAAGTGATTCTCTCGCTCACCCGCGAAGGCGGTGACGTGGTCCTGCGCATGATGGACGACGGTAAGGGTATCCCCTCCAGCGTCATCCGCGACAAAGCGATTCGACAGGGCCTGATGAGCGAAGAGGAAGACCTGACCGAACGCGAGATCCTGCAGTTTATTCTGCAGCCGGGCTTCTCCACGGCTCAGCAGGTAACGCAGATTTCCGGCCGTGGCGTGGGCATGGACGTGGTCGCCAGCGAGATCAAACAGCTGGGCGGCAGCCTGGACATCGACTCGGAATTGGGCCGTGGTACCACCTTTACCGTGCGCCTGCCGTTCACGGTATCGGTGAACCGGGCCCTGATGGTCTCCAGTGGTGACGATTTCTACGCCATCCCGCTCAACACCATCGAAGGTATTGTCCGGGTCAGCTCCTACGAGCTGGAGGAATACTACAAGCCCGACGCACCGCTGTACGAATACGCCGGCCAGGACTACCGCCTGCAATACCTCGGCAGCCTGCTGAACAGCGACCACCAGCCCAAGCTGCACGGTCATCCGCTGCCACTGCCGGTGATCCTGGTACGGGGTGCCGAGCAGCCCATGGCGCTGCAGGTGGACAACATCATGGGCAGCCGGGAAATCGTGGTTAAGTCGCTGGGGCCGCAGTTTGGTACCGTCCGGGGCGTGTCCGGTGCGACCATCCTGGGTGACGGTAACGTGGTCGTCATTCTCGACCTGCCGGCCATGATCCGGTCAGACATCCTGTCCGAACGTCAGCGCCTGGCGAATCTCGAAAAAGCCCGCGAGGTGGCACGCTACGAAGAAACCATCACCAAAGTCATGGTGGTGGACGACTCGGTCACCGTTCGTAAGGTTACCTCACGCCTGCTGGAGCGTAACGGCATGGACGTGGTGCTGGCCAAAGACGGGCTGGATGCGGTGGCACAGCTGCAGGATCACAAGCCCGACATCATCCTGCTGGATATCGAGATGCCGCGGATGGACGGTTTTGAGGTTGCCAGCTTCGTACGCCACGATGACACCTTGCGGGACACGCCGATCTGTATGATCACCTCGCGGACCGGTGACAAGCACCGCGACCGGGCCATGGCCATCGGTGTGAACGAGTACCTTGGCAAGCCGTTCCAGGAAAGCGAACTGCTCGAGACCATCGAACGGCTGACCGGTAAGCAGTGATGGCCGGCCACACTGGCCGGCCCAGGGTCGGGATTGTTTCAGACATCGTTCTGCAGCGGCATCGGCTGCAGAACGCCAGCTCGAAAGTCGGGCTGGAGGTCTGTTTCTCCGGCGACCCGGAACGTCTGCTCGGCTACCCGGACTTCCCCGACGCCAGCCTCTGGCTGGTGACGCTGGAAGATGACGCCGATCACCCCAGCCTGTTCGAGCACCTGCTCGATAACTCCGACGCGCCGGTACTGTTCGGGCTGGATCTGGCGCCCAAGACCGGAGGCACCGACTATTTCCGCTGGGAACGGCGCCTGCTCGCCAAGCTCGAACAGGAACTGGGGCCGCTGGAAGAGCTGGATTCGGAAGATACCATCCAGCAGCTGGAAGAACAGCCGCCCGTCGAATCCATCGCACCCACCCTGCCCCGGTGGATTCCACCGGCTTCCAACGCCGCACCGGCGGAGAGTGTCTGGATTCTGGGTGCCTCGCTGGGTGGCCCAGCCGCGGTAAAAACCTTTCTTGACCAGTTGCCGCCGGGCCTGCCGGTGGGTTTTATCTACGCCCAGCACATCGATGGCAATTTCACCAGTGTGCTCACCCGCGTGCTTGGACGCCATGCCCATTACAAACTGAAACGGGCAGAGCAAGGCTATCGGGTACACAATGGCGATGTGGTGCTGATGCCGGTAGAGCGCGAATGGGCATTCAATGACGCCGGCGAGCTGACCGAACTCGATAAAGCGTGGCCAGGGCCCTACGGCCCCTCCATTGACCAGGTGCTGCTCAACGTCGCGGACCACTACGGGCCGCGCTGTCACGCCATTTTATTCTCCGGCATGGGCAACGACGGCGCCATTGCCGCACCGATGCTCAAGGCCCACGGCAGCAAGATCTGGGTGCAGGAGAGCGACAGCTGCGGCAACAGCTCCATGCCGGACTCCGTGGCCGCTACCGGCTGCGTCAGTCTGAGCGGCACGCCCGAGCAACTGGCGCGGGAGCTGGTGAAAAGCATTGAAGAATCCTGCCTGATCAAGGGCAGACAGAAACGGGACTCCGCCTGAGGACACACGCAATGAAAGACAACAGTCAGGCCCTCGCCTGCGTTCTGATCCCCATGAACGAGCGACAACTGCTGCTCCCCAACGTGAGCATTGCCGAAGTGGTGGATTTCGCCAGCTCCGATCCGGCCAAGGATTCCCCCGACTGGCTGGCAGGCTACCTGGACTGGCGTGGCCTGAGTCTGCCGGTGATTTCCTACGATGCCGCCAACGGCGGCACCTTCATGGTACCCGGCGATAACCGGGGGCGGATCGTGGTGCTCAATACCATCGGCGAGCAGCACGAACGGGTGCCGTTCCTGGCCCTGCTGACTCAGGGCATTCCCAGCCAGACACGACTCACCGAAGACCAGGTTGTCGAGACCGACGGTGAAAACGGCCCGGCCGACCTGATGAAGGTGGAAGTCGACGGCGACAGTGCCTGGATTCCCAATCTGGAATATCTCGAAGCACTGGTACTGGAAACCCGACAGTAATTCCCCCGGCCATGGTGGGCGCGATGCAAAATGTTATAATGTTGCAAATTTCGCTGGATTCCCACCATGGCCACCCAATCCCTACCCTATCGCCCCCATGATCACGCGGTCTGCGTCAGTCAGGCACTGTCCGATGCCCGCGCGGTCTGCCGTAACCGGGGAACCCGCCTGACTCGTACCCGCGAACGGGTACTGGAGCTGGTCTGGCAGTCCCACAAGCCACTGGGTGCCTACGACGTACTGGCCCGGCTGTCAGAGGAAGGGCTGAGTGCGGCGCCGCCAACGGTGTACCGCGCGCTGGATTTCCTGCAGCAGAACGGACTGGTGCACCGCATAGCTTCGCTCAATGCGTTCATCGGCTGCACCCACCCGGGCGAACACCATACCGGCATGTTTCTGATCTGCGGTGACTGTGGCAACGTTCTGGAACTGTCCGACCCGTCGATTGCGCAGGCCATTCAGTCCACCGCCCAATCCGAATCCTTTGAACTCAACGAGCTCACGCTGGAAATGACCGGCGTGTGTCCTCAATGTCAGGCGAACGCTGCCAATGACTGATCCGCTCGTAACCCTTGACGGCCTGACGGTCGCCTTTGACGACCGACCCGTGGTGGACCAGGTCAACCTGAACGTTCACCGGGGCGACATCATCACCATTATCGGGCCCAACGGCGCAGGGAAAACCACCCTGATCAAATCGGTTCTGGGGATTCAGAAACCCACTGCCGGGCACGTCCGCCTGGTGCCGGGCCTGGTGATCGGCTACGTGCCCCAGCACCTGATTCTGGAGTCCACCCTGCCCCTGAGCGTCAAACGCTTCATGATGCTGACCGGACACGCGCTGCCCGAGTGTCAGTCCGCGCTGGCAAAAACCGGTGTCGGCCACCTGCTCGATGCCTCCGTGCATCACCTGTCCGGCGGCGAACGGCAGCGCCTGCTGCTGGCCCGGGCACTGGTCCGTCGGCCCGATCTGCTGGTGCTCGACGAACCGGCACAGGGCGTCGACATCAACGGTCAGGCGTCGCTGTACCAGCTGATTCGCCAGCTCCGGGACGAACTGAACTGTGGCGTGATCATGATTTCCCACGACCTGCATCTGGTCATGGCGGCCACCGATCGTGTGATTTGTCTGAACCAGCATATCTGCTGCAGCGGCCATCCGGCCGACATCTCCCAGGATCCGGCCTTCATCGAAACCTTCGGTCACGATGTCGCCCGGTCCCTGGCCGTTTACCACCACAACCACAACCATGCGCACGACCTGCACGGGGACGTGGTGGATGGTGACGCAAGCCAAGCGGCCCATAAGGAGTGCTCCGGCCATGCCCATCCTTGATGCCATTCTGGATGATTTTTTCTGGCGCGCGCTGCTCGGTGGGCTGGGTATTGCACTGGTGGCCGGCCCGCTGGGCTGCTTTGTGGTATGGCGGCGCATGGCCTACTTCGGTGACACTCTGGCGCACTCGGCCCTGCTCGGGATTGCGCTGAGTTTCCTGGTCAGCCTGCCGCTGCATGTCGGCGTGATCGTCACCTGTATCCTGCTGGCCATGGTGCTGGTGCTGCTTTCCCGGACCCGGGCACTGGCGACCGATACCTTGCTGGGCATACTCGCCCACAGCGCACTGGCGATCGGGCTGGTCACCCTGAGTTTCATGCCCGATGTGCGCATTGACCTCACCGGCCTGCTGTTTGGCGACCTGCTGGCCATGAGCCGTGCCGACCTGGCCTGGATTTATGGCGGCGCAGCGGTAATCCTGACCCTTCTGGCACTGCTCTGGCGTGGGCTCCTGATGAGTACCATCCACGAGGAGCTGGCCCGGGTTGAAGGTCTGCCGGTAGAGCGCCTGCGTCTGGTGCTGATGCTGATGTTTTCCCTGGTTATCGCAGTCGCCATGAAGATCGTCGGCGTTCTGTTGATTACGGCCATGTTGATCATTCCCGCCGCCACCGCCCGCCGGCTGGCGCGAAACCCCGAGCATATGGTGGGGCTGGCGATGATCTTCGGGTTCATTGCCGTCAGCGGCGGGCTTACCCTGTCATGGTATCTGGACACACCGGCCGGCCCCTCGTCGGTGGTGATGGCCTTCCTGAGCTTCCTGCTGGTGTACAGCAGCACCGCCCAGTCGCGCGCCTGACTCTGTGCGCTGAGGGCCGTGCTGGGCTAAAGTTAGAGGCTCTTGCAATGGCATTGGCCCGCGTTGCCACCATCAGGAATCGGCCATGGAACGCACTGAAACTCCGCCACCGCCGCCGGGGAAAACCTGGCCCGGGCTCTGGGTGCCGCTGGTGATCCTGCTAGCCGGCCTGGCAACCACCGCCCTGACCGCCCACTACGAGGCCAGTCGTGCCCGCATGCAGGCTGAAACGCGTTATCAGGCCCAGCACCAGATGCTGGTCAACCTGGTCCGCGCCCAGCAGTGGGCGAACGCCAGCCAGGCCAGTGACACGGATGCCCGGCCCGGCGACTGGCTCAGTCCGGTGATTAACCAGGCATTGCCGGACCATATGGGGGTGCGGCTGGATACCCTTGCCCGGCACACCAAGCAACCCCTGTTGCACATCCGCACCGAGACCCCGGTCGACCCCAGCCGTGCCCTGCGCAGCGAAATCCGCTCCGGTGACGCCAACTGGATGCTCACCACGCTGCCTGCCAAACCACTGCTTGAGCAGGAGGCGGCCTACGCCACCCGACGAATCTGGGCCAGCGGGCTGTTCATTACCGCACTGGCGGTGTTGCTGGTGCTCTGGCTGTGCCGGCGGCTCTACCGGGCAACCAGACAGGCCCACGCCGTGCGCCAGCAATCCCTGCAGGCTGATCGTCAGATCAACAACCTGCAAACCGAGAAAACCATTCTCCGGCAGGCGCTGGATGACAGCGAACGGCGTAGCCGCGACCTGGTGGCCCTGTCCGGCGCCATCCTGTGTGAACTGGATGAGAACGGCGTTATCGGGTTCGCCTCCCCGCAATCGGCTGAACTGATCGGAGAGGCTCCGTCCGACCTCACGGGCCGACGCTTCGAAGATCTGATAGACCCCGAGGATCAGGACAATTTCCATCGCACCTTGGCCTCGGCGCGCCGCGATCACACGCTGGAACGGGTTGACCTGTCGTTACGGCACCGGGACGAGGGGATCACCGCACCCGTTACTCTCCGGGTTCTGGCGTTGCAGGACCCGCTCCATGGCCTGGCCGGCTTCCGGATCAGCGCCTCGCCTCTGCACGGGGTTTAATCGAGGGTCTTGTGGGTGCCATCGCACAGAGGCGCTGAACCGGTTTGCTTGCAACCGCAGAACCAGACCCACTCCTCCTTTTCGGCCGTGTACTTGACCGGGGTGAAGCCGGTCCCTTTGTGGGAGCCGTCGCAGAAGGGCTGTTTGTCACTACGCCCGCAGGCACACCACATATAGCTCTTGCCCGGCTCCACCAACACGGAATACGGCGATTTTCGGGCTACGCGGGGTTTTTCGTCAGTCATGACTGCTTCCTTCAGGTTGTCGATGTCTCGTTGCCTCAGTATAGAAGCCGCGCGGCCCTTGTCAGCTCACAGTCACACGCTTATGGTTTAATGCTTCCAAGCGGCCGCTGCGGGTGGCCCCAGCACACAACCTGAGCACCGGAACCATGAATCGAATCAAAATTGGTATCAACGGCTTCGGCCGCATCGGGCGGCTAGCCATGCGGGCGGCCTGGGACTGGCCGGACGTGGAATTTGTCGCCATCAATGACCCCGGGGCCGACGCCGCAAGCCTCGCACACCTGATGAATTTTGACAGTGTCCACGGGCGCTGGAACCAACAGGCGGAGTCCGATGGCACCCACCTGCTGATCGGCGACCAGAGAATCCGGGTGACCCACAACCAAACCATTGGCGAAACCGACTGGTCCGGCTGTGACGTGGTCATCGAGGCCAGCGGCGTCATGCGCAAGATGGATCTGCTGCAAGGTTACCTGGGTCAGGGTGTGAACCGGGTGGTGGTTACCGCTCCGGTCAAAGAAGCCGGGGCGAAAAACCTGGTGATGGGCATCAACGACGATTTGTTCGATCCCACCACCGACCGTATCGTGACTGCCGCCTCCTGTACCACGAACTGCCTGGCGCCGGTGGTGAAAGTGATCCACGAGCGGCTGGGTATCAAACATGGCTCGATGACCACCATCCACAGCCTCACCAACACCCAGACCATCATCGATGCTCCCCACAAGGATCTTCGCCGGGCCCGGTCTTGCGGCAGTTCGCTGATTCCGACCACCACCGGATCGGCCACCGCTATTATTGAAATCTTTCCCGAACTCAAGGGCCGGCTGGATGGCCACGCGGTGCGCGTACCGCTGACCAATGCCTCGCTCACCGACTGCGTGTTCGAAGTGGAGACCCCCACCGATGCCGTCGCCGTCAATGCCCTGCTCAAGGAGGCGGCCGAAGGTGAACTCGAGGGTATCCTCGGCTACGAAGAGCGGCCGCTGGTGTCAATCGATTACCGGACCGATCCGCGTTCGGCGATCATCGATGCCCTGTCCACGCTGGTGGTCAACGAAACACAGGTGAAACTGTACGCCTGGTACGACAACGAATGGGGTTACGCCAACCGGACTGCCGAACTGGTGCGCAAAGTGGGACTGGCCTGACGTGACCCCGGCTACCCGCCAGTACCTGATCATCACCGGCAACTACTGGGCCTTCACCCTGACCGATGGCGCCCTGCGCATGCTGGTGGTCCTGCACTTCCACCAGCTCGGCTATTCGCCGCTGGAGCTGGCGCTGCTGTTCGTGTTCTACGAATTTTTCGGGGTGGTAACCAATCTGGCCGGAGGCTATCTGGGCGCCCGCATCGGCCTGAACCGGACCATGAACCTGGGCCTGCTGCTGCAGATTGTCGCCCTGGCCATGCTGGCCGTGCCCGCCAGCGTCCTGACCATTCCCTGGGTGATGGCCGCGCAGGGGCTGTCGGGTATCGCCAAGGACCTGAACAAGATGTCCGCCAAGAGCGGCATCAAGCTGCTGGTGGACGACGCCCAACAGGGCAAACTGTACCGGTGGGTGGCCTTGCTGACTGGCTCGAAAAACACCCTCAAGGGTGTGGGATTTTTCCTTGGCGGGGCCCTGCTGATGACCATCGGTTTCGCGGGTGCTGTAACCAGCATGGCGATCGCGTTGCTGGTGATCTGGCTCGGCAGCCTGTTCCTGCTGCGGGAAGATCTGGGCCGTAGCAAGGCCAAGCCGAAATTCAGGGACCTGATTTCCAAAAGCCCGGCCATCAACCGGTTATCTGCCGCCCGGCTGTTCCTGTTTGGCGCCCGGGATGTGTGGTTCGTGATTGCCCTGCCGGTGTACCTGAAAACGATTCTGCACTGGGACTTCTGGCAGGTCGGAACCTTTATGGCCTGCTGGATCATTGGCTATGGCTTTATCCAGACCATCGCGCCCCGGATCACTGGCATGAACACGGGAGCGGCCGCGCGATGGGCGGCCGCGCTCAGTGCCGTCCCCGCCGGCATTGCGCTGGCGTTATGGCTGGAGGTCACCCCGGGACTGGCGGTGGTTGGCGGCCTGCTGCTGTTTGGCGCGCTGTTCGCGGTCAACTCGTCGCTGCACAGCTACCTGATTGTGCACTTTGCCCGGGCCGATGGCGTCTCGCTCGATGTCGGCTTTTACTATATGTCCAATGCCGCCGGGCGACTGCTCGGCACCGTGTTGTCTGGCTGGATTTATCAGCTGTACGGGCTCGAAGCTTGTCTGTGGCTATCCTCGGGAATGGTTCTGCTGGCCGCCGCCTTCGCCGTCGGACTGCCGGGGCGGCAGCCCGAAACAGCCTGAGCCCTACAACGGGCGTATCACTTCGGCCAGCTTGCCGGTCTCGGCCAGCTCCAGGAACTCATCCCCCAGACGCTCGCTTTCGGCCACCGCTTTTCGCCAGGCCTTCTCCCGGCCGGCATCGTCGCCAACGTACTTTTCGAAGTCCTTGCGGTCGGGCAACTTGCGATCCGGCAGGGACTCCAGGTACTCGCGAGAAGGCGCCACCAGCAACACGTCCTGCAGGCGGGTAGCATCACCACGGCGCCAGGGCAGGCTTTTGTCGAACCAGCCGGGCACCACCTTATCGGTAAAGTGGGGATACAGAATCACCCCGGGCTGTTCGTAGGGCAGGTCCAGGTGGTAGTCCAGAAGGCCGCCGTCGCGGTAGACGCCCTCGGGGGCACCCGGCAAATTCCGGACGCCCGACATCACCATGGGTATCGAAGCCGACGCCAGGAGCGCCGGCAGCAGGTTTTCCCGGGTTAACGCGACCTGATGGCTGGGAAAATCCACCAGTTTGGCCACCGGCAGCGGCAGACGGGCGTCGTGGATGATGCCCCGTTCCATAAACCGGCCCAGGTGGCGCCGGCTCACCATGTTCGCGCTGATCGCCTGCATCAGCCCCAGCGCCAGACGCCCGCGGCTGTCGTGTTCCAGCATACCCCGGCTTCTGACCACCACCACGTTGAGTCGATACCAGGGGTGATCGAGAATCTGCTCCTGATAGCCATCCAGAAGTTCGTCCAGAAACTGAACGCTCTTGCGGGTCACCTCGGCTGCGCTCACCCCCTTGGCAAACCGCTGGGAGGTGTAGAGCTCCGCCAGCTTGTCGAGCTGGGCCTTGGGATCGTCGGTCGAAGCCACCGCGGCAAACCGCCAGCTGCCAATCGAAGACCCAATGAGTGCGCGCTCCTGCGGAACCCGGGGCAGCCAGTCACCGAAGATCGCCTTGTCCAGACCGTTGATTCCCAATGCCTTGGGGCCACCGGCCGCGCCCGGAACGACATGGACATCGGCCGGTGTCAGGGGTATGTCTTTCAGTCGCTGCAAGGCCCGACGGCCGGCCCGGATGGTCAGCGACGGTGTCCTGGTGTGGATGGCAGTCATAAATCTCTCCCGTATCGGACCCGCGAGTTTACCCAAGCCAGCGGCCCCGGGCCAACTGCGTACATCGGCCTACCCGTGCATCAAATGATCGAAACACTTCCCTTTGGCAGGCCCCATGCTAGACTGCAAAATTAACAAGATCTGCCAAGAAAGCGGACAGAAGCTGTATTTTACAGCCGGAGCATGCTGTGATTTTCGACACCGCCTCAGAATCGACCTCCTCGAGTCCGGCACTCGCGATTTTGAGTTTCAAGCAACGCCTTGTCTTCCACCTGTATTTCTGGACCCTAATTGCCGCGATGCCCATGGTGGTCCTTCAGTGGCTTGAGGGTCACCATCTGTTGACCGTCTTTTTATCCCTGCTATGCCTGAATGCCGTGGCGGTCATGAGTTTTCTGCACTTCCGTGGCAGCTATTTCCTAAAGGGACGGCTGTTTCCGTTGCTGGCCATCATCTCAGCGGTCTATTCAACAAGCATCAACGGCCATATTGGCGTGTACTGGGCCTACCCGATTACCACGGTGCTGTTCTTTTTACTTCCGATGCGGGAAGCGTTAACCAGTAACGTTATTTTTCTCCTCCTGATGGCCGGGGTGGCCTTCATTACCTTTCCCGAAGCCAACGCCTGGCGCATCAGTTTTTCCCTGATACTCACCTGCCTGTTTGCCATGGTATTCGCCCGCTTGGTGGGCAAAATCCAGCGCGAACTGGTCCGGCTGGCAACCACCGACCCGCTCACGGGCTGCCTGAATCGATCACAACTGGCGGATTTGCTGAACAACCAGATTCAGTTGCGCGAACGCTACGAGCGAGTCTCCAGCCTGGTCCTGATCGACCTGGACTTCTTCAAGGCCATCAATGACCAGTGGGGACACCTGGCGGGCGACAAGATTCTGAAAGAAATGGTGGCGCGGATCCGCGAGCGACTCCGGGAAACCGATCAGCTGTTTCGTATCGGCGGGGAAGAGTTCATGATTCTGCTGCCGGAAACCCGTCTGAAGGACGCCGAGCACCTCGCCAATCAGCTGCTACTGACCATCCGGTCAAAGCCGTTCTTCAGCGACATCCTGGTCACCGCCAGCTTCAGCGTGGCGGAGGTCTGCCGGGGCGAAACCTGGTCAGTGTGGCTGAATCGGGCAGATCAGGCGCTGTACGAAGCGAAAACCAAGGGGCGCAACCGCGTGGAAATTGCCCCCAAGAGCCCGTCGATGGCGCCGATGGACTCGGGCCACCTGCCAACACCAACGACCCGCTAGGGCGGGTTCAGCTGCGCTCGGCTATCCGCTTCCGGAAATCCCGGTAGTTGGTAAACACGTCCCACGGGCATTCGAAGTGCGGGTAGTGCCCGACGTTGCGTAACCCCACCACGTCCGGGTTCTTCACCAACTCGCGAAAACGCCTTGCCATGGCCGCGCCGGAAACCGGATCTGCGGTACCGGAAATCAGCCTGATGGGCTGCTGAGCCCGCTGCAGGGCACCCACCCAGCGGTTGCGGTGGCAGCGGCGTTCCTCCATGAACTGAATCAGACGGTGCAGAATGCCCCGGCCATTGTTGTAGGTGATCAGGTACCAGAAATCGTTCAGATCATTCTGATCCGGCGCATTCTGCCCGCCGAACAGGCGCCGGAAATTGCGTTCAAACGTGCGACGGGTGAGCCCCCGGCTGATCAGCCCGCCAAACGGACTCTTCAGTAATTTCTGGATCAACAGCGGCGTATGCACTTCGGGAAAGAGCGCACCGTTAAGGAAGCAGACGCTGCTGATGCGAAACGGCAGCACGCCTTCCTGCTCCCGAGCCAACAGTTCCTGGGCCACACTGCAGCCGTAATCGTGCGCGAACAGATGCACCGATGTCAGCCCCAGCGCTTCAATCCAGCCCTGGAAGAGGTCGGCCTGGTCTTCAATACTGTAGGAATAATCGACGGGCTTGTCGGAAAAGCCAAAACCAAGCATGTCCAGCGTGAGCACGTTGAACTGCTGACTGAGCATGGGCCATACCCGGCTCCAGTCCCAGCTGGAGGTGGGGAAGCCGTGCAACAGAATCAGGGGCTCGCCCTGTCCTGCCATGCGACTGAAGATTGCGTGACCCCCGTAACTGAACCACCTGCCTCCCTGCTGCCACCACTCCAAGGTGCCCGAACCCTGCACCGACTGGGCGGTGCCTCGGTCATCGGTGAATACCTGTTCCATGCACTATCCCCGGCGACGTTCCAAGCTCCAAACTGTAAATCATTCCGTTGTCGCCTGCCACAGCCTTGCCGAACCGGGCCCACCGGGCTATAGCCAGAATGTGATTTGCGTTCACAAAGGCCTCCAGACGTGGAGATACGGAACAAATTGGCTTAAGCTTTGCCCCCCGAACGACACAGCACCGGAAATGATTATGAGCACCCCCCTAGACGACCTTGCCGGCCACTACAAAGCCATTATTAATGGACTGGGTGAAGACACCGACCGGGAGGGTTTGCAAAACACGCCCACGCGCGCCGCCAAGGCCATGCAGTTTCTGACCCACGGCTATCAGCAAAGTCTGGATGAGCTGGTCAACAATGCCGTGTTCGAGTCCGCCATGGACGAAATGGTCGTGGTGCAGGACATCGAACTGTACAGCATGTGCGAGCACCACATGCTGCCGTTCATCGGCAAATGCCACATTGCTTACCTGCCTCAGGGCCGGGTGCTTGGCCTGTCCAAGTTTGCCCGCATTGTCGATATGTATGCCCGACGCCTGCAGATCCAGGAAAACCTGACCCGACAAATTGCTGAGGCCGTGGAAAGCGTCACCAACGCCAAAGGCGTTGCGGTGGTTATCGAAGCCCAGCACATGTGCATGATGATGCGCGGTGTTGAAAAGCAGAACTCCCGCATGAAGACCTCGGTCATGCTGGGGCAGTTCCGTAAGTCCCAGGCCACGCGGGTGGAATTTCTGCAGCTGGTCGGCCAGAAGGGTTAAGCCCATGCCGGGCGTGGCGCCAGGCCACGCCCCTTTTCCCGGCAAGCATAGCGCGCCAGAACCTTGCGCCGGTGTCGGTCTGCCCAACCCGGAACGGTCAATCCCCACTCACTCCATTCTTTTTTGTGACCCAGTTCACACAGCGATCTGTTCGCGATGACACCGGGCGCGGCTCTGCCATACTTTCGATAATCATATAAAACAAGACTGGTAGAGCCATGTGGTTCAGACGTAAATCCAGCAAGTCAACAGCGCCGAAACTCCGCCCTCACCCTGTGCGCGAACCAATGCTCACCGCGGAATCCGAGCCCACCCTGCGCCGTGTCCGGTTGCCGGTGGACCTGCTCCAGCGCGGTATGAACATCATCAAACTGGATCGCCCCTGGACCGAAGTGCCGGTGCTGTTTCAGGGCTTTATCCTGTGCGACGACGCCCAGGCCGAGATTCTCCGCCAGTACTGTGACTGGGTGCTGGTTGAGGACGAGGAAGAACGCCTGAATCCCATCATGGACCGCATGGTCGACCTCAAAGAGCTGGCCTCCACCCCCCTGCCGGAGACCTGTTCCCTGGCGGAGGAACTGCCGCGGGCCAGGGAAGCCTGGACTCAGGGTCAGAGCTTCATCGACAAGGTGACCCGGGATATTGCATCCGGCGAGGAACTGGATTTCGATCAGGCCAGACCGTTCATCCAGCAATGTGTCGAGAGCATTCAGGCCAACGCCAGTGCCATGTTCTGGATGAGCCGGATCAAGAGCCGGGACAGCTACACGGCGGAGCACTGTCTGAGGGTGGCAATCTTTTCCATCGCGTTTGCCCGCTTTATCGGTGTGCCGGATAACGACCTGGAAATTGTCGGCATGTGCGGGTTGTTACACGATCTGGGCAAACTCAAGGTGCCCGAAAGCATTCTCAACAAGCCCGGCGAGCTGACCGCAGAAGAAGCCGAGGCCATGCGGGCGCACACCACACTGGGTTACCAGCTGCTCAGGGAAGACCGCAAGCTCGACCCCATCATCAGTGATGTCAGCAGCCACCACCACGAGCGCATTGATGGCCAGGGCTATCCCCACCAGCTGGCCGACTGGCAGATCAGCCGGTTTGCCCGCCTGGTGTCCATTGTCGACGCCTTCGACGCCATCACCAGTGACCGCTGCTACCGCGACGGTCTGTCCACCTCAGAGGCCATGTCTATCCTGTACAAAAACCGCGGCCAACAGTTTGATGCCGGCATGGTGGAAGCCTTCATTCGCATGATCGGCGTCTACCCGCCGGGCAGTCTGGTGGAGCTGAGCAGTGGCGAAGTGGCCCTGGTGGTAGCTACGCATCCGGGGCGCAAGCTCAAGCCACGGGTGGAAATCCTTCTGGATGCCAATAAAAATCCCACGCCCCCCAGGGTGGTGGATCTGGGCACCCAGACCGGCAATACCAGCGCGGATACGGAAATTGCGCACCCCCTTGCCGACGGTGCCTTCGGCATCTCGCTGCGTGGACGAATACAACAACTGACGGCGAACGCCTTTACCCATGCCCTATAGCCCTCCCACCAATCAGGCCCAGGGAGGGGCTGCACCAACACCAGAGCCGACCGTCACCGCGTCCGCGCCGAGCCTGTGGGTGCGCGGACTCCTGCACCCCTTTATCGCGTTCCTGACCTTGCTGGTGTTTCTGGCCATTGCCGCCGGCCTGTACAGCGGGCTGAGCAAGCAAAACCAGGCCCAGATTGAAGCCAACCTGGCCAATGAAGCCCAGGCCATGGCCAATCACCTTGAGCGGGAGTTCCGGATTCACAGCGAGGCGATTCAGCGCATGGCCGCCCGGCTTGAGGCGGCCCCCGACACCGACGAATCCCGGTGGCGTAAAGACGCCCGGCAATACATGCAGCACTTCAGCGTGTACCAGGCCGTCGAGTGGATCGACCGCGACTTTTTCATCCGCTGGCTCGAACCCATCGCCGGTAACGAAGATGTCCTCGGCTTTAACGTCGCGTTCTCGGAACAACGGCTGTTCGCCCTCGAGCACGCCGCGGCCAGCGGTCAGCTTGACGTCTCGGGCGTGATTGACCTTCGCCAGGGCGGCAAAGGGCTGGTGATCTATGCCCCGGTTGGCGCCGGTGCCGACAACAACGGCTTTATCGCCGGTGTTATCCGGATGGATGTGCTGGCACGTCAGCTGCTGACCTCCCGGGTCAAGGAATCCTTCAGCATCGAGATTCTCAGCCATGGCAAACCGAGCCACCTGCTGAACGACTCCGGGCAAACCAGCAAAACGTTTGCTCAGGCGGAAGCTGTAGACCTGCCCGGCCTGAACTGGTCGCTCATCCTGCACCCGACGACCGACTGGGTAGCAGCACAGCGCAGTCACTGGCCGTTCACAACCTTTGTCTCCCTCGCGCTGATGGGCCTGCTCCTGAGCCTGTCGATGATACTGGTGCAGATTGTACTGAAGCGTAATCAGGATCTCCTCAAGACCCGACGCCAGCTGGACCGGGAGATCGACCAGCGCACCGTGATACAGCAGAACCTCGCCCGGGCGGAGTCCACCGACCCCCTGACCGGCCTGGCGAACCGCCGCTTTTTCACCGACGACCTCGCCCACGGCCTGACCGTCGCCGAACGGCAGAAGCGCAAAGTGGCGCTGGTGATGATGGACCTCGATCGCTTTCAGATGCTCAACGATTCTCTGGGCCACGTCTTCGGCGACGAGTTACTGGTCAGTGTGGCCGAACGGCTGGATGCCCTCAGCAGTGAGCGTGTGGTGGTGGCCTACGCCGGCGGCGACGAATTCATGGTGTGCCTGCAACAGGTGACCGACCTGGACGAGGTCCTGCACCTGCTGGGGGACATCAAGGAATGCTTTGACGAGCCCTTTACCATTCAGGGCGACCCGCTCGGCATTACGGCCACCATGGGCGTGGCGGTTTATCCACAGAGCGGCACCAATGCCGACGCCCTGATGCGCAATGCCGATATCGCCCTGTACCGGGCCAAGGATCGGGGCCGCAACTGCTATCAGTTCTACACCGAAGGCATGCAGGAGCGCGAGGTAGCCCGGCTGGAGCTGGACAAGGACCTGACACACGCCCTGGCCCAGGATGAATTTGTCCTGCATTTCCAGCCGCAGCTGGATCTGGATAACGGCGAGATCAACGGCGTTGAAGCCCTGATCCGCTGGCAGCATCCGCGCCGGGGGCTGCTGATGCCCATCGACTTTATCCCCCTGGCCGAGGAAAGTGGCCGGATCACCGACATCGGACGCTGGGTGGTGCTGGCCGCCTGCCGCCAGCTGGCGCGCTGGAAAGGCACCCCGCTGGAACACCTGCGCATTGCCGTTAACCTGTCCGGGCGCGAACTGGACGACCCTCACCTGGTCGATCACATCCGGGACACCCTTGAGATCAACGATGTGCCCGCACGACGTCTGGAAATCGAACTGACCGAGGAAATTTTCATCCAGAATATCGAGTGCAACCTCAGCCAGCTGACCCGGTTGCGGGAGCTGGGCGTGCATCTGGCCATCGACGATTTTGGTGTGGGCTATTCCTCACTCGGTTACCTGCGCGACTTCCCGGTGGATGTGCTCAAGATTGACCGCTCGTTTATTTCCAACGTCACCACCCGGCACGACGACGCGGTGATCACCCGCGCCGTCATCAATCTGGCCCACAATCTGGGCATGCAGGTGGTGGCCGAAGGCGTGGAAACGGAGCAACAGCTGAATTTCCTGCGCAGCTATCGCTGCAACCTGGTTCAGGGCTATCTGATCAGCAAACCGGTCCCGGCCGAGGCACTGAATCAAGCCATGGCCACAGGCGCCGAGATTGCCGGGATAACCGTGGATTCCGGATTGTAATCCGCCCCCGGTGCCGCCACCATTGGGGCACTTAACTTCGGATTCGTGATCGGGAATCGCACCTATGACGCCCAAATACCTGACCCCGGAACAGGACCACCGGCTGCGACGCTGGGAATGGTGGAACCGGAATTACTTCATTGTCGCCTTCGTGGCCCTGATCATCCTGCTGGTGTTCAGCAGCCAGCTCGGGCTATCCAGTGGCGACAGCTGGGGGCCGCTGGGCCTGCTCATTGGTCTGATCATCACCCCCATCATCATTCTTCAGCTCCGGCTCGCCTGCCCGGCCTGCGGACACAAGATTGGCTGGCAAGCCAAACTGATGGCGCCAGACCAGTGTAAAAACTGCGGCACCTTCCTCCGCGCCAGATAACTCCCGCTTGCGCACAACCGGTTGACCTGTGAGTTACTCACAGGTTTTAGGCTATCCTTGTTAATGTTCCCGGGGTGATTGACGGCTGCCCCGGGAACCCCGCTTCAGGGCCGATAACAGGGAGGGACTCCCATGAAAGTCAGAGAGATTGCAAACGCCGCCGAGGTCAGCGCGGACACCGTCCGCTTCTACACCCGTGAGGGTCTGCTGAATCCGCAACGGAATCCGGACAACAACTATCAGCTGTTCGATGCCGAGGATCTGCGCCGGCTGCGGTTCGCCCGCAAAGCCCGGCAGCTGGGTTTCTCCTTGCCGGAAATCCGGGACATCATGGCGCAAGCCGACGACCATCACTCGCCCTGCCCCATGGTGCGCAATGTGTTTGAGCAACGCCTGACCGAGGTCGAGCGCCAGATTGACGAGCTTCAGCAGTTGCGCGACCGCATGCGGACTGCGCTGCGAGCCTGGCAAGCCATGCCCGATGGCAACCCGGATGGCCACACCATCTGCCGGTTGATTGAACACTGGGACGATGCCGAAGAAGGCAGGGAGTAAACCACCATGAGAACTGCCACGCCATTGCAGCCGGCATTGTCCGTTTCCGGCGCGTCATGCCAGGGCTGTGTCAAAAAGATTCGCGCCGCGCTCGCGCCCCTGACCGGTGATACCGAACAGATCGCGGTGGACCTGCAGGCGCAGACCATCGCCTTGCCCGATGACACCGATCTGGAGCAAGCCGCCAAACTGGTTTCCGACGCCGGCTATCCGGCCAGCCCCCTGACCGAGTCCGACACAAACGCGCCGGCCTGCCACCCTGATAAAGACCAGCAGGATGAGTCCGAAGCCGGGCCGCACGACCACCAGGCCGGGCACCAGACTCACCCGGCCACAGCTGGCAGCCAGGACCAGATTACGCTCTCGGTATCGGGCGCGACCTGCGCCTCCTGTGTGAACACCATTGAAAAAGCCCTCAACTCGGTACCGGGGGTTACCAGCGCGCACATGAATCTGGCCGATAACACCGCCTCTGCCCGGGGCCAGGCCGACCCCGAAGCGCTGGTTAAGGCCATTGAGCGGGCCGGCTATGGTGCCACGGTCATTGACGACCCGGACGCAGCGGATGCCGAGCGCCAGCAAAAGGACCGCACCGAATACCGCGCTCTACTGATCAAAATGGCCGTCAGCCTGTCACTGGGGCTGGGCCTGATGATCTGGGGCATGGGCATCGACTCCATGATGATCACCAAGGCCAACCAGAGCACCTGGTTAATCCTGGGTGCACTGACCCTGGTGGTGATGGTGGCTACCGGCGGCCATTTCTACACCGGCGCGTGGAAGGCGTTCCGCAACCACAACGCCAACATGGATACGTTGATCGCCCTCGGCACGGGCACCGCATGGCTGTACTCCATGGTGGTGACCGGCGTACCGGAACTGGTGCCGCAGGCCGCCCGGCATGTGTATTTCGAGGCCTCGGCGATGATCATCGGCCTGATCAACCTCGGCCAGGCGCTGGAACTGCGCGCCAAGGGCAAAACCTCCGAGGCGGTGCGCAAGCTGCTGGACCTGCGACCCAAAACGGCCCGCGTCATTCGTGACGGAGAGGAACAGGAGATTCCGGTGGCCGAGGTCCGTACCGGAGACAGCATCCGGGTCCGTCCCGGCGAGCAATTGCCGGTGGATGGCGTCATCACCGAGGGTGCCACCCGGATTGACGAAAGCATGCTGACCGGCGAACCCATGCCCGTAACCAAGCAAATCGGTGATCAGGTGTCAGCCGGCACCCTGAACACCCACGGCGCCGTTGTGTTCGAGGCCACCCGGGTGGGTTCGGAAACGGCTCTGGCCCAGATTGTGCGCCTGGTCAAGCAGGCTCAGGGTTCGAAACCGGCTATCGGCAAACTGGCGGACAAGATCTCGTCGGTGTTCGTGCCCAGCGTCATGCTTATTGCGGTGGTTGCGGCGCTGGTCTGGTACAACGTCGGTCCGGAGCCGGCCATGGCGCACATGATGGTCGCGGCGACCACCGTGCTGATCATCGCCTGCCCCTGTGCGCTGGGGCTGGCCACGCCCATGTCGATCATGGTGGGCGTGGGCAAAGCGGCCGAGTACGGCGCGCTGATCCGTCAGGGCGATGCCCTGCAGACCGCCAGCAAGCTCGATCTGGTGATTCTGGACAAGACCGGAACCATTACCGAAGGCCATCCTTCCGTCACCCGGGTGCACGCCATCACAGGCGACGAGGCCACGCTGCTGGGCCTGGCGTCAGGGCTGGAGCGGCACTCGGAGCATCCGCTCGCCGAGGCCGTTGTCGCCAGGGCGAAGGATGCCGGCGTCCAGCCGGACGCCATCCAGAACTTCAAGGCCCTGAACGGTCAGGGCGTTCAGGGTGAGTTCCGGAATCAGATGGTTCGTCTCGGCAATCGTCGCTGGCTGGAGTCCGAAGGACTGCAACTGGCTGGCGTGGATGATGTCGCCCAATCCATCACCAGGGATGCCGGCACGCCCCTGTTTCTGGCCCGCGGGGATGAGGTGCTGGGCGTGATCGGCGTAGCCGATGCCATCAAGGAGGACTCCAGGGCGGCCATTGCCCGCCTGCACGATGCCGGTGTCCGGGTAATGATGGTCACCGGTGATATCGAAGCCACCGCCCGGGCCATTGCCGAGCAGACCGGGATCGACGAATTCCGCGCGGAAGTACTGCCCGAGGACAAGGCCGAAGTGGTCAGTGCGATGCGGGGCAAGGGCTATACCGTCGCCATGGTGGGCGACGGCATCAACGACGCCCCCGCCCTGGCGGCCGCCGATGTGGGCTTCGCCATTGGCACCGGTACCGATGTGGCGATCGAAAGCGCGAGCATCACACTGATGCGGGGGTCGCTGCATGGCGTGCCGGATGCCATCGAGGTGTCCCGGGCCACCGTGCGCAACATCCACCAGAACCTGTTTGGCGCCTTCGCGTACAACACCCTGGGCATTCCGGTGGCCGCCGGTATCCTGTACCCGGTCTGGGGCATCCTGATGAGCCCGATCCTGGCCGGTGCCGCCATGTCATTATCCTCTGTCACCGTCGTTTCCAACGCCAACCGGCTGCGCTGGTTCCGAACCGGTGGCGCGTCACAGCGTATAAAGGACAACCGATCATGATCGCAACACTGCTGGTTAATGCCGCGGGACTGGGCCTGATGGCCGCCATTGTGTGGTGGTTCTGGCTTGCTCCCTCACCCGATGCCGGTGACCAACACCCCGATCACCACTGACTTACCAATGGGATACCCCGATGAGAAAACCGATTGCACGTCTGGCCCTGACTCTGACCCTTGGCCTCGGCTCGCCGCTGATGGCCGAGGAGACCACCCATAACATCCACGTGTACAAATCGCCCACGTGCGGCTGCTGCACCGACTGGGTCAAGCACCTGGAAGCCAATGGTTTCGAGGTACAGGTAACCAATACCAACGACCTGAACCCGATCAAGATCGACGCGGGCCTGACTCGCTCGCTGGCAAGCTGCCATACCGCCTTTGTCGGCGACTATGTGATTGAGGGACACGTGCCGGCGCACGATATCCACAGGCTGCTGAAACAGGCGCCCCAGGCCCGCGGCCTGACGGTTCCGGGCATGCCCGTCGGCTCACCGGGCATGGAGATGGGCGACCGCAAGGACCCGTACCAGGTGCTATTGTTTAACGAGCAGGGCCAGACAAAGGTCTTCGCGGACTATTAATGACCGTTGCCGCCGAGCCCAGGCAGGGCGCGGCAGCCAGGTCATAGCGATGGGTGCGGCGTCAGGGCCCCGAGACGGGGCATGATGTCGGCGGAATTGCTGTCAGTTTTTCTACATGCCGCTCAATAGCTGTTCTATGCTTTAGACATTGGTGGTAGAAAAACACACAGGTGCCTTTTCTTGAGCTTGCAAACCCGCATTCTGGGCCTGATCGCCGGCCTGCTGTTTGCCGCGTCGGGCGCGTCCTGGCTCGCTTATCAACAGCTTTCACAACATCTGGTCCAGCGCTTGGGCCAGCAGGTGGCCGAGGTTCAGGTACGGTACGACAGTGCCCGGCTGGTGCAGTCGCTGGAACGCGAGATCAGTCTGGCCCGACAGATGGCCAACGCCCCGGCCATGATTCGCTGGGCCCAGCAGCCCGGCAACCCACTCCTCAAGGCCAAAGCCCTCGGACAACTGGAAGACTTCCGCGCCAACGTCACCGACAAAAGTTACTTTGTCGCCTTGCGGGAAAACCGCCAGTACTACTACAACGAGGAGAACAGCGGCGCGGATGCGCCTATCCAGTATGCCCTGAACCCGGACAACCCCGACCACGGCTGGTTCGACAAACTGATCCGCGAGGGCCGCGAACTGAGCCTGGACGTCAATCACGATATCGAACTGGGCATCACCCGGCTCTGGGTCGACGTGCTGATGAAAGACGAAAATGACCGCGTCCTCGGCGTTATGGGAACCGGGCTGAAACTGGATACACTGCTCGAAGACATCGGTGATGTCAGCGAGCGCGGCCTGACCACCCTGTTTGTGAATTACAACGGCACCATCGAGCTTTACCGCCAACGCAACTACCTGGATGTGGCCCGCCTGATGGGATCCGAACCGGAAGCCACCGTCGACGTGCTGTTCGAAGCTCCGGAAGACAAACAGCAAATCCTCGGCATGCTGCAGATGCTGAAGCAGAGAACCGACGCCGATGGCGAGGTGGAAAGCGGCCTGGTCACCGTGGATGGCCGCACCCAACTGGCCAGCGCCGCGTACCTGCCGGCGATCGGCTGGTTCGAAGTAACCCTGCTGGATCTGGAAACCCTTCTGCCCCGCAGCTACCTCTGGCCCCTGATCGCGGTATTCCTGTCGTCGTTTCTGCTCAGCCTGGTGGTGCTGCAATTGGTCATCCGGTCCCGCATCCTGAAACCCATCGTGACCCTTGAAGGCGCGGTGAAAAAGGTGCGGGAAGGCAGTTTCGAACTGCCCAGGCTGGACAAGCCGGATAACGAAATCGGCCGGCTGGCGGATCATTTCGAAAAAATGACCCACGCGCTGGAGCAGTCCAATCGAGAGCTCGAACGCAAGGTGGCGGCGCGCACCGACGAACTGACCCGTCTGGCCCGCATCGACCCGCTGACCGGGCTGAAAAACCGACGTGGCCTGGATGAGGTGATGGAAGAGGAAATTGAGCGCGCCAAGCGTCAGGGCACCGGATTTGGCATCCTCTGGCTGGACATTGACCACTTCAAAACCATCAACGATCAGCACGGCCACCAGATTGGGGATGAAATCCTGTGCCGCGTTTCCCTGTGGCTGAAAGTGGGAGTCCGCCCTTACGACCATCCGGGACGCTGGGGCGGTGATGAATTCGTGGTGGTGCTCTCGCCCTGTGATGGGCAGACGCTGGAACAGATCGCTGCGCGGATCCGGCTGCTGGTGGAACAGGAAAGCCGGAAAACAGGCCTCGCGGTGACGGTCAGTGTCGGCGGTTACCTGTGCCAGCCAGACGACAACTGCGACAGGATTCTCCGGCAGGCTGACCGCGCCCTGTACCAGGCCAAGGAGAAAGGCCGGAATACCGTGTGTATCAGCGGCGCTGACGACGAAGACACGGTTGTCGTGGAGTGAAGAGCTACTGCAAGGCAAGGAAAGCCGGGGCAACTGGTGCCCCGGCATGGCACCAGGCTCAGTAGAGGTACGGAGCCAGCGCCAGTTCCAGACGGGCCTGGGCTGAATACAGCTCAGAGGTCCCGACCACCGGGGTGATCGGCGGAACGGCCATCGGCCAGGCCTTCTGGAGTTCATCCAGAACCTTGTTGGCGTCGCGCCAGGCTTCCTTGTTCTTGCCTTTCAGGGCGCGTTGATGGCTGTTCAGGTAGTCCCGGGCCGAGATCACGAACCCGCGGCCGTCCTGGTATTCGTGCTCAGCCACAAACTTGCCGTTCTCGAGTGCTTCGTCGTACTCCAGAACCGCCTGTTTCGTGAGAGTCAGAACGACCTTGGACACCGTTGCCGGGCTCACTTCCCCTTGGTCGTTCACGCCATTGAGCGCTTCTTCGGTAGCGATCCAGGCGGCCTGAAAGTCTGCCTGTACGTCCTCCCAGCTGCTGACCTCACCGGCGTTTTCAGCCAACCGCTCCAGCGCCGGCCCCATGGCGTTCTGGCCACGGCGGGCAAGTCCGTCTTGCACCATCGGATACACCTCGACCCACGGGTGCGTCAGATGCGGACGGCCGTCGGCGACCTCGCCGGCCTTGATCAGCTCACGCGCCGCCATCAGGTGACCCTGCATCATGGAAATCATCGCGGTGTAGGCGCCATCGGAGCTTACTGCGGATACCGAGCTGCCGCCTTCGCCACCTTCTCCGCCTTCTCCGCCTTCTCCGCCTTCGCCGCCTTCGCCACCGGCCGCGAAGTAACTGAAGGCAGCGCCGGCCTCACCGCCGTGGTGCTCACCACCTTCACCGCCGTGGTGTTCGCCACCTTCACCGCCGTGGTGCTCGCCACCTTCGCCGCCATGGTGTTCGCCACCCTCACCGCCGTGGTGCTCGCCACCTTCGCCGCCGTGATGTTCGCCACCCTCACCGCCGTGGTGTTTGCCACCCTCGCCGCCGTGGTGCTCACCACCTTCGCCGCCATGGTGTTCGCCACCTTCGCCGCCCTGCGCGCCGGAGGAGATCATTTCCTCATCCTGGGCGTTGGCATTTTCCTCGGCTGTCACACCACTGCTCACAAGCAGTGTTGCCACACCAATACCGGTCCATACTTTCAATTTCTGGTTCTGGCTTTTCATCAACGTCTCCTGTCGCAGATCCTGAGCCGTTACTTGGCGTCGGGATGTTTGATGGCTATTTAATGACGACAGATGATGAGGCATCATACCCACGTAATGCAAATCGTTCTTATTAACAATGGAGCCGGTTATGATTCTCTGTATTGGTAACATCCTTTCCGATCAACAACTGAATCAGGTCCGGACCGCCCTGGATCAGGGCCAGTTCGAAGACGGACGCAAAACCGCCGGCTGGCACGCCCGCCTGGTCAAGAACAACGAACAGATGCAAGTGGCAGATGACACCGTCAAATCCCTGCGCGCGGGTGTGGAAAAAGCGCTCACCGAGCACCCGGTGTTTCAAATGGCGGTGCGGCCGGCGAAGATGACCCCCATCCTGTTCAGCCGCTACCGGGATGGCATGACCTACGGCAACCACGTCGATGATCCGGTCATGGGCCGAGGCGCTGGCCGCCTTCGCACCGACATCTCCTTCACCCTGTTTCTTGACGATCCGGACAGCTACGACGGCGGCGAGCTGGTCACCGAAACCTCAGCCGGCGAACAAACCTACAAACTCCCGGCCGGGTCAGCGGTGATCTACCCGTCATCGACCCTGCATCGCGTGGCGCCGGTGACCCGTGGCCAGCGACGTGTGGCCATCGGCTGGATCCAGAGCACGATCCGGGATCCGGCACAGCGCGAGGTGCTGTTCGATCTGGACACCGCCCGCCGTACGCTGTTCGAACGTGAAGGCAAGAGCAGCGAGTTCGACCTGCTGACCAAGTCCCTGGCCAATCTCCAGCGCTTCTGGGCCGAAGTGTAATTTAGGAAGTCCGCTATCTGACGCCCGGCGTCAGAACCGGTATACTCCGGCGCAACACTCATTTTCTATCAGCCAGGTTTTTTCATGCTCAATGCCGACGCCCTCAGCCAGTTGCGCCAGCTAAAATCCGATATCAAGGACAACAAGGTTGTTTTCCCAGGCACCGTCAAGGCCACCAATGGACGCTTCGGTTTTGTCGCACTGGATGAAGGGCGGGATCTTTTCCTGCCCCCCGAAGAAATGCAGAAAGTCCTGCCCGGGGACCGGATCAACGTCACCGAGCATGAGGTGGACAAGGGGAAAACCCAGGGCGTCGTTGACGAGCTGGTGTCCAGCCGCCTGAGCCGGTTTGTCGGCCGCTACCAGATCAAGGGCAAGGGCCACTTTGTGGTGCCGGAGACGCCAGGCATCAATCGCTGGATTTTCATTCCGCCCAAGGAACGCAAAGCCGCCCAGCCAGACGACTATATCTACTGCGAGATCCACCGCCATCCGATCAAGGACGGCAAAGCCCAGGCCAAGGTTCTGCGGGTGATCGGCAAGGCCGGTGAACCGGGCATTGAGCGATCCATGACCCTGGCCACCTTTGATCTGGCCGACACGTTCCCGGATTCCGTGGCACAGCACGCCGAGCAACTCACCGAGCAGGCCATCGAAGAGCGGCTTGCCGGGCGGACCGATCTGACCGACCGCCCCTACGTCACCATCGACAGCCCGGGCACCCAGGACATGGACGATGCCCTGCTGGCGGAACCCAATGCCACGGGCTGGACCGTGTCCATCGCCATCGCCGACCCGACCGCAATGATCGAACCGGGCAGCGCCACCGAGCAGGAAGCCTTGAAACGGGCCACCGCGATTTATTTCCCGGGCGAGCCACTGCCGATGCTCCCGGACAGCCTCAGCACCCGACTGTGCTCGCTAGTGCCGGGCGAGAAGCGCCTGGCGCTGGTGTGCGACCTGCAGGTCAACAACGACGGCAGCCTGGGAGAGTACAGTTTCCACAGTGCGATCATCCGGTCGCAGCGCAAATTGAGTTACGAGCTGGTGGCGAACCTGATTGATGGCCGCGAGGACGACGACATCAACGCCCTGCCGGACGCCGTTGCCAACAGCCTCGATCAGCTGCACCAGGCGGCCACGGTACTGCGCAAATGGCGCGATGAAAACGCCCTGCTGAGTGCCGACCGTCCGGAATTCCGTCTTCGGCTGGATGAAAACAAGCGGATCCGCCAGATTGAACCGGCCCTGCAAACCGAAGCCCACCGCCTGGTGGAAGAGTGCATGGTCGCGGCCAACCGCTGCGCGGCGGATTTTCTGAGCCAGACGCCCTCAGGCCTGTTCATCCAGCACCCGGGCGTGCGGGACGATCGCCTGGATAACATCCGCGCGCTGTTGCAGGCGCACGCCCCGAAATTGTCCGAGGTCGACATTGCCAGCCCGGCCGGCTTCCGCCAGCTGATGAGAGACACCGAGGCGCTCGATGCCGAGGTTCCCGTGAAGGCCATTGTCTCGCGCCAGCTGGCGCGCGCCGAACTGCGCCCGCAGCCGGCACCGCATCAGGGCATGGGGCTCGATGCCTACACCACGTTTACCTCGCCACTGCGCAAATTCTCCGACTTCTACGTGCACCGTCTGATCAAAGCCGCGCTGTGGGATGCCCCGATCAAGGCACTGTCGGCCGAGCAACTGGAGCAATTGCAGCAGGCCCAGATTCGTGCCCGTCAGGCCGCCAACAGCCTGGAGGCCTGGTTGAAGAGTGATTTCGCCCGGACACTGGGCGAGGAGCCGATGCCGGGGACCATCAGCCGCACCGTGCCGGCCGGCTTCTTCGTTCGCCTGGACGCCAACGGGCTGGAAGGCTTTGTCAGCTGCAAAGGCCTGGACGGCAAATACGGGTTCGACCCGGTCACCCTGCGCCTGGTGCACAACAAGAACGGCCGGATTTTCCAGCTCGAGCAGGTGGTCAGCGTGCGCTTTGCCGGGGTGGACGAGGACAAACGTCAGATCAACTTTTCGCTGGAAAGCGCGGAAGAGATTCAGCCTGCGGCAGGCACCGAACCGGCTGGTTGAAAAACCAGCCCGGCAGGCGCATCGTAATCATAAGACAAGACATATGTGTCTCATGGAGGTGCGCCATGCCCATCACACCGGATGAATTCCTGAAAAAGTACGGCTTCGACAAGGACGAGGAAGAACGGGACCACAGCTTGCGGCACAACGCCATGGAACACGCCAAGCATCTGCGCCGTCCCCACGCCGGAACGCCTCATGACTGGGAAGACTGGGAGCGCTTCAAGGAAGAGCACCCGGATGAAGTCGACGAAGACGGCAACGAGCGCTGACTCGTTGCCCGCCGCTCAGCCGAGCATCCGCTCCAGCCGTTGGTCTTTGGCCCGCCACTGATCTGCCAGCCATGCCTTCACGTTTCGGCGATGCTCGGCATCGGCCGAGTAATCCCGCCCTTTCAGTTCCGACGGAATCGCCACAGTGCTGATTTCCATTTTGATCGATGACACCCGCCCACACAGGAAATCCCAGAACGTCGGTGCACCACCCGGATAGGCGATGGTTACATCCACCAGGGTCTGGATGGAGTCACCCATGGCATCGAGTACGAACGCCACACCACCAGCTTTCGGTGTCAGCAGATGTTGGTACGGAGACTTCTGTTTATCGTGCTTGGCCTGGGTAAAACGGGTGCCCTCGACAAAGTTCATCACGCTCACCGGGGTGTGGCGAAAATGCTCGCAGGCCCGACGGGTGGCCTTGAGGTCCTCGCCCCGTTTTTCCGGATGCTTGATCAGGTATTCCCGGCTGTAGCGTTTCATAAACGGGAAATCTAGCCCCCACCAGGCCAGGCCGATCACCGGCACCCAGATCAGTTGCTGCTTCAGGAAGAATTTCAGGAACGGCGCGCGACGATTGAACACCCGCTGCATGGCCAAAATATCCACCCAGCTCTGGTGGTTGCTGAGCACCAGATACCAGCCCTCGCGCCTGAGCTGATCGTCGCCGGTGACGTCCCACCGGGTGGCGTGGGTCAGCTTCATCCAGCCGCTGTTGCAGGCGACCCAGGCTTCGGCAATGGCGATGATGATCCTGGCACACCAGACCCGAAAGCCTTTGATCGGAACGATCAGTTTCAGCACCGCGGGAATGTAGAGCAGAAGGCACCAGAACAGCGTGTTGATTCCAAGCAGGGTAGCGTTGAGTACACCGATTACGGGGGCTGGCAAAAAACTGAGCATGAGATTCCTGTTGTGTTTGTTGTCTCAGAGCGGCAGCAATCATACCAATCGGACCATGACTTGGGCAGTGGCCGAAAGTGACTTGCCTGCCTAATAAACTCGACAGTTGTGCCATAGCCGCTTGCAGACCGGCCGGCTTATTGTTGTCGCCCGTTTTTTTGCTTCATACTCCGGGGCTGAATTGCAGTGGACACTGAGATGCCAAACCCGTTTAAGTCTGTTACCGATCGAGCCTCGCAACTCACCCGGCACACCGCGCGCTATGCCGGCAACGCGTTCGATCGGCTGTTTCGCCCCGAGCGTCTGGTCCGGGCCGGACGGACGCCGTACCAGCTGATTCACCGTGACGGTCTGGTGAGCCTGCGCTACTACGCCCCCCTCGATGAGCCGACCATTGAACTGGACGACCTGACCATCCCGGTGTCCCCCCGGATCCATCGGACACCCGTGGTGATTATTCCGCCTCTGGCAGTGAACATGCTGATCTACGATCTGCTCCCCCAACGCAGTCTGGTCCGCTTCCTGCGCGCCCGGGGCTTCGAGGTGTACCTGATTGACTGGGGCGTGCCCACCCGGGAACACAGCCACTACAACATGCACACCTACGTGGCCGAATTTCTGCCGGCGTTCCTGAACAAGGTGCGGGAGCACAGCGGCGAACAGGAGCTGTCGCTGCACGGCTGGAGCATGGGCGGCATGTTCACCCTGTTCTACTCGGCCCTGAGTGAAGACCAGCACGTTCGCAACGCCATCGTAGTGGGTTCGCCGATTGACAGTCACGCCTCCGGCATCCTGGGCGTGCTGAATCAGCGCATGGCCGACATCGCCGACGCCATCCACAAGCGCACCGGTTTTCGTCTGCACGATGTCCGGCCGCACTGGCTGCACACCCCGGGCTGGGCCAACTCCATCGGGTTCAAGCTGACCAACCCCATGGCCACGGCCAGAAGTTACTGGGAACTGCTGGTTCGGCTCGGTGATCGCGAGTTCGTATCCGATCACACCAGCACGGCGGCATTCCTGGATCGCATGGTGGCCTATCCCGGCGGCATCATTCAGGACACGGTGGTTCGGGTGTGGCTCGATAACCAGTTATCCCGGGGCCGGATACGGATTGGCGATGACATGGCCCGGCTGGACAACATCAACGCCAATCTGCTGGCCATTGCCGGAGAGGACGACACTCTGGTGACACCGGATGCCGCCGGCAATGTCATGGATCACGTCAGCTCGACAGACAAGACCTTCCGGGTGGTGCCCGGCGGCCACATGGGCATTCTCGCCGGCAGGCGTGCACCCAGGGCCAGCTGGCTGGCGCTGGCGGACTGGCTGGCTGAACGCTCGGGCTGACCAGCGCTGATTCAGGAACCCGGGCTCGCAAGCGTTTGCAGGGCATCCGGCAATTCGGCCAGCCCGCCAATCACCGCCGAAGGCTGAATGCCCCAGTCCTCGAACACCCGGCTGGTATCCCGCCGAACCCACACGGCCAACAAGCCGGCCGCACGAGCCCCGATAACATCCCAGGCGTTGCTGGACACCAGGCACAGCGGCTCATCCCAGGCCCCGGTGGCGCGGCGGGCATAGGCATACACCGCCGGATCCGGCTTAAAGCTTTTCACATCGTCCACCGACACCAAACCATCAAACAGCGGCAACAACTGGTTGTGCCCGAGCACCTTTTCCAGCGCCGGATAGCTGCCGTTGGAAAAGGCAAACATCGGGTAGATCCCTTTCAGGGCCTTGAGCGTTGGCAGGGCATCGTCGAAGGCGGGCAGGGACAGGTAACTGGCCATCAACTCGTCTTCCCGTTCACCGGACAGCGAGAGCCGGTAACTCGCCATGGCAAAGCGCAAGGCCTGCCGGGTACAGACACCAAAATCCTCGTAGACCCGCATCAACCCCTTGCGAAACGCAAACTCGACCTGCTTTTCCCGCCACAGCGCAGCCACGGCCGCAGCCTTGTCGCCGGCGTCCTGCTTGAGAATATCTGCCATACTCAAGGGATCGACGAGGGTTCCGTAGACATCGAAAGCCAGTCGTAAGGTCATAACACAGTCTCCATCATCCAGTCGTAGCCGGCAGGGCGTATATCCAAGAACCTGATGTCACACACTTAAAACCCTAACACACAGTGCTGCTACATGGCCCAGACACACGGCCCCTCAATGTGCTCATCACGCACGCAGAGCATCGGCGCTTTCCTGGTCCTGCTGCTGAGCTTCGCCTGCACCGCTTGTGTCCAGAACACGGCGCTCTACACACCCGGCGACGACCGCCTGGACGCCGAGCCCTTCAGCGATTTCACCGACTACCAGCACCGGGTTCGGGCGTACCTGGAATCCAACCTGACCCCCGTCGAGGGTTTCCGCCGCAGCCAGCAGCTGGACTGGAATCTGCCCTATACCATGCCACCAGGCGCTCACTGCTCCGACTCGCCCACCACCGGCATCCTGCTGATCCACGGCCTGAGCGACTCGCCATTTTTGTTCAGGGACCTGGCCCGGGCCCTGAGCGTTCGCTGCATCGGTGTGCGCACGCTGTTGCTGCAGGGCCACGGCACCCGTCCGGGTGACATGATCCACGCCCGGGCCGAGGTATGGCGGGCACAGGTTCGCCAGCATGTCGCCGCGCTGGCCGAAGAGGTGGATCACCTGTTTATCGGGGGCTTTTCTCTGGGTGGGGCGCTGGCTACCGAGTATGCGCTCTCAGGCCAGCGGCCCCGGGTCGACGGACTTGTCGCCCTCGCCCCGGCCTGGCAACTCAATGGTCTGGAAGACTACCTCTGGCTGGCCGGCATTGCCGATTTGTTCGCCGATTTCGTCGAGGAGGAACCGGAGCTGAACCCGGTGAAATACGAATCGGTGACGCTGAACGCCGGGAGCCAGTTAGCCGATGTCCTCAACCACACCCGCAAGCTGCTGGAGCAACCCGAGGCGCCGCTGCCGCCACTGTTTCTGGTGGCCACCGAAGCCGATTCGGTGATTGACCTGGCCTATCTGACACAGACCTTCCGACAGCGATTCCGGCACCCGGACAGCCGCATGCTGGTGTTCCGGGACCTGCGAAAACCCTGGCCAGAGGCCTGGGCCGACCCCCGCATTCAGTCACTGGACAGCTACCTGCCGGAAGAAAACATACTCGAATTTTCCCACCAGGCGCTGGCCATTGCCCCGGATAACGAACTGTACGGCCGCGGCGCTCCCCTCCAGCGCTGCCTGGAGCCCAACAATGTGCCGCTGACCGAATGCCACCGGCTGCCCGCAGGCCAGCTCTGGTTCAGCGCCTGGCACGATGACCCGCGCCCGGTGCCCACCAGTCGCCTCACCTACAACCCCTGGTTTGATGTGCTGTCCGGCCATATGGCCGCGTTCATCCGGCGCCAGACCCAGCGGTGAGCGTTTGCGCCGCCTGCGCTCTGGGGTAGACTGCGATTCATGAACCCTGTTGATACATTGAATCTCGACCTGCGCGCGCTCGGCACCTTCATTGCGGTACTGGATGAAGGCAGTGTCTCCAAAGCCGCCGTGAAGCTCGGCGTCAGCCAGTCGGCGGTCAGTCACACCCTGGACCGCCTGCGCCAGGCCCTCGGCGACCCGCTGTTTGTGAAGTCCGGCCGCGGCATCACCCCAACCCGTTACGCCCAGCAGGCGGGGCCGCACATCCGACAGATTCTGGATGATCTGCAGTCGCTGGCGTCCGGGCCTTTGTTCACCCCGAAAACCGCCGAATTCACCTTTACCATCGCCGCCAACGACTACCAGCGGGATTTGCTGCTGCCGCCGCTGGTGAAGATTCTGCGGCGCGAAGCACCGGGTATCCGGCTGCAGGTGATTCCCTCCGGCATCCCCAGCGCCGATATGCTGCGCAAGGATGTCTGCGACCTGATCATTTCGCCCCATGCCCCGGAAGCCACCGACATCATGCAGCGCGGCCTGATGGCGGACCGCATGGTGGTGTTCTATGACCAGAACGTCCGTGCGGCGCCGGACGATCTGGCGCAATACCTGCGGGCCGATCACATCGCCCTGCTGTTTGCCTCCGGCGAAAAACCGGCCCTGGAGGGCGCCATGTCCGCCCGGGGGCTGAGCCGCCGGAACGTGGTGACCGTCTCCAACTTCTCCGGCCTGCCGGAGTTCCTGCGCGGCTCCGATTTGCTGGCCACCGCCCCCGAGCGCATGAGTAATCACTTACTGCGGGACTTTGCCTGGGCACCACTGCCGTTCGAATTCAAGCCCTTCACGCTGCTGATGCTGTGGCACCGGCGCAACCAGAACGATCCGGCCCACCGCTGGCTGAGAAATCAGGTCAACAGCGTGGCCGCCACCATGAACGGCCTGAACCCGTAATCAATCGATTTCATTCATATATGGTATGAGCCCGCCGGTTGTTATCTTCTGTGCAGAGGGCCTCTAGACTCCGTGTCCTGACCACTCATTCCAGTGGACCTAAAGGATTACGGAACACACCATGCTCGCACTTACCAGTGTCTGGACAACCATTTTGCTCGCTGCGGCGGTCGCCCTTGGCCCGTTGGCGACGGACATGTATCTGCCAGCACTGCCGCAAATCGGCAGCGATTTCGGTGCGGGCACGGACCAGGTTCAGTTAACGCTGAGCCTCTACCTGGCCGGGTTTGCGCTCGCCCAGCTGGTGTGCGGCCCTCTGGCCGACCGCTTCGGCCGCAAGCCGATCATGATTGGCGGGCTGATCCTGTTTGCCCTGGCCAGCATTGGCTGCGCCATGGCGACCTCCATCGACACGCTGATGCTGTGCCGCTTCCTGCAGGCGCTGGGCGGTTCGGCCGGCCCGGTGCTGGGGCGCGCCACCATCCGCGACATCTATCGCCCGAGGGAAGCAGCCCGTATTCTGGCCATTGTCGCCAGCATCATGGCGCTGGCCCCGGCCGTGGCCCCTACCCTGGGCGGCGTATTGGTATCCAGCCTCGGCTGGCACTCCATTTTCCTCGTCCTGGGCGGTTACGGCCTGCTGATGGCCCTGATCGTGGCTTTTGGCATCCCGGAGCCCATGCGCCCGGAATATCGGCAGCCCCTGCGCCTGTGCACGCTGATGCGCAACTATCGCCGCATTGGCACCGACATCAGCTTCCTGGGTTACACCCTGACCAACGCTCTGGTGTACGCCGGCCTGTTTGCTTTTCTGTCCGGCTCGTCGTTCGTGCTGATCGAGTTCCTGGGCGTGGCGACCGAACACTTCGGGCTCTACTTCGCCTGCATGGTGGTGGGCTATGTGGTAGGTAACCTGGCCGCCGTGCGCCTGGGCCGCAAGCTGATGCCGGACCAGATTCTGCTGCGCGGCCTGGTCTTTGCCGTGGCCGGTGGCGGCCTGATCGCGGCACTGGCGTTGTCAGGCGTCTATAACGTGTGGGCCGTGATCCTGCCCCAGGCGTTGTTCATGGTGGGCACCGGCATGGTGCTGCCCCAGACCATGGCCGGTGCGCTGGCGAATTTCCCGCGCATGGCCGGCTCGGCCTCCGCCCTGTTCGGCTTTGTCCAGATGGCCACTGCCGCCGTGGCGGGCGTGCTGGTGGGCTACCTGCACGACGGTACATCCGTGGTTATGGCCACCATCATCGCCATCTGCGCCTGCGCGGCTCTGGCCAGCTATCTGCTGCTGGTGCAGCGACATCCCGCCCCGGGTTTCGAGCCACAGGGCGCATCCGCCAGCTGAGCAAACCAGCCCCAGCCCGCAGTTCCCCACGGCACTCAACGGGGCGGTCGCCGATGACACTGGCCGACTAGATCGCGGCCATGGCGTAGCTTGGCTATACTTCTGCCCAGATAATCCCGGAGACGACAGGATCGCTGACGGCTGTTCAGATCTTGTTATTGGTTTTGAGCAAAGGCTGGAGCCCCATTGCATGAGCAAGGTCACACTCGACGGTAACCCCATAGAACTGAGCGGCCACTTCCCGGCCCCGGGTGAATACGCCCCTCCCTTCACCCTCACCAACAGTGCGCTGGAAGAAGTCAAACTTGAGAGCTGGGCGGGCAAGCGCAAGATCCTGAACATCATCCCCAGCATCGACACCAGCGTGTGCGCCACCTCCACACGCAAATTCAATGAACAGGCGAGCAACCTCGGTAACACCGTGGTGCTGGTGGTTTCTGCCGACCTGCCCTTTGCCGCTTCCCGGTATTGCGGGGCGGAGGGCCTGAAGAACGTCGTCACCCTGTCCACGTTCCGGAATTACGGCGTCCAGGAAGATTACGGTGTTGCCATTCAGGAAGGCCCGCTGGCCGGTCTCTGTAGCCGGGCCGTGGTGGTGCTGGACGAAAACAACCGGGTCCTGCACAGCCAGCTGGTGCCGGAGATCAAGGACGAGCCGGATTACGACGCCGCTCTGGAAGTGCTCTGAACCTGACGACTCACGAGAGTTTCCGGTGCCCGGCGCGGGTCGGGTCAGGATAACCCACGACCCCACTCCGGCAGGCAGGCACCGGCAGACCTGTTAGAATCCCTGCCCCATTTGCCAGCAGAGCCGTAATCCCGAATCGTGAGCAGCCTCCCCGAAAACGCCAGCCTGTCCCGTCAGCTCTATTCGATGACCTGGCCCATGCTGTTTGGCGTGCTGTCGCTCATGACCTTCCAGCTGGCCGACAGCGCCTTTATCGGTCAACTCGGGCGTGATCCGCTGGCGGCTCTTGGCTTCACCCTGCCCATGCAGCAACTGATCATCGGCCTGCAGGTTGGCCTGGGCATCGCCACCACGGCGATCATCTCCCGCACCCTGGGCGCGGGGGACGAGCTGCGGGCCCACCGGCTCGGTGGTCTGGTCATTACCGTCGGTGGCGCACTGGTATTGTTGCTCTGCCTGGGGCTGTGGCTGTTTCAGTCCCGGATCATGACCGCACTGGGGGCCGAGGCCGAACTGCTGCCCATGATCCGCAGCTACTGGGTTCCCTTTCTTATCTCAGCCTGGGTCGGCGCCCTGCTGTACTTCGGCTACAGCGTGTGCCGCTCCCACGGCGACACCAAGCTGCCCGGCTACATGATGATGGCCACCAGTCTGCTCAACATCGCCCTCGATCCGCTGTACATCTTTGTCTTCGACTGGGGGTTGCCCGGTGCCGCCTGGGCCACGGTAACCTCGTTTGCGCTCGGTTGCCTGGTGATTTACCCCAAAATCCTGAAACGCGGGTGGGCGCGTTTCGATCTGCGCCAGCTCGCGCTCGGACGGGCGCTGAAGGAACTCAATGGCATCATGGCCCCCGCCATGGTCAGCCAGCTGATGCCGCCACTCTCGGCCATGCTGGCCACCGCCCTGGTGGCCGGTTTTGGCTCAGCCGCGGTCGCGGCCTGGGGTCTGGGTACCCGTCTGGAGTTTTTCTCCATTGTGGTGGTGCTGGCCCTGACCATGTCGATGCCGCCCATGGTGGGCCGCATGCTCGGCGCCGGCGACATCGAACAGATCCGCAAACTGGTTCGGATCGGGGTTCGCTTCGTGGTGGTCTGGCAACTGGCCATCGGCCTGATCTGGCTTGCGGCGTCCGGCTTGGTGTCGGATCTGTTCACCAGCGATGAGCAGGTACAGGACATCCTGGCGGGGTATCTGGTGCGGGTGCCGCTCAGCTACGCTGGTCTGGGCGTCTGTATGCTGATGGTGTCCGTCTGCAATGCATTGGGTCTGGCCATGCGCGCCTTGCTGGTGTCGACCCTTCGGCTGTTCCTGTGCTTCCTGCCGCTTTTGTGGCTTGGCAGCCAGCTCGGCGGCGTCTTTGGGCTGATGACCGGCGCCACCATCGGCAACCTGTTTGCCGGCATCATGGCCTACAGCTTCTACCGGGCCGGCATGAACGGGCTGCGGACCCGGGATGGTTCAGCTAAAGCGTGACCGAAAGCCCTCGGGGACAGGCGTGACCTGTTTGTTGCGGTAGTCGAAAAAGACGAAGCCGTATTTCGCCAGCGCCACCGGCTGCCCGCTCCGGGCCTTGGTGACCCGGAACACGAAATCGCCGCCGTACTTGTTGAAATCCATGATGCCGACTTCAAACCGAAGCATCTCCGGAAAAAAGGATTCGGACTGATACATGGTCGCCAAGTCGGTGACGATGATACCGATGCCATCATGGCCGGCTTCCTCGATCCCGTACTCCACCAGAAACTGCGCCCGCGCCTCCGACAGCATGGAAATCAGGGCGTCGTTGCCCAGATGGTTGGCGCCATTGATGTCGGTGATTCGCACCGGCATCTGGGTCTCAAAGCAGAACACGTCGTCGGGGAAATCGAGTTTGATTCGGGCCACGGGGGCGTCCTTTCTGGCTGAGGGGAACGGGGCTGGCAGCATGATACGCATTTGCGCCCGACTGTTCATCCCGAGGTATATTCAGTTATCTTGACGCGATTGACCACTGATTGCCTAGCCTGAAGGATTGCCATGGATATTCGCCCGGCCGCAACACTGGCTCTGACCCGAGACACATCGAACGGCATCGAGGTGTTGCTGTTACAGCGCTCCTGGGAAGCCATTTTCCTGCCCGGTTACTATGTGTTCCCCGGCGGCGCCCTGGACCCGGAAGAATCTGACGCCCGGCGCCACACTGCGGGCCCCGGCGACACCCATGTCAGCCAGATCATGAGCCTGAGCGAGGGTGGGCAGGACTACATGCTCGCGGCGGTTCGGGAGTGTTTCGAGGAAGCCGGGATTCTGCTCGCGACAGACCGCACCGGACAACTCATCGCCGGTGACCATCCGGTGCACCAGGACCGGCGGGCCGTCATCCGGGGTGAGCAGCCCCTGGCCGAGCTGTGCCGGCGCCATCAACTGACGATCCCGCTGGATCGTCTGGCCTACCTGAGCCACTGGGTGACCCCTCCCGGGCCACCACGGCGCTTCGATACCCGTTTCTTTGTCACGGTGGCACCCGAAGATCAACCCGCCAGCCACGATGGCCAGGAAACCATTGATCACTTGTGGATAAGTCCGTCGCAAGCTCTGGACGACCACCGCGCCGGCACCCGGCTTCTGGGCCTGCCCACCCTGCGGACACTCAGAATCCTGAGCGATTTCGACACCACCAGCGCCCTCATGCGCTACGCCCATGCCAACCCGCCCGAGGCCAAACCCGAAGCGCCCTGGCCGGCCCTGCGCAAAGGCAAGCCGGTGATGCTCGAACCCGGCGCGCCGGCCTACGACGAAGCCGCCAAGCTGGACCCCGAAGGCGAAGGTTCCGTGAACGCCGAGATTCTCCCTGGCCGGGCGGTGGAAATTGCCGCCAGGGTCCGAAGGCTGACCGCCCCCAACGCGGGCATGATGACCGGGCCCGGCACCAACAGCTACATTCTGGGCCATGACCGGTTCACGGTGATCGATCCCGGCCCCGATGATCCGGCCCACATTCAGGCCATCCTGGAACTCACCGGCGGTCGTATTGACCGGGTGCTGGTGACTCACACGCATCAGGATCATTCGCCGGGCGCCAGCAGCCTGCGCCGGGAGACCGGGTGTATCGTAGCCGGCATGCCGGCCGCAGATGATGGCCTGCAGGACAGCGCATTCAGCGCCGACGAACAGCCGAGCCACGGCCAGGTTCTGGACACCGATGCCGGCCCCCTCAAGGTGCTGCACACCCCCGGCCATGCCTCGAATCATCTGTGCTTTCTGCTCACCGAGCAGCAGATGCTGTTCGCTGGTGACCACATCATGCAGGGCTCAACGGTGGTGATTAATCCGCCGGATGGCGATATGAAAGCCTACGTGGAATCGCTCTACGGCCTGCTCGCCGAGCCCATTCGCTATATTGCCCCGGGCCACGGCTTTCTGATGGCCCAGGCCGAGGCCGTGATCGATTATCTGATCACCCACCGCCTGACACGGGAACACAAGGTGGCCAGGGCGCTGAAAAACCTCGCGCCGGCGGACCTGAAAGCCCTGACGGCAACGGCCTACGACGATGTCCCTGCGGCGCTCCACGGCCTGGCGGCACGCTCGGCGCTGGCGCACCTGCTGAAACTCGAGGCCGAGGGCCGGGCCCACCAGCAGGGCAACCAGTGGCACAGCACCGGTCACACCTGAGCCACAGCCACACCGGAGCAAGCGTTACTTCTTGGCGATGATATACACCGCATGCACGATGCCGGGTATGTAACCCAGCAGGGTCAGCAGGATGTTGAGCCAGAAATGCTTGCCGATGCCCACCTGCAGAAACACCCCCAGGGGGGGTAACAAAATCGCAATCAAAATACGCAAAAGGTCCATATTCTTCGGTGCCTCCCCGGGCTATAACAGGGCCATTGGTTAAACCATAGCAGCTGTCCGCCGCACGGCCAGCCTGTTCGAATTCGTTGCCCGGCTTTTCATGAAAGTGGCATTAAAGCTTTGTCACAGCAGTATTCATGACCGCCAGGAGCACTCTATGCTTGAGCGCATTCTGTCGACCCGTGAGGACCTATGCTGTTACCCCGTCACCGAGCAATGACCTTGCTACGATCACTGCCTCTGACACTCCTGCTGGGCATGCCCGCCCAGGCACTGGCCACCCTGAATCCCGAGACCGAAGAACAGGATCGCCGGGCGTCGGTAATCAATGAACTGGAAGAAGACGAAAGCGTCGATGAAGTCGAACATTCGACGCAGCGCGGCGCGCCCAATACCGGCACGACGCCGGCCAACGCCGCGGCACAGCCTGATATCGGCATCTTGCCCAGTGGCCAGACACAGCCCTCAGCCCCAGACACCCCAGTGGCGGCCAATGTCGACCTGAACGATGTGGTGACCGCTCCCGAGAGCGAGCTGCTTGCCATGCAGCTGGATACCCTGCCCATGCCCCGGCCTGCGCAACCACTGGCTTTGCTCGGCAGCGAGGTATTACCGGGCACCTCGGCCCGGCTGGCCTGGTCGCCGGGCATCCAGATTCCCGGGCTGTCCCAGCCCACGCCGGTGCTGGCGGTCAACGGCATTCATGCCGGCCCCACACTGTGCCTGACGGGCGCCGTGCATGGCGATGAACTCAACGGCATCGAAATTGTAAGGCGCACCATCTACGACCTCAACGCGGAAGAATTGTCCGGTCGGGTGATCGGCGTTCCCATCGTCAACCTGCCAGGGTTCCAGCAGGGCAGCCGCTACCTGCCCGACCGCCGGGATCTGAACCGGCACTTCCCGGGCTCGCCGGATGGCAGCCTGGCGGACCGCATTGCGCACTCGCTGTTCGAGAACGTCATTCGCCATTGTGACATGCTGGTGGACATCCACACGGGCTCGCTCAAGCGCACCAACCTGCCGCAGCTGCGGGCCGACATGAACAACCCGGACGTGGCCACATTCACCCAGGGCTTCGACCGCATGGCGGTCGTGCACAGCTCCGGCTCCCCCGGCATGCTGCGCTCGGCGGCAGTGGCTGCAGGCATAGTGGCGGTCACGCTGGAAGCGGGTGAATCCCATCGTATTCAGGAGCATCAGATCGAGGCCGGCGTTAACAGCCTGACCAGCCTGATGGAAAAGCAGGGCATGACCTCGCGCATGTTTGTCTGGGGCGATCCGGAGCCGGTGTATTACGATTCCGACTGGATCCGCGCCCAGCACGGCGGCATCCTGTTCAGCGAAGTGGACCTGGGCGCCCACGTATCGGAGGGCGAAATCCTGGGCTACGTCGCCGATCCGATCACCAACGCCCAGTATCCCATTCGCGCCAACAGCAACGGTCGGGTGATCGGCATGGCCGTCGATCAGGTGGTGATGGCCGGCTTTGCCGCCTACCACATTGGTACAGAGGCAGAAATCCCGGCAGAGTAGTACCCTGTGCGTCTTTCGTAATATCCCCGACCTGAGAGGATTCGTGTGGCTTCGGAAAACGCCGGACTGCTGACCAACAAAACCGCGCTGGCCTATGTCGGGTTGGTGTTAACCCCCCTGTTCTGGGCCGGAAACGCGGTCGTTGCCCGTGGCACCGTCGAACAGATTCCGCCGCTGTCGATGTCGTTCTGGCGCTGGGTGATTGCCCTCGTCATTCTGTTGCCGCTCGGCCTGCCCGGGCTCTGGCGGCACCGGATGGTCATTGTGCAGCATATCGGCTCCATGCTGGCACTGGCCACCTTCAGCGTCGGCGCCTTCAATTCCCTGCTGTATTTTGCCGCGGTCAGCACCACCGCCACCAACATTGCCCTGATCAACGCCACCATCCCGATTTTCGTGGCATTGCTGGCCTGGTTGCTGCTGGGTGACCGCACCCGTCCGGTTCAGGTGCTTGGCATTGCCCTGGCCGTGCTGGGCATTCTGGTGGTGATATCCCGGGGCGACATCCACGTCCTGACCGGGCTGGACGCGCAGCCGGGCGACCTGATCATGGTGGCGGCGGTATTCAGCTGGGGGCTGTTTTCGGTGCTGCTGCGCCGGCAGGCTGTGCCGCTGCCCGCGCTCACCTTCCTGACCACCCAGATTCTGCTGGGCACGCTGGTGATTCTGCCGTTTTATCTGGTGGATCTGGTGTTCTTCTCCGGCGGTTTCGACGTGTCCGGCTCGACCGCATTACCCTTAATTTATTTTGCGATCTTTCCCGGAATTCTGGCGTATGGTTTCTGGAACCATGGCGTGCACCGCATCGGGCCGGCTCGAGCTGCTATCTTTATGTACCTGACCCCCGTCTATGCCACCGTACTGGCCAGTGTGTTTTTGAACGAGTCGCTGGGCCTGTTTCATGTGCTGGGCGGAGTGCTTATCCTGACAGGGCTGGTGCTGGCGACTCGCGTAGGCCGACGGGCGCCCGCCTACCTTCGTTCGGAGTGATTCAAGGAGGCCATCATGTCTGGCATCGTCGCTCGACCGTCTCTTCTTTTCGCCCTGCTGGCTGTGGTTGGCCTGGCAATGTCACCGCCTGTGCTGGCCGAACCCTGTGATCCGGATGAATCCGCCTGGGACGAAGCCCGTTATTACAAGGCCGGCACAGCGGTATTTCACAACAATGGCTGGTACGTAGCCCGCCAGGTCAGTGAGGGCAAGGAGCCAGGCATCAGCTTTGTCTGGAAAGCGCAGGATGAGGTGCCCGAATGCGACTCCGAACAGAAAGCCAAACAGGAATCCGCCGAAGCCACTGAGCCCGGACAACAACCCGCCGCACCGGCTCCGGGTGAAACCGCCCCCGGTATCTGTGAACGGCCGGAACAGTGGCGGTTTGCCGCGCAGTACGAACCGGGCAACCAGGTGATGCACGGCGGCATGGTCTGGGAAGCCATTGAAAATACCGCCGGTGATATGCCCGGCATGGATGAACCGCCGCTATGGCAGGCCGTGGAAGATCACTGCGCACTGAAGCTGAGTAACGACGGTCTCTGATCAACCCCGTGCCGTCAGGGCCGCGCCGATGCGATCCAGCACCTCAACCAGTACCGACCGGGGACAGCCCAGGTTCAGCCGCATGAAGCCAGAGCCCTGCTCGCCAAAGGTGATGCCGGGGTTCAGGCCAACACCCGCGTCGCGCACAAAGAAACGTTTGAGCTCGGTATCCGACATCGCCAGCCCACGACAGTCCAGCCACATCAGGTAGGTGGCTTCCGGCGCGGTACAGCGAATCCCCGGCAGAGTCTCCCGTACCCGCTGAGCCACGTAATCCCGGTTGGCTTGCAGATAATCCCGCAAGTCATCGAGCCAGGGCCCGCCTTCCCGATAGCCGGTTTCAAACCCGACCGCACTGAACGGATTGCAATGCAGCACATGCAATCGCTGGAATTCCGCCAGCATGGCTTTGCGGCAGGCTTCGTGCTCAATCACCAGGGCCGACAACCCCAGCCCCGGCAGATTGAAACTCTTGCTCGGCGCCACCGCAGTGACCAGCTTGTCCCCGGGCCTGGCCAGGGTTGCCAGCACGTGATGCCGGGGGCTGTCGGCGAAGGTCAGATCGCAATGGATTTCATCGGACAGCACCACCAGATCGTGGCGTCGGGCAATGTCCAGTACGGCTTCCAGGTCCTCCCGTGGCCAGATCCGTCCGACCGGATTATGGGGCGAACAGAGCATCAGAACTTTGGCCTCGGGCCTGGCGGCGCACTCTTCCAGATGCGCCAGATCCATCCGGTAATGTCCGGCGCCATCGCCGGAGGTTTCCTGTAGCAGCGGGTTCTCGATCACCGTGCGGCCGGTTTGCCGGATGGCGCTGAAAAACGGTGGGTACACCGGCGGCTGGATAATCACCCCCTCCCCCTCACCGGCAAACGCCAGACAGGCCGCGTGCAGCGACGGCACAACCCCGGGCACCATCAGCACCCACTCTTGCTTAATGGCCCAGTGATGACGGCTCTCGAACCAGTCCATCAGCGCCTGATAGAGGCTGTCCGGATACAGGGTGTAGCCATACACCGGGTGCTGGGCCCGCTCCACCAGAGCGCGGGTGACCGCCTCGGGCGCCGCGAAATCCATATCCGCCACCCAGACCGGGATCACATCCTCCCGCCCGAACACCGCTTTGCGGGCATCAAACTTCACCGCACAGGTCTGATCACGATTGATGGACTGATCGAACGGACTGCTCACTGACTGACTCCCTCTACCCACGGTGGATGCTCCGGCTGAAACTGCCGGTATTGTGGCCAGCGGCCGGCGCAGCCGCAACCATGACAGCCTGCCAGGTCGCAGTGGCAGCTCTACGGCTTTGGTCGAAGATCGCGCGTGAAGGCTTGCCGAGACAACTCAATACTTGCGAAGCTAATGGTTTTTGCGGTCGTTTACCCGCTTTTCGCCGGAGTTTCTGATGATTGCCCAGATCCTGTCCACCCTGTTGCCGGTGTTTCTGATCGCCGGTTGTGGCGCGCTTTACGGTCGTTATCGCACACCCGACATTCAGGGCCTGAATGTGCTCAATATGGAGCTCTTCGTGCCCATGCTGGTGTTTTCCGTACTGGCCGACCAGAAGGCACCGTTGCAGGACTACGCCCACCTCGCACTGGCGGGAACGGTCGTGGTGCTGGGCTCTGGCATCGTGCTCTATCCGCTGGCGAAGGCCCTGAAGCTCAACCTGAAGACCTTTCTGCCACCGATGATGTTCAACAACTCCGGCAACATGGGCATTCCCCTGCTGGTGTTTGCCTTCGGTGACGCCGCCCTGCCGGCGGCGATCGTGCTGTTCATTGTCGAGATGCTGCTGCACTTCTCCATCGGGTTGCACATGCTGGATCCGCACACGTCGATCCTCAAACGGCTGCGATTGCCCATCGTCTTTGCCAGTATTGCCGGGCTGACCGTCAATCTCGGCGGTGTCGCCCTGCCGGACTGGCTGCTGGAGACCCTGAACATGCTGGGCGGAGTGTGCATTCCGCTGATGCTGTTTGCCCTGGGTGTCCGAATGCTGGAGATTGATTTCAGCGACTGGAAACTGGGTATGCTCGGCGCCATCGCCTGCCCCGCCAGCGGACTGATTCTGGCCTGGCCGATGATTGAACTGCTGGAGTTACCGGGCCTGCAGGTGGCCTGCCTGTGGGTTTTTGCCGCCCTGCCCCCGGCGGTGCTCAACTACATGGTGGCCGAGCAATACCAGCAGGAACCCCACAAGGTGGCATCGCTGGTTCTGCTCAGTAATCTGGGCAGCCTCGTGGTGATGCCGATCGTGCTGGGACTGGTGTTTGCCGAAGGTTATATCTGACTGCCGTAGCGGAAAACACCCTCAGCGCCCATGCCAGGCGCGCTGAGGGTGTCGGCTCGTAAGGCCCCGGGTCAGTGCCCGGTCACGGCGGACTTGGCCTTTTCAATCGCCTCATTGATGTTGAGTGAGGCGGCTTCCTGCCGGGGCGGGAACTCCTTGAACGATTCCAGATGCCGTGTCAGCGCCGCGATCACCGGCTGAATCACCCAGCTCTTGCGCATGATCTGGTGGAAGCCGGTCACCCCGTCGTAGTGCTCGAACGGGTCTTTGCGCAGGTTAAACAGCTTGGGCATGGTGTGGAACACCAGATCCTCGTAGTAACGTCCGCCCGGCTTGGTGGCAAAGTGGATCTTCCAGGGCCCGGCTCGAACCGCCGTCAGGCTGGATTCGTAGTAGTACAGGAAGAAATTGCGCGCGGATTCGTCCGCCTCGCCCATCCAGTAATCCAGGTTATTGAAGCCGTCGATCTTAACCTTGTGGGATTCCGCCAGCTCCTCGGCGATGTTCGGTCGCCCCACTGCGGCAGCGATGGTCGGTAAGACGTCCTCATGGGAGGAGATGCCATTCAACTTGAGACCGGCCGGAATCTTGTCGGGCCAGCGCACCAGGAAGGGCACCCGCACCCCACCTTCCCAGGTGGTCATTTTCTCGCCCCGGAACATGGTGGTGCCGGCATCCGGCCAGCTGCTCTGCTCCGGTCCATTGTCGGTGGTGTAGATCACGATGGTGTTGTCGGCGATGCCCATAGCCTCGAGCTTGTCCAGCAACTGCCCGACGTGGCCATCGTGCTCCATCAGGCCGCTGCCGAAGATGTCTTCCGCCGAGCTGATCGGGGTGGCGAGATTGCGGTTTTCTTCCTTCAGATGGGTATACACGTGCATCCGGCTGGTGGCATGCCAGATGAAGAAGGGCTTGCCCTCGTCGTCGGCCCGCTCCATGAAGTCGATGCTGCGCTTGAGGATTTCCTCGTCGAAGGTCTTCATGCGCTCAACGGTGAGCTGGCCGGTATCCTTGACGGTCTGGCCGTCTTCGGTGGCGAAGGATTCAATCACACCCCGGGGGTAGAACTGCTCCCGGAACTCCTCATCTTTCGGATAATCCGCCTGTTCCGGCTCCTCCGAGACGTTCAGGTGATACAGATTGCCGTAGAACTCGTCAAAGCCGTGCAGCGTCGGCAGGTGCTGGTCCAGATCGCCTAGGTGGTTCTTGCCATACTGGGCGGTCATGTAGCCCTCTTCCTTGAGAATTTCCGCCAGGGTCGGGTCCTCTTCCCGGATCCCGAGCGGATTGCCCGGCTGGCCCACGGTGGTCAGCCCGGTGCGGATCGGCAACTGGCCGAACAGGAAGGCGGCCCGGCCGGCGGTGCAGCTTGGCTGCGCGTAGTGATCGGTGAACAGCGCACCCTCGTTGGCGATCCGGTCGATATTGGGGGTGGGATACTGCATACCGAAGGTGTAAGCGCTCAGGGAATTGGGCGCCACATCGTCCACCATGATGACGAGCAGATTGGGCTTGTCTGCCGCAACGGCGTGGCAGGACCAGACAAAAGCAAGCAACAAAAGCGTCAGCGGGCGCCGCAACAGCGCCCGGAGCAATCTCTTACGCATAAAGTTCTCCCTAACTAACTGGCACTACTGTTTCAGAATTCAGCAGGCACTCTCTGCGTACTGCCGATACCCGCTGACCATCCGTCGCTGACGAACCACTTAATCGGGCGAAGAAATCGTATAACTAAGCCTAGTATAGAACGGCCATTTCTGTTTGCAGATCAGCCAGTGCCCCATACCTCCCTAAGGTTAAGTGGGTATTCACTTTTATCCGGGGGCTGGCATGATAGGTAAAGACCAGCATATCTACGTCGAAAGTCTTCATCCGCTCTGGGATATTGTGGCAGGTGTGCTTGAGGGTCAGGCCATCCTCTGTTTCCTAGTTCTCGATCGCTTCCGGGGCAATAAGTCTTCCCAGCACAAGTCATCATTGGGGTAATCCGCCTGTTCCAGCACCTAGGATACGTTGGGCATACTGAATATATGTGAAGCCTTCGTTGTTTTTTTGCGCATCTCTGCTTCAATATCAGTAAATACTTAACGATTCAAGCCCAAGATAGGAAAATTTGAGGACTTTACATGGATAGTTATTTCTTGCCACACTTACCTTCACAATTCCCATAAAATAGCTAATACAGAAGCAATTATTTTAAGAAACTTAATCCGCACCAAGATGATTTCGCACGTTCTTACCTAACAACAATTTACGCAATATTTTAAAAACGATTCCTATTTATTAAGGCATCAATGCAAAAAAATATAGCGCACAGAAACGATTCGAACAGTTAGATCCTACACATTATAAAAATAACACTAAATTTTACTTAGGACGCTTAATATGAAAAATTTAATAATTATGGAATTTAATGAATTATGCCCTCAACTTATTAAAAAATTCATGGATGAAGGCAAGCTCCCAAACTTCAAAAAACTATATTCGAAATCTCTCATAAAACTAACCGATGCAAAGGCCAAGGGGGAAGACTTAAATCCATGGGTTCAATGGGTGGATTTACACACCGGCGTAAATTATAAGGACCATGGAGTAAAAAAGCTCAATGAGTCAAAAACCTACAATGGAAATTTTACTTGGGACGTGTTAGCTAAGAAGGGTAATGTGCGAAGTTGGATTTGCGGTAGCATGAATGCAAGTTATAGTCATAGCTTCAAAGGTCGATTCCTACCAGATCCGTGGTCAGGAAATATAGCTCCTTTCCCTCTAGGCGAGATGGATAATCTGTACCGATTCGTAAGCCAAAACGTGCAGGGTCATTCAGGTAGTAATCAACCTATCTCAAACTTTGAATTTCTTTCGGCAATATTGAAAAATGGAGTATCGAAAAGAACCATTGCAAAACTTGCAATACAAGTATTAAGGGAGAAGCTAAAATTCGGTAAAACTTGGGAGAGAGCCATGCTGCTTGACTGGGTTCAGTTTGATGTTTTTAAACATTACTATAATGTCGAGAGACCCCAGTTCTGCACCTTTTTTTCCAATACTGTTGCACACTACCAGCATCACTATTGGTACGATTATGAGCCAGATATTTTCAGAAATATAATTGACCATCGAATTGACGCAAAAAAATCTCGAGCAATAGAGCGAGCTTATATAAATACAGATAAGCTTCTGGGTAAACTGAAGAATTTGGTGGGGAAAAATTGTGCGATTGTTTTCGTAACGGGACTAAGTCAAAAACCGTACACGAAAAATCAACGTTTTTATTATCATGTTCGGGATACAAATAATTTCAAAAATTTATTTAAAGTTCCCTCAAGTGTTCCCTATGAAGCTGTTATGGCTGATCAGTTTCAGCTTACAGCAGACTCGATTCAGGAGGCTGAAAAAATAAAAGCCTCACTGGATAGTTACGAAATGGACTCGGATAGATATTTTCACGAGGGAACGAATAAGCTTTTTTTGACTTTTGTGGAAGGCAAAAAGGTCTATGTTCAGTGCCGATGTAATAAGCTGGTTGAAGAGAATGCCAAATTTTTTCATAGCAATACCAGAACGTTCTACAGTTTTTACGATCATTTTTATCGAATGGGTGAGATGAAGTCTGGGATGCATGACCCCATCGGGTCATATTGGTTTTTTGATGGAGTGAATCAGCACAAAGTTTTCAATGAACCCGTACCGCCAAGTCAGGTGCATTTTGACGTTCTTGAATATATGGGTGTGTAAATTTGAAGGTTTGCAGTTTCTGATCCAGACCACCCAGATGGTTCTTTCCATAATTGGGCCGCCATACAGCCTGCTTCCGAGAGGAATTCTGCCAGGACCGGATCTTATTCCCGGATATCTAGAGAATAAACGAACTGGTCAATGGTGTTGAGGCTACTGCCGGTGGAGAACCATCTTTTTGGTAACGCCGCCCGACCAGCGCTAGCCCTTTAATGGCCACAGTGACCTGAGAACACCTCTTCCGTTGGAAATCCCTCGTGATGAACAAAACATTCGGGCGAGGAATTCTTACCAAGTGACCTTGGCATGATACGGCAATCTTTCTTTAAAGATCAGCCGTTGACACGGAATACAATCAAGCGGGAACGCAAACACTGTTACAGCTCCGCCAGGTTTTGACTGGTGCTGGCCACCAGCTCGGACCGGGTAGAGGTTTCGATGGTGGCGTCGTGGGCGCGGCTGATGTTGCGGCTCACTCCCTCAACAACGAGACACTTCTGTTCGGGCAGCGCTCGCAATCTGCTCTTTCATGTCGCTGATACCAACTACTTCCTGACGAAAAAGACCCAAGGCTTCTTCAGCGTTGCGGGTCTGTCCTATGGTAGCCGCCACCAACTGTCAGCTGTTTTCCATCACCTCAGCCAGCTGTCCGCCACCGGCCTGCAGGCCACGGTCGGACAGACAACGGATCACATCAGACACTTCTTCCGGGTCGCCACCTAGGCTCTGCGTAATACATCGAATGATCAACCAGCTCATGACCACCCCCACTAGCACCATGATGCCTGTGATAACAACAATTAGCCCATAAAAGCCGCGGGCCTCGGCCCGAACCTTACTAATGTCGGTGGCAATGGAGTCTTCCTAGTAGTCGATAGAGGCATTGATGCGTTTCAGCCGTCCGGTGTACCCGGCCGACACCTGCTTCAACGGGAAGCTTGGGAACCAAGGAATCATCGTCCCGCCAAAGTTCCGGTAACTCTTCCGTGTCTGCCAGCGTGGTGCGCTCAATGTCATTGATGGCGTTCAGCAGTTTGACCCCGCTATTGGTCGGGTTGTCCTCGGCAAACAGCTCGTCCATCGCCTGTGCGTTTTCCGTGCAGAAATCTGTCCGGAGATCAACGTCCTGCCGGTGATACTAAAGTTCCCTGTGGCTGGGAGCCAGAACTGCATCCCGTATGACAATCTTCCGATCCTGGATACTGTCTGATTGCAGCCCCTTCTTCATTAAAGGTCAGGGTACGATCCATAAAGCTGACCCGCAGATCACCAATCACACTGGCAACCACCATTAACAGCAAAATCAGGGCAGAAACGAGGCCGAGGCGCTTGGCCACCGAAAGAAGACGAAATATCGTGGCATCCAGAGCGAGGCAATATCATTTCAAACAGCCAGATATCATGACTCTTTATGGATATGTCTTTATAGATAGATGGTAGGGACAGCCTGGACCGCCTTCAACGGGAAGTAGCAATAAGTATTAGCAAGAAACACGAACCTCTCCAAAAGACCTACAAATCGGTTGCACCTGATCACCATTTGATCAATGTTAAGCGCATAGCACACCGCAATCACCGCGACTGGGAGGTCCCCGATGAGTGTTCTGTTTCTGCTGATCAGTGCCCTGGTACTGATCTATTTCAGTATTGGCGGCAAAACCGCTGCTGTTGTCATGGCCATCGCCACCCTCGTCGGGGTCATTCAGGACGACTGGCACCCGATCAGCATACTGCTGGGCGGCGTTCTGCTGGCCCTGGCACTGATTCTGGTGCTGCCCGGAGATCTGCGGCTCGACAAACTGAGCCGGCCCCTGCTGGGCTGGGTGCGCAGCCGGCTCCCAACGCTGTCCGATACCGAATCCGAAGCCCTCAAGTCCGGCTCTGTGGACTGGGACGGCGAACTGTTCTCCGGCCGGCCGGACTGGAACAAGCTGCTGGACGCCCAGCCGGCGCACCTGAACAGTGAAGAGCAGGCATTCATCGACGGCCCGGTGGAAGAGCTCTGCGCCATGCTCGATGACTGGAAAATCACCCACGAACACTACGACCTGCCGGACAAGGTCTGGAGCTTCATCCGGGACAACGGCTTTTTCGGGCTGGTGATCCCGAAAGACCAGGGCGGGCTGGGCTTTTCCAACACCGCGCATTCGGAAATCGTCATGAAGATTTCCACCCGCAGTGTGTCGGCCGCGGTCACCGTGATGGTCCCCAACTCGCTGGGGCCGGGTGAATTGCTGATGCACTACGGCAGCGACGATCAGAAGCAACACTATCTGCCGCGCCTGGCCAAGGGCGAGGAGATTCCCTGCTTTGCCCTGACCTCACCGGTGGCCGGTTCGGACGCCGGCGCCATTCCCGACAAGGGCATCGTGTGCAAGGGCCAGTGGAACGGCGAGGAAGTGCTCGGGCTGAAAGTGACCTGGAACAAGCGCTACATCACCCTGGCCCCGGTAGCCACGCTGATCGGCCTGGCCATCAAGGTCTACGACCCGGACAAACTGCTGGGCGAGAACGACGAGATCGGTGTTACCTGTGTGCTGGTGCCCCGGGACACCGACGGCGTCAATGCCGGGGCCCGGCACCTGCCGATGAACACGGTATTCATGAACGGGCCCACCTGGGGCACCGAGGTGTTTATACCCATGTCCCAGGTCATTGGTGGCCAAGACATGCTGGGCAAAGGCTGGACCATGCTGCTGGAGTGTCTGTCCATCGGCCGCTCCATTTCGCTGCCCGCACTGGGCACCGGTGCCGGCAAGGTGGCGTGTCTGGCCACCGGTTCCTACGCCTACACCCGGGAGCAGTTTGGCCGCTCCATCAGCCAGTTCGAAGGGGTGCAAGAGGCCCTGGAACCCATGGCCGGTTATACCTACATGATGGACGCCGCGCGCCTGCTGACCTCGGGCATGCTGGACCGGGGTGTGCGGCCTTCGGTGCCCTCGGCGGTGCTGAAATACCGCAACACCGACCTGATGCGGGAAGTCATCAATCACGCCATGGATGTCGCCGCCGGCCGGGCCGTCATCACCGGCCCCCGCAACTTCCTGGCCCGCGCCTATCAGGCCGTGCCGATTGGCATTACCGTGGAAGGGGCAAACATCCTGACCCGCAGCCTGATGATTTTCGGCCAGGGCGCCATTCGCTGCCATCCGTTCATTGTCGAGGAAATCGAAGCGGCCGGCATGACCGACGAGGACAAAGCCGCCCGGAAATTCGATGGCATCTTCTACCGGCATCTGGCCCACACCACCCGCAACGCGCTCCGGGCGCTGGTGCTGGGATTAACCCGGGGCTGGATGGAACCGGTGCCGCAGCAAGGCGACATTCAGAAGCACTATCGGCAACTGGCGCGTTTTTCGGCGGCCTTCTCACTGATGACCGACGTCACCCTGCTGACCGTGGGCGGCGGACTCAAGGCCCGTCAGCGTTTGTCCGGCCGCATGGCCGACTGCCTGACCCACCTGTACTACGCCACCGCTGTGATCAAACAGTGGCATGAAGAGGGCTACCCCGCCGACCAGAAACCGGTGGTGGAATGGTGCCTGCACACCTGCCTGAAGGATCTTCAGGCGGCCATGCGCGACGCCATCATCAACTTCCCGGCCCCGCTGCTGCGCTGGCCGCTGCGGGTGCTGATATTCCCGCTGGGCGCCACCGGACTGAACGGTCCCGACGACACCCTGGGTACCCGGGTGGCGCGCTCCATCGTGGATGACACGCCTCTGCGCCAACGCATTGCCCGTGGCGCCTATGTCAACGACAGCCCCGACGATCCACTGGGCCGGGTATTGAACGCCTACCGGCTGGCCCATGAAACGGCCGGCATGCGGGATCGTCTGCACCAGGCGATCCGCAACCGGGATGAAGACCAGCTGGATGCCATTGCCCTGTTGATGGGTCACCAACGCAAGGAACTGGTGGACTGGGCCTGTGCCCAGGGCATCGTGAAGGCGGACGAATGCGACAAGCTGGAGGAAGCGCTCACGTCCCTGTACGACGTAATCCGGGTGGATGCGTTCGACAGTGACGGCCTGAAGGCGCTGTCGCGCTGCGCGAAGGGCAAGAGAAAGGTGGTAGAGCGGCCAGCGAAGAAGTAACCGGAGGCCGGGCCAGTGAGTACTCTGGCCCGGCCTTTCAGCTATTGTTGCCGGTTGAGAATATCGATGATTTCCCGGGTGTCCTTGATGATGGTGTACACGCGGTCTTCGATTTCCACCCGCTGACGGCCATGGCCGATGTCATAGATATCGCCGTAATGGTAATGATCCCGATCCATGTGATCACCACGGTGATAACCGGATAACTTCTTCTGCCAACCCGGCGGAAGAGCTTTACCCTTCGCCACTTTTTTCTGCAGGCCCGGGGGCAGCTGATCGTAAGAAGACTTGGCCAGCGCGGGGGCCGCAGCGACCATCATGCCCATCAGGGCGATCAAAACAACGGATTTCATAACGGATACCTACTTCAATACGTCAGGTGTGTAAGGAAATTACCACGTTAGTGGCCTTTCATCAGTTAACGCTCGTTCATGCGCTGAGGTTTCATGTAACAGGCAATTCTTCGCCCCGCAGACCCGACTGAATGGCTTCATCCACCAGCCAGCGCCGCAGCAACTGCAGGCCGCGCTCGCCCCGCCGGCTGATTTTCCAGGCAAAGTAAAAGCTGTCACCGGTCATCACCGTATGGCACGGGAGACGAACGAAATCTTCCGAATCGCTGCGCGTGCTCAGCATGTAGTCGTTCGTGAGCGCAATACCCTGATGGAATCGCGCCGCCTCCAGCGCCAGCAGCATGTGGCTGAAATGCTGGATGTTGGCGTTATCCGGCATGCGTTCGCCCGCCTCCCGGAACCAGGCCAGCCAGTCTCCCGCGGCCTTGTCGAAAATGCTGTGGGTGGACAACAACGGGAACTGGCTGATCGCCTTGGCCGAAATAGGCTGAGCCTCATCCCCGGGATTATCGCGGCCCAGCTGGCGGCGTATTTTCATCCAGTAATCCTGGCTGCATACCGGGAACAGGCGCTCGACATAGAGCAGCTCGTAGTTGTACGCCGGCGATCGCCTGTTCACGGTAATGAAGCAATCCGCCACCCGGTCGGACAACTGCGGGTTTTCGGTGCTCATCTCCAGCGCCAGATCCACCTGGGGATACTGGCGTTTCAGTTCCGGCAACCGGGGCACCAGCCAGCGCACGGCAAACGAGCTGAACACCGACAGCCGCAGGCGCGACTCTTCATGACCCAGCAGCTGCTCGCTGGCACGCTCGATCTGGAGCAGCGCGGAACTGATGGCATCCAGGTACTGACGGCCTTCTTCGGTCAGGGTCAGGGTCCGTCCGCTGCGCCAGAAAAGGCGTTCACCCAGGTAGGTTTCCAGCTGTTTGATCTGGTGGCTGACGGCACTCTGGCTGACCGCCAGCTCCTCCGCTGCGAGCGAAAAGCTGTTCAGCCGGGCCACCGATTCGAACACGGGAAGGGCTTTCAGAGGGGGCAGTTTCATTATCTAAATTTCTAATAGCTGAATAACAAAGATCATTTTATCGGATAATAGATCAGCCCTACACTCCTCGCCTCTGGATTGCGGCCATCGGTGCGTGTTCCAGCTGAATTGAGGTCTTGAATGCGAGGAGGTGACGGCTATGTCAGGCAAAACTGTCCACGGCGCGATTATCCTGCTGATCATCGGCAACGCCCTGGCGTTGATTTCGGATGTGTTCGTCAAGCTGCTGGAACCGGAAGCCCCGGTGTTTCAGTTTGCGTTCCTGCGCTCACTGATCACCCTGCTTCTGCTGCTCCCGCTGGCCAGACAGTTGAGCCGTCGGCACCTGTTTACCGGCGTGAAAATCCACGCCGTGCGGGCTCACATCCAGCTGGCCGGCATCCTGTGCATGGTGGTCGCCTTGGGCAACTTGCCGCTGGCTACCGCCAACGCGGTGTTCTATGCCGCACCGATCCTGGTGATGGTCCTGGCTGCCACCCTGTTCCGGGAGCGCCTGACGCTGCTGAGCATCAGTGCAGTGGTCAGCGGTTTTCTGGGCATTGTGGTCATTCTGCGCCCGATCGACTTTAACTGGGCGGCAATGGCGGCCCTGGGCGCGGCCCTGGCACTGGCGCTGGGGGCGGTTCTGGTGCGCCGGCTTCCGGCGCAGCAGTCCACTGTTCACAAACTGTTCCTGAACTACCTGTTGCTGTTGCCGACGGCCGGTGCACTGGCGCTCTGGGAGGGCGCGCCTCTGGATCTGAGCATGCTCACCAGTGCGCTCGGCTCGGCGCTGTTCATTCTGGGCTACAACGTCACGGTGTTGCTGGCATACCGGCAGGTAGATGCCAATCAGGTCACCAGTGCCGAGTACACCGGACTGATCTGGGCGGTAGGCATTGGCTGGATTGGCTTCAGCGAAGTACCCGACCTCTGGTTTGTGGCGGGCAGCCTGATGATTGTGGTGCCATTGCTGATGATTGGCTGGCGGCACCGGGCGCGTCGCCAGCCAGCCCACAACCCAGCGCACGATTACCAGTACGGGGTATGAACCGGGTCGGCCCGGGGCAGGATATGCGAAACTGGCACTGTTGCCGTTGCGTGTGAAACAACACCACTGGCGTTCGTTTTGTGCCCCTCATCAGCGCGCGGAGGCCGTCGACTGAGCATGAAAGTATGGATGTTGGTGGCGGCTTTGATGGCCTGTTCACTGCCCGTTAACGCGTCGTGCGTGGTCCTTCTGCATGGTCTGGCACGAACCGCAAGCTCCATGGAAGACATGGAGCACGCCTTGCGCCGTGCCGGTTTCTTGCCCATCAACGACAGTTACCCCTCTCGGGACCATCCGATTGAGGAACTGGCGGAGCTGGCGATTCCGCCGGCGCTGGAAAAATGCCCCACCGGCATGACGGTGAATTTTGTCACCCACTCGCTCGGCGGCATTCTGGTGCGGCAGTATCTTGACCAGCACACCATCGAGCATCTGGGCCGGGTGGTTATGCTGGGGCCACCAAATCAAGGCAGTGAGGTGGTCGATGAGCTGAGGGATGTACCGGGCTTTTACTTCATCAATGGCGACGCCGGCCTGCAGTTGGGCACGGGTGAATCAAGCGTGCCCAAAGCACTGGGCAAGGCTGACTTCGATCTGGGCATCATTGCCGGAACCCAGAGCATTAACTGGATTCTATCGACTCTGATTCCGGACACGGACGATGGCAAGGTGTCGGTCGAGAACACCAAGCTCGAAGGGATGGATGAGCACATAGAAATGCCGGTCACCCACCCCTTCATGATGCAAGACGATGAGGTCATCGCCCAGGTCATTCACTACCTCAGGCACGGTCGCTTTTTTGAGGCCACGCCCGTTCCGCTCCGGGGGCTGTAAACCCCGGGGCAAACGAGGCCCCGGCGTTGGGAGGATGGCCGCAGCAGGCGCGGCTCAGCGATGTGAATCCCGAATCAGCTCACGGGTGTTGTGGATAATCCTGGCCACCCGGAATTCGGGGGAAACATGCTGATGCCCGCCACGTTGGTAACCATAGCGGTGCCCATGATGGTGGTGCCGTTTGCCATAGTGGTGATGATGATGGTGACCTTTGTGGTGACCATGGCCATGCCGGTGGCGGTCGTGGCGGCTATAGCCGTAATCGTGGCGATGCTTGTGGCCATGACGGCTGTGATGCCGATCGCGATCGCGGTAATGATCCCGCTTGTGGGAGCGGTGCCGGTCGTGCCTTCCCCGATCGTGATCGCGGCGATCCCGGTGGTACTCGGCCTTCAGAATGGTAAGCCGGTCATGCGCATGCTGCAGGCCCCCATCACGGCCAGAATGAGCCCGCTCGCCGGCCAACGCCGATGCGCCGCCGGCCAGCAGGGCAAGCAGGCAGCTTCCGATCAGTAGTTTCTTCACGTTCATGGCGGTTCTCCTGTCCTTCAAGCATCGGAACATGCGTCCGGCCTTGCTCCGGTCGCCTCTTGAGTTCAGGTTATCGAACCGTTCGGGAATGTCAGCAGCGACGGCCCGGCTTTGCATAATCTTTACGGAAACCGGTCAGTCATTGACGTTTGTCACCGGCAACTGACGGACTTTTTCGTGGCCACAGCGCCCCGCCGCGAACTGGCCGGGCAGGAATAACAAGCCCTTGTTCGCTAATCCAGTTTGATGTGACCGGTTAGCTGGGACAGGTTCGACGTGATGGTGTTGATGTCGCGCGCAACATGATCGAACTGGCTGACACTGTCCGTCGTTCCTTGCGCCATGGTCTTGATATCCTTGATGTAGGATTCGAGCTTGGTTGAGGTTTGTTCGTGCTCTTCGGTCGCAGACGCAATCATCTCGTTGCGCTCACTGATGTCTGAAACGTCCGCGGTAATACGCTGCAGCGACTGCTCGGCGACCACCGACTGATCGACACAGGTTTGTGCTTTTCGGGCGCTTTCGGTGATCAGCGAGGACGCCTGTTCAGTTTGTTCCTGTAGTTGCTGCAGCACACTGTGGATCTCTTGCGTCGAGGACTGAGTGCGCGACGCCAGGGTGCGGACTTCATCGGCCACGACGGCAAAGCCCCGGCCCTGTTCACCCGCACGAGCCGCCTCGATGGCGGCGTTCAGGGCAAGCAGGTTGGTTTGTTCCGCAATCGCACTGATCGCGTCCAGAATCGAGCTGGCGCTTTGGGCGTTGGTATTCAGTTTCTGCACCAGTCCGGAGGCATTTTTTACATCCGCAGTCACTTCCTGGACCGCCCTGATCGTGCTCCTGACTTGCTCTTCGCCGATCACCGCCTGTTCCCGGGCGCTGTTCGCTGAACTTGCCGCGTCATTGGCGTTCACCGCAATATGGCGCGCGGCTTCAAACAACTGACTCAGTGATTCGGCAACATCTTCGATCGCCCTGTACTGCTGGGATGATCGCTCGCTGGTCGAATTGCTCGAAGCAACCAGGGTGCTGGAAATGCTCTCCAGCTTGCGCACATTTTCAGTGGTTTGAGCCAGTTGATGGGCGAAATGCTGAGTCACCGCATTGACCCCGTCAATCAGATCCCCGATCTCATCATTGGTGTCTTTTCTGAGCGGCTCCGAGGACTCGTTATTGCGCACCATGCCTTGCAGGCTGTTCGTCACGGCACGGATGGGGCCCACCACGTAACGGGGCAACACGAAAGCGATAAAGGCAAAGGTCAGCAGAATCAAAACCAATTGACCGAGCAATAAGGTATCCAGCAGCGCAAAACCGGTTAACGCCTTTGATGTGGATGCCGTATTGATGGACTTCATCGCCTCAATGGCCAGATCCATTCTTTGCATGGTCTGATTGAAGGCTTCCAAACCCTTTTTGGTACTGATGTTGCGCGCTAACAGGTCGTTACCTTCATAGGCTTCGAAGATGACCTGGTCGGAAAAGGCTACCCAGCCCTTCAGTGCCTTCTGGATTTGATCAAACCCCAGGTCTTGCTGCTGCAGGTCAATGCCCCGGGTATTTTCCCTGGCAGACTCAATGAGGGATTGGGCGTGTTCGATCGCGGCTTTTCTTTCAGCATCCTTATCGATAAGCGCCTGCTCATCCATGGAAATCACACCCAGCACGATGTAGTCCCGCTCGGAAACCAGTGCCTTATACAAAGCCACCTCCGCCATTTGCAGGGCATTCAGTGAGGGCATGATTTGCTCACTGGCTTGGGTGTAGCTCGCTCGCAGCTCGGCCTCTTTCAGGTAGGCAGACGCACTGATCACAAAAACAATGATGCTCACGGCAATCACCGGAATCCGAATTTTCGCTTTCAGCGGTAAATGACGCCACACAGCCAGGTCCTTCATGCTATCTCTCTTCGTTAACAGCCCATACAACGACAAAGGGTGCATACCCCGCACTTGCCTCTCCCCGCGCCGCATGGTTAACCGGGCTCTCAGGCCCGATGCGGAGCGGCCACTCAACGCATTCCAGCACAATAAACAGTGGAAATAAAAGAGCTTTTTTGTATAACGAAATTTTCTGGCATGTCGCCGGTTCGGATCGCAGCCACAGCTCATCCATGGCATTTCGGGCCGGCGCCGACTTCCGTCGAGCAAGGTGCAAAGTGGGGTGCAAGGTGGAGAGAAAGCCAATTTTCCCGACGCGCCGGTGGCGCTCGGGGAGCAACTAGTCGCCGTCGAGTAAGGCGGTTTTCAGATGACGTTCAATGGCAAAGGTATGTGCGCACTCGGTACCGAGCTGGCGCAGGGAGTCGGCCAGGCGCAGTAAATATTCGGAATTGGGTCCACTGGGGCCGGCAGCGCCGGCGATCTGGCGGGCGATGTCCTGGTCCGGCGCATGGCCAAGAAAGGCTTCGTTGTCCTCCGTGGCAATGTAAACCACGCCGTCGCCATGACAGCCATCGTCGAAGGTGAGCCGGGTGGTGAAGCGCAGGTAACCATTCTTCTCCCGCACATCGAGGTGCTCGAACACCGACGGCGACACCCGGTAGGCCATGCCCTTGCACACCGCGTCCGGCTGCTCGACCAGGGTCACCACCCTGCCGGGCGCGTCCGGGGTGCCCCGATGGTCGTGCGAGCCCTGCCAGAACCGGCGTTGCCAGCCTCTGATGGTAGCCGGGCGCTGCTCCAGAAACGGGAAATCCACTTTGTAGATCAGTGACCCATAGCCAAACAGCCAGATGGCCGAAACGCCGTCAAAGCTCTGCCGGGCGCGGTTGATCTCAATGGTGTTGGCGGACATACAGCTCCGTTACGAACGTTTGTCGGTGCTCCCTACTCTAGGTGGACGCGATAAAGCCCGCAATACCGGTCAGCACAATCTCGGCGGCCATGGCCGACAGGATCAGACCACTGACCTTGGACAGAATATTGAGCCCGGTCTTGCCCAATGCTTTCTCGAGGTAGCCCGACAGGCGCAGCAACACCGCCAGGACAATCAGCGCCGCCACCAGACCGAGCAGACCGCCGGCGACATCCGGAAACGCCTTGAGTTCGGCCCCGTACACCAGAATGGCACCGATGGTGGCCGGGCCGATCATGATCGGAATCGCCAGCGGCACCACGGCGACATCGTCCCGGTCTTCTTCCGGCAAGCCGGTGGCGTGGTTTCGGGTGCCACTGGTGACCAGGCTGATGGCGGTCAGAAACAGCAGGCTACCGGCGCCGATCCGGAACGAATTCAGGGTAATACCGATGGCGTTGAACAACACCGGGCCGGCGAAGAACAGAATTACCGCCAGGACAAACGCCGAAACACAGGCACGGCGGATGATCGAGGACTTCTCCGCCGCTGGCAGTCCGCGCGTCAGGGCGAGGAACATGGTCACCACAAAGAACGGCGCCAGGAGAAACAGAAAACGGATGGTGCTGCTGAAAAAAGTCGAGATAAACGCGTCAAACATTAGGTCGATTCCGGCCACAAAGATCTGGCGTAACTGTACACGTTGAAAGGGTTTTTCACCGTACGGAAGTTAACCTACCCGGGCCCCGCCTAGCGGCCCTCCTGCACGTACACCCAGTTGGTCCGCACGTCATCACACACGATGACGTTGCGGTTGATCACCTGACATTGCGCCAACCCATCCGGTAACTGCTCGTGGTAACGGGCCTTCACCCCCAGGGTCTTCTTGTCCTGCTTCAGCAACCGGAAGGTTTCTTCCATACGGGCGGCGAAATCCACGCCACCGTCCTCCAGGGTATGAAAGGCATTATGAAAGGCGGTGAAGCTCATGGTGCTGGCACCGAGACCAATCCCAAGCATGGCAGGGATGTAGCGATCGTAGGCCTCCGACAGATACTGGCGCACCGCATGCTGATCCTGCCGGTTACCCTCGAACGCGCTCAGGCCCAGACGGTTATCGTCCTCCAGCGCATCCGGCGCGAGCTGACGGTTGGGCTGATTGTCCGCCAGCCGGAAAGACCCGGACGGGCAGCGAATGCGCTCCCCCAGCAATTGGCACTGCGATAACGACGCCGCTATGTCCGGCCGGGACGCTGGTTCGTCCGCCACTTCCGATGCCGGACGCTGGGCGGGCGGCGCCTCCGGTTGTGGTGCAAGGGCTGAAACCGCGGGCTCTGGCCGTTTTGCGGCCGCCGGCACCGAGAGTCCATGCCGTTGCGCCGGCCGACGCAACAGCAACCGCTGGACCTGAGGATCGTTGCGCCGAAAATCCATCGGCGACGGCAGGCGCGACGCCTCACCCCGAGCCACCAGATCGCAGTAGAGTTGTTCCAGATCGGTGCGCACGTCCAGCGCACAGGCCGGTTCAGCCGCCCGAAGCGGACTGGACACCAGCAGGACAACGACGCCCAGCCAAACTGCACCTCTGGTCATACTGCTCCCCCTGCCTCATTCAACCGATATCACCGACTCATCCGGGCAGTTTACCGCAACTACCGGTGCGCTGCCGTCGGGCGGATTCCGATACGCTGGCAGGCGAACGAGGCCGTACTGTTTCACAAGATGGCGGCTCTATGGCACTAAAAACAGGAAGTTTTTTCAGCTTGCACTAGGCTTGAGTGATGACACCTGGTTCATCGATTCGGCCGAAGGAGGCGGGCACCATGAAGCTGGGCATCCCGAAGGAAATTTTCACGGACGAGAAACGGGTCGCCGCAACCCCGCCCTCGGTCCACAAGCTGATTGACCTTGGCTACGAGGTCATTGTTGAAGCTGGTGCCGGCGAAGCCGCGCACTACCAGGACGACGCCTACCAGCATGCCGGCGCCACGCTGGCGGCGGATACCAAATCCCTGTGGCAGGAAGCGGACTTTATTCTGAAAGTCCGGGCGCCCATGGAGAACCCGGCGCTGGGCGTTCACGAAGTGGACCTGATGAAGGAAGGCGCCTACCTGGCCAGTTACATCTGGCCGGCGCAGAGCCCCGAACTGCTTGAAAAGCTGGCCGCCAAACACATCACCAGCTTCGCCATCGACAGCCTGCCCCGTATCAGCCGCGCCCAGAAGATGGACGCCCTGAGCGCCATGGCCAACATCGCCGGTTACCGCGCGGTGATTGAAGCCGCCAACCACTTTGGCCGGTTTTTCACCGGCCAGGTGACCGCTGCGGGCAAAGTGCCCCCGGCCAAGGTGATGGTCATCGGTGCCGGGGTGGCCGGGCTGGCGGCCGTGGGTGCTGCCAACAGCCTGGGCGCCGTGGTCCGGGCCTTCGATACCCGGCTGGAGGTCAAGGAACAGATTGAAAGCATGGGCGCCCAGTTCCTGGAACTGGATTTCGGCGACGAGGACGGCAGTGGCACCGGCGGTTACGCCAAGCAGATGAGCGATGAGTTCATCAAGGCGGAAATGGCGCTGTTCGCAGAGCAGGCGGAAGAAGTCGACATCATCATCACCACCGCCCTGATTCCCGGCAAGCCGGCGCCCAAGCTGATTACCGAAGACATGGTGAAGTCCATGAAACCCGGCAGTGTCATTGTCGACCTGGCATCCGAGCGCGGCGGCAACTGCGAACTGACCGAACCGGGACAGGTCGCGCACAAGCACGACGTTACCCTGATCGGTTACACCGACCTGCCCAGCCGCATGGCCAAGGTCTCCAGCGATCTGTACGCCACCAACCTGTTCCATCTGATCACCGAACTGACACCAGAGAAAGACGGTGTGCCGGTGGTCGACATGGAGGATGAGGTAATCCGGGGCCTGACCGTGGTCAACGGCAAAGACATCACCTGGCCGCCACCCGAGCCCAAATCCCCGGTCAGCCCAAAACCCGCGCCCGGCACCGAAGAACCCGCCGTGCCCGAAAAATCCGGCCCCAGCAAAGCGGCCGTCACCGGCAAGGTGATCGGCAAGCTGGTGCTGCTGGTCGTCTCGGCGGCGGCGCTCTATGGTGTGGGCGCCTACGCGCCCGAAAGCTTCCTGAGTCACTTCACGGTCTTTGTGCTGGCCTGTTTCATCGGCTGGCAGGTGATCTGGAATGTCACGCCGTCCCTGCATACCCCGCTGATGAGCGTGACCAACGCCATCAGCGGCATCATCGTGATCGGCGCCATGCTGCACCTGGCCCAAGCTGAAAACATTGCGGTCGGGATCATGGCCTTTGTCGCCGTGTTGATTGCCAGTATCAATGTCGGCGGGGGCTTTCGGGTCACCCACCGCATGCTGAAAATGTTCCGCAAATAGGAGGCACAACCATGAGCACCGGACTCGTCAGTGTCGCCTATGTGGTGGCCAGCGTTTTGTTCATTCTCAGCCTGGGCGGCCTCAGCCACCAGGAATCCGCCCGTCGGGGCAACTGGTACGGCGTTGCCGGCATTATCATTGCCCTGCTGGCAACCGTGGCCGGGGTCACCGGTGGCGGACTGATCGCGATCACCATCGCGGTGCTGCTCGGCGCTGTGGTCGGTATTCTGATCGCCAACAAGGTCGAAATGACCCAGATGCCACAACTGGTGGCGCTGCTGCACAGCTTTGTCGGTCTGGCAGCGGTGCTGGTGGGTTTCTCCGGCTATATCGAACCCCTGAAAGCCACCACCGGCACCGAACACACCATCAAGCTGGTCGAGGTGTTTGTGGGCGTCTTCATCGGTGCCATCACCTTCACCGGGTCGCTGGTGGCCTGTGGCAAACTCGATGGCCGGATTGCCAGCAAACCCCTGACCCTGCCCGGACGGCACCTGATGAACCTGGCGGCGGTCATTGCCTCCGTGGCACTGGGAGCCTGGTTCCTCGGCACCGAAAGCCTCGCCCTGGGCCTGATTGCCCTGACGGTGATGACGCTCATTGCCTCCGCCCTTGGCATTCACCTGATCATGGCCATTGGCGGGGCCGATATGCCCGTGGTGGTGTCGATGCTCAACAGTTATTCCGGCTGGGCGGCCGCCTCCATCGGCTTCATGCTCGGCAACGATCTGTTGATTGTTACCGGGGCCCTGGTGGGCAGCAGCGGTGCCATCCTCAGTTACATCATGTGCCGGGCGATGAACCGCTCGTTCATCAGCGTCATTCTGGGTGGTTTTGGCCAGAGTGGCGGCAGCAGCGCCGCGCTGGATGGTGACCAGTCGGTGCAGGAGATCAGCGCCGACGACGTCTGTGAGGAACTCCGTAATGCCCAGTCGGTGATTATCGTGCCGGGCTACGGCATGGCGGTGGCCCAGGCCCAGAACGGCGTCAGTGACATGACCAAAATTCTGCGGGACAGGGGCGTGAACGTGCGCTTCGGCATTCACCCGGTGGCCGGGCGACTGCCGGGACACATGAACGTCCTGCTCGCCGAAGCCCATGTGCCCTATGACATCGTGCTGGAAATGGATGAAATCAATGATGATTTCCCGGATACCGACGTGGTGCTGGTGATCGGCGCCAACGATACGGTAAACCCGGCGGCGGCCGAGGATCCGGGCAGCCCGATTGCCGGCATGCCGGTGCTGGAGGTCTGGAAAGCACGCACTGTGGTCATCCTGAAACGGGGTATGGCCACCGGCTACTCCGGCGTGGAAAACCCGCTGTTCTACAAGGACAACGCCCACATGCTGTTCGGGGATGCCAAGGACAGCATCGACAAGCTGGTCAGTGGCCTGCGGGGGTAGACCGGCAGGCAAAAAAAAAGCCCCGGGGTTTCCGGGGCTGAAGGGGTACGCAGATCAGTACAGCTTGGCCAGTGACTTCTTGGCAAAGGCCTCGACTTCATTGAGCCGGCCTTCCTTCACCTTGACCAGCCACTCCGGGTCCTGCAGCAGGGCCCGGCCCACAGCGATCAATTCGAACTCACGGTTGTTCATTCGCTCGACCAGCTCATCAATACCGGACTGCTCCACCGCATCTTTCTTGCTGGCGAACGTGCCGCTGATGAAGTCCTCGGTCAGGCCCACGCTGCCCACCGACATGGTCGGTTTGCCAGTCAGCTTCTGGGTCCAGCCGGCGAGGTTCAGGTCAGAGCCGTCAAATTCCGGCTCCCAGAAACGGCGAGTCGAAGCGTGGAAGATGTCCACACCGGCTTCCACCAGCGGCTTCAGGAAGGCTTCCAGCTCATCCGGGGAGTGCACCAGACGGGCCTCGTAGTCCTGCTGCTTCCACTGAGAGAAACGCAGCATGATCGGGAACTCCGGCCCCACCTGATGGCGCACCGCCTCGACGATTTCCACCACGAAGCGCAGGCGGTTCTCCATGCTGCCGCCGTACTCGTCGTCCCGCTGGTTGGTGCCTTCCCAGAGGAACTGATCCAGCAGGTAACCATGGGCACCGTGAATCTCGACCCCATCAAAGCCAAGGGCTTTGGCATCCTGGGCGGCGTCGGCAAAGGCCTTGATGACATCGTCGATGTCGTCTTTGGTCATCGCCTTGCCGTTGGGTTTGCCGGGCGCGAACAGACCCGACGGGCTGTAGCCGGGAACCGACGGATCCGGCTCGGTGCCTTCCTGGCGTACCGCGCCGACGTGCCAGAGCTGCGGGAAGATCTTGCCGCCGGCTTCGTGCACGGCATCCACCACTTTTTTCCAGCCGGCCAGGGCGTCGTTGCCGTGGAAGGCCGGCACATTGGGATAGCCGTTGGCCCCCGCATGATTCACGGTGGTGCCTTCGGTAATCAGCAGCCCCACACCGCCTTCGGCACGGCGACGGTAGTAATCCACCACTTCCTCGGTGGGTACCCCACCCGGGGAAAAGTTCCGGGTCATGGGCGCCATGGCCACGCGGTTGCGGAGCTTCAGGTGGTGAATCTCAAACGGTTCGAACATAGGACCAAGATTCATACTCATTAAAATAAAACTCCTTCTGCAGTGTGCAGACTGTCGATGGATGAGGGTCTGAAAACAAAGTAGCTACCTCATCAATTTGGTTTCTTAACGCAACCCTATTAAATCTGGTTTTAAAATGCAACCCTATTCGGTACACTTCGGAGCATGGCCAGAAAACGTTTTGATGACTCCAATTGCTCCGTCGCCCGCGCCCTCAATGAGGTCGGCGACTGGTGGTCGCTGCTGATTGTGCTGCACGCCATGTACGGCACCCGCCGGTTCGTGGATTTCCAGCAGGAACTGGGCATTGCCAAGAACATCCTGTGTGATCGCCTGGCCCGCCTGGTGGATAACGAGGTGCTGAAAAAGGTGGACGTGGGCGAGCACGGCTCCCGCTTCGAATACCGCCTGACCGACAAGGGCCGGGACCTGTTCCCGGTGGTGATTGCCCTGCGCCAGTGGGGTGACAAGTGGAACCCGGCACCGGACGGGCGAGCACTCGATTTGCGCGACCGCGCCAGCGGACGTCCCATCAGCCCGGTGCAGGTGCAGGATGCCGAGGGCCAGCCAGTGTCCGTGCGCGATGTGTTCATTGCTGAAGACGCCCAAGCGGACAACAAAAAACGCCCCGCCTGACAAGCCGCCAACGCCCGCCAGCGTGAGTTTTCTTGAGCCATATCAAACCGGCGGGCAAACCAGCCCAGACCGCCGGCGAATCTTGCGCCAGATCAAGTTGTCCATCTCAGCTAGCCTTAACCTGACGCCATCTTAAGACTTCAGGTTAAGGAGATACTCATGTCCCGCACATTCAAGCTCAGCGTTATAGCCGCCGGCCTTCTGGTCGCCGCTCCCATGGTCAATGCCTATCAGGCTGGCGATTTCATCGGCCGCGCCGGTGCCGCCACGGTGGACCCGGACTCGTCCAGCGGCAATCTGAGAACAACCCTGCCCGGACTCGAAGTCGTTGAGGGCGCCCAGGTCAGTGTCGACAAGGATACCCAGCTGGGGCTCACCCTGACTTACATGATGACCGATCAGCTGGGCCTGGGCCTGCTGGCCTCAACCCCGTTCAAGCACGATATCAAAGGCGCGGGCGCGGCCCTGAGTGGCACCGGCAAGCTGGCCGAAACCAAGCACCTGCCGCCGACCCTTACCCTGCAGTTTTTCCCGTTGGCGTCAGGCAGCAAATTCCAGCCCTATGCCGGCATCGGCGTGAACTACACCAACTTCTTTGAAGAAAAAACCACCCAAACGCTGACCGATACGCTGGATGGCGCCGCCCAGGCAGTGCTGGGCACCCCGCCCGGGACCGTGGATCGGACCGATATCAAACTGGACGACAGCTTTGGCCTAGCCGGTGAGGTTGGCTTCGATTACCTGATTACCGACAACCTGGGCGTCAACGCCACCGTCTGGTGGCTTGATATCGACACCGACGCCGATATCGGAGTCTATGACGCCAACGGCACCAGACTCACCACCGGTAAGCTGGACGTCGAGATTGATCCCTGGGTGTACATGGTGGGCCTGGCTTACCGATTTTAAGTCCGTACCGTCTGGCGAGCCCACCGGGGGGTGCGGGCGAGCGGACGCTACGTTCCCTGGCGGGGCCTTTCTGGCCCCGCTTTTTTGTTCTGTATCAACGAAAAAGGCGGAGCATATGCTCCGCCTTTTCGGCTTGCCTTAGCGTGGGTCAGGCACTGGCGCGCTGACCGCGACCACGCTGGCCGCCACCGCCATTGCCATTACCCCGGTTACCGCTTCGGCCTCCAGGCTTGGCGCTGGTGCTGCGCGGTTTGCCGTTACTTCCTCCGGGGCGCTTGCGCGCCTTGCTCGGATCGGCTTTGGCCTTGGGTTTGAGCGGCAGATTGTTAACCGGTTCGAAACCGTCCACCACGGTGCGCGGAAGCTGCTTTTTGATCAGCTTTTCGATACCCGCGAGCAGTTTGCCCTCGTCGGCACTGACCAGCGACAGGGCGTGGCCACTTTCGCCGGCACGGCCGGTGCGACCAATCCGGTGCACGTAATCTTCCGGTACGTTCGGCAGCTCGAAGTTCACCACCTGCGGCAGCTGCTTGATATCCAGGCCGCGGGCGGCAATGTCGGTGGCCACCAGGACACGGATATCGCCCTGCTTGAATTCACTCAGGGCCCGGGTACGCGCGCCCTGGGATTTGTTGCCGTGGATGGCGGCAGCGGTGATGCCGTCGCGTTCCAGCTTCTGGGTCAGACGGTTGGCGCCGTGTTTGGTGCGGGTGAACACCAGCACCTGCTCCCAGCTGTTATCGCGGACCAGTTTACTCAGCAGCGCGGTTTTCTGGCTCTGATCCACCGGGTACACCGACTGCTTGACGCGTTCTGCGGTGGTGTTGCGGGCTGCCACTTCCACCTGCACCGGGTTGTCCAGCAAACCCTGAGCCAGGGTGCGGATTTCGTTCGAGAACGTCGCCGAGAACAGCAGATTCTGTCGCTTGGCCGGCAGCAGCGCGAGGATCTTGCGGATGTCGCGGATAAAGCCCATGTCCAGCATCCGGTCCGCTTCGTCCAGGACCAGGATTTCCACTTCGTTGAACCGCACCGCGTTTTGCTGGTACAGGTCCATCAGCCGTCCCGGTGTCGCCACCAGCACGTCCAGACCTTTGCGCAGCTTCATCATCTGGGGATTGATTTTCACCCCACCGAACACGACGGCGGCCTTGGTGGGAATGTATTTACTGTACAGGTTCACACTGTCGTGCACCTGTGCCGCCAGCTCCCGGGTGGGCGCCAGAATCAGGGCGCGGGGGCCCTTGCCGGTGCGCGGCTGTTCCGCCAGGCGCTGGAGCAACGGCAGGGTAAAGCCGGCGGTTTTGCCGGTGCCGGTCTGGGCCGCAGCCATGACGTCCTTGCCGGACAATACCGCAGGAATCGCCTGGGCCTGGATGGGCGACGGCGTATCGTAACCCTGATCGGAAGTGGCACGGACCAGCTGCTCGGACAAACCGAGTGAAGAAAAACTCATATAAGATTTACTCTTGATTGTTCTGCCTCCACGAACGCCGAAACCGGTGCATGCGGGCAGATGCCATGATGATTCATGGAAAAAAGACGACTACAGTCACGCGCCGGTTAACGGGGTGACGTCCTCTGACAGGTCGTATGGAGGTTCGCAAGGCGGCTATTCGCCAAAAACTGCGGAATCCCTAGAGGCAGGATGCGGGCACAGTAACAGAGCGCCAGGGATTAAGCTATAGGTGTTTTAGTCACCCCGGCGCTCAGGCAATAACCCGGCCGGCTGCGTCAGTAGACGCCGGCAGCGCCTTGCGGGCGGGTCTTGAAGCGTTTGTGCAGCCACAGATACTGGTCTGGCAACTCCCGGATGGTGTTCTCGATACAGCGGTTCCAGGTTTCGGCATCTTGTTGCGGATCGTCCCCAAAGCCTTTGTGGATGGGCGAAAAAACAACCCGGTAACTGCCGTCCGGCAACCGCAGGTGGCTGACGCAGATCACCGCAGCCCCGGACTCCCGGGCAATGTAACTGGGCGTGGTGATACACCCCGCCTGAACCCCGAAAAACGGCGCAAACACTTCGGTTTTATTACCGAAATCCTGATCGCAGGCGTACCACACCTGACCGCCTTCCTTGAGGAACGACAGCATCGGGCGCAGCTCCCGCTTGGTAAACGGGCGGATGTTGAAATGACGGCGCCGGCCCCGCTCGATCATCCGGTCGATCACCGGATTGTTATTGGGGCGGTACATGTAGCCGGGCTTATCCAGCTTGCAGGCAATGAGCGGCAGGGCAAAGTCAAAGATGCTGTAATGGCCACCGATCAGCAGCACCCCCTGCCCGTTGTTCCTGGCCTCTTCCAGATGTTCCAGGCCCAGAACGGTCGCGCGCTCGCAGTAAGGTCGAACATCCCGCCACCAGGCGTGAGTGCTTTCCAGCATGCCGCGGGTAGACGCCACGAAGGTGTCTTCCACCAGCTGCGCCCGGCGGGCGTCATCCAGGTCAGGCAGGCAGACCCTCAGGTTGGCGTCCACGACCCTGGCCCGGGATTTCAGCTTGCCGGCCAGTTTACGCCCCAGCCAGCCCCCGAGGCGTTGTTTGGTCGCCATCGGCAGCAACGACAACAGCCAGAGAATAAAGACCACGAACCAGGACCCCAGATACGCGGGGTGCCACAGAGGATGTTTTGTTTTTTTGCTTCGGGAACCCATACCACCATCACCTTAAACTGAGTAAACCGGCCATCCGAAAATAAGACGAACCGGTCGGCACAACAGGCGGGCAGCCTGCCACAGTCACGCCAGGTTTGGTGTTAATTTCTGTAGTAATAAGCTCCCTACTCGATTGGGACAACCAAACATCAGCGCGCCGCCGCGCTGGCAAAATTGTCCAGCGCGGTCTCAATTTTTGCCAGCAGGTCATCACAACCTTCGATGCCGTGACGCGCCTTCAAATACTCCGGATCGTTGTAACCCAGCCAGACCTGACCGTTTTCATCCTCCCAGATCAGGGCTTTCTGGGGCAGATCCACCGCGACGCTCTGCGAGCACTGCATCAGCGGCGTCCCCACTTCCGGATTGCCGAAGATCACCAGTTCGGTCGGCCGCAGCTCGGCCCCCACCGAGCCTGCTCCGGCGGCATGATCGATCCGGTTCATGACCATCATGCCCTTTGCCTGCAACGCGGAAACCAGCTTCTCGGTGGTGTCGGCCACACTGTGGCTGCTCTTGATAACAATCAGGCCATCCGCGGCCTGAGCCAGCACCGGGACACTGAGTGCCACGGCGACCAACAAAAAGTTCCTGAACAGAATCATTGCCATCGTCCTCTAGCCGGGGTGTGCCACCAATACTAGACCACAGCAGCGGTACACGGCCTTCACAGGCCGGAACTCGATGCCGGCCACTGAGCAATCCGGACAACGCGACTGAGCCATATCGTCATTGCTCCCGGCAATCTGCTCGAGGATGATGTCACTTCCATACCGACACGTGTTTTTTCTATGCAGCGCTATCTTCAGCCCAGCGAATTCTTTGATTACCAGCACCCGGCCATTGGTGAATGGATGGCAACGGTGCTCGCCGGTGTGCCCGATGACCCGGTTGAGCAGGTCAAGGCCCTGTATCTGGCCGTTCGGGATGGCATCACCTACAACCCGTATGTTTTCAGCACCGACCCGACCACCCTCAGTGCCAGCTACGCGTTAACCTCGGGCGAGACCTACTGCATTCCGAAAGCGGTGTTACTGGGCACCGCGGCTCGCTCGCTGGGCATCCCCAGCCGGCTTGGTTTGGCGGATGTGCGTAACCACCTGTCGAGCCCCAAGCTCATCGAGTGGCTGAGATCCGATATTTTCTGCATGCACGGCTTCACCGAGCTGTATCTCAATGATCGCTGGGTAAAGGCGACGCCGGCGTTCAATCGGTCACTGTGCGCCCTCATGCGGGTGGAACCGCTGGCATTCGATGGTGTGCGGGATTCGGTGTTTCAGGAATACACCGCCTCCGGTCAGGCGCACATGGAATACGTCAGAGATCACGGCGTGTTCGAAGATGTGCCCCACGACTTTATCGTGGCCGGGGTTCAGGCCGCCTATCCGCATCTGTTCGAAGGCAAGCAGGTCACGCAGGCTGACGGCCGCGACCTGGTATCGGAAGTGCGCTAGTCAGCGCCACGGGCCTGCGGCTTGGAAAGGGTGGTCACGGGGCCTGCAACGGCTCGCCCGCCAGCGCTTCGGTGAACGCGTCCAGCAGGTCGTCCGCACTGTTCCACTGACTGAACCGGTTGGGCTGGTGCACCCGGCTGAAGCGACGAAAATCGACGGTTTTCCAGTTTTCCGGGTCCAGGATCCGCTCCACCTGCGCCACATTGTTTCGGGTGACCGCATGCAGCTGGTACCGCAGCACCGACGCCTGAGGTTCGGCAAAGTCCTTGCCGTGATGGTAATCGTGCAGCAGAACCGCCAGCAGGCCGCCGGCCATGAAATGACGCCCCAGGCTGACCGTCATGTCCCCCCGCTGAATCGCCGCTAACGCCTGAGGCTCCCAATCGATCCCGCCAATCAGGATATCCTCTCCGGGGGTGCGGCCCGCTTGTTTGGCCGCTTCAATGGCGCCCAGCGCCATGCCATCGCTGGCACTCCAGACTGACCGGGTCTCGGGATAACGCTTCAAAAGGATGCGGGTTTTGTAGGCTGCGTCTTGGGCACTCCAGTCCGCAGACACCAGCTGGGCAAGCGTCAACTCCGGCCCGCGGGCCATTGCCAACAGGCCCTGGCTGCGATCTTTCGAGGCCGACGAGTCGAGCGTGCCTCCCAGGCCGATCATGAGCACCGGGTCGTCCGGTTCGCTGATGCCGAGCTGGCGAGCCTGCTGCTCAAGCAGCCGGGCCAGCGTTCCTCCGGCGGCCACGTTATCGGCGCTCAGGTGGCCCAGCCAGCCGGCCATGCTGCCGCGCGGTGCGCCCACGAGATTGCTCGCTTCGTGCGGCACATCGGTATTGAAGGTAAACACCCTGACACCCGCCGCATTGGCAAGGGTCAGCATCTGCGCGGTGACGCCTTCCTTGCACATGAACACCAGATAGTCCGGTTTTTCGCGGCGATTCAGGGCGTACCGACCCAGTTCCAGATAGCTGAACCGGTGTTTTTCCTGATCCACCAGAACGTCAAGGTCCAGCTCCAGATCGGAAGCAACCGCCGACATGAAGCCAGACACCAGGTTCCAGAAACGGGAATCGTCCGGGGCAAGAAACACGATATTTGGGCGGGCACCACTGGCCGAAGCCAGCAGTGGAAGCGCCAGCAGCGCCAGAAGTAACCATCGACTCACAATCTTCGACACAGCCACCCAGAACTCCTGATCAATGGGCGAGGAAGATCGTTAACTTACTTTAATCCGCGGCTGGCAACAATCGACGGGGCCCGATCGGGGATCGGGCCCCGTCCAAAGGTCAGAGACAGGCTGGCGGGCTCAGGCGGCCTGCTCGTCCTGGTCTTCTTCCGGTGCGGAGTTGCGGATCAGGAAATCGAAGGCGCTCAACGCCGCCTTGGAGCCTTCCCCCATGGAAATCACAATCTGCTTGTAAGGCACGGTAGTCGCATCCCCCGCTGCGAACACGCCCGGAATCGACGTTTCGTTGCGGTCGTTCACCACGATTTCGCCGTGCTGGCTCAGCTCGATGTCGCCTTTCAGCCACTCGGTGTTGGGCACCAGACCAATCTGGACAAACACACCCTCAAGGGCAACATGGTGGCTTTCACCGGTGTTGCGGTCGGTGTAGTTCAGCCCGTTCACCTTGCCGTTTTCCCCGGTGATTTCCGTGGTCTGGCCAGAGGTGATGATTTCCACGTTCTTCAGGCTGCGCAGCTTCTTCTGCAGCACGTCGTCGGCGCGCATCTCGGCGCCGAACTCAATCAGCGTGACGTGGCCGACGATGCCGGCCAGATCGATCGCCGCCTCGACACCGGAGTTACCACCACCGATGACCGCGACACGCTTGCCTTTGAACAGTGGGCCGTCACAGTGCGGACAGTAGGCCACGCCCTTGTTGCGATACTCTTCCTCACCCGGGACTCCCATCTGGCGCCAGCGGGCGCCGGTGGACAGAATCACGCTGCGCGCTTTCAGCGACGCTCCGTTGGCCAGCCGCACCTCGTGCAGGCCGCCGGTCTGGGAGGCAGGGATCAGCTTTTCCGCGCGCTGCAAGTTCATGATATCCACGTCGTACTCGGTGACGTGTTGCTCCATCGCTGCCACCAGCTTGGGGCCTTCCGTGTAGGGCACGGAAATCAGGTTCTCGATGCCCATGGTGTCGGCCACCTGACCACCAAACCGCTCGGCGGCAATACCGGTGGAGATGCCCTTGCGCGAGGCGTAAATAGCCGCAGCGGAGCCCGCCGGGCCACCACCGATCACCAACACCTCGAATGGGTCGCGCTGGTTGATCTTCTCGGCTTCTTTCTCATCCGATTTGGTGTCCACCCTGGCGATGATTTCTTCCAGCGTCATCCGGCCGGAACCCCAGGCTTCGCCATTCAGGTAAACGCTCGGAACGGCCATCACCTCACGCTGCTCCACTTCGTCCTGGAACAGGGCGCCATCAATGGAGGTGTGCTTGATGTTCGGGTTGAGCACACTCATGAGGTTGAGGGCCTGAACCACGTCCGGACAGTTCTGGCACGACAGCGAAAAGTAGGTTTCGAACTCGAACGACCCGTCCAGTGCCTGCACCTGCTCAATGACCTCCTGCGACACCTTGGGTGGGTGCCCGCCCACCTGCAGCAGGGCCAGAACCAGCGAGGTGAACTCATGGCCCATGGGGATGCCGGCAAACCGGACACCGATATCGGTTCCGACCCGGTTGATGGCGAACGACGGGCGGCGAACCGTGGTATCGTCGTCAGTCCGCAGGCTGATCTTGTCCGACATGGCCTCGATTTCTTCCAGCAGCTCCTTCAGCTCCCGGGATTTCGTGCCATCATCGTAGGCAGCCACCAGCTCGATCGGCTGCTGCAGTTTTTCCATGTAGGCGTTCAGCTGTGCCTTGATGTTCGCGTCCAACATGTCGTCGCTCCCCTACTTGATGCTTTAGATGGTTTAGTTGTTAACGAAAAATACTAATAACAACTGATTTGAACTTGGGTGTAACGATAAGGGTGCGCCTCGGTTGGCTCAAATTGATTGCCCTTAATTGATTGATAGGTACTTACTATGCGAAAGCCATAGACTGGATTAATGGATCGGCCCCGACCGCCACAGCGCTAGGACCAATAGCGCATATGGCGTTGCAGGGCATTCAACTATGATGAAGGCAGACAAATCCTTTCGCACATGCTCTGCGATGATCAGGTAAAGCACTCCATGTTTTTAGACCGCTTTCATTCCATTGACGATGGCCTCGTTTGGATCACGCCTTCGCAGGCCAGCCGGTTTGCCAAGGAAATCGCGGGGGACTTCAACCCCATCCACGACACAGATGCCCGCCGCTTCTGTGTGCCCGGCGACCTGTTGTTTGCGCTGGTGCTGTCCCGCTTCGGGCTGTCCCAGCGGATGAGCTTCTGTTTCAGAGCGCTGCTGGGCAAAGACGTCGGCCTGCAATTCCGCACACCCAGTGCCGACCGCATCGAAGTAACGGACAGCGCGGGCAAGGTGTACCTGGAGGTGGACCGGAGCGGCGAATTGATTCAGGACCCAGCCGTTATCGAGGATTTCACCCGCTGCTACGTATCCGCCTCGGGCAAAAATTTTCCCCATACCCTGCAACCGCTGATGGAAGCCAACGGCGTGATGTTCAATCCGGAGCGGCCCATGGTGATGTACGAGAGCATGAGCCTGACGCTGGACAGTCTGGATATCGTCTCGCCGGCGTTGGAACTGGACAGCGCCGAATTGCAGGATCACGGCAAGCGCGGCCAGGTGTTTTTGAGCTACCACCTGGAAGCCGACGGCGAGGTCAAAGGCCAGGTGACCAAGAGCCTGGTACTCAGCGGCCTGCGCCCTTACAACGCCGATGCCATGGCGAACGTGCTCGACCACTTTTACCGGCTCAAGGCGCGGGGCGTGGACGCCGTCTGACCGCCCTCTGCCAGCACACAGGCAACCCCAAACTGACACCAAACGAGACAGGGAGAACTCATCCATGACGATTCAGGTAGGCGACAAGGTTCCCGATTTCGAGCTTCGGGTAATGGGCAGCAACGGTCCGGAGGCGGTGCGTACCGGCGATCTGCTGGCCGGCAAGACAGTAGTGATGTTTGCCGTTCCCGGTGCCTTCACCCCCACCTGTTCGGCGGCACACCTGCCGGGCTTTGTGGTGAACGCGGACAAAATTCGCGCCAAGGGCGTGGACAGCATTATCTGCACGTCCGTTAACGATGCCTTTGTCATGGATGCCTGGGGCAAGGCCCACAATGCCGAGGACGTCATCATGCTGGCCGATGGCCTGGCCGAATTTGCCGAAGCGCTGGACCTGACCCAGGACAGAACCGCCGCGCAAATGGGCATCCGAAGCCAGCGTTACGCGATGATTGTGGACGATGGCATCGTCCGCCTGCTGAACATCGACGAGAAAGGACTGGAAAGCACCAGCGCCGAGGCAATTCTCGCGGCGCTCTGAATGGTTTGATACGCGTTCAGTATTCTGACGCCCAGAAACAACAAACCCCGGCTCAGGCCGGGGTTTGTCATTGGCGATGGGCCCGCGCTGCGGGCCCTTGCCTAAGGAAGTCCGGTTTACGGCTGCCTTAGATCTTGCCAACCAGGTCCAGAGACGGAGCCAGGGTTTCTTCGCCTTCTTTCCACTTGGCTGGGCACACTTCACCCGGATTGTTGCGCACGTACTGAGCGGCTTTCACCTTGCGCAGCAGGTCGTCTGCGTCACGGCCGATACCTTCCGCGGTGATTTCCATCGCCTGGATAACGCCGTCCGGATCGATCAGGAACGTAGCGCGGTCTGCCAGGCCCTGGCCTTCACGCATCACACCGAAGTTGTTGGTGATGGTGCCGGTCTGGTCGCCAACCATGTAGTAGTTGATCTTGCCGATGGTTTCGGAAGTGTCGTGCCACGCCTTGTGGGTGAAGTGAGTGTCGGTAGACACGGAGAATACTTCAACGCCCACCTTCTGCAGTTCTTCGTACTTGTCTGCAACGTCGCCCAGCTCGGTCGGGCACACGAAAGTGAAGTCGGCCGGGTAGAAGAAGAAGATCGCCCACTTGCCTTTGACGTCTGCTTCGGAAATCTCAACGAACTCGCCCTGTTTGAAGGCAGTTGCGTTGAACGGCTTGATCTCGCTGTTGATGATACCCATTAAAAACACTCCTTTATGAAAGTGTGGATGTCTATGTGGATTAACGACGCCTAGGTTACGGATCGCAGGCGCCGTGATGAAATTGATAATTCCCAAACCAAAGATAGGGATTGCCTATTTTGATCCGAAGGCACGACAAATCACCGCTATAGACAGCAGTAACCCTTTGTTCCTGCAGCCGCCGAATGTCTTAATGGTGCCGGAATCCCTCACTTCAACAGGCCCGACCGTCTTCGTGAGCTATTCTTAATGCTCTGCCGGGAGGACAGGGTCATGAGACATTGCCTGTTGCTACTTTTCTTGCTCGCGACAACCGGTTGTGGCGGCGGTTCAAGCGGAGGATCGGGCGCCTCCGGAGGGCTTTCCCAGCGCCCGGACAATCCCGATTGCGTGGCTTTTTCGCCATTGGCCGAGGTTCGGCTGACCCCCATCGCGCCGGACCTGAGCTTCAATGCGCCCACCCAGATGATTCCCCACCCCTCGCTGGCCGACATCTTTTACGTGCTGGAGCAGAGCGGAACCGTTTACCGCCTCAACCTGGCCAACAATCAGCGCAGTGCAGTGGTGGATCTGGCCGACAGCTATACCCTCAGTCGCTGCGACGAGTGCGGGCTGCTGGGCGTGGCCTTCGATCCTGACTTTGCCCAGAACGGCTTCCTGTACCTGTCCTTCACCGAAGGCTCCGACCGCACCCCCACTTCCGTCGTGGCGCGCTTTGAAACCAGCGATAACGGACAACGCCTGCGCCGGGATGGCGCCGGCAACCTTCTGCGCACCGACCTGCTCAGTCAGCGCCAACCGTTTGCCAATCACAACGGCGGCCACATTGCCTTCGGCCCTGACAGGCGCCTGTACATCGGCCTGGGTGACGGCGGCAGTGCCAACGACCCGGGCAATCGCGCCCAGGATCTGTCCACACGCCTGGGCAAAATCCTGACCCTGAATGCCGACGGCAGCCCCAGTGGTAACGACGTATCGGGCGCTGTGCCCGAAATTTTCGCCTACGGCCTGCGCAATCCCTGGCGCTGGAGCTTTGACAGACAGACCGGCGACCTGTGGGCCGGCGATGTCGGCGAGAACCGGTTCGAGGAAATCAACCGCATCACACGGGGCGGCAATTACGGCTGGCGCTGCTTCGAAGGCTTCGAAGAAACCGGCAACAGCTGCGAAAATTCCGGCCCCTTCGTCGAGCCGGTCAGCGCCTACGGGCGGGGGGACGGGGTATCGGTGACCGGCGGCTATGTCTACCGCGGCACCAGCATCCCCGCGCTGCAGGGCAGCTACCTGTTTGCTGACTTTGGTTCCGGCACACTCTGGGCACTGGCTCAGCAACAGGACGGCAGTTATCAACGTCGCACCCTGCTGGAAACCGGCTACAACGTGGCGTCTTTTGGCGAAGGCCGGGACGGCGAACTGTATCTGGTGACGTTTCAGGGCCTGTTCCGGATTGATCCGGTGCTGGAAGATACCGAACTGCCGGAGCAGCTGTCGGAAACCGGGTGCGTGCAGGCCAGCGCACCCTGGCAGCCCGCCGACGGACTGATCCCCTACACCGTCATCGAGCCGTTCTGGTCCGATGGTGCCGACAAGACCCGTTACTTTGCGCTGCCCGACAACACCACCATCACGGTGGATGAAACCGGCGACTTCGAGTTTCCCCGGGGCACCGTGCTGGTGAAGAACTTCTCGCTGGACCAGCGCCGGATCGAGACCCGGCTGTACCTGCATAACTCGGACGGCAGCTGGTCCGGCTACAGCTACCGCTGGGATGAGGCAGGGTCAGACGCCACGCTGGTTGCCGGCGGGCTGGATGTCGACCTGGGCGGCCAGGTGTGGCATTACCCGTCGGCCGGTGAGTGTACCCTGTGCCATACCTCGGCAGCCGGCAACAGCCTGGGTCTGGAAGTGGCCCAGCTGAACCGCAGCTTCACCTACCCACAAACCGGCCGAACCGCCAATCAACTGGATACCTACGCGGCGATCGGGCTGTTCAGGCAACCCCCGACATCCAGCCAGCGGCAGCGCACACTGACCCGAAGCACCGACACGGAAGCCGCCCTTGCAGACCGGGCCCGCAGCTACCTGCACACCAATTGCAGTCACTGCCATCGCCCCGGTGGCACCACCCAAAGCAATATGGACTTGCGCATCACCACGCCACTGGGCCAGACCGGCGCCTGCGAGGTGGAACCCCGCAATGGCGACCTGGGCCAGACCGGCGCGGTTCTGCTGCGGGCCGGGGATGCGGTAAATTCCCTGCTGTACCTGAGGATGGTGGCCGGACAGGATGACCGGATGCCGCCGATCAGCGTCAATGTGGTGGATCGCCAGGGAGCCGAGTTGATTGAGGACTGGATCAATCAGCTGGAGAGCTGTAACTGAATTCCCGGGGTTCAGGCACAAAAAAGGGGTTGGCCCACCAGGGCCAACCCCTTTTCACTTCAGGTCGCTTGATCAGGCGCTGGAGTGGGCTTCGTCCACCTCGTCAACCCGGTGGAAATCGAGGATGTTTTCCTTCGGCGACGAATTGATGCTGAACACATCCCGGCTCTTGGTCGCCAGGATGTAGGCGAAGCAGGTGAAGTACAGCGCAATGACCAGCGCACCGACCCACTGGATCTGCAGGAATTCCAGCTTGAACAGCATGGTCAGCCCTGCCATCGCCAAAAAGTTGAACAGCAGGTAGTTAAACTGACCAAAGCGCTCTGCGGTCAGGTTCAGGTTGTCGGTGTACAGCCGGATCAGCGAATCCAGCGAGTTGATTACCATCAGTACCCCTACGCTGATCATCGCGATGTTGGTCAGCGCCAGCACCTCAAGCCCTTCTCTGTGGTACTGGTAGAGCACGGTGAACCAGACACCGATGGCCACAGACGGAATCACCAGCATGGCAATCAGCAGCTGCCAGGTCCGGATGCCGCTCACGAAACGGGCGGTGAACTGGCCAATCATGATGCTCCAGGCGAACCACCAGAACAGATAGAACTCGTGGTAGTCGTTGATCGGCAGAATGAACTCGTGGATGTTGGTGAAATATTCCGTCAACAGCCCGGCCGTGCCGAAGAAATCACCCGGCGAGCCCTCGCCCACCACGAAGGCCCGCACCCACATCACCGAGATCAGGGCGATGAACAGCACACTGGAGCCGACACTGAGAATCCGAACGTATTTGAGCTTGGAGCTGGAGTAAACCGCCAGCGCGATCGACACAAACACGATGATGTAGAACGCCGGCACCACACTTTCACCGTCGCCCAGCTGCGGCAGATACCAGGGCAGGTTCGCCAGCAACAGGTAGGCGGTAAAGGCACAGGTACCGATGATGACCACGTTGTTGATCACCTTCACCACCGGGATATCAAAGAACTTCACCCGCGGTTCGATGATCGCGAAGTAGAAACAGGTCAGAAAATAGAAGCCCCAGATCAGGAAGGCCCAGAAACCAAACTCGATAGCGAGCGGGTTGGCAAAGCCATACTCCGGGTTCTCACTCACGTTGGCGTAACCGGCAAACTCGGTCAGCGGGAACATGATCAGCCCCACATCCAGGCCGGAGGTGAACAGGATGGCGATGAACGTGAGGGTGTGCACGGGCGTGACACCAATCACCTTCATGTTGCCCCACTTCACAAGAATCACTGCAATCGCAGCGAAGGTGAACAGCATGCCTGCGGATAACCAGAGCGTCATGATGAAGGCCTCCGGAAAACGGTCGTTCGGGTTAAAAACATTCTAGTGTTCCTCCTCTACTTTTACTGGTCGAATTTCGAATCGGACACAAACCCAGAACTTCCCTATCTAGCGCGCCGAGACAACCGGTGCCTCCGTACTGATAGGGAAACCCTGAGGGCTTGCGACCCCGGGGCACGACGCCCCGGGGCTCGGGAAGGCCTCAAGCACTCCTCAACTGAGGGTGCGCTTGGCCTCGCCCGATCGTTGACGTGCCTGCCACTGGTCGTCCATGACGACGGGCGCATCGGAAGGTTTCAGCGGCTCCATGCCGCGGATCAGGTCGGCTGCCCGCTCCGCCACCATAATGGTCGGCGAGTTCAGGTTGCCATTGGGTATCGTCGGGAAGATGGACGAGTCCACCACCCGAAGATTCTGGATGCCGCGGACCCGGGTTTCCGGATCGACTACGGCCATGTCATCGGTACCCATCTTGCAGGAGCAGGACGGGTGGTAGGCGCTTTCCACAGCCTGCCGGACAAACGCGTCGATCTGCTCGTCGGTGACCACATCCTCACCCGGCTGGATCTCCGCACCACGGTACTCGTCCATCGCCGGCTGGTTGATGATTTCCCGGGTCAGGCGCACGCAATCCCGGAAGCCCTCGCGGTCGTCCTCGTGCTGCATATAGTTGAACAGGATACGGGGATGATCTTTCGGGTCCGCCGATTTCACGTGCACAAAACCACGGCTCTTCGGCTTGTTGTGGCCTATGTGCAGCTGGAAACCGTCGCCCTTGAACGCTTCCCGACCGTCATAGCGCATGGCCGCCGGCAGGAAGTGGTACTGCAGATCCGGCCATTCCACGCCCGCCTTGGAGCGGATAAAGCCACAGGACTCGAAATGGTTGGTCGCGCCCAGGCCGTCCTTTTTCAGGAGCCAGCGCACACCGATCTTGAGCTTGTTCCACGGGTCCAGCTTGCGGTTCAGGGATACCGGCTGCTTGCAGCGGAACTGGAAGTAGAATTCCAGATGGTCCTGAAGGTTCTCACCCACGCCGGGCAGTTCGTGCTTCACCTCAATGCCGGCCTTTTCCAGCACCTCGCGGCTGCCGATACCGGACAGCTGCAACAGGTGCGGCGACCCGATGGAACCGGCGGACAGAATCACCTCGTCGCTGGCGTGGGCTTCATGCACCTGGCCACCCTGCTCATAGCGCACACCGGTGGCGGTTTTGCCGTCCAGCAACACCTTGTGCACCATCGCGTGGGTCACCACGGTCAGGTTCGGGCGCTTCATGGCCGGGCGCAGGTAGGCATTGGCGGTGGACCAGCGCCGGCCGTGCATCACGGTCATGTGCATGGGGCCGAAGCCTTCCTGCTGGGCGCCGTTGTAGTCTTCGGTTTCGAAATAACCGGCGTCGGTACCCGCTTTGATGAACGCCTTGTACAGCGGGTTCTGCATGTTGTTGCCGTTATTCACGCCCAACGGACCCTGTCCGCCCCGGTAGTCGTCGCCGCCGAAGGCCCAGGTTTCGGCCTTCTTGAAGTACGGCAGAACGTGGCGGTAATCCCAGCCTTCGGCACCTTCCTGCTGCCACTCGTCAAAGTCCCGGGCATGGCCACGGACATAGACCATGCCATTAATGGACGATGAACCGCCCAGTACCTTGCCGCGCGGACAGTGCATGCGGCGGTTGTCCAGATACGGCTCCGGATCGGTTTCGAACTGCCAGGCGTACTTCTTGGTGTTCATGGGAATGGACAGGGCTGTCGGCATCTGAATGAAGATGCTCTTGTCGCTGCCGCCGGTTTCCAGCAGCAGCACCGACTTCTTGCCGTCCTCGGTCAGGCGATTGGCCAGCACGCAGCCAGCCGATCCCGCCCCTACCACGATGTAATCGTATTGGTTTTCTTTCATTCCAGACCTCCCGGTTGGATCGCCCGCTTAGAACGGCGCGTCCAGATCCTCCATGCCGACATACACGGATTTGATCTGGGTGTAGTGGTCCAGGGTAACTCGGCCGTTTTCCCGGCCCACACCAGAGAGCTTGTAGCCACCCACCGGCATTTCCGCCGGGGATGCACCGTAGCTGTTGATCCAGCAGATACCCGCTTCGATCTGGTGAATCACCCGATGGGCACGACGGATATCGTTGGTGAAAACACCCGCAGCCAGGCCCGTCTCGGTGTCGTTGGCGCGGGCAACCACTTCGTCTTCCTCGGAGAACTTGAGCACGGACATCACCGGGCCAAAGATTTCCTCTTTGACGATGGTCATGTCGTCGGTGCAGTCGGTGAAGATGGTTGGCGCCACGAAAAAGCCCCCTTCGGCCGATGCCGGAGCCAGGGTATGGCCGCCTTCTGCCAGGGTTGCCCCCTCGGCCTTTCCTTTGGCGATGTAATCGAGCACCAGGTCCCGGTGCTTAGCGGAGATGAGGGCGCCGTAGTTGGTGGCCGGATCCATCGGATCCCCCGGCTTGATGTTGTTGCGCGTACGCTCCAGCAGCCGGTCCATGAAACGTTGATAGATGCCTTCCTGAACGAATACGCGGGTACCGTTGGTACAGATCTCACCCTGGGTATAAAAATTCCCCACCATCGCCGCGGAGACGGCGTTCTCCACATCCGCATCGTCGAAGATGATCAGCGGCGACTTGCCGCCCAGCTCCATGGTGACATCCTTCAGTGTGGAGGCCGCAGCCGCCATGACCTTCTTGCCAGTGGCTACTTCGCCGGTAAACGACACTTTCTCGATGTCCGGGTGGTGGGTCAGCCACTGGCCGACTTCGGCCGCGCCCTGCACCACGTTGAACACACCCGCCGGCACACCGGCCTCGATGTAGATTTCCGCCAGCTTGATGGCGCCCATCGGAGTTTCTTCCGACGGCTTGAAAATCAGTGCGTTACCCGCCGCCAGTGCCGGACCGGACTTCCAGCAGGCAATCTGGATCGGATAGTTCCAGGCACCGATACCGGCGCAGATGCCCAGCGGCTCCCGACGGGTGTAATAGAAATCGCCACCCAGGTCCTGCTGAATGCCCTCAACGCTGGGGGCCAGGCCCGCAAAGTATTCGATCACATCCGCGCCGGTGACCACGTCCACCGCCTCGGCTTCCTGCATCGGCTTGCCGGTGTCCCGCACTTCCGCCTCGGCCAGCTCGTCATTGCGCTCGCGCAGCAGCGCCACGGCCTTGTTCAGAATCCGGCCACGCTCGATCGCCGGCATGGCAGACCATTCGGCAAACCCGGCCTTGGCACTTTCAATCGCCGCCTGCTGGACGGACTCGTCCGCCACTTCCACTTCATAGATAACTTCGCCAGTGGCCGGGTTCACCACGGGAAACGTTTCGCCGCTGGTGTTGGCCAGGAAACGGCCGTGTACAAAATTCTGGTAACGAGGGAGTGATCCAGACATAACGAGTGTCCTCGCGATTACAAGTTCGTGTATTGGTCGAGCGCGTCTTTGACAAAGCGCTTGCACAGTTGTTCACCGGCTTCGAAACTCTCTTCCGGGTCCAGGCTGAGGGCACTACGGAGCCAGAAGCCGTCAATCATCGCCGCGGCCTGCCGGGCCGCAGCGGTTGCCTGTTCTTCATCCAGCACCTGCGCAAAGGAGTAACGCAGGTTGCTGTAGAGTCGGGCGTTGTTGATCTGCTGGAGGCGTTTCAGACCCGGCTCGTGCATCGAGCGCGCCCAGAAACTCAACCAGGTTTTCGCCGCCAGGGACGAGCGCTGAAACTCCGAAAAGTTCGCCTCGATAATGCAGTTCAGACGCTGCAGCGGCGTTCCGTCGGTATGCGCCATGCGCTCCCGCAATTCCCCGCCGAGCTGATTCAGCATGTAACGCAGGGCGGCTTCGATCAGCCCCTGCTTGCCGCCGAAATAGTGACTGATAATCCCGGACGACATGCCAGCGCGTTTGCTGATGCTGACAATCGTGGTGTTCTGCATACCCAGTTCCGCAATGGACGCCATCGTGGCCTCAATCAACTGCTGTTTCCGGGTGTCTTTGACTCCAATTTTGGGCATTTCAACGTCGCCGTCGTCGCTTCAAATTTTTTAATTGAACGTTCAATTAACAAAAATGATAACGAGACGTTAATCCGATTTCAACTCTGTTCAGAACTTGATCGAGGTGTTACGTATGCGGGATAACCGAAGACGGCGTGCGCTACGGGTCAGGGTTTTCGGCGGTAATGAGGATCCGTCCAGCAGCGGGGCAAGGCCTCGCCCGACGGAAAACTAAGATCGGATTTTTCATACATTTCAGGATCCTGGGCTTCCTCCCCGTAATGAAGGCTGCCCTCAATCTGGGTCTTGTGTGGATCAAACAGGCTCTGGGCATCCAACACCTCTATCAGATGACCCGTGGATGTCTCTGCCACAAACATAGCGCCTTTCCCCCCACATCTCTGATCATAAATTAACCACCACTTCACACAGGATAGTCACTGTAAGCGCAACCTGACAGGAAAGAACCTTGCGGACCAATCTCCAAAAGATGTCTTAAAAACACCACAAAACCCGTTGAAAATCCTGGAAACAGACCTCTTCAGTATTTTTGTTCCACAACTCGACAAAACTGGAACCATCGCCTAGTTTTTAACCGTCAAACGCTTAGCACAGGAGGCTAAGAACATGAAAAATCCACTTCCCTTGGCTCTTGCTGTATCTCTGGCCGCCGTGTCCGGCACTGCTTTTGCCGGAAGTGACAGCGGCTTTTACGTGGGTGCGTCCGTTGGTCAGGCGCAATTGGAACTGAATGACCAGGATCCGAATTTTGACTCTATCGATTTTGACGACGACGACACCGGTTACAAGATCTTTGGCGGTTACAACTTCGGCCTGATTCCGCTGGTGGATCTGGCGGTCGAAGGTGCATACGTCGATTTCGGGTCCTTTAGAGGCTCCGTGGGCCCCTTCAGTACTGATGCTGACCTGGATGTCACCGCCTGGACAGCGGCCGGACTGGCCGGGGTCAAACTGGGGCCGGTCGGTATTTTCGGTAAGGTGGGTGCCGCGCTCTGGGACAGCGAATTCAGCGGTGGTCTGGGCGATGACGACGGCACCGATCCTCTGTACGGCATTGGCGCCCGTTTCACGCTGTTTTCACTCCAGGTCCGCGCCGAGTGGGAGCGCTTTGATCTGGACAACACCGACATCGATTACTTCTCTGTCGGTGGTGCATTCACCTTCTGAGTTGCCTGACGTAACCGGGCAGTGTGCCAACACTGGCTGTCCCGGTGGTTTCGCCTAGCGGCGCCCACCCCCCAGCAAGCCTCCGAGCAAACCTCGCAAGATCTGACGTCCCAGCTGACTGCCCACAGACCGGGCTGCGGATTTGGCCATGGCCTCCACGACACCCTGCCGGCGGCCGGTTCCCCACAACACGTCACTCAACGGGTTGCTGTCTGACGCTTTCTTTTCGGCCCGGGTTTTGCCCTCTTGCGCCGCCTTTACCGCCGCTTGCGCCCGTTGGGTCAGGATTTCGTGCGCCGACTCCCGGTTTACGGGCAGGTCGTATTTCGCGCCCACGCGGCTGCACCGCATCGTGGCGATGCGCTCGTCGGGGGTTACCGGCCCCATCCGGCACCGCGGTGGGGCAATGCGGGCGCGTTCCACCGGCATGGGCACGCCCTTGTCCTGCAGGGTAGACACCAGCGCTTCCCCCACCCCCAGCTCAGAGATCACTGTGGCCACATCCAGTGCCGGATTGTCCGGAAAGGTTTCCGCAGCCGTTTTCACCGCTTTCTGATCCCGTGGCGTATAGGCCCGCAGCGCGTGCTGAATCCGGTTACCCAGCTGCCCCAGCACCTCACCTGGCAGATCGTCCGGGAACTGGGAGCAGAAATAGATGCCCACGCCTTTGGAGCGGATCAGCCGAACCACCTGTTCGATTCGCTTGAGCAGCACAGGGGGCGCGTCGTCAAACAACAGGTGCGCTTCGTCAAAGAACAACACCATCCGTGGCTTGTCGAGATCCCCCACCTCGGGCAGGTTCTCGAACAGTTCCGACAGCAGCCAGAGCAGGAAGCTGGAGTAGACACGGGGCTTGAGAATCAGCTGGTCCGCCGCGAAGATGTTGATCACCCCGCGGCCGCTCAGATCGGTGGCCATCAGGTCATTCAGGTCCAGCGCCGGCTCACCGAACAACAGATCGCCGCCTTCGCGCTCCAGGCTCAAGAGGTCCCGCTGGATGGCGGCAATCGACTGCGCACTGACCAGGCCATACTGCTCCGAAATCTCTTTACGCAGCTCGGACACCAGACCCAGCATGGCTCGGAGATCTTCCCAGTCCAGCAGCAGCAGGCCCTGGTCATCGGCCACCCGGAAGGTCACTTCCAGTACCCCGGTCTGGGTGTCGTTGAGTTCCAGCAGGCGTGCCAGCAACGCCGGCCCCATTTCGCTGATGGTGGTGCGCACCCGGTGGCCCTGCTTGCCGTACAGGTCCCAGAACACCACTGGATTGGCCTCCGGGGCGTAGGCTTCGACACCGAGGTCAGCCGCCCTGGCCTGCAATTTTTCACTGCCGGCCCCCGGCTGGGACAGCCCGGCAACGTCGCCCTTCACATCGGCCATAAAGACCGGCACGCCCATGCGTGAAAAACCCTCCGCCAGCACCATCATGGTGACGGTTTTGCCGGTGCCCGTGGCGCCTGCAATCAGGCCATGCCGGTTGCCATAACCACCCAGCAGCCACACCGGCTGCTGGCCCTTACCTACCAGTATCTGATTCACGGGAGATCTCCATTCGGGGCGTATCAAACGCCGTCCTGAAACGGAGTATAGTTGGTGGTCAGCGGGGCGTTAGACCATCGCCTTTGACGCCCAGGCGGTCGAGGTAGAGGTGCAGGTCGGCCTCACTCATGTCGACGTATTCCAGTACCCGGCCGTAGAGCATGGCGGTCGGCACGTTGCGGCCGTTCAGCTCCTGCTGGGTCTGGTGAATGAGATAGAGGATCAGACGTTCGGTGCGGGTCAGGCCGTCCCGAACATCGGGGATGGCTTCAAGCACCGCCTGCCATTGTTCGGCGGTCATGGAATCGTTGCGCATTTCACCCGCTCCATATCCGGCTTGAGCTTCCGGGCCCGGGTGGTTCACACTGACCAGGTATCCCCTGCCCCGGAGCCCGAACCATGCCCGTTATCGGATGGATTATAGTCCTGCTGTCCTTTGCCCTGATCATTGGCAGCCTGCTGCTGTTGCGGGATTCAGCCAACATGCGCATCCCGCCCGAGAAGCTGGAAAAGATCCGCCGGCGTAAAGCCGAGCTGGACGCCCAGGAGAAGGACGAGAACGACTGACGCAGAATCAGTCGTCCGAGCGGAACAGGCAGTTCTTGGCGTAGTCTCTGGCCTCGTTGGCGGTCCACTCGCCCTTCGGCGTCGCTTCCATATCCTCGCACCACGCCTTACTGCCAACTTCCGGAGAACACCCGGCCAAAAGAGTCAGAGCGGCAAGAAGGCTCGCAGTCACACAATATTTCACGTCTGTCGGTTCCTGATCAAAGGGTGAATTTCAACGCACTGGCTTGAAAACGCCAGTTTCAAAAAAATGTTCCAACTGTTTTCGGTAGGACTCGGTATCAAAGCCGTTATCGGCCAGCCATTGGTCGTTGTAATAGCTATCCAGGTACCGCTCGCCGCCGTCGCAAATCATCGACACCACACTGCCGGATTCGTTGCGGGCAACCATGTCAGAGATGATCTGCAACGCCGCGTAGACATTGGTTCCGGTAGAGCCGCCGCAGCGCCGGCCCAGCATTTTCTCAAGCACATGAATCGTGGCAAATGCCGCCGAATCGGGCACTTTGCTCATGCGATCGATCACGGACGCGACAAAGGATGGCTCCACCCGCGGGCGCCCGATGCCCTCGATCATCGAGCGCTGGCCCGTGGTCAGGCTGGCGTCGCCGGTCTGGAAGTAATCGAAGAACACCGAATTGTCCGGATCTGCCACGCACAGGCGGGTCGGGTGCCCCTGATAGCGAATGTAACGGCCGATGGTGGCCGAGGTGCCGCCAGTGCCGGCGCTCACCACAATCCAGTCCGGAACCGGATGGGGTTCGGCGCTCATTTGCTGGAAGATCGACTCGGCGATGTTGTTGTTGCCGCGCCAGTCGGTCGCCCGTTCGGCAAAGGTAAACTGATCCATGTAATGGCCGCCGACTTCCTCCGCCAAGCGCGCCGCCTCGGAGTAGATATCGCAGGCCTCCACCAGGTGGCAGCGCCCCCCGTAAAAGGCAATCTTGTCGATTTTCTCCTGCGACGTGCCTTTGGGAATAACCGCAATAAAGGGCAGCCCGAGCAGTTTCGCGAAGTAGGCTTCCGAGATGGCCGTGCTGCCGGAGGACGCTTCAATGATGGGCGTACCCTGGTGAATCTGCCCGTTGCACAGGCCGTACAGAAACAGCGAACGAGCCAGGCGATGCTTGAGGCTGCCGGTGGGATGGGTGGATTCATCCTTCAGGTACAGGGTGATGTCGCCACACGCCGGCAGATCCACCTTCAGCAAATGGGTATCCGAGGAACGCCGGAAATCCGCTTCGATGGCGGCAATCGCATGGTTAATCCAGTTCTGTTCCACAACGGCTCCTTGAGCGCTTCGATGACCCGCAGAAAATTACCACACGGACGCCGCCGCCGGGCTCCGCGACACATTTTTCTACATAAATCTCATTCAGCCCGATCCCGATCCGGCGTTAGCATTGATCAGACACTAACCACAATAATAAGTAAAAACAGGAATTGGTTAACTTCGTCTGGCCAGATTGGCGGGCTCCAGTCCGTATATAACTCGCTGTCCAGCAATGCTTTGACGAGGCAACCGGCGCTATGACCGTGACAGTACCTTCAATCCTACGCTTCGTGTTGCTGATTCTCAGCGTGCTGGTGTGCAACCCGGTGCTGGCCGGCACTGACCCCGTTCCCGTGTCGTCCGACAGTGCGATCCAGCCTCACTTCGAGGTCTGGCAGGATCCGGCGGGTCACGCGGACCTGGACCAGGTCATGACACTGGCCGACGACCAGTGGCAGGCGGTACCGAATGGCAGCGACACTTTCGGCATTACCCGATCCGCCTACTGGCTGAGGTTCGCCGTCCACAACCAGACCCGCGAGACAATGAACCTGGTGGCCGAGCTGGGTTATTCACAGCTGGATGACGTGATCTTCCACGAGGTGTCCAGCGCGGGACCGGGCCGCGTGGTTCGCACCGGTGATACCCGCCCGTTTTACCCCAGGGAAATCGACCACCCGAACATGCTCTTCCGGTTCACCCTGGCTCCGGAGCAGACAAAAACCCTGTATGTGCGGGTACAAACCGAAGGCTCGCTGGTGCTGCCACTGGACATCTGGCATGAGCACGACTTTTTCGGCTCGGCCTCGGGCGAGCAAAAGCTGCATTTCTTCTACTACGGCTGCCTGTTCGTCATCATCCTGATCAACCTGGCGGTGTTCCTGACCCTGCGGGAAACGCTTTACCTGTACTACGCCATGGCGATCACGGGCTATCTGCTGTTCTTTGCCTCCATCAAGGGTTTCAGTTTCCAGCTTCTGTATCCCCAGTTTCCCGGCCTGCACGCCCGGGTGCTGCTTTCGTCCATGCCCATCCTGGCCCTGTTCTCCATCCTGTTCTGCCGGGAATTCCTGCGGGTGAAATCCCACAGCCCGCGGCTGGATCTGGCACTGCGGCTGATGATCGGCTTTGAAGTGTGCAATCTTGTCGCCGCATTGGTGCTGGATTACAACACTGCCATTCAGTTGTCGTCGTTTTCAGCACTGTTCTTTTTCCTGTTACTGCTGGTGGCCGGGCCGGTTTCCTGGGCCGCGGGCGTGCGTTCCGGCATTTTCTTCACCGTCGCCTGGACCCCGCTAACCCTGGGCGTGCTGGCGACCGCCGGCCGGGCGCTGGGATTTCTGCCCGAGACCTTCCTGACCGAATACGCCATGCAGATCGGCTCCTGCCTGGAGGCCATCATCCTGACGTTTGCACTGGCGGACCGCCTGTACCATGAGCGCCAGGAGCGTTTTGAGGCCCAGGCCGACAGCCTGCTCAAGGAAAAAGTCCGTAACCGCACCCAACAGCGGCTGACCGAGGCCATGACCCATGACCCGGTCACCGGCCTGCCGAACCGCAACCGGTTCGAGCGCATGACCAACAGAGTCCTCAGCCAGAACCCGGACGGCGAGTACATTGTGGGCATCGCCCGCATCACCCGCATGGACGAGATTCACCGCACCCTCGGGCTGGCCCGCAGTGAACGGCTGCTGAAAAGTCTCGCCCAGCAGATGACCGAACTGGCCAAAGAAATGCCCATGGTGCATTGCCGCGACGACGAACAGGGCCGTTCGGAATGCGTTTTCCAGCTGTCGGGCGATTGCCTGGGCCTGTTGATTGATGTCCGGGCCGTGGACGACAAATTCGAGGGTATGAACAAGGCCATTAAACTGTTGTCGGAACCCCTGCCCATCGACCACCTGGCCATTGAGCTGCACCCCAAGTTCGGCGCCGCCTACTATCCCCAGCACGGTGACTCGGCCGCGCTGCTGATCCGCAATGCCCACGTTGGAATGGAAAACGCGTCTCAGGGCGTTTTGGCCACCGGTGTCTACTCACACGAGCTGGATATCTACAGCGAAAGCCGGCTGACACTGATGTCGGACCTGAAAGAAGCGCTGATTCAAGAGCAGACGTCACTGCACTACCAGCCCAAACTGTGCCTGAAAACCGGCCGTGTCGTGGGTGTCGAAGCCCTGATTCGCTGGCATCACCCGGAACGCGGCTGGGTGTTCCCGTCCGACTTTATTCCACTGGCGGAAGAGACCGGCGTCATTACCCAGCTGACCCGCTGGGCGGTGGAGCGCGGCACGGCCGACCTCGCCACCCTCACGGGCGACTATCCGGATCTGGAGTTGTCCATCAACATCTCGGCCCGCGACCTGAGCGCCAAGGGACTGGTGGAGTGGATACAGGCGGCCCTGCAGCGTCACAATCTGCGGCCCGAACAGCTGACCCTGGAACTGACCGAAACCGCGGCCATGGAAGACCCGGAAACCGGGCTCAAGGCGCTGGTTGCCCTGGCCGATACCGGACTTCGGATTTCGGTGGACGATTTCGGCACCGGCTACTCCTCGCTGTCGTACCTGAAACAGCTGCCTGCCTCCGAGATCAAACTCGACCGCGCCCTGATCATCGACATTCTGGACAGTGAGAGTTCCCGGGTGATCGTCGAGACTGCCGTGAACATGGTTCACGGCCTGGGCTATCAGGTGATTGCCGAAGGTGTGGAAGATGAAGAGGCTGCCCAGCTGTTGCGGGATATGAACTGCGATCGGCTGCAGGGCTACTGGCTCAGCAAGCCCATGCCGCTGAATGACGTCCGGCGCTGGATGGCGCAACACAACTCAGCAGCCATTGGCTTTGCGGAACTTGAGGCCGACGAAGCCTGACGCTCCGTCAGCCGCATCCCACCCCGCCAGAACCAGACAGGCCAGTGCGCCCCCCCCCACTGCGCCCCGTTACAGTGCTACCAGCAGATACTCTGGCAGACCCGGTTCAGCGGCGTCAGCTGCAAGCCATCCGCGGCCAGGCGCTGATCGGTAGCCTTCAGCCGTTGACGGAATTCATCCGCCAGCGACTGAAGTGCCGGAGCACGGAAGCCATAGCGAATGTTGTCCATGGTCTCGGCGCCCTGCAACGACTCGCGCTCCTGAGGCCGCGCGGACGCCAGGGTGTCGCGCCCCATGGAAGCGAGGAAACTCACCTGCCAGATCAGGGTGGCCAGTGACTCTGCCAGGTCCGTGTCGGCAAACCCGGGCACAGCCTCCGCCATGGACTGTCGCCAATCGTGCAGCTCCTGATCGGCAAGATACGGCATCAGCTGTGCGACAAACGCCCGGACGTCCTCATAGTAGAGCTGTCCGGCTATGCTGAGCGGCCGCGGCAGATCGGCCCGGTGATGCGGCGCTGCAAAACAGTCCGGAGCCAGCGGTAGCTCGCTGATGCCGGCGGGAAAGGCCGCAGGCAACTGGTGGTGTCCGGGCCGCCCGGCAACACCAAGGTGGGGTTCCAGCAACTGGAACAGCACGCCGTCCCCGGGCAGCTGCTGCAAGGCGCCTGCCGCCACTCGCGCCACGCCAGCCAGAGACCCATGCATGGCCAAGTCCGCCACGCCCTCATCAGGAGTCCGTGGCGTACCACGCTCAGCCGAAGCTTCAGTACATCTCATGATCGTAAAAACCGAAATATCCAAGTGGGGGCCAGTGTATGCCCGCAAGGTTTTCAGCTCTGTAGCGCGTTTGTGACGATTGCATCACATTTCTTTTCGGCATATTTCAGCGGCGTCGACACTCAGCCTGATGCCAATGAGCACTGCTTCGTATTTATATAGCAAATACAATCTTATACTCGCTGGCGAGGGATCAATAACGATAATCAAGAGACGCCGCTGATGTATTTGCGTGCATGTTTTCTCCGGGCCTATCGGACTGCCCGTTTGTTCGTCTTCGTCACAACCCTGCTTTCAGGCGCCGCTTTCACGCTGCCGGCCTCTGCTTCCGTTCTCGCCAGCCATCTGCCTGCGGATGATGGGGTGTCGCTGGCTCCGCACCTGGTCTATCAGACCGACGAGCAGCGCAACCTTTCGCCAGAGCAGGTCCGGGACATCAACTGGGGGTGGCAATCCCTGTCCGGCGAGCACCTGAACCTTGGCTTCATCACAGACACCGTGTGGATCCGGTTCCAGCTGACCAACGCGTCGGCGACCACCCAGAACCTGTATCTCGACATCGACTATGCCCTGCTGGATGAGGTGGAACTGACCCTGTTCAGCCTGGAAACAGGAAGATTTGTCCAGACCCTGAAGGCCGGGGACCAGTGGGCCTTCGAAGAGCGCCCGATCCTGTTTCCGAACGTTGTATTCCCCATCACCCTGGCGCCGGAACAGGAATACGTCGTGGTGATGAAAATCCGGAGCACCTCCTCCATGCAGGTACCCATCTCGCTCTGGCAGCGGGATGCCCTGGCCGCCAAAAAATACGGGGAAGCCCTGTTTTTCGGCGGGCTGATCGGCATGATTGCCATCATGGCGCTGTACAACCTGTTCCTGTGGATCTCGATTCGCGAGAATGCCTACCTGTTTTACGCACTGTGCCTGATCGGCTACTGCTTTGTGGAAGCCATTCTGACCGGCATCGGCTTCAGCCATGTCTGGCCCCGATCGCCGGAATGGAACCAGATCAGTCTGGTGGTTTCCGGCGGTAGCGCCCTCGCCGCCCTGGCGTTGTTCACCCACCGGTTCCTCAAGCTCCAGCAGCGGGCTCCCACACTGGGCAGACTCTTTTACGTTTACGGGGCCCTGTGTCTGCTCACCGTGGCCCTGGCCTTTGTGCTGCCGTACCAGGTCGCCATCCACCTGACCATGGCGATGCTGGTACTGGTGCCTTTGTCGACCTATGCCGCCAGCGTCTATTTCTGGCTTCACGAAGGCCTGAAAGACGCCCGCTATTTCGTTACCGCCTTCACCTTATTCACCATTTTTACCCTGGTGCTGATCCTTGCAAAAGTCGGCGCTTTACCTCGCAACTGGCTGACGGAGTATTCCATTCACTTCGGGGCCATCTCCGTGGTTGCCCTACTCTCCTTCGCGCTGGCCGATCGCATTAACCGGGAGAAAACGGCCCGCGAAGAAGCCCAGAAAGAGGCCATTGCCCATCTTGAGCGTTACCGGGTGATCCACGACGAATCGCTGGAAGGCCGTTTCCGGGTCGACCGGGTGGGCCGCTTTGTGTCGGCGAATCCGGCCCTGGCGCGCATTTTCGGCGCCGAGAACCCGGACGACCTGTTACGTCGTGGCAGCAATAACCTCAAACTGATTCCGGCGCGGCGCAAGAAGTGGGAAGAAGGCATAGAGCTGTTGACCCGTCACGGCAAACTGCACGGCTTCGAGTGCGAGGCCCGCCGGCTCAGCGGCGAGCTGTTCTGGGTGTCCGTTTACGGGCGTGTAGTGCGGGACCCGGACACCAAGCGCCCGGTGTTTGAGGGCTCGCTGGTGGACATCACCGACAAAAAAGCCAGCGAACAGCAGCTCAACTATCTGGCCAATCACGACCCCCTGACCGGCCTCGTGAATCGACTGGGTTTTGAGAAGCGGCTGGAGCGTGCGATTGAGAGTGCCCGGATTCAGGGCCGCAATCATGCCCTGCTGATGATGGATCTGGACCAATTCAAAATCGTTAACGATACCTGTGGCCATGGTGCCGGGGACCAGTTGCTCAAACAGATCTCGGCGCTGTTCCAGAAGTACGTCCGCGCAACGGATTCCCTTGCCCGCCTGGGCGGTGACGAATTCGCCCTGCTGCTGGAAAAAACTCCGGTGGAAAACGCCGCTACCCTCGCCCAGCGCTTGCGTCGGGATGTTGGCGATTACCGGTTTACCTGGAAGGGCAAGGTGTTCAGCATCGGCATCAGCATCGGCGTTGTCACCATCAACGAGAAAACCGGCACCCTGGCCGAGCTGGTCAGCCTGGCGGACACCGCCTGCTACGCGGCAAAAGATGGCGGCCGCAACCAGGTTGTGGTGCACGATGAAAACCGGGGTGACATCGCCCAGCGTCAAACCGAAATGGAACAGGTGACGGTGATCCGTGAAGCCATCCGCAACAACAACCTGATTCTGTTCCACCAGAAGGTCTCCCCCATCCGGGGCAACCCGCAAGGCGACCGCTACGAAGTGCTGGTGCGCATGAAGCGAGAAGGGCGACTTGTCCTGCCCGGCGCCTTCCTGCCTGCTGCTGAGCGCTACAACATGATCGTGGAACTGGACCAGTGGGTGATCCAGACCTACTTCAAGTGGTTGTCCGAGCACCCGCAACATCTGCAGCAGCTGACACAGGCCAACATCAACCTGAGCGCCCAGTCGGTGAGCTGCGCGGATCTGAGCCCGTTCATCATCGACGCCTTCAACCGTTACGGCATACCGGCCCACAAAATCTGCTTCGAGATCACTGAAAGCGCCGCCGTGGCCAGCGTTAAAGAGACCCAGAACCTGATCGAGCGGCTCCGGGCTATCGGCTGCAAATTCGCACTGGATGACTTCGGCAGCGGCTTTGCCTCCTATGGCCACCTGAAAACCCTGCCGGTTCACTGCCTGAAAATCGATGGCTGCTTTATTCGCGGACTGGCCACCGACAAGGTCGACTACGAAATGGTGCGCGCCATGACCGAAGTGGCCCACGCCATGGGCCTGGAGGTGGTGGCCGAATATGTGGAAAACGCCAGCATCATGGCCCGGCTGACCGAGCTGAACGTGGACTACGCCCAGGGCTGGCACATCCACCAGCCGGAACTGCTGGTCGCCACCCCGATTCAGGGGCGCCGGGAAGTCTGGTCCCAAAGCTTCAACGACCACAAAGTTCTGAAACCGGTGTAACGCTTCTGAACGCAACGAACAACCCACTGTTGCGCCAACTCACCAGCACCACGCCCATGGCAAGACACAGCTATTCCGCCGCATAAAAAAGCCCCCGGATGGGGGCTAACAACACGTGACAGGACATCTTACTTCGATTGCCGGATCAGTGGCTGATCATCCACGGCCGCATGGACGGGAACATCTTCTTGCCATCGGCGGTGTAGAACATCATCGGCTTGCTGGCTGAGCGTTTCTGGCAGCCACAGGCCTGGCGATGTTCCGCATCATGCTCCCGCTGATCAGCGGTGGAAATGATCGGCTCATGCCGGGCCTTTTCATTGCGTTCCGCCGCCTGCCGTTGCTCAGGCGCCATCGCCAGAATTTCCGGTGGCAGCACAATCACCCGGGCTGATTGCTGCTGACACTCGGGGCACTCGGCGGGAAGTGCGGCTTCCGCCATGGTGCCCAGCTTCTGGAACAGGCCGTGGTCCCGGCACTTGTAGTCGTACAGGGGCATGGCTTACTCCTTATCCGGCGACAACGGAATATCCACACTGCCGGTGACTTTCACTTCCGGCCCGGACGCGTTCGGATTGATGTCGAAGTCGAAGATGTCGGTGGGCAGCCACAAGGTGGCACAGGCGTTCGGTACATCCACCACGCCACTGATGTGGCCTTCCACCGGCGCACAGCCAAGAATCGCGTAGGCCTGGGCCTTGGAGTAGCCGAACTTGGTGAGGTACTCGATGGCGTTGAGACAGGCCTGGCGGTAGGCCACGTGCACGTCGAGGTAGTGCTGCTTGCCGTCCTCATCGACCGAGATGCCTTCGAAGATCACGTAGTCGTCGTAGCGCGGCTTGATCGGGCTGGGCTTGAAGATCGGGTTCTTGATGCCGTACTTGGCCATGCCATCCTTCACCACATTCACCCGCAGGTGAATCCAGCCGGCCATTTCGATGGCGCCGCAGAAGGTGATTTCACCATCGCCCTGGCTGAAGTGCAGGTCACCCACCGACAGGCCACCGCCTTTGACGTATACCGGGAAATAGATCTTCGAGCCCCGGGACAGGTCCTTGATGTCGCAGTTACCGCCATGCTCGCGGGGCGGCACGGTACGGGCCGCTTCGGCACCGGCGGCTTCGGCCTCCGAACCTTTCATTTTCCCCATGTGGGCGGTGGAGCCATCCGGCGGGCACGCCAGGGTGGGAACCCGGTCCGGATCGGTGTCCAGCAACGCCTGCTCCCGCTTGTTCCATTCCGCCAGCATGTCCTTGGACGGCAGGCAACCAATCAGACCCGGGTGGATCAGACCGGCGAATTCCACGTTCGGAATGTGGCGGGATTTGGTGAACATGCCATTGAAATCCCAGATGGATTTCTGTGCTTCCGGGAAATGCTCGGTCAGGAAGCCGCCGCCGTTCTGCTTGGAGAAAAAGCCATTAAAGCCCCACTGACTCTCCTCGAAGGCGCCAATGTCCAGAATGTCCACTTCCAGCAAGTCGCCAGGCTCTGCCCCCTCAACGCCCACCGGGCCAGACAGGAAGTGCACCTGGGTCAGGTCCACGTCGCGCACGTCATCGGCGCTGTCGTCATTCTTGATCTGTCCGCCGGTCCAGTCGTAGCACTCGATGATGAAATCATCCCCCGGCTTGACCGTCGCCGCCATCGGGATGTCCGGATGCCAGCGGTTGTGGATGTTCTCGTTTTCGTAGGCGGATTTGCTCAGGTCGATCTTAATAATTGTTTCGGCCATAAGGGTCGCTCCTTCGGTCTTGGCGTGCTGGTTCGAAAGCAAAAGAGGCAGGGTGCGGGTGAGCCTGCCCTCACAAGACCACTATCGGTGATCGGCCGACATGGGAGTATTCGCGAAATGGCCCCGGTGGGTACGTCATTTGACGTATTGGCGGGGGGAGTGATTAAACCAAATCGGACATTCGAGTTAGACCCTTGCTTCAGCGCCCCCAGGCCAACTACTGATATTTCATACAGTATGATTGGTGGAGCACATCACAGACGTCAGACGATTACATGGAAAGGAAGTTGGGCCTGGGATAAGCTGCTGTTTTATAAACCTATCGGCAGGTTGGTCAACTGCGCAGAGACCGTAGTAACGAAGCGGTCAGATTTCTGCAATATCGGAGACCTCTGCCTAATTGCTGTTATGTGCAAATGGTGAAAAGGACGTCTCATGAAAAAAATGTTATTGCTTGCACTCATTGGCGGTGCTTTTTACGTTTTCTATTTGGGTCCGAAGCAGGCTCATGATGATTGCATTAGGAAAGGTGGAGAACTCAATGTGCAAGAGGGGACGTGTACCTTTGATATCAATTTTACTATCTCGCCAAAAGAGTTAGAGAAACAAATTACCTCTTCGAAAGAGTAAACAAAGAGCCCACATAACCAGATGCGCCAGCATCGCCCGCGCAAAAATACGCGTGGGCTGGACCTCGTTTCACTCGGCCGCTGCGCAAGGCGTTAAACACTATGGCCTATAAGTGTCCGAATTGTGGTTCTGGGGTTTCAGCCAAGGTGCTGTTCGTCAAGAACGTTGCTTGCAAAGGGTGTGGAGCTGTCCTTCAGGCGAGGCAGACTACCGGGCTGGCTGGGCTTGCGGTTGGTGGTCTTATTTATAAAGGGGTTGAAGGGAATCAAATCCTGCTTGCTGTTGGTTCCGTCGCCTTGGTCGCTATTTTGGCACTCATTAGTCTCTTTCCCGGTATTCGGATAGTGGGTGAGTAGCGGCACTAATGTTTAACAAGTCAATCAAGTTTGTTCCGGCCTTCGGCCTCCACCGGACGGCCTTAACAGGCCGCCGCTTATTTCGGCGTTATGAGTCTTAAGTCATGAGTACGAACTGCCCACACTGTAGTCAGCCCGCGACCAGTACGATTGCAAAGTGCTTTGGGCAGGTAGGGTCTATTTACTGTAAAAATTGTAATTCCGACGTGGGCATACCGCGCGCCAAAAATCTAAAGAATGTGGCTGTTGGGCTACTACTGTTCATTTTAATTTACGTCATATCAGACAGCTTGCTCGGCGCAGCAGCGTTATCCTTGGCGAGTTTGATATACCTGACCTACAAGGAGCCGTTCGTTGCGAACGACTCATAACAAGGTGGTGAACGGGACGCCAACTACGCGTTGCTCCGTTGGCGCCCATTACCACGGCGTTATGCCGCAGGGCAGAGTTACAAGTTGCCATCAACTATAAGCACGTAAGGGAATTATGGAATTCGTCAAAAGGAACTTTCAGTGGGTCATGCTTGTGTCGGGCTTTCTGACGGCCACCATGTTTTATGGTCTCGTAGCACCTCAAGCTGCGCTTGAATCGATATTCGGCGTTTCATTTGACGGCGGCCTTCAATCCATCATCGTACGCAGTTGGTCAGCCCTCGTCGGCCTAATCGGTATCATCTTGATTTACGGTGCGCTGGTCGAAAGGCACCGGGTCTTTTCCGCTGCGATGGGTGCGTTGAGCAAAGCGATTTTCGTGTCATTGGTCCTGATTTATGGCCAAGAATTTTTAGGTCAGGCCGCACCAGCAATCATAATGGACATATTCGTAGTTCTCGCCACATTGGTGTTCTTCGTGGCGGTCAGGGTTCAACGGTCTGCAGCATAACCAGTGGGTGAAGCTGACCGGTACTACGCTGCGCTCCGCACCAGCAGCTTACCCAAAGCGTTACGTGAACTACCAGGTTCTCCCATGGAAAAAGTGAAAATATCTTCAAAGGCGACCGAGTTTATGCGAGATATTTTTCCCTTGTTTTGGACCATTCCCCTAAGCGGAATTTGGCTCTTTCTGTACATGCAGGACAGAGATCACCTATGGGAATTCACTCTATTCTTACTGGCGGGTTTTACCTTCTTGCTTTACATGCGGAAAAAGCTCGTTTCTGTATGGCTTGATGGCAGAATTGTGCACATTAAGGGGAGCGAGAAGTCGATTAGCTTGTCCGTCGCTGACATACAATGCTTCGAGATGAACTGGACCAGAAATTTGTCCTCCATTACTTTCAAGCAGAAAACAGTCTTGGGTCGAAAGGTCTATTTTTTTCCAAAGTTCAAATACCGTTTCAAATCCAACAGAGTACGGCAGGAGATTGCTGAGCTTGTCAGTTCAACCACGTAACAATACAAAGCACGCGGACTTGGTAAAGCTGTCACCTTTTTTGCTCGCAAAAAAGCCGCCAACTTCACCAAGCCGGTGTTCTCAGCGTTAGACCGAAGTGAACTAAAGGGGAAGCCGTTGTACAAAAGGTTCGATTGGTCATGGGCATGGCTTTTACTAGTTCTCCTCGCTGCCTTAATCTTCGAGCATGGCTTGGCCGAAGGCTTATGGAGGTTTTCCGGTTTTATATATGGCTTGTCGTTTCTTCAATTAGTTGCGCTGTTGGTTTTAGTTTTAATCGGCAGAAAAATCCAAAAGCACCACATTGCGTTGCCTGGCTCGATCGTAATTTTCTGCAGTCTCTTCCTGGTATTGATAGGCGAAGCAGAGGTCGTTTTTAAGGTTTCATTGTTCGGCGTATTGCTAGGTTCGATTCTGGGAGGCGGGATTGCCTTCACTACCTCGAGGACTAGGGAAAGAATGAGCGTCGCGGAGCGTGAGATTAATGCCAAACTTCGTAGATGGATCCGGAAAGAGAAGTAGGTCTAACCAAGCGGTCAACCGGACGCCAAAAGCGTACCGCTTTTGGTTCCCTACGCTGGCGCTCCGGCGCCGGTTACCTCAGCGTTATGTGTGAATAGAGATTATGAAATATCGCTCTAGTACCGAGCTATTTGTGGCTATTGAAAGCCTGCAACAAGAGCTGGCCTCCAGTGGTTGCGAGGAAGCTAGTAAGCTCGTGTCAGACGGTGTTTCTGGTCTAAATGGTCTCACTGACGGTTGGGCGTATTTACTAGATCAACTCAATTTGATCCAGCAAGAATACGGTTCTTTCTTGAGTTCAAAGCAAAGCGCCAAGCTGTCTCAAATACAGAAGCTCGTACTTGGGGTCGTGCATCGTGCTTAGACCACATAACCATGCGCTCAAGTTTGTTCCGGCCTACGGCCTCCACCGGACGCCCCTGTCGGGGCGCCGCTTAGCTTCGCGTTATACGTAATTTATGGACAGAATTTCTACCGATGAATCTGAGTTGAAGCGGTGCGTCTCAAAAGCGATTGAACTCGCTAGTTCACTGCTTGAATCTGACGCAGAGTACTTAGAAAACGTGCTGGAGCTGAATTCCTTGGGGCATCGTATTGTCGGCGAAGTTTGGGGAACGGAATTCCATGTTTTTGGCGTGATTGCATCTGATACCGATCATTTGCCAACGAAGAAGGTGCGCCCGCTTTGTTCTGCCGCGATGCTTGCAAAATCCGATGATGAGTTGCTGCGGGTTATTAGCTCCTACAGAACGCAGGTTTCAGATGCTTGTCGCCGAATTCTGTCGAAGTATCAAAACGTATAACAAGCGGCATCACGGCGACCGTTTTTTCGCCGCTTTGCGGCTCCAAACCGGCGCGTGTGCCGGGCGTTAGCCATTTGACGGAGACTTCGTGAGTTACTTTATCGAGCGCGAATTTACAGCACAGAGTCATGTTATCGAGTGCTTGTTCAGCATGCACCGAGATGTGAGTGAGCGCGACGAGGTAACGTACTCTGACTGTATTCCCATTGCTGTATTTTCCGCATTCGCGATTGAAGCCTACATCAATGGTGTTGGCGCCAGAGTTGTAGGTTTCTGGGATTCGGTCGAACGCAATAGCTGGCAGAGCAAGGTCGATATCTTGCATTCAATTGCGGGGCAAAGCCCTGACTGGGGGGCTGATCCATTGAGTTATGCAAAAGAGGTTTTCAAACTGCGCGACAAACTGGCTCACGGCAAGCCGGCAGTTTCTCGCTTGGGCCCCTATCCAACAAGAGCTGACGCTGGCGATCATTATCATGAAGTGAACAAGGAGCCTGAGTGGGTGCTCAAATTAAATGACAGGTGGCTCGCAAGATCTAAAAAAATGTTCGTTGAAACAATGGACTATTTTAGGCGCCTTCATAACCTGTCTGAGAATGATCATCTTCATATCGCGCGAACCCAAGTGGTAGAGCGAGATGGCTAACAATCGGCTGCACAGCGACCGATTTTCCGCCGCTTCGCGGCTCCAAACCGGCGCGTGAGCCGGGCGTTAAGCGTTTTATGGCCAGAGTAAGTGCTTTTCTAATCGGTATCGTTCTGGCGGTGTGGTTTAGCTTCGCCTTTCCTGTCCTGTTCCCCTTTTTGTTCATAAACGTCGAACTTGAGCCGCTCTTCAGCAGCTGTATTGGAATGGCCCCCAGGGATCTGTGTGCTGCTCTGATCGTGGTGTCTATTTGGCTAATGTCCTTGCCGCTGAATGCTGTAATTTTGGTCAGTGGCGCCTTTGCGATGGCTGTGATCTTTGCCCGAGTTTTCAGGTTAAAACTCAAGGTATGGTGGGTGCTATTGGGCAACACCGTTTTCATTGCAGCGGTTATTGCAATCGGCAACTACGACGAGGCGCAGCTCATTTCGTGGCATACGCTCGCTAATGTGATAACTCATGGTTTGCTTCTGGCGCTTGGTCTTCAAATGGGTGCGCGCTTAACTAGGCATTCAAGTTCGTTACGGCCCTGAGGGCCTCCACCGGACCGCTTTCAGCGGCCGCTTAATATTGGCGTTATGTTCATTGGCAGGAAGAAAATGGTTTGCCAGTCTTGTATTGAATTTTCAGGGCTTCTGCCCGAGTCGCGAGCCTCAGGTTTCGATTTTCCACGGGCTTTAGAGATAGCTTCCGGGCTCTGCGAGGACGGATCACTAGTCCAGTTGGCGGGCGACTGCCCAGTTCAAGGCACGCTGGACGAACTATTAACTGAGAGGCATTACACTGTTTGTCAATATTTGCAATGTAATGGGTGCAGCACAATTTATTTTATTGGCGGTTGTATTCGAGGTCGCCCGATTTTTGAAATTAAAGATGAAATGCCACCTTTGAGAGCTCTCAACAACGGTTTGTGGGGGCGCTTTGGTACGGTATACGAACAAACTTGAACATAACAATCTGGTCAATGGGACGCCAACTACGCGGTGCTCCGTTGGCGCCCATTACCACGGCGTTAAGGGTTTAGGGGGATGCCGTGAAATTAACAAACTATTACGGAGAGCCATGTGATATAGAGCCATACTTAGAAAAGTATAGGCACGGTAATTACGCAGAAATCTCCGAATGGCTTTGGAACGAACTGTACCACCAAGGCGATATTGGTACAGCTTCGATTTCTTGGTTAATACAAGCAAACGAAATATTCCTAAATCAAACATCTATTGATTGGAACCATCTTGGTTTTATCTACGCAGTAATGCAATCAATAGAAGAGCATGAGTTTATTCCTTGCCCAGATTGGGCAAAAAACAAATACCGCCCAGCAGCTATTTCTGCATTACAGCACGCACTATCACACTACCCGGAAAACCCCACAGAAGAGCAAAAACTCTCTATCGTTTGCGTAAGTTGCGCAATTTCTAAAATGTATAAATCATATTCTTTAATAGAGTATGCTTGGGGTGGTTACGAAGAGCGTCTCATGGAATTAGATTATGAAAAAAACCCTTAACAAGGTGCGGCATGTTCGCCCTGCGGGCTGGACTCGCGGCTGTGCCGCTCGCCCATGCGCACGGCGTTAGGAAGTTTGGAGTAGGGATGATCAGAAATACAGTATTGATTGTCGGTGGCATCGGAAGCTGGAGCCTGTTTGCTCTTTCTATCGCTGGTGGTGGATGGGGTATCTTAGGGAATTGGCTGGGGGCCGATGTTTCAAACTTCCTATTTTTTGTATCAATGGCGGTATCACTTCCCGCGTCTTGGTTGTTTCTGCATGGGTTGTTCAAATCTGGACAGTTATCCTTCCCGACCTTCGCAGGGTTGCTTGCTCTTGTTTTCCTCTCAGTTTTGTTGGTTTTGGCGATGCTCAAGTTTTTGAGGTATTCCTAACCAGTGCATCAAATTCGTTACGGCCCTTGGGGCCTCCACCGGACGGCCTTGTCAGGCCGCCGTTTATGCAGGCGTTATGTTCTTTGGGAGTTTCAATGCCATACAAGATGAATGACAAGCAATTTGAGGCTGTTCTGGCACTGGATAGCTCAGAGAGATTTGATCATTTCATTAGCAAGGTCGCTGATTGGGAGCAAATGTGGAGTGTAAAAAGTGAAGAGGGCTGGTTGGTTCCAGTTGCTCCCGAGGATTTTGAATACTTCCCCCTCTGGCCGCACCCCGAATACGCTCAAAGCATTACTGACGAGAATTTTCCAGGCCACACTGCCGTCGAGATTAGCCTCGAAGAATTGCTAGAGCATTGGCTCCCACTGTTCGAAAGCGAGAGCGTGAAAGTGGCCATTTTCCCAAATAGAGAATGGACGTTTTGGTGTATTGAGCCAAAAGATCTAAAAGAAGAATTGCTCAATGAAATGGCAAAGTACGAATAAAAACATAACTAGTCACTGTTGCGGACTGCCGGTGCTGCGCACCGTCAGCCGCAAAGTTTGGCGTTACACCGCATGAATACAACTGAGTTCGTCGTTTACTATCTAATAGCGGTATCAGCGATCTTTTTGCTGATCTCACTGGTGCGTTTTTCGCAGCTGAAACCATTGTTTGGGGCGAGACAAACCTTGGCATTGGTAGAGCAGAATCATCGCGCTCGTCTGGACCGGTTGGTTCAGTTGGGAGTCAGGATTGAGGGCAGGGGCCCTATACACTTTATCGCGCCTCCACCCTACACTCCCGACGAGGAATTGGAGGTTGGTGCCGAGATGGAAGTTTGGGTTTCAGATGAACTTCCCGGTGTGGTTTTGCATAAAAAGCCTACTTTTTCGTCGTTAATCGGTCGGGCATTGTATCCAGCGGTCTGTGTCGCGTTCGTTCTTCTGATGCCTATCTTCTTCATTGTGCAGAGTCATTTCGATGGGGTGTAACAAGAGCAGGCACGGCGACGCCCACTACATTGCGCCTTCGGCTTCATTCCGTAGGCGCGCATGCTGCAAGCGTTAGGCAAAGATAATGAAGGTCGATGGTATTGAGGAGACGCTAACTAACCTGCAGATTGCGGAAAGGCAGTTAGAGAGATCTATCGGATTGTTTCTAGACCAGAAAGATTTTGTGTCATCTCTCACACTAGCTGGAGCAGCCGAGGAAATTCTCGGGAAACTTCTAAATGAGCGAGGCGAGAAACATTGGCTTGATGAAGTCTTATCGGGTGCGCTGAGGGCGTTGGGATTTCGAAGGAATACGCTGGAAACCCCCGAAGCAAAAAAATCAAGAAAGGAAGTTTCTAATCTAGCGAACTATTACAAAAATAGACTGAAGCATTATAACGAGGACGGTTCCATTACTTTTACCGTTGATGCTGAAGCTGCGGATATGATTGATCGAGCAATTTCGAACTATTTTAAGCTTACTAAAAGCGAGACCGGAGCAATGGAGCGTTTCAAAGAGTTGGTCCTACTAGGCTGAGATGCCTAACAAATTATTCCAGTTTGTTCCGGGCCTGAAGGCCCTCCACCGGACGCCCTTTTCTCCGCTTCGCTTCAAAAAGGTCGCCGCTGAACAAAAGCGTTAAGTGTCTGAGGGAGAATCGTGCAATTTCTCAAAAGCCTGTTCAGAAAAAAGGAACAGCCGGAGGCAACAGTTACCATCGAAGGTGCAGGTTCTTTGGGGTGGGACGCTGAGTCGGAGTACTGGGTTGGTACATTCAACGGAACAACAATAAGCGTTGCGTACGATGGCCTCTCCGAGCCAAAAGAGGATTTGGCACTTTTTGTCACCCAAACCCTCGAACAACCGGACTTCCTTGATAACAGTATTTCCAAAATTAAATCAGTAGCCAGAGCTCAGTTCCCGGAGAACAGGCATCCCGAAATAGAAGAACTTCAGGCAAAGGATGTTGTTTTCCAGAATCCAAACTTCATCCTGATCCAGTTTTTTGGTCCTGAGGACCACGAACCTTTTTGGTTCGCCGAAATACATGGCAGCGAAATCTACGTTGGCTGCGATACATAAACACTTAACAAGTGGTTGTAGTTTGTTCCGGCCTTTGGCCTCCACCGGACGGCCTTGACAGGCCGCCGCTAAACCAAGCGTTAAATGTCAAATCAAGTAAGGCGTAAGCATTGAAAAATACAGCAAAATTGTCTGAATGTAGAAAATATCGTTTTGCTTTATGGCGTACATGGGATGATTCAAAACCTTATGTAATGTTTGTGGGGTTAAACCCATCTACAGCGGATGAAACAACAGATGACCCAACGTTAATTCGTTGTATTAATTATGCTAAATCATGGGGTTTTGGTGGTGTTTGCATGGCAAATATTTTTGCTTATCGTGCAACTGAGCCAAGCGATATGAAAGCTGCCGCAGACCCTGTAGGTTCCGAAAATAATGAATGGCTACAAAGGTTATCAAATGATGCTGGTATGGTAGTAGCTGCATGGGGAAATGATGGATCATTTCTAGGTCGCTCTAAACAAGTAAAAGAGCTTCTACCGAACTTGCACTGTTTAAAACTAAATAAATCAGGTGAGCCAGCACACCCTCTGTATCAAAAAGCAGATATAGATCCAGTGCCAATGAGCATTTAACAAGCGGCTGCACCGGACAAATTTCCGCTGTCACCTTTTGTGCAAAAACACGCACAAAAGCCGCCATCAAAAATTTGCTCGGTGAGCCGGGCGTTAAATGTCATGAATGAATACGAGCATATTTCGTACAACTATCGATTCGGAAAGGTCTATAGAGAGTTCTGGGGGCAGCATATCAAGAACTCTATCGAGGCTATTTTGGTTCATCTGAAGGATGAACATGATATAGAGGTAGAGGGGATTTATTTAGAAAATTATAGGTCTCCTGAGCCGATAATCGTTGTTAATGGCAACCTCCCAATAGCAGAGTTAAAGAGGAAATTTAGCTCCGACTCATCTTTGAGTTTCACAGATAGTAAAGTGGTTTCATCTGATCCATGGGTAACTATTGAAGGTCAGGGTGATTAGCACATTTAACCAGCGGCATCACGGCGACCGCTTTTCCGCCGCTTTGCGGCTCCAAACCGGCGCGTGTGCCGGGCGTTATGTGTAAAGGTTGGACGCTTCATGAAGTGCAATAACTGCAACACTGAGATGGTTCCAGGTGGAGCGGCTCTGAAATATACCGGTTGGGGCATCGCTATTTTCGGTGCCTCCTTTAAGCACCTGTTCTTCAAGCCGGAAGGCGCTGGCCCCAAAGACAAGGTGCGAATTCTAAAAAACAATGACGTGGCAACTGCCCACAAATGCGAGCAGTGCGGAGCAACAACGATTTTGCCAGATGGAGCTCGAAGGAGCCTTGTACATTGGTAGTTAATCCACATAACCAGCGGCATCACGGCGACCGCTTTTCCGCCGCTTCGCGGCTCCAAACCGGCGCATGTGCCGGGCGTTATGTGTGAATGAATATGGAAATACTATTTTTCATCGTAGCTTGCGCGATTCTGGTTTTGTTGTACGCGAACACAAGGGCCACTATCTCCGTATGCTGTTCAATGGAACCAGTGAGACTGAAAATAGGCCTCGTATCTCTAATTTGGCTGCTTCCAATCCTCGGAATTCTAGTTTTACCTAAACGAGTGCTGCCTGGAATTCACAAAGACGGAAAAGGCTCTGCAATTTTTGTTGGAGGGGAGTACGGTGATATTGGCGGTGGTTAAGCACATAACCAGTAGTTGTAGTTCATTTCGGGCCTTCGGCCCTACACCGGTCGCCCATTTCGCTGCGCTACATGGGCGCCGCTAAACCAAGGCGTTAACCCTACAAGACAATGAGCAGAATAATCGTAAAGCCGGGCAATGTTTACTCTGTACCACTAGGAGATGGTAGTTACTGCTACGCTCAGGCTCTGGAATCGCCGGAGTTTGCATTCTTTGATGTGGCAACGAAAACTGAACTGTCGGTCCAAGAGGCTATTTCGTATCCGTTGATGTTCCGAATTTGGGTTCATAAATCTGCATTAAAAACGTGGAAAAGCCTAGGTAAAGCGCCAGTGAGTGATTCGCTTAGCAAGCAGGTGCTAAGGTTTAAGCAAGACGCGCTGACCGGGAAGTTGAATATCTACATAAATGGTCAAGAAACCCCCGCAACTCTGGAACAAGTGCAAGGTCTTGAATGCGCGGCAGTTTGGGAGGGGTCGCATATATTGAGTCGCATCAGCGATCATTTGGCGGGTCGAGAGAATAAGTGGGTTGCCTCGATGCAGCCGAGGCTGCGGGGTTAACAAGCGCATGTTGTCGGACTGGTTTTCCGCTGCGCTCCAAACCAGCCGCAAATACGAGCGTTAAGCAAAACTGGAATTGATTCTCGGCATTAAGCCAAAAAACATACGACAAGGAGTGTCTTTTATGTACAAGCTATTTAGTCCAATAATCGCGGTCGCTCTTGCCGCCACTTCACCGGTAGCTTTGGCAGAATATTTCACCAGCAATCATTTACTCGGTGCATGTCAAAACACCTTGGATGTTTTTTCAGGTAAATCACCTTCGGGCCCTCAGAACTATAGTCCTCAATATTGCGTCGGCGTTATTGATAGCGTGGTGAACACGAATGTGCTCTCCGTCATGACAGGAAACAAACCACTGATGTGCGTCCCCGATGTTGATCGGGCGACAAAGATTGGCCACGTAGTCAGATACCTCAGAAAAAATGGTCCCACTTCAGATCCCGTAACTGCAGTTGTTTTCGCCTTGTCAGAGGCTTATCCATGCAAGAGGGGCTAAAGTGGCTTAACAAATCACAGCACCGGATGCCCCTGTCAGGGCACCGGTGTGCTCGGCGTTAGAGGTACACATGGATATCCAGCTCCTTTTGAAGGCAGCACTAGTATCACTGTTTATGGCTTTGTTCATGCCAGTTACTTCATATGCAGACACAAATAACGCTTATCAGCTATATCAGCAGGTAATTACAAGACAGATAAAGCTAGAATCCCTTACTCCAGAACAACAGCGCCAAGTGATAGCTATTCACACTTCACTTAGCCGTAGTAGTTGTGATGGTTGCTCTGATGAATGCAGGGATGCCAAAGAGCAAGCTGAAAGCTATCGAAGTGACCTTGAGACCTACGCAAAAAGACTTTATCGCTGTGTAGAAGGTAACGACTTAACAGATGATTGCTACTCCGAATTTAGGAGGGTTAAATCGTACCACAGTGACTTTGAATCTGCTGTTTCTGATGTATCTAGTTATTGTGACTAAAACCTCTAACAAGGCAATCAACTTCGCGCCTTCGTCGCCGGACGCAGCAAAGCTGCGCCGGTTATTGCGGCGTTAGAGGTATAGCTTAATGAAACGAGAGTTATTCAATCCAAAGAGATTTATCAGGCTATTCTCTCAAACCCTTGCATCCGGCTTGGCGATTTTCTTCCTCAATCAATTTTTCGGAATTGCCATTGATGATATGCAGGCTGTGATGTTCATCTTGTTGGTAATCTGCATATTGCTAATCGCTTATCTGGCCCATAAAAGTAGTCGTATTACAGGAAAATGGCGTACGAGGCTGGAAACTTCAGAGCAAGAATTTAGAGCTGCAAAAGCCCAACTCCGGAGCCTTGAGGAACGAGCTGAGGAATTTGAGAAAAGCTCTAACGAGTCACGTAAGGCGGACGCGTGAGACGCGCCGCTTCGTTCAGCGTTAAATGGGTGAGGAATGTCTGAGTTAAAGCCAGATGACGAAAATGGTAGGCCCCACCTCATCGATCCTGCAGGTCTTTTCGATGATGTTTACACGTTGATGGCTATCTATTTGTCTAGCAGGCAGTTTCTCGAGATGGATATCGCGGACAATGTGGACGCTGAGCCTCCATTCAGTGGGATTCGTTACTGGCACGACCTGACGCTGGGGATGGAGCTGGAGAAGGTGCCTAAATTACTGATCTCAATCGCTGCAACGCTGCGAATTAAGAATGATGATGGAGGTTGGCATAGCAATAACCGCAGGTCGGTGGGTCGACTATGGCCAGATCTCAATGGCACCTTATCAGCAGGCGACACCTCTCTTACGCTCAGGGAAGCTTGCAATAAAATCATTCATGCGACCCGAGTGAACTACGACGTAGAGCGAGTGGGTCGCTTTGAAAGTATTGGCCGCAAATGTGGTTACTTGAATCCATGGGTCTATCTCTACGGAACGAAGGGGAACAAAGACTGGAAAGCAATTCTGGATATCACCGCTTTCTGTAAATGCTGTCTTGAAACTACGTTCTAGTGATCGCATTTAACCAGTCAATTAAGTACGTTCCGGCCTTCGGCCTCCACCGCACGCCCCTGTTGGGCCGCAGCTTATTTCAGCGTTAAATCTATAATTTACTCGAATCGAGAATTGCCGTATGGAATGGAATTACCAAAAGAAGGAAAAAAAGGAAGCTGAAATTCGACGAATCATCGAAGCCTGCCTTCATGAAGCTGGTTTAGATGAAAACCTTATTCAAACAACGGCGCGAGAATTCCTAGAAAATGCCATCCGAGTGACACCTCCTGAAATGGAGAGAGTGTCTCTGGACATGGTCACTATGGCGCCATCCGGGCGAGGGGGTGGCCGTAGCTCCAAAGCAGGAAATATAAAGCTGAATATTCGCGCCTTGTTTGAATCTGTATCAAGTGGTGTATTCACTGTTGTCTCTGCAACGCAAGTAACATGGGCACTACCCTTTGCAGCCATACTTTTATGGAACAGTATATGGCGAAATATGCAGATAAGACTTTCAGAGACGGAGGCGGTTACTCTTTGGGTGATGTGGCAGGTAAAAAGTCAAAAACTAACCGTAAAAGAAAGCCACATCAAACCTGCTGTTGACGCTCATGCTCAAAAATACGAAAGGCAAACGCTTTCTGAGAGGGATATCAAGCATGCCTTGCAAAATCTTGCCAAGATTGGCTGCATAAAGCCGTCAAAAAAAGAACGTGACAAGTGGTCTCTCTGCGAATGGATTTCACCAAGATATCGATGATTTTTTGGCAGAAAAAAATAAGGAAGTCAGGAATATTGCGCTTACTACTTTCGCAATTGACACAGAAAATATGAAGATATTAAATTTATTAAAAAATATAAAGTTAGTTAAATATTCCATAAAGAGGAAACATGGAATACCTGTGCTTTCAGATGGCATGCAGGAATATATAAGATTGCACAAAGAAGTTGGCGACCCTATAGATATAGCGATAGTCAATAATGGTTGTGATGGTCATTACGAAAATGAATTGATTTTCAAGGGTGTTAAATACCTTGAAGATATAGTAAGCGCCCCGCCGCTCAATAAAATAAAAATCATATTCGAGATCATCGAAGATGACTCTATTAATGCATTTGCAACCGAGATTGATGGTTGCCAGAGCCGAGTGTACTTTGTTGCTGTTAACTCGGGCCTGGTCAATGAGTATGCCAATCAATTTATGCAATCAAAGACCATTAAGAATATTACCAAGGGCTTCAAAGCTCTGAATCAATTGCCAGTTGAATTTCTCGAAGAGGCGGCGCTCTCTATATCTTTCTGCTTCATTGCTTATCATGAACTTGGCCATATATACCGAGGGCATTTAGGTTATTTTAGAGAAAACTACCGTATAAAAAGGCATCACGAACTCTCTGTGACTGGATTAAGCCTTGATAATGAAACGTACGACGAGACGCGTCACTTATTTGAATGTGATGCGGATGCTTTTGCTGGTAGTTTGATGGTCGGGGAAGTCGTTTCGCGTTATAAAAATGGTATAGAGAGCGGGCTGATCTCAGGAGACTCGAATAAACTTCTGGAAGAACTAACTATTTTTACTGGTTCTGTCATCTACTATATATTTTGCTTGTTTGATAGAGACAAGACAGAGTTTGATGGCTGGTATCCTGTACCTCCAATAAGAACATCCATTGCCATTGGGCACATGGGGGCGCAATTGTTCAAAGAAGGCATCAATGAAAAGCGTCTAAACTCACTATTAACTGAATCATTGGCGCGGACTCAAGTTACTATTAACCAATTGGGCATGGTTCAATCTACCGAAGGACTGCAATCTGAGTTTGAACGCTGGTCAGTAAAGTACAAAGATAAACTGGCAGGCCTTACGGAAGCCCTTGTGGATTACGCGCCAGTACCAACCCAATGATTTAACAAGGTGGTCAACGGGACGCCAACTACGCTGCGCTCCGTTGCCGCCCATTACCACTGGCGTTAAAATTTCTCACATTCCTATGCAGCAGTTATTCCTCAAATATATTGGTGCAATGCTTCCGCGGACTCATGCCGCGCTTTCGTTGGCATGCATCATTCTTGGCTTGGTGCTCGTACACGCAGCAGCACAGTTGAAAGCTGAGTGGGCGGTTTATCTATCAGCACTTGCCTTCTGTGGCGCCGTCGCTGAGTTTTTGTTTTTTGCCATATCTAAAAGCGGTCAGTTCAACAGCCAAATTGCCCATGCGAAATCAAGAAGCGTTACAGCTGACTTCTCTTGGCAAAGGGGTGTTCGCTTTTTATTCGCTGGGTTTTTCTTTTTGTTGATGCTTGGTAGTCAGTTCGCGGGCGCAGCGATCTCGGCCCTTTTTTATGCCATGGCTTGTATTGCTTCTTGGGCGCCAGCAGGCTCAACAAGGTGGTTCTCGTTGCCTGCCAAACTTTTTGTTGTGTCTGTGGCGGTAGTCATAGCCTTGTACTACCAACCGGATACTATGAATTTTAACAAGTGAATCAAGCGGACTGATCTTGCACCTCTTTAGTGGACGGTCATTTACCAGATACTAAAGGGGGCCTCCCGGCAGAGCCCCCACTGTCACTTCGAGGTGCCAATGCTATAGATGAATACAACGTGGCGCCTGACTACGACCCAGAAGTTGACGAAATCTCACCACATTATCTGGAAAAATATTTCTGGGGTATTGCACATCTCGACGCGGTCTCTTGGCGGTATTACCTGCCTTATCTATTAGGTTATTCAATTCAAAACATTAGCAACCCAGAATCTAGCGCTATAGATGCATTCCTATCCAACTTAAGACCCCCAAATCGTCAGCCACCTCGGTTCAGCTCATTATCTGAAAAAGAAGAAAAAGCAGTTGTTTGGGTGCTCGATAAGCTAGCTTTTTCGAACGACTCTGCATGGCAGGAACAAGCTATGGTGGCTCTGGAAGAGTATTGGGCACCAGGAGCCTTGTACCGGTGAGAAACCAAAACTTAACCAGTGAATCGAGCCGACCGATTTTCCGCTGCCGCTCCAAATCGGCAGCTTATTCAAGACGTTATGGGGTTCGTTGAACCAGAAAGAGGAAAGAAATGGGCATTGCTGACTTCCTGATATATGCAGCGCTAGCAATATTTATACTCGCCTATGTGCTCTTTAAGTTGGGAGGGGGCGAGAAAAAGCCAACTAAGAAGAAGCCGTACTTCTCTGCCGAAGGAGATGAAGAAAGAAAACAAGTGATGAACGTTCAAATTCGGTGGGGCATCTATACTGCTATCGCGTTGACGATTTTCTTCGTTTTAAAAGAGCAAGCTGTGTTTTGATTTGTACCTATGTCGCAGGCGATTTGGTGCCCCGAGGCTAGGGCCAAACCAGTGGGTGAAGCTGACAAGAATACACCAGCCCAAATACCAGGAGACAGTGAAACCATGAAACTCACAGCACTCACAAAACCAATCTACACAGTTCTATCCATACTACTGTTCATTTCAGTGGTTGGACCAGGGTGGTCGCAAGAGACCGATAAGGTAAATGGGGTCACCATCAAGCCCGGATATCCTCTCCCGCAGGATGTCGAAACACTCACAGGCAACCTTCTGCTCAGTCGTGGCGTCGAGCTTTACTTGTGGGGTCTGCCGATTAATCAGTCGTATGCAGGTCGCGATGCCCTCCTCGAGGCTTCGGGCGGCGACATGCTGGATGTTACTTATTTCGGCGGCTATTCCGGTCACGATGTCAAGCTGTCGACCTTCAATAACGAAACGGTGTACGCCGCGGTTCACATGGAGTTGTACGATGGTCCCGTTGTTTACGAGCAACCCGCAATGGACGAAAAAGGGTACCTTTTCGGATCTATTATTGATGTCTGGCAGGTTGCCTTGACGGATCTTGGCATTCCTGAAGTTACGCCGGATCAGGGCAAGGGTGGAAAGTACCTGATTCTCCCTCCGGGTTATTCGGGGGCGGTGCCCGAGGGCTATCTACCCATTCATTCCCCTTCGTTCCAGGTGCGCCTGGGGTTGCGTTCCGTGATGCTGGGAGAAGGCTCTATCGACGACGCAATTGCTCGGGTTAAACGGGTCAAGGTTTATCCGCTATCCAATCCCCAGCGGCAGCAGAATTACTTCGATTTACTGGAGAAGTCAGTGGGCGGCGAAGTCGATAAGGGTATTGGCGCATTCCGGCTGATGCATGACTACATCAACAAAGAACCCATTCAGGAAAAAGACAAGTATCCGATCGGCATGCTTCGGTCGCTGGGAATTGAGAAAGGCCAGCCTTTCCCTACGGACCCTAAAACTCTGGATCTGTTACAGCAAGCTGCAGATATAGGTTGGATGACCGCCAAGTACAACATGACACAGTCATGGCCGCCTAGTGTGCTTGAAGGCTGGAAGGCGCTAGGACTGGCTGAGACGTGGGACCCGGATTTCACGACGGACGACTACATTCAGGTCGATGAGCGGGCCGCTTATTTCGGTCTGGCAATCTGGCCGCCTCAGAACATGGGGAGCTCTACCTACTACGCCATCACATTCTCCGATACAGAGGACAGGCCGTTGGAGCCCGGGAAGAGCTACAAACTGCACCTTCCGCCCAACGTACCCGCCAAGAGCTTTTGGTCCGTGATTCTCTATGACGCTGAGACCGCATCCATGATCGAAAATCCCCAAAAGAAATACGCAATCAGTTCCCTGAACCAGAAGCTGCAGCAAAATGAAGACGGGTCTGTCGACGTGTTTTTCGGGCCGGAAGCACCGGAGGGCCACGAAAGCAACTGGATCCCAACAACCGAGAATGATTTCTTCGTGGGTTTCAGAATCTATGGGCCAGATCTCGAACGATTAGGGAAAGCTTGGACAGCAGAACGCCCAGTGAGAATCTCGGGCAAGTAGAGCGCAAGCCAATGCAGATGAGCCTAGCTAACAAGTCAGTGGTGGCAACGGCGACCAACGTCGCTAGTTCGCTTTGCTCTGGGATCTTTAGCACCGCCTTGCCACACTTCAAACGTCATACGCCTCATCATCAATCAGGGAGATGAACTATGAAAATTAAAACCGCTTGCCTTGTGGCCGCAATAGCCTTTCTCGGACTTGCAGGCTGTAAGGAGGAAGCTGAGGCAAAAGACATCGCGCCATCTGCCGAAAAATATGGCGTCAGTAATATTGAGTTTGTCAGTGGTATGCCGACGCCTGAATCATCCAAGCGCATTTTTGACACAATGGATTATTACAGTGGGGTTATGGTGTACCTGTGGTCCTTGCCAGCAGTTGGCTTACAGGGCTGGGAAAACGCAAATATCGACATGGGCGCCAACCCTGAGCTCGATGGACAGATTTCACTTTATACCGGCTACGATGGTGCCGGCGGCATTCTGACCCCAAACACCGCTGTGACTTATTTGATCTCCTTTGTTAACACCGAGACCCAAGGGCCGGCTGTCTGGGAAATTCCACCGGGAAAAACCGCCGGTTATGTCGGTGATTTTTGGCAACGTCCGGTGTTGGATGTTGGCGTGGCTGGCAAAGACAGAGGGAAAGGTATCAAGTTGCTGATTGTTGGTCCTGACCAAGAAGTACCCGAACATGACGATAGTTATACCGTTGTTCGCAGTCCAACCAATGTGGTCTGGTTGGGAACCCGCAATATGGAACCTTTCGGGCCTGGGCACGATAAGGTCACCGCAGGCTTTGATTCTTACCCATTCAATAAACCAGAACTTGCGGGGCGCAAGAAGTTAAGTAAACCAAAAGACGCCTTCAATCTATATCAACCGCATGGTATGGAATTTTGGAAAAACCTGAATACGATTATTCAGCGCGAGAAGATGCTTGACAGAGATCAGTTCTTTTATGGCATGTTGAAAAACCTTGGCATAGAGAAAGGTAAACCGTTCAATCCTTCACCAGAGCAACAAGAACTACTGATTGAAGCAGAGCGTGTTGGTTATATGATGTCTATTAACAATACTTTCCAAAAGCGTTTTGAAGGTTCTCGTTACTATGACGACAAACGCTGGTTTACAATCATAGTGATGTCACCAGATCAAGTTGATGAAACGCATGGTCAGATGTTTGAGCGTGCTTCTTACTTCCATGAAGCACTAGGTTCCACCTATGCTATGAAGGTGACTGAGCCTGGCCCAGGTAGTGCTTATTTAGGGCAGTACGAATCACCTGAAGGTGGGGGCTTTGATGGCGCGAAAACGTATAAGTTAGTAGTACCGGCAGATGTACCAGCTGATCAATTCTGGGCGATGACGGTTTACAACAGTCATTCGCGTACCCTGATTAGAAACGAGAAAAAGCAGGCAGAAATCAACTCAGCTCTGCATGAGCTAACTGTAAATGACGACGGCAGCACCACCATTTACATTGGCCCTGCAGCACCGGAAGGTTTTGAGAATAACTGGATTCAAACCAAAGAAGGGCAAACTTGGTTTAGCTATTTCCGTTTCTATGGGCCGAGCATGCCTTACTTCGATAAAAGCTGGCAGCTAAATGATATTGAGTTGGTGGAGTGAGGCAGATACTGGTAAGCCTATTTAATATTCAGCGTATAACAAGTCAAAGCACTCGGGCGCAGCGCAGCTGCGCCGGTGTTTGAGGCGTTATGTGAATCGCGAGGTACAAGATAATTGAGTGAGAATGAAAAGTGGGTAGACAACTTTGGCAGCCAACAGACGGAGATAATGGCTTTTCTTGCCCCATTCGTTCCCATTTGGTTGTTAAGTATTCACGTTGGGTACTTGGCCACATTGCCACTGGGGCTTTATTTTTCATACGCAGTCATCGACGTAAACGAGAAGCTAAAGCATGTTTTCATCAAGTCTAGGGTGCTTCAGAAACGGCTTGTTTTGTGCGGTGTAATTAATCTCGTGACCATTTTAGCTGCCCCATTAATCGGGTTTTTTATTTCTATATTTTCGGCTTTTTATTGTCATTTCGTAGCCAAGAAAGAGTATGGGAAGCTCCGGAGTAAACAAGTCACATAACAAGACCACCAAGTATTGCCGCCCGCGGAGCGGGCGGCTGGACCTCAAAAACCTGGCGGTTTTTCGGCCTCTTATAGCAGGCATTATGCGTAAGCTGGAAATGAATAAGCTAAAGCTTTTGGATCAATATCTTGGCGATAAAATCGGCGAGGGAATTAGGCTCGGTTTTGTCGCCTGGGCATTTGGTATTTTGGGTTGGTGCATAGCTAGATTAATCGATCGTTCAGCGTGGATCGACATTAGCATTTTGAATAATCCCGAACGGTTGGATTGGTATGCAAAGATATTGTTTTTAGCTTTTCCAGTCGCTTGGGCGATTTTGGGCTGCTTCGCACTACGAAAGGCGAAGCCATGGCATGTGTCAGCGCTGTTTAGTTTTTCGCTAGCATTATTCGTATGGGGCGGCTGAATGCATCACAAGTCACGGCACTCGGACGGCCATAAGAATGGCCGCCGGTGCGTTTAGCGTTAAATTTCTGGAACTTACCCTCCGGAGTTGTAGCGACACATGGAAATACTCCTAGCTTTGGTGAACGTCGCCCGGCGGGTTATCTTCATGGCAATGCCGAAGTCCATCCAAAGAAACGTTGATCGCGACAGTGTTCTCGGTGACACCCTCGTTTTTATCACCATGCTGTTCGTTACATTCGTGACCTGGTTCCTTGTGAGTTCTATCTCTGAGCGGTTCAGTATCGACCAGTGTTTGGACATGGGTGGAGCGTGGAGTTATCGGAAAGATGCTTGCATCGAGTAGGCATGCAACATTGAACAAGGCCATTAAATTTGTTGCGGCCACGGACAGCGTGGCCTCCACCAGACTGCCTACGCGTTGCTTTCGGCAGTCGCTTATGACGGCGTTATTATCTGAGGCCCGATGATAAAGAAATTTAAATCGTGGATGGCTGCGTCTGCCCATATGGATGCTATTGCGCTTTGGGCAAACTTCCAACGTGCTGATGCACTAAACTCGATCTCTCAGGCGATAAAACTAGAAACAAACGAAGCAATATTGGCTAAACATCTTACTTATAAAGCAGACATTCAGGTTGTGTTAGGAAAGGATTCAGAAGCTATGGATAACTATATAAAGGCTTATAAACTCATAAAAGCCTATCCAAAATTTTGGTCAGAGCCGCACAACATAGAAACTGCCAATAGAGTCATCGGTATCGTAGATAAAATTCATAAAAAGTGGCTGTGGTCTTCAGATCCGATTCCCTCGGGTGCATCGGCCAGTCGACATTCTGGAACACCCACTAACGTTTCGACTTTCTCAGCAACCGGGGATTCTCTGTTCAGATAACCGAAGAGTTTACTTTTGCCACCACAATAATCACCTCGGGCCAGGGCGCCCAGATAATGGTCATTTAACAGGTGGCCCGTCGCATCAGGCCGGGTGTGAACAGGGCTCTGCATTTCCTCCGAAAAAGCAATCACCCCTATGCGGGCGACGAAATCGCGCTCGTTGGCAAAATGCTCGGCGTACACGTTCGGGATGTGCGGCCATTCATCCTGCGCACCGGCGATCGTAAAGATTTCCAGAGCGCCCTGATCAAGACACCAACCTCTGTCGGCCATCAGTTTCAGAAGCGTACTGGCAATAATGCCGCCCTGACTGTGGGCCACAATGCGGACCCTTTCACCGGCGCTCAGGTAAGCCGCGAGATGCCTGAAGATGCTGGTGGCAATTGCTGAGTAATGGTCAAAGGTGCGGGCAAAAATACACTCGGCGAGGTCACGGCTGATGCCGTGGGTCGGGTTGTGAAAGACATAAATGGGGCGGCCCAGCATCTGATTCAGTGCCGCACCGTTGTTATAAGCGGTATGGCGGTCTGTCATGATACCGTTGATAAACATCCATTTTTCCCCGGCATTGGCATGGCGGTCGTGGTTGATGTAGTAGACATCCTCAAGCTGCAAGCCACTGCTCAGGCTGTCCCCCAGGCTGACCAGCTTGGCGATATCCACGGCCCGGGCAAGTTGGGTGCGGTTTCGCCGCCCCAGATCCCGCGGCCGGTCGGCATTCAGATCGCCCGGATTGGATAATCCGAGATACGGCAGATACCTGGCTTCTTGCAACAGTAGTTGCAGGTCCCTTTTGATGTTCATGATCTGTTGTGCTCCCCTTCCCTGTCGACGTGATTAGATATGACCGTAGCTCATTCGCAGTGAGCACCGGCTTTCTTCACGACAAAAACCGGGCCGATAGGCCCGGTTTACTGCTGCCGACGATTTTGGCGGGTCAAACCGCCAGATAACTGGCGATCTTCTCCTGATCCGCCTCTTGCCGGCTCTCTTCATGCACGATGTCGCCTTTTTCGATCACCAGGATGCGATCGGCGGTATCCATCACGAAGCTGAGCACCTGTTCGGACACCACGATGGACAGGTTGCGCTCGTCCCGGATGCGTTTCAGGGTCCGGCCCAGCTCCTGGATGATGTTGGGCTGGATGCCCTCAGTAGGTTCATCAAGCAGCAGCACCTTGGGGTTGGTAGCCAGGGCCCGGGCGATGGCCAGTTGTTGCTGCTGCCCGCCGGACAGGTTACCGCCCCGCCGGTGCTGCATTTCCTTCAGCACCGGGAAGAGTTCGTACAGGTCCTCGGGAATGGTTTTTTCGCCGGAAGCCGCCAGCCCGGTTTCGATGTTTTCCTTCACCGTCAGGGTGGGGAAAATCATCCGCCCCTGGGGCACAAAGCCGATACCGGCCCGCACCCGCTCGAAGCTTTTGAGCTTGGAGAGATCCGTGCCGTCCAGGCTGACTTCACCGCCCTTGCTTGCCGTCATGCCCACCAGGGAGCGCATCAGCGTGGATTTGCCCATGCCGTTGCGCCCCACCACGGCGACGATTTCATTTTTATCCACATCCAGGTTCAGGCCCTCGATGATGGTGCTCTGGCCATAGGCCACCGAATGATTTTTCACGCTCAGCATAATCAGTGCCCCAAGTAGACTTCGACGACTTTCGGGTCGTTCTTCACGTGCTCGATCGACCCTTCCGACAACACCTTGCCCTGATGCATCACTGTGACCCGGTCGGCAATGTCGCCGACGAACTGCATGTCGTGCTCGATCACCAGCACCGTGTGGTCCTTGGTGATCTTTTTCAGCAGTTCGGCGGTCTTCTTGCGCTCCGCCACCGACATGCCCGCCACCGGTTCATCCAGCATCAGCAGGTCCGGCTTCTGGATCAGCAGCATGCCAATCTCCAGCCACTGCTTCTGGCCGTGACTGAGGGAGGCCGCGGGCTGATCCAGGGCATCATCCAGGAAGATGGTTTCGGCCACCTCCTGCACCGCCGCCAACACCGCGGTGTCGCGCTTGAAAGCCAGGGCACCCACCACGCTGTGGCCCTTGGGGTAAGACAGCTCCAGGTTCTCGAACACCGTCAGGTCTTCGAACACCGACGGGGTCTGGAACTTGCGCCCGACGCCCTGATGGACGATCTGGTGTTCCTTCAGCCTGGTCAGCTCCTTGCCCTGGAAGCGGATGGAACCGGAGGTGGACTTGGTTTTGCCGCAGATCAGATCCAGCACCGTGGTTTTGCCGGCCCCGTTGGGGCCGATGATCACGCGGATTTCTTTTGGGTCGAGGTAGAACGAGAGGTCATCTACTGCCTTGAATCCGTCGAAGGACACGGTGAGCCCTTCAACCGCCAGCAGGAAGTCCTCGTGCTTTTTTCTGGCTGCGTTCATCAGGATTTCTCCGGGCTGTAGTGATCAAGCATGGGGTCGTAGTCCGCCTTGGCGCTGTCGGCAACAGGCTCTGGCTTCTTGGGCGCCGGTGCCGGTTGCGCGGGTGCGTCAGGGGCGACAGCCGGGGCAGCCTGAGCCTTGGGCGTGCGACGGAACAGGCGCTCTTCCAGCGGCATGACATAGTCCTTATAGAGACCTGCCAGACCGTTCGGGAAGGCCATCACCACACCGATGAACAGGGCGCCCATGGCAAACAGCCAGAGTTCCGGAAAAGACTCGGAGAACCCACTCTTCGCGGCGTTGACCAGCAGGGCACCGTACACCGCACCGAGGATCGACAACCGACCACCCAGGGCACAGAAGATGACCATTTCAATGGAGGCCACGATGCCCACGAAGGAGGGCGACATAAAGCCCACGATCAGGGTGAACATGGCGCCGCCAATGCCAGCAAAGGCCGCCGCCAGGCAGAACACGAAGATCTTGAAGGCGGCCACGTCGTAGCCGGAGAAGCGCACCCGGGTTTCCTGGGCGTTCATCGCCACCAGAATCCGGCCCAGCTTGCTGGACTGCACCGCTTTGGCGGCGAACAGGCACAGGAACAGCAGGCCAACGCACACGAAGTACAGAATCATCTTGGCGTTGTCAGTGCGGATGTCCCAGCCCAGCAGGGTGCGCAGGTCGGTAATGCCGTTTACACCGCCGGTGTAGCCCTGCTGACCAATGATCAGGATGGTCAGGATGGCCGCCACCGCCTGGGTGATGATGGCGAAGTACACACCCCCGACCCGCCGGGTGAACATGGCAAAGCCGATAATGAACGCCAGCAGCACGGGTACGGCAATGACCGCAAACAGGGCAAAGGCGAAGCTATTAAAAGGCACCCAGAACCAGGGCAACTCGGTCAGCTGATTCCAGTCCATGAAGTCCGGAATGCCCGGGGTGGACTGGATGGCGGTGGCCTCCGGCGTGGAGGCCTCCAGCTTCAGGAACATGGCCATGCAGTAACCACCGAGGCCGAAGAAGATGCCCTGCCCCAGGCTGAGAATGCCGGCTTTACCCCAGCACATCACCAGGCCGATGGCGACAAAGGCGTAGGTAAGGTACTTACCCACCAGGTTGAGTCGGAACGGGTCCAGCGCCATGGGCAAAACCACCACCAGCAGCAACGCCAGGATCAGGTAGTAGATGCCCTCGCGGGAGCCAAACCATTTCAGTGCAGACGGTGTACTCATGTCATAAACCTCCTATCGGCGCACCTTGAGGGCCATCAGTCCTTCCGGGCGCAGCATCAGGATGCCGACCACGACCAGCAGCGTGAGCACCTTGGCCATTGAGCCGCTGAGGAAGAATTCCATGGTGGATTGGGCCTGTGAGATGGAGAACGCAGACACGATGGTGCCAATCAGGCTCTGGGCACCGCCGAAGACCACCACCAGGAAGGTGTCGACGATGTACGCCTGGCCCGAGGAAGGACCGGTGGAGCCAATCATGGTGAAGGCGCTACCGGCGACGCCGGCGATACCGCAGCCCAACGCGAAGGTCATGCGGTCAATGGCGGAACTGTTGATGCCCACCGCTTCGGCCATCGGGCGGTTCTGTACCACCGCGCGCACTTTCTTGCCGTAGCCGGAGCGGTACATCAGGAAGTACAAGGCCACGGCAATGGACAGCGCAATGATCATCACCAGCAAGCCGTTGATCGGCAGTTCAACCAGGTCAGTGACCTGAATCGCGCCCATCATCCACTCGGGCAATTCCACACCCACTTCACGGGCGCCGAAGATGGAGCGATAGGCTTGCTGCATGATCAGGCTCAGGCCCCAGGTGGCCAGCAGGGTATCCAGGGGGCGGTGGTAGAGGTGTCGGATCATCAGCCACTCGATGAGCATCCCGAGGGCCGCGCAAATCAGGAAGGCCAGAATCATGGCGACGAAGAAGTAGCCACCAAACCATCCCGGCAAGTAACTCTGGAACAGGCTGGAGGTGATATAGGTGGTATACGCGCCCAGGATCATGAATTCCCCGTGGGCCATATTGATCACCCCCATCTGACCGAAGATGATCGCCAGGCCGAGCGCCATCAGTACGAAGACTGAAAACAGGGACAGGCCGGCAAAGCCCTGCATGGCAAAAATCGACATCAATTCGCTGGTGGTGTAACCGTCAAACATGACCCTTACTCCCGTGTGGTAAACCGTCCGTGTTGAATCCGGTGCTCAGGCCGGGGCTCGAACGCCCCGGCCCGTGCAACTTACTGGTAACCTTCCGGGAACGGGTCCGGCTCCATCAGGTCGTCGGTCTCATGAACCAGCTTGTACTGGCCATCGGCTTGCGCCAGACCAATGCGGCCCTTGGACCAGAGGTGATGGTTTTCGTGGATGCGCACGTAGCCTTCCGGTGCTTCGGTGAACTCGATGCCCGGGGACACTTCGCGGATCTTGTCGATGTCGAAGGAACCGGCCTTCTCAACCGCAGCCTTCCACAGCCAGGGGCCAAGGTAGGCGGCCTGGGTCACGTCACCGATCACCATGTCGTCGCCGTACTTCTCTTTGAAGGCCTTGACGAACGCCTTGTTGTTCTCGTTATCGAGAGACTGGAAGTACTTCATGGAGGCGTAGATGCCTTCGACGTTCTCACCACCGATGCCGCGGATTTCATCCTCGGTGACGGAGATGGTCAGTACCAGTGGCTTTTCCTTGGTCGGGTCGATACCGGCGGCCTGCAGCTGCTTGTAGAAGGCCACGTTGGAACCACCCACTACGATGGCGAAGATCACATCCGGCTTCTTCAGCTTGATCTTGTTGATCACCGAGTTGAACTGGGTATGGCCCAGCGGGTAGTACTCTTCGCCGGAGACTTTCAGGCCCAGCTTGTCGATGTGCTTACGGGCGATCTTGTTGGAGGTACGCGGCCAGATGTAGTCCGAACCGAGCAGGTAGAAAGACTCGGCGCCCTTCTCGTTCACCGCCCAGTCAATACCGGCGATGATCTGCTGGGTGGCTTCCTGGCCGGTGTAGATCACGTTGGGAGACTCTTCCAGACCTTCATAGAAGGTCGGGTAGTAGAGCATGCCGTTGTACTGCTCGAACACCGGCAGTACCGCCTTACGGGAGGCAGAAGTCCAGCACCCGAACACCGCAGCGACCTTGTCCTGACGCAGCAGCTTGCGGGATTTCTCGGCGAAGGTCGGCCAGTCACTGGCGCCGTCTTCCTGCACGTACTTGATCTGACGACCCAGTACACCACCCGACGCGTTGATCTGCTCAATAGCGAGTTTTTCCGCCTGTACCGAACCGGTCTCACTGATCGCCATGGTGCCGGTGACGGAATGCAGAATGCCGACGGTAACGGTATCGTCAGTCACCGCCAGGCCCGTGGTGTTTACTTCCTCGGTGGGCGGTGCCGCATGCACCGTGGTGGCCAGCATCACCGATGCGGCCAGTGTTGTCAGGCTCTTGCGGAGCCCCTTACCCTTGCCAAAAAACCGCGTTCCGGCGGTTGTCGTTATATTTCCCATGGTCAGTCCTCGCAATGGTTGATTGCCGGTGCCGCACTTTTCGGTTCCAAAAGCCCAGCGCCCACACCAAGCATTCTGTCGAGGCCCCGCAAGTGTGCCCATTCGCCAATCACCCCAGCGCCCTACGTCATTTGACGCATACCGGCCACCCTGGCCGGCACGCTACAACACGAGGGCGCGTTTAAAAGCGCGACCCTCGGGTCCGCCCGCCAGGAACATGGCACAGAAGTTGTTGCAGAGTTTCCGGAGGGCGTCTGGAGCGGATAATCCGCACCAAGGAGGGGCAGCCCTCGCACACCAAGGAACAGGCACGGCAGTTATGGCTGCACAACAGAACATTTTCCGGGTTCGCAGAAGCTACAACCAGTGGGTCGCCAATGAGACCCTGGAAGATTACGCCCTGCGCTTTACCGCCAAGAGTGCCCGGCGCTGGTCCGCGGCCCGGGTGAGCAATACCGCGCTGGGGGCCATCTCGTTCCTGGCGCTGGAAGCCATTGGCGGGGCCATTACCCTGCACTACGGGTTTGATAATGCGTTCGCCGCCATTCTGGTGGTCAGCCTGGTCATCTTCCTCACCGCCATGCCCATCAGTTACTACGCCGCCAAGTACGGCGTCGACATTGACCTGCTCACCCGGGGCGCGGGCTTCGGCTACATCGGCTCCACCATTACCTCGCTGATCTACGCCACCTTCACCTTCATCTTCTTCGCCATCGAAGCGGCCATCATGGCGATGGCGCTGGAAATGCTGTTCGGGGTACCGCTGGTGATCGGCTACCTGATCTGTTCGGTGGTGATCATTCCGCTGGTCACCCACGGCATCACCACCATCAGCCGGTTCCAGGTGTGGACCCAGCCGGTGTGGATTCTGCTGCAACTGGTGCCTTTTGCCTTCATCCTGTATGCCGAGACCTCGTCGGTTTCCGACTGGACGCAGTTTCAGGGCCTGAACAATGCCGGTGCCGAAGGCCTCAATGTGGTGATGTTCGGCGCCGCCGCTGCGGTGGTTTTTTCCCTGATTGCCCAGATTGGCGAGCAGGTCGATTTTCTGCGCTTTATCCCCAAGCCGCAGAACCGGGAAGAGAAACGCCGCTGGTGGCTGGCGGTGATGTCCGGCGGACCGGGCTGGATCGTGATCGGCATGCTGAAAATACTGGCGGGCTCTTTCCTGGCCGTACTGGCACTGAATCAGGGCGTGTCGGCAAGCGAAGCGGCGGACCCAACCCAGATGTACGTGGTGGCGTTCAATTACATCACCCACTCGCCGGAGGTGTCCCTGGCGGTGGCCGGCATTTTCGTGATCCTGTGCCAGCTCAAGATCAACGTCACCAACGCCTACGCCGGCTCCATTGCCTGGTCCAACTTCTTTTCCCGCCTCACCCGCAGCCACCCGGGCCGGGTGGTCTGGCTGTTTTTCAACGTCACCATCGCGTTGCTGGTGATGGAACTGGGGGTTTACCGGGCCCTGGAAGAAACCCTGGGCTTCTATGGCATTGTCGCCATTGCCTGGGTGGGTGCACTGGTGGCGGATCTGGTGATCAACAAGCCGCTGGGGCTCAGCCCCAAACACATCGAATTCAAGCGGGCGCACCTGTACGACATCAACCCGGTGGGCGTGGGGGCCATGGTCATTGCCTCGCTCGCAGGCATGATTTGCCACACCGGTGTGTTTGGCGCATACGCCCAGGCCCTGTCCCACTTCATTGCCCTCGGCGTTGCCCTGATCGCCGCCCCGGCCATCGCCTGGCACACCGGGGGCCGGTTCTACACCGCACGGCCGTCGGCCACCATTGCCAGTGACCACACCCTGCAGCAGTGCACAATTTGTGAACACGCCTTCGAGCCCGAGGATGTCACCCACTGCCCGGCCTACGCCGGCACCATTTGTTCCCTGTGCTGCTCGCTGGATGCCCGCTGCGGGGATGTGTGCAAGCCCGGCGGCAGTTACCGCGAACAACTTCAGCAGTTCCTGGGCTACCTGATGCCCGCCAGCTGGCTGCAACGCCTGCACTCCCGGCTCGGGCACTTCCTGTCGCTGCTGTTTGTGATCAATGGCTTGTCCGGCCTTCTGTTGTCGCTGATCTATTTCAAAACCCCGGTGGCCTCGGCGTCGGAAGCCGTGCTGCTGTCAGCCACCCTGTGGAAAGTGTTCTTTATTCTGGTGATCGTCACCGGCGTCACCTGCTGGCTGTTTGTGCTGGCGCACGAGAGCCGGGTGGTCGCCGAAGAGGAATCCCACCGGCAAACCCGTCTGTTGCTGGATGAAATCACCGCCCACGAACGCACGGACCAGGCACTGCAACAGGCCAAGGAACAGGCTGAAGCGGCAAATGGCGCGAAAAGTCGCTATCTGACCGGCATCAGTCACGAACTTCGCTCTCCGCTGAATGCCATTCTTGGCTACGCCCAGCTCCTGGAGGGCGACGACAGCATACCCAGCCACCGCAAGGAAGCGCTGGGCGTGATTCGTCGCAGCGGCGAGTATCTGGCCGACCTGATCGAAGGGCTGCTGGACATCTCCAAGATTGAAGCCGGTCGACTGGATCTGCACCGGGACCAGGTGCGCATCGGCTTGCTGATGGAACAACTGGTGACCATGTTCCGCCTGCAGGCCGAAGAGAAAGGCCTGACCTTCAGCTACCACTGCCCCTACCCCTTGCCGGAGATGGTGTCCACCGACGAAAAGCGGTTACGGCAGGTGCTCATCAACCTGCTGTCCAACGCCATCAAGTACACCGATCGGGGCAGTATTACCCTGACCCTGCGCTATCGGAGCCAGGTGGCCGAATTCACCGTGCAGGACACCGGTGAAGGCATCGCCGAGGACAACATCGAGCGTATTTTCCGGCCCTTCGAGCGCATCCGCACCCCCGGCCAGAGCCGCTCCGGCACCGGCCTGGGGCTGACCATCACCCGCCTGCTCACGGAAATCATGGGTGGTGACATCAGCGTTGCAAGCGAGCCCGGCAAAGGCAGTACCTTCAAAGTCAGCCTGATGCTCTCCAGCCTTCACAACGCCTCTCCGGGCGCCTTGGCCGCGCCCGCCCGACGGGTCTATGGCTATTACGGGCCGCGGCGGAAGGTACTTCTGGTGGATGATGACCTGTCCCATCGCCAGGTCATGCGTGCCATGCTGGCGCCGCTGGGGTTCGAAATTCAGGATCTGGGCAACTCGCTCGAGGTGCTGAAAACGGTTCGGGCCAACCAGCCCGACCTGGTGCTGCTGGATGTGTCCATGCCCGGGCTGACGGGCTGGCAAGTGCTGGAGCAGTTACGCGCCGAGAAACTGCTGATGCCGGTAGTGATGGTGTCGGCCGATGCCAACGAGGGACACCACGCGGCCGACTGCCCCCGCCTGCACGACGACTACATCATTAAACCGGTTCGACAGGCACTGCTGCTGGATACCATTGCTCAGGTGCTGGGCCTGGAGTGGCGCTACCTGCCGCACCAGGAGGCACTGCCGGCGGCGGTGGTGGCCGGCGACGTGCCGCTGACCTTACCGGCCGGGGAACACTGCCTGAACTTGGCCAATCTGGCCCGGATTGGCCACCGCAAGGGCCTGCTGGAGGCCCTGCATGACCTGGGCAGCCAGGGTCTCGCCGAGGCCCGGTTTGTCGACGCACTGAAACAACTGACCAACGATTTCCAGTTTGAAACAATTCTTGAACGACTTGAGGTGACCGACCATGAAACTTCCTGACGACCGGAAAACCGTCGTGATGGTGGTGGATGACGCGGTGGACTCCATCCGGATGATCAACGATGCCCTCGAGGAAGCCGGCATGACCGTGCTGGTGGCCCTGGAGGGTAACCAGGCGCTCACCATCAGCCAGAACATCACCCCGGATGTGGTGCTGATGGATGCCGTTATGCCCCAGATGGATGGCTTCGAGACCTGCCGGCGACTCAAGGAAAACCCGGCCTTTACCGACATCCCGATCATCTTCATGACCGGCCTGAGCGACACCGAGCACGTGGTGATGGGTCTGAATGCCGGCGGGGTCGATTATGTCACCAAACCCATCAACACCACCGAACTGCTGGCCCGGATGCAGGTCCACCTGACCAACGCCCGCATGGCCCGCAGCGCCCGAAGTGCCCTGGATACCGCCGGCCAGAACCTGTTTGCGGTCGACCGCGAGGGCAACCTGCTGTGGACCACGCCCCAGGCCAGTCGCTGCCTGCCTGACGCCAATGCGCCCGAGTTCAGCAGCTTCCGTGCCCAGCTCGAAGCATGGCTCAGGCACGACCTTCAGCCCGGGCACCAGCTGCCATTGAACATTCTGGACACGCCTCGGTCGCTGGAATACCTGACCCTGGTGGACGGCCGCGAATACCTGCTGCGGCTGAAAACCCCGCAAAACCAGAACAGCTCGGCGGCCGCGCTGCGGGAGCGGTTTGAATTAACCCTGCGCGAATCGGACGTGCTGCTGTGGATTGCCAACGGCAAGACCAACCGGGAAATCGGCCAGATTCTGGATATGAGCCCGCGAACCGTGAACAAACATCTGGAGCAGGTATTCCGCAAACTGGGTGTGGAAAACCGCACCGCCGCGGCCGCCAGCGCCATCCGGTTGCTGGCCACCCAGTAGGGCATCGAAAGTAACTATTTCAGTTCTCACGGGTCTCCTGTGTACCATGCTTAATCAAAAGGAGGTGACCGTGGGCAGATTGAACCGGAAAGGTAACTGGCTAACCGCCAGCCTGGCGGTAGTGTTCGGACTGGCCGGCAGTGCCGGGGCCGATAACAATCCCATCCCTGGCTTTTCCAGCCTGCAAGACCTGAGCGAAAGTTCCGGCTGGGAAGCGCTCGAGTTTCCGAAGATCGACCAGCACTCGCGCTACGAACTGGTGACCGACGGCGACCGCCAGGTCGTCCGGGCCCAGACCAGTGGCGGCGCCTCGGGACTGATCACCCGGCTCGACCTGGAGCCGGGTGATGCGCTGATCCTGCGCTGGCGCTGGAAGGTGTCGAACGTCTACGACCAGGGCAATGCCAGGGCAAAATCCGGCGACGATTACCCCGCCAGGATTTACGTTGCGTTTGAATTCGAGAAAGACAAAGCCGGGTTCTTTGAACGCGCCAAGCGCTCCGCGGTGGAGGTTCTGTTCGGTGAAACCCTGCCCGGCAATGCCCTGAACTACATCTGGGCCAACCAGCTACCGGTGGATAACATCGTGGCCAATCCCTACACCGACCAGACCATGATGATCGCGGTGAACTCCGGTAACGAACAGGTGGGACAATGGGTAACGGTAGAGCGGGATATCGTGGCGGACTACCGCCGGGCCTTTGGCGAGGCGCCACCCAGGCTGGTGGGCATTGCCATCATGTCGGATTCGGACAACACCGGTGAGTCGGCCACGGCCTGGTACGGGGATCTGGAGCTGGTCACCGGGGAGTAGACGCTACAGGTACTCGTCCGGAAAACCGGGCAGCACCCTACCGGGGCTTTTGTCCTGAACCGGGGGAACCAATCCCTTGTCCAGCAGCCGCATGTAGGCATCGTCGAAGACCTCACGAACGGTGGCGGCCCGGGGGTTGGCCAGTGAAAACAGCCAGGCCGCGCTTCGCCGGCGCACCGGCACCTCACTGAACAGGTCCCGTTCCTCGTCGGACAGGATGTCGCGCACCGGCGCACTGTAATCCAGCAGGTAATCACCGCGGTTCAATTTCAGCATTTCAATGGCGGCGCGATGATTGGGCGCTTCGGTGACCCGGATCCCATCCGATGACTTCAACCACTCTATCAGGCCGCTGTAGGTATACCCGGCAATCACAATCACCGTTTTGCCTTTCAGCTCGTTGAAATGCGTTAAGGGTGCACTGGTTTTCAGCTGCCAGGCGCTCAGCATATCGCTGAACGGACTGGCCCAGCTTTCCAGAATCTGCCCTTGCAGGCTGGGTATGTTGGTGAGGCCCGGCCAGACATCCAGCTTGCCTTTTTTGAGATAGAGATAGATCCGGCTGGTGGGCAGGTAGACAAATTCCGCCTCATACCCGGCCTCGGCCACGAGCGCCCGGGTGATATCTATAAACGCACCGGCGGGCTCGCCGTTGTCGGCCCGGTATTCGAACGGGGGAAATTCGCTGTAGCCTATGCGCAACACGTCGGCGCTGCCAGGTGCCTCACCCGCCGCGACGACAGCCGGGCAAACGGCAACGGCGAGCAGTGCCCACAGGGAGCAGAACAACAGGCGGAAGGCATTCCCGGGCATCGGGATACAGCGGTTATTCATGTACATCTGATTCTTGTTGGTATGCAGCCAAGACTACCAGAGTTTAAAAGTTGTGCATCAATAACCGCTGAAAACTGTGACCCATAGCGTCAGATCTGACTCACCACGGCATACAGGCCGACACTGCCCATCACCAGTGTGTAGGGGAACGCCATGACGACCATACGCCCGTAGGACAGGCGCACCAGCGGGGCAATGGCGGAGGTCAGCAGGAACAGGAACGCGGCCTGACCATTCGGAGTCGCGACACTGGGCAGGTTGGTACCGGTATTGATGGCAACCGCCAGATTCTGGAAGTGTTCCCTGCTGATGATGCCGGCATCCAGCGCCTGTTTGACCTCGCTGATATACACCGTGGCCACGAACACGTTGTCGCTGATCATCGACAGCACACCGTTGGCAATAAAGAACCAGCCCGGCTGTACGTCTTCCGGCAGGCTCAAGACCAAATCAATGATGGGCTTGAACAAATGCTGCTCGTGAATCACCGCCACGATAACGAAGAACACCACCAGCAGAGAGGTAAACGGCAGGGACTCCTGGAACGCCTTGCCAATCTGGTGCTCATCGGTCACGCCGGTGAAGGAGGTAATCAAAATGATCACCAGCAGGCCAATCAGGCCGACTTCCGCCAGGTGGAACGCCAGCCCGATCACCAGCACCAACGCCGCCAGTGCCTGCACCCAAAGCGCGGCCTGATCGGCCTTGGTGCGCTTGGAACGCTCATTTTCCGCGAACTCTTCCAGCACCTGACGAACCGGCTTCGGTAAACGGGTGCCGTAGCCAAACCAGCGCAACTTCTCCAGCGCCCAGCAGGTACACAGGCCCGCCACCAGCACCGGCAGACTGACCGGAGCCATGGCCAGGAAGAACTCGGCGAAGTCCCAGTCGACAACCTTGGCGATCAGCAAGTTCTGAGGCTCACCCACCATGGTAGCGACACCCCCCAGGGCCGTACCGATGGCGCCGTGCATCAACAGGCTGCGCAGGAAGGCGCGGAAGTCTTCCAGGTCTTCGCGGTGCAGTTCGATCACGTGATCGTCGCTCTGCGCGTTGTGGTCGTTGTGATGGTAGCCCTTACCGGACGCCACCTTGTGGTATACCGAGTAAAAGCCCACCGCGACGCTGATGATCACCGCGGTGACCGTCAGCGCATCAAGAAACGCCGATAGCAGCGCCGCCGCCGCGCAGAACAGCAAAGACAGCGCCGACTTGGAACGCACACCCACCAGAATCTGGGTAAAGGTCACCAGCAACAGGTCTTTCATGAAGTAAATGCCCGCCACCATAAACATCAGCAGCAGGATCACCGGGAAGTTGGCCAGTACTTCGTGATAAACCGCATCCGGCGTGGTCATCCCGATCAGCAGCGATTCCACCGCCAGCAAGCCACCGGGCAACAGCGGGTAACATTTCAGGGCCATGGCGAGCGTGAAGATAAACTCGCCAACCAGTACCCAACCCGCAACGCCCGGCCCCAGGGTCCAGACAATCAACGGGTTAATAATGAGGAAAAAGATAATCAGCTGTTTATACCAATCGGGGGCATTGCCCAGAAAGTTGGCGGCAAATCCGCGCAGAACGGTGGATGGCATGGCGAGATCACTAAATAGGAGGTTAATAAAGCGCCGGCATCATAGCAGATAGTGTGTGTAGGTAGAGATGCGGTTGGTACAAGTCACTACAAAACAACGACAGAACCTCGCAGTTCGCTGCCAAAGGTTCACGCTCGAACCTGAGGCATGGGCACCATATCGGGGCACTGCGCGCACTCCGTGCCGGGGCGGAAACGTCTCACCCTGTTCATTATTCAAACAATTCAGAACGTTAACTCGGCTGGCACGGATTCTGTATAGATCAGGGTACGCAACGAGAAGTCGGTGTCTGTTACCACAATCGAAGCGACACAATCTGAAAATGGTCAACTAGGGTTCCGATCTGTTGGGTGCCACCGCTGTCTGGGGCAACGCGCAGATGCCTGGTCCGAGAGTTGACGGCCTTTTCCACAGGCAGCCTGGCTGCCAAAGGCTACACGGCGGGACAAAAGCCCGGGAGGAACGTTCAGTAACTGACGCCTCTCGTGACTTTGAACCAACGGCTAAAGGAAAAGGTTATGTTGCACACGGCGACACCCCCGAACCCCGCCCTGCCCCTCTACGACGATCTTATTCCCGGCGGATCCCACTGGTCTTTCATCATCCGACGCGGCCATGTCCTGCGGCTGATCGACGAGGAAGGCGGCGCCAACGTCGGCATGCTGATGTATAACCCGGCCAATCCGCTGGAACGCTACAACATGCCGGATACCCTGAAAAACCAGCACACCTTCCTGCTCACTCAGGGTCATGTCCTGCTCTCCGACATGGGCCGGGTGTTCGCCTCCATCGTCCACGACGACCTGGGCTGGCACGACACCGTCAGCGGTACCTGTAACCGCAAACTGGTCGAGCAGCGCTGGGGCCGCAAGACCTACCAGGACGCCCGCAACCTCTACCATCGCAACGGCACCCACAGTTTCCTCAACGAACTGGCCAAATACGGCTTGGGCAAGAAAGACCTGACCGCCAACCTGAACTGGTTCAGCAAGGTTGCCACCAACGATGACGGCGATCTGCGTTTTGTGCCGGGCCACAGCCGCGCCGGCGCCAGCGTCGACCTGCGCTTCGAGATGGACACCCTGCTGGTGCTGCACACCTGTCCGCACCCGCTGAACCCCGCCAGCGACTACCCGCGCTTCCCACTACGTTACCAGCTTTACAAGGCCGCCCCGGTGAGCGACGCCGACCCATGCAAGACCAGTTCGCCCGAGGCCACCCGCGCCTTCGCCAATAACGCCCTGTACCACCTGTTCGAGCAGGAGGCCTGACCCATGATTCTGGAAAGCAACCTGCACCCGGAAACCGCCAGCTTTCGCGCGACGGTGCCGGCCGGCGAATACTTCCTCAAGGTAGTGAAAGCCGGACAGACCGTGCGCATTCTGGACCTGGAAGGCAACCAGGCCGCCGACACCCTGTTCTACAACGCCCACAACCCCACCGAACGCTACAGTGCCGTGGATACCATTCGCGAACAGGGCAATGTCTACCTGACGGCCGGCTCCCGGCTGATCTCCTCCGAAGGCAACCTGATGCTGGACATCACCGCCGACACCTGTGGCCGCCACGACACCCTGGGGGGTGCCTGCGCCGCCGAGAGCAACACCACCCGCTACGCCCTGGACAAGAAGTGCATGCATGCCTGTCGCGACAGCTGGCTGGTCGCGGTGACCGAACACGATGAGCTGGGCCTGAGCAAACGCGACATCACCCACAACATCAACTTCTTCATGAACGTACCCGTCACCGCCGAGGGCGGTCTGACCTTCGCCGATGGCATTTCAGATGCCGGCAAATACGTTGAACTGAAAGCCGCCATGGACGTGCTGGTGATGATCTCCAACTGCCCGCAACTGAACAATCCGTGCAACGCCTACAACCCGACCCCGATCGAGGTGCTGCTATGGGACTGAATACCCCGGCCGGGCCGTGCAAGGTTCTGATCGCCAATCGCGGCGCCATTGCCTGCCGGATTGTCCGGACACTCAGAACCATGGGCATTACCTCGGTGGCGGTCTATAACGAGGCCGATGCCGATTCCTTGCACGTTCGTCAGGCCGATGAGGCGATCTCACTGGGCAGCGGGTCCGCCGCCGACACTTACCTGAATCAGGACAAACTGTTCGACATCCTGGCCCGCACCGGTGCCGGGGCGGTTCATCCGGGTTACGGATTTCTCAGCGAGAACGCGGATTTTGCCCGCCGATGCCAGCAAGAAGGCGTCATTTTTCTTGGACCTACTGCCGAACAGATGGACGCCTTTGGCCTCAAGCACACCGCCCGACAGCTTGCGGAATCCGCCGGCGTGCCCCTGCTACCCGGCACCGGCCTGCTGACGTCCGTGGACGAGGCCATCGACGCGGCGGCCGGCATCGGCTACCCGGTGATGCTCAAGAGCACCGCCGGCGGCGGGGGTATCGGCATGTCCCGGTGTTTTGACGCGGAGGAGCTGGCAAAGTGCTTCGCCTCGGTCCAGCGGCTGAGCCAGAACAACTTCAGCAACAGCGGCGTGTTCCTGGAAAAATTCGTGCAGCGCGCCCGTCACATCGAAGTACAGATCTTCGGCGACGGTGAAGGCACCGTGGTGACCCTTGGCGAGCGAGACTGCTCGGCCCAGCGTCGCAACCAGAAGGTCATCGAAGAGGCGCCCGCGCCAGGTCTCAGTGACGAGGTTCGACAGCGCCTGCACACTACCGCCCAGCGCCTGGGAGAACAGATTCGCTACCGCAGCGCCGGCACCGTGGAATTCATTTATGACCCCGACACCGGTCAGTTCTATTTTCTCGAGGTAAATACTCGCTTGCAGGTGGAGCACGGCGTCACCGAACTGGTGTACGGCGTGGACATTGTGCAATGGATGGTGGAGCTGGGTGGCAATCGCCTGACCAACCTGACAGACCGGGCCGCCACGCTCGCACCCCGGGGCCACGCGATTCAGGCCCGGCTTTACGCGGAAGACCCGAACAAGGACTTCCAGCCCAGCGCAGGCTTGCTGACCGAGGTGCAATTTCCGGCTGGCGACGGTGTTCGCATCGACCACTGGCTGCAACCGGGGCTGGACGTTTCGCCGCTGTTCGACCCGATGCTGGCCAAGGTCATCGTGCACGCGGATGATCGCGAAGCGGCCCGGGCACGGCTGCTGGCCACCCTGGCCGACTGCCGGCTCTACGGTATCGAGACCAACCGGATTTACGCCAGCCAGGTGCTGGCTGATCCGCGCTTCGTCGATGGCCGCCTGTTCACCGCCAGCCTGAACGATTTCACCTACCGTCCAAACACCCTGGATGTAATCTCCGGCGGCACTCTGACCACCATTCAGGATTACCCGGGGCGTACGGGTTACTGGGAAGTGGGCGTGCCCCCCTCCGGCCCTTTTGACAGTTACGCGTTCCGCCTGGGCAATCGCCTGCTGGGTAACCAGGAACAGGCGGCGGGCCTGGAAATCACCCTGCGCGGACCCACGCTGGTGTTCAATGCCGCCAGTCAGATCGTGCTGACCGGTGCAGCGATGAGCGCGGAGCTGGACGGTGAATCCATACCGTTCTGGACGGTGGTCAACGTGCCCGCCGGCGGCCGGCTGGCTCTGGGCACCCTTCAGGCGGCGGGTGCGCGGACCTATCTGCTGGTTCGTGGCGGCATCGATTGCCCGGAATACCTGGGCTCGCGCAGCACCTTCACCCTCGGCCAGTTCGGCGGCCACAGCGGACGGGCCCTGCGCGCTGGCGACGTGCTGCCACTGTGCAAATCCCCGTGGGCGCCGGTCCAGCGCCTGCCAGAGGAGCTGCTGCCGGCGATCGGTGACGAGTGGACCCTGCACGTGACCTATGGCCCCCATGGGGCGCCGGATTATTTTACTCAGGACGACATCGATACCTTCTTCGCCAGCCGCTGGGAGGTGCATTACAACTCCAGCCGTACCGGGGTTCGACTGATCGGGCCCAAACCCGGCTGGGCCCGCAGTGACGGCGGCGAAGCCGGTATGCATCCCTCCAACATTCACGATAACGCCTACGCCATTGGCACGGTGGATTTCACCGGCGATATGCCGGTGATCCTGGGTCCGGACGGCCCCAGTCTGGGTGGTTTCGTGTGCCCGGTCACCGTCATCAGCGCCGATCTGTGGAAACTCGGCCAGCTCAAGGCCGGTGACAAACTGCGCTTTGTGCCCGTGAGCCAGGATCAGGCAGTGGCGCTGCACCGGGCACAGGATCAGTCCATTCGCACCCTCACCGCGATGACGGTGACGCCCGAACCCGTCACGCCCGTGTCCCCCATCCTGGCCCGGCTCGATGCCCAGGAACACGCAACCGGTGTGGTATACCGGGCAGCGGGCGATAACTATCTGCTGGTGGAATACGGGCCCATGGAGCTGGATATTCAGCTGCGCTTCCGGGCCCATGCCCTGATGCTCTGGCTGCGGGACGCCGAACTGGACGGTGTTCTGGAGCTGACACCGGGGATTCGTTCGCTGCAGATTCACTACGACAGCCTGAGGCTGGATCAGAACCGCCTGCTCGAGCACCTGATCAGCGCCGAGCTGGCCCTTGCTCAGCAACCGGACTGGGACGTCCCGGCCCGGATTGTTCATCTGCCCCTGTCGTGGGATGACGAGGCCTGCCAGACCGCGATCGACAAGTACATGCAGTCGGTGCGCAAGGACGCCCCCTGGTGCCCGAGCAATCTGGAGTTCATTCGCCGCATCAACGGGCTGGACAGCGTCGACGACGTTAAACGCACGGTGTTTGACGCCCGCTACCTGGTGATGGGGCTTGGCGATGTCTATCTCGGCGCACCGGTGGCCACGCCGCTGGACCCTCGCCACCGCCTGGTCACCACCAAGTACAACCCGGCGCGGACCTGGACCGCGGAAAACTCGGTCGGAATCGGCGGTGCCTATCTGTGCATCTACGGCATGGAAGGCCCCGGCGGTTATCAGTTTGTTGGCCGCACCCTGCAGATGTGGAACCGCTACCGCGAGACCGCCGAGTTCAAAGCCGGTACCCCCTGGCTGCTGCGCTTCTTCGACCAGATCCGGTTTTACGAGGTCAGCCATGACGAGCTGGCCCAGATTCGCCGGGATTTCCCCAATGGCGATTACCCCATCAAGATCGAGGAAACCCGCTTCAACCTGAAGCAGTACGAAGCCTTCCTCGCCGAGAACCAGGCCGATATCGAAGCCTTCACCGGGAAACGCCAGCAGGCATTCGATGCAGAGCTGCGGCGCTGGATTGAATCCGGGCAAATCAACTTCAGCGCAGAGCCAGCCATAGCCACAGGTACCGACCATGCGCCGCAGGATATTCCCGAGGGTCAACACGCGGTGGAAAGCCATGTGGCGGGCAACCTGTGGGAATGTCTGGTGACGCCGGGCGATCGGATCGACGCCCAGCGACCGGTGGCGGTGATCGAGTCCATGAAAATGGAAATTGAACTCCTCAGCCCCGTCAGCGGCCGGGTGGTGGAGATTCTTCGCGACGCGGGCCAGTCGGTTCAGCCGGGCACGCCAATCATGCTGATTGAAGAATCCTGAGCATTGCAGACTCGGGAAGCACAACGACGCAAAACCAAAAAAACCGTAACAGCAAGTGACCTAGGAGATAACCATGACATCACCAACCGTTCTGAAACGACTCGGTTCCGCACTGAGTATCGGCCTGCTGACTGCCAGCGCCGCCATGAATGCAGCCGCCGAGGAGAAAGATTCGTTCAGTATTGCCTGGACCATCTACGCGGGCTGGGTTCCCTGGCAGTACGCTGAAGACTACGGCATCGTCAAGAAGTGGGCCGACAAGTACGACATCGAGATCGATATCGTGCAGGTCAACGACTACATCGAATCCATCAACCAGTACACCGCCGGCCAGTTCGACGGGGTGACGGCCACCAGCATGGATGGCTTGTCCATTCCGTCCGCCTCCGGCATTGATACCACGGCATTGATTGTTGGTGATTACTCCAACGGCAACGACGGCCTGGTATCCAAGGATGGCAAGAGCATCGAGGATCTGGAAGGTGAAACCGTGCACCTGGTCGAACTGTCGGTATCCCACTATCTGCTGGCACGGGCGCTGACGTCCGTCGGTCTCGAAGAACGCGACCTGAGCGTGGTGAACATTTCCGATGCGGACCTGGTGTCAGCCTTCCAGACCGACGATGTCCGCCATGTCGGCACCTGGAACCCGCTGCTGACCGAGGTGGAAGGCTTCCCCGGCGCCACCAAGCTGTTTGACTCCAGCCAGATCCCGGGTCACATCAAGGACCTGACTCTGGTGAACACCGAGACCCTGGCGGACAACCCGAAGCTGGGCAAAGCCCTGGTCGGCGCCTGGTTCGAAACCATGAACATTGTGAAGGCTGACACCGAAGCCGGTGCCGAAGCCCGGGCCTACCTGGGCAAGCTGTCCGGCACCGATCAGGCCGGCTATGAAGCGCAGCTGGCAGGCATGAAGATGTTCTGGGAACCGCAGATGTCGGTGGACTTCATCAACAGCAAAGAAGCCTCAGAAGCGATGGACAGCGTACGTCAGTTCTCGTTCGACAAAGGCCTGCTGGGCCAGGGCGCCATGAGCCCGGATTTCGTCGGTATCCAGTTCCCCGATGGCACCATCATGGGTGACGAGGGCAACGTAAAGCTGCGCTTTAACGACGAGTACATGAAAATGGGCGCGGCCGAGACACTGTAAGGCCGGTTTGATCTGGTCAGATAACCACACTGAGGGCACGGTGTTCGTGCCCTTGTTTTGGCTTTGTGGCCAGCCACCTTGCGCCGCACAGATCGCCGACCATGATCGGATGGCAATGAACCTGAGTTCCCGCTAGGCTTGGCCGTTCTTTCACTGACACGGCGTGTTCATGGCAACTCCAATCAACCTCATCATGGGCCTGCGGGAATGGGCGCTGCTGCTGTCGCTGTCGGTCCTCTGGGGCGGTTCATTCTTTTTCGTCGGCGTGGCCGTTACCGATTTACCCCCCCTGACCATTGTCACTTTGCGGGTTTCTCTGGCGGCGCTCGGGCTGTGGTTGGTCGTCGCGCTGTTGCGCTATCCGCTGCCTCGAACACCGGCCATCTGGCTGGCTTTTGCTGTGATGGGGCTGATCAATAATGTCATTCCCTTTTCCCTGATTGTCTGGGGCCAAACCCAGATTGCCTCCGGCCTGGCCTCCATCCTCAACGCCACGACGCCCCTGTTTACCGTGGTGGTGGCGACACTGGTGCTGCCCGACGAAAAAGCCACACCGCTGAAACTGCTGGGAGTACTGGTGGGATTCGCCGGAGTGGTTGCCCTGATCGGCGTCCCGGCAGCCACCGGCGCTGCGCCCCTGTTGCCGCAACTGGCCATTCTGGGCGCGACCCTGTCCTATGCTTTTGCCAAAAGCTTCGGGCGCCGGTTCAGCGGTATGGGGGTACCGGCCCTGGTCATCGCCACCGGCCAGGTCACCGCTTCCGCTCTGATCATGCTACCCATGGCCTGGGTGATGGAGGGCACCGATGCTCTGATCGCCGCCAGTCTGGCCAGTTGGTCGGCGGTGATCTGTCTGGCGCTGCTCTCGACGTCACTGGCGTACGTGTTGTATTTCATGCTGCTGGAGCGGGCCGGCGCCACCAATGTCTCGCTGGTGACCCTGCTGGTGCCGGTGTTCGCGATGGCGCTCGGCGTGATGTTTCTGGACGAAACGGTCACCCCGCTTCAACTGGGCGGCCTGGCGCTGATTGCCGTCGGGCTGTCCGCCATTGACGGCCGCCTGTGGACAAAAGCCGGGCCGCCAGGGACCGGCAGGTTATCCAGCAAGGCTCGGCGGTCGTAGCAGAGCGTGCCGGGGTTGAACCGGGGGGCAGTACCTGCGGCTTGATGCCCGATGAGTCAGCATCTGGTGCGTAAAGCCCATCCCTGACGCACTCCTTCGGTGCGCTTTTGCCGAACTCGGCGCCTGAGTTCAACTCATTCCCTCCGCGATCGCTGGAAATATCGACAAAAGCCGGAACATGGCACGCAGACTGCAGCTGTTCTGACAACGATTGAACCGAACGTAGCAACACTGCGACGGCCAAAGCAGTACCAATGGGCGACTAGGGTTCCGATTCACCGCTGTGAACCATGCACAGAAATGGTGGATGACTGGTCCGAGAGTCGCCGACCTCTGAGAGGTTACACGGCGGGACAAAAGCCCGGGAGATTGAATCGATCGCAATTTCAGTGCCGTGCCGTGCCAACAGAGGAGATCGCTCCGTGAGTTCCATGCGCTTGATTAACCGACATCCGGGCCGGCTGCCCGCATTCATCCTCGGACTGATTCCTTTTATCCTGCTGGTCCTGATCTATGGCGTCGCCTCCCAACAGCGGCTGGCGGAAAATTCCAACGACAAGCTTCTTCCCGGCCTCGAACAGATGTCCGCCGCGGTCGATCGCATGGCGTTCCAGGAAGACCGGCGCAGCGGCGACTACCTGATGCTCAATGACACCCTCGCCAGCCTTCAGCGGCTGGGACTCGGTGTGGGCATCGCGGCGAGCCTGGCCCTGGTGGTCGGTGTACTCAATGGGTCGCTGCCGCTGTTCCGCGCGAACATGGCGCCTCTGGTGTCCGCCGCCTCGATGGTTCCCCCGCTGGCGATTCTTCCGATCCTGTTCATCGTCTTTGGCCTGGGCGAACTCTCCAAGGTGATGCTGATTGTGATTGGCACGGCGCCCGTGATGATGCGCGACATTGCCCAACGGGTGCGCGAACTTCCCCAGGAGCAGTTCATCAAGATTCAGACGCTGGGAGCCAACTCCTGGCAGGTCATCAACCGGATGGTATTGCCTCAGGTTCTGCCGCGACTGATCGATTCGGTACGACTCAGCCTCGGGCCGGCGTGGCTGTTTCTGATTGCCGCCGAAGCCATCGCCTCCACGGAAGGCCTGGGCTACCGGATATTTCTGGTACGCCGTTATCTGGCGATGGATGTCATCCTGCCTTACGTCATCTGGATCACCATTCTCGCCATCGTCATCGACCAGTGCCTGCGGCTGGCCAACCGCAGACTCTTCCCCTGGTACAACGCAGGAGGCCGCTAATGAGCTTCATTACCGTCAAGCACCTCTGGAAGGAGTACGGCGATCAGGTAATCCTGGAAAATCTCAACCTGACGGTCCAACAGGGCGAGTTCTGCTCGCTGGTTGGCGCGTCAGGCTGTGGCAAGTCAACCTTTCTCAAGTTATTGCTGGGACAGGAACAACCGTCACGCGGCACGCTCAATCTGAACGGCCAGCCCCTACCTGGCGAACCGGATCGCAACCGGGGAATCGTCTTCCAGCGCTACTCCGTGTTCCCTCACCTGTCGGTTCGGCAAAACGTCCTCATGGGACTCGAGCTGGAGCAACGGCCACTGCTGGGGAAATTGTTTGGCAGGGCCCGGCGTGAGGCCCTGGCTCAAGTGGATGCCATGCTGGAAGCCGTCGGCCTCGACGGTGCCGCGAACAAGTGGCCCCATGAACTGTCGGGCGGCATGCAACAACGCCTGGCAATCGCCCAGTCCTTTTTGATGCGGCCCCGGGTGCTGCTGCTGGACGAGCCGTTTGGCGCACTGGATCCGGGCATCCGCAACGATATGCACCAGTTGCTGCTGAAACTGTGGCGCGAGACCGGCACTACCATCTTCATGGTCACCCACGATCTGCACGAGGGCTTCCAGTTGGGCACCCGCTTGCTGGTGTTCGACAAGGTCCGTCGAGACCCCCACGATCCCCAGGCCTACGGTGCCACCATCACGTACGACCTGCCCATTGGCCAGGCCGATGGCCAGCTCGTTCAGGACATCACCGAACAAGTCCGTTCCACCGCCCGCCATCAGGCCGCGTGAGGTAACCCATGACTGCACCTGCCTTCACTATGGACATCAAATCCCTGTTACAGGCTTACCGTCTTGGTGAGCTGACCCCTCGCGCGGTGATTGGCGAGTTGCTGCAACGGGCGGCGAGTCACTCGGATCACAATATCTGGATCCATCTGGCCTCAGCGAACGAGCTGGAACCGTACCTCGCCCGACTGCAAAGCAGTTCGCCAGAGGAACTTCCGCTGTACGGCATTCCTTTCGCCGTCAAAGACAACATTGACGTCGCCGGCATGCCCACCACCGCTGGCTGCGATGCGTTCCGATATCGGCCGGACGAGCACGCTGCCGTGGTAGCGCAACTGATCGATGCCGGCGCTGTTCCAGTCGGAAAAACCAATCTTGATCAGTTCGCGACCGGGCTGGTAGGTACTCGCTCACCCTGGGGTGCCTGTCGGAACAGCGTAAACCCGGAATACATCTCCGGTGGCTCGTCCGCGGGTTCGGCCGTCGCCGTGGCAAAGGGACTGGTTAGTTTTGCCCTCGGCACCGATACCGCGGGCTCCGGCCGGGTGCCCGCGGCGTTCAATAACCTGATCGGGCTCAAACCCACCCTGGGGCGCCTGAGTGTGCGCGGGATGGTACCGGCCTGTCAGTCACTGGACTGTGTGTCCATCTTTGCCCGCGACGCCGAGCAAGCCGCGTCCATTCTGGCTCAGTGCGATGGCACCGATGCAAGTGACCCCTGGCAACGCACCCCAGCCACTGGAACCCGGCCCCTGCCGGCGCGTTTCCGCGTCGGCGTGCCGCGACAATCGCAACTGGATTTTGATGGCGACCAGGCCGCGGCCAGACTCTTTGGCGAGGCCATCAGGCACCTCGAGCGGATGGGCGCCAGCGTGGTTGAGATCGACTTCGCGCCGTTCCTGGACACAGCCCGGCTGCTTTACGAGGGGCCCTGGGTGGCGGAACGTTATCTGGCGACCGAACCCCTTATTACCCAGCAGCCAGATGCCTTGCTTCCGGTAACTCGGTCGATCATCGCCAAGGGCCGCGAGGGCTCGGCGGCTGACGCATTCCGGGCTCAGTACCAACTCAAGACCCTGAAACATCAAGCGGACCGGAACTGGCTTCAGGTCGATCTGATATTGACCCCCACCACCCCAACCATCTACACCATTGATCAGGTTCAGACAGACCCAGTCGCCCTGAACAGCAAGCTCGGGACCTACACCAACTTTATGAACCTGCTCGATTATGCGGCCGTCGCCGTGCCCGCCGGGCATCTCGACAACGGCTTGCCCTGGGGCGTCACGCTGTTCGCCCCGGCCTTTCAGGACGAGGCACTGCTGGCGCTGGCCGGACACCTGCACACGCTGACGAGCAGTACCGTCGGTGCACTGCAGGATCCCGTGTCGGGCAAAAGCTGGGACGAAACCCGGGGCACCATCGATGTGCTGGTGTGCGGCGCCCACCTGTCTGGACTGCCCTTAAACCACCAGCTCACTTCGCGCGGTGCAGTGCTGATCGCAGATACCCATACCGCGCAGGCTTACCGGATGTATGCGCTCGCCGGCGGGCCGCCTTTCCGCCCCGGGTTGATCCGTGATACCGACACCGGCATTGCTTTACCGGTGGAAGTCTGGCGCATGCCTGCTGAACAGTTCGGCAGCTTCGTGGCCGGTATTCCGGCCCCGCTGGGCATTGGCCAGGTGGAACTGGAGAATGGCGACTGGGTGTGCGGGTTTATCTGTGAGCCTATTGGGCTGGAGGGGGCGAAAGAGATTACCCAGTCGGGAGGCTGGCGGGGGTATTTGAAAGGTCAGGAGGAGCTAACTAACCCAGAGGCTCCTGAAGACTCACCTTTGCGGTAAGCCTTCATGGACAAATACACATTGCTGCTTTCAGTCAGAATAATTTACTCCCAATATTCTTTCGGATTCCTCAGCACTGAGCAGGCGATTGTTAAGAACAAATCTTGGAAATGTTAAATCCGAAAGTCCGAACAGTAGCATCAACTCTGCCCTCCCGAGAGGTCTACCAGAGATATCCGATTGGTCGCAACTTGCCGTCAAGTCGCAAAATTCTATTTGATGATCGCCTTTATCCGGGAAAATATACCAGTCAAATTGGCCTCGTTTTTTGACAAGATCAGATAGTTGCGACCAATCATCAAAGCCTTCAGGCAAAATGGCAGCAACTTGGCCCAGGCCATTTGATTCCTGCTGGACTTTGAGACCTCGGTAGCGCTTCCAATCCAAGCTAACCGTTCCCTTAATCTGCTTAACAGAACTAACGTATCGATTGAGCTGACTCAGACTGACTCGCTGGCCACCAAAGTAATATGCCGGCACGGCTTGCGGGTCGTAAGCATTCACAAACTCCCAGTTTAAAGCTGCGTTACTTCCCTTCGTTGCCTGATCACAGCTGGGCGATGATCGTTCAATAACTGCGAAAATAACTTCCGGGCCGGCAATGACTTTACAATCTAGAATTTCTGCAACTCGACGCTCGCTCCGTTCACCAAGTATCGGCGCCCAAAACAGGAATACATTGTATTGACTCAGACGCTCTTTCTGACTGAGTGTCCGGATACAATATGGGCAAAAAGGATCCAGCATCAAAACGACTGTTGGTTGAGTAGGATTCCATTTATCCAACAGAAATGAATGAAAGGTTTCATGGTCTGGGACTGGCAACGGATCAACTGAAGCAGCGGATGAACCAAAGCCTAGAAGCAATACCAACAGCCCTATGGAAGAAAGCTTTTTGATCAACATCTTACTACCCGTAGCTGAGTTACTGTGTTGCTTCACTATTTTTGACTTTCCAGAGCACTGCAGCCTTATAGGCTTGCATATCTGCCCCTTTCAAATCGCGCTTTAGCGCATCCCGAACCTCTGCATCACCCAGATTTTGATTAAGCGCCTCAATCCTACTCCCGAGCACTTCTTCTACGCTCTCAATGGTTTCATCCAGAGCTACAGGTTTTTCTATCACAGGATCAGTTACCAGATCCTGTTTGCTTTGTAAGATTGGCGGAAAATCCGGCAGTGCGTTGTCATTAATCTCATTGACTGACTCAGGTATTGCCAAAGCACTATCATAGAAAGGCTCGGCTTTATCAGTGCTTTTCAATTGAACTTCCTGAGCACCATCGTCGCTTGGAAAAACGACGAGATAAGAAACCACTACGAAGGCGGGAATTACGGAAAATGCTACTAATCTTTTGATCATGGTAAATGTCACCATCCCTGTTAAAGCGCTGTCCGGAAGTCGTAATACTGGTAGCCACCGCTGTTACCCACCGGATCCAGCACATTTCGAACCTGGACATCCACTTTCGTACCACCCGGCAGTGCATTGGCCGGCGTGAACACCGCTGTCGCACCCGATACCGACCAGCTTCCGCTGATCGCACCGGCACTCGTTCTGACAATCGTTCGGCCGATCGTCCTGGCATCAATCGGTTCGTTGAACACCACCGTAATGGTCGTGTCCACCGGCACGTCCGTGCTTCGATGCGCCGGAGTGATGCTGCTTACCCGCGGTCCCGAGGTATCCGTGCTGGTACCGGTGGTGAAGCTCAAGGTGTAATCCGGCAGCGTCTGCAAGCTCAGGTCACACGCACCACTGATCGTCAGCGTGTACGCCGTTTGTGCATCCAGAACCTGTGAAGGCGTGAACACCACCGTTCGACGATCGCTGGACAGGCTCACGCTGCCACTGATCGTGGAGACGCCATCGCTCAGACTCACCGTGTCCGTCTTCACGCACAGGCTGTTCAGCGGTTCATTCACCGTCACTGCCACCGGTGCATTCAGCGCCACCGAACCCAGGTCTTCGGTCAGATTGTGGCTCACCACCTCCGGTGCTACCTCGTCGGCACTGGCCGAAGTGGTGAATGTGAAGCGGTTGTAGTAACCCACCCGGTTGCCCGACAGATCGTACAGGTAAGTGCCGTAACTCAGTCGCGCATCGTACTGATGGCCCGCCTTCAGCGGCTCTCGCGGCGTCATCCGCACCCGACGACCATCGTCGAGCAAGCTCAGATCCACCGCCACCCGACGGTTCTCGGTCTGGTTATGCAGGTACACCCGGCCGGTATCGAACAACACCGGATCAATCCGCTCACTCAGCCAGAACTCCACCACCGCGTTCAGCGGCACGTTGCTGGCGTTGCTGACCGGACTGTAGGTCTTGAGACTGCCCTCTCGAACATCCACGCCACTCTCGGTGACAAAGCCCACCGTATGGGGTGCAACCAGGGCATTGCCGGCCAGATCCTGAACACCATCAATGGTGAACAGCAAGGCTGTTTGGGCAGGCAGCAACTCCTTGGGCACCAGCGTCACAATGCGACGATCGTTGCTAATGTAGCGCTGAATCGGCAGTGCCTGTCCCGACTGACGCAGAGTGATTTGCTCCAGTGACAGTCGATCCACCGGTTCGTTGAATCGAACACGGATTCGGGCATTCACTGGCACACCGGCCTGACCTTCAAACACCGTGGTCTCAACGATTTCCGGTGCCTCAACATCCGCTTGTGCACTGGTGTTGAAGTAGAAGCCGGTGGAACTGCTCTTATTGTCACTGAGGTCTGCAATGTCATTGACCCTCAGGTAATAGCGGCGACTGACCAACAGGGCCTCGTCCGGCGTCCACACCAAGGTGCGGCCATCCGGCTCCAGGCCAACCTGACCCGGGACCCGTCGCCAGCCATTGTCGGTATCTTCCACATACACGCGACCATTTGTGACACTCACTGGATCCACGACTTCATTCATGACAATCCGGATCGTGCTGTTCACCGGAACGGTTTCGTTCGAACTCGGAACAAAGTAACTGTATCCCGGCGCATGCACATCCGGCTGCATTCCGACATGGAAGACCGTCTCCGCCGGCTGCGCCGCGTTACCAGCCAGATCCACAACCTCCGGTACCACCTCCTGATGCGTGCTGTCAGCCTCCAGGGGCTCGTGATAGTAGTACAGCACTTCACGATTACCGGCTGCGAAACGGACGCCCATGCCAGGCTGACGCGGGAAGCTCAGCGTATTCACCGGTTCGTCATAGCGAACGTGATACAGCGGATTCAGTGGGACATCCAAAGAGCCATCCGGCGGGCTCAGGGCGATGACCTGAGGTGCCTGGTCGTCTTCTACGTTGTCGGCACCGGTGTAGAAGTAAGAGCTATAGCCATAAACCTGTCGGTCACCATCGGTGTCGGTAATGTCACTACCAAGGCTGATGTAATAACGGGTGTCCGATTCCAGCAACACCTCGGGCTCTACCTGCAATACATAGCCATCTCCCACAACACTGATGGTCGACGGAATCACACTGCCAGTATCACTATTACGCAGCGACACCTGACCCACCACGCTCGACGGCTCCAGTGGTTGGTCATAACGCACTTGAATCTTTGGATTAACCACCACACCGTTCTGGTTCCCGTAAGGGCTATAACCTGTTGGTTTCGGCCACACACCAGCCGTGGTCGTGCTCGCTGTCCGGAAACTCCCTTGGTAGCTGTTGACCCGATTTCCAGAATCATCCCGTGCGGTGCTATCCAGATACACATGGATTAGGGCGTTCTCTGCGAACGGTTCTGTGGGTGTGAACACCAGGGCTTGGCCAGCGCCGCTGACACTGAGGCTGCCCTCTTTCAGTACACCATTTTGAGCCACGTAGAACGCTCCAGGCAACGTGGCCTCGTTCATGGGCTCGTTGGTATAGAGAACCACGCGCTCAGCCGTGACACCACTTGAACCATTGGCCGGATACTGCCGCGCAACGCTCGGGCGCCCGGTATCGATATCAATCACAGCGGAGGTAAACAGGCTGACAGTATCATCCATCCGGTTACCGGACAGGTCCCGAACGTTGTCCGTCACAACCACCGACATCAATTGTCCGGAAGGCCAGCTACCACGCAGCGTTACTGTCTGGGCGTTCGCTGAGTAATACACGCTTGGACGGATAACCGATCCTTCGGAATACACCACAAAGTTACTGTTGTTGATATCACCGCTGTTCAGGGATTCGGAGAAGGTCAGCACAATTGGCTGATTCGGGCCCACATCGACAGAGCCGTCTTCCGGTACAGTCGAAATCAACCGAGGCTTCTCGGTATCAAACTCCAACTCGGTCCGGAAGTCGTAATACTGGTAGCCACCGCTGTTACCCACCGGATCCAGCACATTTCGAACCTGGACATCCACTTTCGTACCACCCGGCAGTGCATTGGCCGGCGTGAACACCGCTGTCGCACCCGATACCGACCAGCTTCCGCTGATCGCACCGGCACTCGTTCTGACAATCGTTCGGCCGATCGTCCTGGCATCAATCGGTTCGTTGAACACCACCGTAATGGTCGTGTCCACCGGCACGTCCGTGCTTCGATGCGCCGGAGTGATGCTGCTTACCCGCGGTCCCGAGGTATCCGTGCTGGTACCGGTGGTGAAGCTCAAGGTGTAATCCGGCAGCGTCTGCAAGCTCAGGTCACACGCACCACTGATCGTCAGCGTGTACGCCGTTTGTGCATCCAGAACCTGTGAAGGCGTGAACACCACCGTTCGACGATCGCTGGACAGGCTCACGCTGCCACTGATCGTGGAGACGCCATCGCTCAGACTCACCGTGTCCGTCTTCACGCACAGGCTGTTCAGCGGTTCATTCACCGTCACTGCCACCGGTGCATTCAGCGCCACCGAACCCAGGTCTTCGGTCAGATTGTGGCTCACCACCTCCGGTGCTACCTCGTCGGCACTGGCCGAAGTGGTGAATGTGAAGCGGTTGTAGTAACCCACCCGGTTGCCCGACAGATCGTACAGGTAAGTGCCGTAACTCAGTCGCGCATCGTACTGATGGCCCGCCTTCAGCGGCTCTCGCGGCGTCATCCGCACCCGACGACCATCGTCGAGCAAGCTCAGATCCACCGCCACCCGACGGTTCTCGGTCTGGTTATGCAGGTACACCCGGCCGGTATCGAACAACACCGGATCAATCCGCTCACTCAGCCAGAACTCCACCACCGCGTTCAGCGGCACGTTGCTGGCGTTGCTGACCGGACTGTAGGTCTTGAGACTGCCCTCTCGAACATCCACGCCACTCTCGGTGACAAAGCCCACCGTATGGGGTGCAACCAGGGCATTGCCGGCCAGATCCTGAACACCATCAATGGTGAACAGCAAGGCTGTTTGGGCAGGCAGCAACTCCTTGGGCACCAGCGTCACAATGCGACGATCGTTGCTAATGTAGCGCTGAATCGGCAGTGCCTGTCCCGACTGACGCAGAGTGATTTGCTCCAGTGACAGTCGATCCACCGGTTCGTTGAATCGAACACGGATTCGGGCATTCACTGGCACACCGGCCTGACCTTCAAACACCGTGGTCTCAACGATTTCCGGTGCCTCAACATCCGCTTGTGCACTGGTGTTGAAGTAGAAGCCGGTGGAACTGCTCTTATTGTCACTGAGGTCTGCAATGTCATTGACCCTCAGGTAATAGCGGCGACTGACCAACAGGGCCTCGTCCGGCGTCCACACCAAGGTGCGGCCATCCGGCTCCAGGCCAACCTGACCCGGGACCCGTCGCCAGCCATTGTCGGTATCTTCCACATACACGCGACCATTTGTGACACTCACTGGATCCACGACTTCATTCATGACAATCCGGATCGTGCTGTTCACCGGAACGGTTTCGTTCGAACTCGGAACAAAGTAACTGTATCCCGGCGCATGCACATCCGGCTGCATTCCGACATGGAAGACCGTCTCCGCCGGCTGCGCCGCGTTACCAGCCAGATCCACAACCTCCGGTACCACCTCCTGATGCGTGCTGTCAGCCTCCAGGGGCTCGTGATAGTAGTACAGCACTTCACGATTACCGGCTGCGAAACGGACGCCCATGCCAGGCTGACGCGGGAAGCTCAGCGTATTCACCGGTTCGTCATAGCGAACGTGATACAGCGGATTCAGTGGGACATCCAAAGAGCCATCCGGCGGGCTCAGGGCGATGACCTGAGGTGCCTGGTCGTCTTCTACGTTGTCGGCACCGGTGTAGAAGTAAGAGCTATAGCCATAAACCTGTCGGTCACCATCGGTGTCGGTAATGTCACTACCAAGGCTGATGTAATAACGGGTGTCCGATTCCAGCAACACCTCGGGCTCTACCTGCAATACATAGCCATCTCCCACAACACTGATGGTCGACGGAATCACACTGCCAGTATCACTATTACGCAGCGACACCTGACCCACCACGCTCGACGGCTCCAGTGGTTGGTCATAACGCACTTGAATCTTTGGATTAACCACCACACCGTTCTGGTTCCCGTAAGGGCTATAACCTGTTGGTTTCGGCCACACACCAGCCGTGGTCGTGCTCGCTGTCCGGAAACTCCCTTGGTAGCTGTTGACCCGATTTCCAGAATCATCCCGTGCGGTGCTATCCAGATACACATGGATTAGGGCGTTCTCTGCGAACGGTTCTGTGGGTGTGAACACCAGGGCTTGGCCAGCGCCGCTGACACTGAGGCTGCCCTCTTTCAGTACACCATTTTGAGCCACGTAGAACGCTCCAGGCAACGTGGCCTCGTTCATGGGCTCGTTGGTATAGAGAACCACGCGCTCAGCCGTGACACCACTTGAACCATTGGCCGGATACTGCCGCGCAACGCTCGGGCGCCCGGTATCGATATCAATCACAGCGGAGGTAAACAGGCTGACAGTATCATCCATCCGGTTACCGGACAGGTCCCGAACGTTGTCCGTCACAACCACCGACATCAATTGTCCGGAAGGCCAGCTACCACGCAGCGTTACTGTCTGGGCGTTCGCTGAGTAATACACGCTTGGACGGATAACCGATCCTTCGGAATACACCACAAAGTTACTGTTGTTGATATCACCGCTGTTCAGGGATTCGGAGAAGGTCAGCACAATTGGCTGATTCGGGCCCACATCGACAGAGCCGTCTTCCGGTACAGTCGAAATCAACCGAGGCTTCTCGGTATCAAACTCCAACTCGGTCCGGAAGTCGTAATACTGGTAGCCACCGCTGTTACCCACCGGATCCAGCACATTTCGAACCTGGACATCCACTTTCGTACCACCCGGCAGTGCATTGGCCGGCGTGAACACCGCTGTCGCACCCGATACCGACCAGCTTCCGCTGATCGCACCGGCACTCGTTCTGACAATCGTTCGGCCGATCGTCCTGGCATCAATCGGTTCGTTGAACACCACCGTAATGGTCGTGTCCACCGGCACGTCCGTGCTTCGATGCGCCGGAGTGATGCTGCTTACCCGCGGTCCCGAGGTATCCGTGCTGGTACCGGTGGTGAAGCTCAAGGTGTAATCCGGCAGCGTCTGCAAGCTCAGGTCACACGCACCACTGATCGTCAGCGTGTACGCCGTTTGTGCATCCAGAACCTGTGAAGGCGTGAACACCACCGTTCGACGATCGCTGGACAGGCTCACGCTGCCACTGATCGTGGAGACGCCATCGCTCAGACTCACCGTGTCCGTCTTCACGCACAGGCTGTTCAGCGGTTCATTCACCGTCACTGCCACCGGTGCATTCAGCGCCACCGAACCCAGGTCTTCGGTCAGATTGTGGCTCACCACCTCCGGTGCTACCTCGTCGGCACTGGCCGAAGTGGTGAATGTGAAGCGGTTGTAGTAACCCACCCGGTTGCCCGACAGATCGTACAGGTAAGTGCCGTAACTCAGTCGCGCATCGTACTGATGGCCCGCCTTCAGCGGCTCTCGCGGCGTCATCCGCACCCGACGACCATCGTCGAGCAAGCTCAGATCCACCGCCACCCGACGGTTCTCGGTCTGGTTATGCAGGTACACCCGGCCGGTATCGAACAACACCGGATCAATCCGCTCACTCAGCCAGAACTCCACCACCGCGTTCAGCGGCACGTTGCTGGCGTTGCTGGCCGGACTGTAGGTCTTGAGACTGCCACTTGCAGTATCCGAACCCGAACCCGTGGTGAATTCGATAGCTCTTGGTTCGGGCAATAGGTTACCGCTCAGATCCTCTACGTTAGCAATCTCCAACTGGTAACGAGTCTGTGGATCTAAAACCGTTTTTGGTTTCAGGCTAATGATTCGTTGATCACTGCTTCTGAAGCGATCAACAGGCACTCGCTCGCCATTCGCTGTCAACCGAACCTCGAGGGCAGAACGGTTACTCACGGCCTCATTGAAACGAACACGCAGAACACCATTCAGAGGAACGCTTGTCTGATTGTTGGAGACCGTCGTGGCGACAATCTGAGGAGCTTGAGCGTCTGGCTCAAAACTTGTGGTGAAATCGAAATAACGGTTACTCAGACTGTTTCCAAACAGGTCCTGAATGCCGCTACGCAAATTAATTCTGTGGTCACGACCGACGAGGAATGCAGCGTTCGGCGTGAAAACCAGGGTCTGATCATCATCGAGGACATCAACCACCCCGGGAATTCTCTGCCCCGTACTGAGATCGACCACATAAAACGAATCATTTGTTACCGTTGCGGGATTAATCCGTTCGTTCATCACCGCGCTCAAACGAACATTGACCGGAACCCCGGTTGCGCGATGTGCAGGACTGATTTCCTGGACCACAGGACGTGCGGTATCGACGGTGTTCCCTGTTTCGAAACTCAATTCAACAGGCGCTTCAATGGGGTTACCCGCAGTATCACGCACCGTGTCTATCGAAAAAGTGTAAGGCGTAAAATCTTTCAGCAAGCCATCAGGCTGGAACACAATTTCGCTGCCACCCGCAAGAAGCTGAAAACTTCCTGGGGTTTGACGAACACCATCCTCCAGCAACTGGATATTGGCAGTCCGAACACTCTTAAGGGACAAAGCTTCAGAGAAGCGAACAATAACAGGGGCGTTTTCAGGGAACCCTGTTCCGGCATTGGCAGGATCAGTCTCTACTACCTCGGGGGGTGTACGATCGGGGTTGTTGGGATCGGTACCATCAATCACTTCCTGGCCATCTACCAGGCCATCGCCATCGGAGTCAGCATTGGTGGGGTCGGTTCCCCGCGCAACCTCTTCACCATCAAGCAAGAAGTCACCATCGGTATCTGACACACCAGGATTGGTACCCCATCGAACCTGCTCTTCATTGTCACCCAAACCATCCCGGTCTGAATCCGGCTCGACGCTCAGGCGGTGAACGGATGCTTCGGACGCGTTCCCGCCCAAATCCATTGCCACTGCGGATACCACCAGGGCGCGAGTGCCAAAGGGCACGGTGTAAGGCAGGGTGTACGGATAGCTCGTGTCAACGCCGACCGATTCACCATCTACGAGAAACTCTACCCGACCAACGGCAATATCATCGCTGGCCGATGCTTCAAGTATCAGGCGCTCCCCTTCCACCACAACGGAACGATCAGCCGGGGAGGTTAGAGAAACTTCCGGATCAACACCGTTGTTATCCGTCATCATCCGGAACTGAGCAATAAAGAGCTTGGTATCACCAGTTCGGCCGTAATCCTTCCGCACCACGTAACTTTCTTCAGTGATATAGGCGTGCGTGTTATCGACGGCGATACCCGTACCCGCATAATCACCAAAGGGAGAGAGGTTGATCGTGTCCTGAAAGAATGGCGCTTCAGGATCGGAAATATTCATAAACGCGGTGACGTTGGGAAAGAGTTGCTCCGAGTAAAAAGCAAAACCATCCGTAATGGCGACATCCCGTGGGGCTATCTCTCCCCCTCCGCCGACCTGAACCAACTGCGAAGTGCTTTCATCGATGCGATACGTTCTCCAGCCAGAGCTATACGCAGCGACATGGACCAGCCCGTTGTCCAGAGCCAAGTTTTTTACTGAACCAACATTTAACGTGTGAACCCGAACAGGGCTTTCCGGATCGGTAACATCGAATAAACTTACCGCCGTGTGATCCAACGCAACCAACCATTGCCCTGATATATCCACGGCTTTTACGTTCGCCAACTCCTGGTTAGTGCCGACGGAAATGACATTGAAGGGGTCCGAGATATTGAAAATATCCAATCCCCCAAGTGAGCTTGCAACGTAGGCGTAATCCCCCTGCAGCGCCAAATCCAGCGCTAGGCCGGAAGTACTGGCGACGAAGTACTGAATAGGATTAGAAGGATCCGAAATTTCAGCGACGACCAAGCCATTGGATTCATCCGCAATGTAAGCGAAATTGCCCCGCACCTTTATATCGACCGCAACACCTGCGGTATCCATAGAGCCGATAATTTCAGGAGCCCGCTTGTCTGAAGTATCCACAACCTTAAGACCGGCCTCACCGGCAGCCACAAAGGCGTAGTCTCCCTGAACATCAACATTGTTCGCATAGCCCGGAATCGCGATCGCGGAAAGCGCTTCGGGATCAAACTGCTCCACCTGGACAGGAACGGTTACTGAGAGCCCATTCAGGGTTACTTCGATTTCTGCGCTGCCATCAGTACCGGCAAAAATCTCACCATCATTCAAACCGAAATTTGCAACGGTAATATCTGACGAGGCATAGCGAGTACCGTTGCTTTGCGCAGTCATGTCCCGCTCGGAACCGTCGAGCATTTGGGCCATTACCCTCAACTGAGCGCTGGTCTCACCGTCAATAGAGTTGTAAGTCAGGAATAACTGCTCAGGTTGAACAGAAATAGAATCAATGGCTGAGGCCAGATCACCAGATGTGTTGTCATTTGGGTCCCAGCCCATCATGATCTCAAGGCCATCGTTGATGCCATCACCATCGGAATCCGCCGCTAATGGATCGGTAACGATCCCTTGGTCGCCACCCTCAACCTCCACACCATCGGCAATACCATCGCCATCGGTATCAGCTGAATTCAGATCGGTACCCAGCTCAAACTCTTCAAAGTTAGAGAGGCCGTCCATATCGGCGTCTTCAAAGGCATCCACCGGGTCATTCGGGTTCAACCCATTATTTCGCTCGTAATCATCCGGCAAGCCGTCGCCATCGGAATCACCACTGGTGGTCACAACCACACGACGGCTGGCTAGCACTTCATCCTTGCGTGCATTCACGAACACTACACCGTCCGACACCGCGGTGACCTGGCCGGAAGCACTCACAACCGCTATCGCGGGGTTCGTGGTCGAATAGTTAATGCCAGGATCATTGGCAGGCAAGTTCTCAACGGAGCCATCGGCATAAGTGGCAATTACACGGACCTGTTCCGTTTTACCGGCGCCGCTTAGTTCAAGACTTTCAGAAGAAGAGAAATCGAGAGAAACAGGAACAGGATCGAGAGAGCCAAATTGAATATCGCCGACTTGGGTTTGGCCATTGCGGACTACTGTAAAGTAGTCACTTTGGCCGGAAACTGTTCGACCGTCTTCCGTTGTACACGTGGCACGAGCTCTAATTCGCCCCATATTGGAAGGAACATTAGGAAGAGACCAGCCACCGCTCTCAGAGACTTGAATCGTTCGATTTAAAACGTTGACGACGCAGTTTTCATTCAACGAAACGGGCTCGGAAAAAACAGGAAAGGCCAACCCTGAAAAAATAAATAAAACCAAACCCTGCTTATTGAACATTATCTAATCCCTTAGCCTAAAAATATTGAAATCCGTCCAACTAACGAACTATTAATCAGCTGTATAAACCAAACGTGAACTAGTCTTTTCTTCAAGGAGCATTGCTAATTCTTCTAGTTCTCTCTTTCGAAAGCTTCCAAACGAATTTATGCCAACAAAAAATGTCAACCCGTCAACTGTGTTTATTTCTAGGATATAGTTCTTTGATATCGAACCTGTCGAACCAGACATTCGACCAATAGTCATTTTTCCAACCGAAGAAAAGGTTCGACCACGACGTTTAAACCAGTGCTTACCACGAAGAACAAATAAATTACCGCCCTCTTCTAAAAAAATCCTTTTATCTAGAAAAAACGGTATTAATGAAATCACCACAAGAACCATAACTACATAGAAAAAATTAACAAATATATACCAACGATGATGGCCTGCCGCTAAAAAAACAAAAATTATAGAAACCAATAATATTGCAAACAAATAGTACAATGACGGGAGCTTAGCAATAGCAAATATGATATTGCCAGGAACCATCTTTTCTACTTTATAAAAACCGTCTACAATCAATTACTTACTCCACCTTTCCAACAGGTCTGGCTTTATTTTTGATACAATAAATTGGTAAAAGTAGTCATTACCTATTTCATTCGATAGTACTCTCTCGCCATCCTGCAAATAAACCGGATAATATCTTTCACGAAACTCTTCCGACCCCGAAATTTTGTGCTTTACGAAAATTATTTCATAACTACCGTAAAGCACGACGCCTAAAACTTTGCTTTTTTCAATTCTCGAATAATATTTCGAATTTTGATCGAAAATATCTGGATCTGACGAAAGCATTTTTTTAACACTTTCAAAACTTCGGGAATCCCATATTTTCTGAATCCCATCCACTGTATCGGCAGAGGAATAGGTTTCAACCATAAGCCTTATAAATTGCTCGTGGTTATTCATGTTTTTTTTATTTTCAACATAGCCAGAAAACCCCTCAATAACAGGAACTCTGACTAAGGGGACCAGCTTGTTAGTTGTCTCACCAATTGGCTTCATTTCAATCTCAATAACTCTCTGTTTAGTTTCCGCAGTCACAACTCCAGAGAAAAACACCAGAAAAATTAACAGGCTGATAAATTTCATAAATTTTACCTCGTTCGCATCTTTATTATTTAGTCATCGAAATCGCTCAAACAGATTTCTGAGTTTGGTACTACATATGTGAAGTTGGTTGAAATTAATCCAGCCAAAACCATCTGACCACTCACCTGAACCGGCCCAGCACAACCATCAAACTCCGCGCCATTACACTCGTCGATATCTGCTTTAAGGCTTCCTGATGCACTACCTCCACCTGAAACTCTAAGAACATCTGAACTAACCGCCTGAGCTACAACTTTTGGCCCAAAACTGAGCGAAGCGGAACCAGAGACTTTGGGCCCACACTGTTCATCCGAGCAAGGATTATTTTCACCCGAGGCAGAGAGGCTTCCCGAAACCCCAAGGTCAAATACCAATCCAAGTAAAACTAGCGGATTGTCAGATCCAAAAGGAATTCTAAATGTGTAAGGGGTAGATATTTCTTTGGCGTACACACTCATATTAATACCACCAGAGAATTTCACTCCCGATCCAACTTTCTTCAAGTCTTCACAACACCGATCAAAATTTTCTCCTGTGAAACCTCCTGTTATTTCGAAAGGAAAGCTTCCGGGTCCTCCCAATACATTTTTTAATTTTTCGACCTTGCCTTGGACATACTGAACATATTTCGAAACGTTAACCTCAGCACCAAACCCGATCGTCTTATCTCCAATTTCCTCGCCTAAACATCGACCATCTTTACATTCATCAGGCCCGGGAGCGTCGCCAGTCGCAGAGGTACAGTAAAGCCCGTCATCACATTCCGTTACGCCTAGAGAAGTAAGCTCACCTTCCTTACACTCAGAACATTGGGTGTCTTTTGGCAGAATATCGCTGTCATCCGGAATATCGGTGGGATTCGCCCCATCACAGCCAGGCCGTTTACAATCCCCCTTCACATCATTATCGGGAATATCTGACGGGTCGGCCTTAAATCCCTGACACAGAGCTGTCTTACAGTCACCTTCAGTCTGATTACTAATCGGGCTATCGTTCTGCGAAGGGTCAGGCACACAGTTGCAGTTGTCGCACTTCTCACATTCCGCACAGTTATAAGAGCAACCGCTTCCACCGGGCTGGGAACCGCAATGCCAGCCAGCCTTGATTACACCCACTCCGGGGTTGGAACGAATTACAGAACCATCTTCGCTCACCGTACCCAAGCCAATGGCGACGAACTCTTCCAGGTCGTGATCAAAGGAATACATCTCAACCTGGGCACCAGGCTTGTGCCCATCCACATTGGGCAAACTCAGTCGCGCTGGAGGATCGAACTTTGCGCCTGCCGGTTGAATGGTGACAATGAACTGAGGCTGCATACCATTGGGCGGAGCCATGGGAATTTTTGACGCGTTGACGGCGGTGGCTGATATATAGCCCTCTTTCTTTCCATCCGGGAAAGTCACAGACCCCGCTGCAATTTCAAGCTTGAAGCCGGGGAACTTGTCGAGTGTCAGCTCAACATCTTCCTTGCCAGCATACACAGCGTTGTCGGTGTTTATTTTGACCATATAGATGGGCGTGGCCATGGGGTTCTCTACCCCGGCAACCGTCACCAGGTTGTAAGCCAGCGACGGAAACTCTCCCTGTACGCTCGCCGTTGAACCGTCCGCTACAAGGTGAACCGGACCAACCGGCACTTCGGTAATCTCAAACCGGCCTTCTGCATTGGTCACTGCTTGCCGGTTTGTATCGTCAATTCGAATAGTTACGCCAGGGATCGGGTTGTCCTGGTTGTCCAGAACCACACCGGTAATAGAGGTGTCGCCTGGATCTCCAGGTTGGAAGGCCGACGCCATAAAACCCGCATTGATGGGAGAGCCATCGGGACCAGTGATCGTCGCGGTTACCCTTTGGGCATCCAGGCCAAGCTTGTCACCCAATCGATACTGAACAGAAGCACGGCCGTCGCTGTCAGTCAGTAAGGTTTTGGTGGTTGATCCATCAATGAACTCACCGCCCCCCTCAATGACCGAGAACTGAACGCTAGCACCCTCAACAACATTGGCACCATCGTCAGTCACAACGGCGACAAACGGAGCCGGAAGTACCTGGCCTACCGCGCCACGCTGGTTATTGCCAGAGTTCACGCTGAGCTTGTCACCCGGCTTGCTTTGAGCCGATGCGGTAAAGACAACCTCGCTACGCTCGCCCACGGCCTGTGCGCGTACCTTGTGGTTCGCAACCCCTACGCGGTAGCCGACACGGAAGGGAACCGATGCCAGACCATTAGTGTCCGTGTCGACAACCAGAGCCCTTACTTCTTCTCCGTCACCGTTTTCCAGTGCACCTGCACCCTGCACGACCCTGAAGACCACCGGCTGACTATCAACCGGGGCGCCATCCGGGTCCACCATGCGGACTTCTAGAGGGTTTTCGAGGAATTCACCCAATTCCATACTTTGTTCATTACCGGACTCAATAATCAGTCGGTTGCCAAGATTGGGCTCATAAACGATCACCAGCTTCGTTTCAGACGTATTCCCAACCTGATCTGCGCCTTTGACGGAGATTTCGTTCTCGCCCTCCACCAAAGTGATTCCCGACGCCGAGTAGCTACGGTTGGAAATAACGGCTTCTTTTCCATTCACCGTGACGGTGGCCTGAGTGTCTTCAACAGTTCCGCGAACCACATCGTTGATAAGGCCTGTGACAGTAATGGTGTCCTGACGGACAACCTGGCCATCTTCGTGGGATTCAACCGTGATGTACGGCGGTGTGAGGTCGAGGGAAACGGAAATTGCGGCGCTTGCCTGCACGCCCTCAGCGCCTCGGGCACTGGCAACGATGGTGTTGTGACCTTCTTCAAGCGCCACATCGGCAACGAATTGTCCACCAGAGTGAGCAATTTCTTTTCCGTTGACGGTCAGGATTGCGTCTTCTTTGTTGATCGTGCCGCGAACCGTCAGTGGGCTATGACCGATAGTGATTAATGATTCCGGAGAGGTAATCACCACGCCAAGCGGAGCTTCTTGCTCGGGCTGCTGAACCTGAATTGAAGGCTGAAAACTGAACGCTGTGCTCCCGCCATTGACGACGATCACAGAGATTACTGGGCTGGTAGCACCGGGAGCCAGGGCGTCTCCCAACCATGGCGAGAGATCAAGCACCGGGATTCCCTCTTCACTGGTCGTGGCCCCCTGAATCGACACACCGCCCGTCAGATCTTCGAAGAGCAGTCGATAAGGCGCTTCAAGCGCAGTTTGGGAGTTGTTTATAACCTGGATATTGACCGTCGCATTGGGAGAGCGTCGGGAGCGGATGGGGCTCGACACATTAAGCTCTACGTCGTCACTCGCACTGGTCCAGCTGGCCGCAGCACTCGCTGGAGGAACTGCCAATCCCAAACTTATGAAAAGAAGCAAGACAATAGCCAGAGCACCAGAGAAGCCAGACACAAGGCCTCCCCAAGCCATCCAGTCCCTGGAAGCTACGCGGATAAATCCCATCGGTTATTCCTTTCCCGGTGTTGTTGCAGTCTATTTTCGCTCGTTAGAGCTTAATAAGTGGTTAATTTCGTTAGTTGGTGAGTGCCGCGTTACGAACACTGCGCCTTCTCAATGCAAAACCTGTCAAAGCAATCAGGAACAGGCTCAGTGAGGCTGGCTCAGACACAGATACGGGGTCATCAGGTTGATTTGAATTGGTGAAGAAGAAGTTATCCAGTGCGAATGAGGAATTTACGCCGTCATCTTCGTCAAACAAATTGATCGTGAGGGCGAAATCACGCCCCTGTAGACTAGAGATATCCAGAAATACAGTTTGCCAGCTGTCTGTTACATCGAAATCCCAGCCGGATTGAAAATAAAGATCAAAGGACCAATCGTCCGCATCGTAAAGTTCGATTGAGAGGGAATCTTCAAAGATGGACGAGCCAGACTCACTACTGTCCAAGTCTTGGCTAGCTAACATCAAATCAAACGAAAGGAAGCTTTCTCCGGTGGCCAGAGAGAGAGGGTTGGAGAACAGAAAACTTCCGTCATCACCCTGCCAAAGGGATGCAGAATAGGGCTCCGCGCCGATGCCACCGTCCAGATATAGAGCCTGATCGGGGCCGACACTCGCACTACCACCAACTGAAACATTTTCCCAGCCGGCAAGACCCTGACTGAAATCTCCATTGGTTATCGACAGGGCAAAACTGTTTCCGGCAAATAGAGCCAGACTGAGGAAAAGGGGAAACTTCATTGTTAACCTCCACTGCAACACATCCGCTTTGCGAGCCAACCCGGCCCGAACAACTAGGGACTACTGTGAGGAGGCAACCATGTCCTCCATCCTTGGGTGCCCAAAAGCCATCCCTAAAGCGCTTGGTACATCTCAATACCCTAGCGCGGCTTCCGAGCTGTAATACTCATTCTGCTACTAACTGAAACTTTATATTTCAATTTGTAATAAAACCTTAAAACAATCAATCCTCGGTGACAACCAACTGTCGGGTTTAGATACCCAATTTGAGGTGATTGTTGTTAGTTTTTTTGCGAGAGATCTCACTTTTGCGAGAACTCGACGTACTCTAAGTTTTCGGGAGAGATCGGCTCAGATTCCGGCTTTTTCCTCAACGGAACAACAATCGCATCATAAGCCATATCGATAATCGGTAAGGAAACAAAGGCATCTTTCAGAGCCCAACTGGCGTATTGATTGTTGAGCTTTCGATACCGTAAGCGCGCACTGATGGTCAGTGGCGTCTTTGCCCAAGTAGGAATGCCGAAGCGATAGGTTTCGATATCCGATCCGCCCGCAGGAATAACGGACTTTTCTGCATGGCCCACCATATTGAACAAGTCATGCTTCCAAACGTGTTTGCCTTTCCGGTCAACGGGAAGTGAACGGTAGAACTTTGCTTGAGGATCAACGTCCTGATTTTCGTTATTGAGCCCACCACTTCGGAACACTTCCCTGCCTTCGGCATCCAAAACCGAGAAGTCTATCCAGGCTTCATTGATATCGATGGTCCCACCTGGGAAGTTATGCCCAACCCCTACATTTGAAACAACGACGTTTATTCGTGCTTCTTCACCCAGGTAAAAATAAGCTGGGGTTTCAGTGCGAGCCCGAATTCCCTCTGACAAGGCCATTCGGTTTTGTGTAGCGTCTGTTCGGGTTGGCGGATCAATATCAATCTGCATTTTGTTTTTTTGCAGAAATGAGATCGTTTTTTCCAAATGTTTCTGGTCCCCATCGACGACTGCGAGCATTGTATTTGCGGCTGGGAAATCGTGGCTTCTCACCATTCCATCTTCATTGGCAGAAGGATCGTCCATTTTTTCCAAAGGCATATGGCAATCCTGACACTGCTTCTGATTACCTTCAGAAAATGCCGTGTTGTGTTGCCCGGAAAACGGACTGTCCAGCCAGGCCGCATATTCATCCTGCATTTTCACCCAGCCCCAATCATTCATTTCCTTATCCATGAACTGGGCGTGGCATGTGGCGCACATCTCAGCGGATGAAAGCACATCACGAGATAGGTCGTTTCGATGCAGTTGTGGACTGATTTTTGTTATGTACCGATTTATGGCCTCGCCAAGGGCATTATCAGAGGCTTGAAACAGGTAATCACGCGCCGGAGTATATTCATAGCTCCCATTGCCTTTAAGATGGACAACTTTTGATATTCCGTGACAGCCCATACAGCCTACGCCTTCCAGATTGCCCGAAGAGCCCGCAATACCGCCATGCTTCCCCCCGGCACTCAGCTCCCCGGTTAATAGAGCCACCGGCGCATGACATCCCTCACAGTAGCGGGTTGCAGTGATGTCTTTTTTTTCCGCAAGCAGGCTTACGTTGGTCATATAGGCCGGATCTGAAGCGGCCTTTCTGTGCGCCGAGGCAAACCATTGTTTCGCAATTTGTTCATGACATCCGGCGCAATTCTGGGAACCTCCAATCTGGCGCTCGTCAATAAACCCATCATGGTAAGTTTCGGTTTGGGCTGGGCGAAAGGGGTGCTCACCGTAGGTATACTGATAAGGCTCCGCCACCGGTTTCGTGCGATAAGGTTCGTGCGTAACAGCATTTGTGAGCACGATCGCAGAAATACCCACTATCCCCGCGACAAAAACAGAGATCAGGGGCCGTGCTATGCCCTTATGCAAGCTAGGATATATTTCCCGTTCGCGTTTCTTTCTTGCCGAGTTAATTGTGACTCGGTGCAAAGCAATATGAACAACCAGCATGCCAACAACAGCGTATGCTAACCACTCGTGAGAAGAATAAACCCACGAAAAGCGTTCGCTTTGCCCCAATACCGCTACAAAAGAACCACTGAAGACAAGACCCAAAAAACCTGCAAAAACAACGATCCCGCTGATAATGACCAAAGGCCTTCGCTGACCGAAGCTCTTTCTGAAGTGGGCCCACAAGTACGAAAGGGAAAGAACGCCAAAAACCAAACCAAGAATACTATGAGAAAACTGGATGGCTTGAATCCAAAAGCTCGCATCGCTTAACCAAGGGGTTAATAGCCCAGTGACTGCCACAAATGTGAACTGGGCATAAAATCCTGGACTGCTTTTTCTTTCTAGTTCTGGCCAGTTTTTCGAACTCACCGACATCTAATTAACCTCTGATACAGCAGTCGACTTAAAATCAAAACGGGAGTTTTCCACAGAGGTTACGCCAGACACCTCTTTACTTTTCACCGCACCCTCACTTACATTTCCCAGTTCCTCGGAAAGCTCCAACCTGGTTTTTTCTGGCAACATTGTTCCACCCTGTTCGAGCACCAGGGCTTTAAGTTCAAGAGAGCCACCCTTTGCGATTTCTCTCAACAAGATCGGAGCAAATCGAGGTTTCTGCTCAACCAGAACCCGTACCAATTCACTCAGAAATTCCGGGCGTGTACCGACACCATTAATCAGGTCGACGCCAAGACTTAGGCCTGCCCTGGTAGACCGATTTACTAGAACTCTCGCTGCGTAGGCAACTTCTGAAAAGGTACTTTGGGAACTCTTCGCAATAGCCCCAATCGACCTGCGAATATGCGGTTCGGCATAATCAGCCGCCATGTTATCCAAACAACGTAAAGCTAATTCAAGAAAGCCTTCACTCTGCGATATCAGCAGAGATTCTGGAAAAATCAGCTTTCTCGGTCGCAAGTTGCTACATTGAGAAAGTGCAACCTTTTGAACGGACTCACTGTTCGAAAATTGGAGAGCCTCATTCAGGACCTCAGACCTAAAGGTGGCGGGATGGTTAGAGTGCAAGGCCCGCACAGCAAAATAAAGCTCGTCTTCAGTCGGGGCTTCTGGCCATGGGATGCGGGTCCAGTCCACTTTCAGTCCCATCAAATCTGCCTGCTCTGCTACCGACCGCCTTATATCCGCCGGTTGTTCCAATAAGCGAACAATCACCGCCTCCGAGGGTAAAAAGCCATCGATGCTCAAAGCCGAAGCAAGAATTGATGGGACCTGCGTGCTGTATTTATCCAACAACTTGTGTAGCTGCTCTTGTGCTTTTTGATTCCGAAATTCGGTGATCGCATAAGTCGCCAACTCCATCGTGTATACATTTGAAGGCAGACTTGTTATCTCTAGGAACTTCGAAAGGCTGTCTTGCAGGCGCTGAAATCCTAGAGCGAGATAATCACCAGCTCTCAACTCTCTGACGACTGCAAGAAATTCTCTTTTTTGTTCTGATGAATGGATAAACTTTTCGGCGTCCAACATCCCCATCGTAAACGGATCGCGACCAAGCCTTGAAAGGGCCGAAAGAACTGCCGCTTTTAATGAAGGGCTTTGCTCTGGGTCTTCATACAGTTTTACTAACACAGGCAGCGCCTTCTTCTCCCGTAGCAGCCCTAAGGCCCGGACAGCTTCCTCCCGAACATCAGGGTTCTCTGATTGCGCCAACCTTATGGCTGGCGCCACTGCCCGGTAGTGTTCACTTTCTGCCAGCGCTCTAAGGGCACATTGCACAACCGCTTGTTCCGTTTCATCAAGCAGCCGAACAAGGTAACTAACCGCCCTCATCTTTCTTCGGACAACCGCCTCTTCTTCACGGAAAAAATGCTCGAACACACTACTCACGGCGCATTTAATCTCGGGAACGTCGCTATCAAAAAGGGGCAATAACCAGGTGATGGACGCCTCAGATTCGAGCCTTTTTGCCAGTCGTAAACCCGCTATTACCTCTTTCTGACTGGAAGACCTGAGAGACCTCTGCAAGAACGGGAGGGATATCCGATTAGGTAGTTCGCTGACTTTCTCTAAGAAATCTAAACGGGAAGTTTCAGCCGATCTGTCATAGGTCGCCAAGAGTCCCTGAATATCTTCTTGACTAAAAAAAACTTGTTCAACCTGCTCAAGAACAGTGCTGATCGACAAATTATGAGTCTCATCACTGGAAACATCTGATTGTTTTTCAGGGTGGATAACCTCTGTGCGAGAATTCCCTTTAGTAATTTTTAGGTACTTATTAATCTGAAATTCTTCAATTTTTTGGATACCGTCAGCCCAATGAATCAAGATTTGGTCTATTTCTTCGATGCTGCCAAGCCCAAACCTAAGGCGTGGATCACTCTGGGACAAAAACGTCGATGGGATTCGCGCTGACTGTTTATAGACCTTCCCGTTTGCACGAACTTCAACAGTGGCATTTTCTGCCTCAGAGCCCTTAGGAGAGTCCAGGCTTATTCCGATCCAATTATTCTTGGCCTCAAGGTTTTCCCACAGTTCAACCCGATCATTGTTGTTTACGAATACAAGATCGGAGTCTCCGTCATTATCAAAATCAAACGAAGCTAAACCACGACCGGATAGGGCACCAAACGCTTTTTCAATATCGTATCGACCGTCTTTTCTTCCTAGCCATATGGAGTTAGGCTGACCCTGTGGAACAGACGGACTATCCACGTCGGGTGTCAAATTCCCGTTATTGAGTACAAAATCGATCACGCCATCATTATTTAGATCCTCTGCTAAAACTCCCCACCCTGAGCTACTAATGAGATGATGATCGCTAATGCCCTTGGACCAAATTCTGTCGTTAAATACATATTCTTTTCGTTCATTAAAAGCTAAGCCCGGGGCGTGTCCCGTTGCGGCTGTCAGGAAGATGTCGAAATCTCCATCACTATCAAAGTCGGCTACCGCAGAAGACTGTGTAGCCGAAATGCCTGATATTCCAATAGCTGTCTTGTGTTCCTCGAACGTGCCATCACGCTTATTGAGGTACAACCTGTTCGGTGAGCCGGTATGGTTAACTACCAATAGATCCGGCCAAAAGTCACGGTTGATATCGACCCACTGGGCAGAGAGAGACCTTCCAGATCGATCCTCGACACCTGATTCAGTGCCTACCTCCATGAACTTCATTCCGCCGGTATTTCTATATAGCTTGTTAGGTAAGGGATCAAATAGAGATGGATTGAAATCGCTTGGAGATAACGATTTAAAGCCCCAGTTACTTTCAAACCGTCTGCCACCTTTTTCATAATCTATGTAATTGGCAACATAAATATCTTTATGACCATCCCTATCATAGTCCGCAATGGTCACACTGGTGGACCAACCAGTTTCTGACAAACCGGATTGCTCAGTAACGTCCTCGAACCTGCCATCACCAGTATTCCTGAATATGTGGTTTTTTCCGGTAGTCGTAATTACCAGATCGGTATGGGTATCGTTATCTAGATCAGCAGCAGCACAGCCCATACCTTTTTCGGTAGTCGTTAGCTCGGAAAAAGAAGTGACATCAGAGAAATAACGACCATGGTTATTTTGGTAAAGATATAAAGGCTGATTATCTGACCACCAGGCATCCTTTCCGTAGTGCCTTACCTGCCCACTTCCACCGATAATTAATAGATCGAGCCAACCATCGTTATTGTAATCAAGTACGCAGGTTCCCCCCCCTAAGGTTTGATCGAGGCCACTTAGGTAATCGGCGGAATCATGGTGGAATGCTTGGATTCCTAGTTCGAGGCTCTTCTCTAGGAACCTCGGGATCTCTGGACTGGCGTGGTCTGAAGGACCATAGGCAGGCGGGTCTGGGATGTCCACCGGCTGAGTTGAGCCCAAAGTCAAAAGGAAAACGATTAAGACTATTGCGGGCCCAAATCCTGAGATGAAGGACTTTTCCTTGTTCACAAAGCAATTCCTGAATCTACATACTACCTGGCCAGTCTTGCAGCCAACGCAGAACCTTTTCGGAATAAATAATTAGCAGATAGTAGAGCTCAAAAGAGCGTAAGTCTGCTTAACGTCGCACACAACAACTATAAGAGAAGCGGCTTTTACCAGTCTGTGCTCATATCGCTGTTCGAGCCATCCTCATCGTCGCCCATCCATTCATAAAGAGCGGCGAGATGGGGGTAGACAGCCTGAATATCCTCTTCCGGAACGGTTTTAACCGTCTCAGAGACACTGTTCATATAGGTCGCCATGGATCTCAGGTTTTGTTCAATATCTGCCCTCATCTCCTGAGGCAGGTCTTTCGGCAGGTTTTGAAGGTAGGCGTCGATATCTCCAGGTGTCCTCGGTGAATTCAACGCCAGTTGAGCCGCCGGATCATTTCTGACCTGAATAGCCATCGCCGCGGCCATGACGCGGTCCGCAACGGCACCAAACGCTTCAGGGCTCTCGAAGCCGTTGTCTTCAATGATGGACTCAAGCTTGTGGAAAGCGGGGTGCGACTTGCTCTGCTCTACCAGTGAACTGAACATGTCGGAGGGATCGGAATCGAGGGGCGCGCTTTCGTCATCCAAGTCGACAAATTCGTCACCAATAGCCTGAATTTCCGCAAGGCAATTGATGACATTCACGACGTCGTTGCTGGTCAGCGGGGCGGAAACCGCAAAGGTTCCCCAGAGCAACCCCGAAACGAACAGTAAGGGACGGAAAAGTTTTGAAATCAACACAATAGACACTCCTTGTCTTGTAGTTCGCGGAACCCGGCAATCCCTGCCAGGATAAGCAGAGGCCCCGTGGAGTTATCCACAGGGCCTCCAATCACTCTACCGTCACGCTCTTGGCCAGATTCCGGGGCTGATCCACATCCGTGCCTTTGAGCACAGCAACATGATACGACAGCAACTGAAGCGGAACGGTGTAAACGATGGGGGCGGTGATTTCATGGACCGGGGGAATCTGCATCACGTGGATGGCGTCTTCTTCCTTCACGTCAGCGGCCTTGTCAGCGAACACAAAGAGCTCCCCACCCCGCGCCCGAACTTCTTCCAGGTTGGACTTGAGTTTTTCCAGCAGCTCGTTGTTGGGCGCTACCGTGACCACGGGCATTTCATTATCAACCAGCGCCAGCGGGCCGTGCTTCAGCTCACCAGCGGGATAGGCTTCGGCATGGATGTAGGAGATTTCCTTGAGCTTGAGCGCCCCTTCGAGGGCCACTGGGAACTGGGAACCACGCCCAAGGAACAGGCTATGATGCTTGTCCATGAAAGCCTTGGACAGCTCGGCAATCTCGCCATCCAGAGCCAGCACCTGCTCGACCTGTGCCGGTAGCTGATGGATGGCGCGGACAATGTCCGCTTCCCGCTCTTCGGAAAGCCCGTTCTTGCGGGCAAGTGCCAGCGTGAAAATCAGCAGGGCTGTCAGCTGGGTGGTAAAGGCCTTGGTTGAAGCGACCCCGATTTCCGGGCCCGCCTGGGTCATGATCACCAGGTCGGATTCACGGACCAGGGAACTTCCCGGCACGTTGCAGATGGCCAGTGCTGCGCGGAACCCCGCTTCCTTGGCCTGACGAAGGGCCGCCAGGGTATCCGCAGTTTCGCCCGACTGGGAAATGCACAGGAACAGCGTGTTTTTCTGGATCACATGCTTGCGATAGCGGAATTCAGACGCCACTTCCACTGAACAGGCAACCCCGGCCAGTTCCTCAATCCAGTAACGGGCCACCATCCCGGCATGGTAACTGGTGCCGCAGGCGATGATCTGAACATGGTTGACGTCCTGCAGCAGATTGGCCGCTTCCGTCCCCAACGCCTGCTCCAGAACCCGGCTGTCGGTAACTCGACCTTCCATGGTGGCTTTAATCACCTTGGGCTGCTCGTAGATTTCCTTGAGCATGAAGTGGCGATACTCGCCTTTGTCGGCGGAATCCGCACCATGTTCGAAGCGGGTAATCTTGCGCTCGACCGGGGTGCCTTCACGGTCGTGAATGGTCACACTGTCATGGCGGATATCGGCAATGTCACCTTCCTCCATGAACACAAAACGGTCGGTGACCGGCAGCAGCGCCAGCTGATCGGAGGCAATGAAGTTTTCCCCAATCCCGACACCGATAACCAGAGGGCTGCCTTCCCGGCACACCACCATGTGGTCGGGCTCATCGGAGTGGACAACGGCCAGCGCATAGGCGCCACGAAGGCGGGTAATGGCGGCTTTTACCGACTCATAAAGCGCGCCAAGCTGGCGGTAATTCTTCTCGATAAGGTGAACGACAACCTCGGTGTCGGTCTGTGAGGTGAACTCGAAGCCGTCGGCTCTCAGTTCCTCACGGAGCTCCTGGTAATTCTCGATAATCCCGTTATGTACAATCGCCAGCCGGTCACCGGACATGTGCGGATGGGCATTGATCTGCGACGGTTCACCGTGCGTTGCCCAGCGCGTGTGGGCGATACCCATGTGGCCGGAAAGCGGGTTCGCTTCGACAGCCTCGGCGAGGGAAGCCACCTTGCCGACTTCCCGGGCACGCTGAATGGCATTGGCGCCATCCACCACAGCCATGCCGGCAGAATCGTAGCCGCGATATTCCAATCGGCGCAGCCCCTCGAGCAGAATGCCCTGAACGTCCCTTTCCGAAACTGCACCTACAATTCCACACATACTGATGTCACCTGTCTTTTAAATGTCTTGCTTAATCTTTGGCCGGCCGTTCCCAGCCGGAGATATTCTTCTGCCGGCCCCGGGCTACCGCCAGTTCCCCGTCAGCCACATTCCGGGTAATCGTGGACCCGGCACCGATGGTCGCGTCTCTGGCCAATTCCACCGGCGCAACCAGCGCGGTATTCGACCCGACGAACACACCATCACCAATGACCGTGCGATGCTTGTTTACGCCATCATAATTGCAGGTGATCGTGCCTGCACCCACATTCACGTTGCGGCCAAGTGAGGCGTCCCCCACATAACTAAGATGGTTGATTTTGCTGCCTTCGCCAACCACGGCTTTCTTGGTTTCGACAAAGTTACCAACCTTGGTGCCGGAGGCGAGCTCAGTCCCCGGACGCAGGCGGGCAAAGGGGCCAATTTCAGCGTTCTCGCCGACGATGGCGCCTTCGATCACACTGTGCGCCTTGATGGTTGCACCAGCGCCAATCCGGGCATCTTTAATCACGCACCCCGGACCAATGGCCACATTGCTTCCCAGCTCAACCCGGCCTTCAAACACTGAGTTGATATCAATAAAAATATCGTTGCCGATGATCAGCTCACCACGGACGTCCAATCTGGAGGGATCGGCCAACGTTGCGCCTTCAGTCATCAGGCGATTGGCCTCGTTGCGCTGAAACCAACGCTCGAGTTCTGCCAGTTGGAGCCGATTGTTCACGCCCTGAACCTCGAATTCGTTCGCAGGCTGAGAGACTGACACCTTGAGGTCATTAGCGACCGACATCGCGATGATGTCCGTCAGATAATACTCACCCTGGGCATTGGCGTTGGACAGTTCGGGTAACCAGGTCTTCAGGTGCTTTGCAGACACCGCCAGAATCCCGGTATTTACCTCCTGGATCGCCTGCTGAATGTCGTTGGCGTCCTTTTGCTCAACGATTTCCGTCACCTGGCCCATTTCGTTGCGTACAATCCGGCCATAGCCAGAGGGGTCGTCCAGGGTAACGGTAAGCAGCCCCAGCGTTTGCTCATCCAGTTCGTTGACCATTGGCGCCAGGGTTTCCTGCCGAATCAAAGGCACATCGCCGTAGAGCACCAAAACCCTCGCGTGGTCTGGCAGATCTGGCAACGCCTGTGCGACAGCATGACCTGTGCCCAATTGCTCGCTCTGCATCACCCAGTTAACCGTTGATTCGTCGGTGGCTTCACGCACCTTTTCCGCACCATGGCCGATGACGGCATGAATTTTTTCCGCCCCAAGCCGCTTGGCCGTGGCGATCACATGATGAAGCATAGGACGTCCAGCGATGGAATGTAGCACTTTCGGGAGTGCCGATTTCATTCGCGAGCCTTGGCCGGCTGCCAGAATTACAACGTGTAACGGGTTCATTATGGTGTACCCCTTTCAACGAACGAGTTTCAATTCTCAAAAATAAAAAACCGCGACCCGAAAGACCGGCAGGGCCTGTCAGGGAACGACAAACTCTGCCAATTTTTTCAGGACGCGGTCTTTAGCTGGCAAGCTCAAAACCGGTAGAAACGCGTTATCGAACGTTTTTACGCAGTTTCTGCAGCGTGCGAAGCTGGGCAGCAGCTTCTGCCAACTCCATGGCCGCACGTGAGTATTCGAATTCGCCAGTTTTGTTCGCCAGTGCTTTTTCGGCTTCTTTCTGCGCTTCCAATGCCGCAGCCTCGTCCACATCCTTGGCACGAACGGCGGTATCAGCCATCAGAGTAATGATATTCGGCTGTACTTCCAGATAACCTCCGGAAACGTACAGAACCTCTTCTTCACCACCCTGTTTGACGATCCGCACAGCTCCGGGCTTAAGAGCCGTCAGTAGGGGAGCATGGCCATACTGGATACCCATCTCACCTTCAGTTCCGGTAGCGGTCAGAACCTCAACCAGTCCGGAAAAGATTTTCTCTTCGGCACTTACGACGTCACAGTGTACGGTCATAACCATCTTCTACGCCTCTTGCGTCAGAAAGGGAAGGAGGCTTATTTGCCTTCCTTCGCTTTCATTTCCTTCGCCTTCTCGATAGCTTCTTCGATGCCACCACACATGTAGAAGGCCTGCTCCGGCATATCATCGTAATCGCCGTTGAGGATGCCCTCGAAGCTGGCGATCGTCTCTTTCAGGGAGACATACTTACCAGGGGAACCGGTAAATACTTCGGCTACGTGGAATGGCTGAGACAGGAACCGCTCGATCTTACGGGCCCGTGACACTGTCAGCTTATCGTCTTCGGACAGCTCATCCATACCCAGGATCGCAATGATGTCCTTCAGTTCCTTGTAACGCTGCAGAACGTTCTGAACACCACGAGCTACATTGTAGTGCTGCTCGCCGATGATCAGCGGATCCAACTGACGAGAGGTGGAGTCCAGTGGATCGATCGCCGGGTAAATACCCTTGGAAGCGATGTCACGGCTCAGTACCACGGTCGCGTCCAGGTGGGAGAAGGTGGTTGCCGGAGACGGGTCGGTCAAGTCATCCGCCGGTACGTACACCGCCTGGATAGACGTGATGGAGCCGGTCTTGGTGGAGGTAATACGCTCCTGCAGCTCACCCATCTCCTGGGCCAGAGTCGGCTGGTAACCTACCGCGGAAGGCATACGGCCCAGCAGTGCAGATACCTCGGTACCGGCCAGGGTGTAACGGTAGATGTTGTCAACGAACAACAGTACGTCACGGCCTTCGTCACGGAACTTCTCAGCCATGGTGAGACCGGTCAGGGCCACACGCAGACGGTTTCCGGGGGGTTCGTTCATCTGACCGTAAACCATGGCCACTTTATCCAGAACGTTAGACTCCTTCATTTCGTAGTAGAAGTCGTTACCTTCCCGGGTCCGCTCACCAACACCGGCGAATACCGAGAGACCGGAGTGCTCTTTCGCGATGTTGTTGATCAGTTCCATCATGTTTACGGTCTTACCGACACCGGCACCACCGAACAGACCGACTTTACCACCCTTGGCGAACGGGCAAATCAGGTCGATAACCTTGATACCGGTTTCCAACAGGTCTGCAGAAGCAGACTGATCGGCATAACCCGGCGCTTTGCGGTGGATTGCCCAACGCTCTTCTTCACCGATGTCACCCTGTTCGTCAATAGGACGACCCAGCACGTCCATGATGCGGCCCAGAGTCTGGGTACCCACCGGGACGGAGATCGGTGCATTGGTGTTGGTTGCGGTCAGGCCACGCTTGAGGCCTTCGGTGCTGCCCATCGCGATGGTACGTACAACACCGTCGCCCAGCTGCTGCTGGACTTCCAGAGTTGTATCGCCACCTTCAAGCAGCAGTGCGTCATATACTTTTGGCACGGCGTCACGTGGAAATTCCACGTCGATAACCGCGCCAATGATCTGAACGATTTGTCCGCTACTCATGCTCGGTTCCTCGTTATCTTAATAGTCAATAAAACCAGTAGGATCGTGGGCGGGATCAGACCGATGCCGCGCCGCTCACAATCTCCGAAATCTCTTGCGTGATGGCTGCCTGACGGGCCTTGTTGTAGACCAGCTGGAGCTCATCAATAATGCTGCCTGCGTTATCGGTCGCGCTCTTCATCGCAATCATCCGGGCAGCTTGCTCGCAAGCCAGATTCTCAACCACGCCCTGATATACCTGGGATTCAATGTAGCGTGGCATCAACCCGTCTAGGATGGGGCGGGAATCAGGCTCATAGATGTAATCCCACTGGTGACCAACGTCTTCGTCCTCGCCTTCAGGCAAAGGCAGAAGCTGCAGCGATCTTGGGCTTTGCGTCATGGTATTGACGAATTCGTTGCTAACCAGGAACAAACGATCGATCTGCCCTGATTCAAACGAGTCCAGCATGACCTTAACGTTGCCGATCAACTTTTCTGAACTTGGGTTATCACCCAGATGGGTCAGCGCTGCAACCACGTTCCCGCCATAATTACGGAAAAAGGATGCACCTTTCTGCCCAATCGCACAGAGGTCGGTCTCAACACCTTGCTCTTTCCATTCACGCATTTCACGCACAAGAAGCTTGAACACGTTAGCATTCAGGCCACCACAGAGTCCCCGATCAGAGGACACCACAATGTAGCCTACACGCTTTACGTCACGCTCCTGCATGAACGGATGCCGGTAATCCTGGTTCGCCTTGGCGATATGCCCGATTACCTGGCGCATCTTGTCCGCATAAGGGCGAGTTGCCTGCATGCGTTCCTGAGCTTTACGCATTTTACTCGCCGCAACCATTTCCATGGCGCTGGTTATCTTTTGCGTGCTCTTGATGCTTCCGATTTGGTTACGTATTTCCTTTCCGACGGCCATAACTCACTGCCTTCTCAAGTTAGACACTCGTTGCTACGAAACTGGCCTGCAACCTCGGTTGCAGGCCCACTTTCTTACCAGCTCTGAGTGGTCTTGAATTTCTCCAGTGCAGCTTTCAGGCCGGCAGCGATTTCATCGTTGAAATCACCTTTCACGTTGATCTTGTCCAGCAGTTCTTTCTGCTCGGAGCGCATCCAGTCGAGGAGCTGCGCTTCGAAGCTGACTACTTTGTCAACATCAACGTCGTCCAGGAAGCCTTCGTTGGCTGCAAACAGAACCGTACCCATTTCAGCCACAGACAGCGGGCTGTACTGGTTCTGCTTCATGAGTTCGGTAACACGCTGACCGTGCTCCAGCTGCTTACGGGTTGCTTCATCAAGGTCAGAAGCAAACTGGGCAAATGCCGCCAGTTCCCGGTATTGGGCCAGAGCCAGACGGATGTTACCGCCGAGCTTCTTCATGATCTTGGTCTGGGCTGCACCACCTACCCGGGATACAGAGATACCGGCGTTCATCGCCGGGCGGATACCGGAGTTGAACAGGTTGGTTTCCAGGAAGATCTGACCGTCGGTGATAGAGATAACGTTGGTCGGTACGAACGCGGAAACGTCACCGGCCTGAGTCTCGATGATCGGCAGTGCGGTCAGAGAACCGGTCTGGCCTTTCACTTCACCGTTGGTGAGCTGCTCTACGTAGTCAGCGTTAACGCGCGATGCACGCTCCAGCAGACGTGAGTGCAGGTAGAAAACGTCACCCGGGTAAGCTTCACGGCCCGGTGGACGACGCAACAACAGTGAGATCTGACGATAAGCAACCGCCTGCTTGGACAGATCGTCATAAACGATCAGCGCGTCTTCACCACGATCGCGGAAGTATTCACCCATGGAGGTACCGGAATACGGAGCCAGGAACTGCATCGCTGCAGGATCGGCTGCACCAGCGGCAACAACGATGGTGTGATCCATCGCACCGTGCTCTTCCAGCTTGCGCACAACCGCAGCGATGGAAGACTGTTTCTGGCCCACGGCGACGTAGATACACTTGATGCCGGTGTTCTTCTGGTTGATGATCGCGTCAATGGCCACGGCAGTTTTACCGATCTGACGGTCACCGATAATCAGCTCTCGCTGACCACGACCAACCGGAACCATGGTGTCGATCGCCTTCAGACCAGTCTGTACCGGCTCGTCAACGGACTGACGAGCGATAACGCCCGGCGCGACCTTCTCAACCGGAGAGGTCAGGTCAGTGCCCAGATCGCCCTTGCCGTCGATCGGGTTACCCAGACCGTCGACAACGCGGCCCAGCAGTTCCGGACCAACCGGTACTTCCAGGATGCGACCGGTGCAACGCACTTTCTGACCTTCGGCCAGATCCTCGTAGTCACCCAGCACAACCGCACCAACGGAATCGCGCTCCAGGTTCAGCGCCATGCCAAAAGTGCCGTTGGCGAATTCAATCATCTCACCGTACATTACGTCGGCAAGACCGTGGATCAGCACGATGCCGTCAGAAACGGACAGGATCGTACCTTCATTTTTTCCTTCGGAAGAGATATCGAGTTTTTCAATTCTCTTCTTGATAATGTCACTGATCTCGGATGGATTCAGTTGCTGCATGCCTTTGTCCTCAAACCTTGTGCTGAAATCAGGAGCCCAGAGCCTTGGCCATCTTGGCCAGCTTGCCCTTGACTGAAGCGTCGATAACCAGATCGCCCGTATCCACAACAACGCCACCAATCAGGGACTGATCGACGGTGCTTTCCAGGGCTACCTTGCGCTCCAGCTTCTTGGACAGCGCGTCAATAAGCTTCTGCTGCTGCTCTTCGGTCATTTCGAAAGCTGTGCTCACCTTGAGGTTTACCGTGCGCTCGAAATCAGCACGATACAGGCGGAACAGAGATGAAATTTCCGGCAACAGCGCCAGACGCTTGTTTTCAGCGAGAATCAACAGGAAATTTCTGAGTGCTTCCGGCAACGGCTCTTCAAAACATTCTGCGAAGAGTTCGGCCTTGCGAGCCTCAGACAGGCCAGGAGTGGCCAGGATGTTCTTCACCTCTTGGTCAGCCGCTACCTGAGCTGCGAAAGCCAGCGCCTGATCCCAGGGATCAACGGCATTCTGATCTTGCGCTGCGCCAAAAACGGCCTTCGCATAGGGTCGGGCTAACGTAGTAAGTTCTGCCATGGTGACCCTCTTTTAGAGTTCTGCGGCCAGCTTTTCCAGCATCTCGCTGTGAGCTTTGGCATCGACAGAGGTTTCCAGAATTTTCTCGGCACCTGCAACAGCCAGTGTTGCCACTTCCGCTCTCAGTGCATCGCGAGCCTGGACACGCTCCTGCTGAATTTCCGCCCGTGCCTGATCAAGGATTTTTTCGCCTTCTTTGCGAGCATCTTCCTTGGAGGCTTCTACAATCTGGGCAGCACGCTTGTTTGCCTGATCGATAAGCGCAGCAGATTCTTCTTTCGCTTTCTGGAGTTCCCGGGTGGCTTTTTGTTGCGCCAGCTCAAGATCCAGAGATGCGCGATCTGCAGCAGAAAGGCCATCGGCTATTTTTTTCTGACGCTCTGCCATGGCGGCCGTAATGGGCGGCCAAACATATTTGACGCAGAACCAGACGAAAATAGCGAAGGCAATCGATTGCCCTATCAACGTAAGGTTTATATTCACGGCGATATACCTCTTGCTATTCGTTGCGTCCCGGTTAACGGGAAGTAGGGCGCGGTATCTACCAACGCCCTAAGGTCTCGTTTTAATTAACCAGCAACAACGAAGATCAGGTACATAGCAATACCAACACCGATCATAGGTACGGCGTCGAGCAGACCAGCCATGATGAAGGCTTTGGTTTGCAGCTGGTTGGCCATTTCAGGCTGACGAGCAGTGGAATCCAGAAGCTTGCCGCCCAGCAGACCGAAACCGATACCGGCGCCCAGAGCACCCAGACCGATGATAAGCGCAGCTGCGATGTATACCATTTCCATTGAAGACTCCTCAGTTTTTCAGATAGTTAAGGGTTTGTTAATTAAAGGGTTAATCAGTGATCTTCGTGTGCTGCACTGAGGTAAACCACAGTAAGCACAGTAAAAATAAAGGCCTGAAGCGGGATCACCAGAATATGGAAGATCGCCCAGGGAACGTTCAGTGTCCACTGAACCCACAGGGGCAGCAACGCAATCAGGATGAAGACAACTTCACCAGCGTACATGTTACCAAACAGACGCAGCGCCAGACTGATCGGTTTGATAATCAGAGCCAGTATTTCCAGCAACAGATTGAACGGAACCATAGACCAATGGTTGAACGGGTTAAAGGCCAGCTCCTTACTGAAGCCACCAACGCCTTTTACCTTGAAGCTGTAAAACAGGATCAGCAGGAAAACACCGATTGAGATACCGAAGGTACCATTGGGGTCGGTTGTCGGAACGATCTTGAAGTACTCAAGCCCCATCGCATGTGCGATCGACGGAATGTAATCGACCGGAATCAGCTTCAGGATGTTCATCAGCAGAATCCAGACGAAAATGGTCAGTGCCAGCGGGGCAATCACAGGGTTCTTGCCGTGGAATACGTCACGGACAATGCCCTGAACAAATTCGACGGTCATTTCGACCAGGTTCTGCACACCGCTTGGTGCACCGGCCGTTGCTTTATTGGCGACAAAACGGAACAGCCCAAGGAACAACAGGCCCATTGCGATGGACCAGCCCAGGGTGTCCACATGCAGCGCCATAAAGCCCATGTCGGTTGCTTCCTGACCGGTTCTTGCGAAGGTCCAGGTGGCCTCCTCAATTACCGAGCCATCCGCCCGTTCATAGCCTGCGGGGAGCTTACCGTAGGTAAGGTTGGTTAGGTGGTGTTTTATATACTCTACTGGGGTATCAGCTGCCATACTGCTCTCGTCCAGTCATCGCTGTGGTCGCGGCCGGATAAGCCAGCGCAACGCCGTACCTATCACAACCATCACAGCAAAAGTGAATAACAGAGCCGGCCCGTGGACTGACTCCATCAAAGTGAAAACGGCCGCAAAAAAAACTGCGGTAAGGGCAATCTTTATACTGACTGCCCTGAACATGTTATTGACCGCCAGATGCATTTGGCGGGCGCCCCCGAACCGATAGGAGCGATGAGCAAAATACGCGTTGGGTACGATAAAGATTAAACCGCCGATAAACGCGGAGTACCCGGCCGCTTTGCTTTCCATGAGCCACAGAAGACTGAGGACGACTGCAACAACCATCTCTATGATCAACCACTCTTTAAGTGGTACGTACGTGATGGCCTTTTTGGAACCTGTCATGTCATCAGCTGTGTATACAAGCGCGCGAAATTATATTGGTTAAGCGATAGCTCTTCAACAAAAACCCACAAGTCGAAGCCCGAAACATGAGTATCCATAGGCTCTGGGCGTTCCTCCCGATTGGCCATGAACCGCCTCAGCAAATACATGCAGATACGACTTTGATGCGATTACAACCATCGAGAATTCGGGATCAAACGACGGCGATCCCTACTGAATGTGGCCTAAAATGCCGTCGAGTTCATCGAGCGAACTGTACTCGATGACCAGCTTGCCCTTGCCCCGTTGCCCATGGGCAATGGACACCCGGGCGCCGAGCCGTTCGGCCAAATCGTCCTGAAGGGCTCGGATATTAGGGTCCAGCGCGGCCGGCTCTCGTTTCTTGCTGTCCGGTGTTTCCTGCTGGATTCGCCGCACCAGGGCTTCGGTCTGACGGACCGAGAGGGACTTGGCCACCACCTGCTTGGCAACCTGCATCTGCTGCTCTGGCGGCAGGGTCAACATCGCACGGCCATGACCCATTTCGAGGTCACCGTGTTCCAGCATCAGGCGGACATCCTCAGTCAGACCAATCAAACGCAGCAGGTTGGTGATGGTGGTTCGGGACTTACCCACAGCCTCCGCCACCTGGGCCTGGGTGAGGCCGAATTCGTCCTGAAGGCGCTGGAGCGCAAAGGCTTCTTCAATCGGGTTCAGATTTTCGCGCTGGATGTTTTCAATCAGCGCCATGGCAATGGCGGCTTCATCCGGCACATCCCGGATGATGGCAGGAATCCGGTCCAGGTCCGCCATCTGGGTGGCCCGCCAGCGCCGTTCACCGGCGATCAGCTCGTATCGGCCTTCACCGAGGGGGCGAATGACCACCGGCTGCATGACGCCCTGCTGACGGATGGAGTCGGCCAGCTCCTGCAACGCGGCCGGATCCATATCCCGGCGGGGCTGGTAACGTCCGCGCTGGATCAGATCAATCGGCACCTCACGAAGTTCACCGTCGTGTTCGCTGACTTCCTGATCCAGATTGACCTTGGACCCCGCCAACAGGGCTCCGAGTCCACGCTCGCCCAGTCCTCTTTTCTTCGCCGCCATGGTGTCAGTCATTCTTCCCGTTGTAATTCGATCGATGTCATTCAATGACAGGGCTGTATGTTACACCGCAACCGGCTCAGATGTCTTTTTTGCGCCATGCCGACGAACCATCTCGCCAGCGAGCGCCAGATATGCGACCGCGCCTTTCGAGGCACGGTCATATTTCAGGGCAGGCATGCCGTAGCTGGGCGCTTCCGCCAGCCGAACGTTACGTGGAATCACCGCGCGGTAGACCTTGTCCCCGAAATACTCACTGAGCTGGGCGGAAACGTCCAGGGTCAGGCTGTTCCGGGGGTCGTACATGGTGCGCAGCAAGCCCTCGATCTCGAGGTCCGGATTGACCGTTTCCTGAATTTGCTCGACCGTATTCATCAGGGCGGCAAGACCTTCGAGGGCGTAATACTCGCACTGCATCGGGATGAGCACCGAATCCGCCGCTGACAGGGCGTTCACGGTCAGCAGACTGAGCGACGGCGGGCAATCGATGAGGATGTAGTCGTAGTCGTCACGAACGCTGTTCAGGGCCAGGCGTAACCGGTGCTCGCGGCCGATTTCGTTCATCAGCTCCACTTCCGCCGCGGTCAGGTCACCGTTGGCGGGCAGCAATTTGAATCCGGAGGCTTCGGCCAGAAAGACCACCTCGGCGGCCGAGGCGCGCTTGGTAAGGACATCGTATCCCGACAGCTTGAGGGTGTTCTTATCCACCCCACTCCCCATGGTGGCATTGCCCTGTGGATCCATATCCACCAGCAGAACCCGACGCTTGATGGCAGCCAGAGACGCAGCAAGGTTGACACAGGTGGTGGTTTTGCCCACACCGCCTTTTTGGTTGGTCACTGCGATCACGCGCGCCATGTCAGGTCTCCTGTTTGGGGATGTCTGGAAATACTAAGTCCGGCCGACCACCAGAAGGTGACGTTCGCCATCTGCTCCGGGAACCGCCAGTGTATGACGGGATTTTACCTGCCAGCGGGCAGGAAGGGCAGCCACCTCATCATCCGGAAACTGGCCTTTCATGGCAAGAAACTCACCATCCTTTGCCAACAGCTCGCCACACCAGTTCACCAGGTTATCAAGGGCCGTGAACGCCCGACTGCTGATCTGGCTGAACGGCCGTTCAGGCTGGCAATGCTCGGCGCGGCCGTGGATCACTGAAACGTTAGTGAGGCCCAGCTCCAGGACACACTGATTGAGGAAGCGGGTTTTCTTGCCGTTGCTATCGAGCAGGGTGAACCGGCGTTCGGGCAGGACAATGGCCAGCGGAATGCCCGGCAGCCCGCCACCAGCGCCCACATCCAACAGGTGCTCGGTTTGCACCCAAGGCAGAATGCTCAGGCTGTCGAGCAGTTGTCGGGACACCATTTCCTGCTCATTGCGAACCGCCGTCAGGTTGTAGGCCCGGTTCCATTTATTGAGCAAACCCAGAAACGCCAGCAACTGGTTCTGCTGGCCTTCTGACAGGGAAAGGTTCATTGCTGCCAGCCCGTCCACGAGCTGGCGCTGCCACAGGTCATTGATCATAAGCGTGGCTCAGGCACTCTGTTTCTTGAGCAAGTCACGCTTCTTGAGATGCACCAGAATCTGGCTGATGGCAGCCGGGGTGACGCCCTGAATCCGCGAGGCCTGGGCCACCGTTTCCGGGCGCACGGCCTGCAGCTTCTGCTTGATCTCATTCGACAGACCACCAATCCGGTCGTAATCCAGCTCGAGCGGCAAACGGGTATTCTCGTTCCGGCGCAAGCGTTCGATTTCATCGGCCTGGCGGGAAATGTAACCCTCGTACTTGATCTCGATTTCGACCTGGTCAGCCACGTTCGCATCGCTGACCCGTTCGGCCCCGATGTCCGCGATGTGGCTGTAGTCAATTTCCGGGCGGCGCAGCAATTCCGCCAGTGACTGGTCGCGGTTCATCGGCTGCTTCAGGAAGCCGTTGGCACGCTCGCCCGCCTCGGTGTTCGGATGAATCCGGGTGGATTCGAGTCGGCTGCGCTCCTGGCCAATGGCCTCGCGCTTGTCATTGAACTTGCGCCAGCGATCGTCATCCACCAGGCCAAGCTTGCGGCCCATATCGGTCAGGCGCAGATCGGCGTTGTCTTCCCGCAGAATCAGTCGGTATTCCGCGCGGCTGGTGAACATCCGGTACGGCTCGCTGGTGCCCATGGTAATCAGGTCATCCACCAGTACGCCCAGATACGCCTCGTCACGGCGCGGGTACCACTCGTCTTTCTCCTGCGCTCTGAGGGCTGCGTTGATGCCCGCCAACAGACCCTGGGCGCCGGCCTCTTCATAGCCAGTGGTGCCATTGATCTGGCCGGCGAAGTACAGGCCCCTGATGAACTTGGTTTCCAGGGTGTGACGCAGGTCCTGAGGATTCAAGTAATCGTATTCAATGGCGTAGCCCGGCCGGGTGATGTGCGCGTTCTCGAACCCCGGGATGGAGCGCACCGCCGCCAGCTGAACATCGAACGGCAGGCTGGTGGAAATACCATTGGGGTATAGCTCGTTGGTGGTCAGGCCTTCGGGTTCGACGAAAATCTGGTGCGAATCCTTGTCGGCAAAGCGGTTCACCTTGTCCTCGATGGAAGGGCAATAGCGGGGCCCCACGCCTTCGATGCTGCCGGCAAACATGGGCGAGCGATCGAATCCGCTACGGATAATGTCGTGGGTCTGCTCGGTGGTTCGGGTGACGTAACAGCAGATCTGTTCAGGGTGCTCTGCCCGGCTGCCCACGAACGACATCACCGGCGTCGGGGTGTCTCCCCACTGCTCGTCCATCACGGAAAAATCCACCGAGCGGGCGTCGATGCGCGGTGGAGTGCCGGTTTTCAGGCGGCCGACGTTGAACGGAAGTTCCCGCAGGCGGGCCGCCAGTGCGTTGGCCGGCGCATCCCCGGCACGTCCGCCAGCATGGTTCTGCATACCGATGTGGATAACCCCGCCCAAAAAGGTTCCGGTGGTCAGTACCACGCTGTCGGCCAGGAACCGGATGCCGGTCTGGGTCACGACACCGGTGACCACGTCGTTTTCCACAATCAGATCGTCCGCCGCCTGCTGGAACAGGGTCAGATTGGGCTGGTTTTCCAGCGCGTGACGCACCGCCGCCTTGTACAGAACGCGGTCGGCCTGGGCGCGGGTCGCACGCACGGCCGGGCCCTTGCGACTGTTCAGCACCCGGAACTGAATACCCGCCTGATCGGTGGCCCTCGCCATGAGGCCGCCGAGCGCGTCAATTTCTTTCACCAGGTGGCTCTTGCCGATGCCCCCGATAGCCGGGTTACAGGACATCTGGCCCAGGGTCTCAATGTTGTGTGTCAGCAACAGGGTCTGCGACCCCATGCGGGCTGCCGCCAGAGCAGCTTCGGTACCGGCATGGCCGCCACCAATGACAATGACATCGAAACGAGTCGGAAAATCCACAGTTCACCTCAGAAATCGGGGGATATAAGCAGGGCGGCGAGTATAACGCCTTGCCCCTGAAAATGCAGTTTGAATGCGCAAATTTTAACCAGCACGACTGCGTGGTGGAAGTGGTACAGACCGAAACGGGCTGGAAAAACGGTCTTCGCAGGCCCTTTAACCGTAGGGAAATGCCGAAATTCATGTTTTTTCAGGGCCTTGTATTCGCCTCCTCAGAAACTTTTTCAATAAGTTATCCACAGAAAAAAAGGTTCCAAAAACTACGTAAAAAATCGTCAAATTATTGTTTTTAATATAATAAAAACAATTACTCCAGAGGTTATCCGTAGGTTGTTCAACTATTTATCCACAGATGTAATGGGCGCTTGAGTACGCAGGTAGGTCACAAGCAGGAAAACCAGCAGGTTGGCCAGCGAAAGCAGCAGCAGAAATGCAGGGATCGACAGTTTCAACCCGCCCAGAGCCACCATGCCCATCAGGGCGCTGCTTACCATGAACAGCGCATTGATCACATTCAGAGCGGCAATAATCCGGGCGCGCTGACGGGCCGGCGTTTCGTGCTGGATAAACGCATAGAGCGGCACGATGAACAGCCCCCCGCAAACCCCCACACCCACCAGGTCCATCAACACCCGCAGATAGACCGGATCAGTCAACATCGTCAACCAGGTGGACGGTTGCGGAGCGCCCGGCACCGCAAAAAACAGATCGATACCAAACACGCTCAGACCCAGCGCGCCCCAGGGCACCGGTTTCAGGGAGATGGCATGTCCGGTCAGACGCTCACACAGGGATGCGCCCAGCGCAATACCAATGGTGAACAGAGCCAGCAGCAGCGTAACCACGGTCTCGTCACCACGCAGGTGAACACGGGAAAAGTTCGGGAACTGCGTCAGGTACGCCGCGCCCAGAAACCAGAACCAGGAAATGGCGAGGATGGCCAGCAGAACCGGCCGGCGCTGGGCGGCGAGCATCATCAGACGCCAGGTCTCCACCACCGGGCGTAGCCGCACCGCCACGGTCGCATGGCGGTCATGGGTGGGAGGAACCCGGCGCGCCGCCAGATAACCAAGTACCGCCATCAGCACCACGGCTATCGCCGTGACGCGATCGGAGGCAGCCAGCCCCATGATCAACCCGGCGGCGATGGTTCCCAGCAGGATGGCGACAAAGGTACCCATGCTCACCAGGCCGTTGCCCCCAACCAGCTCATCGTCGGACAGCACCTGTGGAAGAATGGCGTATTTCACCGGCCCGAAGAACGTTGACTGGGTCCCCATCAGAAACAGCAGCAACAACAACAACTCATACCAGCCCCACCAGAGCCCGAGGGCTGCCAGCGCCATGATCACGATTTCCACCAGCTTGACCCAGCGGATAATGCGGGATTTCTCGTAATGGTCCGCTAACTGGCCGGCAATCCCGGAAAACAGAAAAAACGGCAGGATGAACAGAAACGCCGCCAGGTTGACCACCACATCCACGGACAGGCCCATCAACCCACCGGTACTGAACGTGATCAACAACAGCAGGGCGTTCTTGTACAGGTTGTCGTTGAACGCCCCGGAGAACTGGGTCAGGTAGAAGGGCAGAAACCGCCGCTCTGCCAATAACCGGAACTGACTGCGCGCTGTCATAAACATCCTTTTTGGTGCACCGAGCCCGCGATGTAGCACCGCTGCGCACTACATTTGCGCGTTGCCGTGGCCGGGTCAAAGCGGGCAAACACCGGGTCGTCATCAAAGTGTGCGAGATGGCACGATTTTCGCGATTAATTAGGCTGCTACGGAAAGCGCCAGCGATTGCATCAACTTATCAAGGACAGCCTTAACCGCGAGCACGTTCAGAGATTGTCATCCATGAGTAACCTAGCCCGACTTGGCACCCACCGCCACGCCTTTTGCCAGCATGGCCACAGCCAGCGACTTATCCACAGCCACCAGTTCAAGTCGGTTTACCAGCCCATATTAAGCCCCACCCACCAGAAACTCGTGGGCTATGAAGCCCTGGTCAGGGTGTCCCGGGATCATCAAACGGTGTCACCGGTCGCCCTGTTTGAGCGGGCAGCGCAGCTGAATCAGACACCGGAACTGGACCGTCACCTGCTGGATCTTCATCTGGATAACTTCAGCGTCCATTCGCATCCGGCCTGGTTGTTCCTGAACATCAATCCGGGTACCTGTGAACATCCGGAAGATGCCCTGCAACGGTTGGCCGAGCGGTGCACGCTGCGGGGTATCCAACCGGAACAGGTGGTGCTTGAGCTGATTGAAACCGCCTCGGGCGATCACCAGGCGCTGATGACCTTTATCCACAACGCGAAAATGCTCGGCTTCAACATCGCCATTGACGATTTTGGCGTGGGCGACTCCAACTTCGAACGGCTTTGGCGCATCAACCCGATGATCGTCAAACTGGACCGGAGCCTGCTGGTTAACGCGGAACACAACTGTCGCGCCCGACTCCTGCTGGAGAGCCTGATCCGAATGATTCGGGAGAGCGGCAGTCTGGTGTTACTCGAAGGTGTGGAAAGTGATGACCAGGCCCGGATCGCCATCGAGACCGAAGTCGATCTCCTGCAGGGATATTGCTTTGCCCGCCCATCCGCTTTATCGAACCTGCTCGCGGGCCAGGCGGAGGCTGAGCTCGAAGTCGTTATCCACAGGTCCCGGAAAGTCTCGTTGGAGGATGTGCAAAGCCGGGAAAACTACCTGCGCCAGTTGCAGTTGGTTATACGCAAGGCGTGCCGCCGGTTGGTTCAGGGCGAGAGCTTGCCGTGCGTCTCGGACAATTTACTGGCGCTGGACGGAATTCAGCGCTGCTTTTTGCTGGATCACCGCGGTGTGCAACAGGGCAGTCTGGCCCGAGCCCGTGACGACGTTGGTTACCATCAATTCAACCCGCTGTATCAATCCGCCGGCGCCTGCTGGAAACACCGGGAATATTTCCAGAACGCGCAAGCCTTCCCCGAGCGCATCAACTGCTCCCGTCCTTACGTCGCACTGCCCGACGCCAAGCGCACCGTGACGTTATCCACAGCCATCGACAACCCGCAGGGCCATCGCGTCATGTGTGTGGACATTCACCCCGATGAACTCTTCGCCGGCCAGATGACCTTTCCCGCCACCCTCTGACCCGACTCAAAAGTCCTCCGCCCTGCCCTGCGGCGTGGCGGACCGGCCAGCGCCACCGGCGGGACCGCTGGCCTGCCGGTCCAGCTCGCGGGCAATGGCGTTGGTCGGGCGCGTGAAGCGGGCCAGCAAGCTGTACAGCACCGGAATCAGGAACAGCGTCAAGGTGGTGGCAAACAGCAGGCCGCCGAGAATCACCATGCCGATGGAGGCCCGGCTTTCGGCGCCGGCACCGGTGGCCAGCACCAGGGGGACGGCACCAAAGATGGTGGAAACGGTGGTCATCAGCACCGGCCGGAACCGCAGACTGGCGCCTTTGAGGATGGCGTCTTTGATCTCGTAACCCCGGTCCCGCAACTGGTTGGCAAACTCCACGATCAGGATACCGTTCTTGGCCATCAGCCCAAGCAGCATGATGATGCCAATCTGGCTGTAGATATTCAGGCTGATGCCAGAGAACCAGAGTGCCAGTAAGGCCCCGGTGACCGCCAGCGGCACCGACAGCATGATGATCAGCGGGTGAATCCAGCTTTCGAATTGGGCCGCCAGCACCAGAAACACCACCACAAAGGCCAGTCCGAAGGTGAAGTAGATGGCGGCCGAGGACTCCTCGAACTCTCGCGCCAGGCCCTGATAACTGGTCCGAGCTTCCGGCGGAAGGTTATCCACAGCCAGGGTGTTGAGGTAATCAACCGCCGATCCCAGATCGTAACCCTCGGCCAGTGAGCCGCTGATCACCACCGCCGGCAGGCGGTCGATGCGTTTCAGGTCCGGGTTGGTGCCCTCTTCCTGCACCGTCACCAGAGCCTGCAGGGGAATCAGCTCGCCCTCGTCCCCGGTACGCATGAAGATCTGCCCCAGATCCTCCGGGGTGGCGCGATCATTATCGGCCGCCTGCACGATCACCTCGTATTCCTGGCCCCGGTCCACGTAGGTGGTGACATTGCGTGACGCCAGCAAGGTTTGTAGCGTGGTGCCGACGTCCTGCACGGTGATTCCCAGATCCGCCGCCCGCTCCCGATCAATCGACACCCGCAGTTCCGGGCTGGTGAGTTCAAAGTCACGATCCAGGTTCAACAGGTTGGGGTTGGCCCGGGCTCGCTCCAGGATATCCTTGCTCCAGGCCTGCACCGATTCATAGTCCGGGCCGGCAACCACAAACTCCAGGGGTTGGCCGAAGCCCCGCCGGCCAAGGCCAGAGGGGTTTACCGCCACGGTGCGGATGCCGGACACCTGTGCGAGGCTGGCGCGCAGCTCGGTGGTGATGCTTTGTTGCTTCTGCAGCCTCTGCTCCCAGGGGCTGAGCCCGAGGATCAGGAAGGCGTTATCCTCTTCATCACGAAAACCGACAATGGCCAGCAGGCGGTCCGCCGCGTCGTTGTCCAGGTAGGGCATCAGAATCTGTTCCACCTGGCGCACATAATGATCGGTGTATTCCACGGTGGCCCCCCGGGGCGCACTGGCCGGCAGGATGATGATGCCCCGGTCTTCGGTCGGCGCCAGCTCCTGGGCCAGTTGGGGGTAAACCACCGCCGACACGAGCGTACCCACCAAACCCAGTCCGATCAGCAGTCCCGGCTGGCGCAGTGAGGCGCCAAGCAGGCGCTCGTAGCCACGGGTCAGGCCCGAGAACACGCGCTCACTGGCGGCCCACAGGCGATGCCCTTCCTCGGATTCCGGGCTGTGTCGCAGCCACTTCGAGCACAGCATCGGAGCCAGCGTCAGCGCCACCAGGCTCGACACCACCACCGCAGCGGCCAGGGTGAAACCGAACTCCGCGAACAATCGGCCAGCATTGCCACCCATGAAGGAAATCGGCACGAACACCGCCACCAGGGTGAGCGTGGTGGCCACCACGGCAAAGGCCACCTGCCGGGCCCCCCGATAGGACGCCAGCAACGCCGGCTCGCCCTGATCGATGCGACGCTGAATGTTCTCCAGCATCACGATGGCATCGTCGACCACCAGGCCGATGGCCAGAATCACCGCCAGCAGCGTCAGTACGTTGATGGAAAAGCCGAGGAATCCGAGCCCGATGAACGCGCCGATCACGGCCACCGGAATGGTCACCGCCGGAATCAGGGTGGCACGCCAGGAGCGCAGGAACACGAAGATCACCAGTACCACCAGCGACACCGCAATGGCCAGCGTGGTGAGCACTTCCCGGGTTGAGGCCCGGATGAAGATGGATTCGTCGTAGCTGCGCGTGAGTGTGACTTCCGGCGGCAGGGTGTCGCGGATGCTGTCGATTTCCGCCTGCACGGCATCGGACACCGCGACAATGTTGGACTTGGACTGGCGAATGATGCCCAGGCCAACAGCGGTCTGACCGTCGGCCCGTAACCGGGTGATGTCAGATTCTACCCCCATGTCGACAGTGGCCACATCACCCAGTCGTAGCAGGCTTGCCTCGTCCCGGCGCAGTACCAGCTCGCGGAATTCGGCCACTGTGGATAACCGGCCATCGGCACGCACCGTAAACCTGCGGTTGGCGGAATCCACGGACCCTGCCGGGAATTCCACATTATTGCTGCGCAGGGCCTGCTCGACCTCGGCAACGGTGATATCCCGGGCCGCCATGCGCTCCAGATCCAGCCAGACCCGAATTGCATAGCGCCGCTCGCCACCGATAAAGACATCCGCCACCCCTTCCAGCACCGACAGGCGGTCGACCAGCACACGGTCGGCAAAATCAGTGAGCTCGGCACTGCCCCAGACATCACTGCGCAGGGTGACCCAGAGCACCGGGCGGGCGTCGGAATCGGCCTTGCTGACGGTGGGCGCATCGGCCTCATCGGGCAACTCGTCCGCCACCCGGGCAACGGCATCGCGGACATCATTGGCGGCAATGTCGACATCCCGGCTTGTGGAAAACTCCACGCTGGTGCGGGATTCGCCCTGCTCGGTGGAGGATTCGATGGACCGGATGCCCTCGATACTGCTGATCGCCCCTTCGATCACCTGGGTAATCTGGGTGTCCACCACCTCGGCCGCAGCCCCCGGGTAATTGGTGGCGATGGACACCACCGGCGGGTCAATGTCGGGGTATTCCCGCACCGGCAGTCCCAGCAACGCGGCGACGCCGAACACCACAATCAGCAGGCTGACCACGGTGGCAAACACCGGGCGTTTGATGGAGAGGTCCGACAACACCACAGTCAGGACTCCAGCGAACCGGCAAACCGGTTGTCCGGTATGGCGTTGGTGTCGTCCACCACCTCGATGCGTTCACCGCTGCTGAGCCGGTCCTGACCGGTGATCACCACCGCATCCTGCGGTCCCAGACCTTCGATGACTTCGACCTTGCCCGGCATGCGCGCGCCGGTGCGAATCGAAACCCGGCGTGCCAGGCCATCCTCCGCGATAAACACGTACTGTTGGTCGCCGCGAACCATCACCGCCTGCTCTGGAATCACCAGCGCCCGACGCTCTCTCAAGGTCACGGTGGCGGACATGAACTGGCCGGGGCGCAACCGGGCCTCGGGATTATCGATCAGGGCCCGCACCGGCAGCGTCCGGCTGCGCGCGTCCACACGGGTACCGAGCTTGACCAGCTCGCCGGCAAACATCATGTCCGGGAACGCCGGAGACAGCCCCTTGACCGGCAGGCCCGGGCGCAGGTCGGACAAAAAACGTTCCGGAATCGAGAAGTTGAGCTCCAGCCGGTCAATGTCGTCCAACGTGGTCAGCGGCGTTCCGGCCGGTACATAGGCACCCACGGACAGATCACTGAGGCCCACCACGCCGGCGAACGGCGCCTTGATGCGGTGGTTTTCCAGGCGCACCAGGGCCGCTTCGCGTTCCGCCTCTGCCACCCGCACGGTGGTGCCCAGCGCATCCACCTGGGATTGAGCAATACTGTTGTTGGCCTGCAGGCTGCGGGCCCGGTCCAGCTGACGGCGGGCATCCGCCAGACCAGCTTCGATCACCCTGAGATCCGCCCTCGCCTGGCGATCATCCAGCTGCACCAGCAGGTCTCCGCGCGCGACTTTCGCGCCCGGAACCAGATTGAGGGCAACCAGGCGACCGCTGACTTCCGCGGTCAGCTCGACCGCGCGCAGGGCTCTGAGGCTGCCCACCGCCCTGACCGAATCGCGAACCCTGTCCCATTCCGGCAACCGGGTGTTTACCACCCGCGCCGGACGTTCCAGCTGGCGTTCAGCGGTGGGGTCGGTCGCCAGCATGCGGTAGGTCACCAAGGCGCCAGAGGCCACCACTACCAGAATCAGCGCAATCAGCCATTGTTTCCACATAAGAGGTATGTCGGTTTCCCTGTTGTTATGGGCGCTTCTGGATCACCAGCACCACCTCGCCCACGTCAATCCCCCACTTGCTCATGGTGGTCTGGTTGATCAGGGTGTCGGGAGTGACCAGATACATCCAGTCATCCATTCGCACGTCCAGCGACCCATCGCCGTAAGCTACCTGAAGCACGTAATTCATGTGAATGGCATTGCCCTGCCAGCGCATCAGTCCGGGTTCCACCACATCGCCGGCGGTGGCCCGGTAGCCTTGCTCGACCGGGGTCAGGGTCCAGACCCGGGTCTGGACTTCACCATCATCAAACCGGAACACCTCATCCAGAGTGCCGGTGCCATCCTCCGCCCAGGACGCCCGGATGTCGGCATCAAACGTGCGGATCACCTCACCGGAGAAATCCTTTACCACGCCACGGGCGGATAAATCGCCGGTAAAAAATTCATTCGGGATCAGGGCCGGTTCCCGGGCCTGGTAATCCTCCAGTGAGGGCCCGGCACAGCCGGTCAGTATCCAGATCCAACACAGTAACCAGTGGGCGCGGATCGGGCCAGCTCGCTGGCCGCTATCAATCGGAATTTGCATGACTTTTACACTCGTAATGGTCTGTGGATAAACGCAAGTAACCTGCCAACTGATACGCCCCGAAGGCGGGCGTCGATCAACCCTGAACACGGCTATGCCGGCATCCGTCATTTCGGCCAATTCGCTCTTTTGACAAGGGGCCGGGCGATTTTCGTCAATGGCAGCCCGGGAGGAATCCCGTACAACCTGCGCTAATGGAGGCCGCCAATCTGACGCCTCCCCAAGATTCTGTAGAGCGAGGTTTCCGGTATGCCCACTTACAAAGCACCACTGCGCGACATGAAGTTCCTGCTCAATGAAGTCTTCGACTACCCCGGGCATTACCAAACCCTGAGCACTGGCGCCAATGCCACCCCGGACATTGTTGAGGCAGTGCTTAATGAGTGTGGCCGGTTTTGCGAAGAAGTGCTCAGTCCGCTTTATCAGTCCGGGGATGAGGAAGGCTGCCGGCTGCAAGATGGCGAAGTGAAAACCCCGAAAGGCTTCAAGGACGCCTATCAGCAATACGCCAGTGGCGGCTGGCAGGGGCTGTCGGCACCGGAGGAGTTTGGTGGCCAGGGCCTGCCCGCCTCCATGGGCCTGTTCAAGCAGGAAATGATGGGCACCGCCAACTGGTCCTTCTCGATGTACCCCGGGCTATCACTGGGTGCCATGAATACCCTGTTTCTGCATGGCAGCGATGAGCAACAGCAGACGTTTCTGGCACCGCTGGTGGACGGTCGCTGGAGCGGCACCATGTGCCTCACCGAACCCCAGTGCGGAACCGACCTGGGCCAGGTGAGCACCAAAGCCGAGCCGCAAGCCGACGGCAGCTACCTGCTCACCGGTACCAAGATATTCATTTCCTCCGGCGACCACGACCTGACTGAAAACATTGTCCACATAGTGCTGGCCCGGCTGCCGGAGGCGCCGAAAGGCACCCGCGGCATCAGCCTGTTCATCGTGCCGAAATTCCTGCCGGGCCCGGATGGTGCAGTCGGCGAACGCAACGCCGTCAGCTGCGGTGGACTGGAACAGAAAATGGGCATCAAGGCCTCCGCCACCTGCGTGCTGAACTTCGATAATGCCAGGGGTTACCTGATCGGACCGGAGAATCAGGGTCTGGAGTGTATGTTCACCTTTATGAACACCGCCCGCATCGGCACCGCCCTTCAGGGTGTGGGTCCGACGGAATTGTCCTATCAATGGGCCCTGGACTACGCCCGGGAACGACGTTCGATGCGGGCGTTATCCGGCAAGAAGGAACCGGAACAGGTGGCCGATGCGTTGATTCACCATGCCGACGTGCGGCGTATGCTGATGACCCAGAAAGCCATCGCCGAGGGCGGGCGGGCGATGCTGTATTACGCCGCCCGGTTGGCCGATCACATGGTCGATGGCCACGTACGGGGCGACCAAGAGGCTGTGGATAAGTACGACGACAAACTGGGCTTCCTGACCCCGATCCTGAAAGGTTTCCTCACCGAGCTGGGTAACGAAGCCGCGAACCTGGGCATGCAGGTGTTCGGCGGCCACGGTTACATCCGCGAGCATGGCATGGAACAGATCGTGCGGGACACCCGCATCGCCACCCTGTACGAAGGCACCACCGGGATTCAGGCCCTGGACCTGCTGGGCCGGAAGGTGTTGCTGATGACCCGAGGCGGCGCGGTCCGGGAGTTCACCCTGAAGATCGCCAATTTCGCCCGCAAGCAGCTGGGCAACAGCCAGCTTCGCCCCATGGCGCTGGAGCTGCTCAAGCTCAGCGGGCAGTGGAACCTGCTGACCATGCGCATCCTGCTGGCGGCGCGCAAGGATCGGGACGTGGTCAGCGCCGCTGCCAACGATTTCCTGATGTACAGCGGTTACGTCACCATGGCCTATATCTGGGCCCGGCAGGCTTCGGTGGCAATACGCAAACTGGACACCGGTGGTGACGAGAGTGAAGCCTTCTACCGGGCCAAACTGGCCACGGCAGAATTCTATTACCAAAGGCTGCTGCCCCGGGCCCAGGCTCACGCCAGCGGCATGCTGGCGCCGGCGGACAGCTTGATGAGACTGACCCCGGACGAACTGGCCAGCACCGGATAAACGTCTCGGGGTACGTTATCCGGCGCCGCTGCCGGTCAGAGCCCGTATTTGGTCTCTATGGCCTCGAACATGCCGGACTGGCGAACTTGCTCCAGTCCGTCGTTCAGCTTATCCACAATCTCGTCCGGGGTTTCCGGGTTGAGCGCCAGAAACAACTCGGTATCGTTAAAGGAATAGACCGGAATCAGCCCCTCCACGTTCTGCTGCGAAGCAAAGTAAGGGCCGGCCAGACGATCGGCAATCCACAGGTCCACCTGGCCTAACTCCAGGCGCTTGGGGTTCAGGTCGTCGCTGTTGATCGCCGAGACATTGAATCCTCGTGCCAGCAGGTATTCGGTCATCACGTCGTTGTGATAGCCCCCGAACACCATGCCTTCGGCATCGTCCAGGCTGTCCATCTCGAAATCGGAGCCGGCGGGGGCAAAAATGGTCCACAGATTGACGGTCAGCGGACCAACCCATTTGAAGCGGGGTGCCCGTTCCTCGGTGTAGGTGGTGCAGAAGATACCGTGATTGCGCTTGCTCAGCGCCCGGTTATAGCCGTAGTCCCAGTTCCGCAGCTTGATCACGTAGTCGAGATCGGTTTGCTCCAGGATGGCCTTGACCATTTCGGTGCACAGGCCATCAATGTCCGCGCCGGTGTGCTCGAAGGCACGTCCCGTTGCGCTCATGTTGTAGGGCGGGAAATTCTCGGTGTACAGGTAGAGCTTGTCAGAGGCTTGCAGCTTGGGAGCAAGGATCAGACAGGCCGTGAGGGACAGCAACAAGGACGTGTAACGCACGTACATTCTCCTCTGGACAAGTGGTGGGGCGGGATTCTAGCCCAGCAGGCCACGGCAGGTCACCGAAAATCTATATTTTTTCGTAATAAAATCATGAAGAAAGAGACTATTACAGGGGTTGATTAACCGCCTTATTTGCCGATGCAGAAGCTGGAGAAGATCTTGCCAAGCAAGTCGTCCGGGGACAGATGCCCGGTAATTTCTCCCAGCGCGTCCTGAGCGGCGCGCAGATCCTCGGCCAGCAGCTCCCCGGCTCCGTAGCCTTCCAGTTGATTCCGACCCTGCACCAGCAGCTCCCGGGCGCGCTCCAGCGCATCCAGATGCCGGCGACGGGCCAGAAAGCCACCTTCGGTGGTGCTGGCAAAGCCCATGCACTGTTTCAGGTGGTCGCGCAATACATCCAGGCCTTGCGCGGATTTGGCACACAGCCGGATCACTGGCGCGGCCTGGTGTGGCTCGGCACTGATTCCGACCGATTCCTGGGACAGATCCACCTTGTTGCGGATCACCGATACCGGCGCATTGGCCGGTAACTGATCGATAAAGTCCGGCCAGATTTCATGGGGTTCGGTTTCGGCGGTGGTGGTGGCGTCCACCATCAACAGGATCCGATCGGCCTGGCGGATTTCATCCCAGGCCCGTTCGATACCAATTCGCTCCACCTCATCGGGGCTATCCCGCAGGCCGGCGGTATCGATGATGTGCAAAGGCATGCCATCGATGTGGATATGTTCGCGCAGAACATCCCGGGTGGTGCCTTCAATGGCGGTGACAATGGCCGCCTCCCGGCCGGCCAGGGCATTGAGCAGGCTGGACTTGCCGGCGTTTGGCCGGCCGGCGATCACCACCTTCATGCCATCCCGCAGAATCGTACCCTGCTGGGCTTCGGCGAGAATGGTTTCGAGTCGTTCAAGCAGGCCCTGCAGATCGGCCGCGACTTTGCCATCGGCCAGGAAATCAATTTCTTCCTCGGGGAAATCAATGGCGGCTTCGACATAGATGCGCAGATGCGTGACCGCCTCCACCAGATCGTTCACCCGCTGGGAAAACACACCCTGCATCGAGCGCACCGCACAGCGGGCGGCCTGTTCGGAACTGCTTTCGATCAGATCGGCGATCGCCTCAGCCTGGGCCAGATCCAGCTTGTCGTTCAGGAAGGCGCGCTCGGAAAATTCCCCCGGGCGGGCCAGCCGCGCGCCCTGATCGCATACCTCACGCAACAGCAGGTCCAGAATCACCGTGCCGCCGTGGCCCTGCAGTTCAAACACATCCTCACCGGTGAACGAGTGCGGGTTGGGGAAAAACAGCCCGATGCCCTCATCGATCAGTTGCCCCTGGCCATCGAGAAACGGCCCGTAATGGGCATAGCGCGGCCGGGGTTCGAAGCCGAGCATACGACGGGCGATGTCGCCGGCACCCGGTCCCGAGACCCGGACGATACCCACACCGGCCTGACCCGGTGCCGTGGCGATGGCAGCAATGGTGTCTGATGAGGATGTCATGGCGATTCCTTGTGGGCCAAAACCAGAGAGGCTCCCGAAGGAGCCTCTCTGTGGAGCCGGATGAACCGGTTACCGGTTCTTGGCCGCCGTTTGGGCTTCGATCTGACGGGTAATGTACCACTGCTGGGCAATGGACAGGATGTTATTGACCAGCCAGTACAGTACCAGACCGGCCGGGAACCACAGGAAGAACACGGTAAACACCAACGGCATCATCTTCATGATCTTGGCCTGCATGGGGTCCGGAGGCGTCGGGTTCAGATGCATCTGCAGGAACATGCTGGCGCCCATCAGAATCGGCAGGATGAAGTACGGATCCATCTGGGACAGATCCTGAATCCACAGCATGAACGGTGCGTGGCGAAGCTGGACACTCTCAAACAGTACCCAGTACAGGGCAATGAACACCGGCATCTGCACCAGGATCGGCAGGCAGCCGCCAAGCGGGTTGATTTTTTCCCGCTTGTACAGAGCCATCATTTCCTGAGACATACGCTGGCGGTCGTCGCCATAGAGTTCCTTCAGGCGTGTCAGTTGCGGTGCAACGGCGCGCATTTTGGCCATCGAGCGGTAGCTGGTGGCGGACAGATGGAAGAACACGGCCTTGACCAGAACGGTCAGTAGGATGATCGCCACGCCCCAGTTTCCGACCAGGCTGTGGAACCAGTCCAGGATGATAAACAAGGGCTGGGAGATGAAAAACAGCCAGCCGAAGTCGACCGTCCGGTCCAGGTTCGGCGCCATCTCCTCGAGACGGTCAATGATCTTGGGGCCGACATAGGCCCGGGCACCGACTTCCGCGGTTTCACCCGGCGCCACCTGGGTGGCCGGGTAGACAAAGCCCATGACATGCAAGGGGCCGCGACGGGTGGTCTGGAACTGTGCCAGCTGGTCGCGATCGGGGACCCACGCGGTCAGGAAGTAATGCTGGAGGAACGCCATCCAGCCATTGGTGACCTGCTGGTTGACCGGAGTTTCGCCAAGATCGCTCAGGGCGATTTTTTCATAGGGATCTTCCGGCGTACTGACCACCAGACCCAGGAAGGCCTGGATACCCATGGTGTTCTGACTGGTCGGATCGGCGGCCTGATCACGCACAATCTTGCCGGTGAAATTGGCCTGCCAGGCCTCGCTGGACTGGTTATTGATCAGGTAGCGAACGTCAACCTGGTAGCTGTCGCGTGCAAAGGTGTAGCGCTTGGTGATGGTGACACCTTGCTCCGTGGTCAGCTTGAGATCGACGGAAAGTTCATCATCGCCCTCTTCCAGAGCAAAGTTGCTGCCTGAAACCTGGTAGACCGGAGCTGAGCCGCTGGAACGGCTGTCTGGCCCCTGACGCCCAATCAGACCGCTTTCCAGCACGTAGGTCCGGAACTCCGTGCTGGTGAGAAGCTCGAGGGGTTTCGGTTTGTTCAGTGACTCGTCGTAGTTAAGCAGCGAGCTTTGAACCAGATTACCGCCAATGCGGTCAATGGAGAGTTTCAACACATCGGTTTCAACGGTCACAAAGCGCTGGTCGAGGGTGGCATCGTTGGAAACCGGCGCGTCGTTGGCACTTCCAGGAACAGAAAATTCTTCCCCGGAGCTGTCGGTTGAACCCTGCTGAGGCAGCACCATGCCGTCGGAGCCGCTGGCTGGAGCCGATTCGCTTACCTGGGCCGTGTCTACGGGCTGACGGTAATCGTCGTTCCAGGCCAGAACCATCAGGTAGCTGACAATGGCCAGTCCGGCGTACAAGACAATGCGTTGAATATCCATAAATTAACGTCTGGTTCGGGTAGTGGTTGAAAGTTGATCTACCTGATGCGGATCGGGTATTTCACTGGATGAATCTGGATTCGTTCCTGGCACCGGATCGTAACCGCCTGCGGCCCAGGGATGACACCTGAGCAAACGTTTTCCAGCCAATACCAGACCTTTCACAGGGCCATGATGGGTTATGGCATCAACGGCGTATTGTGAACAGGTTGGGTAATGGCGGCAATGGCTGGCCATCATGGGGCTGATGGCGTACTGATAGAAGCGAATGGGCAACAGCAGAAGTTTGCGCATTAACCCGATCCCCTATCTGAGAGTTCGGCAGGTGATGTGCTGGCGGCCTGAATGGGACCGTATTTCTTGGTAAGTCGACGCCAGAGTTCAGCCAGAGCCTTGTTCACCGCCTGATTATTCAGGTCTTTCAAGCCTTGTCGGCCGAGGACCACGATATCGAGAGCCGGTAACTGCTGCTGGTGGCGAAAACTTTCCCTGACCTGACGCTTGATCCGGTTTCTCTGGACAGCGAGTTTCAGATTCTTTTTCGAGAAGATCAAGCCGATCCTGGCGTGACCGAGTTGGTTCGGTGTCGCCAGGATCAGAAAATTCCGGTGCGGAACCTTGATCTGCACGTCATTGAAGACTTTGCCGTAATCAGCTGGTCTCAGAAGACGGTGTGATTTCGGGAAACTCAAAGCCTTCATGAGGCGCTGGGTTACGCAGACAGGCGTGCGCGACCTTTGGCACGGCGACGGGCAATTACCTTGCGGCCGTTGGCAGTGGCCATGCGGGCGCGGAAGCCGTGTACGCGCTTACGCTTCAGGACGCTCGGTTGAAACGTTCTTTTCATGGTGATGATCTCACAGTTCGTCAGTTGGGAGTTCCAAACTGGCTGGAAAATGTACAGCCAAAACAGGAGCGGCATTCTATGCAAATAACGGGGGGAATTCAATGCTTGGTACGCGTTGTCAGGTTAAGTGGAAATGCGCATAAGGTCCGGAATCGGGAAGTTGGCTCTGAACTAATTAAAGTAAAAAGGTCTTTTAGAAATTCTTTTAAAAGATATTTATTACTGTTATTAGGCCCTGACATTTCTGTTGATAAGGCAGTTAAAAATAACAAAAACAATGGCTTGAAGTGATGATAAAGGCTTTGAAAAGGGCCCATAAGCTCTGTGGACAGGGACCAATCAAAATGTGGATAACCCGCCTTTTGCCAAACCGGTAAAGTTATCCCACTGGTTGTCCCTGCATCCGTCACAAGCTTGAACCCAGGCTATACACACAGGGGTGTGGGTAACTTTCCGAAAAGAAATTTTCTGTACACAAGGCTGTAGGTAAGTCTTTAAGCAAATGAAAAATAGTGAAAAAACTTTCCACAGGGTGTTCATGAAGTTGGCGCAAGCCTTTTACTGAGAGGGGTGGCAGGGTAAAATCGGCAGCTCGCTTGTTGGATTGCGGATAGCCGCCTTTCCGGTGTGCGTCCGATCTTGAATCTGGGAGCTGGCCGTCGTGCCGAACAGTATGTGGCATCAATGTCTTGAAGTTCTCCGGGATGAATTCCCGGCACAGCAATTCAATACCTGGCTGCGTCCGCTGCAATCAGATCAGCGCGACGGGCAGTTGATGCTGTTTGCACCCAACCGGTTTGTCATGGACTGGGTGAACGAAAAATACCTGCGCCGTATAGAGGAGGTCCTCAAGGATCTCGGCGGTGGACAGGCCCCGAGAGTGACGCTCAAGGTGGGCTCGGCGCCAAAGGCAAGCGATCCGGTGGCCCGTTCGCAAAGTCCTGAACCGGACAACAAGAGGGTGGCCGAGGAAAGTGGTGGCCGCCTGAGCGAGGAAGAAAAGGGTGTGGCAGCGACGGTGGCGACACCGCGGGCGGCCAAGGTCGAGACCGAGCGACGTCCGGTTCAGGTCGAGGGCGACATCAAGCACCAGAGTTTTCTGAACGAGGGCTTCACCTTCGATACTTTTGTCGAGGGTAAATCCAACCAGCTGGCTCGGGCGGCGTCCATGCAGGTGGCGGAGAACCCCGGCGGCGCTTACAACCCGCTGTTCCTTTATGGGGGTGTGGGGCTGGGTAAAACCCACCTCATGCACGCCATTGGCAACGAGATCGTGCGCAAGAATCCGCGGGCCAAAGTCGCTTACCTGCGTTCAGAACGATTCGTCGCCGACATGGTCAAGGCGCTTCAGCTCAACGCCATCAATGAATTCAAGCGCTATTATCGCTCGGTCGATGCGTTATTGATTGACGATATCCAGTTCTTTGCCCGCAAGGAACGGTCCCAGGAGGAGTTTTTCCACACCTTCAATGCGTTGCTTGAAGGGGGGCAGCAGGTGATTGTGACCTGCGACCGGTTCCCGAAGGAAATCGTCGACATGGAAGAGCGTTTGAAGTCCCGGTTTGGCTGGGGCTTGACGGTGATGGTCGAGCCGCCGGAGCTGGAAACGCGGGTCGCCATCTTGATGAAAAAGGCCGAGCAGGCCAATGTGAAGCTTTCCAGCGAGGCGGCGTTCTTCATTGCCCAGAAGATCCGCTCAAACGTTCGGGAGCTAGAAGGCGCGCTGCGTTTGGTGATAGCGAATGCTCACTTCACAGGCTCCGAGATCACGCCTCCGTTTATCCGGGAAAGCCTCAAGGATCTGCTGGCGCTGCATGAAAAGCAGGTCAGTATTGACAACATTCAGCGCACGGTGGCCGAGTATTACAAGATCAAGGTGGCTGATTTGTTGTCCAAACGCCGGACCCGGACCGTGACCCGCCCCCGGCAGGTGGCGATGGCGCTGGCGAAAGAATTGACCAACCACAGCCTGCCGGAAATTGGCGATGCGTTCGGCGGCCGGGATCACACCACGGTGCTGCACGCCTGCAAGAAGATTGTGGAATTGCAGGAAACCGATCCGGGCATCCGTGAGGACTACCAGAATTTTATGCGATTGCTGACCACCTGATGCCGGAAGGCCGGGTGACCGAAACCAACCTTCTTTCTTTAAACCGACAAAAAAGCTGAGTGCCATGAAACTGACGATCAGCCGTGAATCCCTCCTGACGCCCCTGCAGAGCATTGCCGGGGTTGTGGAAAAGAAACAGACCATGCCGGTGCTGTCCAACGTTCTGCTGGAAGCGGAAGACAATACCCTCACTCTGACCGGGACCAACATGGAGGTGGAACTGATCGGGCGGGTAACGCCGGTGCACGTGGATCAGCCGGGTCGTATTACCGTTCCGGCGCGTAAGCTGGCCGATATCTGTCGTGCGTTGAGCGAAGAGACGCCGATTGAACTGGCGTTGGAAGGGGATCGTTTGCACGTTCGGTGTGGTCGCAGCCATTTCACCCTGTCGACGCTGCCGGCGGAACACTTTCCGAACGTGGAAGACGAAGCGGAGAGTTTCCGGCTCGAACTGCCCCAGAAGGAATTGGGCCGGATGCTGGATGCCACCGCGTTCGCCATGGCGCAGCAGGATGTTCGCTACTACCTGAACGGCTTGTTGTTGGAAGTCGATCAGGGCCATGTGCGCACGGTGGCGACCGATGGCCACCGCCTGGCGATGGCGCATCAGGAACTGGCGACGGGTTGCCCAGAGCTGCGTCAGGTCATCGTGCCGCGTAAGGGGGTTCTGGAACTGGCCCGTTTGCTGGACGATGTGGAAACGCCGGTCACTCTGGTCATCGGGGAAAACCACCTGCGGGCAACCGTGGGCGCCTACACCTTTACCTCCAAGCTGATTGAAGGCAAGTTCCCGGATTACAACCGGGTGATTCCGCGTGGTGGGGACAAGATTGTGATGGCGGACCGGGCGGCGCTGAAGAACATGCTGCAGCGAGCCGGCATCCTGTCGCATGAAAACATTCGCGGCGTCCGGCTGAACCTGTCGTCGGACCAGTTGCAGGTGTTTGCCAACAACCCGGATCAGGAACAGGCGGAAGATGCGCTGGCCGTGGAATACCAGGGCGAATCGCTGCAAATCGGGTTCAATGTCGGTTATCTGGTGGACGTAATGAACGCGCTGGACGAAGAGCAGGTGAAGATCATCCTGTCGAATCCGAACAGCAGCGCACTGATTGAATCGCAGACAGACAACCGCTGTCTGTATGTTGTCATGCCGATGAGGCTCTAGGAGGACGTTAGTTGATGGGCACCGTAACGAATGGAATCAAGGGCGCGCTGCGGATAGGTCAGACCCTGTCCGTGCTGGGACGCACGGGTGTCAACTGGGTGCGGGGCGAACGCCCCCCGACCCCGAGGCTGGTTCGGCAAACGTTCGAAAATCTGGGGGCGACCTACATCAAGCTCGGGCAGTTTATTGCCAGCTCGCCCACGTTCTTTCCCAAGGAATACGTTGAGGAGTTTCAGTACTGTCTCGACAAGACCCCCAACCTGCCGTTCAGTGTGATCAAAAAAATCATCCGCGATGAACTCGGCCGCCCGCTGGATCAGGTGTATGCCCACATCGATCCGGTCGCGCTGGCCTCGGCGTCCATCGCGCAAGTTCATGCGGCACGGTTGGTGACCGGTGAGGATGTGGTGATCAAGGTTCAGAAGCCGGGTGTGGAAAACATTCTGCTGACCGACCTGAACTTCCTCTATGCCTCGGCGAAGATTCTGGAAACAGTGGCGCCGAAACTGTCCTGGACGTCGCTGTCCGGCATCGTTGGTGAAATCCAGCGTACGATGATGGAAGAATGTGATTTCATCAAGGAAGCGAACAACCTGAAAGTGTTCCGGAACTTCCTGCACGACACCCACAACGAAGACGCCACGGTGCCGTTGGTGTATGAAGCGTGCAGCACTCGCCGTATTCTGACCATGGAGCGCTTCCACGGTGTGCCGCTGACCGACCTGGAAAGCATTCGCGGCTATGCCCGCGATCCCGAACGCACCCTGATAACCGCAATGAACACCTGGTTTGCCAGCCTCACTCAGTGCGAGTTTTTCCACGCCGATGTGCATGCCGGGAATCTGATGGTGCTGAAGGATGGCCGGGTCGGGTTTATTGATTTCGGAATCGTGGGTCGGATCAAGCCGGATACCTGGCAGGCGGTGAGTGATTTTATTTCCGCCGTGATGGTTGGAAACTTCGAGGGCATGGCCGATGCCATGATCCGGATTGGTGTCACGCACGAAACCGTCCAGGTGAATGAGCTCGCGGCAGATTTGCGTCGACTGTACCAACAAATGGACAAGATGGTTCCTGATCAGGTGCCGTATGAAATGGAGCAGGCGGAAGATGACGTGAATCATATCCTGATGGATATGGTAAAAATTGGCGAAAGTCACGGTCTGCATTTCCCGCGTGAGTTTGCGCTATTGCTGAAGCAGTTTCTGTATTTTGACCGCTATGTGCACATCCTTGCGCCGGAAATGGACGGGTTTATGGACGAGCGCTTGAATATGTTGCACTGAGGCAGTCGCCTTCAACAGTTGGCTTTTGTACACTAGGGCAGCGTCACCGGTTTCGGGACGCTGCCTTTTTTATGGGCTGTGCCCCACCCCTCCGGGCGGTCTTGTCTGAGTTCCCCTTTTTATGGCGTTAGTAAAACTCCAAACCCAACATTTTCGAAATCTGTCCGCGGAACCGGTAAGTTTTTCGTCGTCGTTTAATTTGCTTTACGGCGCCAATGGCAGCGGCAAAACCAGTGTCCTGGAGGCGATTGGCTATCTCGGGTTGGGACGGTCTTTCCGGGTCAACCGGCATCAAGCCGTGGCGAGCCACGGGCAGCAGAAATTCACCGTGTTCGGTGGCCTGGATCACGGAACACTGGCGAAGAAGTCTGGCCGGGATTCGGAAGATCTGGCTCATCGGGTCGGCCTGGCACGTGACATCACTCAGAAGGAAACCATGTTGCGTGTGGACGGAGAAAACGTCCGCAGCCTTTCCGCGCTGGCGCGGCATTTGCCGGTATCGGTGATCGACCCCGGCGTGTTCGATGTGGTGGCTGGTGCGCCGGGAAAACGGCGGCAGTTTTTGGATTGGGCAGTGTTCCACGTGGAACCTTCTTTCGGGTCGGTGTGGCAGCAATGTCAAAGAGTGACATCACAGCGGAATAAAATGCTCAGAAATGGTAGACTGGACGACGGTTTACTTAAGGTCTGGGATGCCCAGTATTCGGCCGTCAGCGAGCGTCTGACGGCGGCCAGAACGGACACTTTTGACCGGTTTCGGAAGGCGTTTGATCGGTTGATCGACGAATTGAATGTCGAATGGACCAATGGGTTGAAGCTGGACCTGTATCCCGGCTGGGATGTAACCCAATCCCTGGCGGACGTTCTGGGCAGTCACCGGGACCAGGAAGTCAAAATGGGGCACACGTTGTATGGGCCCAACCGGGCGGACGTCCGCATCAAGTACCAGGGCCGTCCGGTGTCGGAAACGTTTTCCCGGGGGCAGCAAAAAACCCTGGTGATTTTGATGAAAATTGCCCAGGGCATGGTTCTGGCGGAGTTGGGCAAGCAGGTCACCTTCCTGCTCGACGACATTAATGCCGAACTGGACGACGATCATCAGGCCATGCTGGCACAACGGTTACAAGCGCTGGGCTGTCAGGTATTCATTACCTCGATTCAACGGCCCGATCCGGATCGTTTGTGGAGCCACGGCGTGGCGCCGGAATATCGAATGTTCCACGTGGAACATGGCAAATTGATAGAAGAATAAAGCCGGGCAGGTCCCGAACTGGGCGTCACGAACACCGGTTCGGATATACCGGCACACCCTTCAGGAGTCTCTAAATGAGCGAATCGAATTACAATTCCTCCAGCATCAAAGTTCTGAAAGGACTGGATGCGGTGCGCAAGCGCCCCGGCATGTACATCGGGGACACCGACGACGGTACCGGCCTGCACCATATGGTGTTTGAGTTGGTGGATAACTCCATCGATGAGGCGCTCGCCGGTTATTGCTCCGAAATCGGCGTTATTATCCACCCCGATGAATCCATCACCGTGAAAGATAACGGGCGCGGTATTCCGGTGGATCTGCACGAAGAGGAAGGGGTGTCAGCCGCCGAAGTGATCATGACCGTCCTCCACGCCGGCGGTAAATTCGACGACAACTCTTATAAAGTGTCCGGCGGTCTGCACGGTGTCGGGGTTTCGGTGGTGAACGCCCTCTCCTCTACCCTGACGCTGACCATTCGTCGGGACAACAAGGTTTACGAGCAAAGCTACACCCACGGTGTACCGAACGCACCGCTGGCCGAGGTGGGCGAAACCGATGCGTCCGGCACCACGGTTCACTTTATTCCGTCCCCCGAAACCTTTACCCACATCCAATTCCACTATGACATCCTGGCCAAGCGCCTGCGGGAACTGGCGTTTCTGAACAGTGGTGTGCGTATTCGCCTGACTGACGAACGCAGTGGCAAGGAAGAAATCTTCGAATACGAGGGCGGTTTGCGGGCCTTTGTCGAGCACCTGAACACCAACAAGACCCCCCTGAACCGGGTGTTCCACTTCACCACCGAGCGTGAAGACGGCATCGCGGTAGAGGTCGCGATGCAGTGGAACGATGCGTTCCAGGAGAACATCTTCTGCTTCACCAACAATATTCCCCAGCGGGATGGTGGTACCCACCTGGCTGGTTTCCGGGCGGCGCTGACCCGCTCCCTGAATAACTACATCGAGCACGAAGGCCTGGGTAAGAAGGCGAAAGTGGCCACCTCTGGTGATGACGCCCGGGAAGGCCTGACGGCGATTATCAGCGTGAAGGTGCCGGACCCGAAGTTTTCGTCCCAGACCAAAGACAAGCTGGTGTCTTCGGAGGTGAAAACCGCGGTTGAGCAGGAGTTGTACCAGTCGTTTTCCGACTACCTGCAGGAGCAGCCGAACGAGGCCAAGACCATCGTAAACAAGATGATCGAGGCGGCCCGAGCCCGTGAGGCGGCGCGGAAAGCCCGCGACATGACCCGCCGCAAAGGCGCGTTGGATATCGCCGGTTTGCCGGGGAAGCTGGCCGATTGCCAGGAGAAAGACCCTGCCCTGTCCGAACTCTACATTGTGGAGGGTGACTCGGCCGGCGGAAGCGCCAAACAGGGCCGGGACCGCAAGACTCAGGCCATCCTGCCGCTCAAAGGTAAGATCCTGAACGTGGAAAAAGCCCGCTTCGACAAGATGCTCTCGTCAGCCGAGGTTGGTACTTTGATTACCGCCTTGGGCTGCGGTATCGGCCGCGAAGAGTTCAATCCGGACAAGCTCCGTTATCATTCGATCATCATTATGACCGATGCGGACGTCGACGGTTCGCACATTCGGACCCTGCTGCTGACCTTCCTGTTCCGTCAGATGCGCGAAATCATCGAGCGCGGCCACGTGTTTATCGCCATGCCGCCGCTGTACAAGGTGAAGCGTGGCAAGCAGGAGGAATACCTGAAGGATGAGAAGGCCAAGGAAGCCTACCTCACTCAGACCGCCCTGGAAGGCGCTCAGCTGTTCGTGAACCCGGAAGCACCGGCCATCAAGGATTCCGCCCTGGAAACCATGGTGAAGGACTATCAGGCCGTCATGGCGATGATTGATCGGCTCTCGCGGGCGTATCCGCCGAAGGTTCTGGAACAGATGCTCAGCAATGTCACGCTGAAGCCGGAGCACCTTAAAGAAGAGGAAGCGGTGGCTCGCTGGGTGGCACGCCTCGGCGAGGGCCTGGACCTGGATACCCGTACCGGAACCAAGTACACCTTCTCGGTTACCAAGGATTCCGAGCGGGATCTGTTTCTGCCCAAGGTCACCATCTACGTGCATGGCATGCCCCACGAGCACGTGTTCAATCACGATTTCTTCGAGTCGGCTTCCTACGCCGCCATCGCCCGCATGGGTGAGACCTTGGACGGCCTGATTGAGGAAGGCGCCTACATCCAACGGGGCGAGCGCAAGCAGGCCGTGTTGTCGTTTGAAGGCGCCCTCGCCTGGCTGATGAAGGAAGCCCAGCGCGGACTGAACATCCAGCGTTACAAGGGACTGGGCGAGATGAACCCGGAACAGCTCTGGGAAACCACCATGGACCCCGAAACCCGCCGGATGATGAAGGTGACGATCGAGGATGCCTTCGCCGCCGACCAGATCTTCACCACCCTGATGGGCGATGAGGTGGAGCCGCGCCGTGACTTCATCCAGACCAACGCTCTGGAGGTGACCAACCTGGACGTGTAAATCCAGGGATCTGGTGACCATAAAAAAGGGGCGCAGGATTGAACCTGCGCCCCTTTTTTTGTGCCGATAGGATCAGTCGTTGGACGGCGACTCGGAATAGTCCTTGGCTTTTTGTTCGTCTCGCAATTGCGGCGCCATCACCTCTTCCAGGGTGAATCCGGTTAACCGCCGGATGGTGCGCCACAGATAGTAGAAGATCAGCATCATCATGATCATCGACGGGATGGCGATCATTGGATAGCTCACCAGCGTCATCTGCCCGAGTTCTTCGTTGAAGGCCTGAGTCCCGGACGGGCTGACCACGATCCACTTGGCAATGAGGTAATTCATGATCGATGAGAACAAGAACGTACCGGCAAAGAAGTAGGTTGCCTTCAGAAGCCGGCCCTCAAACTCGGCGACATTGCCGTTTGCCTCCAGTGCCTGATGGATTTTGTCGACATCCAGCACGTTGCGGTTGTACATCAGCGTGCGTACCAGCGGGTATTTGGTCCAGGACGACACCAGCACGGCCAGGCCAATAACCGCAGGAATGGCGGCTTCCTTGATCGCCAGCCAGCCGGCATCCAGTTCCAGCAGGCCGATGCCTCCGGTAAGCCCGACACTGATCAGGCCGAGAACGGCAATGAAGTTCTTTTTGCCATAGCGGATCAGTTCAAACAGGCCCCAACCCAGCGGGAAAGCCAGCCCGATGACGAGCGCGTTCACGCTGCCGAGGTATTCATCGCCGCTGAGCTTCATCAGAATAAGCGAGGGGATAACAATGCTGACCAGCAAGTCGATAAAGGGGCGGGGCTTGTGGTCGGGGCGGCCAGAGGCAGAAGGAGTAGTCATAAGGAGGCCCGTTGGTGTGCGTGTGCAGAGGATTCCCCGTCGGACAGGGACTGTTGGGCCAGTATACGATAATTACCGGGGTGACCGAAGGTGAAAGCGGCGGCGGACCGTGCCACGGTCACACCGCCTGTCATTTCATTGACCGGAACCGGATCAGGCGCCCGCTTCCCTGAGGCACTCTTCCACAATCCCCAGGCCTTCTTCGAGCACATGGTCCTCAATGGTAACCGGCATCAGGAAGCGCAGGGTGTTGCCGAACATGCCGCAGCTCAGCAGGATCAGTCCCTTGGCCTTGGCCAATTGGGTAATCTTGGCGGCCAGTTCCGGCATCGGGGTCCGGCTGGATTTGCTCTCGACAAGCTCAAAGGCCGCCATGGGCCCAAGGTTGCGAGCATTGTCGACGTGATCGAACTGTTCCTGCCATTGGCTGAACCGCGCCCGGAGTTTATCGCCCAGTTGATTGGCTTTATCCAGAATGTGCTCTTCCTTGAATACATCGAATACCGCCAGCGCCGCTGCGCACGCCGTCGGGCTACCGGTGTAGGTTCCGCCCAGGGAATTCGGACCGGAGGCGTCCATGTGCTCGGCCGTGCCGACAACCGCCGAGATCGGCATGCCGTCGGCCATACTCTTGGCCATGGTCATGATGTCGGGTTCGACCCCGCTGTGCTCAATCGCGAACATTTTGCCGGTCCGGCCAAAGCCACTCTGAACCTCGTCGACAATCATCAGGATGTCATTGTCGTCGCAGATTTTCCGGATTTCCCGCAGGAAGCTCGGTGGGGCCGGATAAAAACCACCCTCGCCCAGCACCGGTTCGAGCACGATGGCTGCGGTATTGTGGGCCGGTGAATCGGCCTTCATCGCCATCTTCAGGCCTCTGAGAGCCTCCTCCTCCGACACCCCGTGGTAGGGCACCGGATAGGGAGCGCGAAATACCGAGCCCGGCATCGGGCCGAAGTCGGTCTGATACGGTGCCGCCTTCCCGTTCATGGCCATGGTGTAGAAGGTACGGCCGTGGTATCCACCGTCGAAACAGATAACGTTGGTCTTCCCGGTTGCCGCGCGGGCAATTTTGACCGCGTTTTCCAGCGCCTCGGCACCGGAATTGGCCAGCATCACCTTGGCGTGGCCACGCACCGGCACCACCCCGCTAAGCCGCTCTGCCAGCTTCACGTAGCCCTCGTAGGGCATCACGGTCTGGCAGGTGTGCATGAGCTTGTCGAGCTGGGCTTTCACCGCGGCCACCACCTTCGGGTGTCGGTGTCCGATGTTGAGCACCCCGATCCCGCCGGCAAAATCGATCAACCGGTTGCCATCGGCATCCCAGATTTCTGCGTTACTGGCGTGATCGGCAAACTGATCATTGCCACTGGCAGCGCCTGCCGCCACATAGTGCTTCTTGAGGGCTTGCAGTTCTTTGTTGCTCACTGTTCGGTCTCCTCCACGGCTTTGCGATTGAATTATTCATTAATCAGTGTAGGGATTCCGGCACCGAACAACAAACCGGCCGCCCGGAAAGATCCGGCGAGTGCAATCTGCAGTACACTGGAAACTGAGTCTTTCCGCCTGTGCCTGACGTCTGGCAGAGCTTAAAATCCGACCTGTTTTTCAAGGACGACCGTGTGCGCTCATTTTCCGATCACGATTACCCTGCCAACCATAAACCCGACTGGTCGCTGATTGCGCGGCTCTGGCCTTACCTGCTGGAGTACCGGGGCCGGGTAATGCTGGCACTTGTCCTGCTGGTACTGGCCAAGCTGGCCACCGTCGCGACCCCGGTTGCGCTGAAATACATTGTCGATTACCTGGATCAGACCCAACCCGGCTCGGTGTTGCTCTGGATCCCGGTCGCCCTGGTGATTGCCTACGGTCTGCTCCGGTTTGGCGCCACCCTGTTTGCCGAATTACGCGACGCGGTCTTTGCCCGGGTTGCCGAACGCGCGATGCGACGCATTTCCCTGAAAGTGTTCGAGCATTTACATCAACGGGAACTGGCCTACCACCTGGACCGAAAGACCGGCGGTCTGGCGCGGGACATCGAACGGGGCACCAATGGCATCAGCTTCCTGCTGCGATTCACGCTGTTCAACATCGTCCCGACGATCCTGGAAATACTCATGGTGGCGGTCATTCTGCTGGTGGTGTTCAGTGCCGGCTATGTGGTGGCAATCCTCGCGGCGGTGGTGGTCTATGTGGTGTTTTCCGTCAAGGTCACCGAATGGCGCACCCGTTTTGTCCGGGAAGCCAACGCCCGGGACAACGAGTCCAACACCCGGGCGGTGGACAGCCTGCTGAACTACGAGACCGTCAAGTACTTCAACAACGAGACCCACGAGGCCAGGCTGTACGATGAGGACCTCCGGCGCTGGGAGGGCGCACGACTGAAAAACCGCCTGTCGCTGGCGTTCCTGAACACCGGCCAGGCCCTGATTATCGGCCTGGCGTTGATCGGATTGATGACGATGGCCGTGCGCCAGGTGGCCGCCGGGGACATTACCCTGGGTGATCTGACCATGATCAACGCGTACCTGATCCAGCTGTTCATTCCCCTCAATGCGCTGGGCTTTGTGTACCGGGAAATCCGCCAGGCGCTGGTGAATGTCGAGCGGCTGTTCGGGTTGCTCGGTGACCAGCCGGCCATTGTCGATGCGCCCGGAGCCCGGCCGCTGCGGATTGGCCCGGGCGAACTGACCTTTGAGCATGTGCATTTCGCCTACCGCCCGGACCGCCCGATCCTGACCGACGTGAGCTTCAGCATTCCGGCCGGCCACACGGTGGCGGTGGTCGGTCCCAGCGGAGCGGGCAAATCCACCCTCGCCCGGTTGCTGTTCCGGTTTTTCGACGTCGATCGAGGCTGTATCCGGGTTGACGGCCAGGACATCCGGCAGCTGACTCAGGACAGCCTGCGCACCGCCATTGGCGTGGTACCTCAAGATACCGTGCTGTTCAATGACACGCTTTATCGCAATCTGGCCTATGGCCGCCCCGATGCCACCGAGACCGAGGTGCATGAGGCCGCCCGGCTGGCCAACCTGGAAGGTTTTATCCACAGCCTGCCAGATGGCTACGACACCCGTGTCGGGGAGCGGGGGCTGAAACTGTCCGGTGGCGAGAAGCAGCGGGTTGCCATTGCCCGGGTGATCCTGAAGAACCCACCGCTACTGGTGCTCGATGAAGCGACCTCGTCGCTGGATTCGCTGTCGGAGCAGGCCATTCTGGGGGCTTTGCGGGAAGTCAGCCGGCAACGCACCACCCTGGTGATCGCGCACCGGCTGTCCACCATCCGCGAGGCCGATACCATCCTGGTGCTGGTGGCCGGTCGAATCGTCGAAAGCGGCGATCACCAAAGCCTGCTGGCCCGCAACGGCGAATACGCCCGCATGTGGCACCAGCAGCATCAGGCCAGCTGACTCGGCTTAACCCTTGCTGAGCAACTGCGCAAGGCCGGAGGCGCGCACCACCCGTTGCCGGACACTGTCCCGGAACACACCGGCATCGCCGGTTACCAGACTGAACCAGTGGCGCGCCCGGGTGATTCCGGTATAGACCAGTTCCCGGGTCATAACCGGGCTGAGCCTGTCCGGCAACACCAGGCAGGTGTGGGTGAATTCCGAGCCCTGCGACTTGTGCACGGTCATGGCGTACACCGTCTCGAGCTGCTGTAGCCGGCTGGGTGAGATCCAGCGAATCCCGCCGGAGCCATCCGACGCCGGGAAAGCAACCCTCAGGGCCAATTTGGCATTACCCTGCTCGTCCTGGTCCCAGGGCACCGCCAGGGTGATGCCGATATCGCCGTTCATCAGTCCCAGGTTGTAATCGTTTCCGGTGATCAAAACCGGCCGCCCGGCATACCAGCCTTCGGCTCGTGGAATCAGGTTGTGCGCCAGCAGCTCCCGGGCGATCCGGTCGTTCAGGCCTTCCACGCCCCAGGGACCCTGGCGCAGGGCGCACAGAACCTGAAAATCGGAAAACGCCTCCAACACATCCAGGGCCAGGCCATCCCAGTCGGCGCGCGGGCTAGCGCTGTCCAGTTGGTGTTCGTTGATACGGCTCAGGTAGTGGCGGTAGCCCACCGGCGGGGGCAAGTCGTGGTCGTTCAGTTGTCGGCCCTGTCCGCCCTTGGCGAAGGTTTCCGGAGAACCGGACAGGGCGTGGCGGGCGATCAGCTCCAGCAGCGCTTCCGGTTCGCTGTGATTGCTCCGGCCATGCACCCAGCTGACGTCGTCGAACTGCTGGTCCCGGCAGGCCGTGAGCAAGGGTTCATCCAGTGTGTTGGTGTTCACCGCTTCGGCCAGGGTCCCGATGCCGCTGTGGGCGCCGAAGCGATAGCTCTTGCGCAGCATGGCCACGGCCTGGTCCAGCGTTTGCCCCTGGGGGTCCAGCAGGGTGTCCGGCAGGGTCGTACCTGTCACCTGTTCCAGCCACCGGGCGGTGTGTTGGGTGTAATGGCCTCTGGAGGCGCGCTGGCACAGTTCGCCCAATACCGCTCCGGCATCCACCGAGGCAAGCTGGTCTTTGTCCCCCAGCAGAATCAGCTGGGCGTGATCGGGCAGTGCTTCGAACACCGAGGCCATCAGGTCCACGTCCACCATCGAGGCCTCGTCAATCACCAGGATATCCAGCAGTAACGGATTGTCCCGGTTGTGGCGGAAACGCCGTGAGTCCGGCCGACTGCCCAGCAGCCGGTGCAGGGTGGTGACCTGAGTCGGAATGTCGTGCTGGCTCAGCTCCCCCGGCAGCTGCTCGAAGGGCAGCCGGCTGACCGCGCCGCCAATGGATTCATTCAGCCGCGCAGCGGCTTTTCCGGTCGGTGCGGCCAACCGGATACGCAGTTTCCGGCTCGGCTTGCCATCCTCACCCGCGGAACCGGCCACCGACTGGAGCGCAGCCAGTAGCTTGACCACGGTGGTGGTTTTCCCGGTCCCGGGACCGCCGGTAATCACCGAAAACCGGTTGCGGGCAGCGAGCGCACAGGCCAGTTTCTGATAGTCCACGGCTTGGGTGTTGCTGAACAACACCGACAGTGCCGCACTGAGGGTGCGGGTTGCCTTCGTATCGGCGTGGGCCAGCTCGGAATCGGCACTCAGCCGGGCCAGAATGCCCGCGGCGATCTGTTGTTCATAACGCCAGAACCGGCGCAGGTAGAGCCGGCTCCCGGCCATAATCAGCGGTGTGGTCAGTGAGCCTTCACTTACGATGTGGGCCTCTGACGTCAGGCTCAGGAGCTGATCCAAAGACAGCCGATCGGTGAGATCCGCCGGCGTCAGCGAAGGTTCAACCCCGGATCGCCCGGGTGATTCCTCCGGCGGCAGCGCCAGGGTGTTCCGGGGATCGCTGAGCAGTGCGTCCAGGTCGAGACAGACGTGGCCACGACCCACCTGATGCGATACCAGCGCCGACAGCAGGATCAGCACCGGTTCCAGTGGTTGTGCCTGCTCGTGCGACAACTGGCCGAGAAAACGGGCAAATTCGACATCCAGCGCCCGAAGCCAGTCGCTGTCGCGCCACTGCGCCAGCAGCGTCATCATGGCCGCAGCGTCGCCGAGTACGGCTTGTGGCGTCAGCAGGTCATTCTGAGGTTCAGCATCCCCCCTCTCAGGGTATCCGGCTTCCAGTTCCAGAGTGTACTGCAGGTCAGACGGTTTCTTGGTGCTCATGCGGCAGCCTCCCCTTCCCCACCGTCGAACAGTGCATCCAGGTCCTCAATCAGCTGTTTGGGTGGTTTGTCGGCGAAGGTGCCCGCGGCCGGGCCCCGATAGCCACGCAGAAACAGGTAGACCGCACCGCCCATATGCCGGTCATAGTCGTAGCCCGGAAGCCGGTCCTTTAGCAACCGGTGCAAGGCCAGCAGGTACAGCAGGTATTGCAGGTCATAACGTTTGTCCAGAATGGCCTGGCCCATGGCCTGATGGGTGTAGGCGCTGTCGTCCTCGCCCAGGTGATTGGATTTGTAATCCAGCACGTAGTACCGCCCCTGGTATTCGAACACCAGGTCGATAAAGCCTTTCACCATGCCGTTGAACCGGCGTTCCTCGGCCCGTGGCCGGTCGGCGCCATCGAGTGTGTGTTCGGTGGCTTTCTGGTCCAGGGTACGAATGGCTACGTTGCGGCTCTCGAACCAGAACTCCAGCTCCGGGCGCAGGGTCTTCAGGTCGGCCAGCGCGGCGCTGGCCTGACCCTGACGGTCCAGCGGCAGAGGCGTCTGCAGCAGGGCCAGCAGCCACTGGCTCAGGGCGTCTGCCCATTCGCCCCAACCTCGGGTGGTGCAACGACGGGTGACATAGTCACGGAACTCGCCAGGGTTGTTCACCACCGCACCGAAGCCCTGCTCACAGCACCACTCCAGCAATTCATGCAGGAAGGTGCCCGCGCCGGCACCCCGTGGGAACTGGTGTTGGCTGTAATCGGTGACCGGCGGCGGGAGATCGTCGGCGGCTACCTTGCCCTCTTCTCTCAGGTTCTGGCTCTCGGCATCCTCGACCTCGCCGGCGAAGACCACGCCGCTGCCGGACAATCCGGTGTATTCGATGGTGGAATAACTGGCAATCCACCAGTCCTCCCGTGCTTCGCGCAGCGACGCCAGCGCCGGGCCAAGCGACTCCGGCGCCGGTTCCGCGTAGTGAACGGTGTCGGGATCGGGCAGTGGCATCGCTTGTATGGCTGGCTGCTGCTCGGTCAGTGCGGACAGGCACTGGATCAGGGGCTGTTGCCTGGCGTTGTCCCCGCCGAGCAGGTAACCCAGCCCGCTGTCGGTCCAGTCCTTGATGGCGGCCGCGCCCACCCAGGTGGCATGACGGGCGCGGGTCAGTGCCACGTACAGTTTGCGGATGTCCTCACCGAGCCGTTCCCGGTCGGCGTGAGCAAGAACCTCCGGAGACGGGTCGAACACGGTAACCAGCTGGCCCTGCTGGTCGTGAAAACGGACATAGGCACGACTACCGCTTTCGGCCCGGAACGCGGTGCCGAACGGCAAGAATACCAGTGGGTATTCGAGCCCCTTGGACTTGTGCACCGTAATGACTTTCACCAGGCCGGCATCGCTTTCCAGCCGCAGGGTCCGGTGTTCGTCTTCTTCGTCGGCCGCTCGCAGGATCTGGGTGTAGTGGTGCACCAGGGCGTGCTCGCCGTCGAGCTGCAGGCTGTCCTGTTGCAGCAGTTCGGCGATGTGCAGGATGTCGGTCAGGCGACGCTCGCCATCGGCGCGCTGCAGCAATCGGGCCGGCACCTCGAAATCCATCAGGAAGCTGCGCAGCATGGGCAGCACGCCCTGGGTCTGCCACTGCTGGTGGTAGCCCAGGAAACGCTCGATTTCACGTTCCAGGGCGATTTCATCGGTCAGCAGCCGGTTCAGGTCCTGCCAGGAGCGCGCCAGTGTGGGGGTGGCGAGTGCCGCCCGGGTCAGCGCGAGCTGTCGGGGTTCCGCCACCGCTTTCAGCCAGCACAGGACTTCCTGCGCTTCGCCTGAGCGTAACACCGAATCCCGGTCGGACAGGTACACGCTCTTGATCCGGCGGCGGCCGAGGGCGTCTCGCACCGCTGCCGCCTCGGTCCGGTTGTTGACCAGGATAGCGATGTCCTGGGGCCTGACCGGTTCCAGGTCAGCGGGATCGCTGGCCAGCGCGAAACCGGCCCGGCCCTGCTGGCCCAGGGTCAGTAACCGGGTGATTTCACTGGCACAGGTTTCGGCCACGGTTTCCGTGGCCTGCCCTTTCGCCAGCGGTTTGCCGGCGCCGTCCTTGTCCTGTTGCTCGCTGTCCAGGGTCCAGAAGGTCAGGCTTGCCTGAGGCGTGTCATCAACACACCACTGACGTTTGCTGCCCTGTGCCTCCACGCCCTGGAACGGCAGGGGCGTGGCATCGCCCTTGCCAAACAGGAAGGCACCTTCAGAGCTGTGCTGATCGGCGTGTTCGAACACCCGGTTGACCGCCGCAACCATGGCCTTGGCGGAGCGGAAGTTGCGGCCCAGGGTCCAGGTCCGGTCCTGTACACCCTGACGCGCCTCCAGGTAGGTGTAGATATCGGCACCCCGGAAGCCGTAAATCGCCTGTTTCGGATCGCCAATCATCAGCACGCAGGTGTCCGGGGTGTTGTCCGCCACCCGGTAGATGCGATCAAAGATCCGGTACTGGATCGGGTCGGTGTCCTGGAATTCATCAATCAGGGCTACCGGGAACTGGCGGCGAATGGTGGCCGCCAATTGCTGGCCGCGGGGCCCGTGCAGGGCCTCGTCGAGCCGGGTGAGCAGGTCGTCGAAGCCCATCTCCGAGCGTTTCTGCTTTTCCGCTTCCAGGCGCCTCGCCACCCACACGGTGGCGTGCTTCAGAATGTCCGAGCGGGCACTGCCGGCATCCGCGGCAAAGGCCTTGAGTTCTGCAATGGCATCAAAGGCCGGGTGGCCGGGTACTTCGGCCTCGCCCTTGAGCACCCGGGCCAGACCCTCCGGGGTCTGATTGGTGAAGCCGGCGGTGTCGAGTTTGTCGGGTAGCAGGTCATCGGAATCGGCCCAGTGGGTGAGCAGATCCCAGGCTGCGACCATACTTTTCTTGCTATTGCCGTGCAGGCGTTTGTCCTTTTGCAGCTCATCCAGCAGTGGCAGCACGTCGTCCCGCCATTGCTGCCAGGGCAAGGCCTTTAACGCCCGCGAGCGCGCCCTGCGCTGCTGTACCAGGTTGTCGATGGTGTCGGCTGGATTGCCGGATGGTTCGGGCAGCGTTCCGGCATCGCCCAGCAGCCCGCGGATTGCCTGGCGCAGCTCCATTGGCGTCTTCCAGTGCCGCAGCGCCTCGTCCATCAGGCCCGTCTCCAGCGGGTAGATAAAGGTGCGCCAGTAGTCCCGCACCACATCATCGAGCAGTTCGGTCTGGTCGGTTTCCAGGGTCAGCTTGAACAGGCTGCCGCTGTCGAACGCGTGTTCACTGAGCATGCGGTTACACCAGCCGTGGATGGTGGAAACCGCCGCCTCGTCCATCCATTCGGCCGCCAGCAGCAGTTTCTTGCGGCATTCCGGCCAGGTGTCCGGGTCCGGATAGCTGGTGTTGCGCAGCTCGTACAGCAGTTTGGTTTCCGGCGAGGGGGCTTGCTCGTCACCGAGCTCTGAAAAGACCTCGGCGGCCTGGGTCAGCCGGGCCCGGATACGGTCTCGTAACTCCTTGGTGGCCGCGTCGGTAAAGGTGACCACCAGCAGATTCGGGGGCAAAACGCCGCTCGCCAGCGGGTTGTCGGTGGCTTGGCCATGCCCCAGTACCAGACGCACATACAGAATGGCAATGGTAAAGGTCTTGCCGGTGCCGGCACTGGCCTCAATCAGGGTGCTGCCGTTCAGGGGCAGCGCCAGCGGGTCCAGGTGTGGGCGTGATTGTGGTAATTCGGTGCTCATGCCTTCCCCCTGGATTTCTTGGCGTTTTCCCACAGTGGCAGATAAAGCGCCCGCACCAGGGTTTCAAATTCACCGCTGGCGAAGAGCTGTTCCGGGCTTTCGAAACTGGCGCCCAGGTAGCCGGTATCCCGCTCCAGCGCACTCTGGTAGGCGGCTTGCGCTTCCGTTCGCGCGCGCTCCGGGTCGTCTTTCTGGATCCCGGGAATCCAGGCATAGGCGGTTTCCGCATGCACCGGCAGCGCGCGGGTGGTGGCCTCCATCCAGGCCGAGACGATGGCCTCGAAGTAAGCGCTCGCCTGCTCTACCGGTAACGGATCAAACTGGAAGCTGTTGTTCTCCTCCTTGCCCAGGATGCGGGTTTGGAAGGGCGCCCCGGTCAGCTGTCCGGCCAGGTGGATCACCCAGTCCCGAAGCAGGTTGGTGTAGCGGATTTTTCCACTGCGGCCGGACCCTGCCAGCAGGCCCGAACTGGCAATCACCAGCCGGCAAAGCTGGCCGGCCCCATCGCGTCGAAGGTCTGGAATCAGATCGGCGATCTGCACGGCCCCCAACGGGTTCTGGAACTGCAAGCTGAAGTGCCCGGGTTCGGTGCATGCTTCTGGCCAGTGCGCCAGCTCCCGCTGATGGCGGTCGAACAGGTTCGGCAGGCGCGGTTTCAGATCACTGCGCAGTCGTCGTTCCGTGACACCCATGCCCAGGTCGCCCCGGCGGGCCATGCGTTCAAGGCACTGTTCCAGGCGCTGATCCAGCTCGTCCCGGGAGTCCGCCTTCAGAACCGCTTCCTGAATCAGTTCGTTGTCCAGTTGCCAGCGATCCAGTCCGGTCAGTTCGAACGCTTCGTTGTCGGTGTCTGCCTCGGCTACCTCGTCAAAGTACACTTGCAGGCGGCGCTGGTAGAACGTGGCAATCGGCCGCTTCAGAAAGTTCGCCAGCTCGCCCAGGGTGACCGGCTCTTCCGGAGCCAGGTATGGCAATGCCGCGGTGTTGTTGGTGTCCGGTTGTTGTCCGTGCGCGGTGCGCCATTCCCGTTCGTAGGTGAACAGATTGCCGGCCTGCAGGATCTCGTTCAGCGGCCGGGGTGCCCCCTCTGCACGGCCGTCAACGGCGTTGCTCAGCGGGAAGTAGGCCCGGCTGAATGGCTGGAGCGGATGTGGCGTGGTGAGTGTGCCGGTGACGGTTTGCGCCGGGCGGCCGGCCACCTGCCACAGGGCGTCGATGTGGTCCTTGAGCTGACTCACCAGGACCGACGGCGGGCGTTCGGAATCGTCGCGAATGCTGCGCCCGACCCAGCTGATGTAGAGCTGCTCACGGGCGGACAACAGCGCTTCGAGGAACAGGTAGCGGTCATCCTCCCGGCGGGAGCGGTCGCCGGGTCGGTAGTCGTTGGCCATCAGATCAAAATCCACCGGCGGCCGGGAACGGGGGTAATCGCCGTCGTTCATGCCCAGTAAGCAAACCCGGCGGAAGGGTATTGCGCGCATGGGCATGAGGGTCGCGAAGTTGACCTTGCCGGCCAGAAAACGCTGGTTCAGCCCACCTTCATCCAGCCCCGCCAGCAAGACATCGCGGATAATGTCCAGCGCCAGTGGCTGCTCGATCAGGCCTGCGGCCGCAGTATCGTCGAGCCATTGTTCGGTCTGACGCCGGAAGCGGTTTAGCAGCAGCAGATCGTGTCCTTCGGCGTCCTGGAAAAAGGTTGCCAGCAGGTCGGAGATCTGGAGTTCCCACTGCGCCGGGGAACGGTCAACCTGCAGGGCCAGCCAGAGCGTTTCCAGCTTCTGGACAAATTCTGCCAGCCGGCCGGCCAGGTCTGCCTGCAAGCCACCGACCTCGCCATAGGGTTCGATGCCGGCCCAGGCGTCATCGTCGCCCATACCGTAGCCCAGCAGCATGGCCCGCAATCCGGCTTGCCAGGTGTTGCGTTCCAGTGCGTCCGGCAGGTCCAGAGTGGCGCGATGCTGCCCGTGCAGGCCCCAGCGAATGTTCGCGCCTTCGATCCAGCGCCGGGCCAGGGGAATCTCGGCTTCCTCGATGCCAAACCGGGTACGTATGCAGGGGACCTCCAGCAGGCTCAGGATTTCGCTGGCGCCAAACCGGCTGCGCGGAAGCGACAACAGGGTCTCCAGAGCGATGAGCACCGGTTCATGGTGGCGCTGCCCCTGGTCGGAGATGGTGAACGGGATGTGGCGTTTGCTGCCGGCTGGATAGCGTCCGAATACCGCCTGGATATGGGGCGCGTACAGGTTGATGTCCGGCACCATCACCATGATATCCCGGGGCCGCAGGCTGGGGTCGGCATTGAAGGCGGCCAGTAACTGGTCGTGCAGGATTTCGACTTCCCGTTGCGGGCTGTGGGCATCGTGAAACGCCAGCGAGCGATCCTGAGTCGGGTCCAGAAGTCGCTGTTCGGCGCGGATGTCCGGCAGCGGGGTCAGGTTGTAGATATCGTTCTGCAACTGATGCAGCAGTCTGGGCGCCTCAAGGTCGCCGTGGGCCGAAAAAATATCAATCTTCTGGTCCGGGGTTTCCAGTTGCCCGCGATAGGCGTCCGGGTTATCGAATTCATCCAGCAGGCGGATGTAATCCCGTCCCTGCTTGCCCCAGGCCGCCAGCAAGGGATTGGCGTGCTGGTGCAGAAGGTCCGGATCGGTCAGCACCGACAATGCGGGGTGCCGGGCGCCCCGCTTGCGTTCGGCATTGAGCAGGTCCCGGTCGCTCACGATGTCGGCCCAGTAATACTGGCAGGGGTTGTGGACACACAGGACCACCTGACTGAACCGGCTGAGCACGGACAGGGCTTCCAGCGCCTGTCGGGGTAACGACGATACGCCGAACACAACGATGCGCCGGGGCAACCGGGCTGGATTGGCGGGCTGGCCAAGCTGCTTGCCCTGCTCCACAAACCGGGTGTGAATACGGGACCGGCTGGTGTGAGCCGCATCGCCGGTATCCTCCACCAGTCGCCGCCACAGCGTTGCCTGCCAGAGGGTTTCCGGGTCCAGCGCCCGCTCCTCGCCCCTGGCGCTGATGGTGATGTCGCGCCCCTGCTCCCAGGCCGCCAGCCAGTCGGCCCGGAACACCTGATACTGGTCGAACAGGTCGGCGACTTTCTCGGCCAGCTGGAAGGTCCGCATTGCTGTATTCTGGCCGTCCATAAACCGGGCCAGCGGCGTGAAGGCGCTGTCCTGGTTCACCAGCTCCGGCAGCATCCGGTACAGGCGCCAGAGCAGGCGCGGCTTGTCGAATGGCGATTGCTGAGGCACTTCGCCGTCGGGCAGAACGGCCCGGTAGGCCTGCCAGATAAACCGCGCAGGGAACAGGAATTCCATACCGGCGGCAATCCCGAGGCCGCCATCAGCACCGTCGCCCGAGCGTTTTTCCGCCAGGGCCAGCTTCAGCCACTGGGCAATACCATTGCTCTGAACCAGAAAGGTTTCGCTCTCCAGCGGGGGTAACGGATGCTCGCGGCACAGGAACACCACCGCGCGGCGGAGGTCTTCGAGATGGTTGGCGTGGATGGCGTAAAAGCCCGGTGGAATGGCGGATTGGCTGGCCATGAAATTCCCTGTGCTGAAAAGCGGCGTGTAAACACCCCACAGGGTATCGCAATCGGGAAAAAAATCAGACCGTTATCGGCTTCTTCGCACAGGCCGATGTCGGCTGACGGCGGAGCTACGAAGTGGAAACAGGGAAAGGGCCTGTCAGCGGACAGGCCCCTTCGCATCAACGCGACCGGTGGGCGTTGGCCCGAATCAGAGGGGGACTCGCATGGATTCCGAACTGGTCACCGGCATGCCGATCATCTCATCCGTGCCCGTGGGCGGGATGACTTCTTTCTTGGTCACCGTCATGCCGTGAAACGCGTCTCGCGCTGCGCAGGCGCCCGAGAACATCATTACCTGATCGTGCTCGTCGGTCAGCACGTAACCGTGGCCGCCAACGTAGAAGCGCGCCATGTAGTAGCGCCCTTCCATTGACACAATCTCGAGCAGGTCGATGGTCTGGTTTTTCAGCGCCTTCATTGAACTCAACTTCATGTGCATAGCGAGCCTCCCGCTTGCGGACTTGCAGATTAACTACCCGAGGATTTACGACCGCGACTCTCGGATAGGTCAAAAAATAATCAAAAATCGATCTGAACGGGTGAGCATGGCGTAGACTGACAGTGAGGCTGCCAAGAGGAGGGTTTGGTCATGCAAACCACACGAGCGGCACCCCGAGTCTGGTCAGTACTGCCCTTTCTGATTGTCAGCACCTGGACACTACTGCCGACTCTGCTGCACGCCGAAGATGAAATTGATGTGGCGATTCGAGACGCCATCATGCGTCAGATAGAAGCCTTCGCCAACGATGATGAGGAAACGGCCTGGACCTATGCTTCGGAAGGCATCAAACGCCAGTTCGGCTCTTCCGATGTGTTTGTCGACATGGTTCGTGAGCAGTACCCGGCGGTGCACCGGGCAAGCACGATCGAGTTCGCTGAGCGCATTCCCCATGGGCCCTTTGAAATTCAAACGGTGAAAATTCGCGGCCCGGAGGGTGGGCGCTGGGATGCCTTTTACCGCATGGTGCGGATCCGGGGCGAGTGGCGCATCGCCGGAGTTCGGCTGGCACCGTCTGACCCCGGTATCTGACCGCCGACACTGGCTTAACGTTCGGGGCAGCCGGATCAGCTCGCCCCGTAACGTTGCTCCCAGGTGAAATTCCGGGCCCATTCCATGGCCTGGGCATAGGGCACCGGCCGGCTGTACAGGAAGCCCTGTCCGGTTTCGCACCCAAGGTCGATGACCTGCTCTTCCAAGTCCTTCGTTTCGATGCCCTCTGCCACCGTCCGGCGCTGGAAACTCTGTGACAGATTGACGATGGCCCGCACGATCATGTTGTTCTCGCCGCCGCGGGTCATGTCCTGCACGAAGGAACGGTCAATCTTGATCTCCTGGGCCGGCAGCAGCCGGAAATACGTCAATGACGAATAGCCGGTGCCGAAATCGTCCAGCGAGATGTCGACACCCAGCTCGCGACAGATACCAAGGTTGCGAATCACCCGGTCGGCATCGTCCAACGCGGTGGTTTCGAGGATTTCCAGAATCAACCGGTTGCGCACTTCCGGATTCCGCCCTTCCAGCGCAGACTCGATATCCCGCGGGAACGACTCGCTCAGAAAGTGCGATGGGCTCAGGTTGATGCTCAGGGTGTAGGGCAGGTCCTGCGCAATAAACTCCTCGACCACCTTAACCGCGGAGTCCAGAACGAACAGGCCAACGTCCCGGGCGTATTCGGTGTATTCGATATGCTCCAGAAAACGGTATGGGCTGAGTACGCCTTCTTCCGGGTGGTTCCAGCGAATCAGCGCTTCGAAGCCCTGGATGGTCTGTTGTTTCAGGTTCAGTTTTGGCTGGTAGTAGAGCTCGAGCTGGTCTTGTTCCAGCGCAATACCGATCTGTTCCAGCACCCGCGCGCGCTCTTCCCGGCTTTGATGCGTTTCCAGGTCGAACAGCTTGTAGCCATTCTTGCCCGACTCCTTGGCGGCATACATGGCCTGATCGGCGTGTCGCAGCAACAGGTCGGTATCGACGTCGTCATCGGGATAGACCGTCACACCCATACTGGCCGATAAGGTCAGTATCAGCTGATTGTGCTTGATGGGTTGGCGAATGGCTTCGAGCAGCCGGCTGTAGACCTTGTCGTTGTCCACATCGCGCAGGATGGCGACAAATTCGTCGCCGCCAAGCCTGCCGACGGTGTCGTGGCTTCGAATCGTGGATTGCAGTCGGTCGGCAATGGTTTTCAGAACCGCATCGCCGACAGCGTGGCCATGTTCGTCGTTGATTGCCTTGAAGCCGTCCAGATCAATAAAGCAGACCGCCAGCCGGCCCTTGCGCTTGTCGGCCTCGGCGACTTCCTGCTGAAACACCTTGGTCAGCCGCCGGCGGTTGGGCAGGCCGGTCAGGGCGTCGTAATTGGCTGCCTTCTCCAGGCTTTGCTTGTGTTCCAGCTTTTCCTTGTACAGCCGCTTGCGTTCAATCAGGTTGCCGATGGTGTGCAGCAGTGGCGCGAGTTCTTCCGCCAGTTGGGCGCGGTAGCCCTCGAGCCGGTTGGCCAGTCCCACCAGACCGATCTGGCGGTCGCCGGCGAACACTGGAATACCCATGTAGGTATCGAGCTGCGGGTGGCCCTTGGGCAGGCCGCCGCCACGGGGATCATCCTTGACGCTGTCGGACACAATGATGTCGCCGGTGACCATCGGCCGCCCAAGCAGGTTTTCGACGTTGTCGAACACCATGCCCCGACGCTCGATCTTCTGGTAGAAGGTCTCGGTTTCCTCGCTCCAGGCAAGATTGGAGATGGCGCCGATCTGCAGGTACGGCTGTCCCGATGCCCTCTGGTGAACTTCGCCAATGAAACCGAACTGGCTGCCGGTCAGTGTCAGCAGGTCATGAAGCACCTGTTCGAACGCTGCCCGCTCGTCGGTGTTGGACAGGAACATGTTCTGGGCACGGTGAATGGCCCGGTTGAGCAGCGAGACCTGGACATATTCGCCTTCGTTGCTGGTAAGCAGTGAACGCTCCAGCTCATCTTCAATGATGCTGGCCAGATTGCGCAGAACGTCCAGATCGATGTCTGACAGGCATCGGGGCTGGTCGTCGATGATGCACAGGGTGCCAATCCGGAAACCGGTGGGGTCCCGAACCGGCATGCCGGCATAGAAGCGGTAATTGTTAGGGTTTTTGACCAGCGGATTGTCGCAGAAACGGGCATCCCGGGCTGCGTCTTCCACCACCAGGGCATCTTCCTGCTGAATGGCGTAGTCACAGAAGGCAATGGACCGGGGCGTTTGCTCAAGCTCGGTGCCCTGCCGGGACTTGAACCACTGTCGGTCGTTATCCAGCAGCGAAAACAGCGAGATCTTCACACCGTAGTGATGGCGCGCGATGCGCGTTAAACGTTCAAAACGTTCTTCCGGGGGGGTATCGAGAATGCCCAGTTTTTCGAGTGCGGCTTGACGTCGTTTTTCTAACTGGTGGGTGGCCATACTTCTGCCTTCCGAGACTGCTCAAAGCGCAAGTATTGCATAAAAGTTTTGTAACAGTCTGACAACGTATTGAAGCAAAAGGTTATCGAGCCGGCCGGCCATGACAAACCTGCTGGCACGGACTAACTTGAAAGGGTGAATCAGGAGATCATTCCTTGTCGCCAGCCGGCGCCAACGGTGCAGAGGAAAGGTGCCGTGTCCCATTATTCAGTGTTTCGCTCAATGCCTGTTCTGGCCTTGTTGATGGCCATTATCGCCCTGTCCGGGTGCGCGCTCCCTGCGATGAAGGAGCGCCCGGGCAGCAGTGCCCTGTCGTTTCAGTACACTTCGGATACGCGCCTGGGCGGTGCCATTGAGCCGGCGTTGAAGGAGAATGAAGGGTTGAGTGGTATCTTGCCCCTTTCGGACCCTCACGATGCCTTTGCGGCGCGGGTATTACTGGCCGAGGGTGCTGACGCCTCGCTGGATGTGCAGTATTACATCTGGCAAAACGATATTACCGGCACCATGTTGCTGTACTCCCTGTATCGGGCGGCCGAGCGCGGGGTTCGGGTACGCCTGCTGCTGGACGACAACGGTGTTGGTGATCTGGACGACGCGCTGGCAAGTATGGATGCGCACCCCAATATTGAAGTCCGCCTGTTCAATCCGTTTGTCACCCGCAATCCGAAATGGATTAACTATCTGTTTGCGTTCCCCCGCCTGAATCATCGCATGCATAACAAATCATTCACCGCCGACAACCAGGCGGCCATCATTGGTGGCCGCAACATCGCCGATGAATATTTCGGTGTGGGCGAAGGCGCCCTGTTTACCGATCTGGATGTGCTGGCGGTGGGTCCGATCGTGGATCGACTGTCATCGGATTTCGATATTTACTGGGCGTCAGAATCCTCGTACCCGGCCAGCTTGATACTGCCGGAGCCAGAAGAGGGTCAGCTGTGGGAAGTCATGGCCAATGCCCGGGCGCTGGAAGCGAGTGACGAGGCGGTTGAGTATGTCAAAGCCGTGGAAGGCTCGGATTTCTTGCAGAACCTGCTGACCGGTGACCAGGACTTTACCTGGGCCCCGGTGACCATGGTGAGTGACGATCCGTCCAAGACTCTGCAAAAAGCCGACAAGGAAGATCTGCTCAGTGAGCAGCTGAAAGTCGCCCTGGGTCAACCGACGGAGCGGGTGACGCTGGTGTCGCCCTATTTCGTGCCGGGGAAGCGGGGCGTGGAGGTGTTCCGGAATCTTGAAGAGCGCGGGGTGCAGGTGCGCATTCTGACCAACTCCCTGCAGGCGAATGACGTGGCCATGGTGCATGCGGGCTATGCCAAGTACCGTAAACCGCTGCTGAAGGCAGGCGTCGAGCTCTACGAAATGCGTCCGCAGGGCGATCGGGAATCGGTTGAGCGACGGCTTACCCAGGGACTATCCGGCAGTTCTTCGTCCAGTCTCCATGCCAAGACCTTTGCGGTCGACGGTGAAACCCTGTTCGTCGGCTCGTTCAACTTCGACCCCAGATCCACCAACCTGAATACCGAACTCGGCTTTCTGATCGAAAGCGAACAACTGGCGGCGAGGCTCGACACGTATTTTGAGGAGCGCGTGCCGATGCTGGCTTACCAAGTGGTACTCGACGAGGATAGTGATCTCGAGTGGATCGAGCGCAATGGTGACCAGGAAACCCGCCATGACCACGATCCAGGGAGCGGTGTGTTCAAACGAATGATGGTGAAGTTTTTCTCGTGGATGCCGATCGAGTCGATGCTTTGATCAGCGGCTTGGATAACAGCGGGTAAACCGGGGAAGTCGAGAAATGCGGGAATAGTGGTCGGCGTGGCAGGATTCGAACCTGCGACCCCTTCGTCCCGAACGAAGTGCGCTACCAAGCTGCGCCACACGCCGATCAACGGCCGGTATTATACGGATTCGTTCTGCTTTTGCCAGCCCTCGGCGGCCAAAACGGCATCGGCAAAACTACTGAGCGTGTTATAGACCGGGATCCGGGCCCGAGGAATCGGCCGTTCCTGCAGATGACATTCGGTCTCCAGGCCGTTACCGGTTCTGACCAGGGCCACATCACAGCCGGCGCTCAGGCCGGCTTCCAGATCCTTGCGGCTGTCCCCGACCATGATCGCCCCGTTAAGGGAATTCAGCTGGAAGTGCGTCCGAATCTGCTCCAGCAGGCCGATCTGCGGTTTCCGGCACCGACAGTAATCGTCGGGACGGTGGGGGCAATAGGTAATCAGATCGATACAGCCACCGGCCGCTTCCACCAAGCCTTTGAGCTTGTCGTGCATGGCGTCAAGGGTATCGACATCGTAGTAGCCCCGGCCAATGCCCGACTGATTGGTGGCGACGGCAATCCGGTGCCCGGCGTTGCAAAGCCGGGCCACCGCGTCGATGCTGCCGGGAATCGGGTGCCATTCATCAGGCGAGCAGATGTAACTGCCATCGTACTGATTAATGACCCCGTCCCGGTCGAGGATGATGAGCATCGGCCCTTACTGCCTCCGGCTGCGACTGTGCGGGTCAGCTGTTGGTGGGCAGCAGGGAAATATCCGCCACCCGCAGGAACAGGTTGCGCAGCCGGTTCAGCAGCGCCAGCCGGTTATTGCGAAGGGCTTCGTCCTCTGCCATCACCATCACCTCATCGAAGAAGCGATCCACCGGTTCCCGCAGGCTGGCCAGCGAGCGCAGCGCACTGGCGTAGTCACCCTGTTCGAACAGCGGCATCACGGTGTCGGCCTGCTGGTCGATCTGCTCGGCCAGGGCCTTTTCGGTCGCATCCTGCAGCAGACCGCCATCCACGGTTTCACCGACAGCTTCCCCACCCTGCTTGGTCAGGATATTGGACACCCGCTTGTTAGCCGCCGCCAGGGCATCGGCCTCCGGCAGCTGACGGAAGCTTTCCACTGCCTTGATCCGACGGTCGAAGTCCAGCGGACGGGTTGGGCGACGGGCGTGCACCGCCAGATAGACCTCAGCGCGAATGCCCTGTTCTTCATAATGGGCACGGAAGCGATCGAGCATGTAATCCACCACCGAGGCGGCGCTGTTGCTTTCGGTCAGAACGGTGAAGTTTTCTTCCGCCCACTCACAGCAGGTCTGCAGGTCCAGCGGCAGTTCACGCTCGATGATGATGCGCAGCACACCGAGGGAGGCACGGCGCAGGGCGAACGGATCGCGGGTTCCGGAGGGCGGCTGGTTGATGCCGAACAGGCCCACCAGGGAATCCAGGCGATCGGCCAGTGCCACCGCACAGCCGGTCAGGGTAGTCGGCAGGTCGTCGCCGGCGTGACGCGGCATGTACTGCTCGTTCAATGCCTTGGCCACATCCTCGGCTTCGCCATCGTTGAGGGCGTAGTACTGACCCATGATGCCCTGCAGGTCGGTGAACTCCAGCACCATCTCGGTGACCAGGTCGGTCTTGGCCAGCATGGCGGCGCGCTCGGCCTGGGCTGGATCACCACCAATGGCTTCGGCAATTTTCCTGGCCAGCGCAGCCACCCGGACGGATTTGTCGTAGATGCTGCCCAGCTTTTCCTGGAACACGATGGGCTTGAGCTGATCGATACGCGCTTCCAGTCTGGTCTTACGATCCGTCTCATAGAAGAACGCGGCGTCGGACAGGCGTGGACGAATCACTTTCTCATTGCCTTCGATGACCTGCGCCGGGTCCTTGCTCTCAATGTTGGCCACGGTGATGAACAGCGGCATGATCCGGTCTTCGCCATCAACCACGTGGAAGTACTTCTGGTGTTCTTCCATCGAAGAAACCAGTGCTTCTGCCGGTACTTCCAGGAACCGTTCCTCGAAACGGCCCATCAGCGGCACCGGCCACTCGTTCAGCGCGGTCACTTCATCCAGCAGGTCGTCGTCGATGACGGCGGTGCCACCGGCTTCATTCTTCGCCAGTTCAGACACGCCGGCACGAATCATGTCACGGCGCTGGGCGAAATCGGCAATGACATAGCCTTCCTGCTTGAGGATGACTTCGTAATCACTGGGCGTGGGGATGATGAGTTTTTTCGGGCAATGGAAGCGGTGGCCCCGGGTCTGGTTGCCGGTAGTCAGGCCCATGATTTCGGCGTTCACCACCTGGCTGCCATACAACATCACCACCCAGTGCACCGGACGGACGAACTCGGTCCGGTGGGCGCCCCAGCGCATACGCTTGGGGATGGGCAGCGCCGCCAGGGATTTCTCCACCAGCTCGGGCATCAGGTCTTCGGTGGCCCGGCCCTGTTCCACCGTGCGGTAAACGACCCAGGCGCCCTTGTCGGTTTCCAGAGTGTCGAGGGCGTCCGGGGTTACACCCAGCGAGGTGGCAAAACCGGTCAGTGCCCGCGTCGGGTTACCGGCATCGTCAAAGGCAGCCTTGACCGCAGGGCCTCGCTTTTCCACCGGCTTGTCCGGTTGCGCGTCCGCCAGATCGCGAATGCGAACGGCCAAACGACGCGGAGCGGCAAAGGCTTCCACCTTGCCGAATGCAATGCCCGCTTCTTCCAGGCTCTGGCTAAGGCCTTGGGTGAACGCATCCGATAGTGGCTTGAGTGCTTTGGGCGGCAATTCTTCGGTGCCCAGTTCGACCAGAAAATCCTGTGTTGCCATGATTATGCGTTCCCCTGTTCCTGCTGTGCTTTCTTCTTGCCTTTCTTCTTCTTGGCGGCGTTATCGGCGGCCTCGGATACTGCCAGAACCTCTTCCCGGAGGTTGGCTGGTGCAAGCGGGAAGCCAAGCTGACGCCGGCTATCGAAGTAGGCCTGGGCCACGGCCCGTGCCAGGGTTCTTACGCGCAGGATGAAGCGCTGACGCTCGGTCACCGAGATGGCGTGGCGGGCATCCAGCAGGTTGAAGGTATGGGACGCCTTGAGTACCTGCTCGTAGGCGGGCAGAGCCAGGCCGGCTTCGATCAGGCGGGCACTTTCGCGCTCGTGCACATCGAAGCTGTGGAACAGGAATTCGGTATCGGCGTGTTCGAAGTTGTAGGTGGACATTTCCACTTCCTGCTGGTGGAACACGTCGCCGTAGGTAACCACGCCCTCAGGTCCCTCGGTCCAGACCAGGTCATAAACACTGTCGACGCCCTGCAGGTACATGGCAATGCGCTCCAGGCCGTAGGTCAGCTCGCCGGTGACCGGATAGCATTCCAGGCCGCCCACCTGCTGGAAGTAGGTGAACTGGGTGACTTCCATACCATTGAGCCAGATTTCCCAGCCCAGACCCCAGGCGCCCAGCGTGGGCGATTCCCAGTTGTCCTCAACAAAGCGGATATCGTGCACCAGCGGGTCGAGGCCCAAGGCCTTCAGGGAGTCCAGGTACAGCTCCTGAATGTTGTCCGGAGATGGTTTCAGAACCACCTGAAACTGGTAGTAGTGCTGGAGCCGGTTGGGGTTTTCACCGTAACGGCCATCGGTCGGACGACGACTGGGCTGAACGTAAGCGGCATTCCAGGTTTCCGGACCAATGGCCCGCAGGAAGGTGGCCGGGTGGAAGGTACCGGCGCCCACTTCCATGTCCAGGGGCTGGAGTACAACGCAGCCGTGCTGCGCCCAGAAATTCTGAAGAGCCAGGATCAGGCCCTGAAAGGTCCTGATATCCGGAGTAGTCGTTTTCGTTGCCTTGTCTGTCACGACGATTGCCTATTGATCGGTCTGTGTGTGGCGCCCGTTCTCTTTAACGGAATCCGGGCACTCTGAAAAAAGGCGCATTATACGCTCGCGCGGAAGGGATTTCTAAGATAGGGGCTGCACTTTGCTTTTCAACTAGAAGAAGGTGAGCCCGACCTGGAACAGTTTTTCCACATCCCGCACCCGGGATTTGTCCACCAGGAACAGGATTACGTGGTCGTCCGGCTGCACACGAAGGTGGTCGTGGGCAATGAGTACTTCATTGTGGCGTACGATTGCCCCGATGGTGGTGCCCTCGGGCAGGGGGATTTCGTCCAGCCGGCGGCCGACGACTTTTGAGGAGCGGTGATCGCCATGGGCGATGGCCTCGATGGCCTCCGCTGCGCCTCTGCGCAGTGAGTGAACGTTCACTACATCGCCGCGGCGAACATGGGTCAGCAGGCTGCCGATGGTGGTTTGCTGCGGCGAAATGGCGACATCAATATCGCCGCCCTGGATCAGGTCCACGTAATCGGGGTTGTTGATCAGGGTGAACACCTTGCGGGCGCCGAGACGTTTGGCCAGCAACGAGGCCATGATGTTGGCCTCGTCGTCGTTGGTGACGGCGCAGAACACATCGGTGTTTTCGATGTTCTCTTCCAGCAGGATGTCTTTATTGGCGGCGTTGCCCTCCAGCACCACGGTCTTGCGCAGGTTCTCTGACAGCATTACACAGCGTTCGTGGTCCCGTTCGAGCAGTTTCACCTGATAGCGGTTTTCCAGGGTCTGCGCCAGGCGCTGGCCAATGTTGCCGCCGCCACAGATGAAAATGCGCTTGTAGTTCTTGACCAGGGGATGGAGCTCACTCATCACCGACCGGATGTGGTTGGTACCGGCGATGAAGAACACCTCGTCGCCGTCCTCGATGACGGTATCGCCCTGAGGCATGATCGGCCGATCTTTGCGGAAGATGGCCGCGACGCGGGTATCGATGCGGGGCATGTGGGTGCGCAGATAGGACAGCTCGTGACCCACCAGCGGACCGCCCTCGGTCGCCCGGATGGCAACCAGTCGCGCCAGGCCCTTGGAAAACTCCAGCACCTGCAGGGCACCGGGGTATTCGATCAGGCGAGTGATGTGCCGGGTCACCAGGTGTTCCGGGCTGATCATCACATCAATCGGAAAGCCGTTCTCACCGAACAGTTCGTTGCGGGCGAGGTAGGCGCCGGCACGGACACGGCTGATTTTGGTGGGGGTTTTGAACATGATGCTGGCAATCTGGCACGCCACCATGTTGGTTTCGTCGCTGCTGGTGACGGCAATCAGCATGTCGGCATCGGCAGCACCGGCCTGCCGCAGCACGCTGGGATAAGACGCCTTGCCCTGCACCGTGCGGATATCCAGCCGGTCCTGAAGCTCGCGCAGGCGGGCGCCGTCGCTGTCAATCACCGTGATGTCGTTGGCTTCGTTGGCGAGGTTCTCGGCCAGGGTACCGCCGACCTGGCCAGCACCAAGGATCAGGATCTTCATGCTTCGGGTTTCTCCAGCACTGCGTAGAAGAAGCCATCATGGCTCTCGGGGTCGGGCAGCAACTGGCGCCCCGCGCCCATGTCCCGCCCCCACGCGACGTCCGGCTCGACTGGCTGGACGTCTTGGTTTTGTTTCTGGAACCGCTGAATTATACGGTGGTTTTCCTGGGGAAATACCGAACAGGTCGCATACACCAGCCGCCCTCCCGGTTTGAGGATGTCCCACATGGCGTTCAGCAGACCAAGTTGGATCGCCGCGAGGGGCGTGATGTCGGACTCCCGGCGCAGCAGTTTGATGTCCGGATGACGCCGAATGACGCCGCTGGCGCTGCAGGGTACATCCAGCAGGATACGGTCGAACGGTTCGCCATCCCACCACTGTTCGGTGTCTGCGGCGTCGGCCTGATTCAGCGTGGCATGCAGATCCAGCCGATCGAGATTTTCCTGCACCCGGGGCAGACGCTCGGCCGATTCATCAAGGGCCACCACCTCGTTCAGGCCATCACAGGCCTCCAGGATGGCGCAGGTTTTCCCGCCGGGCGCGGCACAGGCGTCCAGCACCCGCTGGCCCGGTTTCAGGTCCAGCAAGGTGGTACACAGCTGGGCGGCCTCGTCCTGGACACTCACCGTGCCGTCAAGAAAGTAAGGCAAATGATCAACCGGGACCGGGTGCACGAGTTGAATGCCGTGGGGCGCAAAGCGGGTCGGTACGGCTTCAATGACGGCCTCTTTGAGCAGGTCCAGGTAGGCATCCCGGCTCATGCGGCGGGCATTTACCCGCAGTGTCATCGGTGCCTGGGTGTTGTTGGCGTCGAGAATGCTTTGCCAGTCGTCGGGCCAGTTGTGGCGCAGTTTTTCCACCATCCATTGTGGGTGGCTGAAACGACTGGCGTCATCGGCGGGCTCCGGCGCCCCTTCTCTTTCGGCCGATCGCAATACACCGTTGACCAGGCCGGTCAGGTGCGGTTTGTTCAGGGCCCGGCAGGCCTCCACGGACTCGTTCAGGATGGCGTAGTTGGCCTGCTGGCTGAAACGGAGCTGGAACAGCGCCACCAGCATCAGGTGGTGGACCACACGGTCTGTCGGGCGCAGGGACTTTTTCAGCCGACTGCGCAACTCACCATCCAGACGATGAAACCAGCGACTGGTGCCAAAACACAGCGCCTGCATGGCCGGTCGCTGGTCTGGCGGCAGTTGTTGCAGAGCCGGAGGCAGGCACTGGTTCAGGGACTGGCCGTTTTCAACCGCGAGCAGAACCTTGGCGGCGGCGGCGCGCAACGGCAGACCGTAGGTGTCCATGTCAGTTCAGCTCCTGGCCGGGTAGCAGCAGTTGTTTGCCGCCATTGATCAGGTCGTTAACACTCTGGGCGCGGGCGCCCGGAAGCTGCAAACGGGTAATTCTCAGGGTGCCGGTGCCGCAGGCGACGTCGATACCGTCCCGTTCCCGGTAAAGTATGGTACCTGGCGCGGCATCCTGCCGGCTCGCTAGCGCCTCGGCCTGATGAATGCGAATCCGCTGCTCACCCAGGTCGCTGTAGGTGCCGGGCCAGGGATTGAAGGCGCGCACCAGCCGTTCGATGGTCTGCGCCTCCTGGTTCCAGTTGATGTGACCTTCGTCTTTGGTGAGCTTATGGGCGTAACAGGCTTCGGTTTCGTTCTGCGCTTCGCCGCGCAAGGTGCCCTGCTCAAGCTGGGCCAGTGCTTCAACAATCGCTTCGCCACCCATGTCGGCCAGCCGGTCGTGCAGGCTGCCCCCGGTGTCGGTGGCGCGAATCGGGGTGCTGCTCTTGAGCAACATGGCGCCGGTATCAAGGCCCTCATCCATGTGCATGATGGTGATGCCGGTGTCCCGGTCGCCGGCTGCAATCGCCCGATGAATCGGCGCGGCGCCACGCCAGCGAGGCAGCAGCGAGGCATGAATGTTGAGACAGCCCTGTGCGGGTATATCCAGCACCGCCTTGGGCAGAATCAGGCCATAGGCCGCAACGACCATCACGTCCGGTTTAAGGTCGGCCAGCTCCTGCTGGGCTTCCGGGCTTTTCAGGGATTGAGGCTGAAACACAGGCACACCGGCGTCGAGCGCGACCTGTTTGACCGGGCTGGGTATCAGCTTTCGGCCCCGGCCTGAGGGACGATCAGGCTGGGTATACACGCCAACAATGGTGTGGGAGGTGCCCAGCAGGGCAGTCAGGGCGGTAGCGGCAAAATCGGGGGTGCCGGCAAAAACAAGTCGCACGGGTCTGGCGTCTCTGTTCAGTTGAAAACGAAAAGACCGGGTGTATGACCCGGTCCGCTATATCCTGCCTTGCAAGCCCGGGCGAAGGGCTGTCGGTCAGGCGCTCTTCTTGTGCACTTTTTCCAGTTTCTTGCGAATCCGGTTGCGCTTGAGGGAACTGAGGTAATCGACAAACAGCTTGCCGTTGAGGTGATCCATCTCATGCTGGATACACACCGCCAGCAGGCCGCGGGCTTCCAGTTCAAAGGGCTTGCCGTCACGGTCGCGCGCCCGGATCATGCAGTGTTCGATGCGGGTTACATCTTCATAGAAGCCAGGCACGGACAGGCAGCCCTCCTGCATGGACTCGGGGTCGCCCTCGAGCACTTCCACTTCCGGGTTGATGAATACCCGGGGCTCGCTCTTGTCTTCGGACAGGTCCATCACGATGATCTGCTTGTGCACATTCACCTGTGTCGCCGCCAGGCCAATGCCGGGCGCATCGTACATGGTCTCGAACATGTCGTCGATCAGTGTCCGGATGTCGTCCGTCACCTCGTCCACAGGCTTGGCGATGGTACGCAGGCGGGGGTCCGGGTATTCGAGGATCTCTAAAATCATGTCGTATCTTCAGCTTTTGGCCGTTGTTACCGGCTGACATGCAAAGATGCCAGCCCTGGAAACTTTGTAAATTTCTGCAAGCGCGTGACCTGAATCGCCAAATTGCGACCGTGTGCAGTGCAAACATGGATGGTTCCGGATCATAATCGAGCGGAATCCACGGCTGCCGTGCGCTAATCGTGTCACGCCATTATCCAACAATTCAGCGATTGAGTACAAACTGATCAGTTGATAGTTAAAATCTTTCGCAGGCGGGATAGAATCTACTGGAAGAACAAAAGATAACATCACAAATCCTGGCACATCTTCTATAGTATCGGGAAATAATCAAATAAGCTGCAGGCACCAGACTGCGCACCAAAAAAACGCAAAGATTCAAGGCACGCGATCAAGGACTTATACAATGAGGAAACTGCTGTACTCTCTGGCGGCGTCATCGATGCTGCTGTTCACCTCCTGGACCCAGGCCGCTCCCGAATTCAAAACTGATCTCCCCGAACGCTACACCGTGGTTAAAGGCGATACGCTTTGGGATATTTCCGGCCGTTTCCTCAATAACCCGTGGTACTGGCCCGAAATCTGGCATGTGAACCCGCAGGTTGAGAACCCGCACCTGATCTATCCGGGTGATCGCCTCGCTTTGGTCTATATCGATGGCCAGCCCCGCGTGACCAAAGTGGCCTCCAATAACGGTGTCGTGAAGCTGTCTCCGGAAGTGCGTTCCGAGCCGCTGAACAGCCCGATCCCGGCCATCCCGCTTGATGCCATCAGCAGTTTCCTGACCGACACCCGCATTGTGACGCCGAAAGAACTCGAAGGTGCGCCTTACGTGCTGGAAGGCGAGGATGCCCGCATCATTACCGGTGCCGGTGACCGCATCTACGCCCGTGGTGACAAGCCGGCGGACAAGGTAGGTATCTTCCGCCGCACTAAGGAATTTGTTGATCCGGAAACCGGGGAATTCCTCGGCCTTGAAGCCCGCAGCGTGGGTGCCGGCGACGTCGTGGCGGAAAATGGCGAAGTGCTGACTCTGGAGCTAACCAAGTCGAACCAGGAAATCCGCATTGGCGACCGGTTGCTGACCAACGTCAACCGTCCGATCTCCACCAGCTTCTCGCCCAGCTCTCCGAGTCAGGATGTCGAAGGCTTGATGATCGCCGTCGATGGGGGGGTAACCCAGATCGGTCAGTACGATGTGGTTGCCATCAACCGTGGTGTCCGCGATGGCCTGGAGCCGGGCAACGTGATGGCGGTGCTGAAAACCGGCAATCTGGTACGTGATCCGGTCACTGGCGAAACCATCGCACTGCCGTCCGAGCGTGCCGGCCTGATGATGGTTTTCCAGACCTACGAGAAAATGAGCTATGGCCTGATCCTCCAGGCCACCCGCGCGCTGTCGGTGGGTGACAAGGTGGTAAACCCCTGATCAGCTGGCGTTAAAGCGATGCGTAAGGCCGGGCCAGGAAGGCCCGGCTTTTTTGTGTTCAAGGACGAGATATTGTGACTGAACTTCACTGCTCCACGGGCCGGGATTCCGGTGCCGACCCCTTCAGCCAGGAAATCTCTGGCTGGCTGCTGCTGACCTGCCTGCCCGGCGTAGGCCCAAAAACCCGCACGGAACTGATCCAGCGCTGGCCGACGCCCAGCGATTTAATCAATAGGAATCCCGCAAGTCTTGCTGCCTGTGGCCTGCCTTCGAAGGTCGTGCCTGCAATCGTGGCGTGGCAGCGGCGTGACCTTGGCCATCCTGTTGTGAGCAAGGTGTTGTGGATTATCGAGCAATGCCGGCAACAGGCGATCCAGATCCTGGTCTGGTCCGATCCGCGGTATCCGGAACCCCTGCGGCACATTCATGATGCCCCGCTGGTGCTGTACACCCAGGGCGATGTATCGCTGTTGACGCGTGAACAGATCGCCGTGGTCGGCAGTCGCGACGCCACCCCCACCGGGCTGGCGCTGGCCCGGCGCTTTGCGGCCGAACTGAGTGAGCACGACCTGCTGGTTACCAGCGGCCTGGCCCTGGGCGTCGATGGCGCGGCCCATGCCGGTGCTCTGGATGTCGAGGCACCGACCCTGGCAGTGATTGGTAGCGGGCTCGATGGTATTTATCCGAGCCGGCACCGGCCACTGGCACAGCGGATCCTGAGACATGGCCTGCTGGTGTCCGAATACCCGCCGGGCACACCGGCCCGGCCAGCTCACTTCCCGCAGCGTAACCGCATCATCAGCGGGCTCGCGCGAGGGGTTCTGGTGGTCGAGGCCGGCTTGAAAAGCGGCTCGCTGATCACTGCCCGCCTGGCTCTGGAACAGGGGCGGGAAGTGTTTGCCGTGCCCGGTTCGGTTCAGAGTCCGGTGTCCCGGGGATGCCATCATCTGATCAAACAGGGCGCCTCCCTGGTAGAGACCGTGGAGGATATCCTGCTCGAACTGGGCGCCAGCTGGCAGGGCCCGACACCAGCGTCTGCAGAGCCAGACCCGGCGCAGCCCTCGACCGCGCTGGCGGAGCGGGAAATCGCGGTCTTCCGGGCTTTAGGGTATGATCCGCAATCCACCGATGCGCTCAGCGTCGCGACGGGCCTGTCGGCCGATCAGCTCATGCAGTCCCTGCTGCTGTTGGAGTTACAGGGTCTGGTGACGCCGGTTCCCGGAGGTTATCAGCGACTGGCCTGAGCGCAGGCGACAACAACATTCCGGATTTAATTCAACTTCAGAGACATGGCAGCTACCTCCCCACTCAGTGAATGGCAACTGCATCTGGCTCGCCAGACCATCCGGCAAGGTGGCGTGATTGCCTACCCCACCGAAGGAGTCTGGGGCCTCGGATGTGACCCCTGGGATCGTCAGGCCGTCGAACGCATCCTCGACCTGAAAGCCCGCCCGATGGAAAAAGGCATGATTCTGGTCGCCGGTTCGATTGATCAGGTCCGTTTTCTGCTCGATCCTTTACCCGAAGAACTGCAACGCGAAGCCACCCGCCACTGGCCAGGCCCGGTTACCTGCCTGTTGCCGGATGTGTTGCAACAGACCCCGGAGTGGGTTCGCGGCAAGCATTCCGCGATCGCGGTTCGGGTGAGCGCGCACCCGGTGGTCAGGGCGCTGTGCGAGGCCGCGGGAATGCCGCTGGTGTCGACCTCCTGCAATCCGGCGGGACGTGAGCCGGCCAGGTACCCCTGGCAGGTGCACCGGTATTTTGGTGACCAGCTGGAGCGGATCGTGCCGGGTCAGCTGGGCGGTAACCGAAAGCCCAGCCGCATCATTGATATTGTCTCCGGACAACAGCTTCGTTAGGAGAAACCATGCCGCAACACGCTGACAGCAGCGCCGTAAAAGACTACCTGCTGGGCTTGCAGGATCGCATCTGTGCCCGGCTGGAATCCGTGGACGAAGGTGCCGGCTTTATCCGCGACGCCTGGGACCGGCCGGAAGGCGGTGGTGGCGTCAGCCGTGTCCTCTCCGACGGCCGTGTGTTTGAAAAAGCCGGGGTGAACTTTTCCCATGTGATGGGCACCACCATGCCGGCTTCCGCCACCGCGCATCGCCCCCACCTGGCGGGTGCGCCCTGGGAAGCCATGGGGGTGTCACTGGTGATTCATCCTCACAATCCATTCGTGCCCACCTCCCACGCCAATGTCCGTTTTTTCATCGCCCGGCCTGCCGACGCCGAGCCGGTGTACTGGTTTGGCGGCGGCTATGACCTGACGCCCTACTACGGTTTTGAAGAGGACTGTGTGCACTGGCACCGGGTTGCCAAAGGCGCCTGCGATCCCTTCGGTGACGAGCTCTACCGGTATTTCAAGCGCTGGTGTGACGACTATTTCTATCTCAAGCACCGGAACGAGCCCCGAGGTGTCGGCGGGCTGTTCTTCGACGACCACAACACCGGAGATTTCGAGCAGGATTTCGCCCTGATGCGCTCGGTGGGGGACAGCTACATCGAGGCCTACGAGCCCATTGTCCAGCGTCGGAAAACCCTGCCTTACGGTGAGCGTGAGCGGGATTTCCAGCTCTACCGCCGGGGCCGCTATGTCGAGTTCAACCTGGTGTATGACCGCGGCACCTTGTTCGGTCTGCAGTCCGGGGGCCGCACCGAGTCTATCCTGATGTCGTTGCCGCCACTGGTGCGCTGGGATTATGCCCGGATTCCGGAGCCCAACACCGAAGAGGCAAAGCTGACCGAGTTCTTCCTGACCGGCCGGGACTGGCTGGAGGTAAACGATGACCAATGACCTGTACGCGGTGGTGGGCCACCCCATCAGCCACAGCAAGTCCCCGCGCATTCACAGCCTGTTCGCCCAGGAGACCGGCGAGGCGGTTGAGTACACCGCGATCCAGGCCCCCCTGGACGACTTTGACGGCACGGTTCGGCAATTTTTCGAGCGTGGTGGCAAGGGCCTGAACGTGACGGTTCCGTTCAAGGAACAGGCCTGGCAGTTGGCGGATCAGCGCACGGCCCGGGCGGCAAAGGCCGGAGCCGCCAACACGCTGTTTCTGGATGAGCATGGCAAACTGGTGGCGGACAACACCGATGGCTGCGGCCTGGTGCGGGATCTCACCGGCAACCATGGCCTTGCTCTCGGTGGCGCGCGCATCCTGGTGCTCGGTGCCGGTGGTGCCGTGCGTGGCGTGCTGGGCCCACTGCTGGCGGAAGCGCCGGCCGCGCTCACCGTCGCCAACCGAACGGTGGCCAAGGCCGAGGCACTGGCGGTTCTGTTTCAGGACGAGGCTCAGGCCACCGCCCTCACCGCCTGTGGTTTCGAGCAGGCCCAGGGCCCGTTTGACCTGATCATCAACGGCACCAGCGCCAGCCTGCAGGGGGATTTGCCACCGCTGCCAGCAAATGTGATCACAGGCGGGACCACTGTCTACGACATGATGTACTCTTTGCAGACCACGACCTTTAATCAGTGGGCTCTGGATCATGGGGCAAACCGGGTCTGCGACGGACTGGGGATGCTGGTCGAACAGGCTGCCGAGTCTTTCCGAATCTGGCGGGGCGTCACCCCGCAGACGACCCCCGTGATGGATGTATTGCGAAACGACTGAGACCGGCTCCGGCAACTGGGCGCCTACGGCTCAGCTGTCTGAAGAGGTCTGAATGGACATACTTACCCTCGTTGGCCTGATCGCCGGCGTCCTGATTGTTGGCCTGGCGATGCTGGCCAACGCTTCGCTGCTGACCTTTCTCAACTTGCCTGGCCTGGCAATTGTGCTGGGTGGCACGTTGGCAGTGACACTGATCAAATTCCGGCTGCCGGGTGTGATGGAGGCGTTCAAACTGGCCTTTTCGGCCGCCTTTATCGACAAAGTCGAGCGCCCTGCCAGCCTGATCCGTGAAGTCGGCACGCTGGCGAACGTGGTGCGCAAGGACGGCGTTCTCGGGCTGGAAAATCATCAAACCGGTAACCCGTTCCTGAGAAAGGCGATTGCCCTGTGTGTGGATGGCCACACGCCGGAACTGGTTGAAGACGCGCTGGCCCAGGAAGCCCAGCAAACCGTTGAGCGTTACGACGTGGCCGAACGGGTGTTCCGCGGCATTGGCGAATCTGCCCCGGCCATTGGCATGCTGGGGACATTGGTGGGCCTGGTGCAGATGCTGAACACCCTGGATGATCCCTCGTCCATCGGGCCGGCCATGGCCATTGCCCTGCTCACCACCCTCTACGGTGCATTCATTGCCCAGCTCATTGCCCTGCCGCTGGCGGACAAGTTGCAGCTGAAGGCCGAGGACGAGGCCCGGAACCAGCTGCTGATCATGACCTCGGTGCAGAGCATCATGCGCGGTGAGAACCCCCGGGTCATGACCGAGCTGCTGTCGTCGTTTGTCCACCCGGACCAGCGCTCCGGCCTGGCGCCCCAGCGGGAGGGCTAGGGCCGTGGCGGTTGTTCGGCAGCGCCGGAAACCCCGGCGAAAAGGTGGAACCCCGGCCTGGATCGTCACCTTTGCCGATCTGGCGACGCTGTTGCTGACCTTTTTTATCCTGCTGTTGTCCTTTGCCGAAATGGATGTGGACAAGTACCGGGCGATGGCCAGTTCCATGGCCCAGGCGCTGGGCTCCGATCGGGTCGTCGTGTTGGATGCCGGCGGATCGCCAAACCCCGTTGCCCCGCCTCAGTCGGCCGCGTCCGTGACCGGACCCGAGACCGCCGCCCCGGCAGCCAAAGCGCCGCTAGCCGGCCCCGATTTCATTGAGGAGCGCCAGGCCAGTGAGGCGGTCACCCGCGTGTCCGACGGCATCCTGGACCTGGCCAGTCGACTGATTCGGGAACTGGAATCCGAGGTGGCCTCGGACACTCTCTCGGTGAATTACGACCCGCGCCAGGTGGTGATCCGGTTTTCCGAAGAGGCCACCTTTCGCTCGGGCGAGGCAGCCATCAAGCCGGCCATGATCCCGATTATCGAGCGGGTGGTGGCCGTGCTGTCCCGGTGCTCCGGGGATGTGTTTGTCACCGGCCACACCGACGACCGGCCCATTGTCAGCAGCCGCTACCGTTCCAACTGGGATCTGTCGGCGGCGCGGGCGGTGTCGGTGGTGCATGAACTGGTGCTGAACCGGCAGATTCCGGCCGACCGGGTGTTGGCTGCAGGGCGGGCCGAAACCAATCCGCTGGTGGCCAACGATTCGCCCGATCACCGAGCCCTGAACCGGCGGGTCGAGATCGCCATCCGTGAGCCCACCTGCACCGATCCGGATCCGAACGGCGAAGCCCCGGTGGAGATCGTGCGCTAGGCGCTGGCGGCTCCGGCGTTACTTTTCCAGCCAGGCCTTGAACCACTTCTGCCGCAGGTCCAGGGTTTTCGAGTACCAGTCGTGATCCCGTTGGATGGCGCTGTCCATATGGCCGGGCGCGGTGGGCATGTGCGGCAGCATGGAGACCCGATTGTCGGTGTGCAGTCCGATGCGCTTGCGGGCCGATGCCCGGGTGGGACCATAACTGATCAGGTTGGCCTGCGCGGCCATGCGGTCGGTGCGGGTGGCAAAGGCGATGAATGCCTCCGCCTGTCCCCGCCGAGGCGTGCCGCGGGGAATGGCCCAGCTGTTGAAGCCGATCAGCTGACCATCCCAGATCACCGAAATCGGAACGCCATTGACCACCCTGGCGTGGAAAAAGCGTCCGTTGTAACCGGTTGCCATGGTGGCCTGGCCACTGGCCAGCAGCGCCGCCGGCTCTTCCCCGCTGCGCCACCAGATAATCGACTCCCGAATGCTGTCCAGACGCTCGGAGGCCAGTTCCAGCCCCCGGGGAGTGCTCAGCAGATCGTACAGTTGCTCCGGCGGCACTGACAGCGACAGCAGCGCCCATTCGAACAGGCCGACCGGGGATCGGCGCAGGGCGCGCTTGCCCGGGAAGGTCTCCAGATCGAAGAAGTCTTCAACGCTGTCGGGCTTTTCTCCCGGGAAGGCCTGGTCGTTGTAGGCAATCACCGTGGAAAACACGATCTGGGTGATGAAGCAGGGCTGAATCGCGTCCTTCATGAAGTCGTCCTCCGGCGGCGTACCATCGGGGGCCGGCACCAGAATCTCCGGATCAATCGATTCCAGCATGCCCTGATCGCAGGCGACACTGGCGTCGGATTGAATCATGTCGATCACGTCCCACCGGGCCTCCCCGCTGCCGAGGTGGTTTTCCAGATCCTCGATGCCGCCGTTGTAGGGCACCGTTTTGATCTCGATTCCGGTGGCTTCGGTGAAGGGCTCGAAGTAGGCCCGGCGCTGGCTCTCCTCGTACGAGCCGCCCCAGGTGGCTACGGTCAGCACTTCCGGGTTTGCGGCCGCGGGCTCCGGCGGTGGCTGATCTTCCGCCCTGCCGGCGCCCGCCAGTGCCCAGCACAGCAGCAGGGTGACCGTTAACTCAGGCCCCTTCATTCTCTTCCTCCCGCAGTTCGTGCACGATTTCAAGGTAGGCGCGAATCACCGCTTCCTCCGGGACCACACCGAGTAATTTACCGCTCATCGACACCAGTGGCACCGCTTCGCCGAGGAATCCGCGCAGTATTTCCATGGAATGCCAGACGGAGGTCTGCTCGTCGAAGCGGGTGAAGTCCCGGACTGCCACTTCCGCAGCAGCGGTGTCGGCAGGAGTGTTGATGATGCTTTGCAAGCGCACGATGCCCAGCAGGACATCGTCGTCATCCACAATCATGGCCTCGGCACGCTGCCCGTGTACCAGTCGCTGACGGACGGTCTCGACGGTCTCGTCGACGCGGGCGATGGTGTATGCGCCGGACAGATAATCCCGGATGGGACGCGACTCCAGAATCGCCTTGTCCCGCCCCAGGGACAGGTCGAATCCCCGGTCCCGCAGCTCCAGGTCAAACAGCGATCGGCCCATCGCCCGGTAGGAAATGATGTTGGAGAACACCACCGCCACCATGGCGGCGATGGTCAGGTCGTAGTTACGGGTCAGCTCGAACACGATCAGGATGGTGGTCAGAGGGGCGCCGATCACCGAGCTGGCCAGCGCCACCATGCCGCAGATGGCGTACACCACCGGCCCCGAATAGGGCACTGGTATCAGGTGCGGCAGCACCGTGCCGTAGAGCGCACCGAAAAGAATGCCGATCAGCAGCGCGGGGCTGAACACGCCGCCGACAAAGCCGAAGCCCAGGCAGATCGCGGTCAGCGCCAGCTTGGCAACGACGATCAGGGCCAGTTCGGTCACCTCGAACGCGTCGTCGATGGTGGCAAAGCGCAGGGTCTCCTGCCCGATGCCGAGGATTTCCGGTATCCAGAGTGCCACGATGCCCAGCAGTAGCCCGGCGACAGCCGGTCGTGCCCAGGCCGGTGCAATGTAACGCTGACTCACTCTGGAACTCAGTTTCAGCGATACCATGAATAACCACGCCAGGCCGGCACACAGCGCGCCTTCCAGTGCAAACAGCAAAAACTCATAGCTGTGCTCCACCCGGGTGAACTCCACCAGGAACAGGGCCGGTCGATCGAAAATCACGTTGGCGATGATGTAGCCGGTGGCCGCTGCCACTGTCACTGGCGCAAAGGCCCGCAGGGAGTAATGCCGCAGGATGACCTCGTGGGCGAAGACCAGCCCTGCGATCGGGGCGTTGAAGGCGGTGGAAATGGCCGCCGCCACGCCGCAGGCGATGGCGATCGAGCGCTGGTGCCGGAGGTTCAGCTTCAGATACCCGGACAGGTTGCCAAACATCGCCCCGAGATACACCAGCGGCCCGTACTGACCCACGGAGGCGCCGCTGCCCAGCGACAGCAGCGCCGCCAGGGTCGATGCCAGGCCACTGCGGAAGCCCGGTGTCGGGCCATCGGTCTGGGCCGCCAGAATCGCGTCGGGCGGCGCCAGGCCTCGTCGCTCCCGGATCAGAAACCGCGTTATCAGGCCAACCAACAGGCCGCCGAGGGCCGGCACCATCAGCGTGGCGATGGCCACCAGTCCGGGCTGATTGTCTGTCTGAACCCGCGCGTAGGGCGAGATCAGCAGCCGGTCATTGAGCCAGTGAATCGCCTCGACAAAGGCAATCGCCGCCAGCGAACTGGCGATGCCCACGGCGATGGCCACCAGGGTGACCACAGCAATGCGATAGACGATCTGATGCAGGTCGTTGCGGTTCATACTGCAAGTAAAGTCCGCTTTGGTCATCGGCTCCAGATAGCGGCTCGGGTGTCGGCCGGCCGGACGCCGCCGGGCGGTGCCGTTTTTGGTCGGCTGCGTGTCGTATTGAAGTCACCCATTAGGGCGAATCGGGGCCACATTGAGAGGGAGCGTGGCGCGCCCGGGCAGGGTGCGTCCCAGGGCGCGACAAGAACAACGGGAGACAGACATGGCACAACTACCGAAGCGCGCGAAAGTCGTGATCATTGGCCAGGGCGGTATTGTTGGATCTTCGGTGGCTCACCACCTCATTGAGCAGGGCTGGGATGACATCGTCGGCCTGGAGAAATCTGCCATCCCCACCGACATCGGCTCCACCTCGCACGCGTCGGATTTCTGTTTCACCACCTCCCACGACAAATTCAATATCTACACCACCAAATACAGCCAGGCGTTCTACGAGCAGCGGGGCAATTACGTCAGGTGCGGCGGCATGGAAGTGGCCCGGTTGGACGACGACGAACGGATGGACGAACTGCGCCGCAAGGTCGGTTCCGGTAAGGCCTTTGGCACCAACGTCAGCATGATTTCCCCGAGCGAGGCCAAGGAACGGTTCCCCTTGCTGGATGAGAGCAAGATCCAGGGCGCGATGTGGGACCCGGACGCCGGTCTGGTGGTGCCCCGCTCCCAGAAAGTCGCCGGCGATCTGGTGGAAGAGGCGGTGGCCACCGGCAAGCTCAAGGCCTTTGCCTACACCCCCGCCACTCGTATTGACGTACAGGATGGCCAGGTACGCGGCGTCGAAACTGACAAGGGCTACATCGAAACCGAGTATGTGGTTTTGTGCATGGGGATCTGGGGGCCGCTGCTCGCCTACACCGCAAACGCCGCCCTGCCCTTGATGCCGCTGGAGCACCCGCTGCTGTTTTTTGGGCCCTGCGAGGCCCTGAACGGGACCGGCAAGCAGATCGTTTATCCGCTGTTCCGGGATCAGGGTAACTCGGCTTACGTGCGCGATACCGGCGATCCGACCACCACCGAGGGCGGACGCATCGAGTGGGGCTACTACGAGCCCGACAACCCCCGGCTGGTGTATCCGGGCGCCATCGCCGAGCCGGAGGAAGCGCGCATGTCGCCCTCCATGCGTGACCTGACCCTGGATCAGGTGATGGAAGCCTACGAGAAGGCCATCGAACTCACCCCGATCCTGGGCGAACTGGGCTGGGAGGAAAAGCACTCGTTCAACGGTCTGCTGTCGGTGACCCCCGACGGTGGCTCACTGATGGGGGAATCGCCGGAAGTCCGTAATTTGTGGTTCTGCGAGGCGGTGTGGGTGAAAGATGGTCCGGGGGCCGGCAAGGTGCTGGCGGACTGGATGACTCACGGCACCCCGGAGATGGACCCGCACAGTGTGGATATCGCGCGCCACTATCCGGTGCAGAAAACGCCGGCCTATGTCTACGGCCGGTGTTATGAAACCGCGAAGAAGATTTACACCCCGGCGGTGCACCCGCGCGAACCCTTCGAGACCGGCCGCCGGATGCGCACCAGCCCGTTTTACCTGCGGGAAGTGGAGCTTGGCGGTTACTTTATGGAGGTTGCTGGCTGGGAGCGGGCGCACGGCTACGCCGCCAATGAAGCCACCCTGCTGTCCAAGTTCCGTGACCGTATCCCGGTGCGGGAAAACGAATGGGACGCCCGGCATTTCTGGGACGTCTCCAACGCCGAACAGCTGGAAATGAGCGAGTCGGTGGGCATGGTCAACCTGTCGCACTTTGCCATCTTCGACATTTCCGGTGCGGACGCGGAAGGTCTGCTGGAATTCCTGTCGGTGGCCAAGGTCGGGGGCAGCACGCCGCACGGCAAAGGTGTGTACAGCCACTTCCTGGATGCCCGGGGCGGCGTCCATTCCGATCTGACCATCATCCGGATGGCGGATGACGCCTACCGGGTGGTCTGTGGGGGCGATACCGGGCACCGGGACTATTGCTGGATCACCCGCATGGCTCGCCAGCATGGCTACCACAATGTCCACATCGAGGACCGCACGGACACCCTGGCCACCCTGGGGCTCTGGGGCCCGAAGGCCCGGGAGACCCTGGCCAGGCTGGTCAGCAATCCGGATCAGTTGTCGCACGAGAGTTTCCCGTTTGCCACGGCCCGGGAAATTGAAGTGCAGGGGGTGCCGATCTGGGCATTCCGGATTTCCTATGTCGGTGAACAGGGCTGGGAACTCTATTTCCCGTTCAGCTACGGCCTGCGGGTCTGGGATCTGCTGTACGACGCTGGCGTGACGCCGGTGGGCATTGAAACCTACGCCAACAGCCGCCGACTGGAGAAAAGCCTGCGCCTGCAGAATGCCGATCTGGAGGTTGAGTACAACCTCTACGAGGCCGGTCTGGAGCGTCCCAGGGTGAAAGAGGCGAATTTCCACGGCAAAGAGGCTTACCTGCAACAGCGGGCTCGGCCCCGGCAAGCGGCTTACCTGTGCACCATGACCATGCTGGAACACCGCGATGCGGCCGGTGTGCTGCGTTACCCGGTGGGCCAGTGGCCGATTCTGGACCCAGCGACCGGCGAGGTACTGGTGGACAGCCACGGGCGCCGGTCCTACAACACCAGTCTGGCCTGGGGGCCGTCGCTGGGTAAGAACATTCTGCTGGGCTATCTGCCGGAGGCCTATGCCCACGAGGGCCAGGAACTGGTGCTGGAATACTTCCAGGAACATTACCCGATACGGGTCGAAGCGGTGGGTTATCGGGCGCTGCTGGATCCGGACAACGAACGGGTCATGTCCTGAACCCCGGGCCTGGTTGAAGGAACCGGGCCGACATTGCCGGGTCAGAAAGTTGCAACTATTGTTAGGGTCTGGCGGCCGGTTGGGTGTGGTAACACGGGCCGCGACATGACCCTCCAACCGCAGGAGGTTGCAGCATGTCCGTCGACCCGGGCTCACGTACACCCCAGTCTGCCCAAGTGCCCTACCGGGTCGGTTTCCTGCTGGTCGAAAACTTCACCCTGATTGCCCTGGCGACCGCCGTTGAACCATTGCGGGTGGCGAACCAGCTGGCCGGCAAGGAGCTTTATTCCTGGTCCTTACTGACGGCTGGCGGCACCTCCGTGCGCGCCAGCGACGGCATGGTGGTCATGCCCGATGCTGGCATTCAGGAAGGTGAGCGCTTTGATCTGGTGATCGTCGTTGGCGGGGTCGATGTGGTGCACAGTTTCTCCCAGGCCGAGGTGAGCTGGCTCAGGCAGCAGGCCCGCCGCGACGTATTGCTGGGTGCCGTGTGCACCGGGGCTTATATCCTCGCCAGCGCCGGCGTCCTGGATGGCCATGCCTGCAGTGCGCACTGGGAATGTCTGGAGGCCATTCAGGAAGACTTCCCCCGGGTGCAGACCAACAATCATCTGTTCACCCTGCAAAAGACCCGCATGACCTGCACTGGCGGCACCGTGCCCATGCACATGATGCTCAGCTTCCTGGCTCGCCGCCATGGGCCCGAACTCAGTAACGCGGTATCGCAGATGTTTGTCTGCGATCGAGTGCGCGAGGAGTCCGAACCGCAACCCATCCCCATGTTGCCCCAGCTGGCCAAGCTGCAGCCCCGGCTGGCCGAAGTGGCGCAACTGATGGAGGCCAACATTGAGGAGCCCATTGAACTGGGTGAGCTGGCGGCACTGGCGGGCACCTCCCGACGACAGCTCGAACGGCTGTTCCTGAAACACCTTGGCTGCACGCCGTCACGCTATTACCTGCGGGTGCGCCTGAATCGGGCCCGTCGGTTGCTGAAACAGACCTCCTGTTCGATTGTGGAAATCGCCTCGCTGTGCGGCTTTGTCTCGGCCACCCATTTCAGTCGCTGCTACCGCAAAGCCATGGGCCGGGCGCCTCGGCAGGAACGGCTCGAAGTTCCCGGGCTGGACGCGACCCTGGCGGTGCCGGGTGAGCTCGGGCTGGCGCCGTTTTCTTCCAAGGAAGCGCTCCGGCGCGCCAGCATTGAGCCCACCTACGGCAGCATCAGGCAGCGCGGCGAATCAGGTTAGTCCCACCACCAGGCCGTTCTCGTCCAGACCGATATCCAGCGCCGCCGGCCGCCGTGGCAGCCCCGGCATGGTCATGATCTCGCCGCACACCGCCACCACAAACCCGGCACCGGCCGCCAGCCGCACCTCCCGGACTGGCAGGGTGTGCCCCGAGGGCGCGCCCATCAGTGACGAATCAACGGAAAAGCTGTACTGGGTCTTGGCAATGCACACCGGCAGGTAGCCGTAACCCAGGGCCTCGTATTCCCGAAGCTGTTGCCTGGCCGTGGCTGTGAACTCCACATGGCTGGCGTGGTAGATGCGGGTGGCAATGGTTTCGATCTTCTCCGCCAGCGGCAGGCTGTCGTCGTACAGGAAGCGTACGTCGGGTTTGCCTTTGCCCAGTTCGTCGAGCACGGCCTGCGCCAGCTCCAGGGCACCGTCACTGCCGCAGGCCCAGTGTTCCGCGGGCACGGCGGTCACGCCCAGGTCCTCGCAGATGGCCTGGACCAGTTCCATTTCCTCTTCGGTGTCCCCGGGGAAGCGATTGATGCACACCACCGGATTCAGGCCGAATTGCTGCAGGTTCTGGATGTGCCGCTCCAGGTTGGCCGCACCGGCGCGCAAGGCCTCGGCGTCGGGATTCGCAATCCGGCTGCGGGGTACGCCGCCATGCAGTTTCAGCGCCCTGAGGGTACACACCAGCACCGCCGCATCCGGCTGCAGGCCGGAGTGCCGGCACTTGATGTCGATAAACTTCTCCGCGCCAAGGTCGGCGCCGAAACCCGCTTCGGTCACGGTAATGTCGTTCAGCGCCAGGGACGCCCGGGTTGCCATCACCGAATTGCAGCCGTGGGCAATGTTGGCGAACGGCCCACCATGGATGAACACCGGGTTATGCTCCAGGCTCTGCACCATATTCGGCTGCAGGGCATCCTTCAACAGCACCGAAAGCGCGCCTTCCATGCCCAGATCCCCCACGGTGACGGGGCTGTTGTCGGCGCGCCGGCCGACCAGCATGTTGCTCAGCCGCCGGCGCAGGTCCAGCCGTCCTTCGGCCAGGCAGAGAATGGCCATGATTTCGGACGACACGGTGATGTCGAAGCCGGTTTCCCGGGGTACGCCATGGGCCTTGCCACCGAGCCCGCAGACCAGGTTACGGAGCGAACGATCGGTCAGGTCCACCACCCGGCGCCAGCTGATCAGCCGTGGGTCCAGGCCGGCTTCGTTACCCCAGTGGATATGGTTGTCGATCAGCGAGGCCAGCAGGTTGTGGGCGGTGGTAATGGCGTGGAAATCGCCATTGAAATGCAGGTTGATGTCCTCCATCGGGATCACCTGGGAACGGCCGCCGCCGGCGGCGCCGCCTTTCATGCCAAAGCAGGGGCCCAGGGAGGGTTCCCGCAGACACACGGACGAGCTGACGCCCAACCGGTTCAGGCCGTCATTCAGGCCCACGCTGGTGGTGGTCTTGCCCTCCCCGGCGGGTGTCGGTGTCATGGCTGTGACCAGCACCAGCTTGCCTCGCGGCGCCGCCTCGGAGGTGTCGACGTAGGTCATATCCAGCTTGGCCTTGTAGTGGCCGAACGGCACCAGACTCTCGGCCGGCAGGCCGAAGCGTTGCTGGGCCAGCAACAGGATGGATTGGGGCTGGACCGAGCGGGCGATCTCGATGTCCGGTTTCGGTGTCAGGTTGAGATTGTCCAGCACCGGCGGATGGGAAGTCTGCTGTTCGTTATACCGGAAGCCCATTGGCCTGTCTCCTTTGGTCCTCAACGGACCGACTGTGCTCTTGAATCCATTGCGCCGACTGGCGCAAACCTCCGAACGGAAACAGATGGATGCCCTTGAGCAAGGTATCGGGATTGTCGACGCAATACTCTGCCAGGGAATGAATCATGTCGTCGGGCGCCCAGGCACGCAGCAGTCTGGCGCTGCCGGGGCGTTTGAGAAGCAGTTTGCTGGATGCCCCGAGGCCACACTGGGCGGCGTAGGCCATCAGGGTTTTGATGCGAGTGGGCCCGGCCAGCCCGATATACACCGGCACCTGCTCCAGCAGGGTGCCGAGGCTCTGTAGCCAGTCCGTTACCACCTGGGCCTGGAAGGTGAACTGGGTCACCACCCACAGCCGGGTGCCCGTGGTACGGGCATATTCCTGTTTGATGTCGAGGGCGCGGGTCAGGGTGGCCCGGTCGGCCCGTGGGTGCCCCTCGGGATGGCCGGCCACGCCGATGCCCTTGAAGCGGAAGCTGGACAGCACGCCGGACTCGAGGATGGCCAGGGTATCGGGGAAGGGCCCGGCAACCGGGTCGCGGTCGCCGGCGATCAGCAGGAACCGGTCCACCGGGCTTTCCTGCAGCTGGGCGAGCCAGTCCTCCAGTTGCCGCCGGCTTTGCACCATCCGGGCGGGCAGGTGCGGCACCGGCTCCATGCCCAGTTCCCGCAACCGCACGCAGGCGGCCAGTGTGTCGCTGAACTGCCCCTTCGGCAGGAAGGGCACGTACACCGCCGTCCCTGCCGGCAGAAGCTGTGGCAGATCCTCGGTGGTGCAGATCTGCCGGGGTGTGGCTTCAATGGACGCCGAGTGCAACAGCGTCAGCAGGTGCCGGTGTACCGCGTCGGCCCGATCAATCGCTGGCGTCAGCGCCTGGGGTTGGTTGGTGAACGTCATAGTGCATCACCCTGTGTGAACCGTCTGCTGTGCTGCGTGCTGCCCTGAGGGTCAGTCCGCGAAGTCGATGCCTTTGGCGCGCGCACGCTCCCGGGCATTGGGATTGACCGATGGGCGGAAGGGTACTTCCACCACTTCGGCCTCGACCGCGGTTGATCCATCCGGGGCGGCGTATTCCACCGGCAGGTGCACGGTGAGCCTGGTGCCGATGGCGGTCATGTCGCAGGGCACGTAGGCCAGAGCGATGTTGGTTTCCAGCTCCGGCGAGTACCAGGGCGAAGTGACGTAACCCAACGGGTCGCCGCCGTCCGCACCGCTGATCAGCCAGAAGTCGTTGGAATAATCGGTGACCTCGCCACCGCCAAACCGCAGCCCCACCATCATGTGGGAGAACGGCGGTTGGCCGGCCTCCACCTGGTCGCGAACCTTCTCAAGCCGCTGTTTGCCGATGTAATCCGCCTCTTTGTTCCTGGGCACCTGGTAGGCCAGGTTGCACTGGAACGGCAGGGTCTCGGCATCCAGGTCCTGTCCCCAGGACAGAATGCCCGCGGCAATGCGGCGGTGATGGGCCGGAGCAATCACTCGGAGGTTGTGTTTTTCACCGGCTGCCAGCACGGCGTACCAGACATCCTCGGCGTATTTGGTCGAATCCTTCAGGTAGATTTCGTAGCCTTTCTCACCGGTGAAACCGGTCTGGGACACAATCACATCGTGGCCGGCCACCTGCCCCTCCATCAGGCCGTAGAAGGGAATGTCGCGAACCTCGTCACCGAACATGTCGGCCATCAGTGCCTCGGATTTCGGGCCCTGAATCTGCAGCGGAGAGACGTCGATTTCGGCGATACTGACGTTGAAGCCCATCCCGATGTTGACACCCCGCAGCCACAGCTCCAGGTCGCTGTCGGACAGCGAGAACCAGAACTCATCCTCGGCCACCCGCAACAGCACCGGGTCGTTGAGAATGCCGCCGTCCTCGTTGCACAGGATGACGTACTTACCGCGCAGGGGCTTGATCTTGGTGGCGTCCCGGGTGATGACGTAATTCACGAAACGCTCGGCGTCGGGGCCCTTGACCTGAATCTGGCGTTCGACGGCGACATTCCACAGGGTGACGTCATTGACCAGAGACTCGTACTCCACCATGGCACCGCCTTGCTCCGGGCGGACATAACCCCGCGGGTGATACATGCGGTTATACACCGTGGCGCGCCAGCAGCCTGCCTCGTAGGCCAGGTGCCAGTAGGGGGATTTGCGAACCCGGGTGGAGATCAGCATTTCCACCGGTGTGGGTCCGGACTGGCGCAGATTAATCGGAACCTTGCGATCGGACTGGTCGACCGAGTCGGGTTGCCTTGCGGCGCCGGCTCGCTGTTGCGGATAATTCTGCAGTGCTTCCTCGAATTTGACGGCCATGGCTGTCTCCCCCTCCTCGGTGGGTTGTTGATAGCATCACTGTGACCGTGTTTGGATTCTGCAGGTGGAACCGAAACGACATGGAAGCGACCAAAAACGGCAGGGCCTTATAGCCGTGCTGAAGCCGCTCATGCTGAATTCATATAACCCTAAATCTTTCAGGGCCTTATACTGTGGCGCCCTGACTATCCGATAACGCAACGAGGGAGCGATTATGAGTGGACCCGACAAACCCAAGGTCATTGGCGAGGACTGGAGCGATGAGCGCGTCAAAAGTTTTCTCGCCATTGATCCCTACAACAAGGATCTGAACCCGGATTTCTACGTGCTGCTGAAGGCCTATCAGTCCATGCGTGCGGGGGATTTCGAGCGTTTCATCGGGTTCTTCCAGGACGCCGGGCGCGACCTGAACGCCGTGAACGAACACGGCGAAACCATTCTGGATCTGGTGTCTCAGCATCGCCGCAGCGTGGACTACGCCCGGATGCTGGAAAAGGCCGGAGCCAAGGCGACAGCCGCCGCCGATCACTGAGACCGGCGGCAGCCTTTTCAGTTTGCCCTGATCGGGCTCAGTGCACGTCCACCTCGATGGCTTTGGGCTCTTTCGGCTCGGCTTTTTGCACCGTCAGCGTCAGCAGGCCATCCTTGAAGGCTGCTTTCACACTGTTTTCATCGACGTTGTCGGGCAGTGTGAAGCGTCTCAAAAAGCTGCCGTAGTAGCGTTCAATCCGGTGCAGCTTCTTGTCGGTGGACTCCTCCTCGTGCTTGCGCTCACCTTCGATGCTGAGCACACCGTCGTGCACGGTGACTTTGACGTCGTTCTTGTCCATGCCCGGTAACTCGGCCTCGATGGTAAAGGCTTCCGGCGTTTCCTTGATATCGACCGCCGGTGCCCAGTCGCTGCGGCTGAACACGTCCTTGCCTTCACCGCCGTTACGGGACAACCCGAAAACCCGGTTGTAGCGGTTCATCAGGTCTTCGAACTCATTGATCGGATTCCAACGGGTGATGTTGCTCATGGGATACCCTCCTCTTCACGAACACGAATCTGAATGTTGTTGACTCAGCTTCGCTCGCGGAACAGCTCCATTCCGGTGGCGCCGGGGCCGGATGGTTATCCGTGAACTTCTGCTATTCAGGAATGTAGGTTCGCCCAATCGCTTTTCAAGAGTCGGTCGATCAAATGTTGATCTGCGTCAGTTGTCGTGCTCCGACAGGTATTCGTCCTTCAGCTTGACGTAATTGCCGGCGGTGTAGGTGAAGAAGCTGCGTTCTTTCTCGGTCAGTGCCCGGGCCTGCTTGCAGGGTGAGCCCACGTACAGATGCCCCGATTTCAGCACCTTGCCCGGAGGCACCAGGCAGCCGGCGGCGACAATCACTTCGTCCTCCACCACCGCGCCATCCATGATGATGCAGCCCATGCCCACCAGTACCCGACTGCCGATGGTGCAGCCGTGCAACAGGGCCTTGTGGCCGATGGTGACGTCGTCGCCAATGGTGAGCGGATGGCCACCGGGGTTGAAGTCACTGGCGTGGGTAATGTGCAGCACCGAGCCATCCTGCACGCTGCAGCGGTCGCCAATGCGAATCCGGTGCATATCGCCCCTGACCACGGTCATCGGCCAGATCGAGCAATCGTCCCCGGTTTTGACATCGCCAATGACCACCGCACTGGGATCAATCCACGCGCGTTCACCAAAATCTGGCGTATAACCCTTGTGAGAACGTACATTCGTCATTACATATACCTGTTAGAAGAATCAATTACCGGGCGGCTCCCAACCCATCGGAGTCGCCTGAAAGTACCTTAGACAAACTTTGCTGAGAAGGGGGCTTATGAACAACCCGTTACTGTCTGACGATCTGTTGCCGAAGTTCAGCCATGTCCGTACCGAGCACATGGAGCCGGCCATTGACCAGATTCTCAGCGAGAACCGCATGAAGATTCAGCAGCTGGCCGAGCAGGAGGAGCCCACCTGGGACACCCTCGCCCAGCCCATGCAGGCGTTGGACGACCGGCTCAGCAACGCCTGGTCGGTGATCTCCCACCTGAACGCAGTGATGAATACCGACGAGCTGCGGGCGGTGTATAAAAAGTGCCTGGAGAAGCTGACCGAATACAGCACCGAAATCAGCCAGAACGAAGCCCTGTGCAACGCCTACAAGAAACTGGCCGCCCGGGACGACTTCCGGGACCTGAGCGAAGCCCAGCGCAAGTCGGTGGAAAACACCCTGCGGGATTTCCATCTGGGCGGCGTTGATTTACCCGAGGACCAGAAAAAACGTTATGCCGATTTGTCCCGGGAGCTGGCAGAGCTGTCCAACAAGTTCAGCGACAACGTGCTGGACGCCACCCAGCACTGGTACAAGCACATCACCGATGCCTCCGAACTGGCGGGCGTGCCGGAAAGCGCGCTGGAAGGCGCCAAGCAGGCAGCCGCCCAGAAAGAGCTGGATGGCTACGTGATTACCCTGGACTTCCCCAGTTTCTATCCGGTGATGACCTACTGCGACAACCGCGAGCTTCGCCGTGAAGTTTACGAGGCCTTCGTGACCCGCGCCTCCGATCAGGGGCCGGATGCCGGCACCTGGGACAACACCCCGGTGATGGCGGAAATCCTCAAGCGCCGGCACGCGCTGGCTCAGCTTCTGGGCTTTGATAACTACGCGGAGCGTTCTCTGGCCACCAAGATGGCCCGCAGCACCGACGAGGTCACCGAGTTCCTGAATCAGCTGGCGGTGAAGTCCAAACCCGTGGCGGAAAAGGAATTTGCCGAGCTGAAAGCCTTTGCCAGTGACGAGCATGGCGTCGAGGACCTGCAAGCCTGGGACGTGGGTTACTACAGCGAGAAGCTGCGCCAGAAACAGTACGACATCTCGCCGGAAACCCTGCGCCCCTGGTTTCCAGTGGACAAGGTGATCCCCGGGCTGTTCCGGGTGGCGGAAAAGCTGTTCGGCGTGCAGATCGAAGCGCGCCCGGACGTGGAAACCTGGCACGAGGACGCCACGGCCTACTGCATCAGCCGCAACGGCGAACCGGTGGCCTGGTTCTACTTTGATCTGTTTGCCCGTCAGGGCAAGCGCGGTGGCGCCTGGATGGCTGACTGCCGGGTGCGCTGGCGCAACCAGAAGGGCACCTTGCAGTTGCCGGTGGCCTTCCTGTCCTGTAATTTCACGCCGCCGGTGAACGGCAAGCCGTCCCTGCTGACCCACGATGAGGTCACCACGCTGTTCCACGAGTTCGGCCATGGTCTGCACCACATGCTGACTCAGGTCGAGGTGCTGGACGTGTCTGGTATCAATGGCGTGGCCTGGGATGCGGTGGAGCTGCCGAGTCAGTTCCTGGAGAACTGGTGCTGGAATCCGGAATCGCTGGCGCTGATTGCCTCGCATCATGAAACCGGTGAGCCGCTGCCGGAGGACTTGCTGCAGAAGTTGCTGGCGGCGAAGAACTTCCAGTCCGGCATGGCCATGGTGCGCCAGCTGGAGTTCTCCCTGTTCGATTTCCGCCTGCACGCGGAGTTTACCGATCAGGCACCGACCAACCCGCTGGATATGCATCGCCGGGTCCGGGAAGAGATTGCCGTGGTGGAAGCGCCGGAGTTCAACCGCTTCCCCAATGCCTTCTCCCACATCTTCGCCGGCGGCTATGCGGCGGGCTATTACAGCTACAAGTGGGCCGAAGTGCTGGCGGCGGACGCGTTTTCGCTGTTTGAGGAAAACGGCATCTTTGATCCGGATACCGGCCGGGCCTTCCTCGAGAACATCCTGGAAAAAGGCGGTTCCCGGGAGCCGATGGAGTTGTTCAAGGCCTTCCGGGGCCGGGAACCGGCGGTGGATGCCCTGCTCAAGCACACTGGCATCACGGACGAGGCCGCCTGATCCCCTGTATACCGGCAGTCGTAACGACTGCCGGTGAATGTTTTGCGGAGTGAGTTATGCCGAGTCCAAAGCGCTTTATCGCCGGTGCGGTTTGTCCCCGCTGTGCGGAGATGGACAAGATCACCATGCACACCACCGATGACGACGATCAGGTGCGTGAGTGCGTGGCCTGTGGATTTACCGATGCAGTGTCTGAGCAGCCCAAGCCTGAGGTGGCGGAACTGGAAACCCGGGTAAACAAACGGGCAAACACCGACGACCACACGGTTCAGCAGGTGGTGTTTTTCAAGGCCGGTCAGGAGGACTGACCGGCCCTTATCTGTTTCGAACAGCCAGGGGTCTTGCCGGTTGTGGCCACTGCCGTTTCGAGTGCACAGGAGCACACAGATGTATCAGGAAATCCTCGATTTTTGGTTCACCGAGCTTGAGCCCGAGCAATGGTGGCAAAAAGATGAAGCGCTGGATTCCATGATTCGAAGCCGGTTCGGCCCTGTGCATGCTCAGGCGAAAGCCGGTGAACTTTTTCAATGGCGCGAAACGGCGCCGGGCAGCCTTGCCGAGATCCTCGTTTTGGATCAGTTTTCCCGCAATATATACCGCGACAACGCAGCATCGTTCGCCTGCGACCCTCTGGCATTGGGCTTGGCGCAGGTGGCTGTTTCCAAGGGCTTTGACCTTGCGCTGAGCCCGGTCCAGCGCAGTTTTGTTTATATGCCTTTCATGCACAGTGAATCCAGGCGGATTCATGTTGAAGCGGTCCGACTTTTTGAATCATTGGGCATCGAAAACAATCTGGATTTCGAGTACCAGCACAAGAAAATTATCGACAGGTTTGGCCGCTATCCGCACAGAAACCGCATTCTAGGGCGCGTTTCCACGCCGGAAGAAACCGAGTTTCTGCAACAGGAGCACGCCGGCTTCTAAACAAGGCGATCAGGCCTGCAGGCACCGGGGCGTGTTCAAACGCCCTTCGGGCACAACACCGTTCGCAGAAGACCAGGACCTCGCCGGGCCTTAGAATGTGGCTGAGGGCACTGTTTCCAGCGGTGATACCGGCTATGTTGGTGCCTGCCCTCCCGGTGAGCATACCCACCAAACGACAGTTTCGCACTGAACGGGGCCACGCCGGCATTGGACGCACGGACCGGGCTTACGCGGAGTGAGTTCCAGTCTGCATGGCGCGATCCTATACTGGGCCGGGCGACGATGTCCGGAAACTTTATGTCGTGAGCTGTCCCTTGCTGGTGTATTCCACGCCGGGGCTCGAACATGCTGTAACAAAGGAATAATAACAATGAACTTCGGCACTCTGTTGTGCGTTACCTTTACCCTGATCTGGTCGGTGCTGGTGTTTACCGGCAACGACACCCTTCTGTCGATGTTGCTGGTCAACGCGGGCCTTCAGATTATGCTGTTCATCCTGGTCGCGGCTGTGCCCTATCTGAAGACAGGCCGCATGTCGTATGTCGATATAGCCTGGCCCTTCGGTGTCGCGCTCATCGGTGTCCTGATCATTGTCATGGGCGACGGCAGCTTGGTCCGCCGTGTTGCGGTCGGCGCTGTCTATCTGCTGATCGGTCTGCGCATGGGGCTGGGCGCGGTGACCATGGGGATGAAAACCGGTGTGATTTTCCAGCACGAGTTTCCGCGTTATGTGTATCGCCGCATGATGCTGGAGCAGTCCGGCTCCAGCCATATCAAGGCGCATTCGCTGGCGGAAATCATGGCGCAAGGCTTTGCCAACGCGTCTGTCCTTGCCCTACCGGGATTCATGCTGGCGGTGAATGCCAGCGACTCGGTCTCCTGGTGGGAAGTGGCCGGGTTGTGTATCTGGCTGACTGCCTATGCCCTGGAATCCACAGCGGACCTGCAAAAGCTGCGTTTCATGGCAAATAACAAGGGCGGTGTCTGCAATGTGGGGCTGTGGCGCTTCAGCCGCCACCCGAACTATTTCGCCGAGTGGCTGGTATGGACCGGCCTGGTGGTGGCCGCTGTTCCGTCTTGGCTGGCGCTGGCCGACTCGGAAGCCACCCTGGTGTGGGCGGTTATGGGCCTGGGCGCACTGGGGGCGTCTGCCGTGATGTACACAACGCTGGTGTACCTCACCGGGGCCACGCCGGCCGAGTACTATTCCGTGCGCAAGCGGCCGGACTATGCGCGCTACCAACAGCAAACCAACATGTTCTTTCCGTGGTTTCCCCGCACGGGTGCCTGAGTGATGAAGCAGCCAGCCGGCGCAGCCAGGGCTATTGCTGGCCTGGCTGCAGGTCCATCGGAAGGCGCCTGCCAAGTGTGAGCGCGCGGGCGCGGCGTTTTTCGACGCCGCTGTCTTGCTAGCCTCAAAAACACTGTATATAGTGATTCAATCCTTGGTTATACACCATATGTTGTTTTTATAACCAACTCGGTGTCGGGAATCCGGTGAGAATCCGGAACTGACGCGCAGCGGTATTGGGGAACAAGCGTGGCATCAAGACACTGGCATAGGCCGGGAAGTCGCCACGCAAGGCCGAATCGAACGATTCACGCCCCTGAGTCCGAAGACCTGCCAGGGATACAGCACTGCACCTTCGCGACTCAGGGTGAGCAGACCGGTTACCCCCGGCCGTTTGGACGGCGTGGTGTGCCCCTGCGTACGCGATGGTGAAGGAACCTAACGCGTATTCAGGAGTGAAACCATGTCCAGCACTGCCCTGGCTGACCCCCAGCCGCCGTTTCGAAACGCCCCAGAAACCCTGCAAGTCATCAAGCGCAACGGCACCCTCGTTGGCTTCGATTCGTCCAAAATCACCGTCGCTGTCACCAAGGCCTTTCTCGCCGTTGAGGGCGACCAGGCCGCCGGTTCGGCCCGTATTCACGATGCCGTCGAGCGCGTCACCGGTCAGGTGGTTCAGGCCATCAGCCGTCGCTTGAGGGCCGGTGGCAAGGTTCATATCGAGGATATTCAGGACCAGGTGGAACTGGCGCTGATGCGGGCGGAAGAGCAGAGAGTGGCCCGCGCCTATGTGTTGTACCGGGAAGAACATGCCCGGCAACGTGCCTGCGATGCACCGGTGGAGCCCCACCCGCACCTGACCGTGAAAAAAGCCAGCGGGCAAACCGCGCCTCTGGACCTGGGCTTGATGAAACGGCAGGTGGAACAAGCTGCGGCGGGGCTGGACGGCATCGACGGCGATGCACTGGTCGAGGAGGCGCTGACCAACCTGTACGACGGCATTGCCGAGCAGGACGTGCTGTCCGCCCTGGTCATGACGGCGCGCAGCCGTATCGAGCTGGAACCGGATTACAGCGCCGTCACCGCTCGCCTGCTGTTGGAACAACTGCGGCTTGAAAGCGCGGCTGCTCTGAATTTATCCACCGACCTGCCGCTGGCCGAGCTGTATCCACAGGCCCTGAAAGCATTCGTCGCCGCCGGCATCGGGTATGAGCTTCTCGATGCAGCCCTGGCGGATTTTGACCTGGAGCGTCTCGGCGCTGCCCTGACGCCGGAGCGGGATCTGCAGTTCGGCTTCCTCGGTTTGCAGACGCTTTACGACCGTTACTTCCTGCATTGGAACAAGACCCGGCTGGAGCTGCCCCAGGTGTTCTTCATGCGCGTGGCCATGGGCCTGGCGCTGCGCGAAGACGACCCCAATGCCCGCGCCATTGAGTTCTACAATCTGTTGTCGTCGTTCGACTACATGGCCTCCACGCCGACCCTGTTCAACAGCGGCACCCGGCACCCCCAGCTGTCGTCGTGCTACCTCACTACCGTCGGCGACGACTTGTCCGACATCTACGGCGCCATCCGCGACAACGCCCTGCTGTCGAAATGGGCCGGTGGCCTGGGCAACGACTGGACGCCGGTCCGGGCGCTTGGCTCTCACATCAAGGGCACCAACGGCCAGAGCCAGGGTGTGGTGCCGTTCCTGAAGGTCGTGAACGACACCGCCGTGGCGGTGAATCAGGGCGGCAAGCGCAAGGGCGCGGTGTGCGCTTACCTGGAAAGCTGGCACCTGGACATTGAGGAATTCCTGGAGCTGCGCAAGAACACCGGTGACGAACGCCGCCGTACTCACGACATGAACACCGCCAATTGGGTGCCGGATCTGTTGATTGAGCGCATGCGCGAAGACCGCGACTGGACCCTGTTCTCCCCAAGCGATGTGCCCGACCTGCACGACCTCTATGGCAACGAATTCCGTGCGCGTTACGAGCAGTACGAAGCGTTGGCGGAACAGGGTGAGATCACGTTGTGCAAGAAAATCCCCGCCAAACAGTTGTGGCGCAAGATGCTGACCGTGCTGTTCGAAACCGGCCACCCGTGGATCACCTTCAAAGACCCCTGCAACCTGCGTTCGCCCCAACAGCATGCGGGCGTGGTGCACAGTTCCAACCTGTGTACCGAAATCACCCTGAACACCAGTGCCGAGGAGATCGCCGTGTGCAACCTTGGCTCGGTCAACCTGGCGGCCCATGTCGCCAACGGCGAGCTCGATGTGCAACGGCTGGAACGTACCGTCACCACCGCGGTGCGCATGCTCGATAACGTCATCGACATCAATTACTACGCCGTGCCCCAGGCCCGTCATTCCAACCTGCAGCACCGACCGGTGGGCCTCGGCCTGATGGGATTCCAGGATGCGCTCTACCAGCTCGGCCTGCCCTACACCAGCCCGGAGGCGGTGGAATTTGCGGATGTGGCCATGGAACATCTCAGCTATTTCGCCATCCGCGCCTCGGCATCACTGGCCGCCGAGCGGGGTGCCTACGAAAGCTACGAAGGCTCGCTGTGGCATCAGGGCATCCTGCCCATCGACTCCATCCAACTGCTGAAACAGGCACGCCGGGAAGGCGACCTTACGGTGGACACCGGTGCTCGCCTGGACTGGACGCCGGTACGCGAACTGATTGCCCGGCACGGCATGCGCAACAGCAATGTCATGGCCATCGCACCGACCGCCACCATCTCCAACATCGTGGGCGTGTCCCAGTCCATCGAACCGGCTTATCAGAACCTGTTCGTGAAATCGAACCTGTCCGGCGAGTTTACGGTGGTGAACCCGTCGCTGGTGCGGGACCTGAAGGCCGAAGGGCTATGGGACAAGGTCATGGTCAACGACCTCAAGTACTTTGATGGCTCCGTTCAGCAGATCGACCGCATCCCGGATGAACTCAAGGCCCGCTACGCCACCGCCTTCGAGATCGACGCGCGCTGGCTGGTGGAAGCCGCCGCCCGTCGTCAGAAATGGCTGGATCAGGCCCAAAGCCTGAACCTGTACATGGCCGAACCCAGCGGCAAGAAACTCGATGCCCTGTACCAGCTGGCGTGGGAGCGGGGACTGAAAACCACCTATTACCTGCGCTCGCTGGGGGCAACCGGGGCGGAAAAGACTACGCCGGTTTCGGCGCCACAGCCACAGGTGTGCAGCATCGACAACCCCGATTGCGAGGCCTGTCAGTAACCACTGACAAACGCGGTGTATCAACTAGGACAACTCCGCCAGCCTGAAGAACCGAGCAGGTATCAGACCGGTTCCACCTCCCAATCGTCAGGCTGGACGATCAGTAATTCAGAGGTAAACAAAATGCTCAACTGGGACGACGAAGCAAAAACCCAACCACAAGCCACCGGCTCCAACGGCCCCGCCCCCATCAACGTCGACGACAAGCGGGTCATCAACGGCGAAACCGACATCAACCAGCTGGCGCCGTTCAAGTATCCCTGGGCTTGGGAATACTTCATGAATGCCAACAAAAACCACTGGACCCCACTGGACGTGAACATGGCCCAGGACGTCCACGACTACCACCACCGCCTGACCGCTCCGGAGAAGCACGTGTATGAAAATGTACTGGCCTACCTCACCACCTCCGACATCCTCGCCATGCGCAACATCGGCCTGGCCGTCATGGAAAAGATGAGTGCGCCGGAACTGCAGATTTACCAGGCCCGGCAGGTATACGAAGAAGCCATGCATACCTGGGCCTACCAGCATTGCATCGAAACCTTGAACCTGGATCAGCGAGAGATCTACAACCGCTACCGGGTGGTGCCGGCTATCAATGGCAAGATCCAGATCGCCAACCGCCGGCTGGATGCGGCCATGCGCCCGGACATGAACCTGCGCAACCGGGACGATTTGCAGGAATTCATCATGTCCTACCTGTTCTTCGCGGCGGTGTTCGAGGGTACCTGGTTCTACAACGGTTTCAGCCCCATCTTCGCCCTCCAGCGCCGGGGACTGATGCGGGGCACCGGCGAGCAGTTGCAGTACATCCTGCGGGACGAGGCGATGCACTTCTCCTTCGGGTTGAAGGTGGTGAACCAGATCGTGGAGGAGGAGAACATCAACTTCGACCCGAAGGCCGTGCGTGCTATGTGGGATGAATCCGAGGCCGCCGAGATCGCTTACGCCGAGTACATCCTGCGAGACCCGATTCTGGGGTACTCCGCGGACTACCACAGTGAGCAGTTCCGCTTCGTGGCCAATCGCCGGGCCCGGGCGGTGGGCCTGGATGAGCCCTTTCCCGGTGCGAAAAACGTGTCACCCTGGCTGGATGAGCAGGCGACCTTGCGCAAGGAGAAAAACTTCTTTGAAACCCGGGTGATCGAATACCAGACCGGCGCTCAATTGGAGTGGTAGAAAATCCATGCTCGAAGCCTGCGGTTGGTTGCAGGCCGCGAGCATGACTTCAGACTCGTCGGATCAAAGCACCATCGCCGCCAACCAGCCGAAGCCCAGCAGCGGCAGGTTGTAGTGCAGGAAGGTGGGTACCACGGTATCCCAGATGTGATTGTGCTGGCCGTCAACGTTCAGGCCGGATGTGGGTCCGAGCGTGGAGTCCGACGCTGGGGAGCCGGCATCCCCCAGAGCACCCGCCGTGCCCACCAGAGCGACAATGGCCAGCGGGCTGAACCCCATTTCCAGCGCCAGGGGCACGTACAGGGCGGCGATGATGGGGATGGTGGAAAACGAGGACCCGATGCCCATGGTGATCAGCAGCCCGACCACCAGCATCAGCAAGGCGGCCAGCGGTTTGTTGTCACCGATGGTGGCCACCGAGCTTTGTACCAGCGTGGCGATGTCACCGGTTTCCCGCATCACTTCGGCAAAGCCCGAGGCGGCAATCATGATGAAGCCGATCATTGCCAGCATCTTCATGCCTTCGGTGAACAGGTCGTCGGCTTCCTTCCACTTCACCACGCCCGACAGGTTGAACAGTACAAAGCCTGCCAGAGCACCCAGAATCATGGAGCCCAGCCAGAGCTGAACGACAAACGCCGCAACAATGGCGACCAGCGCCATCACCAGGGTGCGGGGGCTGTAGCTGGCATCCACCCGTTCGGTGCGGGCGATGGCGTCCAGGTTGTAATCACGCTTGCCCCGGTAGCTGAAAAATACCGCGATCAGCAGTCCCAGCAACATGCCCAGTGCAGGCAGAGCCATGGCGGACATCACGCGCAGGTCATCGGTATCGACACCATTTTCACTCACATTTGCGAGCAAGATTTCATTCAGGTAGATGCCACCGAAGCCGACCGGCAGAAACATGTAGGGGGTAATCAGGCCGAACGTGAGCACGCAGGCCACCAGCCGGCGGTCCATGTTCAGTTTCGCCATCACATACAACAGCGGCGGCACCACCAGCGGGATGAAGGCGATGTGGATGGGCAGAATGTTCTGGGACGAAATAGCAATCGCCAGCAGCAGGCCGATGATCAGAAAACGTACGCCATTCACCGCCGATGCATCGGTTTGCCGGCCAACCAGGGCCAGCGCCCGGTCTGCCAGCGCGTGGGCCAGACCGGATTTGCCGATGGCGACAGCAAACGCCCCGAGTGTGGCGTAGGACAGTGCTACCGTGGCGCCACCCCCGAGCCCGTTATTAAAGGCTTCTATGGTGGCTTCCAGCGACAGCCCGGCAATCAGGCCGCCGGATATGGCGCCGATGATCAGGGCAACGACAACGTGAATTCGACACAGGCTCAGAAGGAGCATGATGACAACCGATGCAACAACGGCATTCATGGTGAACTCCGGGTGTTCTCAGGAGGATTGGCCGCCGCCGTTCAGCGACGCGCTTGCGTGGAAAAGCGCGCTAATCTGCCGTAGTTGGATGAAAAAATCAAAAATGCGTGGCCGCAGGGGGGTCAGGCATCTCCGACCCGGGCAAACCGGGGTACCTGCTCGCCGGCCAGTTCCACGGTTTCGCGAAACATCGCCAGCGGGCGAACCCACAGGCTGAAGTCACCGTACAAACAGCGGTAAACCACCATCCACTCCTCAGTTTCGCTGTGCCGGGCCAGGTCAATTACCTGGTAATCCTTTCCCTTGTAGTGACGGTAGCGTCCCGGCTCCAGCCGGGGTTTGTGGTCGTTCATCAATCATCCCTCTGGCGGTGGGTGTGTTGTGTTACGAACGGGACGAGGTGCGTGTAAGCGTCTAGACTTAGGGGTGTTTATCTGATGTGTCGAATTTCTGTTCAGGCCTTCGGAAGTGTAGTCCAAGTCGTCGGGCCGTAAAACCGGAAACGGAATATGAAGCATCCCGCGACTTCTCGGGTTTTGTCTCTTCTGGTTGGGCTGCTGCTTGTTACTGCGGGTCGCCTGACGTTCGGAAATGAGCAGTATTTCTGGTTAACCGATCAAGCGGACATCCTCAGCATCGAACAGGTAATGGCGCTCGATCAGACCCATTGGCAGAGTGCCACCGTCGATCGGACCCTGAATCTGGGGCTGAGAGACGCTGCCGTGTGGGTGAAGGTGCCGATGCCGCCGGATCCGATGCTAAGGATTCTCGAGGTCGGCCATCCGTTACTGGACGAGGTTGACCTTTACTGGTCCTCCGATGACCTTGTCGCGCTGCGCTACCTTACCGGCGACTCCCGTCCCTTCGACAGCCGGCCGTTACGCCACCGGAATTTCGCTTTCCCGATCCCCCTTGATGAGGGGTCGCTGACGGCCTACATCCGGATCCGGACCGACGGCACCCTGCAGATTCCCCTGAAATTACTGACGCCGGAAGAATTCATCTCGGCCGAGCAGGTGTCGTATGGCTGGCAGGCGATGTTTGTTGGTTTTATTGCTGCGCTGGCCCTGTTCAACCTGCTGTTATTTCAGATTGTTCGCCAGCCCACCTACCCCTGGCTGGTGCTGACCCTGCTGTCCGCTGGCCTGGTGCATCTGCATCTGCACGGTTTGCTGTTCCAGTGGCTCTGGCCCGGCGCACCCTCCATCAATCGCTATTTCACGGTACTGATCATTGGTGTGGCTTTGATTTCAGCCACCATGTTTACCATTCGTTTCCTGTCGGTACGCCAGCACAGTGTGGTGTGTTACCGGATTCTGCAGCTGATTCTGGTCGGGGCCGGCCTGAGCATCGTGATCGGCGTGGCGGGTTACTATCAGGCCGGTATTTTCCTGGCGGCGCTGGTGACGGCCCTGGGCATGCCGGCGGCCTGGCTGGTTGGGATGTATCTGTGGTTCCGGCGCCACCGGCTCGCGGGCTACTACGTTCTGGCCTGGACACCGCTGCTGGTGGGCCACCTGATTCTGGCCGCCCATCAGTTTGGCTATCTCGCCCCGTCGTTTCTCACCGAAGCCGGGCCCCAGATTGGCGTTGCCCTGGAAGTCATTCTGTTGTCTTTCGCCCTCGCCCACCGGGTTCACCTGGAACGTCGGCGCCGATTAAAAGCCCAGGAGAGGGCGCTGACCATCCAGAAGCAGACCAATCGGACCCTGGAGGACCGGGTCCGGGAGCGCACCGAAGAGCTGGAGCAGGCCAACGAACGTCTGAAGACCATCAGTGTGACGGATGGGCTCACCCAGCTGGCCAACCGGCGTCAGTTCGATGATCAGCTGGACGCGGAATGGAACCGGGCGTCACGTCAGAAGCAGCCAGTGAGTCTGTTGTTGCTCGATGTCGATCATTTCAAGTCGATCAACGACCGCTATGGCCACCCGGCCGGCGATGATTGCCTGATAACGGTGGCCGCCATCTGCAGCAGTGAAATCAAACGCACCGGAGATCTGCTCGCCCGTTACGGCGGCGAAGAGTTCAGTGTGCTGCTGCCGACGACGTCGGAGGAGGGTGCGGTTCTGGTGGCTGAGCGCCTGCGGGAGGCGATTGAACAGTCCACGGTGCAACCGGTGTCACAGGATGTGGTCATCGCCGTGACTGCCAGCGTTGGTGTGGCCACCATGATACCGCTGCCGCAGGAAAGCCCGGATGAGCTCATACGACGTGCGGACGTGGCCCTATACGCGGCCAAACGGGCTGGCCGCAACCGGGTGATGTCCCACGGCAACGTTCAGGCCGCCGCGGCAGAGTGACTTGGATCCGTATCAGCTTTTCAGTTTGTAGCGGCCGGGGCCAAGGAAGACCAGCGCTACGGCGGTAAACAGGAAGAAGCCCTGCAACTCCAGCGCCCAGCCGCCTCCGCGGCCCAGAGACAGCAGTTGATGGCCGTGCACCAGGGCAATGGCGACCAGCATGTTGAAGATGATCAGCAGGGCACCGATGCGGGTGTGGTAGCCGAGGATGACCATCAGTGGCGCGATCAGTTCGCCGATGAACACGCCGTACGCCAGGAACGTGGGCAGGCCATGACTGGCCAGTTCGCCTTCGATAAAACCGACTCCATTCAGCAGCTTGGCAATGCCATGAAACAGCATCAGTCCGCCAAGAGTCAGACGAATAAAGAGTTTTCCCAGATCGGCGTTTTCAAGCAAGGTCAGAATCTCCCGGAGCCAGTGAGTCGCAAAAGCGCAAGCATACCGGTTGCCTGAACAGGATCAAAGGTTTAAGGCGTAGGGAGTGATCAGATCAGGCCGGAGCGCAGGGCGAAGCGGATATGGTTCCGGGTCAGCAGGTTTTCCCAGTACTGGCGCATCCAGTTCCAGGCAGCGTGGTTGGCTTGCTGGACGAAGGGGTCAAGGTTCAGGTGGTAGTAATCCGGCGTGCCCGCGATCTGCATGACGGTCAGAGCGATGGAATCGTCCAGCTCGTTGGCGAAGGGTTCGCCAATCAGTTCGTGGGCCAGCAAGTTGGCTCGGGTGGCCTCGACGTCCACCAGGTCCGAGGATCGGATCGAGCGATTGTTCTCGTACATTTCCTCCATCAGCCGATGGCACAGGTAGGCACGGATCAACAGCCCATCCAGGCCATCGTAGCGCAGCAGCATCACCGACGGCTGAGTGAAGTATTTGGTGGCGGTTTCAATGAACGGCTCAAACAGCGCGGTGGTGCCTGCCTCGCGGGCACAGGCATCGACACATTCGATCAGGCGGGGCGCCATTTCGATGTATTCAACAGCAAACTGGAACAGGCAGGTCGCTGGCTGGTGGCCATCGACCACGATCGACGTCGGCAGGTTGGCGGCTTTCTCACGCAACTGTTTGAGAAAGGTGCCGGAACGTGCCTCCTTGCGCCTGGCCTGATCAATAATTTCAAGAACGACCTGTGGTGTCATTTCAGGAGATGCCGGTGTGTGTGCTAATTGAGGTCGCAAGGCGCCTCCCATTCTCTTCTATGGATAAATTGCACGGCAATATCGGGCCCTTGTTGTGCCGGCAAAATCGCCCGCCGGCCCTGTCTTTTCTGAAAGTGTAGCCAACATTTCTGGGCTTGCCGGGCTGTTTGGTTGAAAAACAGGCCATAAATGTTACGGAATTGTGACATTGTCAGCGCGTCTGAAACCAAACCCCGTTTCTGGTGTGCGACCAGCACAGCCAGCCCATAGTGACCGCCCGGGCCAGCATCAGGCAGATCAGGGAAAACCAGAGTCCGTGATTGCCCCATCCCGTCGTCAGCCACCAGACCGGCAGGAACACGCCGAGCGCGGAAAACAGCATGGTGTTCTGCATGTCACGGGTGCGGGTAGCGCCAATGAATACGCCGTCCAGAAAGAACCCCCACACCGATGCCATGGGTAGCAGCCAGAGCCAGGGCAGGTATTGCCACGCGGTCAGTCGTACTTCCTCTATGTCCGTCAGAAGTGCAATCAGCGGCCGTCCGCCCAGAACGAACACGAGAGTCAGCAGCAGAGCGCCCCAGAAGGACCAGCGCAGGGCGCTCTGAAACACCAGTCGGAAGCGTCGGCGGCTGCCTTTGCCGATGGCTTCGCCGACCAAGGCTTCAGCGGCATTGGCAAATCCGTCCAGAGCGTTGGAAATCACCAACAGGAAGGTTATCAATACCGCATTGGCGGCCAGAATGGTGTCACCCTGACGAGCGCCCTGAGCGGTGAAGAATGCCAGCACCAGCAGCAGCGCAATGGTGCGCACCATGATGTAGCGGTTCACTCGGAGAATGCGCAGGTAATCCGATAGTTGGCCAAACAGGGCCCGGGTCAGCCGCTGGCCCTCGGGCATGCGCGACAACACGATGAGGATGCCAATAATCGCGGCGCCGTATTCCGCTATGACCGTGGCCAGCGCCACGCCCCGGCTGTTCCAGCCCAGCACGGTGACAAACAGGATGTCGAGCACGATGTTGACGCCGTTGGCGACGATCAGCATGAGCATCGGGCCCCGCGGGAACTGGGTGCCGATCAGCCAGCCTACCAGAGTGTATTGGCACAGTACCGCCGGTGCGCTCCAGATCCGGATGGCGGCGTACTCGGCGGCCAGTTCCGCCACATCGGGGCTGGGATTCATCAAGGTTAACCCGAGCGAGATCAACGGCCGGTGCAGCAGGATCAGCAACAATCCGATGCCAACGGCGAGCAGCAGCGAACGCAACAGCAGGGCTACCTGGGCAAAAGCGTCCCGCTTGCCCCAGGCCTGTGCCGCCAGGCCGGTGGTGCCCATGCGCATGAACCCGAAAGTCCAGTACAGGATGCTGAACAGGTTGGCGCCTACCGCCACCGCACCCAGATACTCGGGGCTGTCGAGGTGGCCAAGCACGGCGGTATCCACGAGTCCCAGCAAAGGCACGGTGAGGTTCGTCAGCATCAGTGGCCAGGCGAGGGCCCACAGACGCCGATCCATCACGGGAAGCTGTGGTTTCATATAGCTAAATCGAATAAAGAAAGCATTTGTTTAGCAAATTTGCGTTTATTAGATTTTTTAGTGTTTTCAAAATCCGTGTCTATACTCAAATTGATGTATCCATAAGTAGGCTTCCACTCGGGTTTTTCCAGTGTGTGCGAACGCTGGTGAAATCGGTGGGATATTAAAATCCGACAATAATAACACTCTGTGGAGACACAGTATGCGCGTGCACGCTCTGCGGGCAGGTGCCCTGGTAGGTGGTCTGACGTTCCCTGCGTGGTCCTTTGCGGACTGGGCATTGAACATGACCCCCGGGGTTACCGGCATCAGTAATGACATTTACAGCCTTCACATGATCATTCTTTGGATCTGCGTCGCCATTGGTGTCGTGGTCTTCGGGGTCATGTTCTGGTCTATTTTTGCCCACCGTAAATCGCAGGGGCACAAACCTGCGAATTTTCATGAAAACACTGCGGTGGAAATCCTCTGGACCGTTATCCCCTTCGTTATCCTCGTCGTGATGGCCATTCCTGCCACAGCCACGCTGGTCGAGATGTACGACACCACGGAATCGGACGTCGACATCAAGGTCACCGGGTATCAGTGGAAATGGCAGTACGAATACATAAATGAGGATTTTGGATACTTCTCTAACCTCTCCACGCCCCGGGCTCAGATCAACAACCAGCAGAAAAAAGGTGAGCATTACCTTCTGGAAGTCGACAACCCTCTGGTGATTCCGGTAGGCAAGAAAGTTCGTTTGCTGCTCACCGCTAACGACGTGATCCACTCCTGGTGGGTGCCGGATTTTGGCGTCAAGAAAGACGCTATCCCTGGTTTTATCAACGAAACCTGGACCCGGGTGGACAAGCCTGGCACCTATCGCGGCCAGTGCACCGAGCTGTGCGGCAAGGACCACGGCTTCATGCCGGTGGTTGTGAAGGCGGTACCCGAGGAAGAATACACCCAGTGGGTTGCCGAACAGAAAGAGGCCGCCGCCAAAGAGCGTGAGCTGACCCAGAAAGAATGGACCCTCGAAGAGCTGATGGAACGTGGCGAAACCGCCTATCAGACTGCCTGCGCGGCCTGCCACCAGGCGGACGGTAGCGGCATGCCCCCGGCGTTCCCCGCCCTGAAAGGGAGTCAGATGGTGCTGGAAGACATTGCAGGGCACATCGACATTGTCGTGAACGGCAAGTCGGGTACCGCCATGCAGGCCTTCGGCAACCAGCTGAGCGAGGTAGACCTGGCCGCGGTGATTACCTATGAGCGAAATGCCTGGGGTAACAACACCGGCGACATGGTCACGCCGAAAGAGATTTTTGATTACAAGAACGAGCAGTAATCAACGCCAGTTAACAGACATCACCAGCCACGAACAACGGCGGTAAACGGGGGTTTTCATGAGTGCGGTTGCAGATACCCACGCCCAGGATCATCATCACGGCCCAGCGAAAGGCATCAGCCGCTGGCTGTTGACTACTAACCACAAAGACATCGGGACCATGTACCTGGTGTTCAGCTTTGCGATGTTCCTTCTGGGCGGAACCATGGCGATGGTTATTCGCGCAGAGCTTTTCCAGCCCGGGTTGCAGATCGTCAATCCGGAATTCTTCAATCAGATGACCACCATGCACGGTCTGATCATGGTGTTCGGTGCCGTGATGCCGGCGTTTGTGGGCCTGGCCAACTGGATGCTGCCGCTCATGATCGGGGCACCCGATATGGCGCTGCCACGGATGAACAACTGGAGTTTCTGGTTGCTGCCGTGCGCTTTTTTGATTCTGGTGTCCACCCTGTTCATGGAAGGCGGCGCGCCTAACTTTGGCTGGACCTTCTACGCACCGCTTTCAACCACTTACGGACCACCCAGCACCACATTCTTTATCTTTGCCGTGCACATCATGGGTGTCTCGTCGATCATGGGCGCCATCAATGTGATCGCCACCATCCTGAACCTCCGGGCGCCAGGCATGACCCTGATGAAGATGCCCCTGTTCGTGTGGACGTGGCTGATCACCGCTTTCCTGCTGATTGCGGTTATGCCGGTGCTGGCGGGTGTGGTCACCATGATGCTGATGGACATCAACTTCGGAACCAGCTTCTTCGATGCCTCCGGCGGCGGTGACCCGGTGCTGTTCCAGCATGTGTTCTGGTTCTTCGGGCATCCCGAGGTGTACATCATGATCCTGCCGGCATTCGGCGCGGTGTCCCATATCATTCCGGCGTTCTCGCGCAAGCCGCTGTTTGGCTACGCATCCATGGTCTACGCGGTGGGTGCCATTGCCCTGCTCTCCTTTGTGGTCTGGGCGCACCATATGTTCACCGTCGGTATTCCCATCGCCGGCCAACTGTTCTTCATGTATGCCACCATGCTGATCGCGGTGCCCACCGGGGTGAAGGTGTTCAACTGGGTGGCCACCATGTTCCGCGGTGCGCTCAGCTTCGAAGCGCCGATGCTGTTCGCCGTGGCGTTCGTGATCCTGTTTACCATCGGTGGCTTTTCCGGCCTGATGCTGGCCATCGCCCCGGCGGATTTCCAGTATCACGACACCTACTTCGTGGTTGCTCATTTCCATTACGTTCTGGTACCGGGGGCGATCTTCGGCATCTATGCCTCGGTGTACTTCTGGCTGCCCAAGTGGACGGGCCACATGTATGACGAAACCCTGGCGAAAACCCATTTCTGGCTCTCCTTCATCGGCATGAACCTGGCGTTCTTCCCGATGCACTTCCTCGGTCTGGCGGGTATGCCGCGGCGGATACCCGACTACGCGCTGCAGTTCGCCGATTTCAACATGGTGTCCAGCGTGGGTGCGTTTATGTTCGGCGCCACCCAACTGTTGTTCCTGCTGATCGTGGTCAAGTGCGTGCGTGGTGGCAAGCAGGCGTCCGCCAAGCCTTGGGATGGTGCTGAAGGGCTGGAATGGACGTTGCCATCGCCTGCTCCTTATCACACCTTCGCCACGCCACCGGAAGTGAAGTAGCGGTCGTCAGGGGGGGAACGAACATGGCCAACGAAACATCACAGGCAGGACCAGAGCGCCGAAGCACTACCCGGGTGGTGGGTTGGTGTCTGGCTGCCGTGGTGGGCATGTTTGCCTTCGGTTTCGCCCTGGTTCCGCTGTATGAAGTATTTTGCGAAATCACCGGCATCAACGGCAAAACCGGGGGGCGTTACGAGGCACCGGCGACCACTGAGGTGGATGAGCAAAGGACGGTCGAGGTTCAGTTCCTGGCCCAGAACGGGCCGGACATGCCCTGGATCTTCAAGCCGGCAGTACGCAGCATCAAGGTGCATCCGGGGGAGTCTGTCACGGTTAACTTTGTGGCCGAGAATCCAACGTCCGAGCCCATGGTCGGCCAGGCGGTGCCCAGCCTGTCGCCCTCGGAGGGCACCCTGTATTTCCATAAAACCGAGTGTTTCTGTTTTAACCAGCAGCCCCTGGAACCGGGGGAGCGTGCCGACATGCCCCTGGTATTCATTGTCGACCGGGAGCTGCCTGAGCACATTACCAAGCTGACCCTGTCCTATACGCTGTATGACCAGGGCAAACCGGTAAAGGTGTCGGCGGGCAAGTCCAAGAACACAACAACAAATGAAAACGGCTAAGCCATCGGAGACTGTCATGGCGCAGAACCAGACCTATTACGTTCCGGAACAGAGCAAGTGGCCGATCGTCGCGACGGTCGGCCTGGGGCTGACCCTCTACGGCGTGGCCTCAATCATGGTGAATGGCAAACAGGGTGAGAGCACAACCGGCTCCTGGTTTATGTTCATGATCGGTGCGGTGATCATGGCCTACATGCTGTTCGGCTGGTTCGGAAACGTGATCCGTGAGAGCCGTTCCGGGCTCTACAGTCCGCAAATGGATCGTTCTTTCCGATGGGGCATGAGCTGGTTCATCTTCTCGGAGGTGATGTTCTTCGCCGCGTTCTTTGGTGCACTCTTCTACGTTCGCGTGTTCGCTGTGCCCTGGCTCGGCGGTGAGGGTGACCGTGGCAGTTCCGCCATGTTGTGGGAAGGCTTCGAGGCCACCTGGCCGCTGATCAACAACCCGAATCCGGAGGCTTATCCGGCAGCCGACAGCGTCATCGGCCCCTGGGGGCTGCCACTGATTAACACCATTTTGCTGGTGACCTCCTCGTTCACGGTGACCGTTGCCCATCATGCGCTCAAGGCCGGCAATCGCGCCAAGACCAAGCTTTGGCTAGGCGCCACGATTGCGTTGGCGGTGGTGTTCCTGTTTGTGCAGGGTTACGAATACATCCACGCCTACCGGGATTTGGATCTGACGCTCCAGTCGGGCATTTACGGCAGCACCTTCTTTATGCTGACCGGTTTCCACGGCGCTCACGTGTTGCTTGGCGCCCTGATGCTGACCATCATGCTGATCCGGATCTACAAGGGCCACTTTACCGGCGACAACCACTTCGGATTCGAGGCTGCTGCCTGGTACTGGCACTTTGTGGATGTGGTCTGGCTGGGACTGTTCGTCTTCGTTTACATCATCTAAGAGAACGGGCTTCAGGGAGTCGGATTCAGCGTCAGACTCCCTTGCCATAACGCGATCAGAATAATCGCCAGGAGCAGTATGCTGAGCGTCACCCGAAGTGCGAGCGAGTTCACCACCCGATTGGTTTTGCCCTCATCCTTGATCAGAAAAAACAGACCGCTGAACAAACTGACAACGACCGCAAGCATCAGAACCACGATGACCGCTTTGAGCATGGGAACTCCCGGAATTGGATGGCTTGTTGGCGGGCTGCTGGGGCGTCCCCCCTCCCACTTACAGACCACACTATAGCAGAGCATGTCTGAGCGACCGGAGCGTTCCCGTCAATGGCAGTTTGACTGGCGGTTCATGGTGTTTGCCGGTGTCTTTCTGCCGCTGCTGATTGGTTTGGGATTGTGGCAACTGGATCGGGCCGGACAGAAGCAGGCACTGCTCGATCAGTGGCAACTGGATGTCCTGCAGCTGTCCTGGCCGGAGTTGGTTGAGACCGAGCTTCAGTCAGGTCGTCCGGTCACATTGGAGGGCCGGTATGATTCACGAAGCTGGCTGCTGGACAATCGAACCCGTGATGGCGCCCCGGGGTACGAGGTGCTGACCGTATTCCAGCCGCTTGAGGGGCCGCCGTTAGTCGTTAACCGCGGTTGGGTTCAGGCGCCTAGAACCCGTGATCGGCTGCCGACGGTGGACGTACCCGAGGGCACGGTGGCGATAAAAGGTCGATTGAGTGAGTATCCCGAGCCGCCGGTGTTGGTGGATGCGTCGGAACCGGAACAAGACTGGCCGCGCAGGGTACAGACCCTGCCCCGGGAAATCGTTGCCCGGGTCGCGCCGGAGGTTCCGGGAGTGATCTTGCGGCTGGCGGGGCCTGCTGAACCAGGTGCGTTCCGCGCTGACTGGCAACCGGATTTGATGGGCCCACAAACACACTACGGTTATGCCACACAATGGTTTGCCTTGGCGCTGGCTCTCGTGGTATTGACCTTAGTAGCGAGTTACCGAAAGACAGGAGCCAACAATGACAACGACAATGGCTAAGCAGGTCTCTGACCAGGACGGTCCTACTCCCGAACAGGTTCGGCGAGGCCGGCGCACGGCTATGCTGCTTTTCGCCCTGGGTTTCGGGCCGATGATTTTCGCCACCATCATGTTCTACACCGGCTGGTTGAACCCGGCCGGCCACACCAACAATGGCACCCTGATCCAGCCCCCGGTGCCGGTTGCCAATTTCCACCTTGAAACCGCCTCGGGCCAACCGCTGGCTGAGCGCTTCGGCCCGGATCAGTCGAAGGCCCGCTGGATGCTGATGGTGGTTGCCGCCGACTGTGACAGCAAGTGCGAGCAACTCCTGTACCTCACCCGTCAGGTCAATATCGCCCTGGGCAAGAACGCCAATCGCGTGGCGCGGGCCGCGGCGCTTGGCAGCTTGCCGGCTGACCTTGAGGCCCGCTGGTCGGATGAATACCGGTTGATGGAACGCCTTACACCGGTGGAAGGCCGTTCACCGGCCTGGCCGGCGGCTCTCGACCTGGAAAGCGAACCGTCGATATTGCTGATCGACCCGTTCGGGAACGCCATGATGCGTTACGGGGCCGACAACACCGGTAAGGAAATGCTCAAGGATCTGAAACACTTATTGAAACTGTCTCAGATTGGTTAGTCGCAGACACGGAGGTAGGGCTTTGAATCAGTCGTTTTCAGCAGCTTGCCCTGAGGCCCGGCGGATGGCGAACTGGGCCCAGGCGGCCGCGCTTCTGGCGGTGGTGGTGATCATGCTCGGTGCCTGGACCCGGCTTGTACATGCCGGACTGGGCTGCCCGGACTGGCCTGGCTGTTACGGCTTCCTGACCGTGCCCCAGAGTGAGGCCAGCATCGCCATTGCCAATGCCCGTTTCCCGGATACCCCGGTGGATGTGGAAAAAGGCTGGCCGGAGATGATTCATCGCTACGCCGCCGGCATGCTGGGCCTTGTTGTGTTCGGTCTGGCCGCCTATGCGGTCCGTCACCGGAAGCTCGGTGTTCCGGTCAAACTGCCCGTGTTCATCGCCGGATTTATAGTTCTGCAGGGCGCCTTCGGCATGTGGACGGTGACGCTGAAGCTGTGGCCTCAAGTCGTCGCCCTGCACTTGCTGGGTGGCTTCACCACCCTGACGCTGCTGGTGTTACTGACCCTGAGGTTGCGGGCAAGGGCCCAGGGTACACGTAACCGCCCGGCCCGATCGGTCCCCGGTGGATTTGGCCCCTGGCTGTATGCCGGCCTGCTCCTGGTGGTGCTGCAGATTGCTTTGGGCGCCTGGACCGCTGCCAACTATGCCGCCGTGGCTTGCACGGATCTGCCGACCTGTCAGGGCCAGTGGTGGCCTGAAGGCATGGATTTTCAGCACGGCTTCGATATCACCCAGCAGGTTGGCCCCAACTATCTGGGCGGCCAGCTCACCGCCGATGGCCGCGTTGCCATTCATGTCACGCACCGTGTCGGGGCTGTCGTGGTGCTGGCGTACTTTGCCCTGCTGTTGGCGTGGATGTGGCGAAGCCGGCGTGACTCGGGCCTGACCGGTCCGATTACCCTGGTTGCGATCGCACTGGCAGCGCAGATTGGCCTCGGGCTCGCCAATGTGCTGCTCCACATTCCCCTGGGGATCGCGGTTGCCCATAACGCCATGGGCGCGGGACTGCTACTTTCCGTGGTGCACCTGATCTGGCGTCATCATCTGCTTACCGAGTCCAATACTGCCAAGGCGGCACACACAACAACCATAAATCAGGAGGTTACGGCATGAGCAAATCCGTGAACGCACTGCCGGCCCAGACTGCTGCGAGTGAATCCAACGCTTCCATCACCTGGCGCGATTACCTGGAGCTGACCAAGCCCCGGGTGGTGGCTCTGATGATTCTGACCTCCGTGATCGGCATGATGCTGGCGGTGCCCGGCCTGCCCGGCTGGGAGGTACTGCTGTACGGCAACCTCGGCATCGCGCTGCTCGCCGGTGCGGCTGCGGTGGTCAATCATGTGGTGGATCAGAAAATCGATACCATCATGGCGCGCACGCGCAAGCGCCCCGTTGCCACCGGTCGGATTGCGCCCTTGGATGCCCTGATGTTTGCCACCCTGCTGGCCTGTGTCGGCATGGTGGTACTGATGTGGAAGGTGAACGAGCTGACCGCCTGGCTGACCCTGGCCTCGCTGGTTGGCTATGCCGGTGTCTACACTCTGTTCCTGAAGCGCGCGACACCGCAGAACATCACCATCGGTGGCCTTGCCGGTGCCATGCCGCCCCTGCTGGGATGGACCGCCGTCACCGGACAGATTGAAGGCCACGCACTGCTGCTGGTGCTGATCATCTTTGCCTGGACGCCGCCACACTTCTGGGCGCTCGCGATCCATCGCAAGGAAGAATACGCCGAGGCGGGGATCCCCATGCTGCCCGTGACCCACGGCAACCGGTTTACCGAGCTGCACATCCTGCTGTACACGCTGATCCTGCTGGCCGTGAGTCTGCTGCCCTTCGTCACGGGCATGTCCGGTATCATCTATCTGGTGGGTGCCCTGCTGCTGGGTCTGCGCTTCCTGCATTACGCAGTTCGCCTGCTGAAGGGGGACGATCGCCGGGTTGCCTTCAATACCTTCAAATACTCCATCACTTATCTGATGGTGTTGTTTGTGGTATTGCTGGTAGACCACTTCGTCTTTTTCTGATCATCCACACGGGGTCCTGATGAACCGCTCGATTCGCCTGACACTGATTGTTCTGCTGCTCCTGGTTGTGCTTGTTTTCGGCTTGGCGGTTGGCCGGCAGGTGTTTCTGGTCGGAGGCGAGGAGCCGGCACCTGCGCCGGTGCTGAGCGAGCTGAACACCTATGTCTACGACCAGCCCCGTGAGCTGGCAGAGTTCACCCTGCTCAATGAACAGGGTGAAACCGTGACCCGGGAAAGCCTCAAGGGGCGTTGGACCTTTGCGTTCGTGGGCTACACCAACTGCCCGGATATCTGCCCGGCGGCCATGGCCAACCTGCGCCGTGCCAACCAGCTGCTATCCAAAGAGCTGCCTCAACCAGACTACCTGCTGGTGACTGCCGATCCGGAACACGACACCCCGGAAAAACTCAAGGCCTACACCGACTTTTTCGGCCCCAACTTCCACGGCCTGACCGGCGACGTGGAAACCCTGCGGTCGCTCGCCAAGAGTCTGAGTGCGGTATTCGTTCATCGGCAGGTCGATGGCGAATTGCTGGTTGATCACAGCGGTCACCTCGCGTTGTTGAATCCCGAAGGCCAGTTGGCCGCCGTCATCCAGCCTCCGCACCAGCCTGAGTCACTGGTTGAGGCCTTCGAACGGATCTACGAATGGGCACGGGATAACCGGCTTGGCGCCAGTAGCTGAGCCGGTTAGACTCGCTGCCACTGTCCGCCCTGTGCGGCCCTGAACCCATCGACCCATGTGCCAGCCACCGTGCTTCCCATCGAGCAGCTTCTCCCTGACCTGACCGCCACCCTTGAGCAAACCACGACGGCGTTGTTGCAGGCCCCGCCGGGCGCCGGCAAAACCACCCGTGTCCCGCTTGCGCTGCTGGATGCTCCCTGGCGGGGTGGCGGCAAGATTCTCATGCTCGAGCCCCGGCGTCTCGCGGCCCGATCCGCCGCCCGTTTCATGGCATGCCTGCTGGGCGAGCAGCCTGGTCAGACCGTGGGATACCGCACCCGACTGGATACCCGGGTGTCTGCCGAAACCCGCATCGAAGTGGTTACCGAAGGCATCCTGACCCGACTGATTCAGAATGATCCCATGCTGGAGCCCTACGCCGCGGTGTTATTCGATGAATTCCACGAGCGCTCGTTGCAGGCCGATCTCGGACTGGCACTGGTGCGGGAATCCCAGCACGCCCTGCGGGAAGACCTGCGGGTACTGGTGATGTCTGCCACGCTGGACACCGGGCCTGTTGCCCGACTACTCGGTGACGTGCCGGTGCTGACCAGTGAGGGACGCGCCTTCCCTGTGGACATTCATTACCGGCCATTGCCCCGGCAGGCCCGGATTGTTGATCAGGTTGTGGCGGTGATTCACGAAGCCCTTAGCGATCAGGCCGGCTCGTTGCTGGTGTTCCTGCCCGGAGCCGGAGAAATCCGGCGGGTTGAGCAGCAGTTACGCGGGCAGTTACCGGCCGATGTAGTGTTGGCGCCGCTGTACGGCAACCTGAAGGCCGAAGAGCAGGACCGGGCCATTGCCCCGGCGGGCCCGGGGTCCAGAAAAGTGGTGCTGGCCACGGCCATTGCCGAAACCAGTCTGACGATCGACGGAGTGCGGGTTGTGATCGACGCCGGGCTGCAGCGGCGGGCGCTGTTCGACCCCAACAGCGGGATGACCCGGCTGGTGACCGGGCGGGTATCCAAGGCTTCGGCGGAGCAACGCAAAGGCCGGGCCGGCCGGACAGAGCCGGGGGTGTGTTACCGGCTGTGGAGCGAGTCGGAGCACTTTGGGCTGGCGGACTTTACCCCGCCGGAAATTCAGCAGGCCGATCTGGCGCCGCTGGTACTGGAAATGGCCCAGTGGGGCGCCCGTTCACCGGATCAGGTGGCGTGGATCGATGCGCCGCCCGCGGCACACTGGCAACAGGCGATGGAACTGTTGCAGTGGCTGGATTTGCTTGACGCGAACGGGGCGATTACCGACCACGGCAAGGCGGCCAGGCAATTGGGCATCCACCCCCGCCTGGCCCATATGGTGGTTCATGGCCGCAGCGCAGGACTGGGCACTCTGGCCGCTGAACTGGCTGCCTTGCTGGAGGAGCGGGATCTGATGGGGCCGGGCAGCGGCGCGGACATCCACCAGCGGGTACGCTTGCTGCGGGGCGAGCCTGGCCATTCCCGGGTCGATCCGGCCCGATTGAAAGCGATACGGCACGCCGCCAAACGCCTGAACCCGAAAAATTCTGCGCAGCCCGATAGCTCTGAGCGCAACGGCACCGATACCGACATCGGACGGCTGCTGGCCCTGGCATACCCTGACCGGATTGCCCGCCGGCGCCCCGGCAGCGCACCACGCTATCAGCTGAGCAATGGGCGCGGAGCGCTGCTGGCCGAGGACGACCCGTTGGCTCGTGAGGAGTGGCTGGTGGCTGCGGATTTGGACGGCAAGGCCCGGGAAGCAACAATCTACCTCGCCGCACCGGTCCAGCCGGTGGACCTCGAGCGGGTCCTGGCCGGGCACATGCAGGAAGGCGAGGAGGCCGGCTGGGATGATCAGCGCGGAACCGTGGTGGCACGCTATGTGCGCAGGCTCGGCAAGCTGATCCTGTCGGAAAAGCCGCTCACCAGGATCGATCCGGAACTGGTCCAGCAGGGGCTGTTGGATGCGGTGCGACGCAAGGGGTTGGACAGCCTGCCCTGGACCCCGCAGGCCCGGCAGTGGGTCGCCCGAGTGCGACTTCTGGCGCAGTGCTTCCCGGGCCAGTGGCCAGATACCAGTGATCCGGCCTTGCTGAATACCCTTGAGCACTGGCTCGCCCCTTATCTGGCGGGGCTGAAGAAGTGGTCCGATGTTGCGAACCTGAACCTGCCGCTGGCCCTGGCCACGCTGTTGGATTATGCGCAACAGCATCAGCTTGATGAACTGGCACCGACGACTCTGGCCATTCCCACCGGACAGAAAGTCGTGCTCGACTATACCCCTGATAGCGGCCCGGTGCTGGCGGCCAAGCTGCAAGCCATGTTCGGTCTGACGGAAACGCCCCGGGTCGCCGGTGGCAAGGTGCCGGTGGTGATCCACCTGTTGTCGCCCGCCCAGCGGCCCCTGGCGGTGACTTCCGACCTGGCCAGCTTCTGGCGCAATGCCTACCCCGAGGTGCGCAAAGACATGCGGGGGCGGTATCCCAAGCATCCCTGGCCGGAAGACCCGCTTACGGCACCGGCCCAGCAGGGAACCAAGAAACGCCCTGCTCGCTGATCCGGGCGGTGATCATCCGAACGGGCACGGGTTCAAAACAGATGTTTCGTACCCGTATGTGTTCACCCGTGGGCGCGCCGATTGCCTTCGGCGGCATTTCCTCCAGGGTGACCGACCGGCGGGTATCCTTGCTGTCCTTGAAACTGTCCGCCAGAACCCAGAGGGGTATGTCCTGATCCCGCGCCGCCAGCGCCAGCAGATAGCTGCCGCTCTTGTTCACGAAGTGCTGATCGGCCAGCCAGGTATCGCAGCCGACCACCGCCACACTGGCCTCGGGCGCGAACAGGCCCAGCTGGGCGTCGGTAATCAGCGTTACCTCGACACCCAGCTCATCCAGTTCCTTTGCCAGCGTAAATCCCTCGTTTCCGGGGCCGCTTTGCGTGCAGATCACCGAAAACGGACATTGACGGGCCCGCAACTGCCGGAACAGCGCCAGGATCTGCGAGCTCCGACTGTGGGTCAGTAGCCTGGCCCCGGCCGGCACCAAATCTGCGGCGTGGCGGGCCACCTGATCGCTGGCCTGGCTCAGCTCCAGCAGGACCCCCGCCACAATTGGCACGGCTTCGGCGGAAACGTTGTCGAGATCCGGCCCGTGGCCAAACCGGGTGCGGCAGCGTGCGATGGCATTGGCCAGCGCCACCATGCTGGGTCGTGCCCGCTCCAGCTCGCTCAGTGCTGTCTCCAGCTCATGGGCAGACACGGCAGTCTGTTCCAGCCAGCTTTGCACACCCTGCAGTGCGGTCATGGCTAGCTGGGCCGCGCCTGAGGCCTGGTCGTCACGAATGGTGCGGATCAGGGTGTCTGGGTATTGCCTGCGTCGGTTCACTGGCCGCTCCTTGTGAGGTCACCCGATACCCGAAGCCTAGCAGGCCGAGGGCGGCTCGCCGGGCCGCCTGGCGGCGGCCGAAAAAGCTTGCCAGATCGCCGGTTCTGGATAAAATTCGCGCTAATTTTTTGGCTGATGTGTGTGGTCATGCAGCTCGTATCCTTTGACGTTTTCCGAACCCTCGGCTTTCCCGATACCACCGTGCTCAAGCCAGAGCACTTCCTTCGTCACAAACCACTGTTGCAGGATGCTGACTGGGTGCTGTTCCCGGAGTACTGGCAGCTCAATGCCCTGGTCCATGGCCTCAAATGCCGGGTGTTTCCGAGTCTGGCGAGCTACCGGATCGGCCACGACAAGGTCGAGATGACCCGTGCGTTCCAGTGTATTGCGCCAGAGCACACGCCCTTCACTCTGATCGAAGCCAACGGCCCCCAGGAACGGGAGATGATCTGGGAAACCATGTCGCTGCCGTTCGTCGCCAAGCTGCCAAAGGCCAGCATGGGCGAAGGGGTGTGGCTGATTGAGTCCCGCCAGGACTGGCAGCGCTATTGCGAGGTTACGCCTGTGCTCTATGCCCAGGAGTATCTGCCCATTGACCGGGATGCCCGGGTCGTGGTGGTCGGCGATCAGGTACTGACGGCTTACTGGCGGGTTCAGTCCGATCAGGGCTTCTATAACAACCTGTCCCGGGGCGGGCGCCTTGATGACAGCCCGGTGCCTGAGGTCATGACCGCGCTGGCCCTGCGTCTGGCGCGCACGCTGGAGGTGGACCATGCCGGCTTTGATATCGCGCTGGTTGCGGGCTATCCGTACGTGCTGGAGTTTAACCGGTTGTTTGGTAATCAGGGCCTGGCCCAGGGGCGCGATCTGCAGCAGGCCATCCTCGGCTACCTCCGCCAGAAGCATGAACCGCGGGACCCGGACGGCCCCACAGACCCGGGCAGGTTCCTGCCGACTGCGGTCTGAGCAGCGCGCATTTACCGGCGGGTTTGCAGGTTCAGGACTAGGGTGAGGGGTAAAATCAGCAGGCCGTAGCCGAGAATCACCATCACCGCGTGCCGGGCATCGCCGGTTGCATCGGCCACCAGCCCCCCGGCCATGGGCACCGCAAAGGCCACGGTGTAGCCCACCAGGAAGGTGCCGGCGGATAGCCGGCCGGTTTCGCCGGCACTGACCACCAGCGGTGGCAGCGCGACCAGCAGGATCAGCAGGATGCCGGCAATGAAGCTGGCCAGTGTGGCACAGACGATGAAGGCCCAGCCCTGCAGCAGCAGGCTGCCAGCCGTGCCCAGAATGCACAGGAGTGCGCAGGCAATCACGATCCCCTTCCGGCCCACCCAGAGGCGCGCCATTTTCAGCATCACGAGGGAGGCAGCCACCTGGGCGGCGTTGTACCAGAACAGGGCTTCGGAAAGCAGATCAAGCCGGCCCTGCTGGGCCATCAGGTTACTCATGTAGGCATTCAGCCCGAAGAACACCGAACCGGACATTCCCAGTACCAGACCGATCTGGACAGTCAGCGGGTTGCGCCAGTCGGGCAGCCAGTTGCCCCGTGCCACCGGACCGGTGTTGTCCCGGCGTGGGAGATACAGCGCGGCGGCCACCAGTAACGCCGGCAGTGACCAGGCCAGCAGTGTCCAGCGCCAGTTCTGATCGAACAGCGGCATCAGCACCGGAAGCGTCAGGCCGGCACCAATGAACTCACCCATCAGCATGCCATTCATGTAGATGGCCGTCCCCAACGCCAGATGGTGGGCTTGCAACCAGCGTGGTAACAGCGCGGGTAAGGCGGGCTGCATCATGGCTACCCCCAGTCCCATGACCGCGCTGGCCAGCATCAGGCTGGTGGACTCCGGCGCCAGCGCCCGGGCGGAAGAACCCAGAGCCATGACGGTGATGGCCAGGGCCAGCGTGGTGCGGGGGCCAATTCGTGTGATGGCCAGTGAGCCGGGCATGGCGCCCACGGCGAGCATCAGGATGGGTAGCGTGGTGAGTGCACCGGTCAGCGCCTGGGACAGCGCCAGGTCATCACTGATAAAAGGCGCCAGTGGCGGCGCGACGAGAATGGGTATGCGCAGGTAAAGGCCGGCCAGCCAAAGCAGCACCGCCACCGGCAGCAGGCGCGCTGGCGATGGCGGTGTGTGTGCGGCCGTAACTGCAGCCACTCGGGACGAGATCAGTCTTCGCCGGTATCCGGCAGGTAGGCACCGTCTTCATCGTGCACTTCCCGGCCAGTGACCGGTGGGTTGAACGCGCAAATCAGACGCATGTCCTCGGTGCCGCCCCGCAGCGTGTGCTGGTCGTGCTTGTCCAGCGCATACAGGGTGCCGTCGGTGATTTCGTGGGTCTCACCGGTGGCCTTGTCGGTGATGGAACCGTTGCCGGCAACGCAGTACACCGCTTCCAGGTGGTGCTTGTACCAGAGGTTCAGTTCAGCACCGGCCGGGATGATGGTTTCGTGGAAGGAGAATCCCATGCCATCCTTTTTCAGCAACATCCGGCGGCTGGTCCAGCCTGGGCCTGTCACTTCGCGCTCGGTACCGATAATGTCTTGAACTCGTACGATTTTCATAAGCGTTCCCCGGTTATGGTTGGAAAAGCCCTACAGTATAAACATCCCTGTCAGGCCCGATTCAACCGCCAATCGTCGTAGGTGATCATGCTTTGCTCGATGGCGGCGATGAATTTGTGTCGTTGGCGTTCGTCCATCGACTGTTCTTTCCGGCACTTGTCGAAGGCCAGCTGAATGGCCTGGCGGGCGGGTTTGTCCAGGCTCTCCAGCCAGTGGTGATCGGCCGGTTCCAGATCCAGGAAGTCCCGGCCGGCGTGGTTGCGGTGGCTGATGTGCCACCAGTGGTCCACCGCCCGCCCAAGGATCACATAGCCGAACTGACTGTCCTGAACCGGCCCGAAGGTGGCTGTCTTGAAGCCATCTTTGAGTACGCCGATGTTCAGCGCCGGCAGCATCAGCCGGTCGCCATAGAAATAACTGCCGGCCGCACCGATCAGCCCGCCCACCAGGGCGCCAGCCCCCAGTGAGTGTCCCAGCGTGATCGCATCGATACTGGCCCCGCTGACGGCGCCGGCTCCGAAGCCTGCGGTGGTCAGGTAGCGCCGGCTTACTGCCCAGGTGCTCCGGCTGTCTTCGGAGAACAGGTCGTGCTCGTTATGCCAGGACAGTTCCGCTTCCTGACGCTGGATACGCTGATGGTGATAGAGGTGTTCGATGTCTGTGCGCAGGGTCTGTTCCCGCTGGCGTTGATGGCGGTACCACCTGTCCCGCAGTTGCTCGGCGAGCTGTTCGTCGCTGATGCCGGAGGCCTGCGCTGAGGTGAGTGTTCGTTTTTCGCGGTAGGCCATCATGTCTTCCAGGGCCCGGGCAATCAGCGTCGCGGCCTGGCTCTGATTTTTGCGCCGGTGCTCCGAGAGAAATCCGGTGGCCTCTTCCAGCGGTTGTTCCCAATCCGGTTCCAGCTGGCCAAAAGCGCGTAACAGGCTGAGATGTTGCTCAAACGGGGCGCGAACGGCGTCAAACTTCCGAACCACCTGAAAGAACTGGCCGAGCGCGGATTGCCAGGTTTCGCTGTAATCCTCGCTGCCGATGCTGTTGATCAGCGCCAAACTGGGGCGGCCGGTCCAGCGCAGGATGGTCATCTCTGCCTCGTGCTCGGCACTGTAGGGTACCGACCCGTCCACCACGTAGATGATCCCGGCGCCCTCAATCAGCGGCGTCAGCAGCTCGCATTCATCGGTAAAGCGACCATCTCCCTGGTGCTGGGTGACGAAGGCCTTGACGGTTTCGGCACGGTCGGAGGCGGACACGCTGTGGGCTTCCAGCCATTCCAGCACCCGGCGGGGGCGCTGAAACCCGGGGGTGTCTACCAGAACGTAGAGGGTGCGTCCGTCCACGGTCATCGGGTAGGACTGGCGCTGGCGCGTGGTGCCCGGCTCCAGCGCAATGGCGATGGCGTCGTTCTGGGACAGCGTGGCCACCACGCTGGATTTGCCCTTGTTCGGGTGACCGACGACAGCAAAGACAGGAGGCTGTGTCATAACACCTGTTCCCGTATAACGTAAGGATCCTGTGGCGTGCCGGGCAGGATGCTCACCCCGATGCCATCGCCACCGGTCCGGTGCGCAAAGCGCAGCCATTGCCGCAGCTGACGATCATCGGGTGGCTGGTTTGGGTCCGGGCTGAGCGGCACCAGGTGCACAACAACATGCGGGGGCCAGGTTTCGAGTGCGGTTTCCAGGAAATCCTGTAGCTCACCGGTGGGGGGTTCCCAGCTCCGGGTCACAACCAGCACGGCACCCCCGGGCTGGCCAGCCAGGGCTTCTGCGATGTGTCCGATGGCGCGGTGATCTTCGGCCAGCGTGGCCCGGCCGCCGGCCCCGAACACCTGGGTGTCCGGTCCCATCAGCCCCTGTGGCAGCTCCGGCTTATCCGCCCCGGCCCAGGCCAGAATGAGGTTGCTCGCGGGCAGCGGCGACAACCCGGTGGGGGTGCTGGTGTCCGGCATGTCCCCGGCGTCGTTGTGCTCGTTGCCGGTATCGATGGTGGGTGTTTCCATGCGGTACATGAGCGCGTGCATGGCCGGGTGATTGTTCAGCAGTTGCCGGGCTTTGCCGCGGATAACCAGCGCCGAAAAAAGCGACAGTGCCAGCCGGGGTAACAATACCCAAACGCCCCACAGTGCCACCACAAAGGGCCACCACTGGCCCCATTGTTCGGGATTGACCGCGTTGCTCTGGCCGCCGGCCCGGAAGAACCGGGTAGCTTCCACCAGGGCCAGATCCGGCACCGCCGCCGGCCAGACCCAGTGCCACGGCACAGACACCCACAGGATCAGCTGATGGTAGCGGTCGGCGGCGGTATTGAGGGTGGTGCTCCAGCCAAAGGCCAGATCCTGTACCACCACCATCACCAGCAGTGTCAGCAGCCCGGTGGTAGCGAAGCTGAGGCCGCCCAGGTGGGAGGCCCGGGCCATCAGGGCGGGCTGGAGCCGGTGCACCGTGTCGCTGGTACTGCCCCGGTTCAGGCGTTTGGTGAGCCAGCGCCAGGGCTGCCAGCCGGCAATAGACTGCACGGTAGTGAACAGCGCCAGCAGCAGCTGAAGCATTACAAACGCCAGAAAGGCGGTAATGTTGATGCGCTGTCCTCCGTCGTAGAACAGCAGGCCGAGCATGGTCAGTATGCCGAGCAGGCCTCCCACCAGGACAAAACCGGTATTGATCCGGCGCCAGAGCCTGATGGCCTTGTCGCCGGCGGAGCGGTCTGCACCCGGGCCGCTCAGTCGTGCCATGTGTTCCAGCCACAGCCGGGCATTGGGGGTGCGCCCCTGTTGCTCGCAGGTCAGGGCAAATTTTCGATCCCGCCGGTGCAGGAACGCGGGCGGCTGGTGATGATCCCTTTGGCTGAAGGCATCAAAATCCAGTAGCAGGCGCAGAGGCGTATCGGTCATGCAGTATCCCGGCAGTGAAATCGGTCCATCACTCTTTGATGGTAGAATATCGGCTTTACGACTGCCCAATAAGACCCGGCCACGACAAAAGATTGAGAGCAACATGCCCCACCACCTGATGAACCTTCGCCACGTGCCTGACGACGAAGCGGATGAAATCCGCGCCTTGTTTGACCAGCACCAGGTGAACTATTACGAAACCCCGCCGAGCTTCTGGGGCATCAGCATGGGCGGCTTCTGGGTGCACGACGACCAGGAGGCGGAGCGAGCCAGGGCGCTGCTGGACGAATACCAGCGCCAGCGTTTTCAGACTCAGCGCAAGGCGTATGAAGACCAGATTGCACGAGGCGAATCCGGCGGCCTGTGGTTCATGCTCCGGCGCAAGCCAGTGCGAACCCTGGCAGCCTGCGTGGTCATTCTGGCTATCGCAGGGGTCAGCCTGCTGCCCTTCATTCGAATCGGATAGCCAGGTCCGGTCAGCTGTCCTGTTGCCGCACGAGGAAGGCAATGGCTTCATCGATAGCACTGCCCGCTGTCAGGAAGCTGGTGACGTGCCCGCGCAGATGCATTTCGTAAAGTTCGTTGTAGACACCCTGTGCTTCCAACTGATCCCGGAAACGTTCTGCCTGACTGAACGGCACCAGCATGTCCATGCCGCCATGGAATAGGAAGAACGGCGGCGCCTGGTCGGTCACGTGAGACACCGGCGAGGCGGCCTGGTAGGTGTCCGGCATGTCTTCCTGAACGCCTCCCAGAAACTGCCGGATCAGCCTGCCCGAACCGAACGCCGTCAGATCGGATGGCAGTCCACCGGCGACCACCGCCACCAGGCGGGTCTTCGATCCGCCGTAGGGTTGATTCAAAGGTGTCTCGTAACTGGCCACCAGAGCCAGCAGCGAGATCAGATGAGCGCCGGATGAAAAACCAAAGCCACTGACCCGGGTGGTATCGAGAGGGTATTGCTCGGCGAGTTGGTTGAGCCGTTGTCGCGCCACCTGCAGGTCGTGCAGCTGGGCCGGGAAGGTGTAGTCAGGCGCGAATCGGTAGTCGATGTTCATGACGGCAAAGCCACGACCGGCCAGCGCTTCGGCAATCCAGGCCATATCGTCCCGGGATCGGCGCTGCCATCCGCCGCCATGAACCATGAGCACAACCGGGTGCCCGGCGGCCGGTGCTCCGGCTTGCGGCAGGTAGAGATCGGCGTACAGCGCCTCGGGCCAGTCGGCAGGCGAATAGCGCACATCTTCTACGACGCGGAAGCCGGTTTCGTCCGGCAGAGGCCGGTCGTCAGGTGCCTGGTGGTGGGTCACGCAGCCACTCAGTGCCAGCAGTCCGCTTGCCACCATGCCCAGAGCGTTTCTCCGGCCTCCGAATCGGTATTCTCGCACGTCACGTTCCCTGCCTTCGAAAAATGTCCGGTTATTGATACGGCAGGGGGCCGGAGCTGGATGTCATAGCAGGGCTACGACGGTGGTCTGGACCGATTGTCCGGAATAACGGACGGTGTCTGACAATCCGGACATGCCGCTGCGGATACGGTGAGACGGCGATTCAGCCGGCCGAGGGTGGTTGCGATTGTCCGGAAATCCGGATTTTGTTGGGCGAGTTTTCTATGACCTGATAATAAAGCACTATAAATCAGTGGTATAGCTTATTGGCACAGGATGCGCATGGCGGTTCCCAGGGCCGGGCTGTGGGTCTGGCTCACCTGTTTACAACAATAACCAAGGAACAGCCATGAAACGAACAGTACTCTGCGCCCTGATCGGCGCCAGTGCGGTGGCTCTGACCGCCTGCAATGACAACAACGGCAAGAAACCGATCAACTTCGTTCCTGATTTTGTTCAGGGCGATATTCAGCAAACCAGCTACGACGGCGTCACCGACGACCTGCTGACCGCGGGCCTGGGCGCCAGCGGCCTGGCCGGTGCTGCCCCCGCTTTTGATGACCCTCTCAATCCTACCCCGGCCGAACTGCGGAAGCTGGCGATCTACAACAACTACCGCGCCCTGGTGGATACCTCGGCTGCTGGCGGCTATGGCACCTTTTTCGGCCCGCAGGTCGGGGCTGACGGTGAAGGCCTGATTGCCGGTGACGAGTTCATTGCGTACATGAGCGTGCCCGGCACCGACGTGCCGGTGACCGTCATGGCCCAGGTGCCGGACAGCTTTAACGCCGAGCAACCCTGTATGGTGACCGCACCGTCTTCCGGTTCCCGGGGTATCTACGGCGCCATTGGTACCGCCGGCGAGTGGGGCCTGAAGAAAGGTTGTGCCGTGGTCTACACCGACAAGGGCACAGGAACCGGTTCCCACAATCTGGAGACCAATGCCGCGCAGCGGATTGACGGCACCCTGACCGACGGCGATGAGGCCGTCCAGTTCCGGGCTGACCTGACGGATGAGCAGCGCGCAGACTTTAACAGCCAGTCGCCGGACCGCTTTGCCTGGAAACACGCCCACTCCAAAGCCAATCCCGAAGCGGACTGGGGCCGCCACGTGCTGCAGTCGATCGAGTTCGGCTTCTACGTGCTGAATGAGAAATTTGGCCGCGAGCTGGGTACTGAGGCGGTCCTGCGGACCATCACGCCCGACAACACCCTGGTCATCGCCTCCAGCATCTCGAACGGCGGCGGTGCCTCGGTGCGTGCGGCGGAGCAGGACACCGATGGCCTGATCGACGGCGTGGCCGTGTCCGAGCCGAATGTGAACCCCGTGGTGGATCGCAGCTTCACCATTGTCCAGGGTGACGGCCCGGTGATCTCTGAACACAGCCGCAGCCTGCTGGACTACACCACCGCGCTGGCGGTGTATCAGGGTTGTGCCAACCAGGCATCGGTCAATGCCGCGGCGCCCTATAATTTCAATAACGCCGAAATTGGCGCCAATATTTGTGCTGCTCTGGCAGAAAAGAATCTGTTGGATGTAGAGCCCGGGGCTACCCTCGAAGAGCAAGCCGCGGATGCTCTGCGCATTTTGAACGATGTGTACGGCATTCAGCCGGAACAGAACCCGTTGGCGCCGATCCATTTCTTGATCAACGTGCCGCAAAGCATCTCCGTGACCTATGCCAACGCTTACGCCCGCGCCGGTGTCGAAGATCGGGTCTGTAACCTGAGTTTTGCGGCCACCCTGCCGCTGCTTGATACCATCAGCAATCCGGGTGCTTTAACCCAGCTGACCGCGGAAGGCGAAGCGGCGCTGTTCGCAACCAGCAACGGCATCCCGCCAACTGGCGGCGTCAACATTGTCTACGACGACGCTGAAGGTCAGCCCACGAATCTTGCAGGCAGTACATCTCCCGGCGCGGCTGGAAAGGATTATGGCCTGGAGGCCCTGCTGTGCTTGCGCAGTCTTGCCCAGGGTACCGATGCGGAAACGGGAGCGGCGTTGGAAGGTGAACAGGCCGAACTGGCCGCGGCCATTGCCGAGGGAATCGAGGCTGTGCGTGCCTCCGGGGATCTGCAGGGTAAGCCGACTGTGTTCGTTACCGGCCGGGCCGATGCAATTCTGCCCATTAACCATACCTCCCGCCCCTACTTTGGTCTGAACCAGAAGGTGGAAGGTGACAACAGCAACCTGCGTTACTACGAGGTGCTCAACGCCCATCACCTGGATGTCTTGAACGGTTTGAGATTCCCTCTTGCCATCCCTGGCATCGGTGGTGATCTGGTACCGGGACTGGTTGACACCTACGTTCCGCTGCACCACTACTACTTCCAGGCCCTCGACCTGGTCTGGGCCAACCTGACCGAAGGCGAGGCACTGCCGCCCAGCCAGGTGGTCCGGACCACACCCCGTGGTGACGTCGCTACTCCGCTGTCCAGCGACAACCTGCCGGATATTGCCGCCGAGCCGGTGCCGGCAGACCTCATTGTGTTTGAGGACAACCAGGTCCGTATCCCGGACTGATCTTCCAGCTACCACTAACATCGCCCCGGCCTTGCCGGGGCGTTTGGTTTGCGCCCGTCAATCGGGGCTCATATACTTTGTCATGCCTGTCCGGATATCCGGACAGATGGGTGGTTCCTATGAAGCATAATGAAGCAGTTGCTGGTTCGGGATACATGAAAAAGTTGTTCAACGACAAAAACAAAAGCGGGTTGACCCGGGATCTGATCGAAGCCTTGTTTCCCATGTTTGAGGAAGCCAGTGCCGGGGCTATCGCGGTTGACCGCGAAGGCTGCATTACCTGGATCAATCACAGCTACGGCCGTTTGCTGGGCTTGACGGATCTTGAAGGCGCGCTGGGCAAGCCGGTGCGTCAGGTAATCCCCCAGAGCCGCATGCCGGAAGTGGTCAGCAGCGGCAAGCCGCTGTTGCTGGATATCATGGAGCACGATCAGCAGCAGCTGGTGGTTACCCGGGTGCCGTTTTTTGATGAGGACGGTTCCGTGCAGGGCGCCGTGGCGTTTGTACTCTATGATGACCTTCAGCCGTTGACGCCGCTGGTGTCGAAATACCGCCGCCTGCACCAGGATCTGGCGGCGGCACGCAAGGCGCTGGCCAAGAAAGTCCGGGGCACCCGCTACAGCCTGGGTGACTTTGTCGGGGCCAGCCCGGCGGCACTCGAGGTCAAGCGCCGCGCCCGACTGGCAGCTGGTCGCGAAATGCCGGTGCTGCTGCTGGGCGAAACCGGTACCGGTAAGGAAGTACTGGCACAAGCCATTCATACCGTGTCGGCCCGGGCCGACAAGCCCTTTGTTGGCGTCAATGTGGCGGCCATCCCCGACAACCTTCTGGAAGCGGAATTTTTCGGTGTGGCGCCCGGTGCCTACACCGGGGCGGACCGGCGTAACCGGGACGGTAAGTTCCAGCTGGCCAACGGCGGCACCCTGTTCCTGGATGAAGTGGGCGATATGCCCCTGCCACTGCAGGCCAAGCTGCTGCGGGCCCTGCAGGAAGGGGAAGTGGAACCGCTGGGGTCGAACAAGGTGGATCAGGTGGATGTCCGGGTTATTGCGGCCACCAGTCGCAACCTGGAGGCCATGATCGAAGACGGCAGTTTCCGTTCCGATCTCTATTATCGTTTGAACGTGCTGGAGATTCCCATTCCGCCGCTGCGCGAGCGGCTTGCCGACCTCGGTGTGCTGTGTGAGGCGATTCTGGGGGACATCTGCGAAAGTCTGGGCATGCAGGTGGAAATCACCGATGCCGGGGTGGCGGCTCTGGGCAGCTACGACTGGCCGGGTAATATCCGCGAGCTGCGTAATGTGCTGGAACGTGCCCTGACCATGAGCGAGGAGGGTGGGCTGCTGGATGCCGACGCGGTGTTCAAGGTGCTCCCCAAAGGCCGTCGTCGCACAGCATCTTCCCTTACGCCCCAGCCCATCCGGCCGCTGGCCCGCACGCTGGCGGATGCGGAAGCCCAGGCCATCGAAGAGGCCCTGGTGGCCAGTCGCGGCAATCGTACCCGGGCGGCCAAATTACTGGGGATTTCCCGGTCCGTTCTTTACGAAAAACTCGCCAAGATGTCCTGAAGTCCGGACAGGTGTTCGATAATCCGGACGGTCTGCTTAGACGGATGTCTAAGACTGTCCGGTTATCAGGACAAACTGGTTCCGGGCCAATTCTTTTTGAAATCAATAACCTGTTGAAAATTAGAGTAAAAGCTTTATTGGCACAGTGCCTGCTTTAGCTCGCCTGCAAGACGTCAGAACAACGCAGACAATAAGACTGACGCACTTCAGTTGGACCCCCACCCTTTGGATAAGTCCGTCTTCATTGTCTGCGTTACCTGACTATACTCAGACCCTGTCCGCCGAATTTGTACGGCGGGCCAGACACAATAACAATGTTAGGAGACTTGCCAATGAAACTTCTGAAGGCCCTCACCGGTGTGGCCGGTGCGATTGCCCTGACTTCGGGCTCCGCCTTTGCAGATGATCTGCGTTGGAAAATGCCCGTTGCTTTCGCCACTAACCTGCCTGGCCTGGGTTCCCCAGCCGCATGGGTTGCGGATAACCTGACGACGGCTTCTGACGGCAGCATCCAGGTCCGTGTCTATGAGCCAGGTAAGCTGGTTCCCCCATTCGATATCCTGCAGTCTGTCTCTGACGGCAAAGTATCGGCTGGCTATACCTGGATCGGTTACGACCAGGGTAAAGTCCCTGCAGTGCCGCTGTTTGCCGCGGTTCCTTTCGGCATGAAGCCTTGGGCCTACACCGGTTGGTACTACTACGGTGGCGGCCACGAGATGCTGCAGGAAGTCTATGCCAACAAGGGATTCAAGGTGCACGCGCAGCTGTGCGGCATCATCGGGCCTGAGACCGCTGGCTGGTATGCCAACAAAATCGAAAGCCTGAAAGACTACGACGGCATGAAGATCCGTTTCGCCGGTCTGGGCGGCAAGGTGCTGGAGAAGCTGGGTGCTTCCGTCACCATGATGCCGGGCGGCGAGCTCTACCAGGCGCTGGAGAAAGGCACTATCGATGCCACCGAATTCTCCATGCCCGCAATCGACCAGATCCTCGGCTTCGATCAGGTGGTCAAGTACAACCTGTTCCCGGGCTGGCACCAGCAGTTCACCGCTCAGTACATGCTGATCAACAAGGCCGAGTGGGACGGTGCTACCGATGCCCAGAAAGCCCTGGTTGAAGCGTCCTGTACCGCCGCCACTACCCGTGGTCTGGCCGAGGGTGAATACAAGAACGGCGCCGTTCTGGCTGGCTTCCAGGACAAGGGCGTTAACGCAGACCAGATCCCCCGCGAGGTTCTTCAGGAGCTGAAAGCGGTCACCGAGGAGGTTCTTAAAGAAGAAGCCTCCAAGGATGAGGATTTCAAGCGTGTTTACGAGAGCCAGCAAGCGTTCATGGAATCCTACAAAGTGTGGGATGAGCGCGCCTACCTGCCGGCCGATCTGTAACAGCGGCTGGAGTCTGAATCGTACCGGCCGTCAGGCCGGTGCGTTTCCCCGGCGGATGGCCCCTTTGGGGCCCTCCGCACTTCTCAGTAATTGCCTTCTGAGTGAGGTTTTCACCTATGACGGTGTCTGATCAGGGCCCCCGGAGCACCCAGCGTGTGTCCGTGAGTGGTGCAGATGAGCTGATTCATCATCACACTGAATTGCCCACCACCCGCTTGAGCCAGTGGCTGGACTCGATCCTGTCGGCGATCGGCAAGGCCGCGTCCTGGCTGTGGCTGGTGGTGACGGGCGTCATTATCTGGGCGGTTGTTGGCCGCTATGTTTTTGGCCAGGGATCGGTCCTGTTGGAAGAGGTCCAGTGGCATCTGGCAGGCGCTGGCTGGCTGCTCGGTATGGCCTACACCCTGGTGGTCGATGACCACGTCCGCGTTGACGTGATTCACGAGCGACTGTCCCTGCGCGCCCAGGGCTGGATTGAATTTTTCGGTTTGTTGCTTTTGCTGCTCCCGTTTCTGGGTCTTGCGGTGTACGAGATGATCCCCTATGCCATCCGTTCGTGGGAGCTTGGCGAAACCAGTCAGGCGCCGGCCGGCCTGTCCCATCGCTGGGTGCTCAAGGCCGTGCTTGCCTTCGCCTTCGTGCTGATTATGGTCGCTGCGGTATCTCGCCTGCTCAAGGTCACCGCTCTGTTGTTTGGCTTCCCCCGCCCGATCCGGGTTGATTCCGGGAATGACAAGAAAGAGGACGCAAGCTGATGGAGCTTGAAACCCTATTTGTAATCGGCATGTTCCTGACGTTCGGGTGCCTGCTGATGACCGGGTACCCCGTTGCCTGGGTACTCGCTGGAACGGCCGTGATCTGGACCCTCGTTGGGGTCGTGGCCGTGGACAATTTTGGCGCCAATCTCTGGTTTGATTATCCCTCGTCGATGGGGCTGGTACCCGAAAGGATATGGGACATCGTCAAAAGCGAGACGCTTGTGGCGCTGCCCATGTTTATCTTCATGGGCATCATGCTCGACCAGTCCGGCGTGGCTGAGCGCCTGATGAACAGCATGGTCAAGCTGTTTGGAAATGTGCGTGGCGGGTTTGCCGTCACGGTCATCGTGATTGGTGTGCTGCTGGCCGCCACCACCGGCATCATCGGTGCGTCCGTGGTGTTGCTCGGTATGCTGTCGCTGCCGGTGATGATGGAGAACAAGTACGACAAGGGCTTCGCCGTCGGCACTGCCTGCGCCACCGGCACCCTCGGTATCCTGATTCCGCCCTCCATCATGCTGGTGTTGATGGCGGATCGTCTGGCCGTGCCTGAGGCGTCGGTTGGTGATCTGTTTATGGGTGCCTTCCTGCCCGGTCTGTTACTCGGTGCCATGTATGTGGCTTACGCCATGTTGCGTCCGCTGTTCCAGCCCAACATCGCACCGGTTCCGGAGGGCCTGGAAAAGGTCAGCTGGAGCGTGGTTTGGGAAGTGGCCAAGGCGGTGTTGCCCACGGCGGCGCTGATCCTCGGCGTGCTGGGGTCTATTTTCGCGGGTGTTGCCACCCCGACAGAAGCCTCCGGCGTTGGTGCCCTCGGCGCGCTGATACTGGCCCTGATGGCCGGCCGCCTGAATCTGAAAGTGCTGAACTCGTCCATGCAGCAGACCACGCGCACCGCGGCGTTTATCTTCGCCATTTTCCTGGGGGCAACGGCGTTTTCGGTGGTGCTCCGGGGCCTGGGTGGTGACGCAGTAATTGAGGATGCCCTGCTGAGCCTGCCGTTTGGCCCGTACGGCATCATTCTGACCATTCTGCTGGGTGTGTTCCTGCTCGGGTTCTTCCTGGACTGGGTGGAAATCACATTGATCATCCTGCCGCTCGTGGCACCGGTGGTGCAGCAACTGGGTTTCGACCTGGTGTGGTTCACCATCCTGTTTGCCATGTGTCTGCAGACCTCTTTCCTGACTCCGCCGGTCGGCTTCGCCCTGTTCTACATCAAGGGCGTGGCACCGCCAGAGATCAAGGTAACCGACATTTATCGCGGCGTTGTGCCGTTCATCATTATTCAGCTGGTAGCCCTCGCCATCGTGTTCCTGGTTCCGGAAATCGCGACCTGGCTGCCCAGCGTGGCTTATGACTGAGGAGACCTGAAGCATGCGTCTTGAAAACCGGATTGCACTGATTACCGGTGCGGGAAGAGGCATTGGCCGGGCCATCGCGGAACAATACGGCCGGGAAGGTGCCAAAGTAGCCGTGGCCGACCTGACCCTGGAAGTAGCGCAGGAAGCGGCCGATGCGATTGAACAAGCCGGCGGTACCGCCATGGCACTGGCCATGGACGTGACCAACGAACAGGCGGTGGACGAGGGCGTTGCCGCCATCGTTGAGCGCTGGGGCGGGCTGGACATTGCCCTGGCCAACGCGGGTATCCAGCACATTGATGCCGTGCACAAGCTGGCCTTCGCCGACTGGAGCAAAGTGATGAGTGTGCATCTGGATGGCGCCTTCCTGGTGACCCGGGCCGCGCTCAAGCAGATGTATGAAAGCGGCGGCGGCACCATGTTGTACATGGGCTCCGTCCACTCGCTCGAAGCATCGCCGCTGAAGGCGCCTTACGTGGCGGCCAAGCACGGCATGCTGGGGCTGTGCCGCGCCGTTGCCAAAGAAGGCGCCGAGCACGGCGTACGCAGCAACATCATCTGCCCGGGCTTCGTGCGCACGCCGCTGGTGGATAAGCAGATCCCGGAGCAGGCCAAAGAGCTGGGCATCTCCGAGCAGGACGTGATCAGCAAGGTCATGTTGAAAAACACCGTCGACGGCGAGTTCACCACCCTTGAAGATGTGGCCGAAGTAGCGGTTCACCTGGCGGCCTTCCCGTCGGCCGCCTTGACCGGTCAGTCTATTGTTGTCAGCCACGGCTGGCACATGCAGTAATTGTCAGGAGCATCAGATGAGTAACACAGCACAATCACCGGTAGTCTGGTCTCCGTCGGAAGACACCCTGCGCCAGTCGCGTATGGGCCAGTTCAAAACCTGGCTCGAGGAGCAGGGGTTCGGACCATTTGCTGACTATCACGCGCTGCACCAGTGGTCCATTGATGAACTGGAGACGTTCTGGGCCAGGGTCTGGGATTTCTGTGGCCTGGTGTGCGACACCCCGGCACAGCAAGTCCTTGGCCGCCGGGAAATGCCCGGTGCCGAGTGGTTCCCGGGCATGAAACTGAATTTTGCCGCCAACCTTTTGCGGCTGGCGGACGGTGAGCACGCAGAGCGCGAAGCCATAGTTGCCTACTGTGAAACCCGGCCCGTATTGCGCCGGACCTACGCCGAGCTGAAGGCCGACGTTGGCGCTTTCGAAGCCTTCCTGAGAAGCAAGGGCATTGTGGCCGGTGACCGCGTTGCCGGTGTGGTCACCAATGGCTACGAGGCCATGGTCGGTATGCTGGCGGCGACCAGCCTGGGTGCGATCTGGAGTTCGGCCTCCCCGGACTTCGGCTCCGGCGCCATTCTGGACCGGTTCGGCCAGATCGAGCCCGCGGCGCTGATTGCCGTGAACGGCTACGGCTATGGCGGCAAGGTGTTTGGTCGTCAGCAGGAATTTGCCGAGCTGGTCGCCGGTCTGCCCTCGCTGAAATGCGTGATCAGTGTCCAGCAGCTCCCGGATCAGGTCCCGATTGCCGGTGATCTGGTGTCCACCTGGGAGGACGCCATTGCCTTTGGCGCTGGCCAGGTACCGACCTTCACCCCGCAGGACCCGGACCACCCGGTCTACATCCTGTATTCCTCCGGCACCACCGGTAAGCCCAAGTGTATTGTGCACGGCAACGCCGGCTTACTGGTGAATCACGCCAAGGAGCTGATGCTGCATGGCGATGTGGGCCCGGACGACCGCTTCCTCTACTTCACCACCTGTGGCTGGATGATGTGGAACTGGCAGGCTTCCGCACTGATGACCGGCGCGGCCGTCATCACCGTGGACGGCTCGCCCGGTTATCCGACCCTGAACAGCCTGTGGGAAACCGTGGCCAACGAGAAAGTCACCCACTACGGCACCAGTGCCCGGTTCCTGGCCGGCTGCCGCAAGGCGGAACTGAAACCGGCGAAAGACCTGGACCTGAGCGCCCTGCGGGTGCTCTTCTCCACCGGTTCGCCGTTGCTGCCAGAGGACTACGACTGGGTCTACGAAGACGGCGCGCCGGGCGCGCTGCTGGGTTCCATCGCCGGTGGTACCGACATTTGTGGTTGCTTTGTCGGCGCCACGCCACTGCTGCCGGTACGTCGCGGCGAAATCCAGTGCCGGTTCCTGGGCGTGGACGCGGTGGCTTTCGGCGACGATGGCGCGCCGGTCAGCGCAGGCCGTGGCGAACTGGTCTGCCGCCAGCCGCTGCCGTCGATGCCGGTGTGCTTCTGGGATGATGCCGACGGTGCCCGCTACCGTTCCGCGTATTTCGATAGCTTCCCGGGCGTCTGGGCCCACGGTGATTTCATCGAATTTACCGAACACGGCGGCGCTATTATCTATGGCCGCTCCGACGCCACTCTGAATCCGGGCGGTGTCCGCATTGGTACCGCGGAAATCTACCGTCAGGTGGAGACCGTCGATGAGGTCAAGGACAGCCTGGTGGTAGGGCGTCAGATCGATGGCGATGTGGAAGTGGTTCTGCTGGTCGTGCCAGCCGCTGGCCAGGCCCTGACCGAAGAGCTGCAGAAAACCCTGAAAACCCGCATCCGTGAGGGAGCCAGCCCACGACATGTGCCCAGGCACATCGTCGAGGTGCCGGACATCCCGTACACCCGCAGTGGCAAGAAAGTGGAACTGGCGGTCGCCCGCCTGATCAATGGCTCTGCCAAAGCGGACAACCGAGATGCGTTGGCCAACCCCGAGGCGCTGGACCAGATTCGGGAGCGCTTCCAGCAGGCCCAACTGTTGCCGGCCTGACCCTGCCGGACGGAGCCGACGCCGGCTCCGTCCTGCTTCCGGCGCTGTGGCGCCGCCTACCCCGCGCCAGATACCCCAATGTATGAAAGTTTCGTAAATTCGCGGTGCGTTGGCGCGTGTTTATCGCTTTTAGAGCTTGGTTACTCCGTTTTTATACTAAGATCGTAACGCTGATTTCCGAAAAAATGTTATCTTAATAAGCCTATCAAAAGTTTCTGATCAGTCATCGCTCGGGTCTCGCGTTCACAAGACGCATGACTGCGCCATGACCGTCCTGAACCCACCCATTAGCCTGAGGACGAAAATGACATCATCCAAAGCCAAGATCGTCTATACCCTGACTGACGAGGCGCCTGCCCTCGCGACGCGGTCACTGCTTCCCATCCTGGAAACCTACGCCAAGCCGGCTGGTATTGATTTCGAGACCAGCGACATTTCTCTGGCGGCACGTATTCTGGCGACGTTCCCGGATCATCTGGAAGAGGATCAGCGGGTTCCCGATGCCCTGGCCGAGCTGGGCGAATACACCAAGGACCCGGACGCCAACATCATCAAATTGCCCAACATTTCCGCCTCGATCCCGCAGCTGCGTGCCGCGATCAAGGAGCTGAATGAGCAGGGCTACCAGGTTCCGGAATACAAAGAACATCCTGCAACGGATGAGGAAGAGCAGATCAAGGCCCGTTACGCCAAGGTGCTTGGCAGTGCGGTCAACCCGGTTCTGCGTGAAGGTAACTCTGACCGTCGCGCGCCGGCGGCCGTCAAAGCCTTCGCCCGCAAGCACCCGCATTCCATGGGTGAGTGGAGCCCGGCTTCGCGTACCCACGTCGCCCACATGCGCGGCGGCGACTTCTACTCAAGTGAACAGTCACTCACCCTGGAACAGGCGACTGACGCCAAGATCGTGTTTGAAAACGCCAAGGGCGAGCAGACCATCATGAAGGACAGCCTGCCGCTGCAGGACGGCGAAGTTCTTGATGCCATGTTCATGAGCAAGAAAGCCCTGTGCGCGTTCTTCGACGACGTGATTGCCGATTGCGAAAAGACCGGTGTCATGTTCTCGCTGCACGTCAAGGCGACCATGATGAAAATCTCTCACCCGATCGTGTTCGGTCACGCGGTGAAGATTTTCTACAAGGATCTGTTCGACAAATACGGCGACCTGTTTGACGAGCTGGGTGTTAACCCCAACAACGGCCTGTCCAGCGTGATCGAAAAGATCAAGCAGTTGCCGGAGTCCAAGCAGGAAGAAATTCAGGAAGAGCTGCATAAGTGCTACGAGCATCGCCCTGAAATCGCCATGGTGGATTCCGTTAAAGGCATCACCAACCTGCACGTACCGAGCGACGTGATTGTCGACGCCTCCATGCCGGCGATGATCCGGAACTCCGGCAAGATGTGGGCCCGGGATGGCAAGCTCAAGGACACCAAGGCGGTCATGCCGGAGTCCACCTACGCCACCATCTATCAGGAAGTGATCAACTTCTGTAAGACCCACGGCGCCTTTGATCCCACCACGATGGGTACTGTGCCGAACGTTGGTCTGATGGCTCAGAAGGCGGAAGAGTACGGCTCTCACGACAAGACCTTCGAAATGAAGGAAGACGGCATCATGCGCATTATCGATGCCGACGGTCGGGTGCTGACCGAGCACAAGGTGGAAGAAGGCGACATCTGGCGTGCCTGCCAGACCAAGGATCTGCCGATCCGTGACTGGGTCAAGCTGGCGGTGAACCGTGGTCGTTCCTCTGGTATGCCGGTACTGTTCTGGCTCGACGACGAGCGTCCTCACGATGCCCAGTTGATCCAGAAGGTTGAGACGTATCTGGCCGAACTGGATACCGACGGCGTGGAAATCCTGATCAAGAGCCCGGTTCGCGCCATCCGCTGGACCATGGAGCGCCTGATCCGTGGCCTCGATACCATCTCCGTGACCGGTAACGTATTGCGTGACTACCTCACCGACCTGTTCCCGATCCTGGAGCTGGGCACCAGCGCCAAGATGCTGTCCATCGTGCCTCTGCTCAATGGCGGTGGCCTGTACGAAACCGGTGCCGGCGGTTCCGCGCCCAAGCACGTACAGCAGCTGATTCAGGAAAACCACCTGCGCTGGGATTCACTCGGTGAGTTCCTGGCCATTGCGGTGTCCCTGGACGAGCTTGGCCAGAAGCAGTCCAACGACCGTGCCCGTGTGCTGGGCCAGACCCTCGACAAGGCTACCGGCCGACTGCTGGAGAATAACCAGTCGCCGTCCCGTGTCACCGGTGAGCTGGACAACCGCGGCAGCCACTTCCACCTGGCCCGCTACTGGGCTGAGGAAATGGCTCACCAGGACGATGATCCCGAGCTGAAGGCGTTCTTTGGCAAGTTGTCCAAGCAGCTGGAAGACAACAAGGACAAGATCCTGGAAGAAATGACCGTGATCCAGGGCCACGAGGCCGATATCGGTGGCTACTACCACGCACCGAAGGACATGGTGTGCAAGGTCATGCAGCCGAGCGAAACCCTGAACAAGATCCTGGCCGATGCCCGTGCGTCGGTGAGCTGATCCCTGATCCTGCCGCTGGCAGGATCATCAGGACCGAAAACCGGAATGTCCGTAGGGGCATTCCGGTTTTTTATGTCCGGTGGCGGGCAACTTTGCGTCCGCGAATTTCGCCGGCCCGTTTGAGCTGCTGCATGGTCACCGGCGGCCCGATCAGCTCGAACAATACCGTCGAGCCAACCATCAAAGGCATCAGGTAGGTCATCTCGGGAATGCGATCGGCGGCCACGAGCGCAAGGCCCATGGCGACGCCGGCCTGGGGCAGCAGGCAGGCGCCGTTACGGTAGCGTACGGTCGGATCGGAGCCTGCCAGCACGCCCCCGGCGATGCCCCCGGCCACCCGCCCGAGAATCCGGACCACCACGTACGCCGCTCCCAGGCCCCCCAGTGTTGGCAGCAGGGACCAGTCCAGGCCAAAGCCTGCCAGGAAAAAGAACATGGCAAGAAACGGTTCGATGATGCCTTCGATCGAGCGGAAAGGCCGGACATGATGGGTGGCCACGTTGGCCACGGTAACGCCCAGCGCCATGCAGGTCAGCAGATAGGAAACCCCCAGAGCTCCGGCGAGCCCGGCCGCCAGAAAGACAAAACCGGCGGATTCCAGCAGCATGGGTTCACCGCGCTTCAGCCGGCCGGTCAGCCACGCCATCGGCAAGCCCAGAAGCGCGCCCAGCAGGATGGCGCCGACCACTTCGTACAGGCCGTGAAGCGCGGTTTCGGTGAGGCCCGCGCCGTTGCCCGAGAGCAGCTGGGCGAACACCAGCAGCACACTGAACAACAGGGCGCCCCAGGCATCGTCAATGGCAACGACCTGGGTCACCAGCCGGGTCAGCGGGCCCTTTGCCCGGGTCTGTCGCACCACATCCAGGGTCGCTGCGGGATCGGTGGCGGTGGCGATGGCGGCCAGAATCAGCGCCGCCACCAGATTGCCGGTCACCGCCCAGATTGCCACGAAGATCAGGCCCGCCGTGACCAGCGTAACCGCGAGGCTGATAATGATCGCCTCCCGCCCCTGCTTCAGATCCCGGATCGACATCCGCTCGCCGAGCAGAAAGCCCACCATGGCCAGGGTGAGCTCGGTAACCAGCGGGAAGTTTTCACTGATGGATACCGGCACCAGATCGAGCACTTCCGGTCCGGCCAGGGCGCCCACCAGCAGCAGCAGGGTGACCCTGGGCACATGCAGGCGCTGGCCCACCGTATGGGCGGCCAGGGCAAGCAACATGATGCCGCCGATCAGCAACAGGTCCAGCGTGTGCTCCACGGGTTACTCCTGTTGCAACGGGGTAAAGCTGGCGTTCAGCAGGCGGGCGAGATCCGCCGGGGCTAGTTCGATTTCCAGCCCGCGCCGTCCGGCACTGACGAAAACCGTTCCGAATCTCTGTGCCGAGTCATCGATGAAAGTCGCCAGCCGTCGCTTCTGGCCCAGGGGGCTGACGCCACCGAGCACGTATCCGGTACTGCGCTGCACTGCTTCCGGATCGGCCATGGCGGCCTTCTTGCCTTTGGCAGCACGGGCCAGCCGCTTCATGCTCAGTTGGCTGTTCACCGGCACGATGCCCACGACCAGAGACTGACCGTCTACCGCCGCCACCAGTGTCTTGAACACTCGCCCGGGTTCGGTGCCCATTTTTTCCGCGGCCTCCAGGCCATAACTCGGGGCGTCCGGAGCATGGTCGTATTCGTGCACCGAAAATGGCACGCCGGCTTTCTTGAGGGCGTTGATACCGGGGGTCATCGGGAATTCCCTGTTGAATCTTATTGTCCCCAAAACTTAACACAGTCCACATCGAAAAAAGACGCTTGGCGGCGTGTCTGGTGCCTCGGGGTCTGTCTGTTCATAATGACGTCACTCGCCCGCGGGTTGGTTGGATGCTCTGACACCGGCAATCTCCGACTCCGGCCAATGACCACCGGAGGTTGCGTGGCGACACTGGATCAAACGCACCCTTGAGAAAAGGTTTATCGGATGAATCGAATTGCCCGCCGTGTCCTGCACACCAGCCGGATACCCAAGGATCTCTCAACCGTCACTGTCCGCGATCCGGCGGGTGAACGCCCGGAAGCCGCCGGCGTCAGCAGCGAAACCATCGACGCCATCTGGCACAGTGTGGAGTGCCTGTACCGGACCGGTGTGCATCCCGGCATGCAGTTGTCCGTGCGTCATAAAGGCGAGCAGGTTCTGCACCGGGCCATCGGCCACGCCCATGGCAATGGCCCCAACGACCCGGCTACCGGCCCCACCGCGGCCATGACCACCGAGACCCCGGTATGCTTTTTCTCGGCGTCGAAGGCCGTCACCGCGCTGCTGATTCACATGTTGGCGGAACAGGGCCTGGTGAACCTGATGGACCCGGTGTCCTATTACTGCCCAGAGTTCGCCCAGAACGGCAAACGCACGATTACTCTGCACCAGGTGTTGTCCCATCGTGGCGGCATACCGGCATTGCCGACCTCCACGCCGATCGATGTGTTGTGGGACCGGGATGAGGTCTGGCGGCTGTTGTGCGAGGCGAGGCCGGTGGAGGTCGACGGCGCCAAGGTGTCCTACCACGCGATTACCGGCGGTTTTGTGCTCCAGCGTGTCCTGGAAAAGGTCACCGGCGAGAGTATTGAGCATTTCCTTGATGTGCACCTGCGGCAACCCATGGGCATGACGTGGTTTACCTACGGTATCGCTCCAGAGCACCTGAGCGATCTGGCTTCCAACTACGCCACCGGCCCGACACCGCGTTTCCCGGTGTCTTGGGTGATCCGCCGCGCCCTGGGGGCGGACATCCACACCGTCGAGAGAGTATCCAATGATCCGCGCTTTCAGGAGGCGGTCATTCCGGCCGGCAACCTGTGCGGCACTGCCGAGGAGATGGGGCGTTTTTTCCAGATGATGCTCAACGGTGGGGTCTGGAACGGCAAGCGTATCTGCAGCGAGCGGACCGTACACCGGGCCATCCAGCAATACGGGTCGCTGCAAATCGACCGTACCATGATGATCCCGATGCGATTCAGTGCCGGCCTGATGCTGGGGGGCAATCCGGTGGGACTGTGGGGGCCCCAAAGTCGCCACGCGTTTGGTCATGTCGGGCTGATCAATAAACTCTGCTGGGCCGACCCGGCCCGGGACATTTCGGTCAGTCTGATCAATACCGGCATCTCCATTGTCGGCCACCACCTGCCGTCACTGGCGAAATTCGTCTACACCGTGTGTGACCGCTTCCCGATCATCCCGGAAGACCAGCGGCCACTGGCACTGGCAGGCTCCTAAACCGACCGCAGCTGCGCCTCCAGAATACCCAGCACTGACGACACCACATCCCGGAAATCGGTCAGTGTCTGGGTCCTCTGAATGACATCCTCCCGGTTTTCATCCAGCTGTTCCAGCTTCGGAACCACCCGTCGGATTCCCTCGGTAATCATCTCGTAAGGGTAGTGTTGTTCCTGAACACTGAGCTTGTTCATCTCTGCCACTTCCTGATGGAAGATGCTGATGACGTCGTACACCATGTCTTTGTGGCGAATGTTGCCCGCCTCCCAGTAGGCATCATCCAGCAGTTCCAGCAGCGATAGGTATTCCCGGAGGGTATGAGCAACAGACGTCTGGGGAGTCATGGCAATCCGTTTGGCGGGCGATAAGTGACTGTTTAACGGAACTATAGCAGGGGATACGTCGTGTGATGAATAAAGACCTGTGACGGGGATCTTAATAAAAATGAAACTATATTCATTTTTGTTGCTCTTTCCATGGCCGCCGTGCAAAATTTAACCACGGTTAAAGGACAGCCACGACTCATTGGATGAGACATTAAATGGACAAACCTTCCAGGAACCGCTCTACCCATTGTGAACGCGCTGTGATGCTGGATCATCACGACAGCGTCCGGGATCACGTTCATCAAAAGGTCAGCTCTGAAGTCGAGCATCTGGAGCGTCGTATCGAGACGCTGCGGCTGAGGCGCGCTCCGCACGCCGAGATCATGATTTCCGCCTTTGAGCGGATGATCAACCGCAAGAAAGGTTTTCTGCGGAACTGGGAAATGACGGACCGGCCTCTGTGCTGAACGGCCCGCGCGGTGCTCAGGACCGGGCGCCGGTCGGCACGGTCGAGTACTGGAAACTGGGCTCTGTGAGGTTGGTGCAATACGCTGGATTAGCGATTGTTTGCTCTCGATCTTCAGGATCGTAGTTCCGGGGCGCCTCAGCACTGGACGTGTAAATTTTTACCTCTGGCACCGAGTAATCCATTTCGATTTTCAGGCAGGATATCGAGCTGGCCGGATCGCCAAAGCTGAAACCAGGGCCTGGCAGGGTTCCTGAAGGTTGGTCCGGATCATCAGGAAATTCACTGGTTCCAACCCGGGTGCCATCAATGATGATGGTATCGGTTTGTATGCCACGGTAGTTTCGGGAAAAACTGAACTCGCGCTCGCCTTCAATGACAACGCTGCCCTCACTGCCGAGTCGGGCGCCATCGTTATAGCCGGCGGCGGAAAAATCCCGGCCCCGGAACTCTGTACCTAATGCCGCGCTGGGGCGGGTGCTGCCCTTTGGGAAGGTCCCTGAGGCGACCCAGATGAGCGTTCGGATCACGTTGCCGGTTGTGTCCGGCGTATTGACCCACTTCACCGTCGGGTAGCGCCAGTAATAGTCCTGTACTGCCGCGCCGGCCTCCGCGGCGGCCTGATCCGTGAACTGGATGGAAACGCCATTGGTGGTTGTGTCGTAGATGCCCACCTCGCCGGAATCAATGCTGGCGCTGATGTACTGACGAGCCTCGGTAAAATTCTGGACTTCGTCCTCGCCGATGACCCGGCGCATCAGGTCCAGTGGATTTCTCACCGAGAGGATGGCCGATTGATCTTCGGACACCCCAAGGCCGAGAAACACCGACAGTTGCTCGCGAATGCCTTGCGCCGATGCTTGCGCTTCGGTGTAGTTCGGATTGGCGGGATCGGGCTCAACGGCCTGGTAGAGATCGTTGAACAGGGTCGTGTCCATTTGTTCCGTCAGCGTAAAAGAGGAAAACCCCAGGTTCACGTTCGTCGCTGGATTGAAGGTGGAAGAGCCGGAGGATTCGAGCCCGCAGCCTGCAAGGCTGAGTGTTCCGGCGGCCACCGCGACGAAAAAGCAGGAATGTCTCATTTCGAAAGGCCTTGAGGTGCGCAAGTAGGGTTTTGGGGCTAAAGTACGAATTCAGAGGGATGTTGTTCCCAGGTTCGAATGCTGACAATAAATCATAAAACAGGCATCTGCCCTCGCGGAGATCACATTTTGCGGCACTGGTGTACGCCCGCCATCACAGCAGTTATTCGTATGCTGCTGGCTCTGCTTGTCCTGTCGGCCATGTTGTCGCCCGCCCATGCGGGCCAGAATCCGTGCCGAGACGGAATGCTGGTGCTTGGCAGTGGGACAAGCAGTGTCCAGGACCTCAGCGGATGCCTCTGGTATCTGGAAGACCCCGCTCAGAGCCTGTCTTTCCACGACATCAAAGACCGTGGACTCCGGGCTTTCAGGCGCCATGATGGTGGCACCCTTAATTTCGGTTACACCGATTCCGCCTACTGGGTCCGTGTGGATGTTCGCCCGGTCGGCACCGCCGCCGATACCAACTGGATCCTCGAACTTGCCCTACCCCTGGTGGACGACGTCCGTCTGTACCTGGTGCGCGACGGCGAACTGGTGCAGCAGAGTCAGGCCGGTTACCGGGATAACTGGTCCGAGCGTGACCTTGCCGTTCCCAACCCCACGTTCCGTCTTGATCTGGCCCCGGGTGGCGTTACTTCGGTGTTCCTGCGGATTACCAACACCAACACCTTCCGAGTGCCGGTCACGCTCTGGCATCCTGACAGTTACATCGAAAAGATCTCCATTGACGAGGCGTTTCGTGGCGTTTTGCTCGGAGCGATTTTTGCGATTCTGGCCTACAACCTGTTTGTGGCTGTGTCGGTACGTGAGCGCAGCATTATCTACTACGTGCTGTACCTGGTGTCAGCGGCTATTTTTATCGTCACCGAGCAGGTGCACGGCATTCAACTGCTGGATAGCCGCCCGGCCCTGTTGAGTAAGGAGTACCTGCATTTCCAGATTATCGCGATCTGGTTGTGGGGCTTCCTGATGGCCCGCCACCTGCTGGAGACGAAAGAGCGATCGCCTCATCTCGACAAGGTAATCAAGGTCAGTCTGTGGATCGTGACAGTAACCTTTGGCCTGAACTTCTTCATGCCTTACCAGGTGGCAATGGAATGGAGTGTTCTGGGGTCGATTCTGGTCAGTCTGATCCTGATCGTGGTGAGCTATGTGTCCTGGCGCTACTACAATCCGGCTGCCAAGTCCTACTTCTTTGCCTGGACGCTGGCGCTCACCGGTTTCGGGGTATACGCGCTGACGGTCATGGGTTTCCTGCCGCTGAATCCGCTCACCAATTATTCCCTGCAGATCGGTGTGGTTGCCCAGGTGATCCTGTTTTCCTTCGCCCTGGCTGATCAGATCAAACAGGTACAGGGCGAGGCGCTGGACTGGAGCCGGCGGGCTCTGTCGAACCTGCAGCGGTACCAGTCGCTGTTCGATAACGCCATTGAGGGCGTCTTCCAGATGTCGCCGGATCGCCGTTTGTTAACGGCAAATCCCGCCATGGCCGAACTGATGGGGTATGCCAGCAGTGACGAATTACTCCGGCGCAATCCGGATGTGCTGGAAACCTGCATTGCTGACGACCAGCTAAGGCAGCGGGTGATCGAAAAATTGCAGGCCACGGGTGCAGCCAAGGGCATTGAGGCCCGATACCTGAGCCGAGCCGGTGAAGAACGCTGGGCCAACCTTTCCCTGCACACGGTTTATGACGCCGACGGCGAGCCCCTTTATCTGGAAGGCACCTGCATCGATTTGACGGAAACCCATCAGCGGCGGCGAATCGAGCGCGAACGTGAGCAGGAGCGGCTGGAGAAAGAACTGGCCCGGAATTCCGCCCAGGCGAAAAGCCAGTTCCTTGCCAACATGAGCCACGAAATCCGAACCCCGTTGGCGGCCATCATCGGCTATGGCGAAACCTTGCTCGACGCCAGCCTCAGCGAGGAGGAAAAGAAAACCAGCGCCGAAACCGTAGTGCGCAGCGGCAGGCACCTGCTGGACCTGGTCAACGACATTCTGGATCACTCAAAGATTGACGCCAACAAGCTCAGCGTGGACGTGGTGTCGGTGAATCTGCCGGAATTGCTGGATGAGATCCGCGCCTTCTTTGCTCCCAAAGCCAAGGAAAAGGGTCTGGATTTCTTCATTATCTGCGAGTATCCCCTGCCCGAGAAAATTCAGACCGATCCCACCCGCCTGCGGCAAATCATCATCAATTTGTGCGGAAATGCCCTGAAATTCACCAATAAAGGATCGATTTCCCTGGTGGTTCGGTGTGATGCCCAGAATGAAACACTGATCGCCACCGTGGTGGATACCGGCATTGGCATGAAGCCGGAGCAGTTTGAACGCCTGTTCGATCCGTTTGCCCAGGGCAGTGCCTCTATCTCCAGGCAGTACGGGGGTACCGGGCTTGGCCTCAGTATCTCCCGCCGCCTGGCGGAATTGCTCGGGGGCACCATCCGGGTCCACAGCACCTACGGCGAGGGCAGCGAATTTGAGCTGTCGATTCGCACGGGTTCGCTGGGCGGGGTGCATTTCCTGCGCGATGCCTCGGAGCTGAGCCAGCGCCGGCGCAACCTGCCCATGGTGATGGCGCCGAAACTTTCGGGTCGTATCCTGTGTGCGGAAGACAACGAAGTTAACCGCCGGCTGGTGTCGCTGCTGGTCTCCCGGACCGGAGCAGACCTGGTGCATGTTGGCAATGGGGCGGAAGCGCTGGAACTGGCCCTGCGGGAAGAGTTTGACCTGATTCTGATGGACATCCAGATGCCGGTGATGAACGGGCGGGATGCCACCGCGGCGCTGCGGGAAGCTGGCAAGAATACACCGGTCATTGCGCTGACCGCCAATGTGATGGCAGAAGACATCGCCGATTATCGGCGCGCGGGGTGCAACGAGCATCTGGCCAAGCCGATCGACAAGCAACGGTTTTACGAGCTGCTGGCTCGGTATCTTACCGTCCAGTCGGAGGTGGTTGAGCCACCCGTGGCCCGTTTTACCGGCCAGGTCCTGGTAGCCGAAGACAACGACCAGAACCGCCAACTGGTGGCGCGCATGCTCAAACGTCAGGGCCTGGATGTGATCACCGTTGCCAGTGGCGAAGAGGCCGTGCGCCGTGCCCTGTCAGACTCCGTGCAACTGCTATTGATGGATCGACACATGCCGGGGATGGATGGCGTTGAGGCGGCCCGTTTGCTGCGTCAGGCCGGTTTCCGGCGGCCCATTATCGCCTTCACCGCCGGAGACCAGAAGGAAATCGACGCCCTGACGGACGCCGGCTGCGAAGGCGTTTTGAACAAGCCAATCGACCAGGGGCACCTGCAGGCCTTGCTTGAACGCTACTTGCCAAGGGCCGGTCAGAGGTCGGAACAGGTGTCGGAAGATCCGGGCATCAAGCATCTGGTGCACAAGTTCTTGCGCGGGCTGGCGGCGCACCGCGACCACATGGAGCGCGCCTTCACCAGTCGGGATCCCGAGGGTTTACGGGTCGAAGTTCACCAGATCAAGGGCACGGCGGGCGCCATGGGTTACCCCCAGATGACGCGCCAAGCCGGCGTTCTGGAGGCGATGTTGGTGGCCGAAGCAGCGGACTGGGACAGCGTTCGGACAGAACTGGATAGCCTGGTTGATATGATTGATCGGGCTCGTGCGGCCGCCGAACCGTCACTCGGGGATTAACCGCGGGATGAACCGCAATGGCATGATTGGAGAAAAGTCATGACTGATAAGCAGTACCACCGGGAGCGTCACTCCCTGAGCATGATGTACGGCACCTACGCCGATGTGCTGTTCGTGTTGTTTCCATTTCTGGTCATCATCATGCAGCGGCTGTGGGATGGCCGGCTTTATGAAACCCTGCTGCGCCCGGATCTGAGCATCGCCGCAGCCATCCTGGCGGGGCTTGCGATCGGCAAGTTCGTTCTCGGGCTGGTCAGCAATCGGGATCTGGGGGCCTTCAAGGAGCGGATTGTTTTCTTTATCGCGCTCACCTTGTTTGTGGTTCTCGGGCCGGCAATGATCCTGATACTGAGTATAATCGGGAGCGTGGAAGTGCCGGGGTTCGTCGCCTTTATTCAGCCGATCTTGCTGATTCTCGCCATTGCCCTGTATTCCACCGCCGTCGGGATCAGTAATATTCTGATCCGGGGTGATTCCGAGGTGTCCGATGTCGCGGATGAGCCAATTAGCGAGGACCAGCCGGCCTCCAGGCCTCGTCCCGAGCCCCTGGACTTACCCCGTCGAACGGGCAACGAATCGCTGTGACTGGAGTATCACGATGACCGCATATCGAAGTTTGGCAGGAGACCGTCGATGAGAGAGCTCAGAGTACTGGTGGTTGAGGATGAGCCGATCATGCGTGAACGCCTGGTCGATCTGCTGTACCAGGCGGGCGCAACCCAGGTTGTCGAATGCGCTGACGCAGCCTCCGCTCGTGCCGCCTTTTCCGATCAGCGGTTCCAGATTGTTTTGCTGGACCTGGGCCTGCCCGATGGTGATGGACACCAGGTGATGCAGGAATTCAAAGGCACCCGTGAACAGCAGTATGTGGTACTGGTCACCGCCGATGATTCGATCGACAGTATTCAGCGGGCGATCGGGGCTGGCGCTAACGGTTATGTGGTCAAGCCGTATTCCCAGGAAAAGGTGTACGATGTCGTCAACAATTACGTGATGGTTCACGGCGATGACCTCGCAGCGTTACAGGGCCTGAGCCGGCAGCACTGACCGGTCAGGCCTGCCCTGGCGTCGGCGTCAGGCTACCTGGCGCGCAATCCAGGAGTTGTATCGGGTAGCCAGGGCGCGGACATAGCGCGCCTCGCCATTATCGAGGTTGCCCAACACTCCCTTGAAGATCCAGCCCCGTTCGTAAACGCCCAGAACCCGCTGCTCATCGTCCAGGTTGACGCGCTGATTCAGCTTCCTGCATATGGCATCCAGTAGCGGGAGTTTTTCCGGGCGCCTGATCGGCCCCTGTCCGCCTTTCGGCGCTGTTCTCGCTGTGTGTCTTGTCGGATGTCTTCTCATAACCCCTCCCTACTGTTGTTTTGCGGCTGCAAAAACACAAACCCCCGGCGCCGACAGGCAACCGGGGGTTCGTAGCAGAAGCGGCCCCGGTCGCTCAGAAGGCTCCCGGGACTGACCGAAAGCCGTTATGGATTGTTCATCATCAGCTCAACAGACTGGAATACTTCGCAGTCTGTGCGTTCGTTGAATCGGAATGTGACAATCATTTGGCCATGGTTCTCTTGGGTTTGGTTTGGAATCAGTGTATCGGGTTATGACTGCTTTGCAATACTGCGCCGGCTGCGGCAAACCCCTACAGACGCTGAACGGCGCCATCAGCATAATGCGCAGCGTCACGTGTTTTTACGTTGTGCAATCCATGGTTCTCGCCGCGCCGGGAACCAAATGGATCTCTCCTTTATTTTCGACGCAGCCTCCCGGCTGCGTTTTTTTTGCGTGTCTGAAAGGTGGCGGTCGTCAGGCTGCGGTGGACAGGGGGTCAGGCTTCGTCGCTTTGGCCCTGGGAGGTGCCAAATGAAGGGCACAGAAGGCGGATTCTTTGCCAGGTTTTGTGCAGAATCAACGCGTCGTTGGCAGCGCGGTGCACCGGCAGGCCCAGTTCCGAAATCACTGCCTGGCGTACGGTCGACCATTCACGGACCTCGGCTGGATTCAGGAGCGAGGAGATGGATTCGAGTTGGAACGCGGGCTCAACACGGGCGGCCTTGAACAGGCGGTGGAGCCAGAAACTGTCGAACGTCCAGGCATCACAGTACACCAGCTTAGGAAGCATTTCGTTAAGCTGACGGGCGACGTCGCGGACGGTGGAGCCCTCGGCGTCCAGCATGGGCCGGGAAATACCGTGAATACCCTCAGCACTCTCGGACCAGTCCTTCCACAGAACATGCGGCGCAATGAGCCAGCTATGAAGGGTGCCATCTGGCATACAGATGCCAACTTCGATGGGGTAGCTCGCGATCAGGTCGAGGCTGGACGCCTCAAAATCGATGAATGCCGGGCATGTAGTGTTAATCATTGGCTCAGTGTAGTTGATGCATTATTTTTTGAATGAGTTTACCGGTACCTGGCCGGAGAGGCGAACCGAAGAGGTTCGTCGCTGTTACAATCTGTGCATGGATTGTAAAAGCCTGATGACAGCCCGACATTTCGGGGGGCGGCAGTAAGCCACTGAAATTACATTGTTACCATATGGGGATACCGAATGACCGAATCCGTGGTTGTGATTTATTCCGGGGGTATGGACTCCTTCACTTTGCTCCATCGTGCGCGGGCTCGCGGCTACCGGGTATATGCCCTGTCGTTCAACTATGGGCAGCGGCATGTGCGGGAACTGGAAGCGGCCGCTGCCGTGTGCGAGCAGCTCAAGATTCCCCATAAGGTGATTGATATCCGTGCCATGGGTGAGGTCATGGCCGGCTCGGCCCTGACCTACGACGGGGATGTGCCCGATGGGCACTATGAGGAAGAGAGCATGAAATCCACCGTCGTGCCAAACCGGAATATGATCCTGCTCTCCCTGGCCACCGGTTATGCCGTGACGGTGTCTGCGAATGCCGTCTGGTACGGAGCCCATGGTGGCGACCACGCCATCTACCCCGATTGTCGACCGGAATTCGTTGAGAAGATGGATGCGGTATGTCGGATTGCCAACTATCAACCGGTGGCCATTGAGGCCCCCTTCCTGAGCATGGACAAAGGCGACATTTTGGCCGAGGGGCTGAAGCTGGGGCTGGATTATGGTCGGACCTGGACCTGTTATAACGGCCGGGAAAAAGCCTGCGGCCGCTGTGGCTCCTGTGTCGAAAGGCTGGAGGCCTTCGCCAACAATGGTGTGAGAGACCCGCTGGACTATGAGGTGGAGGCCTGATGTACCGGGTCAAAGAGGCGTTTTACACGTTGCAGGGCGAAGGCGCCCAGGCGGGCCGGGCGGCCGTGTTCTGTCGGTTCAGCAAGTGCAATCTCTGGACTGGTCGAGAAAAGGACCGGACCAATGCCGTATGCAACTTCTGCGACACGGATTTCGTCGGGACTGACGGCCAGAACGGAGGCCAGTTCGAAACCCCGGAAGCGCTGGCCGAGCATATCCGGCGGCTGTGGCCGAATGCTCAGGGGCGTCCTTACGTGGTCTGCACCGGAGGCGAACCGCTGCTGCAGTTGGATGCCCCACTCATTGATGCCTTCCATGCTGCGGGGTTCGAAGTGGGGGTGGAAACCAATGGCACGTTACCGGCGCCGGCCGGCATAGACTGGCTGTGCGTCAGCCCGAAGGCGGACGCCAGGGTGGTGATCGAGGCCTGTGACGAACTCAAGCTGGTGTATCCCCAGCCGCTGGCGATGCCTGACCAGTTTGGCCATATCCGTGCCAGCCATTACTTTCTGTCGCCCATGGCCTCGCCAGCGCTACCAGAACAGGGGCCGGACCCGGTCAAGCAGAGCAATACCCAGAAGGCAACCGAGTATTGCCTCGCGCATCCTCAGTGGCGCCTGACCCTGCAGATGCACAAGATTATTGGCATCGACTGATCACGCTGATTCGGTCACAAATTGATCGGGAGCCCGCTGCGGGGGCTTTCTGGCCTCGTTCCGGTGCTGGCTCGGGCTGATACCGGTCCAGCGCTTGAACGCCCGGGTAAAGTTTGCGGCATCGGCGTAACCGAGCGTCTCGGCGATCTGGCTCAGATTCAGTCCGGTTTTCTCGAGCAGATCACAGGCCTGCTTCAGCCGAACCTGGTCCACCAGGGCCTGAAAGCTCATGCTCTCTTCTTGCAGGCGCCGTTTCAGTGTGCGATCGGACACGAACAGCGTGGCAGCCACCCGCGCCAGCTTGGGTGGAAAGGGGTGGCTGGTTTCGATAACCCGGCGCACGCGGCAGGCGAAGCCGGCATCGTCGGTCAGCTGTTTCAGGGCCAGTTCGCATTGCGAACGTGACGAGGCGGCCAGTTGGTGGTCGCTGAAGCGAACCGGTAAATCGAGCTGGGAGATCGGAATGATCAGGGCATCGTCACCGGCGCCGTAGATCACCGGAACCGGAATCTGCTGACGAAAGCGGTGGAAATAGCCCGGTTCCGGGCCACGCCGTTCCAGCCGGCAACCTTTCACGGCGGTGCCTGTCAGTTGCGTCCCCATGAACACGCAACCATAGAGCATGGCGTCCAGAATGAATCCCTGTAACGGGCCTAGATCCCTGGCGCAGCGCACCCGATAGGTGGCCATGCTGCCATGAACCTGCCGGGTGACCTCAAGCTGGGGCGCACGCAGGGAGAGAAAGCGTGTCATCAGGTCAAGGGCTTCCGCCAGAGTCTGGCTGCTCATCACCGCGGTACCGAGGGTGCCATGCAGGGGCAGTTTCAGTTCGCGGGCCAGCATGATGCCGAGGCCGGGTTCCCCGCTTTCAATGATTGCCCGGGTGACAAATTCGCTGGCCTGCGGCTGGCTGACTCTCAGGTCGACGGAATTCAGGCGACTGGGGTTTAACCCGACCCGGTGCAGTAATTCCTGTTCATCGATACCCAGGGTGCCCAGCAGCTCCGCTAGCAGGTGCAGATAAATGGCTGGCATACCCAGATCTTGATCGGAGGCGTTGGAGGCGCGCATATGGTTCCCTCATCCGTGATGGCAATGTCGTCCTTGGTGCTCAAACTGTTCGAATTATGACCGGTGCCGGGGCCCGGCCCCATGACTTGGCTGACGATGAAACCGGCTAGTCGGGCCAATTGGCCTCTTGTACGGCTGATTGGCCTGGGGAAACCGGAACAGCTATAAGCGGATATCGACGATCACCGGGTTGTGGTCGGAGGTGCGCCAGGGAATCGGCGATGCAGGGTTCAAAGTGCTTTGGTAGCTCAACGCCGGTGGCTCATCGGCGTTAATCAACCAGGTCTGTGCACCCAGAATCCGGGGCTTGAGGTTCTTGGATGCCAGAGCATAGTCCAGAGACCCCTTCGCGCCGCGGTAACGGTAGGTGTAGTGCGGACAGTGCGTTGCCGAGCACGGATGGAAGTGGTGCACCATGCTCGTGAAGCCCGTCTGTTCGAGCAGCTGCAGCGGAGCTTCCCTGGCATAAGCGTTGAGATCGCCGGTAACCAGGGTACCCGCGATTTTCGTCTCCGCCGGCCAGTGCTCAAGCCAGTCCAGCACAGCCTTGGCCTCCCTTTGTCGCCGGCTGGCGTAGCAGCCTTGGCCATCCCCTCGATTGCGGTCTTCACCACGGGCGTTGCGACAGCCTTTGGATTTGAAATGAACGACCACCACGGCCACCGCAGCATCACCACCAAGACGTTGAAAAACCTGACCCAGGGGCGGCCGTCCACGGTGTTGGAAGGGGCCGCTGGCGAGTCGCCCGGGTGATCCCGGGGCACGCACTCTGTCCGCGCGATAAAGCAGCACCGTGCGGATCTGATCGGTGCCATCCTGTCCCGGGGTGGCAACCACCCGCCAGGGCTTGCCCAGGGCACGGGCCAGTTCAGCAACGGCACTGTTGCTGCCGTAGCCATCGTTCTCTACCTCGGCCAGTGCAAGGATGTCCGGGTCCGGTGCGGTCAGGGCGGTTACCAGCCGCCGATGTTGTTCCCGAAAATCCTCCGGTGATTCCGCTCCGCGCGGAGTTGGAAAATCGCCGCCCCGACCATCGCCATTGAAGTAGTTGCCAAGATTGAGGGTCAGAACCCGGATATGTTGGGCATCGGGACGTTGCGGAGGCGGCTTTCTGGGATTGGCGGGCAGAAAGGCGGGGGTGGTTTCCGGCTGCAGGCGCCAGGCTCCGTGGCGAAAATCGAGAGTGCCGGCTATGCCGGTGATCTGGTCTCCGGCCCGCACGGTGTTGGATTCCGTCAGGCCGCCGGGCGGCCAGGGAATCGGTCGGGGATGCTCCCGGCTACTGCCGTCATCCAGAACAAGGCGGTGCTGGACACTGGAGGGCTTATTCTGTCCAGGACGGGGTGTCTGGACTTCGGTCGCAATGACCGGATCGCTGTTGGCCAGCGTCAAGGCTCCGTAGCGGGCCAGTTCGTAGGTGTCGATCACGGTCAGGGGCGTGTCTACCCGGATGCGCATGTTTTCCAGCGATTCCGGGGGCTGGCGCCAGGGCAGCGTTACCGGTATCGGTGCGGGCAGGCCCGGTGAGCCGCAGACCGTCAGGCGCGCGACGTCCACCAGTTCGGTCAGGTCATAATGTTCTTTGACCCTGGCGGTGATCCGCACGCGATCGCCGGGTTTGCCGGCTTTGTGCCGGGTATAGACAAAGAGTGCTTCAGAGGTTGCAGGGTTACGGTCCGTTTCGTGGTCGGCCTGTTGGAGGTAAAAGCCGCGCCAGCCCCCGGGTGCCCGTGAATCGGCGGTGATAATGCCTTCCACGCTAACGGTTTTCCCGGCCAGCGGAGAATGGGAACCTGCCCCCTGAATATCGGCGATCGGAGTGGCCGGTGCGCCGCATTCGTTCGCTGCCGCCCCCGCCGCGCAGCCGCCGAGTATTAGAAGGGTCGCTGTACGTATGGTGGTGAGCCTGACTCCCACGTTAACGGTTTAGCTGAGGCCGGCCACAGCCTTGAGTGCCCGTTCCCGGCGGCTGCCGAACCCGAGCTGGTCTGGATTGACCAGTTCCAGCTGCTGCACCAGTGGATCAGGGTGCTGGCTATCGAGCGTGATGCCCAGACCGGAGAGCAGGTAGGGCGAGAGGGCGGCCCGGGTGCGTATTTTCAGGTGGCCGTGGGTCATGCCGTAATCCCGGGCGATGATCTCCTGCTGGGCTGCGCTCAGACGCTGATCCGGCACCAGCTCCATGGTGACCTCCCGGTTCCAGTCTTCGTCCTGCAGGCTGCTGTGCTTGGCTTTCTGGCGCAGCGCTTGCGGTGGCTGCTGGAAGCGGTTCAGGGCAAAGTCCCGGAATTCGCGGTTGGCGTGGCACCAGGCGCGCAGATGCCAGTTGGTGCCGGTGCACACCAGGGTGTGAGGTTCGAGGATGCTTTCGACTGCTTCCGGACGGGTCAGGGAAACGTAGCTGGCTCTCAGTTGGCGGCCATGGCGAGTAGCATGTACGACCGCCCGCATGGTTTCCGGCTCGATGACTCGGTTCGGGGCCTGCAGAAAGGTGCTTTCCGGCAGGCCGATGTCCAGTGTTTCGAAGGTATTGCTCAGGTTTTGCTGGCGGGCCAGCAGCTCAACGTATTCATTCACGATGCCGTGGGTGACCACCGGACGAAACTGCTCGGACGGGACATAGCCCTTGAGGTGCCGGTCGTATACCAGGTTGTCTGGAGCCAGTTCCCGCAGGTAAGTGTTGATGTCCTTGGACGCCTGCTGACGACCGATGCCGAAGCTGTGACAGATGTGGTTGGTGGTCAGTCGGCCTTCCCAAAGGGCAATGGTTTCGATCAGGCGATAGCGCAGCAGCAAGTCCCAGCGGATGGGCCAGTCCGTCTTTTTCATAACCAGACGCTCGTGGGTGAAGTGGATATCTGCATTCATGTTACCCGCTATGACAAAATCAGTGTGTTACGTCGCTTTAATGTAAAATAACGTAAAATCCTGTGCTGTCGCTACTCGCAGGCCGATGCGTGTGCGCGCGGGCGGTGTTTCGGCAAGTGCCTAGTAGCTGGCCGGTGGCACTATTGATCTATAATACGCGCCGTGAATCAGTACCTTAATCGAACCCTCCTTTAACCCCGCCCGCAAACGGGACTGCCGTGAGTCTGTTGCCTTGACGCGAATGGTTGCCTCCCTGTCTGCGCTGATTATCAGCATCGCCCTGCTGGTCAGCGGCAACGCTTTCCTGATGACATTGCTGGGCATTCGCCTGAGCTTTGAGCAGGTTTCTCCGGACGTTATCGGCTGGATTCTGGTCTGTTATTCGATCGGCTTTGTTCTGGGTACCATGTATGTCCACACGATCATCGAGCGGGTAGGTCATATCCGGGCCTTTGCCGTGTTTGCGGCGGTGTCTGCCGTGGTTGCGCTGCTGTATCCCATGGTGATCTACGAGCCTGTCTGGGCGGTGTTCCGTGTTTTGTCCGGCTTCAGCGTCGCCGGTGTGCTGGTGGTGATCGAAAGCTGGTTTTCCAGCCGGGCAACGAACGAAAACCGTGGTGCCTTGTTTGCGGTTTATCAGATTGTCTTTTATTTGTCGGCGGCAGGTGGCCAGCTGCTGATCAATGTCAGTGATCCCGCCAACTTCATGCCGTTTTCTCTGGCGGCGATTCTGCTCACACTTGCTCTGCTGCCACTCTCGCTTACCCGGATGGAGGCGCCGGTCATCGAGAAGGTTCACCGAATCTCGTTTTTTACCCTCGCCCGGGAGTCATTCTCCGGGGTTGCCGGTGCGCTGATTTGTGGTGTTCTGGTGGGGGGGTTCTATGCGCTGGGGCCGGTGTACGCCACGCTGATGGGGCTGGATGTGGCCAAAACGTCCAGTTTCATGGCCAGTGCCATTGTTGCCGCGATGATTGTTGCCTGGCCGCTGGGCCGCCTGTGTGATCTGTTTGATCGTCGGCGCGTGATGTTCTGGGTGGCGATGACAGCCGCGGCGTCCGCAGGTGTTGTGGCCTACTTTGGTGCGGCCAATTTCTGGCTGCTGACCCTGGCCGTCGGGCTGATGATCGGGCTTTCGGCGGCACTGTACCCGATTGCCGTAGCCATCACGAATGACCGCATGGAAAGCAATCGCATCGTTGCCGCCAGTGCCACGTTGTTGCTCAGCTACGGCGTGGGCAGTGTCATCGGCCCTGTGGCCATGGCGGAGCTGATCAACGTGCTGGGTCCGCAGGGGCTGTTCATGGGCAATGCCGGGTTCCTGCTGTTGCTGTGCGTGATCACCAGTTACCGGATCAGCCATACTGAGGATGTGCCTGTGGAAGCGCAGGAGCACTTCGTTCCGGCCATGCCGGAGGCGTCTCCGGTACTGGCGGAAATGGATCCGCGTAATAACGAGTTCCATGAATCCCACGAGGTGGAGGAAATGAAACTCGAGAAACAGCGGCAAGAGGCTTAGGCCCGCTGCCAACCCATTTTTTGCGACCCTGTCTTTACTGGAATTATTAGCATACTATTATTGGCTTTCTAATATGGTAAGCATGGGGTGGTTTTTTGGCCCTTTGTTCCGCTGGCGGCCCGGCCGCCTGTTGAAAGGAGTTTCCAGCATGAAAGACCAGTTTCCTTTTGCTGTTGCGCGAGTTACCCGGCGCTGGCGCAAGATGCTTGATGAGCGACTGAAAGACCTTGGTGTCACCCAGGCCCGTTGGAGCACCATGGTGTATCTCTCGAAAGGTGGCGAGGGCCTGACCCAGCGCGAGCTGGCAACCCTGATGGCCATTGAGAACCCGACCCTGGTCCGTTTGCTGGACAGTCTGGAACAGCAGGACCTGATTGAACGTCGCCCCTGCCCGAATGATCGCCGTGCCCGCCGCCTGTACCTCACCAAGGCCGGACGCGAGTTTATGGACGAGCTCTCCGGGCGCGCGGAAACCCTGCGGGAAGAAATGCTGGAGGGCATCAGCGACGAGGAAATCGCCTGCACCGTTCGGGTGTTCCACAAGATTCTGGAAAACGCAGAGAAGCCGAAGTAAGCCTTGAGCGATAACACCGTTGAAGGGTTAAAAGCTCGGTACGGGGCCCGCTGGCGCTGGCTGGCGGTAGCCACGGTCATGCTCGGCACCATGGCCTCGGTCCTCAGTGCCACCGTGGTGAATGTCGCCCTGCACGATATCATGATGGAGTTCGGCATCGGACAGGGGCAGGTGCACTGGCTGGCTACCGGCTTCATCGCGGCTATGACCACCACCATGCTGGCCTCTGCCTGGCTGCTGGATCATCTGGGCGTCCGCAAGACCCTGGCCGGCGCCATGTTTCTGTTTACCGTTTTTTCCCTTGCCGGCGGCTTTGCGGTTTCGCCCGAGCAGCTGATTGCCGCACGGGTGGCGCAGGGCGCTATGGCAGGCCTGATGCAGCCCATGGGGATGTATCTGGTGTTCCGGATTTTCCCGCGGGATCGGCGCGGCCAAGCCATGGGTATTTATGGCATGGGAGTGATACTGGCGCCGGCCTTTGGTCCGGTGCTTGGCGGCTTTCTGGTCGACCAGCTAAGCTGGCGCTACGTCATGTTCGCCCCGGTGCCGGTTACCCTGCTGGGCATATTCATGGCCTGGCGGTTTCTGCCCCTGCCGGTCTCCCGGCCGGCACCCTATCGGTTTGACCTGACCGGGCTGGTATTGCTGGGCACCACCATGGGGCTGTCATTGGACACCCTGAACCGGGTGCAGAGTCTCAGCGGTCAGGAGCCGCGGGTTCTGCTGGGTGGGCTCGTTGCGGCCCTTCTGCTTACCGCGTTCGTGGTTCATGAACGTCGGACCGGCCATCCCCTGGTGAACATGACGTTGTTGCGCAAGCCGGTTTTCCTTTGCGCCAATCTTGGCGCTTTGGCATTGGGCCTCGCGCTGTTTGGCTCCACCTACCTGATTCCCCTGTTTGTCCAGACCGCGTTGGGGTTTTCCGCCACTGAAGCGGGGCTGCTCCTGTTGCCTGCCGGGGTGGTGCTCGGCATCACGTTTCCGATTGCGGGCAGGCTGGCGGACCGGCAGAGTGCGCGGCGCTTGGTCATCGTGGGGATCGCCCTGTTTGCCTGTTCGGCGGTTCTGTTTGCCCTGTCGGGGTTGGAGCTGGCATTCGCTTGGCTAGCCCTGTGGGCGGTGCTGGGCCGGATTGGCATCGGATTTATGCTGCCGGCGTTGTCCACGGGCGCGCTGAACCCACTGCCCCCGGAATTGCTCGGTGCCGGCTCCAGTACGATCAATTTTACCCGGCAGTTGGGTGGTGCCTTCGGTGTGAACATGGTGGCCCTGACCATCGAGTTCGGTGAGCATAGCGGCGGGGTACCTACCCTGACCGCATTTCACGCCGCCTGGTGGCTGGTGGCCGTATTCGTGGCCCTGGCGGTGATCCCGGTCTGGAAAATGAGGGCCTAGTTGCGTGCGCCCTGGAGAGTGGTTAAAATTTGCCCTCCTTCAGGGGAGTAGCCTCCGTAGCACATGTCAGTGTGTCGGCGGACGGCAGTCAACATACTTGGGGCTCAATCTCCATGGCTGTCGTGTTCCACGTGGTTTGACGTGGGGTTGGCAAGACCTGAGGCAGAACATCTCCGTGGGGCGGAAGATGGGCTGCCTCATGTCTGTTATCCGCCCCGGAGTATAATATGGAAGCCTTTCTCGCCTCGACGGCCGCCGTAGCCATCGCCGAAATCGGCGACAAGACCCAGTTACTGTCCCTGTTTCTCGTCGTACGTTATGGCAAGCGCCTGCCCATTGTCATGGGTATTCTGCTGGCTACGGTTTTGAATCACGCCTTGTCGGCGTATTTGGGGGCCTGGATTGCCCAATGGATTCCGCAAGCCTGGCTGCCGTGGATTCTGGCGATCAGCTTTATCGCCATTGCTGGCTGGCTGCTGATTCCGGACAAGGACGACAGCGACGATTCCCGTTTTCTGGGGCTCGGCGCGTTCGCGGCCACCACCGTCATGTTTTTCCTGGCGGAAATCGGTGACAAGACCCAGATTGCCACCGTTGTCCTGGCGGCCCGTTTTACTGAAACTCTCTGGGTGGTGATTGGTACGACCGTGGGTATGTTGATCGCGAACATACCGGTTATCATGGCAGGTCGTTGGTTAATGGAGCGATTGCCCCTGACAACGGCCCGCATTGGGGCGAGTTTGTTGTTTGTGGCGCTGGCGGTGGCCACCGTGGTTGCTACCGTCATGAATTCCGGCGCCTAAATAGTGCCGCTGTAATCCGGCAAATTTTGATAGTGGATAAGATTTATGTTGTTCAGATTGCTAACCCTGACCCTGCTGACCTGGGCGCTGATCGTGCCCGCGGCGACCGCGACGGCTACCCCGGGTGACGCGGCCTCGGCCGGCAACAAGGGAGAGGCGGATCGCTCGCCCCGAGTTCCGACGTTCGAGTTGAAGGGCGATCTGGCGGGCCGGTTGGATGTGTTCACCACCCGCTATGAGGACACCTTCGCCGATATCGGCAATCGGATTGCCCTGGGCTATCTCGAACTGGTCAAGGCCAATCCTGATATTGATCCCTGGCTTCCGGGAGAAGGCACCAGTATCACTCTGCCGCGCCAGTATGTTCTTCCGGAAACCCACCGTGAGGGCATCGTGATTAATCTGGCGGAATACCGGTTGTATTACTTCACGGAAGGGGGAGTTCAGGTATATCCGGTTGGCGTGGGCACCGAGGAAAATCCCTCGCCGCTGACCAACGCTGAAGTCACCATGCGGCTGGAATCCCCGGCCTGGTATCCGCCGGCCAGCATCCGGGCTGAGTATGAGCGCTCTGGTGACTACCTGCCCAGGATGGTTCCGCCGGGCCCCAGTAATCCACTGGGAACCCACGCGCTGCTGCTGAGCGAAAAGGGTTACCTGATTCATGGCACCAACAAGAAATTTGGCGTCGGTATGGCGGTGAGCCACGGCTGTTTCCGAATGTACAACGAGGACATCTCCCGCTTCGTATACCAGGTCCCCAAGGGAACGCCGGTGAAGGTAATCCGGGACCCGGTGAAAATCGGGCTGTCTGGCGGCGAGGTCTGGCTGGAAGTGCATCGGCCGAAAGAGGAATACCCGCAATCAGAGCGCGAGCGTCTCTGGCGCCTGGTTTCGGAAGAGGTTGAGACCTTCCGGAAGCGGCATCCGGGGGTGGAGGTCAAGCGTCACGCCATTGAATTGGCGGTGGAGCAGGCCGATGGCATCCCGACCATGATTGGTGAGCAGGTTGCCACCATGGCCGCCGACAAAGGCGCCCGTGACAAGAAGCCCCGGGCCATTGGTGATCCCCGACAATCACTGTATTTCTGATTCGCCACTGGCGGCGCCTCAGGACATTATCACCGCAGGGAGCATCGTATGAGTGACACTATTCTGATTACCGGCGCCAGTTCCGGGCTTGGTGAGGGCATGGCACGGGAGTTTGCTGCCCGCGGCGCCAGCCTGGCGTTGTGTGCCCGGCGCACGGACCGGCTGGACGCCTTGAAGTCCGAGCTGGAGGCCGCCCATCCGGGGCTGAAGGTCAGTATCCGAGCGCTGGATGTTGATGATCATGCGCAGGTGTTCGACGTCTTCCGGGCCTTCCGGGATGAATTTGGACGCCTCGACCGAATCATCGTAAACGCCGGCATCGGCAAGGGGCAGCCCCTCGGTACCGGTCAGTTTGCCGCCAACCGCCAGACCGCGGAAACCAACTTTGTTGCCGCACTCGCCCAGATGGAAGCGGCCATGGAAATCTTCCGGGCCCAGAATCATGGCCATCTGGTGGCGGTGTCTTCCGTGTCGGCAATCCGCGGCATGCCCTCCAACATCAACACGTACGCGGCCACCAAGGCAGGCCTTGCGGCACTTGCTGAAGGCCTGCGTGTCGAACTGATCAGGACGAAATCTCCGATCCGGGTGACTACACTGTATCCAGGGTATATTCATACTGCGATTAACGCGCAGGTGAAGAACAAACCCTTTGTTGTTGATACCCGGACCGGTTGCAAGGCGATGGTTAAAGCCATCGAGTCCGGTAAAAAGGAATGCTACGTGCCGCGCTGGCCCTGGTCACCCATCGGCTTTGTGCTGAAACGGCTGCCCGAGCCGGTACTGGCAAAAATGTTCTGATCGTTCCCCACCACGGGGAGACCGTATGCAGATACACCGACCCGCCAGAAAAGACCTGCCACCGATGGCCCGTTTGTGGGCACTCATTTTCTTTATCGGGTGTGCGATATGGCTGGGCTCGCTAGCCCAGTCGCTCTCTGCTCAATCCCAGCCCGACAACACCGTGATGGTCCTCAGCATTGATGGCGCCATTAGCCCGGCCACCATGGACTACGTCACCCGCGGTATCCAGCGGGCCGAGTCTGGTGACGCCGCGCTGGTGGTGCTGGAGATGGACACCCCTGGCGGCCTCATGAATTCGATGCGCGATATCATCAAGGTCATCCTCGCCTCTGATGTGCCCGTGGTCAGCTATGTGTCCCCGGCGGGGGCCCGGGCGGCCAGCGCCGGCACCTACATTCTGTACGCCAGCCACGTTGCCGCCATGGCACCGGCCACCAACCTGGGCTCGGCAACACCGGTGCAAATGGGCGGCCTGCCCGGTTCAGAACCCCAGCAGCCTGACGAGCAGTCTGACAAAACGGATGACAAGCCGGCCGACGATCAGGATCCCGACGGCAAGCGCCGTGGTGGCACTGCCATGGAACGCAAGGTGCTGGAGGACGCGGTCAGCTACATTCGAGGGCTGGCAAAGCGCCATGGCCGGAACGCCGACTGGGCCGAGGAAGCGGTCCGTGAAGGGGTGAATCTCAGCGCTGGCGAGGCACTGGAACGGAATGTCATTGATGTCGTGGCAGATAACCTCGGTGAGCTGCTGGAGCAGATCGACGGCCGTACGGTGCGCATGGCCAGTGGCGAGCTGACATTGGATACCGCCGGTCTCGCGGTGGTGCGCGCGCAACCGGACTGGCGCACTCGGCTGTTGTCGGTGATCACCGATCCGAACGTGGCCTATTTCCTGATGATCATCGGCTTTTACGGCATTGTGTTTGAACTGGCCAATCCGGGCGCGGTGGTGCCCGGGGTCATCGGCGCCATTTGCCTGGTGCTGGCGCTGTTTGCGTTTCAGGTGCTGTCGGTCAATTACGCCGGGCTGGCGCTCATTCTGCTGGGCCTCTCGTTTATGGTCGGGGAGGCGTTTGTCCCCAGCTTCGGGATTCTGGGGATCGGGGGCATTGTTGCCTTTGTCACCGGCTCGGTCATTTTGATGGATGGCTCGCATCGGGACATCTCATTGCCCACCATTGGCGGCACCGCGATCGTCGCGGCCGGGTTTATGCTGTGGACTGTGACCAAGTTCATCCGGCTGAGACGCCGACACCCGGTCAGTGGCAGTGAACAGCTCAGCCATGAAAGCGGAGTGGCAATGGATGACTTCTCCAGCGAGCAGGCCCACTTCCGCGGCCATGTGCGGTTGAGCGGTGAGCGCTGGAATGCCATCAGCCAGGCGCCGGTGCAGGCGGGCGATCCAGTCCGGGTGACCGGGGTTGACGGGCTGACGGTGACCGTCGAGGTCGACCGGGAAACCACCTGAGCTGGCCGAACAGAACCAAGGAGGTCCTATGATTGGCGAATTGATTCCCTATATTGCACCAACAGCGGTACTGCTGCTGATCCTCGCGTCGGCTATCAAGATCCTGCCCGAATACGAGCGCGGCGTGGTGTTCTTTCTCGGCCGCTTCCAGGGCGTGAAAGGTCCGGGCCTGGTGATTGTGATCCCGGGTATTCAACAGATGGTGCGGGTGGATCTGCGGGTCATCGTTTTGGATGTGCCCAGTCAGGATGTGATCTCCCGCGACAACGTAACGGTCCGGGTCAATGCGGTCCTGTATTTTCGGGTGGTGGATCCGGAGCGGGCGATCATTCGGGTGGAAGACTACCATTCGGCCACCAGCCAGCTGGCGCAGACCACGCTCCGCTCGGTGCTGGGCAAGCACGATCTGGATGAGATGTTGTCCGAGCGGGATAAGCTTAATTCCGATATCCAGGACATCATCGATGCCCAGACCGAAGAATGGGGCATCAAGGTGGCGAACGTCGAGATCAAGCATGTGGACCTGAACGAGTCCATGATCCGGGCAATTGCCCGACAGGCGGAGGCCGAACGGGAACGCCGGGCCAAGGTCATCCATGCTGAAGGCGAGCTTCAGGCCTCGAAAAAACTGGTCGAGGCGGCACAGGTGATGTCCGCCAACCACGGCGCCATGCAGTTGCGTTACCTGCAGACCCTCGCCGACATGAGCAATACCAACGCTTCGACCATTGTCTTTCCGTTACCGCTGGAGCTGGTGAAGGGCTTTATCGAGTCCACGACAAACCGGGGCAAGGATACGCACGGCAGCGAGCCTGATGCCCAGGCCTGACAAGCGGACACAAAAAAGGCCGGTTGAACCGGCCTTTTAGACGTCAGCGCATGCTGAGTCTTACTTCATGCTGGACTGCTCGAGCATACGCTTGGCGCGCTCGTTAGCTTCGTTAGCAGCGCGCTCAGCGGCCTTGGCGGCAGCCAGAGCTTCTTCAGCAGTCTGCTGGGCAGTACGTGCAGAAGAGGCAGCGCTGTTAGCGGTGTTCAGAGCATTCTCAGCAGTCTGCTCGGCGGAGTTCGCGGTTGCAGTTGCTTCGTCAACGCCAGCCTGGTTAGAGGCACAGCCAGCAGTCATAACAGTAGCCAGGGCAAAACCGGCGATCGTCAGTTTACGCATTACATATCCCCTTATTGGTCGAGTTATTTCCTGTGGTCCGGAAATCAGTATAGATGACTTCCTGTCAAACGCGCCCAAAGGGCATTGACAACCGGAACGACACTCAGTGTAAAACACTCAGAGATAAAATGTTAACAAAGGGAGGGTAAAATTTTCGACCATGTGACAACAACTTAATGCTGGTGTCATAGAGAGTTCACGGAACGATACGAATAGGTGTGCCATCGGCCACCAGTTGCCATATTTCGTCCATTTCCTCGTTGGTGACGGCAATGCATCCGTCGGTCCAGTCCAGCCCGCGGTAGGCAAAGGCCATGTCGCCGGCTTCGTTGGGGAGGCCGTGGATCATGATGCTGCCGCCCGGGTCCAGGCCCCAGGCGCTCGCCTGCTCGAGATCCTTCTGGTTCGGGTAGGAAATGTGGATGGATTTGTAAAAGTCACTGCTGGCATTGCGCCAGTCCAGAACGTAGTCGCCTTCCGGGGTGCGCTCGTCCCCTTCGTAGAGCTTGTGGCCCTCAGGGTTATCACCCAGGGATACCCGATAGCTCTTCACCACCTCTTCGCCGTTCATCAGGTAGAGGCGGCGTTCGCCCTTGCGTACCAGAACCTGGCTGATGTTCAGAGACTCCTGCTGGGCAGTGGCCCTGACCGGCATATGCGTATCGGCCTTGGCCAACAGTTCGGTGGCCGAGACGGCGGTCGGAAAAAGCAGAGCCATTGCCAGTATGCAGGCGCTTATCATGATTCGGGAATACATTAATTCAGCTTACCAATGATTAATCTTCAGATGCGCGCATTTATAACATAGGCCGTCAGGCCCGTGGTGAGGGCTTTTGTTAACTTTTGGCGTGATCTTTTTTCAGTTTTTGCGACCGGGTCCCTCCATTTTGAGACCCACTTTGGTCACACGGTCCGAATCTGTTGCCCTCGCCACCAGGGTGACAGGCCCGAGAATCACCGTATCACCCACCACCGGATGGCCCTTTGTCCGCTTGGCGAAACACTCCGCCAGTGAGAGCTGTGGTGGCAAATCATCGAATTCGATGCCGTAGACCTGTTCCACGTCCCCCAGCAGGGCATCGCCATTGAGCACGAAGTCGCCGAAGAAAGCCCGTTCGGCCAGGTATTCCGGTGCGTGTCGCCCGCTCAGGGCCTTGCCAAGCTCGGGCAGCACGCCGGGCGTGGCGAACATGGCCAGCACATCGCCACTGATGACTCGCAGATCGGCATTTGGCTGCAGGCACATCCGGTTCCGGAACACACCGGCGACCGCCGTGTTCTGGGGCAGGTGCAGCTGGCTCAGGGTACGAGGAGTCTCCCAGGGTTTGCCGCGCAATGGAAACAGCATCAACTCATGGCCGCCGGCTGCCGGTACGTCCAGCGGCAGGCGTCGGTAGGGGTCTTCGCCGGCCGGCACTTCCAGTTTCAGGGCCCGCGCCAGGGGTGCCATGGTTGTGCCCTGTACCACCAGCGATACCAGCACGATAAAAAAGGCGATATGGAAAATCAGCTGGGCCTCGGGCAGGTTCGCCATGACCGGGAACAGCGCCAGCACGATGGGGACCGCCCCCCGCAGGCCTACCCAGCCAATGAAGCCAAGCTCGCGCCGGTTAAAGCCGAAAGGCAGCAGCGTGATCAGCACCGCCAGGGGCCGAATAACGAGGATCAGAGCCAGCGCCAGAATCAGTCCGCCACCCAGCAGCGGCAACAGATCGGACGGTGACACCAGTAGACCCAGCATCAGGAACAGGCACAGCTGGGCCAGCCAGGCCAATCCATCGTGTACTTGCAGAATCATCGGCATCATCCGTACCTCGCGGTTGCCGATCACCACGCCGGACAGATAAATGGCCAGAAACCCGCTGCCGCCCAGCGCGTTGCTGGCGGAGAATACGCTGATGCCGGCGGCAGCCACCAGCAGTGGGTACAGCGATGGGGTGAGCCGGATCCGGTTGGTGAGTTCGGCAATCAGGTGCCCGCCCAGGATACCGGCAATGCCGCCGATACCCAGCTGCTTGATCAGCATGATCAGGGCTTCGCTGGCGGCTCCCTGGCCCTGATTGCTGATCAGGGTGACCAGAAGCAGGGTCAGGAAGATGGCCATGGGATCGTTACTGCCGGATTCTATCTCCAGCGTGGCACTGACCCGCTCATTCAGGTGCAGGCCGCGGCCCTGCAGCAGTGAAAACACCGCGGCGGCATCGGTGGAGGAGATAATCGCGCCAATCAGCAGCGAGGGCAGCCAGGGCAGATCGAACACCCAGTGGGCGACCACGGCGGCGCCAGCGGAGGTCAGGAATACCCCCAGAGTGGCCATCATCAGCGCCGGCCGCAGACCGACCCGGAAGGTGTCGGCGCGGGTGCGCATACCGCCGTCCAGCAGAATGACGCCGAGCGCCAGGTTGGCCATCAGAAAAGCCAGTTCGAAGTTGTCGAACTCGATGCCACCCGGGCCGTCCTTGCCCATCATCATGCCCACGGCCAGGAAAATCAGCAGCACCGGCATGCCGACCCGGCTGGACAGCGGGCTGAGCAGAATGCTGATGACCAGCATCAGGGCGCCCATCAGCGTAAGGGTGGGATCCATCACAACTCCAGACTCTGAACTTGCCTAACCGCGCGGGATGACTCTATATTTTCTGCGCGGCACATTGAGTACGCGGGTGTAGTTCAATGGTAGAACGGCAGCTTCCCAAGCTGCATACGAGGGTTCGATTCCCTTCACCCGCTCCATCACTGCTCATGAGGTCCGCAGTTTCTAGTGTAGTTTCAGCCTCGGATGCATCGCACGGCTGATTTTATCCATCAGCCAGATCACGCCCGTTCTCACGAAGCCATGCAGCGCAACCTGATGCATGCGGTACAGCGACACATAGAACAGCCGTGCCACCTTGCCCTCGATGTACATGCTGCGTCCCGACAGATTGCCCATCAGGTTGCCGACGGTGGTGTAGCGGCTGAAATTGATCAGCGAGCCGTGGTCGTTGTACACAAACGGCACCGGCGGTTTGCCCTGTAATCGGTGCACCAGGGTTTTAAACAGGGTATCGGCCTGCTGGTGTGCGGCCTGCGCCCGGGGCGGCACGGGCCGGTCCGAATCCGGCTGCGGGCAGGCGGCACAGTCGCCGAACGCGAAGATGTCGGTATCGCGGGTGGTTTGCAGGGTCTGCTCGACCACCAGCTGGTTGCCCTTGTTGGTTTCCAGCCCATCGAGCTCGGCCAGAAACGCCGGCGCCTTGATGCCCGCCGCCCAGATCGTCATGTCCGAGGCCAGTTCAGAGCCGTCCTGCATGACGATTTTGTCTGCCCTGACCTCGCTCACCGGCTGGCCGCAGTGAACGTGCACCTGCTGGCGCTCCAGTTCCCGGGTGGCCGCGGCCGACAGCCGGGCTGGCAGGGCGGGCAGAATCCGGTCTGCAGCCTCAACGATGTTGATGGAAACGTCGGACGAACTCAGGTGGTTCATGCCGTACACCGGCAATTCCCGGGACGCCAATCGCAGCTCTGCCGCCAGCTCCACGCCGGTGGCCCCGGCACCGATAATGCCGATGTTCAGGGTGTGGGGCTGCTCCAGTTGGGCTTCGTGGTTTTTCCGGAGAAAGGCATTGAGCATCAGGTTATGGAACCGGCGCGCCTGCCTGAGGCTGTCCAGGAACAGGCAGTGGTCCTGTGCTCCCGGCGTGCCGAAATCATTGGCGGTGCTGCCCACGGCCACCACCAGGGTGTCGTACTGGATGTGCCGTTCGGGCACCACTTCCTGACCGTCTTCGTCATGGAACGGTGCAATCACCAACTGTTTTTTCCGGCGATCAAGGCCGCTCATGCGGCCCAGCTGGAATTCGTAATGGTGCTTGCGGGCATGGGCCCGGTAATTGATTTCGTTGGCGCTGGCATCCAGGGAACCGGAGGCCACTTCGTGAAGCAAGGGTTTCCAGACATGGGTCAGGCCGGCATCCACCAGGGTAATGCGCGCCTTGCGCTTTTTGCCCAGTTTGTTGCCCAGCCGGGTGACCAGTTCCAGGCCACCGGCACCGCCGCCCACCACCACGATGTGCTGAAGGTTGTCCATAGCGTGCAATCCCGAAAGTGAAGAAAGCCAAGCACTCTGCGGGGCAAAGCGCTTGGCTGTCGTCACTGGGAGGAAGGGGGGCTTGGCCAGCCGCCCAATACTAGCGTGTCAGGGGGCGGCGGCACAATTGGCCTGCGGACCTGGAGCGGATTCGGCGCCGGTCAGTGAGCGGCCCGGTAGCTATCCAGCAGGCTGGCGATGTCGTCGGCCAGTTCAGCCAGTTCCCGGGGCGTCAGGCCTCGCTCTGCCATGGATCGAAGGCCCACGATCTGGGTCTGGATCAGGCGCGCGAGGCGATCGCAGTCGGTGCTCTGGATCAGCTCACCGGCGCCCTTGGCCTGCTCGAGCGCCTCGACCAGTGCCTGGCGGATATCGGCGAGGATTGTTTCGGCCTGGTCCGCGAGCTGCGGGTGGGTGTTACTGGATTCCAGTAACGTTTTGATGATCATGCAGGCCCGCGCAGGCTTATCCGACGTGCGACTGCCCGCCAACGCGCGCAGATACGCCTGCAACCCCTCCACGACGGAATCGCGATGCTCGAGATACGACATCAGTTCCCCGCGACCCTGTTCGGCATAGGCGGCCAGGGCTTCGGCGAACAGGCCATCCTTGCTGCCGAAGGCGGCATAGATACTGCCTGGGCGCAGGTCCAGAGCCTGCTCGATCTGCTTCATGGAACTGCCGTGGTAGCCGCGATCCCAGAAGAGCGTGATGGCTTTGTTCAGTAACGTCGGACGGTCGTAGCGGGCGTGTCGGGCCATGAACGTGATCATCAAAATGTTTGTTGAATGTTCGCTCAATTATAGCTTGAATGATCGCTCAAGAATAGGTAGGGTTGCCGTTGTTGAGCAATCATTCAAGTAACGGAGTGCGATATGACAGACTTTACCCTGCACAACAGCGACTCTGCACCAGAGCAATCCAAGCCGCTGCTGGAAAAATCACAACAGGCATTCGGCATGATTCCCAACCTGCACGCGGTCATGGCGGAGGCACCGGGTTTGTTGGACGGTTACCAGAAGTTGCATGAGCTCGTTCTGGCCAACAGCTTCGACAACGATGAGACCACCGTTGTCTGGCAGACCATCAACGTGGAACATGCCTGCCACTACTGCGTTCCGGCGCATACCGGTATCGCCAAGAGCATGAAGGTATCGGACGAGATCACCGACGCCCTGCGCGACGAAACGCCGCTGCCGAGCGAGAAGCTCGAAGCTCTGCGGACTTTCACCCTGGCGGTGGTTCGAAAGCGTGGCGAGGTTAACAAGGAAGATCTGGATGCCTTCTATGCAGCCGGCTATGGCAAGCGCCAGGTGCTGGATATCATTCTGGTGCTGTCCCAGAAGGTGATGAGCAATTACGTCAACCACATCGCCGAAACGCCGGTCGATGAACCGTTCAAGCCGTTCGCGTGGCAGAAAGCCCTGTAAGCGGACGTTTCTCCGGGCGCCTCTCCCGGGGCGCCGCCCTTCTGGCCGGGCTGTCTTCGCCCGGCCAGGTTATCTGCCTTCCCTGATTTGCCTCCCTGAGCACCCGGGTAACCTGCCCGGATCCGGAACCTGTTGGCGGTTGCGCGGCCATTCCCGTGCCATACTTCGTGGGTGTCACGTGGGTGTATCGCAGCTAAGGAGGCGGTGATGAATGACTTTACACTGCACGATCTGAAATCCGCGCCGGAAGAGTCCAAACCCTTGCTGGAGAAGTCCTGCCGGGTGTTCGGCATGATTCCGGGTTTGCACGCGGTGATGGCCGAAGCACCGGGTGTGCTCAATGCGTACCAGACCCTGCACGAACTGGTGATGGTCAGCAGCTTCGACAACGACGAGCGCACCGTGGTCTGGCAGTCCATCAACGTCGAGCATGCCTGCCACTACTGTGTGCCCGCCCACACCGGTATCGCCAAGAGTATGCAGGTATCCGATGGCCTGAACGAGGCGCTGCGTAACGAGAGCCCGTTGCCGAATGCCAAACTGGAGGCGCTGCGGACCTTCACCCTGGCGGTTGTGCGCAAGCGCGGCAAGGTCAGTCGTGAGGATCTCGATGCTTTCTACGCCGCCGGCTACGGCAACCGACAGGTCATGGAGGTGATCCTCATCCTGTCCCAGAAAGTGATGAGCAATTACATCAACCATATTGCTGAAACCCCCATCGACGAACCGTTTAAGCCCTTTGAGTGGAAGAAGGAAAAGCCGGCATGAAGATCGCGGTGTACTGCGGTTCCCGCACGGGCCATCACGCGCGCTTCGCCGAAAAAGCCGCCGAATTGGGTGCCTACTTCGGCCAGAACGGCATTGATCTGGTGTTTGGTGGTGGCCACGTTGGGCTGATGGGGATTGTTGCCGATTCGGTTCTGGCCAATGGCGGCAAGGTGTATGGCGTTATTCCAGAGCACCTGCGCGATCGGGAACTCGCCCACAGTGCCCTTACCGAGCTGTTTGTTGTCCGGGACATGCATGAGCGCAAGGCCAGGATGGCGGAGCTGGCCGATGGCTTTGTCGCCCTGCCCGGTGGAATCGGCACCCTGGAAGAAATTTTTGAGGCCTGGACCTGGGGCCAGCTGGGTCTGCACAAGAAACCCTGTGCCTTTTACAACGTTGATGGCTTTTACGATCACCAGCTGGAGATGGCCGCCACCATGGCCGCGGCTGGTTTTCTGCGGCAGGAGTACATCGACATGCTGGTGCTGACCGATACGCCCGAGCAGTTGCTCGCAGCGTTCCGCAATTATCAGGCGCCTCAGGATAAATGGGGCTGAACTGACCGTTCATCGCTTCATTCAACGCGTTCGACGCTGGCTGTTCCTGCGCATCATCACCGGCCGGCCAAAACGATCACTGACACGGGATTGAACGGACCCATGCCCACGGAAACAGCCTCCCCTGCATCACCCATGGCGCTGGAACACATTCGGGTTCTGGAGCTTGGGCAACTCATCGCTGGCCCCTATTGCGGTCAGATCCTCGCGGACTTCGGCGCCGAGGTGATCAAGATTGAACCGCCCGGCAAGGGTGATGCCATGCGCCAGTGGGGCACCACGGACGAGCATGGCGATCCCATCTGGTGGAACGTGATCGGCCGCAACAAGAAATCCGTGACCCTGGATTTGCGCCAGCCCGAAGGCCAGGCTCTGCTCAGGGATCTGGCGGCCACCGCCGATGTGCTGATCGAGAACTTCCGCCCGGGCACCATGGAGAAATGGGGCCTGGGTTACGACGTGCTGGCGGCGCTGAACCCGAAGCTGGTGATGGTGCGGGTGACCGGCTTTGGCCAGGACGGCCCCTACGCCAAGCGGGCGGGTTTTGCTGCCGTGTGCGAGGCCATGGGCGGGTTGCGCTACATCAGCGGCTATCCGGACCGGCCCCCGGTGCGGGTCGGTATTTCCCTGGGGGATTCCCTGGCCGGGTTGCACGGTGCCCTGGGCGCGATGGTGGCGCTGCAGAACCGGGAACGTACCGGCAAGGGGCAAGTGGTGGACAGCGCCATCTACGAATCGGTGCTGGCGATGATGGAGAGCCTGATTCCCGACTACGCCCGTGCCGGTAAAGTGCGCGAGCGCAGTGGCAGTTTCCTGCCCGGCCTGGCGCCGTCAAACGCCTACCCGACGCGTGATGGCCGGGATGTGGTCATTGGCGCCAACCAGGACACCGTCTTCGCCCGGTTGTGCGAGGCCATGGGGCAGCCGAAGCTGGCCCGGCACCCGGATTACGCCACTCACCGGGCCCGGGGCGAAAACCAGCGGGCGATTGATGATCTGGTGAGCGCCTGGACCCGTCAGCACGACGCCCAGCACATCGTGGATTTGCTGGCGGAGGCCGGCGTACCGGCGGGCCTGGTCTACCGCGCGCCGGAAATGCTCGACGATCCCCACTTCCGGGCCCGTGAAAGCATTGTCGAGGTACCTGACCGCCACGGCGAGCCCCTGCCCATGCAACAGGTGTTTCCGCGCCTGTCGGACACTCCGGGCCGTGTGCGCCACGTGGGAGTCGGCCTCGGGGCTCACACCGGGGAGGTGCTGGGCACGGTACTGGGGCTGGACGAGCCAACCCTGGCCGGGCTCAGAGGCAAGCAGGTGATCTGAGCCACGCGGTTGCTGTGGCCACTCGTTCGATAGCCTTCGGCTCTGCTAATCTGGACAAAAGGCCGACGCCATTGATACAACCGGTTGCGATCCCCTCGGGCCTGGCCCGGGAGATCGCCCGACTGGCGTCTAACGTTCAACAGGAGGCATAGTTGTGAAACTAGAAGTCCGAGGTATTGACGAAGGGCAGCCGATTCCCGAGCGATTTGCTTTCGGGGTCTACAGTCCGACCGACCACATGAGCTTTGGTCCGAACAAGAATCCGGAACTGGTTTGGGACGAGGTGCCCGAGGGCACCAGAAGCTTTGCGGTGATCATGTTCGATCCGGATGTGCCCAGTGTCGCCGACGACGTCAACAAAGAAGGCAAGACCGTGTCCGAGGGCCTGCCCCGGGTGGATTTTTTCCACTGGTTGCTGGTGGATATCCCCGCGGATGTTCGTCGCATTCCCGAAGGCGAAGACAGCGATGGCGTGTTTCCGAAAGGGAAACCCGGTGGCCCCGGGCCGATCGGCGTCCGGGGTGTGAACAATTACACCCAGTTCCTGGCAGACAATCCGGATATGGGCGGCACCTACTGCGGTTACGACGGCCCCTGCCCGCCCTGGAACGACGAAATCGTTCACCACTATCACTTTGAGGTTTTCGCCCTGGACGTGGCCAGCCTGGGACTGGACGGGGCGTTCGACGGCAACGACGTGCGCGAGGCGATCAAAGGCCATGTGCTGGGCAGTGCGCGGGTCACCGGCACCTACACCCTGAACCCCGACCTGCGCTAAGGCCGACCCGGCCAGACAAGCCGCGCTGTGACCGGTTTTGCCGGCACAGCGCAACAATCACCACGATTGATCTTGTATCCAGCTGGAAAACTTGCTGTCCAGGGACCACGATTAAGTGAAGCGCTTAATCACGGCAGGACAGGCCATGGCTACCCCGACACAACACCCGTTACCCAGGGCGGGAGCCGAGGGCGACTGGAGCGAAGACGCCATCCGGCAGCAGGTGAATGCCTTGCGGCACAAGCCCGGTGCTCTACTGCCGATTCTGCATGCGATTCAGGACCGGGTCGGTTACATCCCGGACGGCGCGGTGGCCATCATCGCCGACGCCCTGCAGCAGTCCCGCGCCGAAATCCACGGCGTCATCAGCTTTTACCACCATTTCCGCACCCGACCAGCCGGTGCCCACGTGCTGCAAATCTGCCGGGCCGAAGCCTGCCAGTCCATGGGTTGCCGGACACTGGAAGCGCACATCCAGCAGCGCCTGGGTGTGGACTTCCACCAGACCACCCCCGATCGTGAATTCACCCTGGAGCCGGTCTATTGCCTGGGTAATTGCGCGTGCGCACCGTCGATCCGGGTCGATGACACCATCCACGGGCGGATGACGACGGAGAAATTTGACCGGCTGGCGGAACAACTCACCACCTCGACACTCGAAGTGAAATAAACAGGGGAACCACATGGCAACGCGCATCTATGTGCCCTGCGACACCACCGCACTCTCTTTGGGCGCGGACGAGGTGGCGAGGCGAATCGAGCAGGCTGCCGGCGATCGGGGGCTGAGCATCCGGCTCGTGCGCAATGGCTCCCGGGGCCTGTGCTGGCTTGAACCGCTGGTGGAGGTGGATACCGGCCGGGGCAGAATCGCCTACGGGCCGGTGGCGCCTGAGGACCTGCCCGAGCTGTTGGACGCGGGCCTGCTGGATGGCCAGCCGGGCCACAGCAAATGCCTTGGCAACATTGAAGAACATCCCTATCTGAAGCGCCAGCAGCGCCTGACCTTTGCCCGTATCGGGCTGACCGACCCACTCTCGCTTGACGATTACCGGGCGCACGGTGGCTTCGAGGGGCTGGAGCGGGCAGCCGGGATGACGCCGCAGGCCATCGTCGATCAGGTCAGGGAATCCGGGCTGCGGGGCCGGGGCGGTGCGGCCTTCCCCACCGGCATCAAGTGGCAGACGGTGCTGAACCAGCCTGGCGACCAGCAGAAATACATAGTGTGCAACGCGGATGAGGGCGATTCCGGCAGTTTTGCTGACCGGCTGGTGATGGAGTGCGACCCCTACCTGCTGATCGAGGGCATGGTGATTGCCGGGCTGGCGGTGGGTGCGGACCAGGGCTACATCTACCTGCGGGAAGAATACCCGGTGGCCCACCGTATCCTGAACCAGGCCATCGCCCGGGCAGAGGCCGAGGATTATCTGGGGGCAGACCTTCGCGGCACCGGGCAAAGCTTTCATCTTGAGGTCCGGCTGGCGGCCGGGGCCTATATCTGTGGCGAGGAAACGTCGCTGCTGGAGAGTCTCGAAGGCAAGCGCGGACTGGTGCGAGCCAAGCCGCCATTGCCGGCCATTCACGGCCTGTTTGGCCAGCCCACGGTGGTCAATAACGTGCTGTCGCTGGCGACCGTGCCGTTCATTCTGGCCCGGGGCGCATCGACGTACGCCAACGTGGGCATGGGCAAGTCCCGGGGCACCCTGCCGATCCAGCTGGCGGGCAATATCCGCCGGGGCGGCCTGATAGAACTGGGTTTTGGCATCACGCTGCGGGAAATCCTGGAGGACTTCGGCGGCGGCACATATTCCGGCCGGCCCATGAAGGCGGTGCAAGTGGGCGGCCCCCTGATGGCTTATCTGCCGGACAGCCAGTGGGATACCCCGATGGATTACGAGGCGTTCGCCCAGATCGGTGCCGGAATCGGCCACGGCGGTGTGGTGGCGTTCGATGACACCGTAGACATGGGCGAACAGGCCCGTTTTGCCATGGAGTTCTGCACGGTGGAATCCTGCGGCAAGTGTACGCCCTGCCGCATCGGTTCGGTCCGCGGCGTGGAAGTGATTGACCGCATCAGGGCCGGCGAGCACCCGGAAGCTAATCTCGCGTTACTGGAAGATCTGTGTGAAACCATGGTGGATGGCTCGCTGTGTGCCATGGGCGGGATGACGCCGTTCCCGGTACAGAGTGTCATGAAACATTTTCCGGGCGACCTCAAAGGCTGACCGGAGGGAGGCAAGGCATGCTGCAATATTACGAGCCCGATCAACGGCACCTGAATCCGGACCGGGACTACGGCACACCGCCGAGCGCATCGGAGACACTGGTCGAGCTGACCATCGACGGCACTGCGATCCGGGTGCCCGAGGGCACCTCCGTGCTGCGGGCTGCCGCGATGGCCGGCATCAACATTCCCAAATTATGTGCCTCGGATAATCTCGACGCCTTCGGTTCGTGCCGCTTGTGCGCGGTTCAGGTAGCGGGGCAGCGGGGCTACCCGGCGGCCTGCACCACACCGGTGGCCGATGGTATGGCGGTGACCACACAGAACGACCGGCTGGCCCGGTTGCGCCGCAACATCATGGAACTCTACATATCCGATCATCCGCTGGACTGCCTGACCTGTCCGGCCAATGGCAATTGCGAGCTACAGGATATGGCCGGTGTGGTTGGCCTGCGCGACGTGCGTTACGGCTTCAGCGGTGAGAACCATCTGCAGGCGGAAACCGATGCCTCGAACCCCTATTTCAGTTTTGACCCCAGCAAGTGCATTGTCTGTTCCCGCTGTGTACGGGCCTGTGAAGAAGTGCAGGGTACCTTCGCCCTGACCATCGACGGGCGAGGCTTTGACTCCAAGGTATCCGCCGGCCAGAACCAGCCGTTCATGGACTCCGAGTGCGTCTCTTGTGGCGCCTGCGTGCAGACCTGCCCGACCTCGACCTTGATGGAAAAAAGCGTGATCGAAGCCGGTCAGCCGGAGCACAGTGTGGTGACCACCTGTGCCTACTGTGGCGTAGGTTGCTCGTTCAAGGCGGAAATGCAGGGCGAGCGGGTGATCCGCATGGTGCCCTACAAGGGCGGCCATGCCAACCACGGCCACGCGTGCGTCAAAGGGCGCTTTGCCTTCGGGTACGCCACCCACCAGGACCGCATCCGGGAACCCATGATCCGGGATGCCATTAACGACCCGTGGCGCACCGTGTCCTGGGACGAGGCGATTGAATTTGCCGCCAGGCGACTGCGGGAAACCCAGGCCAGGTATGGCCGGGAAAGCATTGGTGGCATTACGTCGTCGCGCTGCACCAACGAGGAAACCTATCTGGTGCAGAAGCTGATTCGGGCGGCCTTTGGCAACAACAACACCGACACCTGCGCGCGGGTGTGCCATTCACCCACCGGGTACGGCCTGAAAACCACCATAGGCGAATCCGCCGGCACCCAGACCTTCGATTCGGTGATGAAGTCGGACGCCATCATCGTGGTGGGGGCTAACCCCACCGATGCCCACCCGGTGTTTGCCTCCCAGATGCGCCGGCGTTTGCGGCAGGGCGCCCGGCTGATCGTGATCGACCCGCGTCGCATTGACCTGCTCCATACCCCCCATGGCGGGGAGGCCATGCACCTGGCACTGCGCCCGGGCACCAACGTGGCGTTGATCAACGCGCTCAGCCATGTGGTGGTCACCGAGGGGCTGGAGGACCAGGCGTTCATCGACCAGCGCTGCGAGCCGGGAGCCTACCAGGAGTGGCGGGCATTTATCGTTGAAGCGCGCAATTCCCCGGAGGCCACGGAGGCCGTGACCGGAGTGCCGGCAACGCAGGTGCGCCAGGCCGCCCGGCTCTTCGCCGAGGCGGGCAACGGCGCCATCTACTACGGGCTCGGGGTCACCGAGCACAGCCAGGGCTCGACCATGGTCATGGGCATTGCCAATCTGGCCATGGCCACCGGCAACCTCGGTCGTGAAGGCGTGGGGGTGAACCCTCTGCGGGGCCAGAACAACGTGCAGGGGTCCTGCGACATGGGATCCTTCCCCCATGAGTTTCCCGGTTATCAGCACGTGGCGGACACCCGGGTGCACCAGAATTTCGAGGCCGAATGGGGCGTGACGCTGGATAACGAGCCGGGCCTGCGCATTCCCAACATGTTCGATGCGGCGGTCGCCGGCCACTTCAAGGGCTTGTATGTGCAGGGCGAGGATGTGGCCCAGTCGGATCCGAACATCCAGCATGTGGAGGCCGCGCTGACCGCGCTGGACTGTCTGATCGTTCAGGACATCTTCCTGAACGAAACCGCCAAGTACGCCCACGTCCTGCTGCCCGGCTCGACCTTTCTGGAGAAGAACGGCACCTTCACCAACGCCGAGCGACGCATCAACCGGGTGCGCCGGGTCATGGCGCCCATCGCCGGGCTGGAAGACTGGGAAGTCACCATGGCGCTGTCCAACGCCATGGGTTACCCCATGCACTACAGCCACCCGTCCGAAATCATGGCTGAAATCGCCCGCCTGACGCCCAGCTTTGCCGGAGTCAGCTACAACAAGCTGGACCGCCTGGGCAGCATCCAGTGGCCCTGTAACGATGCCCATCCGGAAGGCACGCCGACCATGCACGTGCACGACTTTCCCATCGGCAAGGGTCATTTCGCGGTGACCGAATACGTTGCCAGCAACGAGAAAACCACCCGCAGGTACCCGCTGGTGCTGACCACCGGCCGCATCCTGACCCAGTACAACGTAGGCGCCCAGACCCGCCGAACCAACAACAGCCAGTGGCACCCGGAGGATGTGCTGGAAATCCATCCCAGCGATGCCGAACTCCGGGGTATCCGCGCGGGCGACTGGGTGGGCATCACCAGCCGCGTCGGGCAGACCGTGGTGCGGGCCCGGATCAGCGAGCGCATGCTGCCGGGAGTGGTGTACACCACCTTCCATCACCCGGAGACCGGCGCCAATGTCATTACCACGGAGAACTCCGACTGGGCCACCAACTGTCCCGAATACAAGGTCACCGCGGTACAGGTGGAGAAAGTCACCCAGCCGTCGGCCTGGCAGCGCCACTTTGAGCAGTTCGATGAACGCCAGCACCAGTTACTGAAACCGGTCACCAGCGATTCGGAGGCAGCCAATGCGCCAGCGCTCAAGTAGTCCCGGTGGCCAGCCCCGGGCCGGGGACACGGCGCCTTTGCCGTTACCGGTCCGGGAGCTGGCGGTGGAGGTGCACGGTGGCATGGCCGGTACCCCGGGGCTGGACCGTGTGGCTGAGGAAATTCCGGTGGCGCTGGTCTACAACGGCGTCTCCTACGCTGTGATGATGGCCTCACCGACGGATCTGGAGGACTTTGCGTTGGGTTTCAGCCTGACCGAAGGCATCCTGGATCGTGCCGATCAGCTGTTCGGTCTTGACGTCATGGCCAATGAGCTCGGACTCAGTGTCGACATGCACATTGCCGGCGAGTGCCTGGCCCGGCTCAAGGCGCGGCGCCGAAACTTTGCCGGACGCACCGGCTGTGGCCTGTGCGGTGTCGAGTCGCTGGAGCAGGCAATTCCTGCCGTGGCGAGTGTGACCCCCGCCCCGGTGCCGAGGGACGGAGCGGTACAGGCGGCCTTGACCCGCCTGCGTGAGCATCAGCAGCTGCAGGAGCAGACCGGCGCCACCCACGCGGCGGCCTGGTGCGATGCCCGGGGCCATATCCTGTGTGCCAGGGAGGACGTGGGTCGCCACAATGCCCTCGACAAGCTCATCGGAGCCCGGCTCCGGGCCGGCGGCGCCTTGCAGGATGGCTTTGTCCTGGTGTCCAGTCGCGCCAGTTACGAGATGGTGCAGAAGTGCGCCAGTGTCGGGATCAGTTGTCTGGTCGCGCTGTCAGCCCCCACGGCGCTGGCGATCCGGCTGGCCCGGCAGGCCGGCATGACCCTGATCGCGTTCGCCCGGCCCGGGCGTCACGTGCTTTACCACCGCAGTGAACCCCAGACCGCAGAGGTAAGTCATGACTGACCAGGAACTCGCTCACCTGATCCAGATGCTCAACCAGATCAGTGCCAACAACATTTATCACGGGGACGAGGCCCGCGCCGCCGACACCGTCGCCACCCACCTGCGCAAGTTCTGGGCCCGCAGTATGCGGCAGAAAATCATCGCGTATGCCGGTGTTGATGGCACTGAGCTGTCCAATGTCTCCAGGCTGGCGGTTGCCCGCCTGAACGCGGACACCCGAACGGAGGTGTGACATGAGCAACGTTTGTGTGGTGATTGGCGTTGGACCGGACAACGGCGAGGCCCTGGTGCGCCGGTTCTGCGATGAAGGCTATCAGGTCGCAATGCTCGCCCGGAGCGAGGATTACCTGGCTCGGCTTGCGGATGAGCTGCCAAACGCCAATGCTTTCGTCTGCGATGTCACCGACCTGGATTCGGTGCCGTCGGTGTTTGCCGACATTGAGCAGGAACTGGGCGCGGCTTCGGTGCTGCTTTACAACGCCGGTGGCGGCGTGTTCAAGAACGCCGAGGCGGCGAGTCTGGCAGACTTCGAGGCAAACTGGCGGATTAATGTGGCGGCCCTGGTGGCGGCTACGCAGGCGGTGTTGCCGCAACTGCGTCAGCATGACCGGGCGAGTATTGTGATTACGAGTGCCTCCGCTGCACTGCGTGGTCGGGCCAATACCGCCCCCTTTGCCTCGGCCAAGGCGGCGCAGCGCAGTCTGGCGCAGTCGTTGGCCCGGCAACTGGGGCCCGAGCGGATCCACGTGGCGAACGTGATTCTCGATGGTGTGGTGGATCTGCCACGCACCCGTGAGGCAATGCCGGATCAACCCGATGACTTTTTTATTCAGCCGGCGGCGGTTGCCGAGGCAGTGTGGATGCTGACTCAGCAAGCGCCTTCAGCGTGGACCTTCGAGCTGGACCTGAGGCCATTTGGGGAAACCTGGTAAAGAGCAGGCTCAGACCTGGTGGGTGGCCAGTATTTTCTGTAGGAAATCCCGGGTGCGCGGGTCCTGGGGGTGGTAGAATATTTCGCTCGGTGGCCCCTGTTCCACAATGCGGCCGCCTTCGATGAACACCACCCGATCCGCCACGTCGCGGGCGAAGGCCATTTCGTGAGTGACCAGAATCATGGTCTGGTGTTCGGCGGCCAGCTGTTTCATCAGCGCCAGCACTTCGTCCACCCATTCCGGATCCAGTGACGAGGTGGGTTCGTCAAACAGAATCACCTCCGCGCCGGTGGCCATGGCCCGGCCAATACCCACACGTTGTTGCTGACCGCCGGACAGGGATGCCGGGTAAGAATCGGCCTTGTCGGCCAGGCCAATGCGTTCGAGGATTTCCCGGGCCCGCTCGTGGGCTTTCGCCTTGGACCAGCGGTCGACCACGATCAGCCGTTCGGCGATGTTTTCCAGCGCCGTCTTGTTGGCGAACAGCGCGTAGTTCTGGAATACAAAGGCGGTGTGGCGGCGCAGTTGCAGGATATCCTGCTTGCTGGCCTTTTCCAGGTTCACCGTCAAGTCGCCCACCGTCAGCTCGCCGGAGGTGGGTTGTTCCAGGAAGTTCACACACCGCAGCAGGGTGGATTTACCGGTTCCCGAGGGGCCGATAATGACCACGATTTCGCCCTTCGCCACGGTCAGATCGATACCGTCGAGCACAACAGCATCGCCGAATTGCTTGCGCAGACCAGTCAGTTTGATCATCGGCTATAGGCCTTGTTCAGGCGGGTTTCGAGATTGCCCTGCAGCCACGACAATAGCTCCACCACGATCCAGTACATGATGGCCGCCACTATGAAGGCCTCGAAGTACAGGAAGCTGCCGGAGGCTTCTTTCTGGGTCGCGCCCATCAGTTCCGTGACGCCCAGGGTGAACGCCAGCGAGGTGGCTTTGATCATGTCGATGAAGTAGTTCATCAACGTCGGCAATGCCACGCGCGTGGCCTGGGGCAGGATAATGCGGCGCATCAGCTGGCCGTTGGTCATGCCAATGGACAGCGCTGCTTCGGTCTGGCTGCGGTCAACGCCGACAATGGCGGCCCGGATGGACTCGGCCATGTAGGCAGCGAAGTGCATGGTCAGGCCCATGATGGTGGCGGTGATGCCATCGATCACGGTCAGCGAGCTGAACAGCTGGGGCAGTCCGTAGTAGAACAGAAACAGCTGAACCAGTAGCGGCGTGCCGCGGAAGAACGAGATGAAGACGATGGTGAACTGATTCAGCACCGGAATCTTCAACACCCGCACCACCGCAAACAGGCACGCCAGGATCAGCGCCAGGAGCATACCGATCGACGCCAGCTGCAAGGTCAGGGGCAGGTATCCGAGCAGGACCGGAACCAGCCCTATCATGTAGTCGACGTCGAGGGTACTCATGGTTCTGTCGCCTGTCCTCAGGGAGTGGTGATGTCAGTACCGAACCACTTCTCGGAAATCGCCTTCAGCGTGCCGTTGTCCCGCAGGGTGCTCAGGGCAGCGTTTACTTCATCACGCAGGGCACGGCCTTCTTCGGTATCCGGGAACGGATAGGCGTTGGTGATCTGGGAGAAGGTCGGACCGGCCAGTTGCAGGGGCAGGGGCTTTTCCTTGATGATCTGGCTGGCGCTGACGCGGTCCATCACGAAGGCATCGACGCGGCCCAGGGCGGTGTCACGCTCGATGTTGCTGTCGTAGGTCTTGATGGTGATCTCGTCGGCGTAGGGCAGATCCCGCAGCAGGGCTTCGAAGTTGGAGCCCAGGTTGACCGCGACGGTCTTGCCTTTGAGGTCTTCCACGCTATTGACGGCGTCATTGCCCTTCTTGGTGACCACCTGGGCGCCGTCGTACACGTACGGCTCGCTGAACAGGTAGGCTTTCTGACGCTCTTCGGTGATGGTGATCTGGTTGGCGACGGTGTCAATGCGGCCAGAACCGAGCATGCCGAACAAGCCGGAAAATGCGGCGGTGTGGTACTCCACCTCGCGGCCCATTTCTTCGGCAATGGCGTCCATCACGTCCACTTCAAAGCCCTTCAGGGTGTCTTGCTCAACAAACGTAAACGGAAAGTACTGGCCAGACATGCCAACACGGAGTTTGTTTTCCTCGGCATGCAGCGGTGCAGAGGCCAGGGACAGTACAACAAGAACAGTCGCTAGCAGGGTTCTCATGGTCGTTTCCTTTCTGAAGTTCCTGAGTGGGTGCCGCATCTGCGGCGTACGACGTTGAATAATAGAGCCAAAAGGGCTCAATAGCCTAACATGCAGAGGCGATGCCTCGATACGTGCTTTCCTTGAGATTGGTTTGCTGGCCCCCGGGTCGGCGGTCTGCATGAGCTGACGTAACAAATAATCGTTGGCCGTGTCCCTGATGGGATGGGCGCTTTTCCGCGGGCGTCCGGCTTGAGGGGGACGCATGATGTTGATCAAGAAGACGGTACGGCAAAGGGTGTCTGGGCCCGGGCTGGTGTGCTTGCTTGGCCTTGTTCTGCTGCTGCCGGTGCCGGCGGTGGCGCAGCAGAAAAACGGTTTTGATCTGGGGGCGGCGCTGATCCCTCCCGAACAGATTCTCCGGGGCGGGCCGCCCCGGGATGGCATCCCGGCATTGCTGAACCCGCGCTTTGAGAAACCGGCCGAGAGCCAGCCTTGGGCGGCTGGCGACCTGATGCTTACGTACGACGATCAACGCCAAAGCCTGGCTTTTCCGGTGGGCATTCTGAACTGGCACGAGATCGTCCAGACGGAGCTGAATGGCCAGCCCCTGCTGATTACCTTCTGCCCCCTGTGCGGCACCGGCATTGGCTTCAGCCCGGTGGTTGATGGCCGGGAACTATCTTTCGGTGTGTCCGGCCTGCTCTACAACAGCGACCTGCTGATGTACGACCACCAGACCGAGTCCTTATGGTCGCAAATCGAAGGCCGGGCGGTTTCCGGGCCGCTGGCCGGGAAGAAACTTGAACGTGTGCCGGTCCGGCATGAACGCTGGCAGGGCTGGCGCGAACGCGCCGGGCCGGCAGGCCGGGTGTTGTCCACCGACACCGGTTACCGCCGAGATTATCTGAAGTCCCCTTACGGCAATTACAGTCAGTCCGAGCGTCTCTACTTTCCGGTCAGCCAGACCAGCCGGAAATACCACCCGAAAACCTGGGTGCTGGGCTGGGTTCACAACGGGGAGGCCAAGGCCTGGCCGTTTCCCGAACTGGCGAAACACGGCGGTCTGCTGCAGGACGACATCGGCGGCAAGGCGGTCACGGTTGTCTATGACCCGGACGTTCCGGCGGCCGAGCTGAGGGATGAAAACGGGACACTGTTGCCGGCCACCCGGGCGTTCTGGTTTGCCTGGTACACCTTCCACCCGGACACTGGAATCTTCGAGCATCAATAATTCGGTGTCCGGGTGTAATAGTTGCAGAATTCATGTGTCTCCCTGTTAACCGCCCTGCGCGGTACAACGGTCCGAAACGGGCCACCGACGATGAAACGAGGGAGAGAACACCATGAACAACAATCTCCACCCACTTCGACAGGCTATCCGGGCGTCGGGTGAACACCGGCGCACCACCTGGTGGTCAGCCATGCTGATGACCGCCTTGCTGGCGGGGCCCGCAGCGGTATCCGCTGCCTGTAATCCCTGTTCGCCGTGCAAGGGCCAATGCAAGGCCGGCCAGCAGTGCAAGGCCGGATGCAATCCCTGCGCGGGCAAGAACCCTTGCGCCGCCAAGAACCCCTGTGCGGGCAAGAATCCTTGTGCCGTGAAAGGCTGTAACCCGTGTGCCACCGAGGGCTGCAACCCGTGCGCAGTCAAAGGCTGCAATCCCTGCGCGGCCGGCGGCAAATGCGCGGCCAAACCCAACCCCTGTGCCGCCAAGCGGGTAACCCGGCCCGACGGCTATCAGCCGTACGAGGGCAATCCCTGTGCCCTGTTGGCGCTGGGCAAAACGCTGTTCAATGACACGTCCCTGAGCACCAACGGCCTGTCGTGTGCAAGCTGTCACAGTGATGGTGCCGGCTTCAAAGCGACGTTTGCCAACGCTTACCCGCACTCGGTGGCCATGGCCCGGGACATATTCGGTATGGCGAGCGTGCATCTGGATGAAATGGTGCAGATCTGCATGGTGCAGCCGATGGCAGCCGAGCCCTTGCCCTGGGACAGCGAAGAGCTGGCGGCGTTGACGGCCTACACCGAAAAAGTCCGGGTTGAGCTGGCGGCCAATCCCTGTGCCCTGAAGAGCGGCAAGTGTGGTGCCTGTAACCCCTGCGCGGGCAAGAACCCTTGCGCCACGAAAAACCCCTGCGCTACCAAGAATCCGTGCGCCGGCAAGAATCCCTGTGCATCGACACGGGTGAAGGCAGGTAAACCGGAAGCCGCTTAGAACCGGGATCTGGCACACAGTCGGCAGGGCGGCCCGGCAGAGACCGGCCGCCGCCGGCAAGGAGAACGCAATGACACAGCTTCACATACCGGCGTTGTCGACACTGACGGACCGGCAGATCCGCGCCAGCCTGGCAGCCGTGGATGACATCCGGGAGTGCTACCGGGTACTGGAGAAGGCCGGCTTGAACATCGTTGGCGAGGTACTCAAGGGGCAAGGTCCGTTTTACGAGCTGGATCATTACCCGCAAGGGGATGTCTTCGATTCGGCGACCGCCTCACAGTATTACTATCATGCCCACCGCACCGATCATGGCGAGCATGGGCATTTTCACCTGTTTCTCCGTGATGGCGCCATTCCGATGGGCGAGGCTCCGGTGCTTGGTCCGGTGGGGAAAGACCAGGTGGTGCATCTGGTGGCCATTTCCATGGACGCCTGGGGTTACCCGACCGACCTGTTTGCGGTGAACCGGTGGGTGACCGATGAAAGCTGGTTGCCGGCCAGCCGGATCGTTCCGGCCCTGGGTCGGTTCGAGATGGACCATGCCTATCCGAGCTGGCCGGTGAATCAATGGCTGACGGCCATGGTGCGGTGTTTCCGGCCCCAGATCGAGGCGCTGCTGAAGCACCGGGATCAGAGGGTGGCGGCGCACCCGGGTGCGTTGCAGGAAACGCTGGAAGATCGCGCGCTGGAGATCACCGGCAGCCTGCCGATCGATGTGGAGCTGTGGGCCGCCGCGCTGGCGGATGAGCAGCACCGGCGGGTGGCGACGCGCAGGGCCTGAGTCAGCCTCGGGGGCAAGATCCAGTGCTCACTGGCCGGGACCGGAAGGCGGCTGACGTTCCTGCAGGGCCGAACTGACCCGCTGCCGGATGCGGTCGATCACCTCGTCATCCGCCTGGGCCGAGGAATGCCCCTGCATCAGCCGGGTACTCATGCGCAGATTGCCGATGAACGAGCGGCAGTCCTTGCACATCATCAGATGCATTTTCACGGACACGGATTGGCCGAAGCTCAGTTCGCCGTCGATGTAGTCGCTGGCGATACCTGCCAGGTCACGACACATTAGCATTCGCCTGTCTCCTGGAACGTTTCCACCATCAAGAATATTTTCTGCCGTGCCCGGTGCAACAGCACCCGCAAATTGGAGGCACTGACATCCAGAATGTTACAGACATCCTCGGATTTGTGTTGATGCGCCTCGTACAGAATCAGCGCCGAGCGCTGGGTTTCGGGCAGTGCGCCCAGGTGCTTGTCCAGGCAATCGCTGAGGGCGCCGTTTTCCATCAACGCATCGGCGGTTTCCTCGAAACGCAGTTTTGGCGGCGTGGACCAGCGGCCGGAGGGCTTGAATCGGCTGTCCAGTTCCGGTTCCAGGACTTCTCCGAAATCCGTGGTGATTTCCCGGTTGCTGGTTCGCAGACGGTTCTTGCAGCGATTGGCGACAATCCGATGGAGCCAGGTTTTCAGGCTGGAGCGACTTTCAAAACGCTGGATTGCGTCAATGACGGTGACCCAGCAATCCTGCACAATTTCCTCAGCGGTCGACGGATCCACGTAAAACCGTGCCACCGACAGCATGCCAGCGGTATGTTCCGATACGGCCTGCTCGTAGGCGGACTGATCGCCCCGTTTCAAGCCGTCGACCAGACTCTGTTCGTCAAGCGCGGTGGGGGTGCGCACGTGTCTGCTCCCTGTTTTCCGTTCCTGGTTTGTCCATGAATCGTCCCGAAGGTTTCCGCCAACCGGCCGGAAAACCATTGCTCTTTCTCAGCTTATAACAGTTTGGGCGGGTGTGCGGGCTTCGTGGCGGTGCGGTGAAACTTTTGTGAAGTTTCTAGCGTAGTCTCTGCCTCGAAGCGCGACTTTTGAAGAAATTATTCAAGACAACTGTAACAATGTCGGGGACTTGGCATCAGTGCAGTATCAAATCAACAACACGGGATGATGTGATGAACCGGAAAAAGTGGCTGATGATACTGGCGATCGTCGCCGTGGTGGTGACCTTCTGGGCCAGTGGCGCCCAGGAAGTGCTGACCCTGGATTACCTGAAAACCCATCAACAAAGCCTGCAGGCATGGATCGCCGACAACACCGGCTTGGCGATTGGCGGATACACGCTGATCTACATTCTGGTCACCGCCTTGTCCCTGCCGGGCGCCGCCATCATGACGCTGGCCGGCGGTGCCTTTTTCGGCAACCTCTATGGCCTGGCGGCCGTGTCTGTCGCGTCCACCATCGGTGCGTCCATTGCGTTTCTGGTCGCCCGTTTCCTTGCCCGCGATACCCTGCGGGAAAAATACGCGGCCACCGTGGCGCGCATGGATCGGGGCATTGAAAAGGACGGTGCCTTCTACCTGGCCACCCTGCGTCTGGTGCCCGTGTTCCCGTTCTTCCTGATCAACATCGCCATGGGGCTGACGGGCATGAAGCTGAGCACTTATGCGCTGGTCAGCTGGCTGGCGATGTTGCCGGGCACCTTTGTGTATGTGAATGCCGGCACTCAGCTGGCGCAGATACAGTCCACCTCCGACATTGTCTCAGCGGATTTGCTGCTGTCCTTTGCCTTGCTGGGGCTGTTCCCGCTGATTGCCAAGTTTGTTGTCGGCTTCATCCGCCGCCGCCGGGTCTATGCCGGCTGGCAGAAGCCGGAAAGCTTCGATTACAACCTGCTGGTGATCGGCGGTGGGTCAGCCGGCCTGGTGTCGGCCTACATTGCCGCGGCGGTAAAAGCCAAGGTGGCGTTGATCGAGCAGAACAAGATGGGCGGCGACTGCCTGAATACCGGGTGCGTGCCGTCCAAGGCGCTGATCCGCACGGCCCGGGCCGCGGATACCCTGCGCCATGCCAACCGCTATGGCCTGGAGTCTGTGCCGGTCAAAGGGTCGTTCAAGAACATCATGGAACGGGTGCACCGGATCATTGCCACCGTGGAGCCTCACGATTCACCCGAGCGCTATCGCAAGCTGGGTGTCGACTGCATTGCCGGCAAGGCCAGCTTTATCTCGCCCTGGGAGCTGGAGGTGACCTATCCCGACGGCCGTCAGGAAAGGCTGACTGCCCGCAGCATCGTCATCGCCACCGGTGGCAAGCCGGCCCTGCCGCCGATTCCGGGGCTGGCGGATATGAATCCGCTGCATTCCGACAATCTCTGGTCGATTGAAGAACAGCCACAACGGCTGCTGGTTCTTGGTGGCGGTCCGATTGGTTCGGAGCTGGCCCATGCTTTTGCCCGCCTCGGTTCCCAGGTGGTGCAGGTGCAGCGCGGGGAGCAGATTCTGGCCAAAGAAGATCCGGATGTTGCCGAGGCGGTGCAGACGCAGTTCGAGGCCGACGGCATAGATGTCCGGCTGAACCACAGTGCCCGCGAATTCCGCATCGAGGACGGGGAAAAAGTCCTGATCTGCGACCACCACGGCGAGCAGGTTCGCATTCCCTTCGATCAGGTGCTGGTGGCGGTGGGCCGGAGCGCGAACACCGACGGGCTAGGCCTGGAGCGCATCGGCATCGAGCCACTGCCGAACGGGGCGGTGCCGGTAGAGGACGACATGAGTGTCCGCTACCCGAACGTGTTTGCCTGCGGCGACGTCGCTGGGCCCTATCAGTTTACCCACGCGGCGGCGCACCAGGCCTGGTATGCCGCGGTGAATGGTCTGTTTGGACAGTTCAAGCGATTCAAGGTGGATTACCGGGTGATGCCCTGGGTGACCTTTACCTCACCGGAGGTGGCACGGGTCGGCCTGAGCGAGGCCGAGGCGCGGGAAAAAGGCATCGCCGTCGAGGTCACCCGTTACGGACTGGACGATCTGGACAGGGCCATTGCCGAAAGCGAAGCGTATGGATTTATCAAGGTACTGACGCCGCCGGGTAAGGACAAAATCCTGGGGGCCGTGGTGGTGGGCGCCCATGCCGGGGAAATCCTGGCGGAATTCACTCTGGCCATGAAGCATAACCTGGGCCTGAACAAGATTCTGGGCACCATTCACCCCTACCCGACCTGGAACGAATCGGCCAAATACGCCGCCGGCGAGTGGAAACGCGCCAACGCGCCGGAGCGCGTACTGAAACTTCTGGAAAAACTCCACGGCTGGCGCCGCGGTAAAGATACGAAAGACCCAAGGAGCCTTTATGCCCCTGATTGAGACACGCGAGGCCCGCAAGCGGATTCCGGCAGTGGAAATCCTTGAAGCGCGGGCGTTCGACAGCTGGACCCACACCCGGAAGGGGGACCCCAGAGGCTATATCGAAGCGGACCGGCTCAAAGAGTTATGGATCCACACCGGCACCGCCTGCAATCTGGCCTGCCCGTTCTGCCTGGAAGGGTCGCATCCGGGTGATGGCCGGATACCGGGGATGAAGCTCAGTGATGTGAAGCCTTTTATCCACGAAGCGCTGGATATGGGCGTCGAGCAGTTTTCCTTTACCGGCGGCGAGCCGTTTGTGATCCGGGATTTCGTCAACATTCTCGATTACGCCAGCCAGCACCGGCCCTGTTTCGTGCTCACCAATGCTACCGAGCCGTTGCACAAGCGCGTTCATCAGGTGGAACCGCTGATCAACAACCCGTACCCGATTCATTTCCGGGTCAGTCTGGATTTCCCGGATCGGGACCGGCACGACAAGGACCGCGGTGAAGGCAGTTTTGACGGCGCACTGGACGGCATCCGCTGGCTGGTGGACAAGGGTTTCAAGGTATCGATTGCCCGTCAGACCGATACCGGTGAGAACCCCGCCGAGGTGGAAGCCGCCTTCCGGGCCATTTTCCGCGAGTCGGGTATTCCCGAGGATCTGGCGTTCACCGCCTTCCCGGATCTGGGCACGCCGGGGTCGGATGACGGCAGTCCGGAAATCACCGAAGGCTGTATGGAGAAGTACCCGACCAAGGAGAGCCGGGCGCACTTCATGTGCACCTACACCCGGATGCTGGTCAAGAAGGGCGACCAGGTGCGGGTTTATGCCTGCACGCTGGTGGACGACGATCCTCAATACGACCTTGGCCGGACGCTGGCGGAGAGCATGGATGAGCGCATCATGTTGCGCCATCACCGCTGTTTTTCCTGCTACCGGTTCGGTGCCAGCTGTTCAGCGCCAGCCTGATCAACGCGCCACACCCAACTAACTAAGTGCGGGCGCTGTGCTTTCCGCCTGGGGTCAGGTGCGGGGGGAGATGACTTTCTGCCGGGAAAGGTGTCTGAGCGAAGCGAGTTCTTTTCCTAAAGAAAGGCATATCGCCCCGCTGCCCCGGACTCCGGTCAAACTGGTGCTGAATTCCGAGAGCGTTAAGGGCCGGGCATTCATTTGAACTGGGAAACGAACTCGCTGCGCTCAGGCATGTTTCCCAGTTCAAATGCACACCCGACCCACCTGTTACTTTCGGTGGTTTGCCGCCGGTGATTTATTTGCTTGGACGTAAAACATGACGACATTTGAAGGTGCCCTGTTCTGGGGATTTTTGTTGGTCTATGGGGTGGTGATGTATGTGCTGTCCCCCAAGAGCAAAACTGCCGACTCGTTCTACAAAGGCGCGGACGATCAGGGCAACCCGGTGGGTCAGTGGTCACTGACCGCCAGTATCTTTATCAGCTGGATATTTGCCAAATCCGTCACCAACGCCGCCAACCTGGGCGCCGCCTATGGCGTGACCGGTGGCCTGGCCTACGCCAGTTACTGGCTGTCGATCCCGGTGGCCGGTTACATCATTTACCTGATTCGTACCCAGACCGGCGCCCGCAGCCTGCAGGACTTCCTCACCTCGCGCTTTGGCCGACTGGCTGCACTGGCGTTTGCTGCCGCGATCCTGATCCGGTTGTACAACGAGGTGTGGAGCAACACCGCCGTGGTCGGTGGTTACTTCGGCCTGCCGGGGGACTGGGAATACTACGCGGCGGCCATGCTGTTCACCCTCTTCACCCTGGCCTACAGCCTGAAAGGCGGGCTCCGGTCGTCAATCTTTACCGATGTCATTCAGGCCGTGGTGTTTGTGTTCTTCGTGGGCGCGGTGCTGTTCCTGATTGTTCCGGCCAACGACACCAGCGCGCTGTTGAGCAATGGCGAGTTCCGGCTCGATGCGGGCTTCGACCTGTTGCTGGTGGCCCTGCTGCAGATGTTCAGCTACCCGTTCCATGATCCCGTGCTGACCGACCGGGGCTTCGTGAACAAGGAAAAGACCATGCTCAAGAGCTTCGTGGTGGCCGGTCTGCTGGGCTTTGTGGCGGTGTTTATCTTCAGCCTGGTGGGTGTCCACGCCCGGCTGAACGGCATTGAGGTTATGGGTAATGCGCCTGCGGCGGTGGGGCAGTCGCTGGGGCTCGCTGCGTTGTTCTTTATGAGCGTGGTGATGATGACGTCCGCCGGCTCGACGCTGGATTCCACCTTTACGTCGTTGGCCAAGTCGCTGGCCGTGGACCTGCCCCGGCTGGCCCAGAGGGCGAGTGAGCGCCTGCCCAGCATCCGTGTGGGTGCGGTCGTGATGGTGATCTTTGCCTTCGCGGGTAACCTGCCGATGTTCGCCGGCACCGACATTCTCAAGGCCACCACCATCTCCGGCACCATGGTGATGGGGCTGGCGCCGGTGTTTCTGTTCTACGGCCTTACCCGCTGGTCGCCGTGGAGTTTTCATCTGAGCTTCTGGACCGGTCTGGGCCTTGGCGTGTTGCTGGCGGTCGGGCTGATTCCCGCGAGCTGGGCCATTGGTGAGGGCAAGTATGCCCTGCTGCTGGGCGTGAACGCTTATGGCTTCCTGCTCTGTTCCGCCGGATTCCTTCTGCCGCTGGTGTTACGCCGGCTGGCGGGGCGTTCGCTGGCGGCGGGCGAGGCGTGAGCAACGATCAAGGAGGATAGTGCGATGACCGAAGGACGAAGTTGCCCGCTGGCGTACCGGTATCGACCGGAGGACCTCTGTAACGACCCGCAACCTGCCGATGCAGATGTGCTCTACATCATCGGCGGCCTCTACGGTAACGCTCTGGCATTGGACGAAATCGAGCGCCTGGCGCGGTTGGAAGAGCAACAGGGGCGTCGGGTCCGGCTCGTTTTCAATGGCGACTTCAACTGGTTCAACGCGGACGATGCCTTGTTCCGGGAGATTAACACCCGGGTTCTGGGCCATACCGTGAGCCTCGGCAATGTCGAATACGAACTGGCCAATCCCAGTGACGGTGCCGGATGTGGCTGTGCTTACCCGGAGTTTGTCGATCAGGGCGTGGTGGATCGTTCCAATCGCATCATGGAACGACTGCAAACGGTGGCGAATCGACACCCGGATCTGCAACAACAACTGTCGGATCTGCCGCGGTATCGCTGCCTGATCTTTGGAGGCCTAAAGGTTCTGATCCTGCACGGGGATCCTAAGTCTCTGGCCGGGTGGGGGTTGGCCCATGAGTCGTTTAGTGCTGCAAAGAATTCCCCGGGTTCTTCGGAGGCTCAAGGCGTGGCCCGGGTTGAGCAGTGGCTGGCGCTTACCGGTGCCGATCTGATCGCCTGCACCCATACCTGCCTGCCGGTGTTGTGGCAGGGCAGTGTCGGCCAGCGGCGGCGGGTTGTCGTCAACAATGGCTCGGCCGGGATGGGCAATCTGCAGGGCGACGCGCGTGGGCTGATTACCCGGATTGGGCTGTCCGCCCCCGAGCAGTCGGTGATCGATGCGGCTCTTGGCGCGGTTTCGGTGTCTCTGCAGCCGGTCGCCTTTGATCCCGGCGCCTGGCTTGAACGTTTCGACCGTATCTGGCCGGCCGGATCAGATGCCGCCCTGTCCTACCGCCAGCGCCTCGCCGATGGCACGTCATTGCGGCCGGAGCAGGCGTCTTTCATGTCGATTTCGTAACGGACTTTTCACTGGCGGTCAGCGTCAGCCGGTCTACGCTTGACATGGCGGGCTGGCCAGCGCGCGTCGGTGCGGCAAAGCCCGGCTTGAAAAATATTTTGTGGTCTATATAATTCACCACTAACTTTTTGAGATGAACTGAATCACGCTATGACATCTGAAGGTTCAAATACCACCGCCATCACGTTTCGCACACCGACGAAGGCTGATGGCTTTCGACTTCACCAGCTGGTTGACGAGTGTCCTCCGCTGGACCCCAATTCCATCTACTGCAACCTGTTGCAGTGCAGCCACTTTGCCGAAACTGGCGTGGCCGCGGAGATCGACGGCGACCTGGTCGGCTTCATCTCCGGATACATTCTTCCCCAGAAGCCCGAGACGCTGTTTGTCTGGCAGGTGGCCGTGCACGAGAAAGGTCGTGGACAGGGCCTGGCCAAGCGCATGCTGAAAGAGATCGTCGGCCGCGATGCGTGCAAGAACGTGACGCATCTGGAGACCACGATCACGCCCGACAATGAAGCGTCCTGGGCCCTGTTCCGCTCTTTCGCCCGAGACATGGGTGCGGAACTGACTCACCACGAGCACTTCGAGAAAGACGCCCACTTTGGCGGCGTGCACGATTCGGAGCACTTGCTGCGCATCGGGCCTTTCACGAAGTCGCCCTGAGCGGCCTTCCGAAACGGCGCTCCCCGACTGCGAACAACCGTGAGCAATTGAATTGACGAGCCGGCAGGCCGCTGAGGTAGGCCTGCCATTCGGCTCCAATCAACGCCCGGTGAGTTTGTTGCGACCGACTGTGCACCACCGACAAACTCCCGCGCATTCACCTCGAACCTGACATGCTAAGAGGCAAGACAATGGAAATTTTCAAGTCAACTGAATCTGAAGTACGTGTATACAGCCGTGCCTTCCCGGTGATCTTCAACCGTGCCAAAAACGCGCACCTTTACGCCGAAGACGGCACCGAATACCTCGACTTCCTGGCCGGCGCCGGTTCCCTGAACTACGGCCACAACAACGACATCCTGAAGAAGTCACTGCTTGAGTACATCGAGTCCGACGGTGTGTCCCAGGGTCTGGACATGTTTACCACCGCCAAGCACGACTTTATCGAAGCGTACAAGACACACATCCTTGAGCCCCGTGGTCTGAACTACAAAATGCAGTTCACCGGCCCGACCGGTACCAACTGTGTGGAAGCGGCCATGAAACTGGCGCGTAAGGTGAAAGGCCGTAGCGGCATCATCTCCTTCACCAACGGTTTCCATGGTGTGACCATGGGCGCGGTTGCCGCGACCGGTAACAAGCACCACCGTGGCGGTGTTGGCACTCCGCTGGGTAACGTCGACTTCATGTTCTACGACGGCTACCTGGGTGAAGACGTCGACAGCCTGGCGATCATGGACAAGCTGCTGAGCGACGGTTCCTCCGGTGTTGAACTGCCGGCGGCTGTGATCGTTGAAGCCGTGCAGGGCGAAGGCGGCCTGAACGCGTGTCGCGCCGAGTGGTTGAAGGGGCTGTCCGAGCTGTGCAAGAAGCACGACATCCTGCTGATTGTTGATGACATCCAGGCGGGTAACGGTCGCACGGGCGAGTTCTTCAGCTTCGAATTTGCCGGCATCAAGCCGGACATCGTGACCGTCTCCAAGTCCCTGAGTGGCTACGGCCTGCCCATGGCGCTGGTGCTGTTCAAGCCAGAGCTGGACGTGTGGGGACCGGGTGAGCACAACGGTACCTTCCGTGGTAACAACATGGCGTTCATCACCGCCCGCGCCGCCATCGAGACCTACTGGAAAGACGACGCCTTCGCCAACGAAGTGAAGGCCAAGACCAAGGTACTGGGCGACGCCCTGCAGGCGATCTGCGACAAGTACCAGGGCCAGTTCAAGATGAAAGGCCGTGGCCTGATGCGTGGTATCGAGGCGAAAGACGCGGATATCACTGGTCCGATCACCAAGCGTGCCTTCGAGAAGGGCCTGATCATTGAGACCAGCGGTCCGAATGATGAAGTCATCAAGTGCCTGATGCCGCTCACCACGTCCGAGGAAGACCTGAAGAAAGGTGCTGCTATCCTTGCAGAATGCGTGGATGAAATCATGCAGGAAGGAATCAGCAAGGCGTCTTAAGACGCCTTGTTTTTCCACTCCACTCATTTCTGCAGTTAGCGAAGGCAAAGGTATGGCGTCTCAACAACATACTGTCGAAAAAATCGGCGGTACCTCGATGAGTAACTACGAGGCTGTCCGCGATAACATCATTATTGGTAATCGCAGCAAGGACGACCTCTATCAGCGGATTTTCGTGGTGTCGGCGTACGGCGGTGTCACCAACGAACTGCTGGAACACAAGAAAACCGGTGAGCCAGGGGTCTACGCCCTGTTCGCCGACGCAGAATCGGACTGGGCCTGGGGCGATGACCTCACCAAGCTGGTCAAGCTGCTCACCGACATCAATGGCGAACTGTTCGAAGATCCGATGCTCAAGCAGCAGGCGGACCAGTTCATCACGGACCGGATTGAAGGGGTGCGTGGCTGCCTGATCGATCTGCAGCGTCTTTGCTCCTATGGCCAGTTCCAGCTGGAAGAGCATCTGCTGACCGTGCGCGAAATGCTGGCAGGGATCGGCGAGGCTCACAGCGCTTTTAATACGGCGATGAAACTCCAGCAGGAAGGCATCAACGCGCGGTTTGTCGATCTGACCGGCTGGCGCGACGCGGAGCTGCTGCCGCTGGACCAGAAGCTGAAGCAGGCGTTCGATGCGGTCGACCTCAGCCGCGAGCTGCCGATTGTGACCGGTTATACCCAGTGCAAGGAAGGCCTGATGCGTACCTTCGACCGGGGGTACAGCGAGATGACCTTCAGCCGGGTGGCGGTGATCACCGAAGCCCGCGAGGCGATCATCCACAAGGAATACCACCTGAGCTCCGCCGATCCGAAGATCGTTGGCGAAGGCAAGGTGGTGCCACTGGGCCGGACCAACTACGACGTGGCCGACCAACTGGCCAACCTGGGTATGGAAGCTATCCATCCCAAGGCTGGCAAGGGGCTGCGCCAGAACGAAATCCCGCTGCGGGTGATGAACACCTTTGAGCCGGAGCACACCGGTACCCTGATCACCGGCGATTACATCAGTGAAACGCCTCAGGTGGAGATCATTGCCGGCACCAAAGGCGTGTTTGCCGTTGAAGTGTTCGATCAGGACATGCAGGGCGAACCCGGCTCCGACCGCCGGATTCTGGAGATTCTGGGCCGCTTCAAGGTCCGGTTCATGTCCAAGGACACCAATGCCAACACCATCACCCACTACGTGGATGGCACCCTGAAGAACGTCAAGCGGGTGGTCAAGGCGCTGAAGGAAGAGTTCCCGAACGCCGAAATCAGCACCCGTAAAGTGGCGCTGGTGTCTGCCATCGGCAGTGACATGAAGGCACCGGACATCCTTGGCCGCTCGGTGAAGGCACTGGTCGATGAGGAAATCAGTGTACTGGCGATGCACCAGTGCATGCGTCAGGTGGACATCCAGTTCGTGGTCGACGAAGACCATTACGACAAGGCCATTGCCGCGCTGCATGCGGCGCTGATTGAGCCTCACAACCACGAATACGCGATCGTCGCTGCGTCGACCATCGGGTAACGGATTACCGGCAGGCGGAACCGGTCGCTCCGCCTGCGGGTAATGGAGGGAGTCTTGCCTCCAGATCGGGGCGTCCGGGTGGCCGGCCTGCAAATGCGGGTTTTTCATTCCGGACGCTGACCGATCACCCTTCTGGGTATGCCTGGCAGCTCTCTCCCACCCATATATTCCCTTCCCCTATCCCGTGTTGACGGGAATCCAGCCCCTGCCGATTGTCGTATCCTCTTTAAATTCCAGACTGGACCCTTAGCCATGCTTGAATCCAGAAGGCTGGGACCGTCTCCGACCGCGCCGCAAGACGGCGACAAGGAAACGCTGGTTGGGCTTTACTTCAGGGATGCGTCCCGGTACGAATTGTTGACCGACGAGGCGGAACGCCGCCTTTCCCGCAAACTGAACACCTGCTATCGCGTGGTCAGAGACGCGTCGGGCCTGCCTGACGATACCCCGTTGACCTACCGGACCGTCATTGGTGCACCGGATATCGACACAGTTGAGTCGTCCGTGCGGATGCGGCGTGCCCTGCAACTGGCCAGTGCCTGCCGCCGGAAACTCATCCAGAGTAACCTGCGTCTGGCCGTGCACATCGCACGGCGCTACAGCCAGCAGGGCATCGCCATGTCCGATCTGATCCAGGACGCCAACGTGGGGCTGATCAAGGCCGCCGAGCGGTTTGATCCGAGCCGGGGTTTCAAGTTTTCCACCTACGCTTACTGGTGGATCAGCGAGGAGGTTAAGCGGTGCCTGCAGCGCGGAACCCGACTGGTGCACACGCCGGAAAACGTGGTGGACGAGATTCGTCAGCTGCACAAAGTGTCGTTGCGCATGCACCAGAGTCTGGGGCGTGTTCCGTCCCAGGCCGAACTGGCCAAGGCGATGGAGGCGTCGCCGTCACGCATCAACGAATTGCGGGCGCTGGCGCTGAGAGAGATCTCCACCGATACGCCACTGGTCGCTGATGGTTCTGTCACCCTGGGCGATAGCCTGGCTGCTGAAGAGCAACTGGTGCCGGAGCAATCCATGGCCCAGCGGGATCGTCGCCGTGCTCTGGACTCCATGTTCATCGAGCTGACAGACCGGGAACAGGCCATATTATCTCGCCGTTTTGGCCTGGGCTTGCCGGCACCGGAAACCCTTCAGGTGATCTCCGATGATATGGGTATCAGCCGCGAGCGGGTGCGTCAGATCGAGAAGCTCGCTCTGAAGAAACTCCAGAGTCTGTTCCACGATGCCGACGAGGTGTTTGGGGGATAGGAAGGAAGACAACAAGGAGGTATATGGGTGGCGGCGTCTGACGCCATCAGGCGCCGCTGCTGAAATACCAGATTCCGACCACGATCTGACACAGCACAACCACGGCCGTGAGCAACAACCTCAGTTTGAGGTACCACCCGGGCCAGTAAATCCGCATCCACTTCACATCGACCACATACAGCGCCACGAACGCGGCGGTGTAGATAAAAATCTGCACGCCTACCGGTGGAATCAGCCCCAGGCCCGCGACCAGAAAAAACACCTGGCTGAGCACCATGGTCACCACCGGCGACTGTGGATAGCTGCGATCCCCCAGTTGCATGGCGATGGGCCAGTAGACCCCGGCCATGAACGCCAGAATGCCCGCGCTGTAGAGGTAGAACCAATGCAGCACCAGTTCCCGTGACTGAGGCATCAGGTAGAGCGCGAGAACGGCCGACAGAAACGGGATCAGTCCCGCCAGCCCGACCATTACCGCCAGACGCGAGACCGCGATCATGGGCGCTCCTTGCGAACGCGGATCCGAAGCGGTTCGACCTGGTCGGCAGGCATACCGACCATCTCATGGTAGGCCGAGGGATGGACAATCTGGGTCTCGCGGATGCTCAGGCTACCCAGCGTGTCCTGGGTTTCCCAGGCGCTGCGGAACAGCCGGGTGCTTCCAGCCTTGTCCGACAGCAGGTAGATCTGATCACTGATGGTGAGTCGAGCCATGTAGTGTTGGCCCTCCAGCGACACGATCTCCAGCAGATCGATGAGGGGCTCAGCCTGTTCTCTCAGTTCTTCTAGGGTGATTCTCACCGTGGTGTCCCGCAACGAGTATGTTTCGTTCACATACGACCCGGGTACCGGTAAAGATCATTGGCCGAGGGCGCGACACACCTGATGCTGGGGGCATCTGACCAGGTGGTCGTTGACCATTCCTGTTGCCTGCATGAAGGCGTAGACGATGGTCGGGCCCACAAAGGTGAAGCCTGCGTTCTTCAGCGCCTTGGACATGGCCTCGGCTTCCGGGGTGGTGACGGGCACCTGCTCGAAGTCTTGCCAACGGTTCTGAATCGGTGCGCCATTGACGAAGGACCACAGAAAATCGGCGAAGTTTGTGCCTTTTTCCCGAAGTTCCAGGAATCCGCGCGCATTCTTTATGATCGATTGGACTTTCAGCCGGTTCCGGATAACCCCGGGATTGGCCAGCAGTTCCGCGACTTTCTGATCGTCGTAGCGGACGATGCGTTCAGGATCGAAGCCGTCATAGGCCGCCCGGTAGGTTTCCTGCTTCCGAAGAATGGTGAGCCAGCTCAGCCCGGCCTGCTGGCCGTCCAGGCAGAGCTTTTCAAACAGCGCCCGCTCGTCCCATTCCGGGCGGCCCCAGACGGTATCGTGGTAGTGGACGTAGAGCGGATCGGTGCCACACCAGGGGCAGCGCTGGCTATCGGACATGATGGTGCCTCATCGATTCAGGACTCTCTGGGTTGGATGGTCTGTCTTAAAATCGGTGTCGCGCCGTCCGGTTGCCTCTGACAGGAATCCAGACGGAACTCCGGGCCGGGCGGGTCGGCAATGACCACGTCCGGTTCGCCGGCGGTGGCTTGGTGCCACACCAGAGTGGCGAGACAGTCGGGTAACTCAACGATGCTGGCGTGCCAGCCGGGTTCGTCCTGATCCCCCACAAGCTCGAACTCCGGCAAAACCTCCAGGGTTTGCAGGTTGCCGGCAATGCCGCGGCCAGTGGCCTTCAGCCAGGCTTCTTTCAGGGTCCAGACTTTCAGAAAGCTGAACACGTCGTTCTCGGCCAGTAACCAGGACTGTTCCCTCGGGCTGAACCAGCGCTTAACAATGGCCTGCCACTGGGGGCGGCGCTGCAGGGGCTCGATATCCACGCCAATCGGAAAACCGTGGCTGATGGCGCAGGCCGCCGTGCCCTGGCTGTGGCTCAGGGACAGGCGCCAGCCTTCGGGGGCGGCGGACCGAACCGGCCGCCCGTCCACCGGTCGGCAAGCCTCCACGGGGAGCTGGCTCGCCGCCGACAGCGCTTGTCGGATCAGCCATCGACTGAGCAGGAATTCATGACGTCGCGGCCCGGTCAGGCCCGACAGGGTTGTGTGCTCGTGACCCGTCAGCCAGTTCGGCGGCGCGGGCACGCTGGGTTCACCGCCGCGACACAGCCAGAGGATTGGCGCGGAATCAGGGTTGCAGGCGCTGGATGAGCCAGCCATCGCCATCCCTTACGTATTCAAAACGGTCGTGAAGCCGGCTCGGCCGACCTTGCCAGAATTCGATCCGCTCGGGCCGGACCCGGTAGCCGCCCCAGAAGCTGGGCAGCGGTATTTCGCCGTCGCTGAATTTGCGCTTCATCTCAGCCACCTTCTGCTCCAGCAGACCCCGGGAGGTGATGGCTTTGCTCTGTTCCGACACCCAGGCGCCAATCTGGCTGCCCCGTGGGCGGGAGGCAAAGTAACGCAGGGATTCCGCTTTGCTGATCTTTTCCACCTTGCCCTGAATGCGGACCTGGCGGTTCAGGCCAATCCACGGAAACAGCAGCGCGGCCTGGGGGTTTTGCTGCAGTTCGTGGGCCTTGCGGCTGCTGTAATTGGTGTAAAACACGAAGCCGTCGTGATCGAAATACTTCAGCAGCACGGTGCGCAGGTTGGGCAGGCCATCGCCGCCGCTGGTGGCCAGCGACATGGCATTGGGTTCGAGCAGCTCGGCTTTGCGGGCGTCTTCAAACCAGAGCTTGAACTGCCGGATCGGATCGTCGTCCAGTGCATCACGGTCGAGGCCTTCGCTTTCGAAATCCCGACGCATATCGCCGATGTCCATAACCTCTTCCCTCTGATCAAGAATCTGTCGTCAGTACGAGCGCAGAGCATATCGGGTTCAGCGGGCCCTGTCAGGGGGCTGCTGGCGCCCGTGGTTACAGAATAACAACAAATCCGGCAAGGCCCGTGCCGGGTTGTTGCGTATCTCTGCAGACATAAGTGGCCGCCCCGCAAAGGGATTGCCACAGCGATCCCGCAAATCGAATTCGCAGAGAGGTCAATACGATGTTGGCGGACTATGACGCGTCGCTGGTGGCGGCATCCTTCGTGGTGGCAGTGCTGGCGGCCTATACCGCACTGTATTTCGGAACCCGGCTGAACAAGGCGTGGGGCAGTGATCGCCGACGTTGGCTGCTGGGCGGCGCCTTGGTGATGGGCTCCGGTGTCTGGACGATGCACTTCGTCGGTATGCGGGCCATGCCCATGGACGTCGCCATGTCCTTCGATACCCTGATGACTGCAATTTCCTGGCTGGCGGCCGTTTTGGCCTCCGGGGTGGCGTTGAATATCATCAGTCGGGCGCATCTGGGCGCTCCGCTGTTTGCCGTTGCCTCGATCACCATGGCCGGCGGGATCGTGGTGATGCACTACCTGGGCATGTACGCGATGCGAATGTCTGCGGCCCCGGTCCTCCATCCGGGCTTTCTGGTGCTGTCGGTGGTGATTGCGGTACTGGCGTCCGGTGCTGCCCTGGCCATCTGTCGCTACCTGCGCAATCAGCAGGGCGCCCGGGCCGTGTTTCTCCAGCTGGGGGCGGCGTTGGTCATGGCCGCCGCCATTTGCGGTATGCACTATACCGGCATGCTGGCAATGGTGTATCCGCAGGGGGCGGTGCCGGCCACGGACAACGGGCTGACCGGCCAGTGGATGGGCATTCCCCTGGCGGTGGCCAGCGTCTTATTGCTGGCGGTCGCGCTGGTGGTCACCATTGTGGATGTGGGTGAGCGCCGGGCGCTGGAGCGCCGCAGGGCCGCAGAAGACCGCCGGGTTGAGCGGATGGCATTCAGGGACTCGCTGACCGGGCTACCCAATCGTGCCGGTCTGGAGCAGACCCTGCTGGACATCCTGGCGCAGGATCCCGAACACAAGCGGCATTTCGCACTGATTTACCTGGACATGGCGAATTACCGCGAACTGACCAGCCAACTGGCGTCGGACGCCATGAATCAGGTTATCCGCGAGGTCAGCCAGACGCTCCAGGAGTATCTGCCCGGGGCCGCCTATCTGGCGCGCTATTCCAACACCGCCTTTGTCGTGCTGTTGCCGGATCACCACAAGGCCGATTATGGCTTCCTGTACCAGCGTCTGCGCCGGCTTGATGACAAAATGACCGCGGCCGGCACGGCGATTACCTGGCGTGCCGGGCAGTCCGTGTACCCGGTCACCGGGGCGTCCAGCCGTAAACTCATTCGCGCCGCGATGTTGCCCAGGGCGCTGGCGGACATCGGCCATTTCGACAATGTGGAGGTCAGCCCGTCCGTGACCCTGCCCGGGCAAATGAGGCTTAGCTGACAAACGGGTGCCTTGGCGGCTATTCTTGTCACAAGGCACAGGCCACGGAGGCCTTGGGCTCAAGTGTTTAAAAGGAGAGAACGCTGTGGCCGAAAGCCGAAAACAAACTCGCTGGGGGCGCCTTCTGCTCACTGGGCTGGCCGTTCTGGTTCTGCTCTATGCCATCGCCGGTTTTTTTATCCTGCCCTGGTGGGCGCAGAAGACCCTGCCGGAGCGGCTCAGTGAGCATCTGGGCTGGCAGGGCAGCGTTGAAAACGTGTCCATCAACCCTTTTACCCTCAGTGTCGAGGCGCTGGGGCTGTCGGCTGAGGACGGTCAGGGCGAGAAGGTGGTCGGCTATGACCGCCTGTTTGTGGATCTCAACTTCTTTCAGCTGGTGCAGGGCATCATCGGGTTCGAGGCCATCCAGGTAACCGAACCTTTCATCCGCGTGGATCTGCTCGAAGACTATTCGATCAATTTTGCCCGCGACTGGCAAAGCCATAATCCGTCAACCGAGCCGGCACCGACTGATCAGGACATCCCCCCGCCCCGGCTCTATTTCGGCCAACTGGTGGTCGAGGGCGGTGAGTTGCTGTTCCGGGACTTCAGTCGCCAGCAGCCAGCAGAGTTCCTGATTACACCGCTGGATCTGAATCTGCGTGATCTGGCCACCTGGCGTCGTGAGGGTGTTGACAGCAGTTACAGCCTGACCGCTGCCCTGGGCGATGATGTCATCGAGTGGCAGGGCGACCTGAGCGTGGTGCCACTCGCGTCGCAGGGCTCGCTGACTATCAGTGGCCTTGGTTACGAAACCATCAAGCATTTCCTCGCCCCCTTTGTGCCCTACGACCTGCGCGGCGGCGTGATCAGCCTGAGTGCCGACTACACTCTCGCCGGTGGCGAAGTGCTTGAACTCGCGGCCAGTAATGGCGTCCTGGAGCTGGAATCCCTGGCCCTGGCACTTTCGCCTGACGCTGAATCTCCGGCCCTTGCCACCGACTCCTTCAAAGTGGATGGAGTGGCTTTTGATCTCGCTGGTCGGGAAGCGGCCGTAGGCCAGGTCAGCATCACCGGCCTTGAGGCCGCGCTGGCGCGGGATGAATCCGGACAGATCGACTGGCTCGCGCCGCTGTCCGCCGGTGACGAGTCCGGCCCGTCGGCTGCCGAGGACTCGTCGACCGGGTCGGCAGCAGTGCCGTTTCGCTGGTCGGTTCAGGGCATAGCCCTGACCGACAGCCGGGTGTTGTGGCGGGACGCCATGTTGCAGACCCCCGCCGAACTCGCGCTGGAGCAGATTTCCGTGACCACCGGAGAGCTGTCCCATCAACTGGACGAACCGGTGAGCTATCAGGTGCAGGCAACCCTGGCCAGCGGTGGCGGATTGTCGCTGGATGGCCAGGTGACCCCCGCGCCCTTTACCTTCGAGGGGGCGGTATCGGTTGCTGGCCTGGCGCTGAAAGCACTCAGCCCCTATGTGCAGCAAAACGCCAATCTGACTCTCTCCGGCGGGATCCTCAGCGTGGATGGCAATCTCGATCTGGACGGTCAGCAGGAACCCCTCACCGGCACCTTCAGCGGCACGGCGGAAGTGGCGGATCTGGCCGTTACCATGCCGAACCGGAAGGGCGAGCTGCTGACCTGGCGTGCACTGCGCCTGGCGCCCATCGAATACAACGTGAGCCCCGCGCGCCTGGAGATCGGTACGGTCACGCTCTCACAACCCGCCATGAGTCTGGTTCGCGCGCGTGACGGAGGGTTCAATGTCGCTGCCATAAACCGAGGTCAGGGTGGCTCGGCGCCTGCGGCAAAGGATGCGGGCGCGGCCGAGGGCGATCGCCCGGATTTCATCTTCCGGATTGGTCAGTTCATGCTGGAAGAGGGCTCTGTTGACTACACCGACCGCTCGCTGGAGCCCGCGGTGACCACGTCGATGGAACAGGTGTCCGGCTCCATCACTGGCCTCAGTAATATCGCGCCGCAGCAGGGCAAGGCCAGCCTTCAGGGGCAAATCAACGAAGTGGCGGATCTTGAGTTCAACGGCACCATCGGGACACTCGGTGCCGACTCCACCAGTAAGCTGACGCTGACGGTGGATGGCCTGTCACTGCCGCAGTTGGCGCCTTACTTCCGCCGCGGCCTTGGCTACGAGGTCGACAGCGGAAAAATGAATCTGGATCTGGATTACACAATCACCGGCACCGAGCTGGATGCCAACAATCACATTGTTCTGGACCGGCTCGAACTCGGGCAGCCGGTGCCCAGCGACGATGCGGTGGATGCGCCGGTGGCCCTGGGCCTGGCCCTGCTGCGTGATGGCGATGGTGTGATTGAACTGGACCTGCCGGTCAGTGGTGATCTGAGCGATCCCAGTTTCAGTATCCGGGAGGTGATGAGATCGGCGCTGGGGAACCTGTTGGTCAAGACCGCGGCGGCACCGTTTACCATTCTCGGTTCCATTGTCGACATCGCCGGTTTCAGCAGTGAGGAACTGGGTCTGGTCAGTTTCGAGGCCGGCAGCGCCGACTTGGCCAGGGCGGAGCAGGAAAAGCTGGCTGCCCTCGCCAAGGGTCTGAATGACCGTTCCGAACTGGTGCTGAATATCCGCGGTGGCGTCGCGCCAGAGGTGGACGGTGAGCGACTCTCCTCCGACGAACTGGGCAGCCTGGCGGCACAGCGGGCGCAGGTGGTTCGTCGTGTGCTGGAGGAAACCCACGGCGTCTCCAGCGACCAGCTTTACCTGCTGGATGCCTCCAATAATGCCACCGCAAACGAGGCGGGCCTTGTAAGCATCGAGCTTACTCTGGACGCCCGCTGACCGCCGCTCGCTGGCCGGCCAGATTGTCCGGCAGTTGCAGGCCCCATTTGCTGACCAGTTCGGCATAGGAGCCATCGGCGATTAGCGGGCGGAGCAGACCGAAAACCTGGGCCGCGGTCAGTGGGCTGTCCTTGCGTGCAACGATTCTCAACACGTAGCGCTGGTCGGGTTTCTCGGAAATCAGCAACGAAGGCCCGGTGCCATTTTTCTGTGACCAGTGGTTGTGCAGAAACGACCGGTTGATGATGGTGATTTCAGCCACCGACGGACGGTCGGCTTTGATCAGTTGCAGGCTTCGATTGTGGTTGTCGGAAAACTCGATCTTGAAGCGCTTCTGGAGTTCCTCGGGATCGGTTTCCCGGTCGGCAAAACCATAGTGGTAGCCGGACATGGCAATGATGCTCCGGCTGGCGATGTCGTCGAAAAAGGACTGACCCCGGCCGGGCTTGTCCAGGGCCACGTACACCTCTTCCTCCACCAGAATCGGTTCGCTGATGCTGGCCGCGCGTGTTGCCCAGCCCCAGTCGGCACTTTCAAACAGGATGACGTCATACAGCCCGGCTTCGAAGTCCAGATACCGGCGTTTCGGCGAGGTGTGGAAGATCCGGATATCGAGGTCGTCGTGGGCGGCTTCGAGGGCGGGGATCAGATCCCCCAGCAGGCCTCTGGGCTGCTTGTTGTGATCGACATCTGCGATGGGGGGAAAGTGATAGGCGCCAAAGGTTATCACCGTGTCGGCGTGCGCCATGGATAACGAGCCGTCCAGCAGGAATGCGGCGAGCAGGGCCAGCTTACATAAATACTGCCTGCTTACTGACATCAGGGCGATTACCTTTGAAAAACCTCTAACTTCTGGAGCCTAGCACCGACATCGTTCACTATGAATAACTGAATTATAAAACTGTGCAAAATGGGAATAAGAGCCATGGGCCACGCTGTCAGCCACTTCTTTGCCTACGTGTCACGCCTGCGCTGGATCAAGCGCTGGGGCCTGATGCGCAACGCCATTGAGGAAAACGTCGCCACCCATTCCTGGGAAGTGGCGACCCTCGCGCATGCCCTGGCACTGATCCGGAACCGCCACTTCGGCGGGCAGGTCAATGCCGACCGGATTGCTGCTGCCGCGCTCTACCACGACGCTACCGAAGTGATCACCGGCGATATGCCGACACCGGTGAAATACCACTCGAAAGTCATGCGGGAAGCGTTTGGTGATATCGAGCACAAGGCCGAAGTGGAGTTGCTGGCCCTGTTGCCGGACGACCTGCGGGACGATTTTGCGCCTTACGTCAGGGAATCGCGGCTGCCGGCGGAAGACAAGGAACTGATCAAAGCGGCGGACCGCCTGTCAGCGTTGCTGAAGTGTCAGGCCGAAATCCGGGCCGGTAACCCGGAGTTTGAGCCGGCGGCCCGGCAAATCCGGGCGCGCCTGGAACAGGAGGGGTTGCCGGAAGTGGGCTATTTCCTCAAGGTGTTTGCGCCCAGCTATGACAGCGCCCTGGACCACCTTCTGGAGTAAGCCCGCGTTCCGGAAGTGCCGGATCAGGCGTCGGCAGCCGAGCCGAGCACGCCGGCGCGCAGGCCGTCGCGCTGCAGCGACTGACGCACCACATCTTCCGGGCTGCCGGTCAGCTCCCGGAACATGCCCATGGAGCCGAGCAGCGCCGAGGATTCGTAAGGCACGAAGATACGCTCGCCGTCCTTGGCCATGTTCGGCAATACCTTGATGTAGCTTTGTCCCAGCAGGTACCCGATAACCGTCTGCTTGTTCTGCTCGCTGTCACCCATGGCGCTGAGCACCAGGCGAATGGATTCCTGCTCGCCCTGGGCCCGCAGGATGGCGGATTCCTTGTCACCCTGGGCGTTCAGGATGGCGGACTCGCGCTGGCCCTGTGCCATGGCAATGGCCGCGGACTTCTCACCCTCGGCTTCGGTGACGGTGGCGCGCCGCTTTCGTTCGGCCGCCATCTGCAGGCGCATGGCCTCTTCCACCTCTTCGGGCATGCTGATGTCCTGCACCTCGACCCGGGTCAGTTTGACGCCCCACTTCGACGCCGGCTCTTCCATTTCGGCCTGAATCGCATTGTTTACTTCACTGCGGGACTCGAACAGCTTGTCGAGTTCCATTTTGCCCACCACCGAACGCAGGGTGGTCTTGGCCAGCACTTCCACCGCCTGACTCATGTTGGCCACCTCGTAAACCGCCCGGCGCGGATCGATGATCTGGTAGTACAGGGCGCCGTTGATTTTCACCGTCACGTTATCGGTGGTCACCACGGGCTGGCCGGGAAAGTCCATGACGGTTTCACGGCGATCAATCCGGGTTTCGTCGCTGGTAACCGGGTGGTAGTCCTCACCCATCCGCACATAGCGAATCATGGTGATCGGGCGAGGCCGCTCGATGAACGGGATAATGATGTTCACACCACTTTCCAGCACCCGGTTAAACGAGCCCAGGCGCTCGATGACCATGACCTCGGACTGGCGAACGATCACCAGGCCCTTGGCGATGATGAAAATGCCGATAACGACAAAAACCAGGCTGAGAACCAGCCCGGGTGTGATGAATGCTTCCATGTTTACTGCTCCGTGTTGTGGGTCGTTTCTACGATGGCGGTGGTGCCATCAAACTGCTGAAAGGTAACTTCGGTGCCTTCGGGCAGATCGGTCTGGCCGGTGCTTGCCACGCGCAGACGGTAGAAGTCACCGTTTACCTTGATGCCGGTGGCACCGTCATAATCCCGTTTCAGGGTGAGAAAGCGCTGATTGTGTTCCACACCGGTTCCGGTGGTGCCGTAGGCGACGCCCTTGGGCGAAAAGCGCGGACGGATCCAGCGGATGGCTACTGGCACCAGGATGCCGGAGGAAATGCCCATGGCCACCAGTTGCCACTCGAACGTCGCGCCAAGGAAGGACACCAGGGCCGTCAGCCCGGCGGCAACGCCCAGTGCCAGCAAGACCAGGACGCCCGAGGTGAGTTCGGCAAGGCTCAGCAACAGGGCAAGAATCAGCCAGAAATGCGTCAGGCTCCATTCCATAGTTTACGTCCAGTAATTCAGAGAGTTGGGCCGGGCCCGAGAGCCGACCACCGGGCTCCGATTGTATCCAAATCCGCCGGCGCCGTCCTTCAGTGACCGCACAGCCTTCCGGTTCTGTGGCCAAAGTCATATTCACGAGGAGGCTAATTGTTAAAGTGTTTGTTTTACTGAAGGAAGGCGGCGCCCGGGTTTGTTGCGTTTGAAGTGGGGCGATCGCTTATAACAATACAGTCAGCCAGGAGAACTGACGCTATGAAGGATTTGAACAACAAGGTTGCGGTGGTTACCGGTGCGGGGTCGGGTATTGGCAGGGCGCTTGCTCAGGCTTTGGCGGCCCGCGGATGCCGGTTGGCGTTGTCCGATGTCAGTGATACCGGATTGGCAGAAACGGTCAAATCGTTGGGAGAAGCCGAGGTTAAAAGCTACCGTCTGGATGTCGCGGACCGGGATGCGATCTACGCGCACGCGGCAAAGGTGCGCAAGGATTTTGGTCAGGTCAATCTGGTGATTAATAACGCGGGTGTGGCCCTGTCTGCCTCGGTGCGGGAAATGACCGACGAGGACTTCAAGTGGGTCATGGACATCGATTTCTGGGGCGTGGCGCACGGCACCCGCGCCTTCCTGCCGCACCTGATCGAATCCGGCGATGGTCATGTCGTCAACATTTCCAGTGTGTTTGGTCTGATTGGGGTGCCCAAGCAAAGTGCCTATAACTCGGCCAAATTCGCGGTGCGCGGCTTTACCGAAGCCCTGCGGCAGGAAATGAAGCTGGAGAAACAGCCGGTGCAAGTGAGTTGCGTGCACCCCGGCGGCATCCGTACCAATATCGCCAATGCCGCGCGCATGGGTAAGTCGGAGAACGCCGCAGGCCTGCGCAAGGGCTTTGACAAGCTGGCCCTCACCACGCCGGAGAAAGCCGCAGAGACCATCGTCAAAGGTATCCTGCGCAACGAATCCCGCATTCTGGTCGGGCCGGATGCCTGGGGCATCGAAGCCATCAACCGGCTGCTGGGATCGGCCTATCAGCCTCTGGTGGAACGTTTCTCGCGCAAGAATCTGTACGTATGACAACGTGATGGCCGGAGGCATCCGGCCATCACAAAACCGAATTGTCCTGTTGTCAGACAGGAAAAGCCGCCTATACTTGCGGTGACTCTACGGACAAGAACAGACCAGCATGGATACGCCGAACCAAATGGATTTGGGGGCTACCCTGGCGCACAGCCGCTCCGGCCTCAGGGACAGCCACCGCCGCTCACTGACGCGGCTGATGTTTACCGTGACCGGCACCGCTCTGACGGTGTTCGCCTGCCTGCAGCTGCTGAACGGCGCCTGGTGGGTGGGCGTCTGTGAGCTGCTGGCCAGTGCCACCTTGTTTGTCGGGGTTTGGCGATTAGAGGCCACGCCGCACCTGCAGCAGTGGATTTATCTGTACCTGGTCGCCCTGTTCTCGTTTTTTCTGGTCATCATGATCCTGCCCAACGCGTCGGTGGCCGCGTTCGTCTGGATCCTGATGATCCCTGTGCTGGCTTACCTGCTGCTCGGAAAGCGCGAGGGCCTGATCCTCAGTGTGCCGTTCATGCTGTTGGGCGGTTACTTTTACGTCCGTCACCTGGGAACGGTGGATAACCCCGGAATCGCCATTGATCTGCTCAACTTTGTGCTGTGCGCGTCACTGATGCTGGCGTTTGTCCACCTGTACGAAATTCGCCGGGAAGAGGCCGAAAACCGCCTGGTGACCATGGCCCAGACCGATGCCCTGACCGGCCTGCCGAACCGCAGTAACTTCCAGGAAACCCTGGCCCGAACACTGGCCGAGAGTGAACGCAGTGGCGCTGATTTTGCGCTGGTGATCATGGACATCGATCATTTCAAGCTGATTAACGATGCGCTCGGGCACGACGCCGGTGACAGGGTCTTGCGCCATATCGCCAGCCGCTTGCAGGAACGTCTGCGAGCAACCGACTTCGTCGGGCGCATTGGCGGTGAGGAGTTCGGCCTGATATTGCGCGGTGTCCGGCCGGCCCACGCGTTTGAGCTGATGGATGAATTGCGACAAGTCATCGCCGAGCGGGAAGTGCGTTACGGGGAGGCCCGGATCTGTGTCACGGCCTCGTTTGGCATTGCCCACTGGCCGGTGCACGGGCGAAGCGCAGAAACCCTGTTCAGCATGGCCGATCGTTCCCTGTACAAGGGCAAAACCTCGGGCCGCAACTGCGTCGTGTCGGCCGAACCCAAAGATACCTTCCATGCCAGGGACATTCTGGCTGGCGGCGCCGTCTGAATCCGGTACCCTTGAAAGCGATCCTGAGCTTTCTTGAATAACCGGACTGCGTTATGTGCGAATTGCTGGCTATGAGTGCCAATACACCCACCGACCTGTGTTTCAGTTTTACCGGGCTCACCCGCCGTGGCGGAGCGACCGGCCCCCATAAGGATGGCTGGGGCGTGGCCTTTTACGAGGGCCAGGGCGTGCGGGCTTTCCATGATGTCGATGCCAGCGCCAATTCCCGCATCGCGGAAATGGTGCAGACCCATCCGATCAAGAGTGAGGTGGCGATCTGCCATATTCGCCAGGCCAACGTGGGCAGTGTCTGCCTCGCCAACACGCATCCGTTCATTCGTGAACTCTGGGGCCGCTACTGGGTCTTCGCCCACAACGGCCAGCTGTCTGATTTCAAGTCCAGGCCGGGAATTTACGAGCCGGTCGGCAGCACGGACAGCGAAGCCCTGTTCTGCCAGATACTCAATCATCTGAGGGATCACTGCCATCGGGATTCACCGACCGAGGAACTGGTGGATCATCTGGTCCAGCTGTCAGCCGGATTTTCCCGTCTCGGTGTCTTCAACCTGTTGCTGAGTAACGGCGACTGGCTCTTTACCTACTGCAGCACCAAGATGGCCTGCATTACCCGCCGCGCGCCGTTTGGTCCCGCCCGGCTGCGGGATGCCGATGTGATCGTCGACTTCGAATCGGAAACCACGCCCGATGATGTGGTCAGCGTCATCGTCACCGAACCGCTCACCACCGATGAAGTCTGGGATATCTATCAGCCCGGGGAATGGCGCCTCTGGCGTCGGGGTGAAGCGATCATGCAGGGGCAGGCTGCTGAGCGCTGACGCCGGCCGGCCTGTTGTCCGGGGCACTGGAGCCGGCCAGCCAGCACGGGCTACTGCAATGTTGGTCGGTGGGTCGTGCGGTACTCAGGCGCGATGGCTGCCTCGATCTGCTGCCTGAACTCGGCAATCAGCGCGCTGTTGTCCTTGTCCCACGGGTGGAAGTCAGGACGGAAGTAGTCGAGCCAAATGGGAATCAGGCTCGAAAAGGTGCCGTTCCAGCCCCACATTCGCCACATCCCCCGGGCACTGTCGGCCAGTGAAAAGTTTCTGCGATCCCTGAACACCATACGGGCGGTAAACCAGCTCGCGACCGAACCCAGAACCGCCGTGCTCAGTAACAGGTACAACGCCCGCTCGGTGTAGGTCCCGCCGGCCTGTTGGAAAACATCGTAGGCCACCGATTTGTGTTCGGTTTCCTCAATAGCGTGCCAGACCCACAGCGGCCGCATGCTGTCGTGCATTTCCTCGCGCACCCTGTCCCGCTCCAGCAGCATGTCCGCCATCATCGCGGTGATGTGTTCCAGGGCGCAGGTGATGGCCAGCTGGTGTCGCTTCGGCAGCTGCCGGATCAGATTCAGCAGGGCCTTGAGCTCTTGCTCCATGGCCTGCACGGGCATTCCCTGTTCGGCAACATGGGCGTTCATGGCATGGTGCTCCAGCGAATGCATGGCTTCCTGGCCGATAAACCCTCTGACCGCCTCTTTCAGCTTGTTGTCCTTGATGTCGTCCCGGTAGGCACGGACGGAATCGACGAAAAACTGTTCACCCTGGGGGAACAACACCGACAGCGCGTTCATGGTGTGGCTGACCAGGTGACTGTTGCCGACCCAGTATCTGGGCACTCCGGTGCCGAAGGTGAAACCCATGCGCTGGGGTTTGATGGTGACATTGTCGGGGGTCTTTGAGGTTTTGCGGGCAACCGCTGCCTGTTTGTTCGCGGCGTTCGAGCTCAGCATGTGGCTACTCCCTTCGTGGCTGATGTCATAGCCTGAGTCTGGGCAAGTCCAGCCGGGGAAGGAATGCGATAAGGGGACGGTTGTCGTTCAGGATGGGCCACGGCCGGCCAATTGACTGGATTGACGCACTGCGACTCGGCGCGTCCCACTGTGGTGCCTGGCGGGGTTTGGTAGAGTCCTGATTTTGTATGTCACACAGCACCGGGAAGCCATCATCATGACCAGAACCGGACCGGACAAAGAGCGGCGGATACCCGGATTGTCCCTTGTTCCCGGTGTCTACATGAAGGTCCTGGCCGAGACCGTTCGCCGGCTGGGGCACAACGACCGGCTCATGTTTGCGGGCCTGAATCTCGCTCCGGCTGACCTGAAATCAACCGACAGCCGGGTGTTCGCCACCGATGCTATTGTGCTGGCCCAGCGTGCGCTTGAACTGGCCGGCTCCGACGGACTGAGTTTTGCGCTGGCCCGGGAGCTTCGGCTTACCATCCACGGCACCCTGGGGTTTGCGGCCCTGACCAGCCCGACATTCTCCACTGCCCTGGCCTCGGTGCAGCGTTACCTGCAGTTGCGCGCGCCTTTTTTGACCATGGACTATGCCACCACCGGCGATCAGGTCCTGGTGTATCTGCACTCGGAAGCCGGCGTGCCAGAGCTGTATCGGTTCCTGCTGGAAACGGTCAGCGCCACGCTGATCTATCTGACCGAGCAGCTATTGGATCGCGACATCGCCGAGCAGCGGGGGCTGATTCTGGCGCGCGGCCAGCTACCCGGGGTGAGTGTGCGCCTGCGGGCGCCGGAACCCTCTTATTACCGTCGATTTGCGGACCAGTTGCCGGTGCGCGTTGAATACGGGCAGCCCGAGGACATGCTGGTGTTTCCGAGGGAGTTGATGGCTGTGCCCATGCGCCTGGCTGACGCGGATGCATCCCGTATGGCGAGGGAGCAGTGTGAGCTTGAACTGCAGACAGCGTTGAGAGAACAGGGCGATATCAGCCTGGCGATTCGCAACATGTTGCGCATGATGCCCGGCCCCTTGCCGGCCCTGGAGGCCACCGCCGAGCGCTTTTATGTGTCGTCGCGGACGCTGAAGCGGCGGCTGGCGGAACGGGACACCAGTTACCGGGAAATCGTCGAGAGTGTGCTCAAAGACCGGGCCATGCAGTTGCTGCGCTACACCAACAAATCGGTAACCGAGATCGCCTACGAACTGGGCTATGCGGACCTTTCAAATTTCAGCCGGGCATTTCGCAAGTGGACGGGCAAATCGGCCAGTGAGTTCCGGGATACCGATGCCGATCCGGCGCCGGAGCTCGGGCCCTGACTTGGTGTATGCTTTGAAGGCGCGCCATGACCTTGCGGAATGCCCCCGGTGCACCCATATAACTAGTTGAATCCAATGATTATCAGGACGTGTTATGACCAGCGACTTAGACGTGAAGGATACGCACAGCAAACTGTTCGGGTACCTGCTCTGGATCTTCGGCTTTCTGGGCTCCCATCGGTTCTACTACGGTAAGCCGATAACCGGGACCATCTGGTTCTTTACCCTGGGGCTGCTGTTCGTGGGCTGGATCATCGATCTGTTCCTGATCCCGGCCATGGACCGGGAAGCCGATATCCGCTTCCGCAGCGGGGAGGTTAACTACAACATTGGCTGGCTGCTGCTGACGTTTACGGGCGTCTTCGGCCTGCACCGCATGTACATGGGCAAGTGGATCAGCGGCATCATCTACCTGCTCACCGGCGGCCTGTTCCTGCTCGGTGTGCTGTACGATTTCTGGACCCTGAACGATCAGATTTCCGTCCGCAACCGGGAGCGGCGCTTCGACTGACTACAGTCCGGCCGCCTGCTCCAGCTCTTCCAGCCCCTGCTCCAGCCCATCCAGCATCCGCTGCAGGCTGGGCAGGGTTCGCCGACAACCGATCAGGCCGAACTCCACCTGATCGTGGTAGCTGGTGAGGGTCATGTTCAAAGCCAGTCGATCCATGGCGATGGACACCGGGTACATGCCTTCCAGCTTGGCGCCATTCCAGTATTGTGGCTCTTTCGGGCCGGGAACGTTTGAAATCACCACGTTAAAGGTTTGCCAGTTGGGCGCCATACCGGTCAACAGGTGAAACGCGGCCGGTGCCATCATCAGCGCGGTGTAGTTGATGATTTCCTCGGACGACATCTGGGCGTAGCGATCCTTGGCCTGCTGGACCTCCCGGTGAATATGCATCAAGCGCTGCACCGGGTCCGCCAGATCGGTACCGAGCGAGGCCAGAATAATGCCCACCTGATTGCCCTCGGCGCTGTCGTCGTGGCGCAGGGACACCGGTACCATGGCCACCAGTGGCTTTTCAGGCAGGGCGTCACGGTTCATCAGGTATACCCGCAGCGCGGTGGCACACATGGCCATCACCACGTCGTTCACGGTGGTGCTGTAGGCGTGGCAGACCCGTCGGATTCGCGCCATGCGGTAGGACTGCGCGGCAAAGCGGCGGGAACCGGTGATTTTCTGGTTCAGAACGCTTCGGGGCGCATGGAAGATGGAGTCGTAGACGGGATTCTTCCGGGCTTCATTCACCGAGCGCAGTATTTCCCGGGCGACTGCCGGCACGGTGCCCAATTGCTTGCCGGACTCCCCCACCCAGTAACGCAGCGTTCGCCACAGCGTCGATTCCTGAGGTTCCCGGTGATGAGCGGATTGCGGCAGATCCCAGATCGGCGGCATGTTGCGCTGGCCCGGGTCCGTCGACAACATGCGGCGTATCAGGCACATGGCCGACATGCCGTCGACCAGAGCGTGATGTACCTTGATGTACAGGGCAAACTGCCGGTCCTGCAGGCCCTCGATCAGGTGAAATTCCCACAGCGGCCGTTCCCGGTCCATCAGATGCGAGTGCTCGGCGGAAATGAACGTCAGCAGCTCCCGGATTCGTCCCGGCGTCGGTAACGCCTCGAAGCGGAAGTGGTGTTCCAGATCCAGATGCTCGTCGTGCACCCACACCGGCTGGGCCAGCCGGGTATCCAGCCGGCGGTCAAACGGTGGCGTCACGTGGCTGTGCTGGCGGAGCTGCTCGGCCAGCTGGGCGACGTAATCATCGGGCGCGTCGTCAGGAAAGGAAAACAGCTGAAGCCCGCCGACGTGCATCGGTTGCTGGCGTTTTTCGAGCCAGAGGAACAGCTGGTCGGTGGGGCTGAGAGGTTTCAAGCGACGATCCTTGTTCTGGTTTTGGTCAGGCTAAGTAGGATGTTAGCCCATGGGCCGGTGGCCGAACATTGACCGGTGCGCAGAATCGAGGGTTTCTGTCGGTCAGGTCTGAACTAAGCTTCAGGTCGTAGCAGTTAACCAGGGAAATCAATCTGTAAGGGGACATCTGTGCGACCAGGGTCGGGAGGACGGAAGGCGATGACCGGGCGCCGGGCCGGCGGGGCCGGAATGTTGCTCGTGCTGATGGCACTGGCGGCTGCAGCAAGTCCAGTCGGTCGGTGCACACACCGGATGCCGCCGCCGCTGGTGTTTCTGCCGGGCGAGGGTACCGAGTTGTATCGGGGCGTGGGCGCGATCGTGCTGTTCGGTCTGATGGGTGCGGCCATCGTAACCGTAACCTTCCTGCCAGCACTGGCAATCGTGGTGCTGTCGATGCGCAACCGCGCCGGCCCGGATGAAACTGCCATGCCCTCTCTGGCGCGCTGAGGCTCAGGCGGTCTCCGCCGCCACAACCTCGGCCGGCACCTCCACAATCACGTCCTCACCGTTCAAATGCACCGCAAAGGTGGGGACCCGGACGCTGTCATCTTCCAGGCAAACGCCACTACGGAGGTCGAAGTGCTGCTTGTAGATGGGCGAGGCCACCACCAGATGCCCCTTCAGATCGCCGGTGATGCCCCGGGCCAGCACGTTCGCGCCGGAGAAGGGGTCGTGATGGCTGATCGCGTACAGTGACGGCGTCTGTGCCGGCAGGTAGAAGATGGCCACCGGACCGGCCGGGGTCCAGACCGCGACGCCGGACTCGGGAATCAGGTCCTGCACCTCGCATACGCGGTAGCGTTGAGTGTTGTTGCTCATGGGGAGTCTCCTGTGAACTTAAGCGGGATCAGCGAGCGGCCGTCTCTGGCCGCGTTCTTCGGCCCACTGCTGAACCGGGTCTTTCTGTGCCGGCGCATTGACGAACTCCCGGAAGCGCTTGCGCTGATCCGGATTCTCGACGGCGGTTTTCCACTCGCACTGATAGGTGCTGACGATGTCGGCCATGTGCTGGTCAAGCTCGGCGCAGATGCCCAGGCTGTCTTCCAGAACCACCTGCTTCAGGTATTCCAGGCCGCCCTCGAGGTTTTCCATCCACACGCTGGTGCGTTGCAGGCGATCCGCGGTGCGCACGTAAAACATCACTACCCGGTCGATGGTGCGAATCAGCTCTTCGTCAGTCAGATCCGTGGCGAACAGGTCGGCGTGGCGCGGGCGCATACCGCCGTTGCCGCAGACGTACAGGTTCCAGCCCTTGTCGGTGGCGATCACACCGAAGTCCTTGCTCTGGGCTTCGGCGCACTCGCGGGCACAGCCGGATACCGCCATTTTTACCTTGTGGGGCGCGCGCAGGCCCTTGTAGCGGTTCTCGATCTCGATCGCCATGCCCACGCTGTCCTGCACGCCGTAACGGCACCAGGTGCTGCCGACGCAGGACTTCACCGTGCGCAGGGCCTTGCCGTAGGCGTGGCCGGTCTCAAAACCGGCGGCGATGAGTTTTTCCCAGATTTCCGGCAGTTCGCTCAGGGTGGCGCCGAACAGGTCAATGCGCTGGCCGCCGGTGATTTTGGTATACAGGTCGTATTCCTTGGCCACCTGGCCCAGCACCATCAGTTTGTCCGGAGTGATTTCGCCGCCGGGCACCCGTGGCACGATGGAGTAGGTGCCGTTCTTCTGCATGTTGGCCATGAAGGTGTCGTTGGTGTCCTGCAGCGGCACGTGGTCGGTGGCCAGGATATGCTCGTTCCAGCAGGAGGCCAGGATGGACGCCACGGCCGGCTTGCAGATGTCGCAGCCATGGCCCTTGCCGTGCTGGCTGATCAGGGTCCCGAAGGTGCGGATGCCGTTCACTTTCACCAGGTGGAACAGCTCCTGACGGGTGTACGGGAAGTGCTCGCACAGATCCTTGCTGACCTCGACGCCGCGTTTGGCCAGTTCACTGTCGACCACGGTCTTGAGCAGGGCGGTACAGCCGCCGCAACCGGTGCTGGCCCTGGTTTCGCCCTTGACGCTGGCCAGATCTGAGCAGCCGGCGTCGATGGCACCGCAGATATCACCTTTGGTGACGTTATGGCAGGAGCAGATGGCGGCCGTATCCGGCAGGGCATCCGGGCCGAGGGTCGGGGCGTCACCCTGGCCTTCAGGCAAAATCAGGCTTTCCGGGGCTTCGGGCAGGTCGATGCCGTTGAGGGCGTATTGCAGCAGGGTATCGTACTTGCTGTTATCCCCCACCAGAATGGCACCCAGCAGTTTCCTGCCATCGGCGCTGACCACCATGCGGCGGTAGTAACCGGCTTGTTCGTCGTTGAAGCGAATGCTGCGGGAGCCCGGGGTTTGCCCGTGGGCATCGCCAATGGAGCCGACGTCCACCCCCAGCAGCTTGAGCTTGGTGCTCATATCGGCGCCGGTGAAGGCTGCGTCCGGATCCTTGTTGAGCGCCCCTGACAGGGTGCGGGCCATGGTGTAGCCCGGCGCCACCAGACCAAAGATACGCTGGTTCCAGAGCGCACACTCGCCGATGGCGTGAATGTGTGGATCGGAGGTGGTGCACTGATTGTTGACCACGATGCCACCCCGCTCACCCACGTCCAGGCCACTGGCCCGGGCCAGGGTATCCTGGGGCCGGATGCCGGCGGAGAACACGATCAGGTCGGTTTCCAGATTGGTATCGTCGCTGAAGTTCATGCGCAGACGGGCGGCTTCACCCTCGACGATGGCAGTGGTGGCCTTCTCGGTGTGCACCGACACGCCCAGATCCTCGATCTTCTGCCGCAGCAGGGCACCACCATCGGCATCCAGCTGCACCGGCATCAGGCGCGGCGCGAACTCCACCACATGGGCTTCAAGGCCAAGGCTTTTGAGCGCGTTGGCGGCTTCCAGTCCGAGCAGGCCGCCGCCCACCACCACGCCAGTTTTACCGCCCTCGGCGCTGGCCCGAATGGCGTCGAGATCTTCGAGAGTTCGGTAGACGAAACAGTGTTCCCGGTCGTGGCCGTCGATCGGCGGTACGAAGGGATAGGAACCGGTGGCCAGAACCAGCTCGTCGTAGGGGTATTCTCCTTGGGATGTGGCGACCACCCGGTGTTCACGGTCGATGCCGGTGACCTGCTCATCCAAATGCAGGTCGATGTCCTTGTCCCGGTACCAGTCAGCCGTGCCCATGGCCAGGTCGGCATGGCTGGAACCGGCAAAGTATTCCGACAGGTGAACACGATCATAAGCCAGTAGTTTTTCCTCGCCGAACACCAGAATCCGGTAGCCCGTTGCGGCATCGCTGGCTACAAACTGCTCCAGGAAGTGATGGCCAACCATGCCATTGCCAACCACGATCAGGTTCTTTTTCGTCATGATAATGTCCTCTCTCATCGGCGGGCGGTTCAGGCCGCCGCCTCGCAAAACGGTTTGCCAAAGGGCAGCTGGGCCCGGAATGACCCGACCTCGGTTTGTTCCTTGATCAGCTCCTGGTACCAGGCGCCTGCGCTGGTGTCGCCCAGCAGCACAGCGCCCACCAGGCGATGGTCGCGAATCATCAGGTGGCCGTAGGTGGCGGTCTCCAGATCCCGCCAGGTCAGGGATTCGGTGCGCTCGTCGGGTTGTTGCAGGCCGCAGGAGAACACCGGCAGGCCACTGATTTTCAGGCGAGTGGACAGCACAGCGCTCTCAAACGCCGAGGGGCTCTTTGAGTCGCGCAGGACATCAGCCAGCACCCGCGCCTGCTGGTAACCGGGTTCCACCAGTCCGAAGGTTTCGCCGCCCACCTCGCAGCATTCCCCGAGCGCGTAGATAGCGGGATCGCTGGTCTGCATCCGCCGGTTGACCCGGATGCCCCGGCCACATGCCAGGCCGGCGGCTTGGGCCAGTTCGCGGTTGGGCACGATGCCGGTGGCGATGACCACCAGGTCGGTGCTGATCAGGGTTTGATCGGCCAGCTGCACCGCATGAACATCGTCGGTGCCCAGAATTCGGATCGGCGCGGAGTGGGTCAGAATGTCCAGCCCGCGGCCGCTGAGTTGTTCGGCCAGTATCTCTCCGCCGGTGCGGTCCAGTTGCCGGTTCAGCAGGTGTCCGGAGCGGTGCAGAACGGTCACCGACAGGCCAAGCCGCTGCATGCCATCGGCCGCTTCCAGTCCCAGAAAACCGCCACCCACCACCACGGCACGGCGTCGGTGCTCGCGTTGCTCGATGAGTCGCCGGGCGTCGCCGAGGTCGCGGAAGTAGCTCACCCCGTGCAGATCTTCGCCGGCAATTCCCAGACTGGCGGGTCGGGAGCCAGTGGCGAGCACCAGGGTGTGGTAGGGCTGGGTACGACCGGTGCTGGTGGTGACGGTGCGGGCGCTGCGATCGATGTCGTTGACCCATTCGGCGCAGTGAACCCGGATACCCCGGGCGTCAAACCAGTCATCCGGCTGCAGCGCCAGACTGGCTTCGTCCGCCTCTCCGCTGAGCAGCGCCGGCAACTGGATTCGGTTGTAGGCACGCTGAGGCTCGCCACTGAACACCACGATGTTCTGAAACGGCGCCCCGGCGTCTGCCGTCAGTTCCTCCAGGAATCGCTGGGCCACCATGCCGTGGCCGCAGACGATCAGGGTGCGCTCGTTGTTCCGGTTCATCCTGGTTTCTCTGATGTGAAGAACGAAAAAAGCCGGAGCATCTCATCCCCGGGGGGAGTCGATGGTCCGGCACCAATGCCAACAACAATGATCTGATGATCCGGCCGATTCCGTGGCCGAGACGTTCATCCTTACCGGTTAATTAGCGATCTTCATGCCAGTTTTTTGAATTGTTTAAAATCAATGAGTTGGCGTAATTTCGGCGCGAAATGTCCGGACAGCCAGCGGAAAAGCTGCCCCGAACTGGGGCGGGCGCCCATTTTTAAGGCCGCGTAGTGGCCCGTTAATTGCTCCATTGTGGAGTGTTGGAGTTTTTTAATCGGAGTCATGCCATGAGTACCAGGAAACAGCCGCAAGGGAACGCCACGCCTTCCGCCGCGGATTATCTGATCGCCTCGCGCCAGTGCGAGCTGATGAATCTTCAGTATTTCCTGCAGATGGGAAAGGTTGTGCAGAGCATCAGTAACCTGGTGCACGGGCTGCAGCGCGAGCGAGGCGCGACCAACGTGTTTCTGGGCTCGGCGGGTGAGAAATTTGCCGCCGAACGACGCGCGACGGTGCAGGAATCGGATCGTCTGTGCGGGTTGTTTGAGCAGGCCCTGACCGAGGTGCACGAGGAGTTAACCGCCCATCCGGTCAGTAGCCGTCTGCTCAACGGGCTTGCCAGCGCCTTGCATGGACTGGCGCAGCTGCCGCCTCTGCGGGCAAGCGTAGAGAGTCAGGCGTTGTTGGTCGAAGACGCCACGGAAGCCTACAGTCGGCTCGTTCACGAGATGATTACCGTGGTGTTTGAGGCCGCGGAAACGGCGGTCGATCCGTCCATCGCCGGGCTGCTGGTGGCCATGGTGCACCTGATGAACGGCAAGGAACTGTGTGGTCAGGAGCGGGCGGTAGGCTCGGCCGGGTTTTCCAGGGGCTGCTTCAGCAATGCCCAGTCGAAGCGCATGATGCACCTTATTGAGGCGCAAGAACGGTGTTTCGAGGTGTTTGTCAGTTTCGTCGATGACCACAGCCGGGCGCTCTGGCAGAGCCTGCGGGCAAATCCACGGGAAGCGGAAATAGAGCGTCTGCGTCAGCTGGGCTGTTCGGTAGGGCGGTACAAGTCACTGGACCCGGAGCTGGCGGATCGTTGGTTTGCCCTGATGTCCGATCGAATGGACGAACTGAAGACGGTGGAGGACTCGGTAGAGGGCTGTTTCCACAGCCGATGCGTGGAGCGCTTCGCCGAAGCGCGTAATTCGCTGGCCCATCAGGAAACCCTCATTGCCTCGCTGGGTGCCGAGGACAGCGGTCCGCAGCCAGTGCTGGTGCTGTGCGACTCGGGCGAAGAGGCGCGCACTGGGAAGGCCTGGGACAGTGACGGCGTGGGTGAGCGGTTCGGTCGGTCCCTGTTCGATCTGCTTCAGGAACAGACCCGACGCCTGCAGCAGATGGACGATGAACTCAGGAGCGCCCGGGATGCCCTCGAAGAGCGCCGTACTCAGGAGAAAGCCGTGCTGCTGCTGATGGATCACCGGGGCATTGATAATGATGAGGCTCACCGCCTGTTGCGCAAGCTGGCCATGGATCAGGGCAAGAAACTGACCGAAGTCGCCCGCGCCCTGGTGTCCATGGCCGATGTGTTGAAGTAGCCCGGTTCAGACGCGGGCGGCTCTGGCGGCTTCGGGTTCCTCGTCGGCCGCTGCCGGCTGCGGACTCCGGCGAGGCGCGATGGTTTCCAGTTTGCGCTGCTTTTCGTACAGGAACTTCAGAACCTCCTGCCGGTAATGCACATAGGTGGGATCGTCGGCCAGCTCCACCCGGTTGCGCGGGCGTGGCAGCTCAATGCGCAGGTCTTCACCCACGGTCGCTGCCGGGCCGTTGGTCATCATGATGATGCGGTCTGACAGCAGCACTGCCTCGTCCACATCGTGGGTAATCATGATCACGGTGTTATTGAGGTCCTTCTGAATATCCATCAGCGAATCCTGCAGATGGGCCCGGGTCAGGGCATCCAGTGCCCCGAAGGGTTCATCCATCAGCAGCACGCTGGGTTTCATCGCGAGCGCCCGGGCGATACCGACCCGCTGAGCCATGCCGCCGGAGATTTCCCCGGGCCGCTTGCTGGCGGCGTGCGCCATGTTGACCAGTTCCAGGTTGTGGTTGATCCAGTCCTTGCGCTGTTGCTTGGTCATGGTCTTGCGAAAAACCTGCTGGACCGCCAGTTCCACGTTCTCATACACCGTCAGCCAGGGCATCAGGGCATGGTTCTGGAACACCACGGCCCGCTCCGGGCCGGGTGCGTTCACTTCGTGGCCGTCCAGCACACAGCCGCCCCGAGTGGCCTGCAGCAGTCCCGCAACGATGTTCAGCACGGTGGATTTGCCGCAGCCGGAGTGGCCGATCAGTGAGACAAACTCGCCTTTCTTGATCTTGAGATTGATGTTGTCCAGCGCCAGGAAAGAGCCCTTGGGGGTGTCGAAACTCATGTCGACGCCGGTCAGTTCCAGATGGGTTTTACTCATGGTGTTCTCCGTTATTCGTTCCAGGCGACTTTTTTCTGGATCAGCAGCATGACTCGGTCCAGCAGAAAGCCGATGAAGCCAATGGTCAGTACCGCAACCATGATCCGGCTCAGGGACTGACTGCTGCCGTTCTGGAATTCGTCCCAGACGAACTTGCCGAGGCCGGGGCTTTGGGCCAGCATTTCCGCGGCAATCAGCACCATCCAGGCAATCCCCAGAGACACCCGCAGGCCGGTGAAAATCATCGGCACGGACGACGGTAGCACCACCTTGCGCACGTGGGTCAGGAAGGGGAGCCGCAGCACCTGGGAGACGTTCAGCAGGTCCGGGTTCACCGCCGCCACGCCGACGCTGGTGTTGATCAATGTCGGCCAGAGGCTGCACAGGGTGACGGTGATCATGGAGGTCAGGAAGGATTTCTCGAACAGGGGATCGTCGCTGACGTAGGTGGCCGAGACCACCATGGTCACCAGTGGCAGCCAGGCCAGCGGCGACACGGGCTTGAACACCTGGATCAGCGGGTTTACCGCAGCCTGGAAATGCCGGTTCAGTCCGAACACGATGCCCAGGGGAACGGCGATGAGCGTTGCCAGCACGAAGCCGGCCAGCACGGTGACCAGGCTGGTGCCGATCTGATCAATGAAGGTTGGCGCACCGGGGTAGTCGCGGATCTTGACCTCGGCGTCCGGGTTCTTGGCCAGGATGCGGGCGTTGCGTTCTTCCTGCATGGTAATGAACTTGTCCGCCCGTTCACGCTGGTTTTCATGCTCCTGCCAGAGTTGACCGCCCTGCTCCCAGACCTGGGCCGGCCCCGGAAACGCCCCCAGAGAGGTGTCGATGCGCGGCGCGGTCAGGTGCCAGAAGCCGAGGAAGATCAGGATGCCGAGCGCAGGCAGCAACAGCTGCCTGGCGGTCTGGGCCCAGTCGATGCCGGCAAAGCGGCTGGCCAGGGATTTCAGCCAGACGTTTTGCTCGGGACGGGCGGTGGTGGTTAGCGTGTTCATAGTACTCTCCTGGACGACGCCCGGTTACGGTGTGTCGGAGCCTTTCAGGCCGATATCAAAGCTGTCGATGTAAGCGTTGGGCTGGCGCGGGGTGAAGGCCACACCATCAATCAGCTCGCCCTGGAACGGACGTTCGAAGTTTTCTTCGCTGAAGTCAGGGAAGTCCTCGGCGCTGAGCAGACCTTCGTCGATCAATGACTGCGCGGCCTGGGCGTAGATATCGCCGCGATAGACCTTGGCGGCGGTCTGCATGTACCAGTCGTCCGGCTTGGCCTCAGCGATCTGGCCCCAGCGGCGCATCTGACTCAGGTACCAGATGGCGTCGGACGGGTACGGATAGGTGGCGTTGTAGCGGAAGAACACATTGAAGTCCGGCACTTCCCGGACATCGCCTTTCTCATACTCGAAGGTTCCGGTCATGGAGTTGGCGATGACCTCGGCATCCGCTCCTACGTAGCTTGGCCGGGCGAGAATCTCGACGGCTTCTTCGCGGTTGGCGTTGTTGTTCTCATCCAGCCAGTGCGCAGCACGGATCATGGCGCGCAACAGGCGCAGGTGAGTGTTCGGGTTTTCTTCGGCCCAGGATTCGGTGACACCGAAGACCTTTTCCGGGTTGTTGGGCCAGATTTCGTAGTCGGTGATCACCGGCACCCCTATGCCTTTGAACACCGCTTGCTGGTTCCAGGGCTCACCCACGCAATAACCCGCGATGGTGCCGGCTTCCATGGTGGCTGGCATCTGTGGTGGCGGAGTTACCGACAGGTGCACGTCTGCTTCGAGGGTGCCACTGGTGTCACCGCGCTGGGGCGCGTAGAAGCCCGGGTGCAGGCCGCCGGCGGCCAGCCAGTAACGCAACTCGTAGTTGTGGGTGGACACCGGGAAGACCATGCCCATGCGGAACCGTTCACCTTTGGCGCGCGATTGCTCAACCACCGGCTTGAGGGCGCTGGCACTGATCGGGTGAACCGGCTTGTCGCCCTCTTTTTCGATGTGCTGGCTCATGGTGTCCCAGACATCGTTGGATACGGTGATGCCGTTGCCGTTCAGGTCCATGCTGAAGGCGGTAATGATGTTAGCCTGGGTGCCGTAGCCAATGGTGGCGCCCAGAGGCTGTCCGGCCAGCATGTGGGCGCCATCGAGTTCGCCGGTAATCACCCGGTCGAGCAGCACTTTCCAGTTGGCCTGTGCTTCCAGTTCCACAAACAGGCCTTCGTCCATAAAGAAGCCCTGTTCCCAGGCCACCGCCAGCGGTGCCATATCGGTCAGCTTGATAAACCCGAGTTTCAGGTCGGCTTTTTCGGGCTCGCCGATGGCGCCTTGCACCGGCCCAACACCGGCGATCAGTGAGGCCGCCATGGCTACGCCGGCCAGTTTCCTGAGTGTTCCTTTTCTGTCTGTCTGCTGTGTCTTCATGGTGTCCTACCTCTCGACTTTCTGCTGTCGAAAAAAAAGCGCCTGTCCTCCGTGGACCGGAAGACAGGCGCCTATGCCTGCGGAGCGCTCTTGCAACAGAGGCCCTGATTTTTCGTTTGTGTATTCGTCAGTTAGCCCTGAGCACACTCTGTGCCATCAGGGGAAACCTCAACAAAAACAGAGGCTAAAGGATTTTTCGGTGCGCGGGCCTGTGGCTGACTCCCGGCAGCGTGTTCGGTTTTGGTGCGACCTCTTGCGTTGCCGCACTAACTTGAGGCCGCTGAGCGCGGCGCAATGGCACGGCGGTGGGTGCTGTCGGACCAACCCTGCATTGATGGCGTGCCCCAGGGCCGCTGTGGGCAAGGCTTTGGGGGACGTCTGCATCGGCTGCGCGGCGGCGGGACCGGGCCCGGCAGCTATGGCCCCGTTATTGCAATCTTTTTCCAAAAGGAGCGGATAACCGTTCCGCCCACAATCTAATCATGGCGACGAGGCCTGTGCCCTTTGCATCCGATTCAGCGGATCCAAGGACACAGGCTTTTTGCGTTTTCCCGGGAGGATCTGCGTGGATAACACGGTATCGCTCACTGCCGCGACGCACACCACTTGCCCCTATTGCGGCGTTGGCTGTGGCGTGATGGCCAAAACCGACGGCGTGGCCGGAGACAGCCGGCATCCGGCCAACCTGGGGCGTCTGTGTGTGAAAGGCTCGGCCCTGCACGAGACCCTGGTGCCAACGGGCCGGCTACTGCGCCCCCGCGTGCATGGCCGGGAAACCGGCTGGCCCGATGCTGTCGCCGAAGTCTCCACGGCGATTGCTCAGGCGCTGGCAACGCATGGCCCGGGGTCGGTCGCCTTTTACCTGTCGGGGCAGTTGCTCACCGAAGATTATTACGTCGCCAACAAGCTGGCGAAAGGCTTCATCGGCACGCCCCATGTCGACACCAATTCACGCCTGTGCATGTCCTCGGCCGTGGCCGCCCACAAACGAGCGTTCGGTGAGGATTGCGTGCCCGGCTGTTATCAGGACCTGGAGCTGGCGGACTTGCTGGTACTGACTGGCAGCAACGCGGCCTGGGCCCATCCGGTGCTGTACCAGCGGATGCAGGCCGCATCGCGCCCCGGCCGCCGGGTCGTGGTGATCGATCCCCGCCGAACCGCGACCGCGGAGCTGGCAGATTTGCATCTGAAACTGAAACCGGGAACCGACACCATCCTGTTCAATGGCCTGCTGCACTGGTTGTGGCAGGAAGGGGCCGTGGATGAAGCCTACGTTGCCCGGCATTGCACCGGTTTCGAGGCGGCAATGGGTGCCGCCCGGGCATCCGCGGCCAGCCCGGCTTCGGTAGCCCGGCAGTGTGACCTCCCGGACGCCGATGTGGAGCTGTTTTACCGCTGGTTTGCCGAGACCTCGCGCACCGTGACCGCGTTTTCGCAAGGCATCAACCAGTCCAATGCCGGTACCGATAAGGCCAACGCCATTATTAACTGCCATCTGGCCACCGGCCGGATCGGCCGCCCCGGCGCCGGGCCGTTGTCACTGACCGGCCAGCCCAATGCCATGGGTGGTCGTGAGGTGGGTGGTCTGGCCAACACGCTGGCGGCGCACATGGACTACGACACCCCCGGCGCCAGGACAGGTGTGGCCGAATTCTGGGGCTGTCGCGGTATACCGGAACAGCCGGGCCTGAAAGCGGTGGACCTGTTCGAGGCGGTGCACCGGGGCGACATCAAAGTGCTGTGGATTATGGGCACCAACCCGGCGGTCAGTCTGCCCGATTCGGCCCGGGTGCGGGCAGCGCTCGAGCGTTGCCCGACGGTCATTGTCTCCGATTGCATGGCCGAGACCGACACCACACGCTACGCCAATATCCTGCTGCCCGCCGCCGGCTGGGGCGAAAAAGACGGCACCGTGACCAACTCCGAACGCTGCATATCGCGCCAGCGCGGTTTTCTGCCTCTGCCGGCCGAGGTGCGCCCGGACTGGTGGATTATGAGCGCCGTTGCCGACGCCCTGGGTCATGGCGACGCCTTTGCTTATCAGGCGCCGGTGGATATCTTCCGCGAACATGCCGCGCTCTCGGGCCTGTCGGTGACGGCCAGTGGTGGCCGGCGTCAGTTCGATATCGGCGTGATGGCAAGCCTGTCCGCAGCCGAGTATGACCAGATGACGCCGGTGCAGTGGCCGGTGCAGGTGGATTCCGCCGGACGTTTCGCCGGCACAGCGCGCCTGTATTCCGAGGGTGGGTTCTCGACGCCGGATGGCCGCGCACGGATGGTACCGGTTGAGACGATGGCACCCGGCCAGCGGCCGTCGCACCGGCACCCGGTGATCGTGAACTCCGGCCGCATCCGTGATCAGTGGCACACCATGACCCGTACCGCATTGGCACCGCGGTTACTGGCACACCGGTCAGAACCGTTCATGGAGGTTCATCCCACGGACGCCCGGCGCTATGCCCTGGTGGAAGGTGGACTGGCCCGACTGACGGGGACAAGCGGTGAAAGCTTTGTCGGGCGGGTCCGCGTCACGTCGGACCAGCGCTCCGGTGAGGTGTTCGTGCCGATTCACTGGAACCGGCAGTTCACCGCCCGGGGCGTCGCCACCGAACTGATGCAGCCGGTGACAGACCCGATCTCCGGCCAGCCAGAGGGCAAACACGGTGTCGCGGATCTCGCGCCGCTGCCGACCCGCTGGCAAGCCCGCCTGATGCGCCGCGATGCCAGCGGCTGGCGTGCGGAGGCAGTCTGCCCTGATGGTTACTGGGCACGTCAGCCATTACTGCACTGCGACAGCTGGTGGCTGGCCAGCAACCAGCCGGTGGACTGGCCCCGTGAGTCGGAGCTCTGGCTCGGCGGCCGGCCACAGGTGTTCGTTGATGATCCGGCAAGCGGCCGATACCGTGCCGCCCGAATTGTCGATGGTCAGTTGCAGGCGGTGCTGCTGGTGGATACTTGCGCGGAGGCCCTGCCGGATCTGGCCTGGCTGGATCAGTGCTTCAACGCAACCGTGCTGAGTGACGAGCAGCGCCGATACCTGCTGGCTGGCCGCACGGTCGAGGTGGAGGACACCGGGGCTCTGGTGTGCAGTTGTTTCCAGGTGGGGGAAAAACAGATCACCCGTGCAATTCGAGCGGGCACCGACAGCGTGGCGGAGCTGGGGCAGGCTCTGCGCTGCGGCACCAACTGCGGCTCCTGCCTGCCGGAGATTCGCGCATTGCTGGAGGCCCACCGGGTCGAGGCCAGCAGCACCGGGCGGCGCGACAAGGTGTTAGCTGACTGAGTGCAGCATTGGCAGGGGCACCCGGTAACGCACACCCCGGGCGGAACCGGTGCCTTCCACCGTGCAGGTTTTCCGGTTGATCCGGAGAATCCGGCCCTGAATTTCCTTCGGCTCCTGGCCAAACACCACCCGCTCTCCGACCCGCCACTGCCGGCGGATCTGGTTCGGGTCTGGCAGCTTGAACGGCGTGTCAGGCAGCGCCAATGCCTGTCTGGCGGCCTCGTCCGCCAGGGTCTGGCGCGCCGCCTCGGCACCACCGCTCTCATGGAGGTTGTCCAGAATGGCGTAGAAATGCCGGTTGTGAACGGAGCCGCGAAAACGCTTGCCCGCGCTCTGTTGCAGAAGATGGGCAAATTCATGGCAGCAGGTATGGGCCAGCAGGTTCAGGGGGCTGACTTCCCCGTCGAAGTAGCAACGGCGCTGGATTTCTCGGCTGGACAGCCAGCCCTGGGCCGACTCCGCCGAGTATTTGGCTTCAATCATCCGCACCCCGTAGGTGATCTGGTGCTCTTTCCGGCGCGGGTCGAACCGATGGTAGGTAGCCTGGCCGGACCCGGTCCGACACGCCAGGGTGCTGCCGGGAATCCGCTCCCGAACCCACGGGGCGGCCGGCCGCCAGAGCACCTGCTCGGTGACCTCACACATCAGTTCGCCGAGTTGGCGGGCATGGGGGGCTGTGTTGCTCATGACTGGGGCGGATCGCTTCGGGCTGACTACAACGGTATGAACCTAGGGTAACGCCAGAGGTGGCCGATGACCATGAACATTCTGAGAGGTCAGCGCCCCGGGGCCCCAATCACGCAAGCCAGTCTGCCCCGGCCAGCCAGATCAGTCTGAGCGCCAAGGCCGTTAGTACCAGGTTGAACAGCCGGTGGAACCACTGGTTGCTGAAGGATTTCAGCAGGTGAAGGCCGATCCAGGTGCCGGCAAAGCCACTGGCGATCATGGCGAGGATAAATGGCAGCCAGTCCGGAAAGACGAATCCGGCGAGGGTGAACACCAGCGCCTTCGGGGCATGCTGAAGGCACATGGCCGCCGCGAAGGTGGCCACGGTGGAAAAGCGGTCGGCCCGGATCTGCTTGATGAACGCCGCCACCAGCGGGCCGGTGGCGCCCACGAACAGGCTGACAAAGCTGGTCAGCACCGAGGTCATAAACGTACCGGCGGCACCCAGCGAGGCCTTGGGCAGCGGCGGGCCCCAGCACAGATAGAGAACAAACAGGGCAATGGCCAGCTGCCAGACCGGTTCGGGCAGATCGACCAGAAGCCAGGCCCCCAGCAAGGTGCCGACCAGCACACCGGGAGCAAAGGCCGCGATGACCGGCCAGTTGATGTGTCGGAAGGTCAGGGTGGCCCGGCCCGCATTGGAGCCAAGCTGAATCATGCCATGCACCGGAATGATCGCCGCCGGAGGCAGCCAGCCCGCCATCAACACCAGCAGCAGCACACCACCGCCGGCACCGAGGGTGGCGGTAATCAGTGAGGTCAGGACAGAACTGGCGAGCAGCACCAGCGCGATGGTCAGGCTCAGGTCTGCAGGCAGGAAAGCTACTTCCATGCACAAAAGTCCGTTTTCGTGATTTCCGGCGTGCGACACAGCGTTTCCATCGCCAGCTCGACGTCAGCAACGTAATACAGCGAGGCCAGCCCGAGCCGGTCCCGGCCCAGATTGTGAAATACCATGCCAAAGGCAATGTCCCCGGCGCTGAAGCGTTCATGGTGTTCGGCAAAATAGCCCGCTGGCTTGGCCAGCGTATCGTCGGTCAGCAGTGCAGTGACGCGCCCGGCACCGCCGTGGTAAGCCTGGATCAGCAACAGGTGAAACAGCCGATCCTGCTTCTGCTCCGGCAGATGGCCAAAGCGTTGCTCGAATACCGGACGAAGATTGCGGGCGTTCTGGTTGGTCAGGCGCAGCGCGCAGTCAATCTGGGCCAGCCGATGCCAGTAGTTCTTGGGCCGGATCTGACAGTCCGACAGCGCCGAAGGCGATAATTGCAGGATGCCGCGGGCGTTGGCCGTGGAGTGGGCACGTTGCCGGCCCCCGCTTTCAATCAGGATCTGTCCGGCCAGATGGGGCAGGAGTTGGGGCGACAGGTCGATTCGGCCCTGTTGCACGCGGGTCTGGTGGACATAGATCAGTGCCTCGTGCAGCGAACCGGGTTCGGTGGACGACGCAAAGGTCAGATCGTCCCAGGCTCCCCACAACCGGTTGTCCGGAGCGCGGCCGAGATAACGATTCAGGGCCTCATCCAGGTTCACATGGGGCTGATCGCAGGCCAGCGCAAAGGGGTAGCCGGTTTGCCCGCTGTCGCCCGGCACCCAGGTGTCGACCCGTTTGTTCTGGTGCAGGGAGCGCCGGGTCTCGTTGAGTTTGGTCTGGGTCTCGTCGCGGGTGGTGCCGTCCGAGATCCAGGCCAGAAACTGCCCGCGCATATCAAACAGGATGTGGCGGTCGCTGGCCGAGCAATAGCTGGTTTCCCGCAAGACCCAGTCGCGGATGGTCAGCACGTTGGTGTACACACCCTGGCTGACCCAGTAGGGCGAGTTGCGCACCACCCGGGTCCAATCCTGTCCTTCATCCCCCGGGGCCGCAGGCTCTGCCCGGACGCACAGTGCCAATGCCGTTATCAGGATGAAAATCAGGCCCTGCTGTCGTAAGCTCGAGCGATTGAGGTTCATACGTGCTCCACCCGTGACCTTTCAGACCAGACAATAACAAACGGGAACCATGATGAAGCAATCAGAATACCTGAGGTACGACGCGACAGCACTGGCTGATCTGATCAAACGCGGTGAGGTCAGCGCCCGGGAGGTCTGTGAGGCCGCCATTGAGCGGGCCACCCGGGTGGATGGCACCCTGAACGCCATTTGCCATCCGCAGTTTTCTGAGGCCCAGGCGCAGCCCTATGCCCCCGAGGCTCCCTTTGCCGGCGTGCCGATGTTGCTCAAAGACCTGGCCCAGGAACAGGCTGGCCACCCGTGTACCTATGGCAGCCGGGGCTTGGCCAGGAATGTTGCGACCCGTGATTCCGAGTTTGTGCGTCGGGTGAAGGATGGCGGACTGGTGATTCTGGGCCGCACCGCGACCCCGGAATTTGGCCTCAAGGCGATCACCGAATCGGCGCTCTGGGGAGCGTCAAAGAATCCGTGGGATACCACCTTGACGCCCGGAGGTTCCAGCGGCGGCTCCGGCGCTGCTGTGGCGGCCGGAATCGTGCCTGTGGCCGGTGCCAACGATGGCGGCGGCTCGATCCGGATCCCCGCCGCCTACAACGGGCTATTCGGGCTTAAACCGTCACGCGGGCGGATCTCCAGCGGCCCGCAGGTGGGTGAGGCCTGGACCGGCGCATCCAGCGATCACGTACTGACCCGGACCGTGCGGGACAGTGCGGTCATGCTGGACCTGCTCAGCGGGCCGGCGCCGGGGGACCCTTTTGACATTGCCCCGCCTGCTGGCCGATACACAGATCTGCACCAGAACGCCCCGGGCCAACTTCGCATCGGCATGTTCACGTCATCGCCCTACGACACCGACGTGGCGCCGGAGTGTGTTGCCGCCGTTGAATCGACGGCACGGATTCTGGAGAACCTGGGTCACGTGGTGGAATACGCCCGGCCTGAATTTGATGGTATGGCACTGGCCCGGAGCTACCTGGGGCTGTATTGCGGGGAAGTCTCGGCGCTGATGGCCCGTGCCCGGGAACACTACGGCGCCAGCGACGCTGATTTTGAACTGGATACCCGGCTGATTGCCATGCTGGGGGACAGCATGCCGTTGTCTGACTATGTCCGGCGCCGGCAGCGCTGGAATGACTTCGCCCGGGCCCTGGGCGCATTCTTTGGTGGCTATGACATGTACCTGTGCCCCACCACCGGCCATATGCCGGCCGGTATCGGAGAAATGGACACGCCGGCCACGCTGAAAATGCTGGGCAAACTCATGCTGGCCCTGCGGGCCGGCAAGCTGCTGCACGTATCCGGACAGGTTGATCAGCTGGCCATGGAAAGCCTGGCCCGTACGCCCTTTACGCAACTGGCCAATCTCACCGGCACCCCGGCGATGTCCGTGCCGGTGCACTGGACCGACGCCGGCTTGCCGGTGGGTGTGCAGTTCGGTGCGCGCCACGGCGACGAGGTTCGTCTACTGCAATTGGCGGCCCAGCTTGAAGAAGTGGCACCCTGGTTCAGCCAGTATGAACGTCTGGAACAAGTTTTTGACGGGCAGGGGTTGTGATCTGCTTGTTAAAACTCCACGTTTATCTTTCAGTACGTATCAGGCTATGCTGTTTTTAGGGAAGGGTCTTCCTTCCCTCATTCCCTGATGGCATCGAGGAGGCGAGCGTCTTATGAACCAACCGATGGCAATCGATGATGTGGTGTCCGTTGCACAAGCCGAAGCCATGGGGGAGCTGGATGCCCCGATGATGGCGATTGTGCTGTCCAGTGAACAAAGCTACGACTTGCCCATTAATTCCCTAGAAACCGATGCCGACAAGGCCCGCTGGGGTCTGATCCTGCGTGCGGCGCGCGAACATGTCGAGGCCGATGCCGTTGCAGTGCTTTACCCGGCATGGACCACCATCCGTCAGAAAGACAAGTCGGCGGAAGCCGGAGCGGATTCCGAGGAAACCGACGCCCAGGATCCCATCGATACCCTGTTCGTCCAGCTCCACACCCGTGACAAGGTGTACTGGCGGGGCTTTGAGCAAATCCGCGATCCCAAGCACCAGCGCATCATCGGGTTCCGCCGGATCAAAGCGCTGTCGTCCGATTATCTGCGCGATGAAGCGCCCAAGATCGCCAGCTGGCTGAGCACCCTGTTCGAGCCCCTGCCGGAAGAGGGCGAGGAAACCGACGTGGACCGGGAGCTGGCCAATCTGCTGGAAGAGCCGGAAGTGAGCGCAGCGCTCTACCCCCGGCAATTGAGGGCCCTGCACTGAGCAGGGCTTGTTCACACCCGCCCCGGCCGGTCCTCCGGCCGCCAGTTCTTTCCTTTCTGTCGCCTGTGTAAGGGCAACTACCCACCTGATCGGGATCCTTCGGATTCAGGTCTGGTGGGCAAATAGTCTATAATCGCCCGTTTTACCGTTGCACCCACAAGGCGCTGAACGTGATTGTATTTGACCAGGTACAGAAGTCGTATCAGGTCGGGGGGCGGGCGATCCCTGCGCTGCATCCGACTGATCTGACCATTGAAGCCGGCGAAGTGTTTGGCATTGTCGGCCATTCCGGAGCGGGCAAATCGACGCTGGTGCGTCTGATTAACCTGCTGGAGCGGCCTACCGGCGGCCGCATCCTGATTGATGGCGAAACCATCAACGATTATGGCTCGGCAGAGCTGCGTGCTTTCCGCCGCAAGGTCGGCATGATCTTCCAGCATTTCAATCTGTTGTCGTCCAAGACCGTGGCGGAGAACATCGCCTTTCCGATGAAGCTGGCGGGCATCTATTCCAAATCGGAGATCACCGATCGGGTGCAGGAACTGCTGGCCCGGGTGAGCCTGTCGGACCACGCCAACAAGTATCCGTCCCAGTTGTCCGGGGGGCAGAAACAACGTGTTGGCATAGCCCGTGCGCTGGCCTGTCGTCCGACCATCCTGCTGTGCGATGAGGCAACCAGCGCGCTGGACCCGCAGACCACCCAGTCGGTCCTGAAATTGCTGGCGGATATCAACCGCGAGCTGGGCCTCACCATTGTGCTGATCACCCACGAAATGGACGTGGTGCGCCGGGTCTGTGACCGGGTGGCGGTGATGGACGCCGGGCGAGTGGTAGAAATGGGGCCGGTGAGTGAAGTGTTCCTGCATCCGCAGCATCCGACCACGCGGGATTTCGTGTTTGAAAGCGAAAGCATCGATCGTGAAGAGCTGCAGGAAGATCTGAGCAAGGCGGATGGTCGTATCCTGCGCCTGACGTTCAAAGGCGATGCCACCTACAAGCCGCTGCTTGGCAGTGTCGCCCGTGAAGCGGGTGTGGACTTCAGTATTCTTTCCGGCCGGATTGACCACATCAAGGATCGCCCTTACGGCCAGCTGACGCTGTCACTGGTGGGTGGCGACCTTGAGGTTGCCATGAAGGCGCTGGAAGCCGCCGATGTTCACGTGGAGGTGCTGCGCTGATGGACGTTTTCATGGATCTGTTCAGTAACGTCGACTGGTCTGAAATCGGCTGGGCGAGCTGGGACACCCTGGTGATGGTGGGCATGTCCCTGCTGTTCAGTGTGGTGATCGGCCTGCCGATCGGGGTGTTGCTGTTTCTGACGGGCAAGCGCCAGCTGCTGGAGCAGCCGGTGGCCTACGCTGTGCTGTCGTTCGTGGTGAACGTGCTACGGTCGGTGCCCTTTATCATCCTGCTGATCGTGATGATCCCGTTCACCGTGATGCTGATCGGGACCTCGCTCGGGGTGGCCGGCGCGATTCCGCCACTGGTTGCCGGTGGTGCGCCCTTCTTTGCCCGGCTGGTGGAAACCTCTTTGAGGGAGGTGGACCGGGGCATTATTGAAGCCACCCAGGCGATGGGCGCGAACGTCAAACAGATTGTGTTCGGTGCCCTGTTGCCCGAGGCGATGCCGGGCATCATTGCGGGCATCACCGTGACCGCGATTACCCTGGTATCCTACGCCGCCATGTCCGGGGTGATCGGCGGTGGTGGCCTGGGTGATCTTGCCATCCGTTTCGGGTATCAACGCTTTCAGACCGATGTCATGGTGATTACCGTGGCGTTACTGGTGATTTTCGTGCAAGTGCTGCAGATGGCCGGCGACCGTCTGGTGCTTTATTTCAGCCGCAAGTAATCGAAGCAGGAGATGATTATGAATCTTAAGCAGTCCCTGGTGGCCCTGGCCGCTGCCTTTTCCGTATCTGTCGCGTCCGCCGAAGAGCTGTCCGTGGCGGCCACTCCGGTACCTCACGCCGAAATTCTGGAATTCGTGAAACCGGCTCTGGCTGAGCAGGGCGTTGAACTGGATGTGAAGGTCTTTACCGACTACATCCAGCCGAACGTGCAGGTTGATCAGAAGCGCATGGATGCCAACTTCTTCCAGCACCAGCCCTACCTGAGCGAGTTCAACTCCGGCCGTGGCACGGAGCTGGTGAGTGTGACAGGCGTGCACGTCGAGCCCTTCGGCGCCTACTCCAGCCGTATTGATTCGCTGGACGAGCTGCCGGAAGGTGCGGTGGTTGCCATCCCGAACGACCCGACCAACGGTGGCCGTGCCCTGCTGCTGCTGCAGAAAGCCGGTCTGATCACGCTGGAAGACGCCAGCAAGATCACCGCCACGCCGCGGGACATTGCCGAAAACCCGAAAGACCTGGACTTCAAGGAACTGGAAGCGGCAACCCTGCCGCGGATTCTGGGCCAGGTTGATTTGGCGCTGATCAACACCAATTACGCGCTGGAAGCGGGCCTGAACCCGACCGAAGACGCGCTGCTGATCGAGGGCTCTGATTCACCGTATGTGAACATCCTCGTGGCCCGTCCGGACAACAAGGACAGCGATGCCATGAAGAAGCTGGCGGAAGCGCTGGCCAGCGATGAGGTCAAGCAGTTCATCATGGACAAATACCAGGGCGCCGTGGTTCCGGCAAACTGAGTTGGTTTAAGACTGAATCTGCAATAAAAAAAGCCGGGCGGCTGATACCGCCCGGCTTTTCTTGGTTCTATGGCACGGAATTTATTCGCCGCTCCAGTTGGCTTTCGGGTCCGGGGTCATTCGCAGATAGGATTTGACCGCCTTGTAGCCTTTCGGAAAGCGCTGTTTGATTTCGTCCTCATCCTGCAGTGACGGCACGATCACGACGTCTTCGCCACGGGTCCAGTTGCCGGGCGTGGCTACCTTGTGATCTTCCGTGAGTTGCAGTGAATCCACCACCCGCAGCACCTCGTTGAAGTTACGGCCGGTGCTGGCCGGATAGGTGATGGTCAGGCGTACTTTTTTGTTCGGATCGATCACGAACAGCGAACGTACCGTCAGGCTGTTGTCCGCATTGGGGTGGATCATGTCGTAGAGCTCGGAAACCTTCCGGTCGTGGTCGGCGATGATCGGAAAATTGACCGTGCAGTTCTGGGTTTCGTTGATGTCCGCGATCCATTCCTTGTGGGAATCCACCGGGTCCACGCTGAGCGCGATGGCTTTTACGTTGCGCTTGGCAAATTCGTCCTTGAGCTTGGCCGTCAGGCCCAGTTCGGTGGTACAAACCGGGGTGAAGTCGGCCGGGTGCGAGAACAGAATGCCCCAGCTGTCTCCAAGCCAGTCATGAAAGGAAATCTGCCCTTCGGTGGAGTCCTGAACGAAATCCGGTGCGGTGTCTCCCAATCGTAAACTCATAACCTGTGCTCCTCCTTGGTTTGCCTGCGATGGCACTGAATGGACAGTTCAGCCCGAACGGTCCGGGCAGGTCTGTTTTGTCATTGCCCTACTACTCACCATGGGCGCGCGCTCAGCAAATACAAGGGCTACCCGCCCTGACCCACAGACCGCTGCTGGTCAAAGTGTTCCCGGGTCAGCTTGAACACTACCGGGCTAAGCAGGGCCAGCGCCACCAGGTTGGGCAAGGCCATCATGGCATTCAGGGTGTCGGCAATCAGCCAGACGATGCCGAGGTTCAGGCTGGCGCCAACCGGAATCGCGAGTATCCAGGCGATCCGGTAGGGCACGATGGCTTTGACGCCGAACAGGAACTCAATGCATCGCTCGCCGTAGAAGGACCAGCCGAGAATGGTGGTGAAGGCGAAAATGGCCAGGGCAATGGCCACCAGGTAATTGCCCACGCCGGGCAGGGCATCGGCAAAGGCCATGGAGGTCAGTTCGGCACCGGACACACCGCTGGTCCATAACCCGGAGGTAATGATCACCAGCCCGGTGATCGTGCAGATGATGATGGTGTCGATAAAGGTGCCGAGCATCGCCACCAGACCCTGATTGACCGGGCTCTTGGTTTGCGCGGCGGCGTGGGCAATCGGGGCAGAGCCCAGACCGGCCTCGTTGGAAAAGATGCCCCGGGCAACCCCGAAACGAATCGCAGCCCAGACCGCAGCGCCGGCAAAGCCGCCCTCTGCGGCAATGGGTGAAAACGCGTGTTGGATGACCATGGCCAGGGCCGAGGGAATGTCCGCCACGTTGATGGCCAGTACCGTAAGCCCGGCAATCAGGTAAGAGATGGCCATCAGGGGAACCAGCGCACTGGCGACGTGACCGATGCGCCGGATGCCGCCGATCAGGACGGCGCCCACCAGCACCATGAGGATAATTCCGGTGAGCAAATGCGGTACGCCAAAGTTGGCTTCCATCACGTCGGCCACCGAGTTGGCCTGCACGGTGTTGCCAATGCCGAACCCGGCAATGGCGGCAAACACCGCGAACAGCACGCCCATCCAGGCCCATTTGCGGCCCAGCCCGTTGCGGATGTAGTACATCGGGCCGCCCACGTGATTGCCGTTCTCATCGACCTCGCGGTAGCGCACCGCCAGCACCGCTTCCGAGAACTTGGTGGCCATGCCCACCAGGGCTGTCAGCCACATCCAGAACAGCGCCCCCGGGCCGCCGAGGAACACCGCCGTTGCGACGCCGGCGATGTTCCCGGTGCCAACCGTGGCCGACAGGGCGGTCATCAGGGCCTGGAACGGAGGAATCTCGCCCTCGCTTTCGGCGCCGGTGGAGGTTCGACCCTGCCACATCAGACGGAAACCGGCGCCGAGCTTCAGGATCGGCATCAGTTTCAGGCCCAGGCTGAGAAACAGCCCAACGCCCAGAATCATCACCAGCATGGGCGGACCCCAGACCAGGGCATTAATGTCTGAGATGAAGTTCGAAATTGTTTCCACGGGATTCTCCAGGCGTTGAGGGTGGTGGTCAGAACGGCCCGAATCCACTGAGTGTAGGCCATAACCGAATCCTGTAAACCCTACCTATGGGGGCATCCCGGCGCCAGGGTGGCGGGCTTTTTGTTTTCCTTTCTACGGGGCGTTGCCTATGTTTATAAACAAGGACCCGCCCAGGGTCGGGATGTTTAATAAGAGCAAGGAGAACCACTCATGCGCTCAGTGAAAGTCTCTGATGTCATGTGGAATCACATTGAGCCCATTCGGTGTGGCACGCCGCTGACCCGTGTGGTGAAAACACTGCTGGAAAACCACGTGTCCGGCCTGCCGGTGGTGGATAACCAGCGGCGCGTGCTGGGATTTGTCTCGGAGCAGGATTGCATCCATGCGCTGCTGGTCAGCAGCTATCACTGTGAGGGTGATCCGATCGTGGACGACGTGATGTTTCGGGAACCGGTTACCATTACGGCCGAAATGGCGGTGGTTGATCTGGCCCAGAACCTCGGCGCCGGGAAACCCAAGGTCTATCCCGTGGTGGACCATGGCAAATTGATCGGGATCGTGACCAGGACCGCCATCCTGGCCGAATTCGCGCGCATCGGTTGTGGTGTGGAATTGCCCAAGTACGCCAGTGCCGACGACGATTGACCTGGCCTCATTGCCAACTCGGAGAATCCCATGGAGCTGCTGTCGACCAACGTAGTGTTCGCCGGAGAGCACCGCCGCTATCGTCATCACTCGCCCACTCTGGGGTGTGATATGGAGTTTGCCGTGTACCTGCCACCCGGCGCGGTCGGTAAGGAACCACGGGAGGTGCCGGCCATGTACTGGCTGTCTGGCCTGACCTGTACAGACCAGAATTTCATGCAGAAGGCCGGGGCGCTGAAGCGCGCCGGGCAGCTGGGGCTGGCGATTGTCTGCCCTGACACCAGCCCACGGGGCGTGGGTTTGCCGGGGGAAGACGAGGACTACGACCTCGGCACGGGAGCCGGGTTTTACATCAACGCCACCCGGGAACCCTGGGCCAGGCATTACCGCATGTACGATTATGTGGTGAGCGAACTGCCGGAACTGCTGGAAAAGGACTTACCGCTGACGGACCAGCGTTCGGTCTGTGGCCACTCCATGGGCGGACACGGGGCGTTAATCTGTGCCCTGAAGAATCCGGGCCGGTATCAGGCGGTGTCGGCGTTTGCGCCCATTGCCAACCCTTCCGAATGCCCCTGGGGGCAGAAGGCATTCAAAGCCTATCTGGGAGACGATCCCGGCGCGTGGGAAGAGTGGGATGCGACGCTGCTGATTCCGACCGCGCGGGAGCGGCTTCCGCTGCTGGTGGATCAGGGCACGGCGGATGAGTTCCTCGACAGCCAGCTGAACCCGGATGCGCTGGCCGAAGCCTGCGAAACCTTTCATCACCACCTGCACCTGCGCATGCATCGGGGTTACGACCACAGTTACTACTTCATATCGTCATTTATTGATGACCACCTGAATCACCATGCGCAGGCGCTCGGGTTGCGATAACGGGCGGTATTGCGACGCGCCGACGCCTCAGTAACCAAAGCCCCAGATCCGGCTGAAATCCATGGACGGCATGATCTCCGGTTCCTCCAGAGCACGGATGCCGAACTCCAGCAGGCTGGTGTCGCGTTCGAAGGCGCCGTTGTAGCGATTGCCCCTGGGGCCGAATAGCACTTTCACCATGGGCCCCCGGCCCAGATGCGGGCGTGTGGTAACCACGCCCACTTCCTCGTTGTCCAGCCGCACCAGAATGCCGGGCGGATAATCCCCGAGCACTTTCAGCAACGATTTCGGAATGGCCGGACGGAACGGCCCATCACCCAGATTGCCGATCAGCTTGCGGGCCTCGCTCAGGTTCATGCGGGTACGGTAGGCCCGCTTGGTGATCATGGCGATGTAACGCTCCGCCAGCGCCAGAATCTCTGCCTCCGGGCGAATCTCGGTGCCCGACAGCCCCAGGGGGTATCCGCTGCCGTCGGCCTGTTCGTGGTGCTGGGCAATGATGGTGAGTAACAGCGGGTGATCAATACCGGCTTCTTTGAGCGCCAGGATGCTGCGCTCGGGATGCTTTCGAATCACTTTCCGCTGGGTCTCATTCAGCACCTGATTGGAGGCGTTCAGCTGATTGGCAACCGGCACCAGGGCCAGGTTTGCGGTCAGCGCGGCAGCGGTAAGTTGCTGCGTCCGTTCCTCTTCAAGGCCGAACTCGTCACCCATGAACTGGCAGAGAATGGCGTAAAACAGGATCTGTTCGTGAAAGCTGGGCTCGACCGCGTACAGATGCACCAGCGCCAGGCTGGCATCCGGGGCTTGCTTGCAGGTGCGCTCGATCATCCGGGTCAGCCCGGTCAGCCGTTGAGGCGCGGACGCTTCGCCGTTGGTGATGGCAGTCAGGGTGAGGTCGAGGGTGTGCAGCAGGTCGGGGTAATCGGCGAACGGGTTGCGCTCGTGGTTGTCGGCCTCCGGCGATTCTTCCGGGCGCCGGATGGTGCGAGGCTTGAAACGGCCGCGTTCGAACAATTGCTCCAGTTGGCCCATGGTCTGAATCACGTAGCCCTGGCGCAGAAGGACCTTGCCCTCGGCGTCGTAGACATTCCAGGGTAACGGCCGGCCGAGTTCCAGGGCGCCGGGTGCGATTCGAACCAGATCACTCACGGTGAAGATCCTGCAGAAGTGTCACTTTAGTGTACCCCTGAAACTCCCCGGGGCTCCATAGCCGGCAACAGGCGCCGCCGGACTCCTGCCGACGGATCGTGGCCACAGGCTAAACAGAATGTAAGGAATGAGACACGGTTCACATTTTGTGACTTGGTGTGGATATTTGTAACGTCTCGTACCCGCCTGAAGACGCTGGTTGGAGCTTGGGATATCTTAACAATGTCAGATACCTATCTTTTCTCTGGACCAACGATGCTCCACCGCCTCAAGACGGATTTCCGGCTGTCAATCATTACCCTGCTGGGGGCCTGCGCCATTATTGGTGTCACACCGTTTGCGGTTTACCGGTTTCTGCAAGGCCAGGTGCTGGTCGGCATTGTGGACACCTTCATCGTGGCCGGCGTGCTCGCCAGCATGGCCCATGGCTGGATCTCGGGCCGGACGCTGGTGAGTGGCAGGATCATGAGCCTGAGCTGCTCGGGGAGTGCCATCGTCATTGGCGGAGTTATCGGCGAGCCGGGCCTGTTCTGGGTATTTCCCTGTCTGCTGACCAATTTCTTCCTGGTCAATCCCAGGTTTGCGGTGTCGGTTAACCTGCTGACCATCGCCGGGCTGATGCTGCAGACCGATATCTACGATTCGCTGATCCAGATGTGGTCCTTTGGCACCGTGGCCTTTGTCGTCAGTGTCTGCGCCTACGTGTTTGCCCATCGCAACGAGAGCCAGCGCAACATGCTGGAGCACCTGGCCACCATCGATCCGCTGACGGGCGTTGGCAACCGCCGCTGCATGGATCAGGAACTGGCGCTGTCGGTGGCGGCGTCCGAGCGCACGGGACAGCCCTGCACCGTTGCCCTGCTCGACCTGGATCATTTCAAGAGCGTCAATGACGAGTTCGGCCACAGCGTGGGCGATCGGGTGCTTGTCGACGTGGTCAGCCTGATCCAGCAGAACACCCGTCGAACCGATTTCCTGTTCCGCTACGGTGGTGAGGAATTCGTGCTGCTGTTGCCCGGCACCGCAGGCCAGGGCGTGAAGAAGGTGATGACTAACCTGCAGTCGGTGATCCGCAAGCACCTGAGGGTCGGCGGCCAGGCGGTCACGGCGTCGTTTGGTGTAGCGGAACTGGACATTGGTGAAAGCGTGGATCGCTGGCTGGAGCGCGCCGATAGCGCCCTCTACCAGGCCAAAGAAGCCGGTCGGGACTGCATCATCTATGCGAACTGTCCGCGGGCGCAAAGCGAAGCAGTCGCCAGCCAAGAAGAATGCCTGCTGACGTAAGCCCACCGGTCAGCCCGACCCAGAAACCGGCCGCCCCCATGGCCGGGCGAAACAGGTCGGTGAAGGTCAGCGCGTAACCCAGAGGCAGGCCGATCCCCCAGAAAGAAAACAGCATGATGAACATGGGCACCCGGGTGTCCTTGTAGCCGCGCAATGCGCTGATGCAGGTGACCTGAATGACATCGGCGATCTGAAACAGGGCCGCAAAGGCCAGCAGACGAATCGTTACCGCCTGCACGTCAATATCCCGTGTGTAGAGCGCGGCGATCTGCTCCGAAAACCCCCACAGCAGCGACGCAAACACCAGCGCGACCAGGCCGGCCAGTATCAGCGTGCTGTGGGAAATCAGCCGGGCGGTATCCGGCGCGCCGGCACCCACCAGGAAACTGATGCGCAAGGTCAGCGCCATGCCGATGCTCAGTGGCAGCATGAACAGCAGCGACACTACATTTAGGGCGATCTGGTGGCCGGCGACCACCACCGGTCCAAGCGGCGCCAGAAACAGGGCAATCACCGAAAACATGCTGGCTTCCACGAAGATCGTGAAGCCAATGGGCACGCCGAGTTTCAGGATGTAGCTCAGTCCCGCCAGATTGGGGCGCACCCAGTCCGCAAGCAGGTGGAATCTCCGGTAGGCCTCGCTCCGGTTGAGGTATATGAGCAGCGCGAGCGCAGCAAGGCCGTTCGACAGCGTCGTTGCCCAGCCACACCCGATCCCACCCATGGCTGGGACTCCGAACTTGCCGAAGATGAAAATGTAGTTCAGAGGCAGATTGATCAGCGTGCTCAACACGGAGAAGGCCATGATCACCCGGGTATGGCCCAGGCCGTCGGTCAGCCCTCGCAGGGCGTTCATCAACAGCAGAGCAGGCACACCCCAGGAGAAGGCGTCCAGGTAGCCCTGGGTAATGCGGGCGGTGTTGGCTTCCAGATTCAGCAGTTCCAGCAACGGATGCACATGGCGCAACAGCAGGATCATGATCACCGAACCGGCGGCGGCCAGATACAGCCCCTGCCAGGTCGCCGGCATGATCTTGTCAAAGGTGCGTGCGCCGTTGTAGCCGGAAATGATGGGCTGCAGGGCACCCAGAAGCCCCATGAAAAACAGGAACACGGGCATCCAGATGCTGCTGCCAATACCCACGGCAGCCAGGTCTTCGGCGCTGGCGTGGCCGGCCATCACCGTGTCGATCACCCCGTTGGCCATCTGGGCCACCTGGGCAATCAGGATCGGACCACCCAGAAGGGCAAGGGTGCGCCACTCGGCCAGGGTACGTGGAATGAGGGGCTGGCGGGCGGCCGGTAACGGCTGGTGCGTTTCGTCCATCATGCGGCGAATCCGGGGTTGTCCGTGTGGCTGGGAGGTCAGGCCGTTGCGGCCAGCCGGCATGTTACTCCATTCGGCGATCGGCGGCACGACACGTCGACATTCGTCGGCTGGAACTTTTGTCAGGAATCAGTACAGTAGCCCGCTGGTTTTCACAGGGTAGTCAGGGCAATGGCATTACTGGTCTTCGTTACGGTTCTCTGGGCGTTTTCTTTCAGTCTGATCGGGGAGTTCCTTGCCGGTCAGGTGGACAGTGACTTTGCGGTGCTCAGCCGGGTCCTGATTGCCGCGCTGGTGTTCCTGCCTTTCCTGCGCTGGCGGGGCGTTCCCGCGGGCATGAAACTGGGCATTCTGACCACCGGCATGCTCCAGTTCGGCATCACTTACCTGTGCCTGTACCGCTCGTTCAGCTATCTCACGGTGCCCGAAGTCCTGCTGTTTACCATCTTCACGCCGCTGTACGTCACCCTCATCGACGACGCCCTGTTCCGCCGCTTTTCACCGGTGGCGCTGGTGGCTGCTGCGATCGCAACGCTGGGCGCAGGGATCATCCGTTACGATGGCCTGAGCGAAGATTTCATCACCGGCTTCCTGCTGCTGCAGGTTGCCAACTTTACCTTTGCCGCCGGGCAGGTGGGGTACAAGCACATCATGCAGCGCTATCCGCTGGACGTGCCGGCGTTTCGCACCTTTGGCTATTTCTTCGTCGGCGCGCTGATCATTGCCCTGCCCTCGTTCCTGATTTTCGGGAATCCCGACCGCCTGCCAACCACCGGCCTGCAGTGGGGCATCCTGGCCTGGCTGGGCTTTGCCGCGTCCGGGCTCGGCCTGTTCCTGTGGAACCGGGGTGGCTGCCGGGTGGATGCGGGCACCCTGGCGATCATGAACAATGCCCTGGTGCCGGCGGGTTTGCTGGTGAACCTGTTGATCTGGAACCGGGACGCAGACCTGCTGCGCCTGGCGCTGGGCGGCGGTGTTATCGCGTTTTCTCTGTGGGTGAATGCGCGCTTCCATCCACAGGCGAGACTGCGCAGCCTTGCCTGAGCGCGTCCGGGCAATCATGCCGCCCTATCTCGGATATTGCCCCTGGTGTCTGCAACGCCACGGCGTGGGCAAAGGTTATGAGAACAGTCGTCCAGGCGCTGACCCGGGGCACTCTGTCTTGCTTGGGGTCAAGCCCTGGCCCCAAAGCCCACTGGCATAATCGGCGCTCAAGAAGTGCCCCATCCTGTCGATACCTTCTGTGCGGACGGTTGTGCCGATTCCCATCCGGGTCTCGGTGTCCGGTTCTTCAGCCCACTGTTGTTGCTTTTTGGCCCAGGCGAGTAGTCACTGTATGCGTAAAAATCTGCCGGTAACCCAGCGAGAAATCACCATGCGTCCGGGCGGGCGCCTGATCTCGACCACCGATCTCAAAGGCGTGATCACCTATTGCAACGACGAGTTCTGCGAGATCAGCGGATACGCCCGTGAGGAACTGGAGGGGCAGGCGCATAACCTGATTCGCCACCCGGATATGCCTCAGGCGGCGTTCCAGAACATGTGGACTTACCTGAAAGCCGGCAAGGCCTGGATGGGCGTGGTTAAGAACCGGGCCAAAAACGGGGACTTCTACTGGGTCAGCGCCTACGTCACGCCGGTGTGGGAAAACGGCCAGATGGTGGGGTACGAATCGGTGCGAGTGGCCCCGACCCGGGAGCAGATTGGCCGTGCGGAGAAACTCTACGGCCGGTTACTGGCGGGCAAATCCGCCGTCAGCCGGTTGGATAAGACCAGCTCGGTATTGAAATCCGGCTGGTCCTGGCTGATGTCACTGGGCGTAAGCCTGGTGGCCCTGAGCATGGCCGATGCAGGCTGGTTGCCGATCACCCTGGTGGTGGCCGGTCACGGTGTCGGCGCGACCCTGCTGATGAAGTCGGTGATTGGCCGGCTGCAGCGTTTGCTGGCGTTACGCCCCGACGCTTTCAGGGATCCGGTGATTGCCCGGGGCTACAGCGATGAGAACGGCTCGTTCGCTGAAATGGAAATGATGCTGCTGAGCGAAGAGGCGCGCATCCGCACCGGACTGGCGCGGATTGACGATCAGGCGGAACTGCTGGACCGTCAGGCGCAGGAAACCCTGGGCTATGTGGGCGAAGGCGCCCAGGCGATCGCGCGCCAGCGTGCCGAAACCGATCAGACCGCCTCCGCCATCCACGAGATGACCGTGTCGATTCAGGAAGTCGCGGAAGCCGTAGTCAATAACGCCCGGGAAGCGGAGCAAGCCAATCGTCTGGCCGGCGTTGGCAGTGAACGCAGTGCCGAAGCCCTGGTGGTGATTGAGCAGCTGGTCGGCCGGGTGAATGGCCTGGGCCAGACCATCAGCAGGCTGGGCGAGGCCACCCACAGCATCGGTGAGGCCGCGAACCTGATTTCCGAGATCGCCGAGCAGACCAACCTGCTGGCGCTGAATGCCGCCATCGAGGCCGCCCGGGCCGGTGAACAGGGCCGTGGCTTTGCCGTGGTGGCCGATGAGGTGCGCTCCCTGGCGCGCCGTACCCGCGAATCAACCATCCGGATTCAGGACGTGATTGACGATTTCCGTACCCAGGTGGATGCCGCCATCACCGCTACCCGGGAAGGCGAAGACGTTGCCGGCACCGGCCTGGAGAAGGTTCAGGAGGCCGAGCATTCGCTGCGGGATATCGTCAGTTCGATCCAGACCATCTCCGACAGTTTCATCAGCATGTCGGCGGCATTCGAAGAGCAGAGCCAGGTGTCCGATGAGATCAACCGTCAGATCACCAGCATTGCGGACCTGGCCGATCACAGCGATACCCAGGCGGATGAGGCCCGGCAGAGCAGTGAACGTCTGGGCCGGATGTCCCGTGGTTTGAAAGACCTGAGTGCTCGCTTTATCCAGAAACAAGGCCGGTAACATCGGCTCGACCTGATCGGCCTGTCGGTCTTGACAGGCCTTGGAGCTTGGGGGCATGCTCAAGCGTCCCTGTTCAAGGCGTATTACCGATTTCATGAGCTCCTCACCGTTCCAGCAACTGTTGCGACACCGGAGAAGTCTGGCCCTGGCCACGCTGTTCTTCTGGGCGCTCTGTGCTTTGCTGGCAGGCTGTTTGATTGGTTTAAGTAGCCAATCCGGGAGCACTTCGATGTCGGTGCCCATGGTGCATGAGCACACGGGCCACACTGAACACGGCCATGACGGGCGCGGCATTACCGCTGCCGAGTCGGTGTCGGACCTGGCATGCTGCGAAACCGGACATGACCCGGCGCCACTGACGGTTCTGAGCCTGCTCGCCCTTGCCGTGGGCCTGCCCCTGGCCTTTCTATTGCCGCTGCTCTCGGGCAATGGAGCTGGCTGGCGCCGACAGCCGTTCCATTACTTCCGAATACGTCCCCCCCGATACCACCTCGTTTACTGTTCTTTCCTGCATTGAGTCTCTGATGCTGTCGCTTCCGCGTCATGGCGGGAGTGTGCCCGTTTGATGGTTCCCGGACAGCTTTGGGCCGCTTGTGGCAAGCGGTCAGATCATGGAGACAGAGATGCAACGTATTGTTATGGCGCTGGTGCTTGTGGCCATCGCTTTTGCCGCCGGCTGGTGGGCGCGTCCGCTATGGACCAGCACCGATGCGAGCGCGGTTGAGTCCGACGCTAATGCCCAGGCGGAGCCGCTCTACTGGGTGGCCCCGATGGATCCCAACTACCGCCGCGACAAGCCCGGAAAATCCCCCATGGGTATGGATCTGGTGCCGGTCTACGAAGAGGACCAGGGCGGGTCGGATGACGGTGGTGTCACGATCGCTCCACGCATCGTGTCGAGCCTCGGCGTGCGGATTGCTGAGGCGACCGAGGGTGCGCTGGAGCTCCCGATCGAGACTGTTGGCCGGGTCATGTACGACGAGGATCAGCTGGTGCATGTCCACAGCCGGGTGTCGGGCTGGGTAGAAAAACTGCAGATTACCGCCACTGGCGACCCGGTTTCCAAAGGGACAACCCTGATGGAGTTGTACTCGCCGGACCTGGTCTACGCGCAGGAAGAGTTCCTGCTGGCCCGGCGTATGAACGACCCCCGGATGAAGCGTTCGGCCCGCAACAAACTGTTGGTGCTGGGCATCACGGAGCGCCAGGTCAATGAACTGGATCGGCGCGGGGAGGCCACCCAGCGCATCCGGATTGAAGCGCCGGAAGGCGGCTTTGTGTCCAGTCTGAACATTCGTGAGGGCATGTTTATCACCCCCGATACCGAGGTGATGGCGATTGGTTCACTGGCGTCAGTGTGGGTCATCGGTGAGGTGTTCGAGCGCCACGCCGGCCTGGTGGAACCGGGCCAAGCCGTCGAGATTTCGGTACCCGCTTTCCCGGGCGAAAGCTGGACCGGCGAGGTGGATTTCATCTATCCGGAACTGGACGCACAAACCCGGACTCTGCGGGTGCGCATCCGGGTGCCCAACCCGGATCAGCGGCTGCGACCGAATATGTTTGTCGATCTGCGCCTGAACGCACCGATTGGCGACAACCTGCTATCGATTCCGAGGGAAGCGCTGATCCGGGATGGGCGCCATCCCCGCGTCATTCTGTCCGAGGGCGATGGACGATTTCGGCCTGTGCCGGTCAGCCCGGGGCGGGAAGTCGGCGATCGGGTGGTGGTCATCGAGGGCCTGACAGCCGGTCAGCAAGTGGTGACCTCTGCGCAGTTCCTGATCGACTCCGAAACCAATCTGGATGCCGCCCTGGCGCGCCTGGAAGAAGCCGAGCCGGAAGAGCCCAAGCCTGAGCAGGTGGAGGTGGGCGCCACTGTCACCGGCCTGATGCCGGAGATGGGCATGATTGCCCTCGAACACGAACCGATCCCGGCCTGGGACTGGCCCACCATGAAGATGGATTTCGAGCTGGCGGACGGTGTCGAACTGCCCCCGCTGGAAGTTGGCGATCCGGTGGTGGTGCAAATCCGCGATGCCGGCGACTGGACCTACATCATCGAGGGCATCGAAGCCGCCGGAGCAAGCTCCGCCACAGAACAGACCACACCCGAGAGGGTGGTCGAGGCTACTGGTGAGGTCCGTGAGGTCATCGCCGGGCCCCGCCTGGTGACGGTGGTGCACGACCCCATCCCGGAATGGCAGTGGCCGAAAATGACCATGACCTTTGAGGTGGCCGAGGACGTCGACTTTGACCAGCTCACTGCCAATCAGCGCATTGAATTCCGCCTGCGGGAAACCGAGCAAGGCGATTACCGGCTGGAATCCTTCCAGCCCCTGAAGTAACCCCGAGTAACTGCAGTACATCCGAGCAATTGCCAAGGAGCAAACCGATGAAAACCATTGTTTCAGCATTCGTATTCAGCGCCAGCCTGGCCCTGCTTCCCGGTGTCACCATGGCCGACAGCCACGGCATGGACGGCCACCAGGGTATGCACGGCGATCAGGCTGACGGCCACATGATGAATGGCCAGCATCAGCAGATGATGCGCAAGGTGGATGGCATGGGCACCGTCAATAAGGTGATGGGTGACCATCACATGATCAATGTCACCCACGAACCCATCGAGGCCATGGGCTGGCCGACCATGCGGATGAATTTCAAGACCGACCAGTCGGTGGATCTGGGTTCCCTGAAAGAAGGTGACCAGGTGCGTTTCGTCATGGAAGTGGACGAAAACAACAACTACCGGATCATCGAGATCGAAAAGCAGTAATCACTGCGGGGCTTCGGCCCCGCTGTCCCGCTGAGTTTCAGGAGTCGCCATGATCAACGCCGTTTTGCGCTGGTCCATTCACAATCGTTTCTTCGTCCTTCTGGCCACGGTGATTCTGGTCGGCTGGGGCTTGTTTGCGCTGCGTAACACCCCGGTGGATGCCATCCCGGATCTGTCGGATGTGCAGGTGATCGTCAAAACCACCTATCCCGGGCAGGCCCCGCAGGTGGTGGAGGATCAGGTTACCTATCCGCTGACCACCGCCATGCTGTCCGTACCGGGTGCGACCACGGTGCGCGGATTCTCATTCTTCGGCGATTCCTTCGTTTACGTGATTTTTGAGGACGGCACCGACCTGTACTGGGCCCGATCCCGGGTGCTGGAATACCTCAATCAGGTGGCGGGGGACCTGCCCGATGCCGCCAAACCTCAGCTCGGCCCGGACGCTACCGGGGTGGGCTGGGTGTACTCCTACGCCCTGGTGGACCGCACCGGGCAGCACGACTTGTCTCAGCTGCGCTCGATCCAGGACTGGTTCCTGAAATACGAATTGCAGACTCTGCCCGGCGTGTCCGAGGTCGCCACCGTGGGCGGCATGGTGCGCCAGTACCAGGTGGTGGTTGATCCCAACCGCCTGCGCGCCCACGGTATTCCGTTGCAGCAGGTCCATGCGGCCATCAGCGCGGGGAACCAGGAATCGGGTGCCTCGGTGGTGGAAATGGCCGAGGGTGAATACATGGTGCGGGTCACCGGCTACATTCAGGGCCTGGAGGACTTGCGACAGATACCCATTACCCTGAGCGATGCAGGCACGCCGCTGCTGCTGCGTGATCTGGCGGACGTGCGGCTCGGCCCGCAAATGCGCCGGGGGGTTGCCGAACTCAATGGCGAGGGCGAAGTGGTGGGCGGCATCATCGTCATGCGCTCCGGTGCCAATGCCCTGGAAACCATCGATGCCACCAAGCAGCGTCTGGCAGAACTGAAGAGCAGCCTGCCCGACGGGGTGGAGGTCATCCCCACCTATGACCGTTCCACGCTGATCCAGAGTGCGGTGGACAATCTTTACACCAAGCTGGTGCAGGAGTTCCTAGTGGTGACGCTGATCTGCGCTGCCTTCCTGTTCCACCTGCGTTCGGCACTGGTGGTGATTATCAGCCTGCCCATCGGCATCCTCGCTGCTTTTGTGGTGATGTACTACCAGGGCATCAACGCCAACATCATGTCGCTCGGCGGCATCGCCATTGCGATCGGTGCCATGGTGGATGGCGCCATCGTGATGATCGAGAACGTTCACAAGCACATCGAGCGAACACCCCTGACCCCCGAAAACCGATGGGCGGTGATTGGCCGGGCGGCCGGCGAGGTCGCGGCGCCGCTGTTTTTCTCCCTGCTGATCATCACCATGAGTTTCCTGCCGGTGTTCACCCTGGAAGCGCAGGAAGGCAAGCTGTTCGCCCCGCTGGCCTTTACCAAGACCTACGCCATGGCCGCTGCCGCAGGGCTGGCCATCACCCTGGTACCGGTGCTGATGGGCTATTTCATCCGGGGGCGGGTCCTGCCGGAGCACCGCAACCCCCTCAACCGGTTACTGATTGCTGCCTATACACCGTTGCTACAGGCCGTGCTGAAACAGCCCTACCTGGCGCTCGTGCTCGGGCTGGCGGTACTGGCGGTTGGCTTCTGGCCGATGGACAAGCTCGGTAGTGAATTCATGCCGCCATTGGACGAGGGCGATCTGATGTACATGCCCACCACCTACGCCGGTGTGTCGGTGGGCAAGGCCCGCCAGATTCTGCAGCAGACCGACCGGCTGATCGCCACGGTACCGGAGGTGGAGCGGGTGTTCGGTAAGGTCGGGCGGGCGGAAACCGCCACCGACCCGGCACCGCTGACCATGCTCGAAACCTTCATTACCCTCAAACCCCGGGATCAGTGGCGCGAGGGCGTTGATCTGGAAGCCCTCAAGGCGGAACTCAATCAGTTGGTGGACTTCCCGGGAGTGACCAACGCCTGGGTGATGCCGATCAAGACCCGCATCGACATGCTGTCCACCGGCATCAAGACCCCGGTGGGCATCAAGGTGGCCGGGCCGGAACTGGATCAGATCCAGGCCATAGGTCAGCAGCTTGAAACCATCCTGCCGGTGGTCGACGGCACCGCCTCGGTGTATTCCGAGCGGGTGGCGGGTGGCCGCTATATCAAGGTGGATATCGACCGGGAGAAAGCCGCCCGGTTTGGTTTAAACATCGAGGATGTTCAGACGGTCGTGCGCACGGCCATTGGTGGCATGCAAGTCACAGAAACCGTGGAAGGGCTGGAGCGCTACCCGGTGAATCTGCGTTATCCCCAGCGTTATCGGGATTCGGTGGAACAGATGCGTCTGCTGCCCATCGTAACTCCCCGGGGGGATCGCATCGCCCTGGCGGATGTGGCGAAGGTCGAGGTAGAGGACGGTGCCCCGGTGATCAAATCGGAAAATGCCCGTCTTAACGGCTGGACCCTGGTGGATATCGAAGGTCGGGACCTGGGCTCCTGGGTGGCGGAGGCCCGGGAGGTCGTGGAGCGGGAGCTGGAACTGCCACCGGGATACTCCATCGCCTGGTCGGGCCAGTACGAGTATATGGTGCGGGCCAAGGAACGCCTGTCGCTGGTGATCCCGCTCACGTTGGCCATCATCGTGGTGCTGCTGTACCTGAACTTCCGCAATTTCATCGAAGTACTGATCATCCTGGGCACGCTACCCTTCTCGATGATTGGCGGCATCTGGCTGATGTACCTGCTGGGCTACAACCTGTCGGTCGCCGTGGGTGTGGGTTTCATCGCGCTTGCCGGGGTGGCGGTGGAAATAGGCGTGTTGATGCTGGTGTACCTGAACCAGGCCTGGCACCGGGTGCAGGAGTCGGTGGATCACCAGCTCGGGCAAATCGAGTTTGAGCAGCTGCGGGAAGCGGTGGTGCACGGTGCGGCCCAGCGGGTGCGACCAGTGATGATGACCGTTGCGTCGATTGTGGTTGGCCTGGTGCCGATCATGGTTGGGACGGGCACCGGGTCCGAGGTGATGCAGCGGGTTGCCGGGCCCATGATCGGCGGGATGATCAGCACGCTGATACTGGCGTTGTTGCTAATCCCGGCCATCTTCTACCTTTGGAAAAGGCGAATCGTAAAAAACCATTCAATAAAACGGGAGATCTGACATGTTACGAAGCGCGATTGCAGCTGTTTTACTGAGCGTCGCACCCGCTGTCGGCCTGGCCGCGCCGGGCCACGATGACAGCAACCAGAGCCATCATGGTGACCACGGCAACCACGGCAACCACGGCAACCACGGCGATCACAGTGGTCATGGTGGTCATGGTGGTCATGGCGGCGGGCACCATGGTATGGGCCCGGTTGGTCGCCCGGGAAGCGCCGATGCGGTGGATCGGGTGATCGAAGTATCGGCCGGCGATGACATGGCCTTCGATCCCGGCGCTCTGAATATCCGGGGCGGACAGACCGTCAAGTTTGTGGTGACCAATACCGGCCAGATCCCGCACGAGTTTGTGATTGGCACCGCCAGCGAGCACGAGGAGCACCGCGAGCAAATGCGCCAGATGATGGCCAATGGCGGTGGCCACCATGACCACCAGGGCCCCAATATGGTGATGCTGGAACCCGGTGAAACCAAAACCCTGATCTGGCGCTTTGCCGACGCGCCGGTCGACGGACAGCTCCAGCTGGCCTGCAATATTCCCGGCCATTACGAGGCTGGCATGCACAGCCCTGTTCACATCAAGTAAGACATGGGGGAGTGAGTGGCAACTCACTCCCCTGCAACTCTGGCATACCGTCAAGAAGACTGGCAGAATCCCGTCCCGCTAACTAGGTTAGGTCCTAGGCTTCAAAGAATTCCCTATTCACCCTTCAGCCTTTATCAAGACAGGAAAGAATCATGTCCCAGTCCAACCCGGTACCGGGTAATGGTGACGACGCCTCCCGCGGGTTTTGGTCGTCCCGGTTGGCGTTTATTCTGGCGGCCACGGGCTCGGCGGTCGGCCTCGGTAATATCTGGAAGTTCCCGTATGTGACCGGTGAGAACGGCGGCGGCGCCTTCGTAATCGTGTACCTCATCTGTATCGCCGTGATCGGTGTGCCCATTATGATGGCCGAGGTGTTCCTGGGGCGGAACGGGCGTCATAACCCCATTACCAGTATGCGCCTGGTGGCCGAGCGCAACCTGAAATCCCCGGCGTGGCGGGTTTCCGCCGTGGTCGGCATGCTGGCGGCGTTTATTATTCTGTCGTTCTATTCGGTGATTGGCGGTTGGTCCGCGTCCTACGTGGAGCACGCCCTGGTGGGCGATTTCGCCGGCGGCACCGCGGATTCCATCAACGCCATTTTTTCGGATTTGCTGGCCAGCCCGATCCAGCTGCTGATCTGGCACACGGTATTCATGGCGCTGGTGGTGCTCGTGGTATCCCGGGGCCTGAAAGGCGGTCTGGAACGGGTGGCCACCATCCTGATGCCCACCTTGCTGGTGCTTCTGCTGGTGGCGGTGGGCTACGCTATGACCACGGGTCACTTTGGCGAAGCGGTCAGCTTCCTGTTCAAGCCTGACTTCAGTGCGCTGACGTTCAACGCGGTACTGATTGCCCTGGGTCACGCGTTCTTCACCCTGAGCCTGGGTATGGCGGTCATGATGGCGTACGGCTCCTACCTGCGCCGCGATATCTCCATCGGGCGCACCGCCATCAGCGTTGCCTTCATGGATACCGCCGTAGCATTGCTGGCTGGCCTGGCGATCTTCCCGGTGGTGTTCTCCTTCGGCCTGGAAGCCAGTGCCGGCCCGGGCCTGATTTTCCAGACCCTGCCACTGGCGTTCGGTAACATCCCCATGGGTTGGTTGTTCGGCACCCTGTTCTTCATCCTGCTGCTGTTTGCCGCCTGGACCTCGGCGATCTCCCTGCTGGAGCCGGTGGTGGAATGGGTGGAGGAAAAGACCAGCCTGGCCCGTGCCGGCAGCACGATTGTGGTGGGTGTACTGTGCTGGGCGCTGGGTATTGCGTCTATCCTGTCGCTCAATGTCTGGTCTGACGTCACGCCCCTGGGCATGTTCGAGCGCTTCGAAGGCAAGACCATTTTCGACCTGCTGGACTTCTTCACCGCCAACGTCATGCTGCCGCTGTCCGGCCTGCTGACTGCCCTGTTCGTGGGCTGGGCCGTGGCCAAGGAGTCCCTCAAGCTGGATCTGGCCCTCGACGGCACCGCGTTCACTCTGTGGTACAACGCCATCCGCTATGTCACGCCGGTGGCGGTGCTGGTTGTATTTGCCTACAACCTGCTCGCCTGACACTGATCAGACGCGCATGAAAAAGCCCGGCCAACTGGCCGGGCTTTTTTGTTGCCCGCCGACAGCTTTAGTTGCCTTCCGCCTGGCTGCGCAGCGCCGGCACATGGGGCCGCACTGCCTCGATGTCTTCCGCCGGTGCTTGTTTGGCGCTTTCCATGGCGTTAACGGCGTTCTCCATCATGGCCCGCATCTGGGCTTTCTGTTCGGGGGTCAGTTGGGTCGCGGCTTCCAGCTCGGCCAGGGCCTGTTCCATCTGTTCTTTTTCGGCCGGTTCCTGGCCTTCCATTTCGATGGCCATCCAGGCCTGGTAAATCCGATCGCCAATGCTGCTCCACTCGGTCAGGTCGTCGAACCCGTACTCCTCAACGTGTTCTTCCAGCCGGTCGTAGGCAGGCTCACCCTCCATGTTTTCCACAGAGGCCGAGAAAATGCGGGAAAAGTCCGGCATTTCGGCTTCCTTGTCGATGCCTTTGGTCAGCTCATCCAGCTCGGCCTCGATGGACTTTACGTCGTTCAGCGACTGCATGAAGGACTGAATGGTGTCGTCAGTCAGCGGCTCGGCCCGAACCAGGGACGAGGCCAGGGTAAAAACCAGTGCCAACGCGAAGGTCGGTCGGCATAAATATGTGCGCAGGAAGTGGCTGCACGTCATGGGAACTCTCCTTGTGAATGATCCCGTTCCAGTTGTTTTTCTTTCGGGACGTTTCTTGAGCGTAATACCAGTCCCCGCGATCCGCCACTTCCTGAGCCGTCAGTACCCGCGTTGGATGTCCACCACGCCACTGACCGGTTTGCCGTCGGCATGGGCGCGGATTTTGTCCGCGATCTGGTCAATGGTGGTCTCGCGCAGAGTCCGCGCCGAAATATGGGGCGTGACCGTCACCTTCGGGTGAGTCCAGAAAGGGTGGTCTGTTGGCAGTGGTTCCTGGCGGAACACATCCAGCACGGCGCGGGCCACGTGGCCTTCGTCCAGCGCTTGCAGCAGGTCCTGGTCAACCAGCTGTTCGCCGCGCCCGACATTAATCACCAGGGCGCCCGGCTGGAGCTGGCTCAGCAGGTCGTAATCCATCAGGTTCCGGGTGTGGTCGGTCAGTGGCAGGGTGTTCACCAGTACCCGGGTGTTGCTGAGAAAGTCGCCCAACCCATCGGCGCCGTGGTAAGTGATCACGCCGGCGAGCTGATGCGGGCTGCGGGCCCAGCCGCTGACCGGGTAATCGAGGCTGGCCAGGGCGCTGGCGACCCGGCTGCCGATCTGTCCCAGCCCCATCACACCCACGGGCCAGTCCTCGCGCCGGATGGGACGGTGGATTTTCCAATGGGCCTGGGCTTGCTGGTCACGGTACAGGTCCATCTGGCGCGAGGATTCCAGCAGGTGATAGAGCACGTATTCGGCCATCTGCACGGACATGCCGGCATCCTCGACGCGCACCACGGTCAAGCCCCTGGCAACGGCGGGCAGGGACACCAGTTTGTCCACGCCGGCGCCCAGGCTGAAGATGGCCTTGAGCTGAGGCTCGCGCTCGAACAGCTCAGCGGGCGGGTTCCAGACAATGGCGTAGTCGGCATTCGTGGCAGGGCCGTCCGGGTCCCAGACCTGCAGGTCGGCATCCGGCAGGCGCTGCTGCAGTGGCGCGGTCCAGCGCTCGGGTTTCGGGTCTCCGGCAACAAAAAGTATTTTCATGGGGCCTCCGTGAACTTCTGGTGTTTCAGCTTAGTCAAAACCGCCGGCGCAGGAACCCGGGCCGTTTTGCTGCTGAGGTCGCCCGCAAGGGTGCCACATTATAAGGGGCAAGGCAGGCGCAAGCGTGTGAACTGAGCTTTTCCCGCAGGGCGTTGTTTCGGCCCGCCGTGACACTTTTGTGAACCTTCCGCGATAACGTGTTGGGGACATGGCCGGTGAAGAAACCATGTTCCATGACATGGAAAACAATGACAGGAAGAGCACCGGCATGGACGGCGATACCGGCCATGACAACCGGGATGGCATGAAAAAGGATGACATGGACACCATGCCCATGGAGGATGATCCCATGGACACGGACACCATGGCGTAAATGGCTCCACCGAAGCTCACAGATGGTCAGCAGACGATGACTCGAACCGTTCTGATTGTGGAAGATAACCCCGGTATTGGCGAGCTGGTCAGCATGCAGGTTACCGACCTGGGCATGCGCGCCATCCTGGTGTCCCGGGGCGACGACGGCTTGAAGCGATTCCGCCAGGGCGGGATTGATCTGGTCATTCTGGACCTGATGTTACCGGGCATGGACGGGCTGGCGGTGTGCCGCGAGATCCGTTCCTGCCCGGGTTACGTGCCGGTGCTGATGCTCACCGCCAAAAGTTCCGAGCTGGACCGGGTCCTTGGCCTGGAAATGGGAGCCGATGATTACCTGACCAAGCCGTTCAACGTGGCTGAGCTGGCCGCCCGCATCAAGGCGCTGTTCCGGCGCGTGGATGCCATGGCGGCCCAGAGCAATGCACCGGACGAACCCGATGAGCTGGTGGCCGGCCAGCTGCGCATTGATCCCGCCCGCCACCGGGCTTTTATTGACGACCGGGAAGTGGAGCTCACTGCCCGGGAGTTCGACCTGCTCTGGCATTTTGCCCGCCACCGTGGCCGGGTGTTCAGCCGCGCCCAGTTGCTGGATGCGGTTTGGGGCTACAACCACGAAGGCTATGAACACACGGTCAATACCCACATCAACCGGCTGCGCAACAAGATTGAAACCGACCCCGCCGACCCCCGCTACATCCAGACGGTATGGGGCGTCGGTTACCGGTTTATGGACTGATTGATGGCACTGTCTCTGTTCCGAACCCTGTATGCCCGGCTGGCCGTGGGCCTGTTTCTGCTGCTGATGATTGTGGGCGGTCTGTTTACCGCCCTGAGCCTGTATTCCGTGCGCGAATACACCGCCGCGGTGAACCAGGAGCTCAACCGGGATATTGCCCGTAACCTGGTGTCCGATCGCAATCTGGTCACCGATGGTCAGCTCAATCAGACCGAACTGAAAAAGCTGTTCCACCTGTACATGACCATCCATCCGGGGATCGAGATTTACCTGCTTGATGCCACTGGGCAGATTCTTTCCTACTCGGCGGATCCCGCCAAAATCAAGCGTAACCACGTTTCGCTGGAGCCGATTGACACCCTGCTGGCCGAGCCGGAAACCTTCCCGCTGCCGGGCGACGACCCCCGCAGCCACGATCGCCGGAAGGTGTTTTCCGTTACGCCGGTGCCCATCGAAAACGGGCCGTCCGGCTACCTGTATGTCGTTCTCCGCGGCGAGGAATACGACGTCGTCGAGAGCATGGTGCACGGTAAGCAATTGCTCAGAATGGGCGGCGGGGCGCTGGCGATCAGTCTGGTAATTGGCCTGCTGGCGGGGCTGGTGTTTTTCCACCTGCTGACCCGCCGGCTGTCCCGGCTGACCGGGCGGGTGGAGGCCTTTGACCTGAGCGGCGAAAGCCGGATTCATAAGCCCGACGCCGGGGTGCCCCCTCCCGGTGATGACATTGATTACCTGGCCGGCCGGTTTGAACAGATGGCGGAGCGCATCGGCGCCCAGGTGGATTTGCTGAAAGAAAAGGACCATCAGCGCCGGCAGCTGGTGGCTCAGGTATCCCATGACCTGCGTACCCCGCTGGCGTCAATTCAGGGCTATCTGGAGGCCCTGAAAATGAAACAGGCGCAGTTAAGCGCCGACGAACAGGCCCGTTTCCTGGAGGTGGCGCTGTCGGAAACCCTGCGACTGGGGCGGCTGGTGGACGAACTGTTCGAGCTGGCCGCGCTCGAGGCGCGGGAAAAACAGCCCTCGCCCGAGCCGCTGGTGCTGGCGGAACTGCTGCACGATGTGGTGCAGAAGCACCAGCCAGAGGCGGTGCGCGAGTCGGTTCGGCTGCGTATTGGTCGCGCCGATGGCGTGCGGGTGGTGGCGGACATCGCCATGACCGAACGCATCCTCGACAACCTGATCGGCAACGCTCTTGTTCACTCCCCGGCCGGGAGCGACGTCATGCTTGAGGTGCAACGGGACGACACCAGCGCGGTGATGACCGTAGCGGATGCCGGCCCCGGTATCGATCCGGCCGATCTTGATCACCTGTTCGAACCTTTCTATCAGGGTGTGACCGCAGCGCACACCGGGCATGCCGGCCTGGGGCTGGCCATCACCGCGCGTCTGGTGGCCCTGCAGGGCGGCCAGATCGATGTCAGTAACGACGGGCCGTCCGGCGGTGCCCGGTTCCGGGTCCGGTTGCCGCTGGCCGGCTAGGCGTGGCACCGGAAAATCCACGTTGTGATCGTTTCGTAACACTTTCTGAACGGTTCTGTGAAAGCCCCCGGGTAGGCTGAGAGCATGAACTTCATTGCAGGAGAAGTAGGATGAGACGCAGACTTTCAATAATGGCTTTTGGGGTATCCCTGGTGCTGGCCGGCGTGGGTTACCACACCCTTGCCACGGCCGACCGACACGACATGGCGCGCAGCGCCTACGCGCCGGATGATCCGGGTCTGGCCGTAGCGACCTTTGCCGGTGGCTGTTTCTGGTGCGTGGAAGCGGGCTACGAAAAGATCCCGGGCGTGGTTGAGGCGGTATCCGGTTACGCCGGCGGCAGCGAGGAATCGCCGACCTACAAAGAGGTTTCCTCCGGCCGGACCGGCCACACCGAAGCAGTTCAGGTGTACTACGATCCGGATCAGATGACCTACGAGGGGTTGTTGCAGGGGCTCTGGCGCATGATGGACCCCACCGATGCAGACGGTCAGTTTGTCGACCGTGGCAAGCAGTACCGCCCGGCCATCTTCTACCACAACGAGCAACAGAAACGCCTGGCGGAAGCGGCAAAAGCCGAGCTGCAGGCTTCCGGCGTCTATGACGATCCGGTGGTGATCGAAATCGTGCCGTTGAACAACTTCTACGACGCCGAGGAATATCACCAGGATTACTACGAGAAGAACCCCATCCGGTATAACTTCTACACCTTCAATTCTGGTCGTTATCAGTTCATCGAAAGCGTCTATGGCGAAGATTACGAGCTGGATTTTTCGCAGTACAAACCGGAGGCCACCGAAAGCGGCGATGACTCCGCCGGCTTCGACCCGAATGCCTTCCAGAAGCCGGACCAGCAGACCCTGAAAGCCCGGCTGACGGAGCTGCAGTACGAAGTGACTCAGGAGGACGGCACGGAGCGGGCGTTCAGCAATGCCTACTGGGATAACAAACAGCCCGGCCTGTACGTGGATATTGTCTCCGGCGAGCCGCTGTTCTCGTCCCGGGACAAGTACAAGTCCGGCACTGGCTGGCCCAGCTTCACCCGGCCCATTGAACCGGATGCGGTGATCGAGAAAGAAGACCGCTCGCTGTTCATGACCCGGACCGAAATCCGCAGTCGCTACGCCGATTCTCACCTGGGGCATGTGTTCAACGACGGCCCGGCGCCCACCGGACTGCGTTATTGCATGAATTCCGCCGCGCTGGAGTTTATCCCGCTGGAGGACATGGAAGCCCGGGGCTATGGCGCGTATCTCGACGTCGTGAAGGGGGCCGGTAACAGCTAGAGCCAGAGGTCGCCGATGGGGGTCTCGGGGCTGAAGTGGTGGAGCACCTGCGCCTGGAGCAGTTCTGCCGTGGCCAGGGCATCCACCAGCGCGCTATGGGAGGCATAGTGGGGCAGCCCGTAGCGCATCCGGCTGTCCGCCAGTCGGATGGAAATGGGTTTCTTGCCGAAAAATTGCTGCCAGCGGGTGGGGCGCCGGTTCGGGTGCAGGTGGGCTTCGATGGCCATGGTGTCGATCACCGGAAAGGTAATGCCTTCCCCAAACCGGTATTTCAGCGCAACGTCCAGAAATTCACGTTCGATCGCGCGAAAATGGACCACGGCAATGTGGCCGCTCAGCAGTTCGAACATGGCCGGCAGGATGGCTTCGATGTCGGGGGCGTTGCTCACATCCGAGTGGGTGATACCGTGGATCTCGATGGAGGTCTGGCTCAGGGGCTGGCGCGGCCGGACAATCCAGTGCCGCCCGGCGCCGAGCTGAATGCTGTGGAGGTTAAACGGCACCAGCCCGACGCTGACAATGGAGTGCTGGTTGGGGCTGAGGCCGGTGGTTTCGAAATCCATCGCCACCATGGGGACCTCCCCGATCGGGGTCTCCGGCGCCACACAGCCGCTGCCGTAAAAGGCTTTCAGCAACGGATGCCGGGCTTTTCCGGCCAGTGCCTCAAAGCGTTCCGGCCAGGACTTGGATTCCTGCGCTGCACCCGGTCTGTTAAACATTCCGCCCGACCTGGGCGTTGTATCGGAACCGCAGGAACTTCTGGGCGTTACTGACCACCTGGAAGGCATCCTTCAGGTGGCTGCGCTCAAACGGTGACAGGTCTTCCGGATTCACGTTGTTGTCCGGCTCCCGCCCCTGTTCGATGTCCAGTGCCTGGTGACGAATGCGGACAATGGCAATGAACTCCAGTGCATCCCGCAGGTTACCCAGATCATCGTCCAGCAGCAGCTTGGTTTTGCCAATGGCGTTGAGGCGCTCGAAGGAATTCTGGGCCCGCGAGCCGCAGGCCAGGGCGTGCACCCGGATCAGATCGGAAAGCGGTGCCGTGCCCCGGCGCTTCAGGTTGAAGCTGTTCCTGTGCTGGCCATCCTTCTCCAGCACAAAGTTACGGAAGAACCCGATCGGTGGTGTGCGGTTCAGGGCGTTGCGCGCCAGCATGGTCAGGAAACGCTGACTGTTGCTGGCCTTCTCCGAGATCAGGGTTTTCAGTGCCTCGGCAAATTCGGTCTGGCCGTAGATGCCGTCCAGATCGAAGAAGATGTTGCTGTTGAGCAGGGCTTCGGCCTTGGGGTTTTCGATCCAGTCGGTGAAGTAGTGTTTCCAGACCTTGAGCGGCTGTCGCCAGTGCCGGTTGGTGGCCATGATGTCGCCGGTGCAGTAGGTGTAGCCGCACTCGGCGAGCCCGTCGCTGACGAATTTCGCCAGTGCCAGGAAGTAGTCATCGTGCTGTTCGGGGTCAAAGCGGTCGTCCAGGATCATGGCGTTGTCCTGGTCGGTCAGCACCAGCATTTCGTCCCGGGCCATGGAGCCCAGGGCCATGAAACAATACGGAATGGGCGGCGGCCCGAGCTTTTCTTCACCCAGTTCCAGCAGCCGCTGGGTAAAGCTGCGGCCAATGCCGGCCATGGCGCTGCCGACCATGTGGGAGTTGGCGTCCTCATTGACCATGCGGACAAAGCTGTGGCGCACGTCCTTGCTGATTTTCTTCAGGCCTTTGACGGTTTTCTGGTGAAAGATGTTGCTGACCAGGAACAGGCTGTTCTGGCTTTCGTGCTTGACGATGTCCGACAGCGCCACGACACCACGGACTTCGTCCCGGTCCATGACCGGCAGAAAGTGCACGTTGTTGTGCAGCATGGTGAGCATGGCTTCAAAAATGAATACGTTGGACCGGATGGTGATCACGTCCTCGGACATGATGTCGCCGATGGGGGTTTCCGGTGGCAGGGCTTCGCTCAGGGCCCGGGTGCGCAGGTCCTTGTCGGTGACAATGCCGGCCAGCTTCGGCGGTTGCTGGCTCTCATCCATCAGCAGCAGGGAGGACACGCCTTCCTCGGTCATGATACGGGCGGCTTCCTGCAGGCGGATGGTGCTGGGGGCGCACACCGGCTTGCGGCTGAACAGCCGGGTTACCCGGGAGGTCATCAGGCTGGACTTTTCCCGCCGCGACACGGCGCTGCGAAGCCGCGAGCTGTCCTCGATTTCGACAAAATCGGCGAAGTTGTCGTTATTTTCGAACAAGTAATGGAAGGTTTCCCGGTCAATCCGGTACACCAGTGTGTCTTCCAGTGCCTTAGCGGGAAACCGCACCTTGTTATTCAGCAGCAGGCTGAACTGGCCGAAAATGCCACCTTCTCCGATGCGGTTAAACAGCTCCCCCGAGCGTCGGAACACTTCCACCGCCCCACTGCGCACGTAGTAAAGCCACTGGTTCTCCTCACCAAACGCCAGAATCGGGGTCCCGGCGCGGAAATACTCCACTTCAATGGCGCTGACGACACGATCGAGCAGCTCCTCGGACATGTCATCGAAGGGGGGGAAAGCGGCGATGTGATTACGGATGTCGATGAGCTCGGCCTGCATAACACTCCTTCGTCGGTTGGCCTGTTCGGCACTGATTTGGCTATCGACTATAGCAGGGCAGCCAGTGTGTCTCTATTCGACGCCCGGCGGACATTACGGGCCGCCCGAAGCTGTGGCTTGCCTTATCCACGCCGGAAAACGGTTTGCAAGTGTTTGATCTGCCTGAAGTCACAAAAAATTGACCAATGATCAACCGGTTGGTAGCCTTGCTGCGAGTTTTCAGGTGCCCTGTTGTGATGTTAGCCGATATCACAGGGGTGAAACGGGAAGCCGGTGAGAGTCCGGCGCTGCCCCCGCAACGGTAAGCGAGTTAAAGGTGACCAAGTGCGCCACTGTGCCGAAACAAGGCATGGGAAGGTGGTCACCCCAGTGCATTCCATGCATCACTCGCAAGTCCGGAGACCGGCCTGTCAACACACCTGGCGTTGCGGAGGGCAACATGGGTGGGGTGACTGCCTTTCCAGACCTGAACACGGCCTGCCTGACGACCCTGCCAGCCTTCACGCAACACAACAACAAAGTCCGTACGGGTGCGTGCGGAGTGTCAGTGAGTTGCGATCGATGTTGAATGTTACAAGGGGCATAGCCCTCACCAGTCCGGGGACAGCGCTGCTGTTATCCCTGCCCTTAAGTTCTTTTCCCGCCATAGCCAGTACGACCACCGGGACCGATTCGGATTCGTCGGCGATGGACCCCATCGTGATTACCGCGACCCTTGGCCCCAGGACTGCCGGCGAGAGCCTGTCTTCGGTCACCGTGATTGGCCGGGAAGAACTCCAGCGCCAGCAGCCCAAGGATTTTCGCGAGGTCATCCAGTCCCAGCCCGGGGTGAGTGTGACCAGCAACGGTGACTTTGGTAAACAGACCAGCGTGTTCCTGCGCGGCAATGCCTCCGACGCATCGGTATTGCTGGTGGATGGTATCCGCATCCGATCCGCCACCGTGGGTGGCCCTGCCTGGCATTACCTGCCCCCGCAGCTGCTGGACCGGGTGGAAATCGTCCGGGGTGGCCGAAGCAGCCTGTACGGCGCGGATGCCGTAGGCGGTGTGGTTCAGGCCTTTACCACACCGGCGGAGCGGGGCGACCGTGCCTGGGTCCAGGCCGGTGCCGGCAACTTCAACAGCCAGCAATACGGTGCCGGCGCCTCGTCGTCAAATGACGGTGGGCGGATCAATGGGGGTATCAATCATTTCAGAACCGACGGCGCGCCAGTGGTGGTCGGTGGTGACGACAAAGGCTACGACAACACCTCCGGGGTGCTCGGCGGCCGTTACCGTTTCAACAATGGCGTGCAGGCGGGCTTTACCTTCCTCGGCGCCCGGGGCAACACCGAATACGACGGCGGCGAAGAGGATTTCCTGTTCCAGACCACCGGTGTCACCCTGGATGTGCCGGTGAACCGCCACTGGCGGGTGTCCGGCCAGTTAGCCGATGCCCGGGACGAACTGGAGGATTTCAGCAGCTTTCCCGGCACCTTCAATACCCAAACCCGCAGCTCCCGGCTGGAGAACTGGCTGAGCGCCGGCACCCATGAGTTCGTGCTCGGGGCGGAGTACCTGGTGGACCGGGTCGATAGCACTGTGGCCTATGATGAGTCCAGCCGATCCAACACCGGCGTGTTCGGCCAGGCACTGCTGAATTTCGGCCCGACGGATGTGCACCTGAGCCTGCGCAACGACGATAACCAGGCCTACGGCACCGAGACCACCTGGGGCGCGGGTGTGGGTTACGAGCTGGATCGGCGCCACAGGGTACGGGTGAGTTCCGGCACCTCCTTCAAGGCGCCGTCGTTCAATGACCTGTATTTCCCCGGCTTCGGTAACCCGGATCTGCAACCGGAGCAGGCGCAAAGCTATGAAATCGGCGTGGAAGGCCGTTACCAGCTGTGGTTCTGGGACATTGCGGCGTTTCACTCGGACGTCGAGGACCTGTCCCTGCCGAGCCAGGATGCCGCCGGCAGCGTGCCGGAAGCCCGGCTGCGCGGTGTCGAAGTCAGTGGTGGCTGGCAATACGATGGCTGGCACCTGCAGGCGGCTGCCACCCTGGGCGACTATGAAAACGCCGAGACCGGTCAGCAGCTGATTCGTCGCGCCGAGAACACCGTTCGCGTCGACCTGGACCGGGAGCTGGGGCGCTGGCTGCTGGGTACCTCGGTACGGGCCGAAAGCGAGCGCTACGACGAGCTGTTCGGCATCGGGCGTCAGCGGATTCCGGGCTTTGGCGTATGGGATTTGCGGGCTTCCCGCGAGCTGGCGCCGGGCTGGCTGGCTTCGCTGTCGGTGGATAACGTGCTGGACAAGGAATACGCGACCGCCAAGCGGTTCGACAACACGGACTTTATCAGTGCCGGGCGCAGCGTTTTTCTGTCCATGCGATATGATTTCCAACAGTAATCAGCACCAGACCATCAGCGGGAGCCAGCGTGGCTAAACACCAGCACCGACAGTTCGGAATGGGCGGCGGCCGCGTTCAGGCCCTGCTGATGCTGATCTTGCTGAGCACCGGTACGGCGGCTGGCGCCGAACCCTGCGCCCGCGATGACCTGGGCACACACCTGTGCCTGGAACGCCCGGCGCAACGGGTGGTCTCCCTGTCGCCCGGCGCCACTGAGTGGTTATTCTCGGCCGGTGCCGGCGACCAGGTGGTGGCGGTCAGCGCCTGGAGCGATTACCCGGCGCCCGCCGCGGACCTGCCCCGGGTCGGTGATGCCAATCGGCTCGATCTGGAAGCGATTGTGTCGCTGAAGCCCGATCTGGTGGTGGCCTGGGTGGATGGTAACTCCCGCGATCAGCTCGACCGGCTTGCGGCTGTCGGCATCCCGGTATTCTGGCTGGCACCGAGGGACTTTGACGATATCGCCCGCACCATCGAACGGCTGTCGACGCTGACGGGCCACCAGGCGCAGGGGAAAGCCCGGGCCGCGGCCTTTCGATCCGAGCTGGCCGGTCTGCAGGCTAAGTACGCCGAGGCCCGCCCGGTACGGGTGTTTTACCAGGTCTGGCATGAACCGCTGATGACGGTGAACAACGAAGAACTGATCAGCAAAGCCATTGCCCTGTGCGGCGGCGTGAATGTGTTTGGGGATTTACCCCGACTGGTGCCCCGGATCAGCACCGAATCGGTGTTGGCGGCCAACCCCGACACCATCATCACCTCCGGTGCCGCCGGGCAGAATACCGCCTGGCTTGAGTATTGGCGCCAGTTTCCCGAGCTGACGGCGGTCGCAACCGACAATCTGTTTCTGGAACCGCCCGACCTGCTGGCCCGCCCGACCCTGCGTCTGCTGGCCGGCACCCGCCATCTGTGCCAGACCCTGGAGCGCGCCCGTGGCCGGCTCTGAGCGTATGCGCCCGCTGCTGTTGCTGGGCCTGGCCGGAATCCTTGCGGTGATCGCCTCCGTCAGCATCGGCAGCAGTTCCATGGGCTTGGCGGAGGCACTGGCGGTATTGCTGGGCGGGGGCAGCGAACTGCAGCAAACCCTGATTCTGGATCTGCGTCTGCCGCGGACGCTCAGTGCGTTCGCCGTCGGTGGCTTGCTTGCCGTGGCGGGAGCACTGATGCAGATTTTGCTGCGTAACCCTCTGGCCGATCCGTATGTGCTGGGCTTGTCCGGCGGTGCGGCAGTCGGGGCGCTGGTGGCGATGCTGTCCGGGCTGGCGGGTTGGCTGGTGTCCGGGTCGGCGTTTGCCGGGGCGATGTTCGCAACCCTGCTGGTCTTCGGCCTGGCCCACGGACGCGGAAGCTGGACGTCGTCCCGATTACTGCTGACCGGTGTTGTGGTGGCCGCCGGCTGGGGCGCCCTGATTACCCTGATGCTTGCCATGGCGCCGGCGCGGCAGTTGCCCGGGATGCTGTACTGGCTGATGGGCGATCTGTCCCATGCCGGCAACCCCTGGCCGGCACTGGTTATTCTGTTGCTGGCCAGCCTGTTGGTGGTGCCGCTGGGGCGTACCCTGAATGTGCTCGCCCGTGGCCCATTGCAGGCGGCAGCCCTCGGCGTGTCGGTGCGTCCGCTGGAATGGTTGATTTACCTGCTGGCCAGCCTGCTGACCGCCACCGCCGTGACGCAGGCGGGCAGCATCGGTTTTGTCGGCCTGGTGGTGCCGCACATGCTCAGATTGGTGCTGGGCAATGACCAGCGCCTGATCCTGCCCGCCTGTGCACTGGCCGGTGGCGCCTTGTTGGTGCTGGCGGATACGCTGGCGCGGGTGATCATTGCGCCGGAGCAGCTGCCGGTGGGCGTGATTACCGCCCTGCTGGGTGTGCCCACGTTCCTGTACCTGCTCTACCGGAGCCGATGATGAGCGTTCTGACCACCGACCATCTGATCATTGATGTGCCCGGCCGCGAGGCGGGCTCGCCCCTGAACCTGGACATCCGGTCCGGTGAGGTCTGGGGGGTGCTTGGCCCCAACGGCGCCGGCAAATCCACCCTGATTCATACCCTGGCCGGTTTGCGGCCCCCGCGCGCCGGCCAGCTGAGGGTTGATGGCACCGCGCTGACGACCATGAAACGCCGGAACGTCGCCCGTCATCTGGGCCTGGTGTTTCAGGAACACCACGATGGTTTTCCCGCCACCGTGCTGGAAACCGCGCTGGTTGGCCGGCATCCGTGGCTTTCGCCCTGGCAAATGGAGCGGGCCGAGGATCTTGCCCTGGCTGAACAGGCGCTGGACGCGCTTGACGTGCAGCATCTGCGGGACCGGCCCGTGGCGACCCTGTCCGGCGGTGAGCGTCAGCGGGTGGCGATCGCCACGCTGATGACCCAGAATCCGGCCATCTGGCTGCTGGACGAACCGAGCAACCACCTGGACCTGCATCACCAGGTGGCGGTCATGCAACTGCTGAAGCGTCAGGCTGCCGACGGCAAGGCTATTCTTATGTGCCTGCACGACCTGAACCTGGCGGCCCGCTGGTGCGACCAGCTTCTGCTGCTGTACCCCGGCGGTGAAGCCTGCTGGGGCCCGGCGGACACCATGCTGGACGTGGCCGTGCTGGAACGGCTGTATGGCCACCGCCTGGTGACGGTCGAGGCCGACGGCGCACCGGTGTTTGTCCCGGCCCGATAACCCGGGCAACCCACGCAAGAGGACCAGAGCAATCATGTCGTTCCGACACATCTACGAATGGGCCGTACACCACAAAGGCGGCGAGGACGAGGTCAGGGCCCGGCTACCCCGGGTGGCCACAGTGCACGAGCTGCAAGCGCTGGGGGATGACCGTTACCTGTCACAAATCACCCGCTGCATCTTCAAGGCAGGGTTTGTCTGGCGAGTGATCGACAACAAATGGCCGGGGTTTGAGGAAGCCTTCAAGGGCTTCGTGCCGCTGTACTGGCAGCAGGTGCCGCCGGAAGTGCTGGAAGAACTGGCGCGGGATGAGCGGATCGTGCGCAACATGCAGAAGATCAAGACCGTGCCGGAAAACGCCCGGATGATTGTCGATGCCGCCCGGGAGCATGGCAGTTTCGGTGCCTTCCTCGCCAACTGGCCGGCCGACGATCAGGCCGGGCTCATGCTCTGGTTCAAAAAACACGGGGCGAGGCTCGGTGGCGCCAGCGCCCAGTATTTCCTGCGCCAGGTCGGCTGGGATGGCTATATCCTGTCATCGGATGTCGTCACTGCTCTGCGCCGCGAGGAACGGCTGGATGCCTCGCCCACCAGCCAGAAAGCCCTGCAACAGGCACAGGCGGCGTTCAATGAGTGGCATCAGCAGACCGGTCTGCCCTACAGTCACCTGTCGCGGATTCTGGCGATGAGTGTGGGGTGAGGCTGAGACGTCCCGGGCGCTTGGGAGCCAACAGCGTGGCCAGTCGCCGAGTCCACCGCCCTGAACTACACTCTGATAACGAGGACAGGACACCTCATACAGGACACAGGGCTATCCATGGCGACCAGTCACCAACGGCCGGCGGCAGAACCGTCGTCTGACTTCTTTCGCAAACTGGCTTCGGGCATTCCCGACATCCTGTTTGTATACTGGCTTAGTGCGGACACCCAGATGCACTCCTATCCCTATGTCAGTGACCAGGTCCGGGATCTTCTGGACATTGATCCGGACGCACTGGTCCGGGACGCCATCTCGATACTGCCCTACATCCATCCGGACGACATTGAAGGTTCCCGGTTGGCGGTTCTGGAGTCTGCCCGCACCCTCAAGCCCTGGCAGTGGCGGGCGCGCCTGAAACTGCGCGATAACGGTTTCGAGTGGTTCGAAACCCATGCCCGGCCGGAGCGTCAGCCTGACGGCAGTACTATCTGGTATGGCCAGTTCTTCAATATCCAGAATTACATGGACTTGCAGCAGGAACTGATGGGTCGGGAGGCCGAATCGTCGTTTCAGGCCGGGTTCCAGAAACTGGTGGCGGACCTTTCGGCGGAGTTCATCAATCTGGGGTTCGATTCCATCGACGAATGTGTCGATGACCTGCTGGAACGGGCAGGCGAGTTCTTCTCCATGGACAGGGTGTACCTGTACGCCTTCAGTGAAGAGCATACATCCATGACCAAAACCCATCAGTGGTGCCGGACAGGGGTGCCTGCAATGGTCGAGGTGGACGAGACGGTGTGCCTGGATGCCTACGAAGAATTGCGTCGGCCGCTGATGGACCTGATTGAGCATAACCAGGTTGAAGTGATTGAATCCATGCCCGATCGACCGGCCGACGTCTTGTCCGATTCGGAGCCGGTGCAGGGAGTCACCTCTGTGTTCTGTGTTCCGGTCCGGGTACGGGGGGATGTGGTGGGTTTTGTGGGTTTTGAGACCCTGAATTCGAAGCCTCAGCGGGACGACCTCGATCATCTGCTGTTCATTGTCACCAGCTTGTTGTCCGTCGCGCTGGAGCGGCACCTGCTGGAAGAAACCCTGTTCAATCAGTCGATCCGCGACCCCATGACAGGGCTGTTGAACCGCCGTTATCTGATGCCCCGTATCCAGGAGCTGGTCGAGCGGGCAGAGCGCTACGGTGAAGACTTTACCCTGGCCATGCTGGATATTGATCACTTCAAACAGATCAATGATTCGGTCGGTCATCTCGGTGGCGATTACACCCTGCGCCGGTTCGCGGACATTCTGTTGAAACTGACCCGGGCGTCGGATGTGGTGGCCCGGTTCGGTGGTGAGGAATTCATGCTGGTGTTTCCGGACACCGGCGTGGAAGTGGTGCACCAGATGGTGAGCCGGATTCTCAGGAACGTCCGCAATACTGAATTTGTGTTCGAGGGTCGGGAAATTCCTGTCACCATCAGCGCGGGCATTGCCTCGGCGCTGGAAACGGATGATCAGAAAGCCACCGTGGATTCGGTGGTGGCGCTGGCGGATAAACGGCTTTACCTGGCCAAGCAGGCCGGGCGTGATTGTGCGGTGGCTGCATCAGGAGAGCTGCAGATATAAGAAAACGGTATTTGCCGTGTTATATCCTAATGGAATATCTTTATGCTCAAATTTATTATTGAGCAGGAGGTGACGGCGATGATCAATCCCGTCGTTCAGCCCTTTTTTGACGAGCCCACCAATACGTTCAGTTATGTGGTCCGCGACCCGGACAGCAACGCCTGCGCCATCATCGATTCGGTGCTGGATTTTGATTACGCCTCCGGGCGCACGGCGTTCGATTCGGCCGACCAGATCATTGCCTATGTCCGCGAGCATGAACTGACGGTGCAGTGGATTCTGGAAACCCACGTGCACGCCGATCATCTGTCCGCCGCGCCCTATTTGCACGAAAACCTCGGCGGAAAGACCGCCATCGGGGTCCACATCCGCGATGTGCAGGAAATTTTCGGCAAGGCGTTCAATGCCGGCACCGACTTCGCCCGGGACGGCAGCCAGTTCGACCGACTGTTCGAGGATGGCGACACCTTCAGTATTGGCAGCCTCAGAGGCCGGGTGCTGCATACCCCCGGCCATACGCCGGCTTGCCTGACCTACGTCATCGGGGACGCGGCGTTTGTCGGCGATACCCTGTTCATGCCGGACTACGGCACTGCCCGCTGCGACTTTCCCGGTGGCGATGCGCGAACCCTGTACCGCTCGATTCAGAAGGTGCTGGCACTGCCTCCACAGACCCGGTTGTTCCTGTGTCATGACTACAAGGGCCCCGATCGCGATGAATTCGTGCCAGAGACCACGGTTGCCGAGCAGATCAAGGCCAATATTCATGTCCACGAGGGCATAACCGAAGATGCGTTCGTGACCATGCGGACCGAAAGGGACGCCACCCTGGACATGCCACGGCTGATTCTGCCGTCGGTGCAGGTCAACATGCGCGCCGGGCATATGCCGCCGGCCGAGGGTAACGGGCAGATTTACCTGAAAGTACCGATCAACCGGTTCTGATCCGGGATGAACCTGAAACGGTACCTGCCCATCCTGCAATGGCTGCCGGAGTACGATCGCCGCCAGGCCAGCAGCGATCTGCTGGCGGCGCTGATGGTCACCGTGTTGCTGATTCCGCAATCGCTGGCCTATGCATTGCTGGCTGGGCTTCCGGCCCAGGTGGGGCTGTACGCCAGCATCCTGCCGCTGGCGTTTTACGCGGTGTTCGGCACCAGTCGCACCCTGTCTGTGGGCCCGGTGGCGGTGATCTCGCTGATGACGGCCGCCGCTCTGGCACCGCTGGCCGAGGCGGGCACCGAGCAATACATCGCCGCGGCGGTTCTGCTAGCCCTGATATCCGGTGCAATGCTGGTGCTGATGGGCCTGTTCCGATTCGGTTTTCTGGCTAACTTCCTGAGTCACCCGGTGATCTCCGGGTTCATGTCGGCCTCGGCCATTCTGATCGTCGCCAGCCAGCTCAAGCACGTGCTCGGCGTTCAGGCCTCCGGTCACAATCTGGTAGAACTGCTCGCTGCCCTGTTTTCCGGCCTGGGTGATGTGCACGGGCCCACTCTGGCGGTGGGTGTCGGGGTGCTGCTGTTTTTGCTGTTTGCCCGCAACGGACTGGCGGCCCTGTTGACCAGGTTTGGGGTGCCGGCGGGCACGGCGGGTATCGTTACCCGCATCGCGCCGATTTTTGCGGTGGTGATAACCACCCTGCTGGCCTGGCAGATGGACCTGGGTGACCGTGGCATCAGCCTGGTGGGGTTTGTGCCAGCGGGCCTGCCGGCTCTGGGCCTGCCCAGCTTTGATCCGGAACTCTGGCAATCGGTGATGGTCAGCGCCCTGCTGATCAGTGTGGTGGGCTTTGTCGAATCGATATCGGTGGGCCAGACCCTGGCGGCCCGCCGTCGCCAGCGGATCGACCCGGACCAGGAGCTGATTGGCCTGGGTACCGCCAATCTGAGCGCAGGATTGTCTGGCGGTATGCCGGTGACGGGCGGCTTCTCCCGCTCCGTCGTCAACTTCGATTCCGGGGCGGAAACCCCGGCGGCGGGTGCCTACGCCGCCATCGGCATTGCCCTGGCGACGCTGTTCCTGACCCCCATGATTGCCTACCTGCCAAAGGCCACGCTGGCGGCTACCATTATTGTGGCGGTGGTTCAGCTGGTGGACTTTCCAGCCATGGTGAGCACCTGGCGCTATTCCCGGAGCGATTCCGGCGCCATGCTGGTGACCTTCGTCCTGACGCTGGCCCACAGCGTGGAGCTGGGCATTATTGCCGGCGTGCTGTTGTCGGTGGGCATGCTTCTGTACCGCACCAGCCGGCCGCACAGTGCGGTGGTTGGCCGGGTGCCAGGCACCGAACACTTCCGCAACGTGCAGCGTTACGATGTGGAGTTGTGTCCGAAGGTGACCTTTCTGCGGGTGGACGAGAGCCTGTATTTCGCTAATGCCCGTTTTCTGGAGGAGCGCGTTATCGAGCTGCTTGCCGGCGCGCGGGAGATGACCGATCTGGTGCTGGTGTGTCCCGGGGTGAACCATGTGGACGCGTCGGCACTGGAGAGTCTGGAAGCCATCAACGAACGGCTCGGGGAAGCCGGTGTGGCGTTGCATCTGTCGGAGGTGAAGGGGCCGGTGATGGATCGCCTGAAACACTCGGACCTGCTGAACGACCTGTCCGGCCGGGTGTTTCTCAGTACGTTCGATGCGTGGCAGGGGTTAATCGGTGATCGGACTCCTCAACGTATGATCAGTTAATACCGGCCCGAGGGTGCCAAGCGCCCCCCCAGCCGGCGGGTTGCAAGGGTTCGGCAAAGGCGGTGAGTGATATGGGGTTAACGGAAAACCTGCTTTCCAGCAGTCAGTGGGTGTTGTCCTTCGCCCTGTTTGCGCTGATTCTGCTGCGGGCGGTGCGTTCTGTCGACTGGCAGGCGTTCCGGCGGGACAACACCCTTCAGCACACGTTTTTCGGGGCCGCAGTGGCGCTCGGCTTCCTCTGGCACCTGCGGGCGGGGCTGTCACCCGGGCTGGCGATTCACGTGTTCGGAATCACGGTGGTCACGCTGATGCTCGGTTGGGCACTGGCGATTGTGTGTGGCTTGCTGGCGTTACTGATGACGGTGATCACCGGGCGTGAGCCGATCCTGATGTTTGCGGTCAATGGCCTGGTCACGGTGATGATTCCGGCGCTGGTGAGTTATCGGATCATGCTGTGGGAGCGTCGGCGTAATTTCCGCAACTTCTTTGCCTACATCTTCTTTTGTGGTTTTTTCGGGGCCGGGATCGCGGTGGCCTCGGCGGGCACGGTGATGTGCCTGCTGCTCTGGAGCAGCGGGACTTACTCGCTGGATGTCCTGATGCACGAATACTTCCAGTATCTGCCGCTGATGATGTTCCCCGAGGGTTTTGTTAACGGCACCCTGGTGACGGCCCTGATGGTGTTTCATCCGGACCGCCTGAGCACCCTGGACCAGCGCCGTTATCGTTAGTGCGGTCAGCGGTTGGGCCAGTAGCGCTGCATTTCCACGAACAGGAACGAGGCGCTCCAGGTAATCAGGACCAGCCCGGTGAGGGCCTCAATGCCGGTCAGGAAACGCAGGTGACCAAGCACCTCGATGTCGCCGTAGCCCAGGGTCGTGAAGGTGGTGAACGAGAAATACACGCAATCGAGCAGGGTGCCGTCGAAGTTGCCGATCATCTCGCCCCAGCCGTCCGTGTGGTGCATGAAGTAATAACCCAGGGCAAATACCCAGACCTGGACGGTGTGTGCCATCAGCACGCCGAACACCGCGATCATCAGGCGGAACCGGTGATTGAGGCGAATACGCGCCAACAGTCCGGTCAGCTGGATAAGAGATTCGTGGTGAATCAATACCACCAACATCACCATCAATGAGTTAATTAGGGTGATATTGAGTAGGCTGACATGCTCTTGCACACTCAAATGTGGTTTACTCCAATATGACGAACGACGTCCTGATCGGGACAGTTCAGGCCCCTGGCCACAGACACTAATCCGATCCTGTGCCTTGATTGTATAGTAGATTTTTGCCCTTAGCCGGGCCGATTCCAATAACCCTAACCGGCTGCAGAGTAATGTCCAAACGATTCCTTCCACTGATCATTTTAGCCATCGGTATTGCCGGGTACGTGCTGCTGCGAATGACCCGACCGGAACCTGCGGAAGTCGCCGCGACGGAACGGAGCTGGCGGGTGACCGTGCAGGCCGTTGAGCCGGCGACGCACACACCGGTATTGCCCCTGTACGGCGAGGTGGTAGCGCCGGAAAGCATCACCGTGACCGCGGCGCTGGAAGGTCGGATCGAGGCCCGGCCGGTGGTCGATGGGCAGCGCGTGCAGGCCGGTGAGCTGTTGATTGCCCTTGCGGATGCGGACATCCAGCCCAAGGTGGCCCAGGCCGAAGCCCAGGTGGCCGATCTGCAGGCGCAGCTGAAATCGGAGGAAGTTCGCTATCAGACCGATCTGAAAGCGGTAAAGAGCGAGCGCGCCATCCGCGACAACGCCCGGCGTCAGTTCGAGCGGACCCAGTCACTGTTGAAGCGAAACCTGGCGTCGCAGGAAAACCTGGACACCGCCAACGATGCCCTGGCTCGCGCCGAGCTGACGGTCAGTGCCCGGGAACAGAACATTGCCGATCACCCAGCCCGGGTGCTCAGCCTGGAAGCCCGCCTTGCGCAGGCCGAAGCGAACCTGGCTACGACCCGCCGGGATGCCGAGCGGGCACGCATGACCGCTCCGTTCGATGGCGTTGTTACCGACGTTCAGGTCGCGCCCGGTGATCAGGTGTCGCGCAATCAGGTGTTGTTGTCCCTGTACCCGCTCGATGGCCTGGAGCTGCGGGCCCGGGTGCCTGCCCGCTACCTGCCCGAACTGCAGCGTGCGCTGGGAGAGGGGGTGCCCCTGACCGCGTCCAGTGATTCCGGCCACCGCTTTGATCTGGCTCGTTTTTCCGGCATCGCTGACCCGGCGGGCACGGAGGCTATTCTGACCCTCGATGGTGAGCCTCGGGGGCTCCGGCCGGGCGAATTGCTGCCGGTGAACCTGCAGCGCCCGGCGCGGGATGCGTCGGTGACCATTCCCTTTGCCGCCCTGTACGGTGCCGATTCGGTCTATCTGGTGAATGATGAGGATCGTATGCGCCGGATCACTGTGGAGCGCATCGGCGAAGCCCTGAGTTCGAACGGCGACCGCTGGTTGCTGGTGGCCGGGGAAGGCCTCAAGCCCGGTGCCCGCCTGGTCACCACCCACCTGCCGAATGCGATTACCGGCCTCAAGGTTGAGCCCGTGGATGCCGCTGAAGGAGCCGAGCAGTGAGGCGAAAGAAGGGAGTCATCGGTTTTTTCGTTCACCACCGGGTGGCCGCGAACCTGGTGATGCTGATGATGCTGCTGGGCGGATTCCTGGCGCTGAGCCGGATGAACATCCAGTTCTTCCCCACCTTCGCGCTGGATGTGGTCACGGTGCGGGTGGTGTGGAGCGGCGCTTCCGCGGAAGACGTCGAACAGGGCATCACCGAGCCGCTGGAGCAGCGACTGCGCAGCGTGGACGGCCTGAAGAAAATGACCTCCACCTCGGCCCAGGGGATCTCCTCGATCACTCTGGAGTTCTACGAAGACACCGACCCCATCACGGCGCTGGACGACGTCAGCCAGCAGGTGGATGAATTCACCAACCTGCCGGCGGATGCCGAGGAACCGGAAGTGGTGCGGGTGCAGCGTTACGAGCCGGTTGCCCGCTTGCTGCTGCATGGCGATGTGGATCGCCGGGAATTGCGGGATCTGGCGTACCGGTTCGAAGACGAACTGCTGGAACGGGGTATCGACCGGATCGAAATCGTGGGGTTACCCGAGCAGCAGGTCAGCATCGATGTGCCGGTGGAGCGCCTGGAAGGTTTGGGCCTGTCGCTGGAGCAGATCGCCGACCGTGTCGCGGCCATCTCACGCGACCTGCCTGCCGGCCTGATGGCGCAGCAGGATGCCACGCGCGAACTGCGGGCGGTGGAGCAGCGCCGTAATGCCCAGGCGTTTGAAAATATCCCGGTGCTGAGCGGCGAACGCATCCAGTTGCGCCTGGGCGATATCGCCCTAATCCGGCAGGAAGCCCGGGACGATCAGATTACCCTGAGCCGGGATGGTCATCCGGCGGTGGAGTTGCAGCTACGGCGGGCGGAAAACGGCAACTCCCTGGACGCCGCGCAGGCGCTTGAAGACTGGCTCCGGGATACCCGTCCGATCCTGGCGCCCACGATAGAGCTGGAGGTGTACGACCAGACCTGGCAGCTACTCAACGACCGCATTTCCCTGCTGGTGACCAACGGCCTGGGCGGGCTGGTGCTGGTGATTTGCCTGCTCTACCTGTTCCTGCCGGGGCGCGTGGCGCTGTGGGTTGCCATCGGTATACCCACCGCCTTCCTGGCCGCCATGGCGGTACTCTGGGGGATTGGCGGCTCGATCAACATGATCTCCCTGTTCGCCCTGATCATGGCGCTGGGGGTCATCGTGGATGATGCCATCGTGGTGGGCGAAGACGCTGACGCCCACGCCCGAATGGGCGAGGAATCCATCTACGCCTCCGAGGGCGCCGCCAAACGCATGGTCTGGCCGGTACTGGCCTCGTCCCTGACCACCGTGGCGGCCTTCATGCCGTTGCTGGTGATTGGCGGGATTATCGGCAACATCCTGAAGGATATTCCCACCGTCATGATCTGCGTGCTGGTGGCGTCCCTGCTGGAATGTTTCATCGTGCTGCCGGCCCACCTTCGCCATGCCTTCGTCAAGCGGGACAAACCGGCGTCGGCTTCCGGTGATCCGGTCGCGCCCAAAGCACCCCATCCGGTGGCGCGGTTACGCAAAGGCTTCGAAAAGCGGTTTGACCAGTTTCGCGAGGGCACCTTCCGCAGGATTTCCCGATCCAGTCTTGAGCATCGTGGCGTCACCCTGGCTGCGGCCATGGCGCTGGCGATCCTGACCGTCGGCCTGCTGGCGGGCGGACGGTTGGGCTTCAACTTCTTTCCGACGCCCGAACCGTCCGTGCTCTATGCCAACGTCAGTTTTGTCTCCGGCACGGACGAGCGAACGGTAAACCGCTTCCTGGAAGAAATGCGCCGCACCCTGAATGAAACCGAGTCAGCGCTGGGGGGTGACCTGATTCTTCACGCCATCACCACGCGCGGCGCCACCCTGGGAGCCGAAGGGCGGTCCCGCAACGGCGAAGAACTGGGCGCCATGATGCTGGAACTGGTGCCCTCGGATCGGCGCTCGGTGCGTAACCCCGAATTCATTACTGAATGGCGCCGTCGGCTGACGCTGCCTGCCGGCCTGGAAAACCTGAGCATTTCCGAACGCCAGGCCGGGCCGCCCGGGCGGGACGTGAATGTGCGCCTGATCGGTAACGACGCGGAAACCCTGAAAGCCGCCGCGGACGAACTGTCGCAGGCCCTGACCACCTTGCCGGGTGTGCTCGATGTCGATGACGACATGCCCTGGGGCCGCGAGCAGCTGATTTACCAGGTGAGCGCCTACGGCGAAGCCCTGGGCCTGACTACCGCCGATCTGGGCCGGCAGTTACGGGCCGCGTTCGATGGCCGGGTTGCGCAGATCTATCAGGACGGGCGGGATGAAGTGGAAGTGCGGGTCCAGCTGCCTCAGTCCCAGCGGGAACGGTTGTCGACCCTGTCCCGTATGGTGGTGCGGGTGTCGGACGGGCGCTTTGTGCCGCTGAGCCAGGTAATGAATCTGGATCACCGCCAGGGCTTCCAGGCCCTGCGGCACGCCGACGGCAAACTGGCCATTGAGGTGACCTCCGGCCTGAATACCCGGGTCAGCACCACCGACCAGATCCTGGAAAGCCTGCAGGCCAAGACACTGCCGGACATTGCCAGCCGGTATAACGTCCGCTACAGCTTCGAGGGCCGGGCGGCCGACCAACGCGAGACCCTGAGCGACATGAAGACCGGGCTGATGATCGGCCTCGGCCTGATGTATGTGGTGCTGGCCTGGGTGTTTGCCTCCTGGAGCCTGCCGCTGATCGTAATGGCCATCATTCCCTTCGCCCTCGTGGGCGCCTTGCTCGGCCACTGGCTGATGGGCCTGCAGCTGACCATCCTGTCGCTGTTCGGCTTGTTCGGCCTGTCCGGCATTGTGGTCAATAACGCGATTATCCTCGTAGCTTTCTACAACCAGCAACGGCAGAAAGGGCTGGGCATCCAGGAGGCGCTGAACGAGGCCGCCGTGCAGCGGGTTCGGGCGGTGCTGCTGACCTCGCTGACCACCATTGGCGGCCTGTTGCCCCTGTTGTTTGAGACCTCGCTGCAGGCGCAGTTCCTGATCCCCATGGCGACCTCCATTGCCTTCGGGCTCGGGTTGTCCACCCTGCTGGTTTTGCTGGTCATACCGGCCCTGCTGTCCCTGCTTGAGCAGGCAAGGCAGTGGTGGGCCGACCGACGAGGCACCACAGCCAGACCGCTGGGGGCCGAGGACTAGAAGGATGCAACCATGCCGGAGGATGCTCTCCAGGCCCGTGGCCTGAGTAAACGCTTCGTCAGTGCCGGCCAGCCGGTGCCGGTGCTGTCGGGCGTCGATGTGTCCGTGCCGGCCGGGACGTCGCTGGCTTTACTGGGGCGTTCCGGTTCCGGAAAAAGCACGCTGCTGAATCTGCTTTGTGGCCTCGAACGCCCGGATACGGGGGCGATCTGGCTGGCTGGCGAACCTGTGGTCAGCGCGGCGATTGCCCCGCAACAGCAGGCGCGCCGGTGGGCGGCGCTGCGCCGTCAGTCCCTGGGCGTGGTGTTTCAGGAAGCCAATCTGATGCCCGCGCTCACCCTGCTCGATAATGTCCGCCTGCGGGCCAGCCTGGCCAGGCGATCGCAAGCCGACTGCGGCCGCTGGCTGGAGCATCTGGGCCTTGAGGGGCTCGGAGACCGCTATCCGGATCAGGTGTCCGGCGGCCAACGCCAGCGCGCCGCCCTGGCCATGGTGTTTGCCATGACTCCCAGTGTGATACTGGCCGATGAGCCCACCGGCAGTCTGGACCGGCAGACCGCCGACGAGGTCTCCGACCAGCTGTTTCAGCGGCAGAAAGAAACCGGCTGTGCCCTGGTGCTGGCCACCCACGATTCGGAGTTGGCCGCTCGCTGTGACCAGCGACTGGATTTGGCTCACCTGGCTCTCGCCTGACTGCCATGACACCCTTTCTGGCCCAGATTCTCCACTATCGGCGTCACCCATTTCAGCTGCTGGCACTGGTGCTCATGGTTCTGGTCGCCGCCATGCTGTGGAGCGCGGTCAGCCAGTTGACCGCCCAGGCCCGGGCCAGCATGGGGCAGAGCGAGCAGGCGCTGGAAGACCGCTTCCAGGTGCTGCGCAGCGACGGACAAGCCCTGGCCGTGGCCGATTTCGTGACGCTGCGCCGGGAAGGCCTGTGCGTCATGCCCTGGCTGGAGGTGGACGTTGCTGGCGCTAGCGGGCGGGTTGTGGGCGTGGACCCCTTGTCGGCTGCCTGCTTTGCCGATGCCGCGGTGCCCGGCAGCCTGCAAGGCCGTGCGCTGGATGGTAAGCCCTTTATGGACATCGGCGAGGCGGTCACCTTGTCCCGAGGTGATCCCGCGACCCGGTCTCGGTTGCTGTTGATCGCGGCGGCATCGGTGACCCCGGCCGATCTGCCCGGCGGCTATCGTCTGGCCGGCTTTTCGACCGGGCCAGAGACCGGCGAGCTCGGTGACAGCTTTCTGCTCAACCTCGATGCCCTGGCGGTGCTGGTGCTGCTGATCACGGCCCTGTTGCTGCGCAGCGTCCATCAGCTTGGCATGGCCCAGCGCCGCGCCGGCTTCCTTCTGCTGCACCGCTACGGTGTGCCGGACCGCGCCATCCGACTCGGTGTGTTCATCGAAACCCTTTTGCTGGCATTGCTGTGTGTGGTGCCCGGGGTGTTTCTGGGCCGCCTGCTGGCCGGCGCACTGGCCGACGGGTTTGGTCAGGCCCTGGATGCCCTGTTTGATGTCCCGGTGTACGCCGGGCAGCAAGGCCACGGGCTGGGTGCGGTTGCGGTGATGACGGCGGTGGTGCTGGCGGTCTGTCTGCTGGATTGGGTCGGTCCCCGAACGGCGGTCCTGTCCGATCGCCTGAAACAACGGATGGTGCCGGTCGCCGGACTGTTACTGGTGACTGGTCTGGTGTTGGTGTGGGCGGCGGACTCGCTGGCGCTGGTCTTTACGGCCGTTGGCCTGGTGTTTGTGGCGACCGGGATTCTGGCGCCCCGGGCGCTGGCCGGCGCCGCTTGCTGGCGGGCCCGTTCCGCAACAACGCCGCTGGGTCGCTGGCACTATGCGGAGCTCGATGTGCTCGCCCGGCGGCTGGCGTTCCCTCTGGTCGCCTTGCAGTTCGCCCTGGCGCTGGTGCTGGCGGTGCAGGCGCTGGTGACGGTGTTCGAAACCACCTTCGACGCCTGGCTGGCCCAGCGTCTGGCGGCCGACTACTACGTCGAGGTGCCGGAGCGCGCCAGTGCCGAGCAGGCTGCCAGCTGGCTAGAGCAACGGCCGGATCTGGTTGAGCCAGGTTCCTGGCACCGGGTGCTCCGGGGGCGTGCCGAACGGGTGCTGCCGGAAGAGGGCGCACGCCGTAGCGTGGATGTGCTGGTGGTCGGGCCGGTCAGTGATTTGCTGGCGCCATGGCAGTTCCTGGCTCAGGATGAGCGCCCCTGGTCGGCACTGGCGCGTGGTGACGGGGTGATGATCAACGAGCAGCTGGCGGTGCGTGAGGCGCTGGCGATTGGCGACCCACTGGTACTGTCGCTGGGTGGCGATGCCGTGGCGTTTCCGGTGCTGGCCATCTACGCCGATTACGGTCGGCCGGCGGGCGAAGTACTGCTGACGATCGATCGTCTGCCAGAGACGTTCCAGCCGGCATTCCAGAGCCTGTCGGTCAGCACCGGTGTGACCAAACTTGCCGAGCTGAAACGGGGTCTGAGCGAGCTCTGGCACGTCGAGGACGTCACCATCCGGGACAACGGCCGCATTAAATCCCTGGCCCACGAGGTGTTTGACCAGACCTTTCTGCTAACCCGCCTGCTGACCATGGTGACTCTGCTGCTGGCAGCGGCGGCCCTGCTGATCATGGGCTGGGTGTTCTTCTCGACCCGGGCCTGGTACTACCAGCTGCTCAAGGTGTGGGGCCTGCGCCAGTCCGAGGTGATGCTGGGCCTGGTCCGGCTGTCCGTGAGCCTGACCCTGGGGGTGGCGTTGCTGGCGCTGCCGCTGGGTATCTGGCTGACCTGGGTCTTGGTTGACCGGATCAATCCCGTGGCCTTTGGCTGGTCCCTGCCCATGGCCGTGTATCCCGGGTTCTGGCTGGAACTGGGTGTGTTGAGCCTGCTGATCGGCCTGAGCATCGCCGGGTTGATGCGCTGGCAATTGCGCCGGATTCAACCCCGGCCGGCGTCAGCCAGTGATCTGTCGGGAGCAGAGCGATGAGGCGAGTTGTGGCTTTGTTGCTGTCCCTGCTGCTGGCCGGCTGTTCCGAGGAACCGGGCGACCAGGGCTTTGCCGGCCTGGCCGCTGATGGCGCAACCGGTGATTACCTGCAGCCGGCTGCCGGCGATGAGCTGGTGTTCCCCGAAGACTTCGGACCCCATCCGCAGCACCGGATTGAATGGTGGTACCTGACCGCCAATCTGCAAACGCCGGACGGCAACCCCGTTGGCTTGCAGTGGACCCAGTTCCGCCAGGCCATCAGGCCGCGCGCGCCCGAAGCGTCGCCCCCGGACCCCTCCAGCTGGGCGCTGACCGCGGCCTGGATGGCCCATGCCGCGGTCAGCGTCGATGGCCAGCACTACTTTGCAGAGAAACTGGCGCGTGCCGATGTCGGGCATGCGGGAGCAATGCCGGATCCGCTCAGCGTCTGGCTGGATGACTGGCAGCTGACCCAGAAAGCGCCGGGCCAATGGCACTTGAGCGTTGCAGCACCGGGCTGGGGTTATGACCTGACCCTGTTTATCAGCGGCGAGCCGATCGCGCACGGCGACCATGGTTTCAGCGCCAAATCTGCCAGCGGCGAGGGATCGATGTATTTCAGTCTGGTGGATATTCGCATCGAGGGGCAGATCACCGCTGGCGGACAGACCCTGACCGTCAGCGGCAAAGGCTGGTTTGACCGGGAGTGGAGCAGTCAGTTGCTGAAAACGGGCCAGCAGGGCTGGGACTGGTTCGCCCTGCATCTGGATTCCGGCGACAAACTGATGGCCTTCCAGTTGCGCGAGGAAGCGGGTGGGTTCCGATCCGGAACCTGGTTGCCGGCCGGCGGGGATCCGGTAGCCCTGGCGCCCGATGACCTGATACTGAGCCCCGAGCGGTTTCGTAACGGTCATCCGACCCGCTGGCGATTGCAGGTGCCGGCCCGGGACCTGGATCTGTCCGTTCAGGCCCTGCCCGGAGATTACCGGAATGACGGCCAGTTTCCCTACTGGGAGAGCCCGGTGCGGGTCCAGGGTAGCCATTCGGGGGTTGGCTACATGGAGCTGACCGGCTACCAGGGCGAGTCCGGGCGCTGAGGTTGGCGCCGATTACCGCTCGGGCGGTGACGCCAGAAACGCGGACAGTGTCTCAACCCCCTGAGATGGGTGGCTGCTGGGGCGTTTCAGGAAATACGCCTTGCCACTTTTGACCTGATGCCCGAACGGCGCCACCAGGCGATCGGTGTCCAGCTCGTGTCTGGCCAGATTAACGTCGCCAATCACGATGCCATAGCCGCGCAAAGCGGCATTCGTCGCCATGTCCAGCGTGGCGAAAATCTGGTTCCGGTCGGCGCGCAACGGCGGGAGGCCCAGACTGCTCTGCCAGCATTGCCAGTCGCTTTGTTCCGCATTGGCGTGCAGCAGAACATGCTGGCTCAGGCTTTCCGCCGGCCGTTCCATATCCAGCGTGGCTGCAAGATCTGCGGTGCACATCGGGGTCAGGACTTCGTCAAACAGCCATTGATAGCTGCCGTCCTCACCGAGGGATTCGTTGCCGTAACAAATCGCGACGTCAAAAGGTTCGATGGCAAAGTCAACGTCGTGTTTGGTGGTGGACGTCAGTTCAACGTCGAACTCCGGGTGCTCCCGTTGAAAATCCTGCAGCGTTGGCATCAGCCAGTAGGTGATGCAGCTCGGGGCTTTCAGACGGATGCTGTTCTGGTTGGCGGTAATGCGATCAATCGCGGTATGCAGGATGTCCATCGCCTGCATGACATCGGGCAGCAACAGTTTTGCTTCCGGGGTCATGCTCAGGCCCCGTGCTTTGCGTTGAAACAGGGTGATGCCAAGGTCCGCTTCCAGGCTGGCGATCTGCCGGCTGATCGCGCCCTGGGTGAGGTTCAGGCTACGGGCCGCCTGGGTGATGTTCAGGCTGCGGGCGGTGGTGATAAACGCCTGCAAGGCCTTGGTCGAGGGAATATGTTTCATAGATTCAGGCATGAGGAAAGCTCATGGCGACTATGACAATTTTTCGATTTCGAAGCAACGTGCGCCGCTCTATATTGACCCTGATAATCAATACAAAAGAAAGGGTTCAGGGCGCGCACTATGAGTGTTGTTGTTGATAATCTGTTGCCGGATGCCATTAAAAAACTTACGCCTTATCAATCTGCCCGGCGCATTGGAATACAGGGCCACCTGTATCTAAATGCGAATGAGCTTGAGCACACCATTGCCTTTGAAGGCAGCACGGAACCGTACAACCGATACCCCGATTTCAAGCCGCAACAGGTTGCCGATGCCTATTTGCGTTATTGCGACTCGCAGGCCGATTGCCTGGCGGTGCGAGGTGCCGATGAAGGTATTGATCTGATCGTCCGAACCTTTTGCGGCCCTGGTTCGGACGCCATTCTGGTGTGTCCGCCCACCTACGGCATGTATGAGATTTGTGCCACAGCGGCGAATGTCGGCGTGCGCCGGGTGCCTCTGACAGCCGAGTTCCAGCTCGACCTGCAAGGCATCGATGCAGAACTCGATAACACCAAGGTCATCTTTCTCTGTGCCCCCAACAACCCCACGGGTAATGCCATAGAACTGGCCTCGATCCGACGGGTGCTTGAGCAAACCCGGCGGACTCATGTCGTGGTGGTGGATGAGGCGTACATTGAGTTCAGTGATCAGCCGTCGGTGGTTGCACTGCTCGATGAGTTTGATCATCTGATGGTGATACGCACCCTGTCCAAGGCGTTTGGACTGGCGGCCATTCGCTGCGGTTTTGTGCTGGGGCAGGTTGAGGCCATCGATTGCCTGCGTAAGCTGATCGCCCCGTATCCGATGCCTGACCCCACCTCCGACATCGCACTGAAAGCTCTGAGTGCCAACAGCATCCAGATGGTGCGCGACAGCGTTGCGGACCAGAAACAGTTGAAGGCCTGGTTCTGCAGCGAATTGGAAAAATTACCGGTTGTTGAGCGAATATTCCCCAGCGACACGAACTTTGTGCTGGTCAGATTCAAGGATGGGGTCAACGCGTTTGAGCAACTGGTGCAGAACGGAATCGTGGCCCGGGATCAGAGCCACGAGGCAGTGTTAGATCAATGCGTTCGCATCACCATGGGTTCGCAGCAAAGCATGGCAGAAATCCTTTCTGTTCTTAATAAAAAACAAACGAGAGAGTTCCAATGAAGAAGATTGCAGTAGCACTGGGCCTTGTCGCGTCCATGACCGCTTCCGTGTCGGCGGCCGATACCATCCGGCTGGGATCAGATTTCACCTATCCACCGTTCAACTACAAAGACAAAGAGCAAAACCCCACGGGCTTCGACATCGAAATTGCCGATGCCTTGTGCAAAGAGGCGCAGCTGGATTGCGAGTGGGAAACCATTTCATGGGACGGGCTGATTCCGAGCCTGTTGTCCCGGAAAATCGATGTCATCATGGCGTCCATGCGGATCACCGAAGATCGCAAAAAGCGCGTGCTGTTCACCGACCGTTACTACAAGACACCGGCACAGTTTGCCGGCCTGGCGTCCCGCTCCTTTGATATCTCCGAAGAGGGCCTGGAGGGGCTGCGTGTGGGCGTGCAGATGGGCACGATTCACGACCGCTATGTCACCGATCAGTTCGGCGATGTGGTCGATGTGGTTCGCTATCCGGGCCAGGAAGAAGTCTATAACGAGCTGGCCAATGGCCGCCTGGACCTGGTCTTTGCCAACTCCGATCAGATCATGCTGAGCTTCCTGAACACCGAGCACGGTGAAGGCTACGAGTTCGTCGGCGAGCCAGTGACCGATAAAGAGCATGTGGGGGAAGGAACCGCGCTGGCACTGCGCCCGCGGGATGAAGAGCTGGCGCAAAAGCTGAATGCCGCGATCGCAGAGATCCGCGCCAACGGTACCTACGACGAAATCGCCTCGCGCTACTTCAACTTCGATATCTACGGCGACTAAGCCGCTGAGCGAACGTCGCCGGTTGGCGGCGTTCCCGCCAACTCTTATCTTGGGTCTAGACTGTAAGTTGCCGCTTAACCCGTGCCGCACTGCTCGACCACCGCGGCCGGGTGGGCGATTCCGATTCGCTTCTGCCAACTTACACGAGGAACGGCCATGTCTAACGAAGGTTATCACGAGCCCATCTCTGAACTCTCAGACCAGACAAGAGATATGCACAGAGCGATCACCTCGCTCATGGAAGAGCTGGAAGCAGTGGATTGGTACAACCAACGCGTGGACGCCTGCAAAAACGCCGAGTTAAAGGCGATTCTTGCGCACAATCGGGATGAAGAAAAGGAGCATGCCGCGATGGTGCTTGAATGGATTCGGCGGCAAGATCCGGATTTTGACAAGGAACTGAAAGACTACCTGTTTACCGATCAACCGATCGCCCATGACTGACCCGCGCTCCGTCACGGAACCGTTGCTCAGAGCAGATCACCGTCACGGTTGAGTGAGCCCGTTATTATCCGGCGCCTATAGCGCCATCGGCGGTGGCGTCAGGCCGGTGAACAGATCCTGAATGCCCTGGTGCCACTGCTGACGGAGCGTCCGGAAGTACTCGCAGTTTTCCTCTACCCGGTGCATCAGGCTGGGCTGCAGTGTGCCTTTGCGGAAAATGGCGATGTCCAGCGGCATGCCGACCGACAGGTTGCTCTTCATGGTGGAGTCAAAGGAGATCAGCGCACTCTGATACGCTCTGTCCAGCGGAGTGTCGTAGGTGACGACCCGATCCAGAATGGGTTTTCCGTACTTGGATTCGCCAATCTGGAAGTAGGGTGTTTCTTCGGTGGCCTCGATGAAGTTGCCTTCCGGGTAGATGTTGAACAGCCGGTGGCCATCGCCCTGAATCTGGCCGCCCAGGACCAGCGAGCAGCTGAAATCGACATGGCTGATCTTGCCATCGGGGTTGTCCCGCTGGATGACCTCGCGCATGGTCTGGCCCACCAGTTCCGCCGCTTCGAACATGGATTCGGCATTGAGAATATTGGGCTCGTTGGTTCCCGCCCGGCGCTCCAGCAGTTTTACCACGCTCTGGCTGGTGGCCAGATTGCCGGCCGACAGCAACACCAGTGACCGCTCGCCCAGCTTCTCGAACAGGTGCATCTTGCGAAAGGTGGCAATGTGATCAAAGCCGGCATTGGTACGGGTGTCGGAGGCAAACACCAGTCCTTCGTCCAGCCGCATCGCTACGCAATAGGTCATTCGGTACTCCTGAGCAGGCGCTGATTATCGGGCGTAATCTAACCACAAGTATGGACGAAGTGTGAGTGTTTTCTTTCGCCTGCTCGGCAACGGGATCACTGCCCGTTTGTTCGTGTTACCCGGGCCAGGGTTTCCATGCGTTCGGTACCGCCCCCGGTGCGCACGCCGCGTACCGGCGCCGCGTCCTGGTAGTCCAGCCCCACCGCCAGTTTGATGTGGCTTTCCGCCACGTTCAGGGTATTGACGACATCAAAGGTGTGCCAGTTGCTGCCAATCCAGGCTTCGGCCCAGGCGTGGGTGGCGACGTGGTCATCGTCTGCCGCGTGTATGTAACCGCTTACATAGCGCGCCGGTACGCCGATATGGCGGCAACAGGCAATAAACACGTGGGTGTGGTCCTGGCAGACGCCCTCTTTCTGCTGGAAAGCTTCCCGGGCGGTGTGGGTGACGGTGGTGGCCCCGGGGGTAAAGGTGATGTGGTCGCGGAGGTGATTCATCAGCTTGATCAGGCTGCGCTTGTTGGGCGAGTACTCATTGGCGAAGGCCTTGAGTGCATCATCGGCCTCGGTCAGGTCGGTCTGACGCAGAAATACCTGGGGCGGGAAGGGCGAGTCGTCCCTGGTCAGCGGTTTGCCGGTCAGGTCTACCACGCCTTCGGCGGTCAGGGTGATTTCCGGTGCCGCGTTGGTCAGGGTCATGACCGTCACCAGGTTGCCGAAACCGTCCACCATCTGGCTGGTTTCGCCCGGCGTGTTCAGCTTCCAGTCGTGAATGCGCTGCTGCGGTGTGGTGCGTGGGGTCAGCCGGATGTACTGAATGCTGTCCTCGATGGGCGACTCGTAGGTGTAACGGGTCTCGTGGCGAATCGACAGTCTCATTATTTGCCTCCCATGAAGTCGTGCCGGATCTGTTCGGTGATGCCCTCAATCCGCTCGAGGAAGTCCACCAGATACTCGTGCAGCCCCCGTTCAGCGATGTAGTCCCGGTCGCCGTAGCGAATGTTGGCGTACAGGCTGGATGAGAGCCGGCGAGAGCGGCGACCGGTTTCACCCTCGATTTCTTCCAGCAGGCTGGCGATTTCCTGCAGGCAGCTGCGCAGTGAGCGGGGGAGATCCGGGTTCAGAACCAGCAACTCGGCAACGTTCATCGGCTCCAGTTCGTGGCCGTAGGTGTTCTGATAGGCCTCGAAGGCGGCCAGCGAGTGCAGTACCGCTGTCCATTCGAAAAACGACTGGGTGGAGTTCTCGTCCATGGATTTCATCGCCATGACGTAGCGGATATCCAGTACCCGGGCAGTGGTGTCGGCCCGCTCGATGAAGGTGCCAAGCCGCAGGAAGTGGAACGCATCGTTGCGCAGCAGGGTACCGTAGGCCGCGCCCCGGAACATGTGGGAGCGTTCCCGGATCCAGTCGAATACCTGGCTGGCGTTGGATTCGGTAATGCCCTGCTTGCGCAGGTCTTTCATGTCCAGCCAGGCCTGGTTGATGCTTTCCCACACATCGGCGGACAGGTTGCCGCGAACGTGCAGGGCGTTGTCGCGGGCACCGCGGATCATGCTGTAAAGGCTGGCGTGGTGGCGGTCATCCAGCACCAGGAAATCCAGCAGGTTCTGCGGGGTGATTTCGGAATGGTACTCGTAGAACGTTTCTGTAGCACCGGTGACCAGCAAGGGCACCGAGAGCTGTTCCACCCGGTCTTCAGGCACATCAATCAGCGCCATGGTCAGGCTCATGTCCAGCAGGCGGGCCTGGCTCTCGGCGCGCTCCAGGTATCTGGCCATCCAAAACAGGCTGAATGCAGCGCGACTCAGCATCATAGGTCGTCCTCCAGTACCCAGGTGTCTTTGGTGCCGCCACCCTGCGACGAGTTCACCACCAGCGAACCCTGCTTCAGGGCAACCCGGGTCAGCCCGCCCGGTACCATCTGGATTTTCTTGCCAGACAGCACAAACGGCCGCAGGTCCAGGTGCCGTGGCGCCACGCCCTCATCCACAAACGTCGGGCAGGTGGAGAGGCTCAGCGTGGGCTGGGCAATGTAGTCGTCCGGGCGTGCCTTGAGCAGGCTGCGGAATTGGGCGATTTCCTTCTGGCTGGCCTTGGGGCCAATCAGCATGCCGTAACCACCGGCACCCTGGGCTTCTTTCACCACCAGTTCGTCCAGATGGTCCAGCACATACTGCAGATCTTTCGGTTTGCGGCACTGCCAGGTAGGAACGTTCTTCAGAATGGGCTCTTCGTCCAGATAGAAACGGATCATGTCTGGCACATAGGGGTAGATGGACTTGTCGTCGGCAACCCCGGTGCCCATGGCGTTGGTCAGCACCACGTTACCGGTGCGGTATGCGGAGTACAGACCGGGCACGCCGAGCATGGATTGGGGGTTGCCGGCCAGCGGATCGAGGAAATCGTCGTCGATCCGGCGGTAGATCACGTCCACCTGCTGCGGGCCAACGGTGGTTTTCATGAAGACCTTGTTCTGATGGACGAACAGGTCCGCGCCCTCTACCAGTTCCACGCCCATTTGGCGGGCCAGGAAGGCATGTTCGAAATAGGCGCTGTTGAAGCGCCCCGGGGTCAGCACCACGACGGTTGGGTCCGGCTTGAGGGATGCGGCCCGAAGCGTTTCACCCAGCAGGTTCGGATAGTGGTCGATCGGTGCCACCGGGCTGTGGGCGAACAGCTCCGGGAACAGACGCATCATCATGCGCCGGTTTTCCAGCATATAAGAGACCCCGCTGGGGCACCGCAGGTTGTCCTCCAGCACATAAAAGTCGCCGTCGCTGTGGCGAATCAGGTCAATGCCGGCGATGTGGCAGTACAGGTTGCGGGGCAGCTTCAGTGCCTGCATGCCGGGCTGGTACTGGGGGTTGGCAAACACCTGCTCGGCACTGATCACCCCGGCTTTGACGATGTCGAAATCGTGGTAGATGTCGAACAGGAATTTGTTCAGCGCGTTGACCCGCTGGCGCAGGCCGGCCTGCAGTTTGTGCCAGTCGCTGGCCGAGATCACCCGGGGAATCAGGTCGAACGGGATCAGCCGGTCGGCACCCTGCTCTTCACCATAGACGTTGAAGGTGATGCCCAGACGCTGGAACAGCACATTGGCTTCCCGGCGTTTCTCGGCGATCAGATTTTCGTCGGATTTCTCAAGCCACTGCTCCAGCATGCGGCAGTGAGGGCGTACTTTATTGTTCTCGTCGAACAACTCGTCATACAGACCGGGGCCCGGTGTCTGGATATGCATGATTCCGCTCGTCTCCTTCGACGGTGTTCGTTTGTTTCCTCCGTACCAACGGACGAATATCGGGATAAAACAGGCAAATGCCGCGCCAGTTGGGACAATTTTTTCTTTTAAGACATCAGATTAAGAAAACACGACGTTGTGAAGGCTGTCAATTGACTCCGCAAACGAGAACAGGCGATCCGAAGATCGCCTGTTCAGTGTTCGCGGCCGGTGCCGGCTTATTCGAACGAGGTTGCACCAATTCGGTGAATGCTTACGTCCGCGCCTTTGAACTCCTCTTCTTCGGTCAGTCGCAGGCCAGACACAGCATTGACGATGCCGTAGACAATCAGACCGCCCACGAACGCCACCAACACACCGGCCACCGATCCGATGATCTGGGACATCAGGCTGACGCCACCGAGGCCACCCAGGGCTTCCTGGCCGAAGATGCCGCAGGCGATGGCACCCCAGACCCCGCACACACCGTGCAGCGGCCAGACACCCAGTACGTCGTCCAGGCGTTCGATCTTGTCCTGTGCCCACTCGAACAGATAGACGAAGATGGCGCCGGCGATACCGCCGGTGATCAGCGCGCCCACCGGATGCATCAGGTCAGAACCGGCACACACGGCAACCAGGCCCGCCAGTGGCCCGTTATGGATAAAGCCCGGGTCCTTGCGGCCAACCACCATCGCGACCAGCACGCCACCGACCATTGCCATCAGGCTGTTGACGGCCACCAGGCCGCTGATGCCGTCGAGAGTCTGGGCGGACATCACGTTGAAGCCGAACCAGCCCACAGTCAGGATCCAGGCGCCCAGCGCCAGGAAGGGGATGTTGGACGGTGCGAAGGCGACAACACGACCGTTGCGATAGCGGCCGGAACGGGCGCCCAGCAACAGAACCGCGGCCAGGGCAATCCAGCCACCAACGGCGTGCACCACAACGGAACCGGCAAAATCGTGGAAAGATGCACCAAACTGGTTCTCCAGCCAGCTCTGGAAACCGTAGTTGCCGTTCCAGATCAGGCCTTCAAAGAACGGATACACAAAGGCGACGATCAGACCGGAGGCAATCAGCATGGGGTAGAACCGGGCGCGCTCGGCAATGCCGCCGGAGACAATCGCGGGGATCGCGGCGGCGAAGGTCATCAGGAAGAAGAACTTTACCAGCTCGTAGCCGTTGCCGGCGGTCAGTTCGCCGGCGCCGGTCATAAAATGGCTGCCGTAAGCAATGTAATAGCCGATGAAGAAATAGGCGACGGCGGAGATGCCGAAGTCGGTCATGATCTTGACCAGCGCGTTAACCTGGTTCTTGTGCCGCACGGTACCAACTTCGAGGAAGGCAAAGCCGGCGTGCATGGCCAGTACCATGATGGCACCGATAAGGATGAACAGCGTGTTGGCGCTTTCGGTCAGGGTGTGTACTGCACTCGCGATGTCCACGGTTTTTCGCTCCTGATGTGAGTTCGGGCCTCTTCCGGGCCGTTTTATGCTTTTGTAGAGTGCATGGAAGCAATATGTGTTCCAAAATGATGCATATCTACCGGTGGTGGGCGATTGGGGTGAGCGGTGGTGGTCGTTGAGCGTGAAAGGCGAGAATTAATGCACCCATATGATGCAGGAGGTTGTAATCTGCACCAAAGTGGATCGATTACCAGGTAAGTGGCGATCGGGCCTCGTCGCGATTTTCCGCAGCCGGCAGAGGCTGAATGTCGATCACCGCGTTTTCCTTTGCCGATTCGGCTTCAATCAGTTCACGCAGCTCCAGTTCGCGCTCTTGCAGCGGGCCGGAAAGGTCGACAATGATTTCGACGCGCCGGTTCTTGGCGCGGTTGTCTGCAGAGGTGTTGGGTACCCGGGGCCGGGTGTCGGCCAGGCCTTTGACCGCCAGACGCGTCGGTTCGACGTCTTCCGTCGCCAGCAGCACATTGGCCACGGCCGCCGCCCGGGCGGCAGACAGATCCCAGTTGCTGTAAAAACGGGAGGTGCGGATGGGGACGTCGTCGGTGTGCCCCTCCACCATCAGGTCGCCGGGCATCTTGGCCAGCACAGTGGCCATGTCCAGCAGCAGACCCTCGAATTCCCAGGTCAGCTGTGCCGAACCGGAGGCAAAGGAGCCTTTCTCTTCCACCCGGATAACGATGCGGCGCTGGTCCTGCGCCACGTTTACCCGGCCCTCGGCGATGGGGTCCTCAAGAATGGCGAGTACGCTGCGGGTTTTTTGGTCCAGGTCTTGCTGAATGGCCGCTGCAACGGCCTTTTCGGTCGCGCTTTCGGTAGGGCTCTTGAGGGTTTGCAGTTCCGGCGCTTCCTCGGTGGTGGTCTGGCGAACCTGATTCACTACCGTGGGCTCGGGTTGGGCCGGCGAGAACTTGTCGAAAATGGGGCTGGTGCCCTTGGGAATCTCCAGCGCTTCGACATCGCGCTGGACGCCAAAGGCCTTGGCCATTTCGCCGGCGATTTGCTTGAACTTGTGTGCATCGATCTCGGAAAACGACAGCAGCAGCACGAAAAAGCACATCAGCAGGGACATCAGGTCCGCAAAAGTGACGACCCAGGCAGGAATGCCGGGTTTTTCCTCTTCAGGCAGATCATCCATGGTCAGCCAACCGCCGTCTCGGGTTCGCCCTCGATATCCTTATTGCGCTCTTTGGGGGGCAGGTAGCTCGACAGCAGTTGCTCCACCACGCGGGGGTTGGTGCCCGCCTGAATAGCAACCAGGGCATCGATGTACAGGGATTGCATGCGGGCTTCTTCGGTCATCCGAAGCGACAGTTTGTCGGCAATCGGATTGGCAATCATGGTGGCCAGAATCGCACCGTACAGGGTGGTCAACAGGGCGACGGCCATGGCCGGTCCGATGGACTTCGGATCTTCCATATTGGACAGCATCTGCACCAGGCCGATCAGCGTACCGATCATGCCCATGGCGGGACCCACGTCGGCCAGGGCGGTAAAGACCTTGGCGCCCGACCGGTTGTGTTCCAGGGTCATCAGGCGCTCTTTGTTCAGCACCTGCTTGATGGTGTCGCCGTCCTGGCCATCCACCAGCATTTGCACGCCTTTTTCCAGAAACGGCGAGCCAAAGGTTTTCCCATCCAGCCCGAGCACGCCCTCCCTGCGGGAGACCTGTGCCACATCCACCAGCTCTTCGATGGCCGCACGGGTGCCAGGCAGCTTGAATTTGAAGGCCCTCGCCGCCGCCCCAAAGGCGCCGAAAAACTGGGCGAAACTGAATTTGGCCAGCACCACGAACAGGCTGCCCGCAATCACGATCAACAGCGACGGCGGATTGATGAACACGTCGGGCGACACGCCCAGAATGACGGCAGCCGAAATCAGCAGAATGGCGCCAACAAGGCCTATAAGAGTGGCGAAATCCACGGTCTCTCCGAAATACAGCTCTGAAAATCAGGAAAGGTTAAGGGGGCGACTGCCGCCAATCAACTTGGATCGAGTGTCGGTTTGTCGCTTTCTTGTTGCTCGGTATGTTCTTTCCACGCGGCGTAGGCATGCAGGTCAGACTCGAACAGTTTCAGGCACAGCGCCACCACGCCGGCATCGTCAAGGAAGCCAACGCCGAAGACCAGGTCCGGAATTACATCCAGCGGGTTCAGCACGTACAGCAGTGCCCCGGCCACCGCTGCGATGGTTTTCCACGGCACGCTGCGGTAGTTGCCGTACCAGTAATCCCGGATCATCGAGAACATCAGCCGGATGTCGGTGCCAAAGCGCTCCAGCCTGCCGCTGTTCTTGACCTTCTCCTCAATCGTTTTCTGCCGGTCCAGCAGGACTTCCAGATCGTCCCGATTGACCTTGGCGGATTCTTCATTGAGTTGTTTCTCGGCGCTTTTTTGGCTGAACAGTGCCATGAACAAACATCCTATTTACAGGTTGATGCCTCATGATCGCTCAAGCCCGGCCGGTTGCCAACCGGCATTGGCCTCAGCGGGGCGGGTAATGATGGCGCAAATGATCGGGTATCTGGGCCAGTTGCTTGTCGACCAGGGCATCCATGGCCTGGCCAATGGGGGCGCTGTTGGTCGTGGGTTCCACTACCTGAAGCAGGTAGTGCACCGCTTCGGCGGTGGACAGGGCTTCTGGCCCCGGCGCCTTTCGGATGATGTAGCGAGACCGGGGCGCTTGCTGAAAATGAAACGCCGGCAGCGCCTGCAGCCCGGGGTTGGAGTGCAGTATCCGCGCTGCCTTGCGCCAGGTTCCGTCCAGCACAAGCCAGTGCTTGACGTCAGCAAGCTCGGCCTGCTCCAGCGACTGACTGCCGGGCCCGGGGTACAGCAGCGCGGCGTTCGCTGTTCCGGTAGCGATGTCAAAACCGGCCTGTGCAAACTGCTCCGGGGTTTCGCCTACCACCACGTGAATCCGCTCCAGACACTGCTGCAGGACGCGCACCGTGCCTTTTGGCCGGTCTACTTCCGTGGGGTGTTGCAGCACGGTGATCGGAGTCTGATTCGACACCCGTTGGCAGTGCGCGCACACGCATATGTTGAGGTGCAGGTTGCAATGGGGACATAGGTGACGGGGCATGGTGGGGTCAGGGCGTCTCTGTTTCCTGCTGGCAGCGGGTCACCACCAGGCTTTGCCCCACATTTCCGGGTTGGCCCAGTGTTTGGGGTTATTCCATTGCCGCTTGTGATTGTAGTTGTCGAGGTTGTAGGTGTAGAGCGTGACCGTTCCGTCACGCTGTTCCAGTTCGGTGTGGCGTCGAAATCCCAGGCCGAGGAAGTCCTTGAAGGCCCAATCCGGCGACTCACCGGCCAGCACGGCTATCTGGTGGGTGCCGTAGTTGCGCAGCTGGCCCAGGAACAGGGCACCTTCGTCGAAGGGCAGATGCTCAAGGGTATCCGAGACCAGCGCCAGGTCATGCACCGAATTCAGCGGCAGGTCCGAATTGGGATCTTTCGGATCAATGCGTGACATCCGCGTGTTCTTGCTGTGCTGATGCCAGTGTTCGCCCACGGTGTCGGCGGTGGCCCCGCAGCACAGCAGGGATTCGGGCTGGCAGGTATCGAGAATGCTTGCCAGCACCTGTTGCAACAGAGAATCGTAATTCGGGTTCGTCATGAAATCGGCCAGTCCGCTGCGTCCACTGAATACAAGCCCACGGGTTGTTCGGCATGACCGCCCCAGCGCTCAATGAATGTGCCGTGGGGGTCGTACTGGGCGGCCTGTTTGTCGAGGTTGAAACGCCTCAGGCCCCGCGGGTCCGCGCCAACGCCGGCAAGATACTGCCAGTTGCCGTAATTGCTGGCTACATCATAGTCGATCAGCTGCTGTTCGAACCAGGCGGCGCCGTAGCGCCAGTCGAGCTCGAGTTCATTGACAAAGCAGCTGGTCACCAGCTGCCTGGCCCGATTGCTCATGTACCCGGTTTCCCGCAGCTGATTCATGGCGGCGTTCACCAGTGGGTATTCGGTGTTGCCTTCGCACCAGGCTTTGAACCGCTGCGGATAGAAGCTGGCCGGTCGTTGCTTGCGCTGCACTCCGTCGCGCCGGAACAGGGCCGCGCCGTGTTTCAGGGCATACCAGTAGAAATATTCCCGCCAGAGCAGCTCGAACCACAGCCAATAGGTGGATTCGTTGCTGGTTTCCTGGCGTTCATAGTCGCAGATGGTTTCGACCACCTCCCGCACGGACAGTGAGCCATTGGCCAGCCAGGGCGAGAATTTCGAGGAATTGTCCCAGCCATCCAGTTCGTTGCGGGTCTCCTTGTACTGGGCGATGCCATGGGTGGTGAAGGAAAAGCGCTGCAGCTGGGCCAGGCCGGCCTCCTCGCCGCCGGCAAACCGGCTCGGATGCCGCGGTTCGGCAATGGGCGGGCATTCGCCCCGGTTGTCCTCCGGGAAGCCGGGTGGCGGCGGCAGGGCCGAGTGGGTGCGAATGCGCAGTAACTCGGAGCAGCGCTCGCCGCTTTTTTCCACCAATTTCCGGAACTGTGAGAAGGTGTCCGGCAGTTCCGCAAGGGTCATGGGCAGTGTGGACTGGGTAAACAGGCTGAGGGTTTCGAACTGCTGGCACAGGGTGTCGGGCAATCGTTCCTTGATCACCCGCCACTGCTGGGCCTCCCGTGTTCCCGGAAGCCGGGAGCGGATGACCCGGCCAAGCCTGTGCCGGTGCACCAGGTCCGGAATCACATCCTCCGGGTGGCCACAGGCAATGTGCAGTCGCTGGCCCGCGGGCCTCAGGCTGCGCTCCAGCGACATCAGGCTCTGCCACAGAAAGCGCCAGCGATGTTCGCCCATCGACAGGCATTGACGCTGACCAGGCTGGAACCAGCGCGGGTCCACCACGAACACGCAGAGCAACAGATCGGATTTCGCCGCAGCCAGCAGGGCCGCGTTGTCATGCAGGCGCAGATCCCGGGTAAACCAGTAAAGGGTGTTCACGCAGGCTCCTTGGTCAGGATGTCGAATTCGGTGTGTCTATGTGTTTACGTGAGCTGGCCCTCGAGGGATTAGCCGGGCCATTTCTGCGCGCTGCCGGAAACCGCCGTGCCGAACCCGTCCCGGCTGCTACAGTTAGTAGGACATCTGCCCTGTCGCCTGCCTGGAGGACTTGCCGTGATCAAATCCCGCGCTGCCGTTGCGTTTGCTCCCAATCAGAAACTGGAAATCGTCGAAGTGGATGTTGCGCCGCCCAAGCGGGGCGAGGTTCTGGTTCGCATTGTGGCAACGGGGGTGTGCCACACCGACGCCTATACGCTGTCCGGTGCGGACCCGGAAGGGCTTTTTCCCACCATTCTCGGGCACGAGGGCGGCGGGATTGTGGAGGCGGTCGGCGAGGGCGTGACCAGTGTGGAAGTGGGCGACCATGTGATTCCGCTCTACACCGCCGAGTGCGGCCAGTGCAAGTTCTGCACCTCGGGAAAAACCAACCTGTGCAGCTCGGTTCGAGCTACCCAGGGCCAGGGCGTGATGCCGGATGGCACCTCACGCTTCAGCTACCAGGGCCAGACGCTGTACCACTACATGGGCACGTCCACGTTCTCCGAATACACCGTGCTGGCGGAGGTGTCGGTGGCCAGGATTCCCAAGGATGCCCCGCTGGACAAGGTGTGCCTGCTCGGATGCGGGGTCACCACAGGCATTGGTGCGGTGCTTAACACCGCCAAGGTCGAAGCAGGCGCAACGGTGGCCATTTTCGGACTGGGAGGCATCGGTCTGGCGGCCATCCTGGGTGCCACCATGGCCAAAGCCGGCCGGATTATTGCCATCGACATTAATCCAGAGAAGTTCGACATTGCCCGCCAGCTTGGCGCGACGGACGTGGTTAATCCCAACGATTACGACAAGCCCATTCAGGAAGTCATCGTCGATATGACCGATGGTGGGGTGGATTACTCCTTCGAGTGCATCGGCAATGTGAAGGTGATGCGCGCCGCGCTGGAATGTTGTCACAAGGGCTGGGGCGAGTCGGTCATTATCGGCGTGGCCGGCGCCGGCGAGGAAATCTGTACCCGCCCCTTCCAGCTGGTCACCGGTCGGGTCTGGCGCGGGAGCGCGTTTGGCGGTGTGAAGGGCAGAACCGAGTTGCCGGACTATGTGGCCAGGGCCCAGAGCGGCGATATTCCGCTCGATGTGTTCATCACCCACAACATGCCGTTGGCGGATATCAACAAGGCCTTTGATTTGATGCACGAGGGCAAAAGCATCCGTACGGTGATTCATTACTGACGGCGAAGGAGCCTGACCGGGCCTCAGCGGTCGGTCAGCTTGATTTCGATGCGGCGGTTTTTCTGCAGGGCTTCCGGTGAGGTGCCGTCGGCGACCGGGAAATACTGCCCGAAGCCTGCCGCCACCATGCGGCGGTCGGGCACTCCCTGCTCGGCCAGATAGCGAACCACCGCCACGGCCCGGGCGGTCGACAGTTCCCAGTTGGAGGGGAATTGCGGTGTGTTGATGGGGATGATATCGGTGTGGCCATCAATGCGCATAATCCAGTCAATGTCGTCCGGGATCGACCGGGCGACATCCAGCAGCACCGCGGCCAGCTTATCCAGCTCCTGCTGACCTTCCGGCCCCAGCTGGGCTGACCCGGATGCGAACAGCAGTTCCGAGGGCAGCAGGAAGCGGTCGCCCACCACCCGGATGTTTTCGTTGGCGGCCAGGATGTCCCTCAGGCGGCCGAAGAATTCCGACTGGTACTGTTCCAGTTGGTTCACCCGCTCGGCCAGCAAGGTGTTCAGGCGCTGGCTCACGTCCTCCAGCTCGCTTTCCCGTTCTGCGGTTTCCTCTTCCTGCAGCTTCAGGGCTGCGGTGATCTTCTGCAGCTGCCGCTGCAACGACACGATCTGATTGGACAGATTCAGGATCAGGGCTTCCTGGCTGGCGGTGAGCTCATTTTTGCCGGCCAGGGTCTCATCCAGACTGGCCAGTCTTTCGGCCTGCGCCTCGCTCTCGGCGGTTCGTTGCATCAACAGGTTGCGGGTGGCGTCCAGCCGGTCCTGAAGCTGGCTGTTTCTGTTCTGGCTGGCACTGAGCTGGTCTTCCAGCACGCCGGCGCGATTGCGCTCCAGTCCGAGCAGGGACGAAATCTCGTCCAGGCGCGCGTTCAGTCGGGCGAGCTCGGTATTGCGCTCGGTCAGGGTCTGGGACAGGAACAGCTGGCTGACCACGTAGATCAGCAGCATGAAAATCACCAGCATCAGCAGTGCCGACAGGGCATCGACATAGCCTGGCCAGGCATTGATCGCGCTTCTGGCGCGGCGCTTGGAACCGATCATGATGGCTGGCTTTCTTCATCCACGATGTCGACGAGGTTGGTAACACCGGTGAGCCATTCCTCAAGGCCATCGTAGAAGCGGTTCTGGGCGTGACCGGCCTGGATATCGAGAAAACCCAGAATCAGCGAGCCGCCCAAACCCAGCAACGAGGAACTGAAGGCCGTGCCCATGCCCTGCAGAGGTGTTTGCAGCCCGGCCTGCAGCTCGGCAAACACTTTGCCGAAATCTTCTTCGCCCATGTTCAGGTTGGTGATGACGTCACCCACGGCGTTGATGGTGCCCAGCAGGCCCCAGAAGGTGCCCAGCAGGCCCAGAAAAATCAGCAGGCTGATGAAATACCGGGTGATCTCCCGTTGTTCGTCCATGCGGGAGTGGATGCCATCCAGCACCGTGCGCAGGGACAGCGTCGACAGCTTGAAGCGATCACGCTTGGATTCCTCGCCCAGTTGCCGCGCCAGGGGTTTCAGCAGCCGGGGTTCCTGAAGCACCGAAAGGCCGGAATGGCCGGTGCGAAACTGGGAAATCCAGCGAAGTTCGGGGAACAGCACCAGTACCTGCCGGTAGGTCATGGCAATGCCCACGATCAGCACGCCGACGATCAGCAGGTTGAATACCCAGTTGGCCATGAACGCCGTCATCAGGGGCTTGTGAATGAGTGCCCCGACCAGCAAAACCACCGCCAGAAACAGCGTCATCCAGAAGAGAGTATGCTTTGGATTACTCATGGCCACGGACCGGAGGTTGAGGGTTTTGAGGTAATCCAAAAAACGTAGCACAGGATGTGCGATGCTGTGGCCAACATTGCCAGGTATTAATTGGAGGGAGTTATGTCGTCAGAACAACCGTTTCGTTTTCGTTTCAGGGTGCGTTACGGGGAATGCGATGCCCAGGGGGTGGTGTTCAATGCCCGCTACGCCGATTACGTGGACATCGCCGTTAACGAATACATCCGTACCGTGTTTGGTGATTATCAGCGACTGCTGGATCAGGACCTAGACGTCCAGGTGGTCAGCCTGACGGTGAACTGGAAGGCATCGGCGCGCTTTGACGATGTGCTGGAAGCCAGGCTTCGCGTCGGTCGCATCGGCAACACGTCGTTCACCCTGCATCTGGAGTTTTACCGCTACGGCGACGACAAATTTATCGCCGACGCGGACATCACTGATGTGCTGGTGCGCTCGTCGAAGATGGAGAAAACCTCCATCCCCGACAACATCCGTGCCCTGCTTGAGGCCGGAGCCCCGGGCGTGCTTATCAGCCACGCCGGGGAGCAGATTGTTGCCAGTGGTCAGGCGCCCTGAAGCGCCTGAACCACAGCCTTGGCCGTGCCTTCCGAGGAGGGCGGGTTCTGGCCGGTAATCAGCTTGCCGTCCACCACAATGTGCGGCGTGAAGTCATCACCACGGGAGTAGTTGCCCATTTTCTCCTGCAGCATATCTTCGAGCAGGAAAGGCACCACATTGGTGAGTCCTACGGCCTCTTCTTCACTGTTGGCGAAGCCGGTGACGTTACGGCCACCGACGATGTTCTGACCGGGTTTTACTTCCACGTCCCGGAATACTGCCGGCGCGTGGCACACTGCACCAATCACCTTGTCCTGCTCGTAGGCTTTCTTGATCAGCGCTACCGAGTCGGCATCGTTGGTCAGATCCCAGAGTGGGCCGTGGCCACCGGGGTAGAAAATGGCGTCGTAGTCGTTCATGTCCACGTCGCTCAGCTTCTTGGTGCTGGCCAGGGCTTCCTTGGCGTGAGCATCCTGTTCGAAGCGGCGGGTGGAGTCGGTCAGGGCGTCCTCGGCCTCACTGTTGGGGTCCACCGGGGGCTGGCCGCCTTTGGGGGACGCGAGGGTAATGTCCGCGCCGGCATCACGGAACACGTAATACGGTGAGGTGAATTCTTCGAGCCAGAAACCGGTTTTGTGCCCGGTATCACCCATTTGCTCGTGGGACGTAAGAACCATCAGAATCTTCATGTTCGCTCCTTCACTTTTTGCGGAAGGGTGAGTGTGCTTGCTTCGCAACCGTGACTAACCTTGGTGTGAAGCAGGGTGATTTCAACCCTGTGTTACGCAATTGTTGGAATAAACGATCTGTCAGGTAAGCGAAGACTCATAGTGTAGTAGGCTGTGTTGTTGCCGGTGTGAAGGCATCACCTCCACCGGCACGCAGGTTTTGACGGCCAGGAAGCTCCCAATGACTCCCGATCAGAATGATTTGTGGTTTCTGCCGCTTGGCGGAACCGGCGAAATCGGCATGAATCTCAACCTCTACGGCCATGATGGCCAGTGGCTGATGGTGGATTGCGGCGTGACCTTCCCCAAGCCTGGGCGGGTGGCAGCGGACGGCAGTGTGCATCACCGGGGCGAGCCGCCGGTGCAGATGGCCGATCCCGCGTTCATCGCCGACCGGCGCGATCAGTTGTCCGGGCTGGTCATCACCCACGCGCATGAGGACCACGTCGGCGCGGTGCCCTATCTCTGGCCGCTGCTGCAATGCCCGATTTACACCAGTCGCTTCACCGCGGAAATCCTGCGGCGCAAACTCGGTGAGTTCGACCTGTTGCACCGGGTGCCCATCATTGAAGTGGATACCGGTGACACCCGCCAGATCGGTCCGTTCAGTGTCCAGTGGCTGGCGCTGACCCACTCCATCCCGGACCCCAACGCGCTGATGATCCGAACGCCGGTGGGACGGATCTTCCACAGCGGTGACTGGAAGCTGGATGACCAGCCGCTGGTGGGCCATGGCTATCGCAAACAGACCTTCACGGACCTGGCCGACGAGGGCGTCGACGCCATGGTCTGTGATTCCACCAACGCCACGGTGGCCGGGCACTCGGTCTCCGAGGCCGCCTTGCACAAAGGGTTGCTGGACGCCGTCAACAGCGCCAGGGGGCGGGTGGTGGTGACCTGCTTCGGCAGTAACATTGCCCGGTTGCATACCCTCGGGATGATCGCCCGGGAAACCGGCCGTTACATGGGCTTGCTGGGCCGCTCGCTGATCAACATGAGTTCAGCCGCCCGGGCGGCCGGGGTGTGGGACAGCAGCGACCGTCTGATCAACCCATCCCATCTGGGTTATTTGCCCCGGGAGGAAGTCCTGGTGGTCGCTACCGGCAGCCAGGGCGAGCCCCGGACCGCGTTGCGTCGGCTCGCCGCTGGCACCCATCCGGATCTGGAGTTGGAGGCCGGTGATACGGTGATCTTCAGTGCCCGGGCGATACCCGGTAATGAGGAAGCCATCGAAGGACTGATCAGCCGGCTGCGGGAGCTGGGAGTTCAGGTGATTACCGCCGAGGAGTCGCCGGTACCCATCCATGCCTCTGGCCATCCGGCGCAGGAGGAGTTGCAGGCCATGTACCAGTGGGTTCGGCCGAAGATCGCTATTCCCGTGCATGGCGAGGCTGAACACATGGATGTCCATGCCGGTATTGCCAAGGGTTGCGGTGTGCCCAAAGCACTGGTGGGCCGCAATGGCGACCTGTTCATGATCCGTCCGGTACCGGGTATGCGCCGGCAGATAGCGGCAACGGGGCGTCTGGGCTGGCTGAAACAGGAGCTGGTTCGGGTCGAATAGGGCAACACGTTCAGGGATAGTCGTTCGCTTGCTATCTGGTTAGACTGTCCCTTCATTTGGACCCTGAACCCGAACCGCAAACGTTGTAAACGGAGTCAAGCCGAGATGGCCATCTGGACACGCACCCCGAATCTGGAACAGCTGGCGGCTGCCAGTAAAAACACCGCCGTTGACTATATGGGTATTGAGTACCTGGAAATTGGTGACGACTTCGTCCGGGGTCGTATGCCGGTGGATGAGCGCACGGTGCAGCCGTTCGGCATTCTTCATGGCGGGGCGTCGGTTTTACTGGCGGAAACCTTGGGCAGCATGGCGGCGAACTGCTGCCTCAAGGACCCGGAAACCGTGGCGGTGGGGCTGGACATCAATGCCAATCACCTGCGCCCGATCAGCAAGGGCTGGGTCTACGGCACCGCGCGGCCCATTCACATTGGCAGCGCGACCCAGGTCTGGGAAATCAGGCTTGAGAACGAAGCAGGCAAGCCCACCTGCATTTCACGGCTGACCATGGCGGTAACCCGCCGGCCCAAGGTTTAAGGGATTATGGGGGCTGGTTTGGAAAAGATCAGTCCCTGTTCGACGAAATCCTTCAGGACCACGCCGTGGGTCCCATCCGGAACTTCCCTGGCAATCTTGTAGACCTCCCCACTGGCGTCTTTCGGGCCCAGCATCAGATCCACGGTGCGGAAGCTGGGTAAGGGGGTTTTATCCGACTCCCTGACCAGCAACACTTTCGGCTTGAGTTTGTGCTGTTTCTGGTTTTCCACCACGATGCCCACTTCGCCATTCATCAGTTCGACAATCGACCCCGGAGGGTACACGCCGATTAACTGAATAAAGGCAACCGCCAGTTCTTCATCGAACTGGGTACCCCGGTGCTTGTGGATAATATCCAGGGCGTGCATCGATGCCCGGCCCTTGTCGTAGATCCGGTTGCTGGTGATGGCGTCGTAGGTGTCCACCAGGCCAACGATCTTGGCGAAGAACGGAATCTGCTGTGCCTGCAGGCCACGGGGGTAGCCCTGGCCATCGATGCGCTCGTGGTGGTTGAAGGCAACGTCCACCGCCATCGTCAGGGAGCGGCTGGTGCTCATCAGAATATTGCGGCCGTGGGTGGTGTGCTCGCGCATGATCTCGAACTCACTGGGGGTCAGGGCCCCGGGTTTGTTCAGGATTTCATTGGGAATCCGGGTCTTGCCCACGTCATGCAGCATGCCACACAGCGACAGGTTGCGAATTTCCTCTTCCAGCAGGCCGAGGTGTTTGCCAAAGGCGGCGCACAGGATCGCCACGTTGAGGCAGTGCTCGGCGGTGTATTCGTCCTGATTCTTGATCTTGGTGAGCAACAGCAAGGCGTTTTCATTGCGCAGTACGCTGTCGACACAGCTGTCCACCACCGCCCTGGCGTTGTTCAGGTCCAGGGTCCGGCCCAGTCGCAGGCCGGACATAATGGACTTGGCCGTCTGCTGGGCATCCTTGAACTTGACCACCGCGGTTTTCATCTCGGTGGCGCTGTCTATCTTGTTCATGTAGTTCACGCGGCGACGAACCGGCTGTGCCCGCGCGGATTTGTCAGACCGACCGGCCGGGCGGCCGCGAAACAGGCCTTTGCGTGGGGCGGATGCTGGCTGCTGGGGCTGCCTGCGGGCGGGCGCTGGTTCGGCCTCCAGCCGCCCCTCGATGAAGACGTAGCTGCACTGCAGCCGCAGGGCTTCAAGCTCGGATTCATCGCGGATCACAAAGCCCTGGATCAGGAAATCGGTTTCTTCCCACGGCTTGTCCAGACGCACCACGTGCATGCCGAGTGACAGCTCGGAGACATGAATGCGTTTTTCTATGGTTTCCTGATGGGCGGTGTGCATCGATTCTGTGGGCCGGTTAATCCTTTAGTCTTATGGTATTTTGGACCCAAATCAGCGTTTTCGGACCACCCCAACTGTAAACTCTGGTTAAATGTTAGTTTGCGAACATACCGGGGCCGGGGGATCGGGGACAGGGCGGTTAAAAGGAGGCAGCATGCATGCGCACACGGTTCGCCTGTGGTGGCTGGCGCTGGCGGCAGCGCTGATTCCGCTGGTCACCATTCATCTGACTTTTCTGGTGTCGGTGCTCGAAGGGCATGTTCCCCTGTGCGTACCCTATTGGGATAGCTGCACCAGCATCAGCCGCACCGGCCGCCACGGCACGGCCTATTTCATTTTCAAGGGTACCATGCTGCCTGCGGCGGTGCTGGGCATGCTGTTCTGGCTACTCAATGGCTTCTGGTTGCGCCATCTGGGGGTTGGACCACGGGCCCGGATCTGGGTACCGCTGCTCGGCGTGACCTCCTGCATGGCGCTGGGAATCTATACGCTGGCCCTGGGCCACGAGGGCGAGGGGTTCAATCTGCTGCGCCGCATTGGCGTGGTGGTGTATCTGTCGTTTACCTTTTTGTGCGAATTGCTGGTCAGCGGGGCGTTGATCCAGCATCCGCGCTGGCAGCGCCAGGGCCAGCGCATGCTGATGCTGTCTGAACTGGTGCTGCTGGTGGGCATTGCCTCGGTGATTCTCAATGGCGTCAGCCCCGAGTTATACCAGCGCACCGATGATGCGTTTGAATGGGTGTTTGCCCTGCTGATCAACCTGCATGCGCTGTGGATTGCCTGGCTCTGGCGCGAGTCGGGTTTTCGGGGCCGGCTCTGGGCAGGCTGATGTTTACAGCGACAGTAGCCCACGAACCAGGGCTGCCACCCCGGCAATGGCCGCGATGGCGAGGATCAACGGTCGCAGGCCTTCGAACGGCAGGCGATTGACCAGCAGCCCTGACAGCCAGAAACCCGCCAGTACGCCCGGAAAAGTGAGCGCAAACAGCGTGAGTTCCCGAATGCCCAGATACCCCGACAACAGCAGGGCGCTAAGGCTGAGAAAACTCGCCACCAGGAAAAACGCGGACATATTGGCGCGCACCAGCGGGCCCCGCTCGTTCTGGTAGATCAGCGCAATGGGCGGGCCGCCCACGGCGGTAATGGTGCCCATATAGGTCGAGGCCGCCCCGGCGTAAACGCTGTTGCGCGGCGTCAGTGCCGGTTTCAGCCCACCAATACTGAGCGCCACGCCCGCCAGGATCAGAATGCCGAAAATCAGCTCAAACCCCTTCGGCGACAACACCATCAGCGTCAGCCAGGCGAGCACGGTACCGGCCAGTCCACCGGCAATGGTGTAGCGCACTTCGCGCACCTGCATCGCCGCCCGGTTCCGGATCAGCATGAGCACGGTCAGGATAACGGCATTGAGGATCAGTGGGCCGGGCAAAAACAGCGGGCTGATCAGAAACAACAGCGGCGCCGAAAGTGTGCCGATGCCATAGCCCGCCACGCCTTGCAGGCAGGCACCGGCCAGAATGGCCAGGTTGGCGAGGGCAATCTGCAGGAGGCTGATGTCGTCCATGGGCATTACCGGGTCTGTCGCAGCCTGCGTTGACGGCACGGCCAGCATGGGTTTGAAACTGCTAGAATTCGGGCCGCCATCAGACCACTTGCAAACGGAAAATACAATGAGCAATCCAGCCAGTCCGGGACCGGACCCTTGCCCCTGCGGTTCTGGCCGTCCCTACCAAGCCTGCTGTCAGCCCGCGCACGCCGGCGCGCCGGCAAAGACCCCGGAAGCACTGATGCGCTCCCGCTACAGCGCCTTTGTGCTCGGGCTGCCGGATTACCTGCTGGCGACCTGGCATGCCAGTACCCGGCCGGCTTCCCTGAGCCTGGAGGATTCGCCCCGGTGGGCCTCCCTGCAGGTGATCGACCATGGTCAGCAGGGTAACTCCGGGCAGGTGCACTTCCGGGCCATTTACCGGACGGCTACCGGCTGGGGGTTTCTGGAGGAACGCTCGGATTTCGTGCGGGAGGCCGGTCGTTGGTTCTACGTGTCTGGTGATACCGACGAGGGCATTCTGAAACCGGGACGGAACGACCCCTGTCCCTGCGGTAGCGGAAAAAAGCACAAGGCCTGTTGCCTGCGCTGAGGTGGGTTCCGGGCCCGCCCTCGTTGCGCTGGGTGCTGGTCTATACTGACCTCCGACGCTTGTTGAACGAGCAAAGGAGGGGATCATGGCCAAACGAATCGTGATCTGCGCCGATGGTACCTGGAACCGTCCGGAAGAAGATCTGCAGAAAGACTACCCCACCAATGTGCTCCGCATGGCGCGGGCCATCCGGCCTGTGGCGGCCGATGGCGCTGATCAGCAAGTGTTTTACGACTGGGGCATCGGTTCCTATTACCAGGCGGTGATTGGCGGCGTGACCGGCCTGGGCATTCACAAGAACATCATGGACGCCTACCGCTACATCGTGCAGAACTACGAACCGGGGGCCGAGCTCTACTTCTTCGGTTTCAGCCGCGGCGCCTACACGGTGCGCTCGCTGTGTGGCCTGATCAACAACTGCGGCATTCTGAAGCGACCCCAGGCGCCGTTGATTCAGGAAGCCTTCGAGCATTACAAACGCACCAGCAAGCCCTTTGCCCCCGATGGTGAACGATCGCTGCAGTTCCGCAAGAAACATTGCCATGCATCCCGGCAGATCAAGTTTGTTGGCGTTTGGGACACGGTGGGTGCGCTCGGGGTGCCGTTTTCGCTGATGGGCCTGTTTGAGCGCACCGATGAGTTCTATGACACCAAGCTCGGCCCGAATGTACGGTTCGCCCGCCATGCCCTGGCGATTGATGAGCGGCGGGAGGATTTTGAGCCCACCATCTGGCTGCCCCGGGACGGGCTCGATCTCAAGCAAGTGTGGTTCGCCGGATCCCACAGCGACATCGGGGGCGGTTACGAACCGGATGAACAAGGCCTGTTCAGCTCGGATATTGCGCTGGAATGGATGATTCAGGAGGCAAAAGCCGCTGACCTGGACATCGAGCCTCATTTGCCGAAGGGCACCAAGCCCGATGCCCGGGCCGCTTTGCACAACTCCCGCCGGCACATTTTCCGGTTCAAAAAGCCGTTGGTCCGGAATCTGACGCCGAAGGGCATTGAAACCAGCATTCATCCATCGGTGCATGAACGCTGGAACAAAGACTCGGACTACCGCCCGCCGAATCTCAAGCTTCAGGACTGATCCGGCGACTGCCCAATGGCGCACTGGTATTTGCGATCGTAACGGCGGTCGGCCCAGGCTGCGTAAATCCGTGAGGCGACCGTGTAGATGCCCGGCCAAAGCAGGGGCTTGAACAGAACACCAAAGCGGGTGTGGGACCAGGCCCTCACGTTTGCCCGCAGGCCAATCACCCAGTCGCCCGACCCCGTTTGCAGGTGCAGCCGGCGCAGCAGCTGTTCCTGACTTGGACGCTCACCGGCATCCGGATCGGGCTGATGAATGTCGACGAACATCAGGCTACCCCTTTGAAGCTTGCGCAGCGTTGCTATCTCTTTGGTGCATAACGGGCAGCTGCCGTCGTAGAACAGCGTGTCGCACTGAGAGCCCATGTTGCCTCCTGTCCGGTCCTTTGGCGGACCATTGACTTCGCTCATTAAGAGTACGTACGCAGCCCCGCAGGTGGATGAACAGGGACTGGTTTTAAACGATCAGACTGACGGCGTGCGGCTGAACCGCGGGCCTTTACGGGCAAAATCCCGGCAAGCTACTATGCCGGCGTTTGGAATAAAAAATATCTCGAATATAACTTCTAAGGATGCCCACCATGATCAATCGTCTGACCCGGGGGCTGGTCCTGTCGCTGATGTTAGGACTCAGCGCGGCCAGTCACGCCAAGGAAACGCACACACTTCGTCTGGCCCAGACCTGGGGCCCCAACTCGCCGATTCTGGGTGAAACGGTTGAGCATATGGCCGACATGGCTGAAAAGATGTCCGATGGTCGGCTGCGGATCCGGATTGACGCTGCCAACAAGCACAAGGCTCCGTTTGGCATTTTCGATATGGTGCGTAATGGCCAGTACGACATGGGACACACTGCGTCCTATTACTACAAGGGCTCGATTCCGAATGCCATGTTCTTTACCACCGTGCCGTTCGGCATGATCGCGCCGGAACAGTACGCCTGGTTTTACCATGGCGGCGGCATGGAACTGATGCAGCAGGTCTACGAGCCCTTCGGACTGCTGTCGTTCCCCGGCGGTAATACCGGCAACCAGATGGGCGGTTGGTTCCGTGAGGAAATCAACGGGGTCGAGGATCTGGACGGCCTGAAAATGCGCACGCCGGGCTTCGCGGGTGAGGTGATGGCGGAATTGGGGGTGGCCGTGACCAACATTCCCCCAGGCGAGCTATACACCGCCCTGGAGCGCGGAACCATTGACGCCGTGGAGTGGGTCGGACCGGCGCTCGACTTCAATATGGGCTTCCACCAGATTGCCAACTACTATTATTCCGGATGGCAGGAGCCCGGTGCCGAGGTTCAGTTCCTGATCAACCAGAACGCCTGGGACAAACTGCCGGCCGATCTGCAGGAGATTCTGCGCGTTGCGATGCGGACCGCGGCCTATGACATGTATATCCAGAGTACGCACGCCAGCGGCGTGGCCTGGAGCCGCATGAAGGACGACTATCCGGACGTAACACACCGGACATTCCCGGCTGACGTCATTGAGGCGCTGCGGGCCGCTACCGAAAAGCGCCTGAAAGAAGTGGCCGAGGGCGACCCGCTGGCGCAGCAGATCATTGCCTCGCAGCGTCGCTATCTGGAGCAGGTCCGTCAGTGGACCAATATCTCTGATAAGTCTTATCTGGATAGCGTAGCCGGCGAGTAAACCTCATTCGTGTGCCCGGCGATGTGTCGCCGGGTCTCGGAATGTCCTGACGTCCCGTTGTGCAGAATAACCTTCTGTTTCGGAGGGGGTTCTGAAAAAATGGGGCCCTTTTCAGGGGTTGGGCGAATGAAGAAAACGTTGCTCTCGCTAAGAGGCCTTTCAAAGCACTTCGGTGAACGAACCGTGCTGGATTCGCTGGATCTGGACATCCTGGATGGTGAGTTCATCACGCTGCTCGGGCCCTCCGGTTGTGGCAAGACAACCCTGCTGCGTCTGATGGCCGGCTTTGAGTTGCCCAATAGCGGCAGCATTACCCTTGATGGCAACGACCTGACCTCCGCCCCGCCGGAATATCGCCCCCTGAATACGGTATTTCAGCACTATGCGCTTTTTCCTCATATGTCGGTGTTCGATAACGTCGCCTACGGCCTGAAGATGGAAAAGCGCCCCAAGGACGAAATCCGTCAGCGGGTGGAAGAAGCACTCGACATGGTGCAGTTGCGGGATTTTACCAACCGCAAACCGCATCAGCTCTCGGGTGGTCAGCAGCAGCGGGTGGCCATTGCCCGCGCTGTGGTCAAACGCCCGCGCCTGCTGTTACTGGATGAGCCCTTGTCCGCTCTGGACTACAAACTCCGCCGCACCATGCAGGGCGAACTCAAGCGCCTGCAGCGCGAGCTGGGTATTACCTTTGTATTCGTGACCCACGATCAGGAAGAAGCGCTGTCCATGTCCGATCGGGTGGTGGTCCTGAAAGATGGCGTGGTGCAGCAGCTGGGCACGCCGCGGGAAGTTTACGAGCGGCCAGCCAACCTGTTTACCGCCCGCTTCGTGGGGGAAACCAACTTCTTTCCCGGTACGGTGGAAAGCCACGACGACAACACCATCGTGGTGGATGTGCTGGGTCTCAAGCGCCGCCTGCGTCACCCGGCGTTTCCGGTCCGCGCGGGTCAGCAACTGCACCTGCTGTTGCGACCCGAGGACATCCGCGTGCTGGAGCCGGATGACGAGAATGGCCTGGCGGGCAAGGTTGTTGAGCGTAATTACAAGGGCAGCACCCTGGATTCGGTGATTCACCTTGCCGACGGCCGGGAAGTGCTGGTCAGTGAATTCTTTGACGAGGACGACCCCACCTTTGATTACCGGCTCGGTGAGCCGGTGAAGTTGAGCTGGGTCGACGGCTGGGAGTGGCTGCTGCCGGAGGAAGAAGGGGGCGCCATCGACGAGGCGTTGCAGGCTGATGCTTAGTATCCGCCAACAGCCCTTCAAGTATGCGGTACTGGCCCTGGTCTGGGGCTGGTTGCTGTTTCTGGTACTGGCTCCCAACCTGATGGTCGTGGGTGCCAGCGTTATGACGCGGGACCCGTCTTCGTTCATTTCACTGCCGCTGAATCTTGACGCCTACCGGCAACTGTTCGATCCGCTGTACCTGGATGTGTTTCTGCACTCCCTGTACATGGCGGCGGTGACGACCCTGATCTGCCTGTTGATCGGTTACCCCTTCGCCTGGGCGCTGTCGAAAGTGGGTAAACAGCGCCAGGTGCTGCTGATCTTTTTCCTGATCGTCCCGTTCTGGACCAATTCCCTGGTTCGCACCTACGCGCTCAAGCTGATCCTGGCGACCAACGGGCTGCTGAACAACGCACTGATGTCGATGGGGCTGATCGAGGAGCCGCTGAAGCTGCTGTACACCGAAGGCGCCGTCATCATTGGCCTGGTGTACCTGTTGCTGCCATTCATGATTCTGCCGCTGTATTCGGTGTTTGATGATCTGAAGCAGGAATTGCTGATGGCCTCCCACGATCTGGGCGGCGGGCATCTGGCGACCTTTCGTCATGTCATTGTGCCGCTGACGCTGCCGGGGGTGATTGCCGGCGTCATGCTGGTGCTGCTGCCCGCCATGGGATTGTTCTTCGTGCCCGATATCCTGGGCGGCTCCCGCAACCTGCTGGTGGGTAACGTGATCAAGAATCAGTTCCTGGACGCTCGGAACTGGCCTTTCGGGGCGGCCGCCAGCATTGTGCTGACGCTGACCATGGCCGTACTCCTGCTGGCCCACCGGGTCAGCAAGCGGCGCCTGGGCGAGGAGGTGGCATGATCCGTTGGTTGCCTCGTGCCTACCTGGCTCTGGTGTATTTGCTGCTGTACGTGCCCATCCTGGTTCTGGTGGTGTTTTCGTTCAATGAATCGCGCACCGGCTACGCCTGGGGCGGTTTCAGCCTGCGATGGTACGAAGCCCTGTTTAACAACCCGGCGATGGTGCAGGCCATGTGGAACTCGTTGTGGCTGGCGTTGTCGGCAGCCACGGTGTCCACCATGATCGGTGCGCTGACCGCCCTGGCGCTTCACCGCTACCGGTTCCGCGGCAAGAAAGTGCTGAACGGCATGCTGTTTGTGGTGATGATGTCGCCGGAGATTGTGCTGGCCATTTCGCTGCTGGCCCTGTTCCTGTTGGTGGGCCTGCAACTGGGCTATGTTTCCCTGTTACTGGCGCACGTTACGTTCTGCCTGCCCTTTGTGGTGATCACCGTCATGGCGCGCTTGAGCGGTTACGATGAGAGCCTGCCGGAAGCGGCACGGGATCTGGGTGCGACGGATTTCGTCATGACCCGCACGGTGCTGATTCCGGCGATTATGCCGGCTTTGCTGGCGGGCTGGCTGTTGGGCTTCACCCTGTCTCTGGATGATGTGGTGGTCAGTACGTTCGTGAGCGGGCCAAGCTACGAAATTCTGCCGCTGAGGATTTACTCCATGGTGCGTGTGGGCCTCAAACCCGAGGTGAATGCGTTAGGCACCCTGTTGCTGGTGTTCTCCCTGGTGATGCTGATGTTGTCTCAATGGATACTGATAAGGAGCAAACGATGAAGAAACTCGCACTGGCTGGTCTGTTGGCCATCGGGCTCACAGGCTGCAGTTCCGAGGAGTCGCAGGTTCTGAACCTGTATAACTGGTCGGAGTACATGCCTCAGGAAGTACTGGACCGGTTCCAGGAAGAGACCGGTATCCAGGTGGTTTACACCACCTACGACAGCAACGAGGCCATGTATGCCCGGCTCAAACTGCTGGACGAGAGTTCGGCGTACGATCTGGCGGTGCCGTCCACTTACTACGTCAGCAAGATGCGTCAGGAAGACCTCCTGATGCCGATTGATCGCAGCAAGATCTCAGGTTTTGATAACCTCGACCCGGATCTGGTCAATCTGGATGTCGACCCGAATAACGAATACAGCGTGCCCTTCCTGTGGGGCACCACGGGCCTTGGGGTTGATACTGCCGATGTCGATGGCGAACCGGTGGAAGCCTGGGCAGACCTGTGGGATGAGCGGTTTGAGGGTCGGGTTAACCTGACCAACGACATGCGAGAGGTTTTCCACGTGGGCCTGCGCGTGCTGGGTCACTCTGGCAACAGCACCAACCCGGAGGAAATCGAAGCCGCCTACGAGAAGCTCAAAGAGCTGATGCCGTCGGTCCGCACCTTTAATTCCGACGCCCCGCGCATGCCTTTTCTCGAAGGTGAGGCGGATATCGGCATGATCTGGAACGGCGAAGCGGTGATGGGCCAGGAGACCCTGCCGTCACTGGAGTATGTCTATCCGAAAGAGGGCGTCATTGCCTGGCTGGACAGCTTCGTGATTCCCAAGAATGCCAAGAACCCGGAGGCGGCTCATCAGTTCATCAACTTTGTGCTGCGCCCGGAAATCTCCGCGCTGATCAGCGAAGACATTGGCTATGCGACGCCTAACCTGGCCGCGCGGGGATTGCTGGATGCGGAAGTGGCGAAAAACCGAGCCAGCTACCCCACGCCGGACGACATGGCGAACGCTGAATTCCAGACCGATATTGGCGATGAAGCCCTGCAGGTATACGCGAAGTACTGGGAAATGCTGAAATCCGGCCGCTAAACCGGGCTTGAGGCAGACAAACGAAAACGGAGGCCGCTGGCCTCCGTTTTTTTATGCCCGGTTCAGACAATCAGAACCGGACATTTGGCATTGGATGCCACACGATGTGACACGCTACCCATCAACAGGCCGTCTCGATCACTGTTGGTGCCGTGCGTGCCCAGCACAATCAGATCGATCTCTTTGTCGTTGGCGAAATCGATGATGGCCCGCGATGGCCGGCCGCCCTTCACAAAGCCGCGGACCTTGGTCGCACCAAGCGAACCCGCGTGTTCCTTGGCGTGATCCACCACCTCACGGGCAAAATCCGAGAGCATCTTGTCCGGAATATCCATCCCCGGTGGCCGGTCAATGGACAGCGATGCTTCGAACAGGCTGTGGTGTTTGTAGACACACAACAACAGCATCTCCGCATCGGTCAGCTTCTGCAGTTTGACCGCATGTTCAAGTGCTTTCATTGCAGTTGAGGAACCGTCCACGGCAACTAGGATCTTGTTGAACATGGCTTTCTCCTTCAGCGATTCCGGTTAGCCTGCGCGCTAATCCCGGAAGGCGACATCACGCAGGAACAGGGCAATGTCGGGGAATGCGATGATCAGCCCCGCTGCGGCTACCAGCATGATGATAAATGGTGGCGTACCCCGGATGACTTCCAGGTAGGGCCGCTTGAATATCGCAATGGCCGTGAAAATGTCACAGCCGAACGGTGGCGTCGCGGACCCGATGGCGACCTGCAGGGTAATCAGCACACCCACCAGCACCGGGTCCAGCCCGGTGGCCTGAATGGCCGGTGCAAAAATGGGTGTCAGAACCAGAATGACCACGATCGGATCGACGAACATGCAGGCGATAAAGAACGCGATGCAGATCGCAATCAGCACGCCCACCGGCCCGGCTTCGTTCACACCAACGGCAGACAGAATGGCCTGTGGGATCTGGGCGAACGAGATAATCCACGAGAAGCCATTCCCCACGGCGACCAGAATGAAGACCACCGCCGTAATCAGACCAGTGGACTTGGCGATCTTGTAGACGTCGGCCAGTTTCAGGGATCGGAAGACCACGAATTCGAGCAAAAAGGCATAAAGCACACAGACCGCCGCGGCTTCGGTCGGGCTGAAAATACCGCCGTAAATACCGCCCACGATGATGACGGGGAAAAACAGAGGCCAGATGGCGTCCCGTACCGCGACGGCCCGCTGGCCCCAGCTGGCTCTTTCTTCCGTGGGCACGTCGTTTTTGTAGGCGTAAATCAGGCAGTAGATCGAGAACATGAACAGGATCAGGATGCCCGGGCCAATGCCGGCGATGAACAGCTCGGCAATCGAGGTCTCGGAAATAACCCCGTAAATGATCATCCCGATGCTGGGCGGAATCAGGAACGCGATATCACTGGCGTTGATGATCAAGGCCAGGGTGAATGGGTCAGAATAGCCCGCCTTGAGCATTTTGGGTCTCAGGGGGGAGCCCACCGCAACGACGGTTGCCTGGGTGGAACCTGAAACGGCACCAAACAGGGTGCAGGAGGTGGCGGTGCTGATGGCCAGGCCACCTTTGACGTGGCCAATGAAGGCCATGACCATGTTGATCAGCCGGTCGGCGGACTGGCCACGAGTCATGATGTCGGCGGCCAGGATGAACATCGGAACGGCAATCAGCGAGGCCGGGCGAATACCGCCCATCATCTGCTGGATAAAGGTGCCCATTTGCCCGAGGCCGTCAAACATCATCACAAAGCCATAGATGGCGCCGGCGATCAGAGGGACCATCATCGGGAAGCCCAGTAGCAGCAGCCCGATCATGATGAGCATCATTATGGTGGCCATGGTTTTGTTTCCTTACCTGATATGAGCTGCTGGGTGTTACAACACTTCCGATTCAGTGTCGCTGTAGCCATCCTTTACACCGGTGGACAGGTAGACATCCTTGCTGGTGAGGTTCTTGATGGCAGTCAGAAGGTACTGGATGCCGGTAATCGCGAAGCCAATCGGGGCCCAGATGTAAATCATCCAGATCTCAATACCCAGCGCTGGCAGAATGCGGCCCCGGCCATACAGGGTTTCGATGTACTGGTAGGCGTAGTAACAAAGAAAGAACATCACCGCCGAGGTGAACAGGGCGATGAAAATCATCAGAACCTTGCGGGCCTTGGTGGGCAGGGCATCGTAAACCGCCGACATGCGGATATGGCGGCCATGGCGGGCCGCGTAGCCGATGCCGGCAAAGGTGATCAGGATGATGAGAATCCGGTTGATTTCACCGGAGAAGAACAGCCCCTCTCCGAAGACATAACGGGCAACCACGTTGACGCAGGTGTTCACGGCCATCAGGATGACGCCGAGAGCCAGCATCACGGCTTCTACCTTGGCAATCCAGGTATCAATGGTACCGAGGAATCCGGGCAGGCCAGATTCGTAGCTGCCAGTATCGTCCTCAATATCCGGGGAATTCTCGGACATGGGAAGTTCTCCAGAACTTGTTGCCCCGACCGGACAGCCAAGGCCTTGGCGGGGCGAGGTTGTAGCTAGGCCCTGCCGGTGGGAACGGGCAGGGCCGGTTGGCTCAGATTACTCGCTCTGAACTTCTTTCAGGTCTTCCTTGAACTGGTTGAGCAGTTCTTTGCCGGTGTCGCCGGTCATTTCGATGAACTTCTCTTCAACCTGCGGCGCCCGTTCCTTGAAGGCCTCGATCTGCTCGTCGCTCAGGCGAGTGACGGTAACGTCGTCAGATTTCTCCTGGATCTTGGCCAGGGACTCGTCCGCCAGACCATCAATGTGCTCGATAATCTCTTCAAAGGCGAAGTCGGCCGCGTCCTGAACCAGCTTCTTGTCTTCGTCAGACAGACCATCGTAGAAGCTCTTGTTAGCCATCATGGCGGTGGTGAACCAGCCGTGCTTGGTGAATACGAGGTTCGGAGACACCTCATACAGGCCGCCGGATTCGATCCAGAAAATCGGGTTTTCCTGACCCTGAATCATGTTGGTCTGCAGGGCACCGTAGACCTCACCCCAGGGCAGCGGGGTCGGAGTAGCACCGAACGCGGAATAAGTTTCCGACAGCAGCGGGTTGGTCATTACCCGGATCTTCTTGTTGTTGAAGTCCGCAGGTTTGGTAACCGGCTCATCCACGGTAACCACCATTTCGCCTTCCGGGTACATCTTCAGCAGTTCCAGACCCTTGTCGGCGTACAGCTTGGGGAAGTTCTCGTTGATGGCTTCACTGGTGCGGAAGAATTCAACAACGGTTTCCATATCGGTTGGCATCAGATACGGAATGAAAAAGATCTGGGCTTCCGGAATCAGGGCACCGGTAAAGCCGGGAGACTGGTTAACGAAGTTCAGGATGCCCGCCTGGGTTTGCTCCATGATGTCGTCAGATTCACCCAGTTCACCAAAGCGGAATACCTGCAGGGTGTGGTCCGAGTTTTCTTCGATGTATTCCTTGAACTTGTAGGCGTATACGTCCTGGACGTCGCCTTCGTATTCTTCGTGGGCGTAACGCCAGTTGGCTGCGCTAGCCGAATTGACCGCGGTCATAGCCGCAAATGCGAACGCTGAAATTCCGGCCAGTTTTCTGAATTTGCTCATTCTACTCATCGGGTTTTCTCCGTTCCTTTGCTGGTTAAATTTTATTGTTCCGTTACTTTAGATTGGCAAAGCGTCAGCGTTTTCGCAAGAAATTGACCAAATTAGTCAAGATGTTACCGGCATCGGAAGGCATGAGAACGTGGTTGGAAATAGCTCGTTTCACTAAGCGAGACAGCGCTCCAGAAATCTCCGAAACTCTTCGCTTACCCGTTCGACACTGTTTTCCAGACGGTGGCCGTCGGGCAGGATCAGGGTCGGTAATTTCTGGTCGTGGGCCAGTTCCAGAACCGGCATCACCGGAATCACGTGGTCGTCCCAGCCCAGAATCATCTGAGCAAACCGGGCCCGAATGCGCGGACTGGATTGCGGATACTGCGGCAGCGCCAGTGCCGGGGCCAGCAGGAAACATCCGAGCACCGGGGTCTGGCTGCTGGTATGGGCACACACCCAGCCACCCATGCTGGAACCTGCCAGCACCGTGCGCTCGGGAACGGCGCCGGCCTCGGCCATGGCATCTGCCATTTGGCGGAATCGGGTGGCCGGGTCTTTGGTGGTGCGGTGGTCAAGCGCGGTCGCTGTGACTCCTGGAAAGGCCTCCGCCACCGCCTTCATGGCCTGGATCTTGGTGCTGCCGGGGCCGCTTTCCAGACCGTGGGAGAGAAAAACATGGAATTCGGGAGAGGTCATGATGGTTCAACCTGTGAGTCTGAGTGAACGTTGGGATCGGGGTATGGTGTCTGGCATTGTGACAGCCTGTCCAGCACCTGATCTGTGCTAGGTTCTCGTTGTGCCTGAGTTTTTCGCGGTAATGACATGCGTCTGATTTTAAGCCGAAAGGGCTTTGATTCCTCTGCCGGTGGCTGCCCCAGTCCGGTGCTTCCAGACGGTACCCTGTGCGTACTGCCAATTCCGGACGAGCACTCCGCCATCCGCTATGGCGATATCTGGTGCGGTGACCGGAAGCTCGGCAAACTGGTTCATGACCTGAGCGGCGGGCGGGTTCGGGCCGGTCACCGGGCGCACCTCGATCCGGACATTGTAGCCGGCGCCTACCCTCGGTCTGCGGGCTGGCGCCCCGTGCTCGGCCAGGCGGGATCCGCGCAGGGGCATCTTCGCAACCAGGGCGTTGGCGCGGGCGATCTGTTCCTGTTCTTCGGCGTCTTCCGTCAGGCCGAGCTTGTCCGGCGTCGGTGGCGATTTGTGCCCGGAAGCCGGCCGTTCCATGCGCTTTGGGGCTGGTTGCACATTGGTGAGGTGGTGCCGGTGGATCAGCAAACCGCCTCCCGGCTGCCCTGGGCGGGCTACCATCCTCATTTGCAGGGCAGGACGGACGGAACCGATGCACTCTATCTGGCCTCGGACAGTTTCCAGTTGCCGGAGCGTTCCGGTGTTATTCCCGGTAGCGGTGCCTTTCCGGTGTTGGATGAATCCCTGGTGCTGACCGACCCCGAGGGGCGATTGCCGACGCAATGGCGCCTGCCTGCGGGGTTTTTTCCCGGTAACGGACGGCCACCGCTAAGCTATCACAGCAAGCCCGGGCGCTGGCAGCTCGCGCCGCCGTGGTGTTACTTGTCCTGCGCCGCACGGGGGCAGGAATTCGTGCTGGATCTGGCGCATTACCCCGAGTTATCGCCCTGGTTAGGTGGGCTGCTGGGCGGAATGTCGCCCCCACAGCCCTGACCGCCGGAGTTTGCGCCGCGTTTCGGGAATCGTTGTATGATGTTCTATTGCCATTTTTCGGACAGGGTCGGAGGCCAGGGATATGCAATCGAACGGGTTTTATGAGCACGATGCTGCACTTGCCCAGTATCTGGAATTCCATTTTGGCGAGACCTGGCACGGGGAACCGAATTTCCCGAAAGAACTGGCCGATGCCGCGCTCGAAGCCATGGACGGGCGCAACCTGGGCCGGGCGCTGGACATCGGCTGTGCGTGCGGGCGCACCAGCTTCGAGCTCGCCAGGGCGTTCGATCATGTGGATGGCATTGATTACTCCAACCGTTTTGTCGAAGCCTGCAAGGAAATGGCGAGGCACCGGGTGATTCGCTACGCTCGTCCGGAAGAGGGCGAGCTGGTCAGTCATCAGGAGCGCACGCTGGAACATCTGGGGCTTGATCAGACGTCCGGTCGAGTGGCCTTCCATCAGGGTGATGCCTGTGACCTGCCTTCCCAGTTCAGGGATTATGACCTGATTCTGGCCGGCAACCTGATTGACCGTCTTTACGACCCCGCCAGATTTCTGACCAGCGTGCACGAACGTCTGACCCACGACGGCCTGCTGGTGATTGCCTCGCCCTACACCTGGCTTGAGGAATACACCCCGCGGGCGTCCTGGGTGGGGGGCTTCCTGAAAGACGGCGAACCCTACACGACCCTGGATGGCCTCCGGGATATGCTCGCTCCCAATTTCCGCTTGCACAGCCAGCCGCGGAGTCTGCCGTTTGTCATTCGTGAAACACGAAACAAGTTCCAACACAGTTTTTCCGAGCTGACGGTGTGGCAGCGGGTCGACGCATAGACCTCGGATTGCCCCACAGCACTGACGCCAGGGCGGCATGGTTGTTGCTGTCCTTACCATAAGGACGGGTTTCGGGGGGCCGCATGCACCAACAATACGCATATCAGCTGGGTAAGCGCACCTGGCAGTTCCGGAATCTGGCGGATTTGATGGCCAAGGCCACGCCGGTGCGTTCGGGAGACCGGCTGGCGGGCGTAGCTGCCGGCTCGGATGAAGAGCGAGTGGTGGCGCAGATGGCGCTGGCGGAACTCCCCCTGAAGGTGTTCCTGAACCAGGCGCTGGTGCCTTACGAACAGGACGATGTGACACGGCTGATTCTGGATGAGCACGATGCCGCGGCCTTCGGTGTGATTTCCCATCTGACCGTCGGCGACTTCCGGAACTGGCTGCTCAGCGATCAGGCTTCGCCGGAGGTTCTTGTCGCGCTCCGGCCCGGGCTGACGCCTGAGATGGTGGCCGCGGTCAGCAAGCTGATGCGCAACCAGGACCTGATTCTGGTGGCCCGCAAATGCCGCGTGACCACCGCCTTTCGAAGCACCATCGGTTTGCCGGGGCGGTTCTCCACCCGGCTGCAACCCAATCACCCCACCGACGACCTCACCGGTATCGCGGCCAGCATTCTGGATGGCCTGCTTTACGGCAGCGGCGATGCGGTGATCGGTATCAATCCTGCCACCGATAACCTGGGCCAGGCGAGCCGACTGCTCAGGATGCTCGACGAGGTGATCCAGGAATACGATATCCCCACCCAGTCCTGTGTGCTGACCCATGTCACCAACACCCTTGAGGCCATGGAGCAGGGCGCACCGGTGGACCTGGTGTTCCAGTCCATCGGTGGTACCGAGGCCACCAATCGCAGTTTCGGGTTTACCTTGTCGAACCTCACCGAGGCCCGGGAGGCAGCTCTGGCACTGAACCGGGGCACGGTGGGCAACAACGTGATGTATTTCGAGACTGGACAGGGCAGTGCGCTGTCGGCCAATGCGCACCACGGGCTGGATCAGCAAACCTGCGAGGTCCGGGCCTATGCGGTGGCCCGAAAGTTCGATCCGTTGCTGGTGAATACCGTGGTGGGGTTTATTGGCCCGGAATATTTGTTCGACGGCAAGGAAATCATCCGCGCCGGCCTGGAAGATCATTTCTGTGGCAAATTGCTGGGCCTGCCGATGGGGTGTGACATCTGCTACACCAACCACGCCGAAGCCGACCAGAACGACATGGACAACCTGCTGACCTTGCTGAGTGTGGCGGGCTGCAATTTCATCATGGGGGTGCCGGGGGCGGATGACATTATGCTCAATTATCAGGCGACGTCGTTCCATGATGCGCTCTACGCCCGCCGGGTTCTGGATCTGAAACCAGCGCCGGAATTCGAGCAGTGGCTGGCCCGGATGAACATTTTTGCTGACGTGTCTCGTCACGAACCGAGTGCCGCGATGCCGGGAGTGTTCCGTGACCGACTCAAAGGCTTGCCGGGGGAGTTTGGCAATGACTGAGCACCAGAACCCGGTCATCGCCAATCAGTGGCGCGGGCTTCGATCCTACACGGACGCGCGGATTGGCCTTGGGCGGGCCGGTGTTGGCCTGCCCACGTCGGAGTTGCTGGCTTTCCAGCTGGCGCATGCGCAAGCGCGGGATGCGGTGCATCTGCCGTTGGATACGGCGGCGCTGATACAGGGTCTGGAGACAGCAGTACAGGATCATCTTTCCGCAGCTCCGCTGGTTCTGCAGAGCTGTGCCGCAGACCGGCTCACTTACTTGCAGCGGCCCGATCTGGGGCGGCAACTGAGCCAACACAGCCAGGCCATATTGCAATCCGTGCCAACTCGGGCCTCTGTCGATCTGGCGATTGTTATCGTGGATGGCCTGTCTTCCGTTGGCGTGCAGAACTCGGCTGCGCCCCTGGTTGGGCAGCTTCTGGACATGCTGGACCGGGACGATCGTGCATGGCGGCTGGCGCCAGTGACCGTGGTACAGCAGGGACGGGTGGCCATTGGGGATGAAATCGGTGAACGCTTGCAGGCCCGGATGGTGGCGGTGCTGATTGGCGAACGCCCCGGACTGAGTTCGCCGGACAGTATGGGCATCTATCTGACTTATGATCCGAAGCCGGGGGTGAACGATGCCGGGCGAAATTGCCTGTCGAATATACGAGCCGCAGGCATGGCAGTGGAGGATGCCTGCCATCGTTTGCTGTACTTGATGCGAGAAGCGAATCGGTTACGGGTGACGGGGGTAGGGCTTAAAGACCGGACTGAAGAGACCGAGCTCGCAGCGGGTCGGGCCAACAAGAACTTCCTGACTCGTTGACCCTCATCGCGCCGGGGTGGTTATCAGAAGCGCAACCCTTCCATTTGGCGACGCTGACGTTGCTGGGTCAGCAGTACGTTCACAACCGCAAGCGTGACGAACAACGCGACGCCCTTGGGAACCATGGCGTGAATTTCCGGGTTTGGTGCGGTCACGGCAGTGACCAGCACCATGCCGAGCGTGTTGCGCGCCAGTCGAATCATCAGCGTTGCTCCCAGCAAACCGGATTGCAGCGCGGTCTCCGCAGAGCGCAGGCAGCGGCCGATGGCGGGCATGAGATGCACGGTGTTAATGAGCAGAGCGATGAAGATCAGAGCTTGAGCGATGCTAAAAAACGTCATGTTACCTCGGTACTAATTAAAACGACTGTTTAAAAATTGGCCGGGATTATCCGGAATTGATCAAATTTAATCCAGTTCGATTTCGTAACACGGAAACCAGCTCGCGACTCGGCCTGCCCCTGGTTCACGTCCACCTGTAAACCAAAAACTATTGCTGCGGTTAGAAAATCCAACTGTCAGCCCCGCCTGTCCGTTGCTACAACTAAGTTTACACAATCACGCAGAAATGATGGATCGGATCGCGTTTTACGACAAAGAAAGACGTCCTGAACAGCGGATTATCGAACCTGGTCTATCTTGGTAAATGCCTCATCCACAGCAGCACAGCCGGAGAAAGACATGAGTTCAACGACAAATCAGCCGGGCGCTGGAAAATGCCCTGTTATGCACGGCGCCATGACAAAGCTCGACAGCGCGGGCACCTCGGTTCGCGACTGGTGGCCGAATCAGCTCAACCTCAACATCCTGCACCAGCACTCCGCCAAATCGAATCCCCTGGGCGGCGATTTCAACTACGCCGAGGAGTTTAAAAAGCTGGATCTGGCTGCGGTCAAAAAAGACCTCGCTGACCTGATGACCGACTCCAAGGACTGGTGGCCGGCGGACTACGGACACTATGGCCCCTTCTTCATCCGAATGACCTGGCACAGCGCCGGTACCTATCGGATCGGCGACGGCCGGGGTGGCGCGGGCACCGGCAACCAGCGTTTTGCCCCCATCAACAGCTGGCCTGACAATGGTAATCTGGACAAGGCCCGTCGTTTGCTCTGGCCGATCAAGAAAAAGTACGGCAACCAGATTTCCTGGGCCGACCTGTTCATCCTGACCGGCAACGTGGCCATGGAAACCATGGGCTTCAAGACCTTTGGCTTTGCCGGTGGCCGCGCTGACATTTATCAGCCGGAAGAGGACATCTACTGGGGTGCGGAGGAAGAATGGCTGGCCACCAGTGACAAGCCGCACAGCCGTTACTCCGGTGACCGGGACCTGGAAAATCCGCTTGCAGCGGTGCAAATGGGTCTGATCTATGTGAATCCTGAAGGCCCGGACGGCAATCCGGACCCGCTGGCGTCCGCCCACGACATCCGTGAGACCTTTGCCCGCATGGCCATGGACGATTACGAGACCGTCGCCCTGACCGCTGGCGGACATACCTTTGGCAAGACCCATGGCGCCGGGGATCCGGACAAGGTCGGACCGGAGCCGGAAGCCGCGCCCATCGAAGAGATGGGGCTGGGGTGGCGAAGCAGCCATGGCAGCGGCAAAGGCCGCGATGCAATCACCAGTGGTCTGGAAGGCGCGTGGACGGCCAATCCGACCCAGTGGGACATGGGCTATTTTGACGTGCTCTTCAAGTACGACTGGGAGCTGACCAAGAGCCCGGCCGGCGCCAACCAGTGGAAGCCTGTTGGCCTGACTGAAAGCGACATGGCCCCGGACCCGGAAGATCCGTCCAAGAAAGTGCCGATTATGATGTCCACCGCGGATATGGCCATGCGTGAGGATCCGGCTTATCGCAAGATCTCGGAGCATTTCCGGGATAATCCCGATGAGTTTGCCGACGCCTTTGCCCGCGCCTGGTTCAAGTTGACTCACCGGGACATGGGGCCAAAGTCCCGCTATCTGGGCCCGGAAGTTCCGGACGAAGACCTGATCTGGCAAGACCCCGTGCCTGAGGTGGACCATGAGCTGATCAGCCATCAGGATGCGGAGGATCTGAAGAGTAAAATCCTGGATTCCGGTTTGTCGGTATCTGAACTGGTGTACACCGCGTGGTCCTCGGCCTCTACCTATCGTGGATCCGACATGCGCGGCGGCGCCAACGGTGCCCGTATTCGGCTGGAGCCGCAGAAGGATTGGGAAGTGAACCAGCCGCAGCAGCTGAGCAAGGTGCTGCAGACCCTGGAAGGGATCCAGTCTGCCTTCAATGGCCAATCCGGTAACAAGAAAGTGTCGCTGGCGGATCTGATTGTGCTCGGCGGGTGCGCCGCGGTGGAGAAAGCCGCGAGGGATGGGGGCCATGCCGTTACCGTGCCGTTCGCTCCGGGCCGGACCGACGCCACGGACGAGCAGACCGACGTCGACACCTTTGAATACCTGCGTCCAGAGGCCGATGGCTTCCGCAACTATCGCCGCACTAAATTCACCGTGTCCGACGAAGAAATGCTGGTAGACCGCGCCCAGCTGCTGGGTCTGAGTGCCCCTGAAATGACGGTTCTGGTGGGTGGCCTTCGAGTGCTGGATGCCAACTATCAGCAGGCCAAGCACGGGGTGTTTACCAAGACACCGGGCAAGCTGACGAATGATTTCTTCATCAACCTGACCGACCTGGATACCGAATGGAAGCCAACGTCGGGCGATGAAGACGTTTTCGAGGGCCGCGATCGCAACACCGGAGACGTGAAGTGGACCGGCACCCGTGTCGACCTGATCTTCGGTTCCAACTCCCAGTTGCGTGCCCTGGCCGAGGTATACGCTCAGGATGATGCCAAGGCGAAATTCGTGAACGACTTCGTGGCGGCCTGGACCAAGGTGATGAATGCCGATCGATTCGACATATAAGGTCGTTTAATACGCGACCATTCTGAATGAGAAAAGGCCGCCCGAACGGGCTGGCCTTTTTTTATGGTAGTTGAGCCTCCAGATCGCGGACTACACCGTTGGCGTAATTGTCGTCGGGGTAGAGCGATTGCATCCGACGTGCATAGCCCAGTGCTTTTTCCAGCTGTCCCTGCTCTATCAGGATATAAACCGCCGCCTGCAACAGTCCGTAGTCATCGGGGTGCTGTTTTAATGCGCTCGCCAGCACGTTTTCGGCGTCCTGCCAGCGTTTCTGCTGGCCAAGCACCAGAGCATGGTTGTAGCTGATCCGTGGATTATCGGGGTTCAGTTCGGACGCCTGCTCGAAACGTCGCAGCGCCACCGGGATGTTTCCTTGCTCGACCAGTACCAGGGCCAGCAGGTAGGCCAGATGGCCCCGATCCGCGTCGGGAATTTCGGGCCTGTCGGCACCGACTTTCAGGGTTTCCGCAGCAAGAGGGAGGTCACCCTGTTCACTGGCCATGGTGGCCAGGTTCACCCGGGCGGGTGTGAAGGTTGGGTCCAGGGCCAGTGCCTGTTGGTATTGCTTCGAGGCCTCGACAAGTCGCCCGGCCTGATGCAGGTAGGTCGCGTAATTGAATCGGCTCCCCGGCAAGGCCGCGAGGCTGGCTAGCCGGCTTTCAAAGTCTTTCTGGAATGCCATGATCTGTTGTTGTTCCGCCTCTGACAGGCCACTCAGGTCGGCTCCGGCCAATGCCCGCCAGGCCTGATCCCGAACCGCCCTTGGCTGATCGGAATCCAGTAGTTTCAGCAAAATAGCTTCGTTGCCGTCCGGAGTTACCTGGGCAAAGGCGCCAGCTGCATAGGCCCGAACCAGAGGTTCTTTGGCCAACAGCCCGGACCTCAGCGGCGACACCGCTGATTGGCCAAAGCCGGCAAGGTGCTCAGCCGCTGTAGCGCGGGCAATCGCAGGAACGCTGCGATCCCGTATCAGCCCTGCCAGTCGCCCGAAGGCGTCCTGCTCTGCCTGGCGAAAGGCACTCAGAGCGGCGGCGAAATGATCGGGATGCTTGGTGTCTGGATACCACGACTCCAGAGCCTCCAGCGCCCATAGCGCGTCTTTTTCTTGATGGCAGTCATTACAGGCATTGGGGGCGCCCGTTGACAGGGTCAGATCGGGCCTTGGAATACGGAAGCTGTGATCCCGCCGTGGGTCCACCACCATGTAGGTTTGCTCCGGCATGTGGCAGTTCACACACTGCGCACCGGGGGAACCAGCCGGATGGTGATGGTGTTCAGGGGTGTCGTAGTTTTTTTGTGTCAGCTGAGGGAACCGCTCTGAGGGTGCATCGTTGTGGCATTGCAGGCACAGGCCATTTCCTTCAACCAGACGCTTGCCGCTGTGGGGATCGTGGCAATCCAGGCAGGTGACGCCGGCTGCACTCATTTTGCTTTGGATGAAGGAGCCGTAAACATAGACCTCACCCTGAATCTGGCCATCCGGGTGGTACAGGTCTGGCCGTAAAGTGCTGGGCAGCGCCTTGTCGAGGTAGGCCTCCTGTGCGTGCTGGCCATCCTTCAACGGTTGGCGACGGCTATGGCAGTAGGCGCAGGTTTCAACCACTTCGCTGGGTTTCATGGCGCTGAAATCCACCAGCAGACCCATATCGTTGGCAGAGTGGGGGGCGGCTGGCTCCGATGCCACCGTGTTGGCCCATTCCACATGGCCTTGTCCGGGGCCGTGGCAGCCCTGGCAGCCCACGTTCTGTTCCTGCCAGGTGGTGGCGAAGGTGTCGGTGTCGGGCTGGTAATTCATGGTCAGAAACGTGGAATGGCAATCCGCGCACATGGCATTCCAGTTCTGGTAGCGGCCGGTCCAGTGCAGTGGATCGTCCGGGGCGAAGGATTGGCCCGGGTAGAGGGAAAACCAGCGTTGGCCACCTTCCGCCACCGGGCGGGTATCCCAGGCGATGGTGAGGGCCTGAAGCCTGCCGCCTGGCAGCTCGACGAGATATTGCTGCAGAGGGTAGTGGCCGAAGGTGTAGGCGATGGGAAAGTCGTCCGGGCCAACCTTTCCCTCGATGTTTACCCAGTACTGATCGCCTCTTTGAAAAAAAGAGGCCTGCACCGAGCCGTCATCAAACTCCACATCATCGAAGTCACCGAGGACGGAGGCGTTGTTGGCGGGTTGCATCGACCAGGCATGATCAGAGTGGCGCCAGCTTTCTTGCTGGCTCTGGTGACACTGGCCGCAGGATTCAACAGGCGCGTAGCCCTGACTGTTGTTGGACAGGGAGGGCGAGTTGGCGCTGGCTGAATAGAAAGGCAGCGACAGCCCAAGAAGGGCGAGAAGACAGGCCTGGATAAGCTTCATTGTATTGCCGCCGAAAGTCCTTTTCAGTTGCAGTGGCGATAAGTTCTTATCAGAAGTCCTCAGACTACAACGTTACCCGGAGTTTGTCCTGCTCGTGATGGTTATGACAAGGAAGGGGAGTAGGGACTCAACTTGTTACCTGTTGAGTCCCCAATCTTTCTGATCGTTACTGGGAGTTAGCCGTCGCAGGAGACTGGTGTCATATTGTTGATCCATCGGGCAATCAATTCAACACCCTCGGTGTGGACCAGAGCCCGGCCAATTTCTGGCATACGGTCTCCCCGCTCGTTCGAGTTCATGCGAAAATGCATGATGGATGCGTCAGCATCACCCGGAACGATATCGAAACTGCGAGATTCACCTCCATAGGCTACAGGCTGTTTGCACACACCGTGTGCCCTGGGCTCATCCTCGAAGCTTCTCCAATACTCGAGTTTAAGCCCCGTGTTACTTGCGCCACCCTCAGGTCGATGACAGTGTGCGCAGTTGGTGTCGAGGTAACCCTTGGCCAGTTTCTGTACCTCAGCAACTTCCATGAGTTGCAGTCCAAATTGATCCCCATCCTTGTATGCCGGAATCTTGGGAATGCTGTTCACGTCAGCAGGCAGTCCGGCCAAAATACCAGCTTCCTCCCAGTACGATAACTGGTTACGCGTTGTGCCGTCGGCGTAGTTGAAATCCCCGTTTAGGCTGCGGGCTTTTGGTCCAATGGGCGTGATTTTGCTCAGGGAACTGCTCGAGTCAGCTTTAAACTGGTGGCATTGCTTGCACTGGTTCGCGTCTGGAACACGGTAGGTAAACTTTAGTTCGCCATTGTGAATAATCGTTCTCTCACTGCTACCGCCGGCTAGGGCCAGTGTTGCATCTGTGCCTTCTTCGTTCCAGATATAGGGCAGTGCGGTCCAGCCATTTTCTCGGTGGATCATAAGTCGGGTTTCGATGAGAGTTTCATTTTCAAAACCGCGAACTCCTGTGTCTGTTGGCAGAGCAAACGTTTTGGTGATTACCGTGCCAACGGGGAAATCAAAGGCTTCGTTTTCGTTATATTGTGCCTGCTCACCTTCTGGCACAAAGACAAACCGGTATTTGGTCGCGTAATCGGTAAACAGTGGGGTGTTCAGGTCAAAGGCAATGCCTGTGCCGTTGGGATTGGTGGTTGGGTTCGCGTCGTTCGCAAACAGGCGATAACTGGACAATGAGGTGCAGTTATCGCTGGCCAGCGCCTGATGGTTGATTGCTCCAGTCGTGCTCTCGCAAGCAGACTGAGTATTGCCATTATTGGTGTTGTCATTGGTGTCGGTGCTGGAACCGCCGCCCCCGCCGCAAGCGGTAAGGAGCGCCGCAACAGCGATACCAATGGTGGTTTTTGTCAGGTTTTCGAACTTCATGAATGACTCCCGAGGCATACCCATCGGGCTAAGTCCGATGGGTATGCATGAATCAGAGGGTACCAAAAGTTAGAGTGCGCAGGACGCAGCGCTGGCGTCGCCAGTTTCATTACTTCCACAACCGTAGGATTTCCCACCGATTGTTGCTTGGGATGCTTGGAGGCGTGATGGTGCAGTTTCACAAACCAAAAGCTGACTTTGGGGCTCTTCGAGAAACAATTTGGGAATGGGAGTGCCAGTACTTTGATCGATGGTAGTGCCGTCAGGAATGGTCCCATACACTTGTCCGTAGCTAACGTCTCCGTTGGCCGTTGCGCAAATGGCGTCAACTTGTGGGTCGAAGGGTGCCCCTAAGATTGTTGGTGCAGCGCTTGCGTTGGCAAGCAGTTCCCCAAGCCCATCATAAAGAATGGTTGGCATCTTGCCTTTGGAGGGGTCGAGTAAGTAGCCGGCAATAATATCCGTTATCAGCTTCCCACGGGGATTCGTGCCTGAGATGCTGATGTTATTGTCATGGACATTGATATTGCGAGGTACCGGTTGCCAGCCGCTAGCAATGATCGGATCGTAGCTCGAGTCAGTCAGCAGATTTTCGTCCGCAAGCAGGAAGCTGGAGATGGCGACTGACAATGTGTCGTGGTCTGAAATAATGTTGTTGTAGATCTCGACATCCGGAGTGGAAAGTACGATAACGCCGGTACCTGGCGGGACAATGTGGACGCCGGCCGCGGAATCGCTGGTGTTTGCGAAGTTGTCAGTATTGTTACCCTCTACCAAGTTGTCGAAAACCCGGACGTTTGATCCGTATCTCTCCCCACCAATTGGAAGATCGAAAACGAGAATACCGCCGGTGTTGCCCGTGGCTATGTTGTCGTAGACATCGGCATTCATGGAGTTTTCAATTTCAATCCCGGCAACATTCTCCTCGGCAATATTGCGGCGCACTACAATGTCGTGCGACTGACCAACGTAGACTCCGGCATCTGCAGAGCCGCGGACATAGGAGTCCTCGATCAGAATATTGTCGCATTCGACCGGGTAGAGGCCGTAAGCACCATTGCCGGAGTTCAGCTCGCCTTCCCAGACGGTCGCGACATCATCAATGATGATGCCACTGGTATCTTTTAACTTAATGGCGTTATTGGGTGCTTCATAGACCCCAATATCCCGGATTTCGATGTCCACACCATTTTGGACAAATATGCCGTCGCCACCATCGGACTCGGCGAAGTCGAGTATGGTTTTTTCCTTACCGTAACCCATGATAGTGATGCCCTTGATGGAGGTGCCATCACCGTCGGTGTCACCATCAAAGAGTAGAGTGTCGTTAATCTGAAAACGGCCTTCGGGGAATACAATCACATCACCGGATTCGGCGGTAATAAATGCTTCCTTCGCGGCCTGGGTCAGATTTTCAGCCGGCAGCATGATCGCGCCTTCCGGGAAGGACACACCGGAATTAGAGTCACTGCCACCACAACCTGTGAGCATGACCGCGCAGATGGCGGTGCCTAGGATTGAGCGGCGAAAGAGGGGGTTAGAGCCTGTGGACATTGCACGTTCTCCGTTGTTGTTATTGCTGGTTAGTTATTGCAAATGCGTTAGTCGAACATTAAGCGGAGGGAGTGGCGCTGGCGAGAACAACGGGTGTGCAGAACCGTATGGCTTCTGTGCAAATTTTGAAAAGCTTTCTGGAACAGTCAGTTAAAGTTGTAATATTTGGTAATGAGCAAATCCTTCAACGGCTGCTTTAAAGAATTTGCTCGGTTATTTCAGTCGATTCGTGTTCACGGAACTTTGTTGGCGTGGTATCCATGATGTCTCGGAACGCCCGGTTAAATGAGCTGAGTGTTCGATATCCGACGTCAAGTGAAATATTGAGAATAGGGGTTTCGGGCTCGCGAACTAACCGCTTGGCGGCTTCTTCGATTCTCAGATGATTGATGTAGTCGTTAAAGTTCCGGTATCCCAAGGTTTGATTAATCAGTTTTCGAACTCGGTATTCAGGGATCTCTAGAGACCTGGCCAGCTGTTTGAGGGTCAGCTTTTCGGTCGTGAAATAGCCACTTTGCATCAGGGAGTTCAGCGCTTCCAGATCCTGATCGTATACCGGTTCAGGTGTCTGTTGATGCAGGCCTTTGCTTAAGGAATCACTTGAGGTAGTTACCGGTTCTGTTTCCTTCGACGGCTTTTCCTGAGTCAGTTCGAGAATTCCTTCCCGACCGCTTACCATGCAAATCAGGGATATCATTGAGGCCAGGCTCACGATGATCCCGCGACTGTAATCATTCAAAAGACCGAAATTAAGCGAAATCGTCGCAATGCCTACCGCTCCGCACACGATGACGAGAAACACCAGTCGGGCCCTGCGTCGTGACTCCACGAGATCTTCCCGCCAGTAACGGACGATGTAGTAAAGCCCGTGCAAAACGACGACATATTCGAACCACTGGCCGAGCCTGAAACCGAAGAACATCGCCACTGGCGACGCGTCGCCGTCGCTGAGCAAGGGCCGGGCCAGGGCCGGCGCGAGGAAACTGTACAGGGCCATGAATCCCCAGATGGAGCGGAATCTGGGGCGCGCAGCGAAGATCAGCTGGCACAGTGCCCAGATGAGTGCCGGCGCTGCCGTCTGAAGGACTGCGGCAATCCAGCGCCAGCCCTCGGGGACCAGTGGTGCAACCAGATACGCGGTGGCCGCGCACAGCAGCAGCAGAAACACCTGGCCGACACGCAAGTGGCTGAAATCGCGTGCAATAATGAAAAACAGGCAGGTCAGGCAGCCCAGACCAAACCCTGTGAGCAGCAGCAAAGTACGTACCCCTATATCGTTCTTGCTTTATTTTTATGTCAGGGAGTTTGAGCCTAATAGAACGGGGCGGATTTTTCAGCAGGAATTTGGTGATGGGGTCGGGTAGAAAGCAGAAAGCCACGGTATCCGTGGCTTTCTGGTCGTCAATGGCAAGGATCAGAGCTCTTTGATTGCAGAGGTTGTCGCCTGCAACACTTCCTTGGCGTCACCTTTCACCATCAGACTGTTGTCCCGGATGAATAGGCTGTTGGGGATGCCGGCGAAGCCCGGTGACAGGCTGCGCTTGACCACCACCACGGTTTTGGCCTTGTGCACATCCAGGATGGGCATCCCGTAGATCGGTGAGCTGGGCTCTTCAGCTGCGGCGGGGTTTACCACATCGTTGGCGCCCAGCACGATGGCCACATCCGCCTGAGGGAGCTCCGGATTGATGGCGTCCATGTCCTTCAACTGGTCATAGGAGATTTCGGCCTCGGCCAGCAGCACGTTCATGTGGCCCGGCATACGGCCGGCCACCGGATGGATCGCGTAGCTGACGCTAGCGCCGCGGGCTTCAAGCTGGCTGGCCAGTTCTTTCACGGCGTGCTGCGCCTGGGCAACCGCCAGGCCATAACCCGGCACCATCACCACCTTGCGGGCGCCGTCCAGCAGCATGGCCAGTTCGTCCGCGCTGGAGTACTTCACCTTGCCGGCGTAGAACTCATCCGAGTTGTCTGCCGTGGCCGTCGCATCATTTCCGCCCAACGCGCCACCAAAGAGCACATTCGGCAGGGAACGGTTCATCGCCTTGCACATCACGGCGGTCAGTATCAGGCCGGACGCACCCACCAGCGAACCGGTGATGATCAGACCCTGGTTCTGCAGCACGAAGCCTGTCGCTGCGCCGGCCAGGCCGGAATAGGCGTTGAGCAGGGCAACCACCACGGGCATGTCCGCCCCGCCGATGGGCTGCACCAGGCCGATGCCCAGCAACAGGCACAGGCCAACCAGCACCGGCAGGATCAACGGGCATTCGAGAGCAGAGCTGACAAACACGGCTGCGGCAGCCACAACCCCCAGCAGGCAAAGCAGGGTAACGCCCTGCCACTGGCGCGCCCGGCGGCTGTCGCCCAGGTTGCCGCGCAGCTTCAGTACCGCCACGGTGGAACCGGTGAGGGTGATCGCACCGATGGCAATGGAGGCGATGATGGCGATGCTCCACGCGGTGCCGGGCACCGTGCCCGCGGCGGAGGTGTTCAGCCAGGTGCTGGAGGCAACGGCCAGCGACGCGCCGCCACCGATGCCGTTCAGGCTGGCGACCAGTTCCGGCATGGCGGTCATGGCCGTGCGCCGGGCCAGCCAGACACCGATGCCACCGCCCAGCAGCATGCCGGCGATGATGGTTTCATAACCCACAATCTGTTGATGCATGAGCGCAGCAACCACGGCCACCAGCATGCCCGTGGCGGCCAGCTGGTTACCACGAACGGCGGTTGCGGGCTTGGTCATCCCCTTGATGCCGAGGATAAAACAGACCGCTGCGGTCAGGTACGACAGATTAATCAGTGCAAACATGATTATCCCTTCCGTTTGAACATGTTGAGCATGCGGTCGGTGACCAGAAAACCGGCCACGATGTTGATGCTGGCCAGCGTTACCGCAATGAACCCGAGGGCGTGGGCCAGGGTGGGTGAGACCTCGCTGCTGCCGGCGCTGAAGATGGCGCCAACGATCACAATGCCGGAAATGGCGTTGGTGCCGCTCATCAGCGGCGTGTGCAGGGTCGGTGGCACCTTGTTGATGAGCTCAACGCCAACAAACAGGGCCAGGATAAAGATGGTGAAACTGAGAACGAGTAAGTCCATTACGCGGGTTCCTTGACGGATGGCTTGGCAGGCTCAAAGAATATCCGGCCTTCGCGAGTCACCAGGGTGGCGGCGACAATGTCGTCCGACTGATCGGGGGTGAGGCGCCCTTCCGACGTCATATTGAGCAGGAAGTTGGTGATGTTCCGGTTCAGAAGCTGTGACGCGTGGACCGGCACCCGAGACGGATGATTGGTGTGGCCCACCAGCGTGACGCCATCCACATCGACCTTTTCGTTCACCACCGAACCTTCGGCATTGCCGCCCTTGTCGGCGGCCAGATCGACAATCACCGACCCGCGTTTCATGCGGTGGATCATGGCCTGGTCGATCAGCTTGGGTGCTGGCTTGCCGGGCACTGCGGCGGTGGTGATCACCAGATCGGCACGGGCAACGCAATCCGCCAGTTGCTGGCGCTGGGCCTCGTAGAAAGCGTCCGATTGGGCTGTGGCGTAACCGTTGTCCCCGGACGCTTCCGTCTCGGGTACGGAAATCTCCACGAAGTCCGCGCCCAGACTTTCCACCTGTTCACGTACTTCAGGACGGAGATCGTAAGCCTCCACCACGGCGCCCAGGCGGCGGGCCGTCGCGATTGCCATCAGGCCGGCAACCCCGGCGCCAATCACAAAGACCCGTGCGGGGTGGATGGTTCCGGCTGCGGTCATCAGCATCGGGAAATAACGGGGCAGGGCCATGGCGCCGTTGAGCACCGCCCGGTAGCCACTGATGCCCGCCATGGCGCTTAGCACGTCCATCGACTGGGCCCGTGTGGTACGGGGTACCAGGTCGAGTGCGAAGCACTGAACCGACTGCCCGGCCAGCTGCTGGATCAGGGCCTGGTTATCCCAGGGGTTCAGTAGGCAGATGAGCGTGCTTTCGGGCCGGATCAGCTCGGCTTCTTCGGGCTCCGGAGGCTGAACCTTCAGAACGATCTGGGCCTGACGGTACAGGGAGTCGGCGTCGTCGGCGATGATGGCGCCACAGTTCCGGTATTCCTCGTCGGTAAAGTGTGCCTGCGCGCCGGCGTTGCTTTCGACAATAACCTCGTAGCCAGCCTCAAGCAGTTCCGGTACGCCGGAAGGTATGATCGCTACCCGGTTCTCCCCGGTCAGCCGTTCTCTCGGAATTCCGATTAACATCAAAAACGCTCCATTGTGGTTGGGATGTTGAGGGCTGTTCCATAAGCCCCAGGGTGGAATGGGTGAAGTTACGGACCTCGCCCAGCAGGCGCGCATCGGCGCCCAGTGACTGTCCGTAGCTCGGGATCAGGCTCTGCAGCCGTGTGCGATGCACACCCGTGGTCAGTTCCGGCAGCGCACGCTCCAGGACATCGATCATGGCCGAGACGCAGGTCGAGGCACCGGGTGAGGCACCCAGCAACGCAGACAGTGACCCATCGGCGGTGGTCAGGACCTCCGTGCCGAACTCCAGAACACCGCGCCCGTTCGGACCGGACTTGATGATCTGAACTCGCTGGCCGGCACGCCTGAGTTGCCACTGGTCGCCCTGGACATCGGGCAGGAAACCGCTCAGTTGCTCGAGCCGCGACGCCTTGGAGCTCATCGCTTCCCGGATCAGGTAGCGGGTCAGCGGCCACTGGGTGGTGGCTACGTCCATCAGGTTGCCCAGATTGTTTTTGCGCACGCTGCGCAGCAGATCCAGATGGCTGCCGGCTTTCAGGAAACGCGTGGTGAAGCCGGCGAAGGGACCAAACAGCAAGGCCGGTTTGCCGTTGATGAAACGCGTATCCAGGTGTGGCACGGACATGGGCGGTGCGCCAACCGGGGCCTGACTGTAGACCTTGGCGTTGTGGCTGGTGGCCAGCTCCGGATCTTCACAGGCAAGCCAGATCCCGGAGACAGGGAAGCCGCCATAACCGCGAGCTTCAGGCACTCCGGCCTTCTGCAGGAGCGGCAGGCTTGCGCCGCCGGCGCCGATAAACACAAAGCCGGCGTCAATGGTCTGGCTGTCGCCGGTGGCCTCGTGCCTGAGCGTCACCAGCCAGCGGCCGCCGCGTTGTTGCAGGTTGGTCACTCGCGTACCGAGGCGGAGATCGACCTGAGACTGGTTCGCCAGATGGTCACCCAGACAGCGGGTGAGAGTGCCGAAGTTAACATCGCTGCCGTGGTTAACCCGGGTCGCGGCCATGGCTGTGGTGTGATCGGCCCGGCGGCCGGCGATTAAAGGCAGCCAGTTGCGCAGGGTGTCCGGGCTGTCGGAAAACGCCATGTCCTCGAACAGCGGGTGTTGGGACAGGGTGGCGTGGCGCCGGCGGAGAAAATCGACGGTATCGGCACCCTGTACCCAGCTCAGGTGCGGTACCCGACGGATGAATTGCTCGGGCGAGGGCAGAATGCCTTTGCTCGCCAGGCTGCTCCAGAACTGCAGCGACACCTCGAAGCGCTCATTGATCGCCAGCGCCCGGTCCACGGCAATGGTGCCATCCGTCTGCCGGGGGGTGTAATTCAGTTCACAATAACCGGCATGGCCGGTGCCGGCATTGTTCCAGGCGTCCGAGCTTTCACGGCCCAGTTCCTGATCCTGCTCTACCAACATTACCGAACGGCTGTTATCCAGCTCGGTAATCAGGGTAGCCAGCGTGGTACTCATGATACCGCCGCCGATAAGGAGCACATCTGCTCGTTGACCAGTCATGTCGCGACCTCGTTTCAGAGACGAATCGGGGGTCCGACTTTAGTCGCATGCTAAGCAGTTAAAAACAGATGTGATGAGATATTAAGTTCGAAAAAATCGATCAATGGGGCAGGCACGGCGGTTGCTGTGCTTATTTTGTCTCCGCAGGAACCGCGCTGACTGGATCAGGCGAACGATCAGAACCGTCGACAACGCGACGCTTAGGGTTTGTACAACGGCGAGGTTCGGCGGGGTTGGGCACCGTGCATCAACCGGGGAAGATGCGGAATCTAGGCCAGAGAAATCCGATAACGAACAACCCCCGCGTCTTCCTCGCGCACCCACTCAATCCGGTGACCGGTCAGTTCACACAGCGCCTGAAGGTCTTTGCGACCGCTCGGGTCGTCGGCCAGAAAATCGACCTGGGTCCCGCTGGGCAAATCCTGGGTGCGTTTTTTGAAACGCAGAATGGGCAGGGGGCACACCAAACCGACAGCGTCGATTTGCTGCACCCCGGATTGTTCACTCAAGACGTACACTCTCACTGCTGGTCTGATCGGCTGCGGACCAGCCGAACTGACCCAGAACCGGCGGGGCGACAAAGGCAATCAGCAGGGCGGCGCCAAACGCGACAAGCATGACTTTCATGATGATCCTCCTTTGCCTTGTTTGGCTTCGACCTCCTCGACCCACAGATCATGGTGCTGACGGGCCCATTCACGATCGACCTGACCGGTGCCCATGGCATCAAAGGCGCCTTCCATGCCAACCGAACCGATGTAGATGTGAGCGATGATGGCCACCATCATGGCGAAGGCCACGATTGAGTGCCAGATGTTGGCGTACTGCATCTCTTCATGCGGGGCGAGTACGGTCGGCAACTCCGTTCCGAAAATACTGTTGATGACGCTGAAGGTCTTGGCGAACATCGGCATCTCAAACGGGAACAGCATGGAAAGGCCTGATAATGAGACGGACAGGCCCAGCAGCATCACCGTCCAGAAGATGATTTTCTGGCCGGCGTTAAACTTTCTGGCTGACGGATGGGATTTGGTGAAAATGCCTCCACCGGCTTTCAGCCAGTGCCAATCCAGCTTGTTGGGGATGTTGTGCACCACCCACATGCAGAAGGTCATTACCAGGCCCAGCATGAAGGCCCAGGCAATGTTGTTGTGGAGCCATTTGGAACCGTTCGCCAGAGGGGCGAACGCCTCTTTCCCGATCACTGGAATCAGAAAGCTGCGCCCCATGAGGGTAATCAGTCCGGTGATCGCCAGTGCGATAAACGAGCCGGCCAACAACCAGTGGCCGAACCGTTCGATGGCCTTGAACCGTTCAATCGTCGTGCCGGCCGGGCCGCCGTCGATCATGATTCTGCCGCGAACAAAGTAGAACACCACCAGCAGCGCAATAATGGCCAGGAGCGCACCGCCGCCGTAGGTGATGACGGGCCCCTCACGCAGCTTATACCAGGACGTGCCGCCGTCCTGAATCAGCACACCCGCCGCCGGACCACGGACCTGGGTGCTGGGATCAATCTCGTTGTAACGAATGGAACGATAGATATCCGCGCTTGAGCGTCCTCCATTCGTGCCCAGCGGAGCACTGATGGGCGCCGCGTTGGCAGGATCCCCCAGGTTTTCAGATCGAAAGGACTCGTCAATTTTCATCTGCTTCTGACGAGCCATGATGTCTTCGAGGGTTTGAGCGCCCCCGGTGGCAGACCGGTCAGTCGCCGCGGATTCCTCCGCAAAGCCGGGGGTAAAGACCAGTGACGCCAGCGCAAAGACGACGGCACCCAATAGTTTTGTGTTCATCAGAGCACTCCAGCGCAATCAACAAGAAGAATGTGTGGCCTCAATGAATCCCGGGGCCTGACGGCCCCGGAATATTCAGGCGAGCCTAACCGCCTTTCTTCTCGTAAGCCGTGCCCCATCCCCAGGCGCCGGAACCGAAACCACGGTTCACCACGCGCTGGCGATAGATGTCGGCCACCTCGTTGCCGTCACCGGCCAGGAGCGCTTTGGTCGAGCACATTTCCGCGCAGATGGGCAACTTGCCTTCTGCGATACGGTTGCGACCGTACTTCTGGAACTCCACATCGGACATGTCTTCTTCCGGACCACCTGCACAGAAGGTGCACTTGTCCATCTTGCCCCGGCTGCCGAAGTTGCCCGCTTGCGGGAACTGAGGCGCGCCGAAGGGGCAGGCATAGAAGCAATACCCGCATCCGATACACAGATCCTTGGAGTGCAGCACCACGCCGTCTTCGGTCTGGTAGAAGCAGTCCACTGGGCAGACGGCCATACAGGGGGCGTCTGAACAGTGCATGCAAGCCACCGAGATCGAACGTTCGCCGGGCTTACCATCCTCGATGGTTACCACCCGCCGCCGGTTGATGCCCCAGGGGACCTCGTGCTCATTCTTACAGGCCGTCACGCACGCATTGCATTCGATGCAGCGTTCGGCATCGCAAAGGAATTTCGCCCGTGCTTGTCCTTCAAGTGCCATGGTCTACACCTCCATCATGCCGGCGCGATTGAACACAGGGTGGCCTTGGTCTCTTGCATCTGCGTGACCGAGTCATACCCGTATGTTTGGATCGTGTTAGTGGATTCACCCAGGACAATTGGATCGGCTCCCTCGGGATATTTATCCCTCAGGTCTTTGCCCTCCAGGTGTCCGCCGAAGTGGAATGGCATAAAGGCGACGCCTTCGCCAACCCGTTCGGTCACCATTGCCTTCACCTTGATGCGCCCGCCTTCAGGGCCGGACACCCAGACGTCGTTGCCGTCACGAATGTTCAGGTTATTCGCATCGCGCGGGTTCACCTCGATGAACATGTCCTGCTGCAATTCGGCCAGCCAGGGGTTCGAGCGGGTCTCATCACCACCACCTTCGTATTCCACCAAACGGCCGGACGTCAGAATGATGGGGAATTCCTTGCTGAAGTCGTTCTTCTGAATCGACTCATACATGGTGGGAACACGCCAGAACGTCTTGTCGGCGTAGGTCGGGTAATCCTCGACCAGATCCCGGCGAGTGGTGTACAGCGGCTCGCGGTGAATGGGCACCGGGTCCGGGAAGTTCCACACCACGGCACGTGCTTTGGCGTTCCCGAACGGGGCGCATTCGTGCTTGATCGCCACCCGCTGGATGCCGCCGGAAAGGTCGGTCTTCCAGTTGGTTTCCGGGCCCGCCACCTTCTCGATGGCAGCGCGCTCTTCATCCGTCAGGTCGCCGTCCCAGCCCAGATCCATCAGCATCTGCATGGTGAATTCCGGGTAGCCGTCCTTGATCTCGGAGTTCTTCGAGTACACGCCCTCGGCCAACAGGTTCTCGCCGTTGTATTCGACACCAAAGCGGGCCCGGAAGGTCAGCCCGCCTTCGGATACCGGCAACGACATGTCGTACAGGTTTGGCGTCCCGGGGTGGTTCATCTCCGGTGTGCCCCAACACGGCCAGGGCATACCATAGACATCACCATCACAAGGCCCGCCCGATGCTCTGAGTGTGGTCTTGTCGAAGTGATGCTGATACTTCATGTGTTTTTGCAGGCGCTCAGGCGACTGGCCGGTATAGCCGATGGTCCACATGCCCCGGTTAAACTCACGGGTGATGTCTTCGATCGACGGTTCGTCACCTTCAATGGCAATGTTGCGGAACATGCGATCGGTGAAGCCGAACTTGTCCGCAAACAGTTTCATGATCTCGTGATCGACTTTTGAATCGAACAGGGGCTCAACCACCTTCTCCCGCCACTGCAGCGAACGGTTCGACGCGGTTACCGAACCATGGGTCTCGAACTGAGTGGTTGTGGGCAGCAGGTAGGCGCCATCTTTACGATCGTGCAGCACCGCTGAAACGGTCGGGAAGGGATCCACCACGACCAGCAGGTCGAGTTTTTCCATGGCTTCCTTCATTTCCAGCATCCGGGTCTGCGAGTTGGGCGCGTGGCCCCACAGAACCATGGCCCGGGTGTTGTCCGGCTGCTCCAGGTTTTCCTTGGCTTCCAGAACACCATCGATCCAGCGAGATACGGGAATGCCTTTCTCGTTCATCATGGGCTTGGATTTGCCGTTCCTGTCGAGCGTGTCAAAGCGGCCCTGCAGCCAGTCCAGGTCTTCTTCCCAAACCCTGGCCCAGTGCGCCCAGGATCCTGCGGTCAGACCGTAGTAGCCGGGGAGCGTATCGGCCAGTACGCCCAGGTCGGTGGCGCCCTGCACGTTATCGTGACCACGGAAGATATTGGTGCCGCCTCCGGCGACGCCCATGTTACCCAGCGCTAGCTGCAATATGCAGTAAGCACGGGTGTTGTTGTTGCCATTGGTATGCTGGGTACCACCCATGCACCAGATCACGGTGCCGGGTTTACTGTTGACCAGGGTGCGAGCGACGCGCTCGAGCTGTGCACCCGGGGCGTCGGTAACGCGCTCAACCTCTTCCGGCGTCCAGCGTTTCACCTCTTCCCGGATTTCATCCATGCCGTACACCCGGGTACGGATGAATTCCTTGTCTTCCCAGCCGTTTTCGAAGATGTGCCAGAGGATGCCCCACACCAGCGCAACGTCGCTACCGGGGCGGAAGCGCACGAACTCATCCGCGTGGGCTGCGGTGCGCGTGAAGCGTGGATCACACACAATGAGTGGCGCGTTGTTTTCTTCCTTGGCTTTGAGAATGTGCAGCAGCGACACCGGGTGCGCTTCGGCGGGGTTACCCCCGATCAGGAAGATCGCCTTGGACTTATGGATGTCGTTGTAGGAGTTGGTCATGGCACCGTAGCCCCAGGTGTTGGCTACGCCGGCGACCGTGGTTGAATGACAGATACGGGCCTGGTGATCGACGTTGTTGGTGCCCCAGTAGGCGGCAAATTTACGATACAGATAGGCCTGTTCGTTGTTGAACTTGGCGCTGCCCAGCCAGTAGACCGAATCGGGGCCGCTCTCCTCGCGGATTTGCAGCATCTTGTCGCCGATTTCGTTGATTGCCTCATCCCAGGAGATTTTCTTCCACTCGCCGTTGACCATTTTCATCGGGGTCTTCAGGCGGCGATCACCGTGGGCGTGTTCACGCACCGAGGCGCCTTTCGCGCAGTGAGCGCCCATGTTGAAGGGGCTGTCCCAGCCCGGCTCCTGGCCAGTCCATACGCCGTTCTGTACTTCCGCCTCGACGGTGCAGCCTACCGAGCAGTGTGTACACACCGACTTTTTGATAACCGTTTCGCCTCCGGCATCCGATGGCGTGGCCGCCTCAATGCGCGTTGGCGTCAGCGACAAAGCCGCCAGGCCACCTACTGTGACACCCGATGCAGCCAAGAAGCCACGACGATCCATCGTCTTTGCTGCGAGGGATGAAAGTAAAGATCCGGCACGGGGGCCTTTCGCTACCCCGTTGGTCTTCTTCCGTAACATGTCTCATACCTCTCTCGTTATTCTCGTTTTTTTTTGGAGGTGTGATCATTCAAGAGCATCACGCAATCTTGAATGAGTCACGCATCCTTAAAAGCGAGCCGATTCGAAATACTTACGTGTGTGCTCTGTGTCACGCAGACCGCGACTTTTCGGGACCTCTGTTACAGCCTTGGCTGCGGCATTCGGTGCAACGGCCATGGCAACTGCAGCCGGTGCTGCTGCCACTGCCATCTGCAGGAAACGGCGGCGGCTGTTTTCACCCTTTTGGTTGTCCATCGGACACCTCCACGTGAGTTAAGGGATCGGGCAGATCCCGGTTATTGAATGGCAAAGGCATCGGCTTCGATTTCCATGAAGGTCCGGCCCAGCAAGCCCACAGGCGCGTAAAAGACCGCCGCCTTCGCATTCTCCAAATCGCTGAAAAACAGTGCCGCCCACTTGGCCAGGTGGGCGTCGAAAAATGCTCTTTGTGACGGCAAATCGCTATCGCATGCGAATTCGCCGGTAATGATGCCCGCCATGATTTCGCACAGCGTGCTCATGTGATCTTCCGGTTCTTTCACCCCGCTTCTGGACTTGATACCCCGGGCCATCAGATCGCTGCGTAATTCCGCCAGGGGCTTTTCATTCAGAAAACCGGTCAGGTAATAGCTGGCGTAGGGCAGCAGCTCACCCCGGCCGACACCGACAAACAGGCTGTTGTATTCCCGTTCGACATCATCAGGCGTGGTGCGTTCCGCAAGCGCGGCCAGTTTTTTATAGGCCGTGCCCAGAGGTGTGTCGTCTCCCTTCAGGTCCGCCAAGCCATTTAGCAGCTCTTGTGGGGGTGGGCCACCCAGCAATACACCCAGCAGTTGATACATCTGGGCCCGCGCACGTTCCTCGTCGGTGATTGAGCGAGGGCACTGAACTTCAGCAGTGTTGGCCAAGTCTTGATCCTTAATGAACGCGTGTTCAAGTTTTAAGTATTAGTAATATTGGTATAGACCCGACATGACTCTGGCGCAAATATGCTGTCAATCGCGACTATTCGAACCGCATTCGGGGTCGATAGCGCGGAGTGGGGTCTTGCTCGGTTTCGGTAGCCTCGTCAGCTTGGGGAATTTCTGGGGTGATCAATGACACCGCGTCCGTGTCGACCTCGGATGGCGCCGACAGAGCTTCGGTGACCCTTACAGAGGACGACGGGGTAACCGGGGCCGGCAGTTCCGTTGACTGGTCGGCCGGGGCTTCGGCAGGCTCAACGTTGCCTTTGTCGGCCCTCGCATTCTTATCGAAGTAACCCTGGCCCACCTTGTACAGGGTTTTGAACCCGCTGGTGACGGCAGCTGCATCGGTGAAGTCTTCGTCGTAGTCATTCAGCCCGTCCAGCACGGCCAGCACGGGGTTGGATTTCCAGAGCGAGCGCAGAGCCCGGCGGCGCAGGAATTCCGGAATTTCCTTCCGCATGAAGCCGGTAATGTCCATGCCCAGCTCGATGTTATCCGGGTCCGGTAAATCGTATTTCGCTAACAGCTCGCGCTCTGGCAGTGTTTCATTGATGGCGAGCTCCTGCTCCTCGTGGGACGGTTGGGAATCCCCGGGCGATAACGGGGGCAGCTCAGTCTCCTGGCGTGCTGCGGATTTCTTGCGTGACCACCGCTGAAAGCGTGACTCGGCCATCAGTGCACTCTGGGTTTGTTAATGTTGGAGGGGGCACGGTAAACGTCGCTCTCCTGACGAATACGTGCATCGCCTTTGCCGTCTTCGATGCCATCCACGCGTTGTTTGTCACGCCGGCGTTTCTTGAACGGCTCCTCGATGTAATGCAGATCGATGAACTCTTTGATCCAGGCCGCCAGGGATTCGGGAATCGGCACGGCTTCAACAAGGCTCTCGCCACTGTCGAGGGCATCCTGTGCTTCGTAGGCGCTGGCGGTGATGGTGCTGACAAACCAGCCAGAGGGCGAGCGACGGCTCTCATCACGGTCCATGATGATCCACACGGAAGGCACCGTCATGTTCAGGGAAATCAGATAGGCTTCGACATCGGCGCGAAATAATTCCATGTCCACCGTGCCGGCGTGGTAATCGACGACCTCGCCCTCGCGGACCATTTCTTTCCAGAACGCATCGGGTGCGCCGGGTATGACGGCAACGGGTTTCCAGACCTCCTTCGCCCACCGGGTAATCCCGGGTGAACGCCGAACGACTGCGCCGACTCGTAATTCGCGTTTCCAGCTTTCTGTTCGATGGCTCATGACTACTCTCTTTTCTTAGAAACCTAGCAGAGCTTAAACAAATATCCAGAGTTTCAATGCCAAACCGCGACAGCAAACTCGACAGGCGTAAACAGGTATTCTTGACTACTCTTATCAAAATAACGAAAAGAGTCAGTATCCTGATGACGAGACATAAAACCCTACTGTTGTGTACCTGCGAAAAAACCCAGTCTTTTGATGCCGAGGCACTGCAAACCGCCGCGGGCGCCGAGCAGGTCGTTGTGGTCGATCAGCTCTGCGGCGCTGACCTGAAAACCGCCGCCGAGCACCTCGGTGGCACCAGCGAAGTGCTCATTGCCTGTGGCCAGCAGGCCCCCCTGTTCGAGCGCCTGAGTGAAGAGATCGAAGCGGATGCTCAACAGGTTGCGCCGTTAAACACGATTGATATACGTGATCGGGCCGGCTGGAGTGCACCCAATGCCAATCCCCGGCGCCAGCACGCCAAACAATCCGCCCTGATGGCGGCGGCCCAGCTACCGGCATCGATGGTGCCGGTGAAAACCATTGAGTCCAGCGGAGTGTGTTGCATCGTCGGCCCCACCGAGCAGGCCGTCCGGATGGCTGAGCTGGTGCAGGACGAACTGGGCGTTACCTGCATCGTCAACGATGCCGGCCCGATTCAGTTGCCCTCCGCCCGGTACGACCTGGCCAAGGGGCAATTGACGGCAGCCGCTGGCGCGCTGGGTAACTTCAAACTGGAATTTGCCCACCTGCAAACCCTGAATCCCGCCGGTCGGGGCGCGCTTGGTTTTGGCGAGGTCAAAGCGACGGCGCGCAGCGAGTGCGACGTGTTTATTGATCTGCGTGGCGGCGAGCCGGCCTTTCCCAGTCATCAAAAGCGCAACGGCTACTTCTGGGCCGACCCGAACAAAACCGGTGAGCTGGAACGTATCGCGCTGACGGCCCGGGACCGGGTCGGTGAGTTTGAGAAAACCGTGTATTTCAATCTCGAAACGTCGTTGTGCGCGCATTCCCGGGCGAACAAGCCTGGTTGTACCCGGTGCCTGGATGTGTGCCCGACCGAAGCCATTTTTTCCGCTGGTGACCACGTACAGATCGATTCCGATATTTGCGCCGGTTGCGGGTCCTGTGCGGCGGTTTGCCCCACCTCCGCTGTGACCATGAACGAAACCCCGTTCGAAGCCCTGACGCAAACGGTGGATGTCATGGCCCGGGTCTACCGTGAGCAGGCTGGCGAATCACCGCGTCTGGTTTTTCATACCGTGACCGCAGGTGCCGAAGCCATTAGCCAGTTGGCGCGGTATGGCGATGGACTGGCCGATGACCTGATTCCACTCGGGCTGGAGCACGTGGACCGTATCGGCCACGCCGAGATAGTCGCCGCACTGGGCGCAGGCTATGCCGAGGTCCTGATTCTGGCGGACAACGACACCGACCGTCAGGCCGTCCGTGCCGAGGTTGAGCTGGCCCAGGCCATGCTCACCGGAGCCCATCACGCCCCCGGCCGGGTGCGGGTGATCTCTGCCGGCGAACTGAGCGCCCCCGGCAGCAACGCCGGGCGGGTCAGTGAACCGGTTCTGCTGGTGGGCGGCCGCCGGGACATTACCCGGGTTGCCGTCAGCGCCATGTCCGACGCAATCGAAGCGCCCATTCCACTGCCTGCCGGCGCGCCTTATGGTGCGATCGAGATCGATTCCGACAAATGCACCCTGTGCCTTGCCTGTGTGTCGCTGTGCCCCACCGGTGCCCTCGGCGACCATCCGGACCGGCCCGAGGTTCAGTTCACCGAAAACGCCTGCGTTCAGTGTGGTGTCTGCGAGAGCACCTGTCCGGAAACCGCCATTACTCTGAAACCGCAGCTCGACCTGTCCAAGGCCGCGCTGAGTGCCCGGCCGCTGCACGGCGAGGAACCGTTCAAATGCATTCAGTGCGGCACTCCGTTTGGCGTTGCCAGCACCATTAACCGAATTGTTGAGAAGCTGGAAAACCAGCATTGGATGTACACTAACTCCGACAATGTCCGGCTGATCAAAATGTGTGACGACTGCCGGGTGAAATCCCAGTTCCACGGCGACAAGGCTCCCATGGCTGGCGGAGAGCGTCCGCGGGTGCGCACCCGTGACGATTATCTGGACAGTTAACAACCTTCAGGACACACCATGGTTCAATACACCGAAGTAGGCAAAGACAACCTGATTGGTACCGACGCACCCCGGCCCCAGGACAAGAACCCGAAGGGCATTGATCGCATCATCGCCATCGCCTCGGGTAAGGGCGGGGTTGGCAAGTCCACCGTTTCGTCCAACCTGGCGGTTGCCCTGGCGTCCAAGGGTTTGAAGGTGGGGCTGCTGGATGCCGATGTCTACGGCCCCAGCCAGCCCCGTATGCTGGGTGTGTCTGGTCGTCCTTCCAGCCCCGATGGACATACCATCCTGCCGCTGCGTAATCACGGGGTCACGCTGATGTCACTGGGGCTGATGGCGCCGGATGACGAGGCGATCGTGTGGCGCGGTCCGATGCTGATGGGGGCACTGCAACAGATGATGAACCAGGTGGATTGGGGCCGGCTGGACGTGCTGCTGGTCGATCTTCCCCCGGGCACCGGAGATGTCCAGATGACGCTGAGCCAGAAGTTTTTTGTTGCCGGCGCGGTGGTGGTCTCGACCCCTCAGGACATTGCCCTGATGGACGCGCGCAAGGGCATCGACATGTTCAACCGCATGGACGTGCCACTGTTCGGCCTGATTGAAAACATGGCTTCCTTTGTCTGCGATGGCTGTGGAAAGGAACACCATCCCTTTGGTCACGGCGGTGCCCGGGCCGAGGCGGAAAAACTGGGGGCGCCGTTCCTGGGTGAGATCCCGCTGGATCTGGATATCCGCGTCGGTTCCGACGGTGGCGTGCCCATTGTGGTGTCGAAGCCCGAGGGCCCCCAGGCGCAAGCCTTCCAGCGCATCGCCGATGCCATCATCGCCTCTGACGTCTACGCCCGGGCCATTCAATGATTGAGAAACCCCAGTTCCCGCCACTGTTGTCGGGCGAGGTGGTGCCCAAACATACCGACCCTTTCGACAAGGCGGTCAGCCGGGCCATCGCCGGTATCGACTCCGGTACCATTTATTATTCCGAAGCCGCCGACAGCCTGAAGGCGGCCCTGGTGCTGGCGCCGGAAACCCCGCTGGAAGAAGCCATACAGGCTGTCTACGTTGCGCAGATTGGTCTGGCTGAAAGTCTCGGCGCGCTGGCGCCCCCGGAAGTCCCGGTGTACTTTCAGTGGCCCGATCGTATCAAGGTGAACGGGGCCATCTGTGGTGGCGTTCGGTTTTCCGCGGATGTGTCGGACCCCAAGGCTCAGCCCAACTGGCTGGTTATCGGCATTGATATCCCGTTTTTGCCGTCAAGTGACGAGCCCGGTGACAATCCGAATCAAACCTGCCTGTTCAACGAAGGCTGTGGTGAGATTTCCCCCATGGCGTTGCTGGAAAGCTGGTCCAAGCACACACTGCTGTGGCTGACGTACTTCATGGACAGCGGATTTGAGCGGGTGCACAGCGAATGGCGGCCCCGCTGCGATACCCTGGGCGAAAGGATCGAACGGCCAAAGCCCGGTGTTTTTGTGGGGCTGGATGAAAAAGGCCGTATGCTATTGCGGCAGGACGTAATGACCGAGACAGTGAGCCTGATTGAATTCGCGGAGCACCTATGAAACTGGCCCGAACCCTGCGACTTGATGTGTCCGATGAAAACGTCTTTGACGACCCGGCGCCCAGCGGCGAGTGGGCCATTTCGGGTGGATTCGAGTTTTCCAACTGGACCGAAGCGGATCTCAAGGGCAAGGCCCGGCAGGCCTTCAGTAACGGCTGGTACAGCATCGAATCCGGTGGCCGAGCCAGTTTTGTGGGGGTGTGTGATATCACCGAAGCGGAACTCGAACAGCTGCGCCAGATGCTGGCGCAAACCTTCGTCGAAATCTACGGAGCGCCGGATATCGATGCGGCCTACCCGGTCGCCTGTGAAGAAATCGACCAGATGCGCAGCATGTGTGAAGACTTCGAAGATAATACCCTGCTGATGGTCAGCCGCGTGCTGACGGATTTGGGGGTGGAAGAGACCTATCGCTCCCGGGCGCCGCAGGATGCCTCACTGGAGGCCTTTGCCGTGCATGGCAGCGTCGACTGATCAGAGCCCGAAGCTACCGTAGGGAATGAACCGGACCGGGCTGCCCGGTTCGATTTTCTGGGCGCTCTCATCCAGCTCCACCAGACCCTCGGACCAGGCCAGGCCGGTGACCCGGCCGGAGCCTTCGGAACCGAACACCTCCACCTGTCCCTCGCGAACCCGCGCACGCAACATCTCGCTGCGCCCCGGCTTTTTGTGTTTGGAGAAATTGGCCGGCAGGACATAGCCCTGCGGTTCGAACCACTCACCGCCGGCCAGCAGCGCCATGGCCGGCGCGCCAAAGCGCAGTGCGCACACCCAGGCGGCAACCGGGTTGCCCGGCAATCCCACGACCGGCGTGCCCTGGAACATAGCCAGCGCCAGCGGGCGGCCCGGTTTGATCGCGATACGCCAGTTGCTGATGTCGCCGTGCGCCTTCAGGGTCTTCGATACATGATCCTCGTCGCCGGCCGAAATGCCGCCGCTGGTCAGGATCAGGTCGCACTGCTGAGCACCGCGCTCCAGTGCCGCTTTGACGTCGTCGGCCCGGTCGGGCACATGGCCGAGGTCCACCACCTGGTAGCCCAGCTGTGACACCAGGGCGCTCAGCATCGGGTGATTGGCATCGTAAATTTGCCAGTCGGCGACGGTGGAACCGACGGGTTTCACTTCATCGCCCGTGGACAGAATGCCGACCCGCAGCGGCTGATACACATCGACCGACGCGATGCCCACGCTGGCCAGGACGGAAATCTGTGTCGGCGTGATGCGGGTCGCCGCGGTGAGGATCGTGTCTTTTACCCGAATGTCTTCACCGGCTTTGCGCGAGTTGGCGCCGCCTTTCAGTGTGCCGTTTAAATGCAGTTGGCCATCGATAACATCGCAGTCCTCGTCCAGCACGACCGTGTCCGTGCCTGCCGGCATCATCGCCCCGGTCAAAATGCGGATGGCGTGGCCGTGGGGCACACGGCCGGCGTACGGTGCCCCTGCGGCACTGCGGCCATCCACCAGTGGCATGGTGCAGGGAACCTCGGTGACCGGGCCGGCAAACGCATAGCCGTCGACGGCGGAATTGCTGCTGGGGGGATGGGCGCGCGGGGCAACGACATCACTTGCCAGGATCCGGCCATTGAGCCGGGACAGCGGTACCGCGCGTTCAACGTCGACCACCGTGTGCAGGCGTGAACGCAGCCGCTCCAGTGCCTCATCTACCGGCGTCCAGTTCACCCCGGGGGGCAAGGCAAAACAGTCGTTTCGAAGTGCCTTCATGTGTCTCCTGCTAATGCCCGATGCTCCAGAATGAAATCTGCGATTCCGGCTACATCGTTTAACGCAAAACAAGGGCCGGAAAAATCCGACGCGTAGTCTGTTGCCACCGCAATAACGCTTGAGTCTTCCAGATGCCGGGGGGCGCGGGAACACTCTTGTCGGTGCACTTCAATCTTCGGGTGTGGGTGGGCTTTGAATCCTTCTATCACCACCCAGTCGCAGGGCCCCAGCCGCGCCAGCAGTTCCTCCAGCGTCGGCTCGTCGGCGCCGCGCAGTTCGTGCATGATGGCGAAGCGCTGGCCGCCGGCCAGAATGACTTCCCGGGCGCCGGCTTCCCGGTGGCGATAGCTGTCAGTACCGGGCTGATCCACATCCACGCCATGATGGGCGTGTTTGATCGAGTTTACCGTAAACCCCCGGTTTGCGAGTTCGCGGATGAGGGTGGTGGCCAGGGTGGTCTTGCCACAGTTTTTCCAGCCTGCGATGCCGATGATATTCACTTCAGGTAGCGCTCCGCCCAGGCCAGGTCTTCCGGTGTGTTGATATTGAAAAAGTCATTCTCACCGAACACCACCAGCGATTCCCCCTTGGCCTGGGTCCATTGGCGAATCTTGCGCACGCCGTCGTTCAGGGCGGCGCGCAAATCATCCCGTAACGCCACCTGCCAGCGGCCAAACGTGGGCTGGGGCAAACGGCCCCGTTCCGGGTCCGGTGTGGCTGCCAGCACCACCGGCGTGTCGTGTTCGGCTAGGCGTTGGGCCAGGTCCATGGGAAACGCAGGCGTATCTGCGGCGACACTGATCAGCCACTCGTGTCCTTGTTCGGCCGCCCAGTCCATGCCCGCCAGCACGCCAGCAAGTGGGCCGGGGTAATCGGCAATGGAATCGGCGACCACGGGCAAACCCAGATCGTCGAAACGGCTCAGGTCGCCATTGGCGTTGAGCACCACCGAATCCACCTGTGGCGTGATGCGGTCGATGACCCGTTCGATCAAAGACTGGGAACCGAGCATCAACCGCCCCTTGTCACCGCCGCCCATGCGGCTGGCCTGGCCACCGGCCAGAATCACGGCGCATTCAGTCATGCTGGGCTCCTTTGCGGCGCATTTTCTTATCGTCATCGGGCACTTGCGACAGGTCCTGGTCGAAAACCAGCCGGTGCTGGCCGCTCAGACAGGTGAACTTCTTGCCGCGCATCCGCCCGATCAGCGTTAAGCCCACCTGCCGGGCAATATCAACGCCCCAGGCGGTGAAGCCGGACCGACTGATCAATGTGGGGATGCCCATTAACGCCGTCTTGATCACCATTTCGGAGGTCAGCCGGCCCGTGGTGTAGAGCACCTTATCCGCCGCACTGATGTCGTTCAGGTGCATCCAGCCGGCGATCTTGTCCACCGCATTATGGCGCCCGACATCCTCCATGTAAGCCAAGACCTGTCGGCCATGACACAATGCCGTGCCGTGAATGGCGCCGGTTTCCATGTACAGGCTGGGCGTGTGGTTGATCTGATACGAGAGGTCGTAAAAGGTACTGGTGTGCACCGGAGTATCCGGCAGTGACAGCCCCTCGAGCCCTGCCATCATGTCACCGAACACGGTGCCCACGGCACAACCCGAGGTGCGGGTTTTCTTCTTCAGCTTTTCCTCGACGTTGGTGACGGTTGCGGTGCGAACCACCACCACTTCCAGTTCTTCGTCAAAATCAATTTTGGTGACCTGGTCGGTCTCTTTCAGCATGCCCTGATTGAGCAAAAAGCCGAGCGCCAGATACTCCGGGTAATCGCCGATCGTCATGGCCGTCACTATCTCCTGGCTGTTCAGGTAGATGGTCAGAGGGCGCTCTTCAATCACACTGATGGACTTGGCTTGTCCGGTTTCATCAACCCCCTCAACCGTTCGTGACAGTCGGGGGTCGGCGGGGTTGGGTAGAAGCGTTGCGGTCGTCATTATTGTTGTAGCCCGTTCAGAAAAGTCACTCACTTGAGTCTGCAAAACGCAGGGCGGCGGCGATCAATGCCTCAGTTGGCATTGGGAAAAAACAGCTGCTTGCCATCGACCTGGTAGGCGCCAATCGCGGTTTGTCCGCGCTCGGACAGCAGCCACTCGGTAAATGCCTGCGCAGCGTCCTTGTTGACGTTGGGGCATTTCGTGGCGTTGACGGGGATGACACCGTACTGATTAAACAGGGCCTCATCCCCTTCAAAAACGATGACGGCATCCTGCTTGTTGGCGAAGGTGATCCAGGTCGCTCTGTCGGTCAGCACATAGGCGCTGAGGCTAACCCCGGTATTCAGCGTTGCCCCCATGCCACTGCCGGTTTCCAGGTACCATTGCCCGGATCCGGCCTCCGGGTCGATCGAGGCCCTGCGCCACAGGGCGCGTTCTTTCTTGTGCGTGCCTGAGTCATCGCCCCGCGACGCGAACTTGGCTCCGGCCTGCTTGATTCTGCTCAGGGCGTCGACGGCACCGCTCGCCTCTTTCACGTTGGCCGGGTCGGTTTCGGGACCAATGATGACGAAGTCGTTGTACATCAGGTCGCGGCGGAACTCACCGTAGCCTGCCGCAACAAACTCCTCTTCGGCGGATCTGGCGTGCACCAGCAGCACGTCGCCATCGCAGCGCATGGCATTTTTGATCGCCTGGCCGGTGCCTACAGCAACGACATTAACCCGAACACCGGTGTCCTCTTCCAGCTTTGGCAGCAGATAGTCATACAGGCCACTGTTTTTGGTCGACGTGGTGGACTGAACGATGATGGACTCCGCAAAAGCGTGAGTGCTGGCCGCCAATGCAAAACAGGCGATCAGGTAACTCATGGTCGTTCCCTTCATTGCCGTCTTCTCCATTACTGCGCTTCAGAAAAGAATCTCACCGGCTAAATACGCCTTCGCGGCCGGGGTTTGGGGTGCGGAAAAAAACTGCTCCGCTGGACGGTGCTCGGCAACCTGTCCGTTTGATATAAATACGATTTCATCGGCCAGGCGTCGAGCCTGACTTTGGTCGTGACTGACCAGAATAACTTTGGTTCCCCGAGCGCTCTGGGCCTTGACCAGCGATTCAATCAACAACACTGAGGCAGGATCCAGACTGGCCGTCGCCTCATCCAGGAGCAATAGCGAGGGCTTGCTCAGCAGGGCTCGCGCCAGTGCCAGTCGTTGTTGTTCGCCACCCGATAGCATACGGGCTGGCTGGCCGGCTCGATCAGCCAGATGCACCGCCTCCAGCGCCGCCATCAACTGCTGCGGGTCGGATTTGGCGATGTCGGGGGCTGCGAAGGCCAGGTTCTGGAGTGCGGTCCGGCGCAGCAGGACCGGGTGCTGGAAAACCATCGCCTGCTGGTGGCGACTTTCGGGCACCGTCATGGGCCCCAGCGTGATTTGCCCGTGATCGGGGGTAATCAATCCGTGCAGCGAGCGCAGGAATAAACTCTTGCCCGCGCCGTTCGGGCCCATAATGACCGTGATACCCGGGTCCCGAATCAACAGATTGACGCCGCCCAGCAAGGCCCGTTCGCCTATCGTCAGGCGCAGATCGCTGATCCGGATCGGCAGCACCGCACTAGGCATACTGGCGTCTCCCGGCGTATTCCCGAACGCCGATCACCAGGGCATTGACCAGCAGCGACAGGACGAGCAACACCGTTCCCAACCCCAGCGCCAGTGTCAGGTTACCCCTCGAGGTTTCCAGCGCGATGGCCGTGGTCATAACCCGGGTCAGATGGTCAATATTGCCGCCAACAATGATAACGGCGCCGACCTCGGCAATGGCACGGCCGAAACCGGCCAGAATACAGGTGGTCAGCGAATACCGGGCATCCACCAGATACGCCACGATGGCGCGGCGCCCGGTAACGCCCATGGAATAAAACGTATCGTGGTATTCCTGATGGAGGCCATCGATCACCTGATTAGACAGCGCCGCGATAATCGGCGTAATCAGCACCACCTGCGCGATGATCATCGCCGTGGGGGTGTACAGCAGGCCCATCCACCCCAGCGGCCCGGAACGGGACAGCAGCAAATACACCATCAGCCCCACCACCACCGGTGGCATGCCCATCAGGGCATTGAGTAGAAGAATGCAGAATTTGCGACCGGGAAACTGGGTGATCGCTAAGTAGGTACCAAGGGGTAAACCGATGACGGCGGAGATGGCCAGTGCAATCAGACTGACACGGATGGATAGCCAGAGTATTTCGAACAGATCGGCATCGAGCGTGATAATCAGACGAAAGGCTTCAGCCAAGGCATCCATGTATAGGCGGAGTCCTGCACCAGTGAATCGAAGTTTGCACGCTCTTTCTCTAAGATTCGCAAGGGTTTAGGTTGGAGTCAACCGGATGGGTGGTGAAAGTGAGGCGATGCCATGCGTCGATTGAATTGAGGCGTGGTCCAACCACCCGCTGAAGACAGGTGTTTACTCCTTTTGAAGCAGCAAGAACGTGCCTCGCCAGGCAAATCACGCTTGAAAGCTTTTTGATGTATTGGTCCCTGATCGGCTGAGACCAGTCTCATCGTATTTTAAGTCTAAGCTTTTACGGTTCTTCCTTGGGCACCATACTGCCTGACGCCCCCACACCATATAGACGAGATTCAAGGAGAGTTGCTTTGGCCAGTCATAACAGCCTGCTGAACGATGCCCAATCCCGGCTGACGGATATTTTCGATCGGCTGGATGTCGAGGATGACGTTCGTCATCAGTTCGGGCAACCCGACCGCATTCATCAGGCGGCCATTCCGGTGCGGATGGACGATGGCAGTCTGCAAACGTTTCCGGCGTGGCGGGTGCAGTACGATCAGACCCGGGGGCCGTGTAAGGGTGGGGTGCGCTTTCATCCCGACGTGGATGCCGACGAAGTTGCGACTTTGAGTTTCTGGATGGTCATCAAGTGTGCCGTTGTCGATATCCCCTTCGGCGGCGCCAAAGGGGGTATTCAGGTTGATCCCAAATGCCTTTCCCGTCTGGAACTTGAGCGCCTGTCCCGGGGCTATATCCGGGCCTTTTACGATGTGATCGGGCCCGATCGGGATATCCCCGCCCCGGACGTCAACACCAACGAAACCATTATGGGCTGGATGGCGGACGAGTACGCTGAAATTACCCGCCGGAAAGTGCCTGCCATTATTACCGGCAAGCCGATTGGTCTGGGGGGATCGCAGGGACGTACCGCGGGCACGGGGCGTGGTGCCCTGCACGTGCTGGAAGCCTGGGCCAAGCATACCGATCAGCGCCGAGAAGACATGACCGTCGCCGTGCAAGGCTTTGGCAACGCGGGTTATCACTTCGCCCGACTGGCCAGGGAGGCCGGTTACCGCATTGTTGCACTGTCCGATTCGCAGGGTGCGATCTACGCCGACCAAGGTCTCGATCCGGAGCCCATCTGGCAGCACAAGAACGAAGCTCGCGAACTCAAGGGGATGGTCTATTGCGAGTCGTCGGTGTGTGAGGAAAGCGGGGTGGATCAGATTAGCCAGGAAGAACTGCTGGCGCTGGATGTGGATGTGCTGGTGCTGGCGGCGCTGGAAAATGTCATCACCACCGACAACGTAGGAGACGTGCGCGCGGGCGCCATTCTGGAAATTGCCAACGGCCCGGTGACGGCCGACGCCGACCAGCAGCTGGAAAAGCAGGGCGTTACGGTCCTGCCGGACATACTGGCCAATGCCGGCGGTGTGATGGTCAGTTATCTGGAATGGGTTCAGAACCGAACCGGGGATTACTGGCGCGAAGACTACATTAATGATCGCCTGGAGGAGCAGCTCGTCAGTCAGGCCCAGCTGTGTTTCGAGCGGGCTGATAAAGAGGAGGTGGGATACCGAGCCGCTGCCTATTTGCAGGGTATCGAGCGGATTGCGGCCACCATCGAAAGCTGTGGTACCCAGCGGTATTTCAACGGCGAGTAACGCCTTAACCCACAAAGAAGCCCGCTCTTGAGGAAGCTTCTCGTTACCCTCAGCAAAGCCAGCAAGCCGGATGGTTTTCGCAGTCAGACCGAGAAATGATGCGATTTAATAATAACTTGGGGTTATGAACATGAAGGGCGTCAGGGGCGGTTGACTTGTCTGATTCAAACGGCGATGGCCCTGTGCAACCTGGGGTTCGTGGAAAATGAGGAGGGCGCCACTCGCTGTTCAAAAGTGGCGCCCATCACTTCGTGCCTAGTTCCGCCGGCTCATTTTTATTGGGAAGTTTGTGCAGGAGTATCAATTACGCCGCTTTACGTCGCCGAGCCAGCAATCCCAAACAGCCAATGCCTAGAAGCGACAGGGTTCCGGGCTCCAAAACCGCGAAAGGGTCAGAGAAGTTTGTCCAAGTACCTGCAACCCGGGTGTCATTCAGGCTGAATGTGTTCCATTCGGTTCCAAGCGTATCAAATTCATCGCCCACCGCGGGCTTGTTGTGGACCAAAAATTCGAACCCGACCAACATGCCATTTAAAAACTGCAGTTCCGGGAAGCCAAAGCCAGAAAAAAAATCAATATCATCGGATTCCACAAACGTCGTTGTGCCGATATTCATGGTCAGGCTGCCGCCAAAACCGTTGGCGTCGGTTCCCAGCCCTATAAACTCATCGCCAATGCCGGTCAGCAGCATGCCATCGTAGGTCGTCGACCCGGTTACAGTGTCACCCGCATTGAGCCCGAACGTGTTATTTTGGTCCGCAGAGTCCACGGTGCCGAAAAAGTTTACCTGCATCAGGCCTGCCGTAGCGGTGCCGGAGCAAGCAAGTAGAAGCCCGGCGATCGCGGGCAGGATTGTGCCAAAGCGCTTAGTGTTATTCATCATGATACCTAAAGTCCTTTTCGAGGTCGGCGTTTGCCTTACAGGCAGCCACGAAGTGTTAAGCGGGACCTGTAATCCCACTAAGGCCGTCAAGCATGAAGTATGCCGCCTAAAATAAAGTTCTGGTTTTCCAATTAAATTCTTAAGGTTTGGTGTCCGTACTGTCGCTGTTTTCGTTATGTCGTAAAAAAAACTGACAGGCGTCTGCCTTAACAGCCCGCCAGCCACCGCAAACTGAGCCTCAGTCGGCGCCAAAATCGGGCCAATTGAATGAAAGATCTGGAAAGGGATGGATCAACAGAAAAAGGCCCGCTCGAAAGCGGGCCTTTTTTTACAGGGGGGTTATGGAGACGTTAGGTTCTGCTCAAAACTGCGCACGGGGGTCGATCTGCCGGAGGCGCCCACCGCAGGCAACTCAAGCCACTGATCAACCGCTGTGCCATCGCCAAAGTCGGTCACGCTGTTCTGGTCTCCCACATGCCCGTCGGGCACAAACAGCTGAGGGTGATCGAAAGGCGCTCGGGCAAACCTCACCCGTTCGTCCGTCGCGGCCTTCATAAATGCTACCAGCGCCGCCAATTCCACATCGGTCAACCCCAGCGGCACGATGTCCGGGTCCAGGTTGCTGCAATTATTACCGAAGCCGGAGGTATCGCCGCAGCCCTGGCTGCGTCTATCGCCACCGCGGTTATAAAACTCTACCACCTGCTCGAGGGTCGCCTGGCCACCATTATGAAAGTAGGGGCTGGTCAGCTCCACGTTTCGGATGGTCGGGGTCTTGAAGGCTCCGTCTACGGCCACTCGCTCTCCCGGTACTATCGGGCCGGGGATTTCAAACCGTTGCGGATCAAAATTGAAATCATCAATCTTGGGGCCAAACACTTCCTGCCGGGCGAAAGACAGCGGGAATCCTGCCAGAGACGCCCCCACACCGAGGTCCTCCCGACTGGGCCGCACGCCAATGTTGTAGAAGCCGCCATCATAGACCGCCGTGGCACCATCGCCCATGATCATGCGCTCGATGGACTCTTCGTTGCCAAAGGGCTGATTTGCCCGCGCACGCACGGTCGCGCCGGTAAATTCCGGTCCCTCATGGCAGTTAACGCACTTGCCTTTATCGAGGAATACCTCAAAGCCGAGCTTTTCCTGGGCGGTCAGTGCGGTGTCTGCCCCGGCCATGAACGAATCGATGGGAGTCTGGTCCGAGATCAGGGTGTTTTCGTACAGCAGAATGGCCAGTCCCCAGAACAGCGAAAAATTCACTTCCATCTGACGGTAGCCGGCCTCGGTGGTATCCTCAGGCAGCGGGGTTCCGTTGGCGGTAAATAGCTGGGATGAAGACCAGTAGGGGGCATGGAAGGCTTGTTCAACCATGTCGCCATAAGTCGAAATCAGCCCCTTGGCGGGCCGGCGACGAGTTCCGCTATTATCCTTCAGCGGGCCCAGCACACTGTCGTTGGCGTGCACTAATTGGAACGAGAGGGGTTTTCGGTCCAGCAGCTTGCGGCCAAGATCTGCGAATTGACGTCCGGCACAGCTGCTTTCAAAGTCCGAGAGCGCTGGCCCCACGGCCTGCGAGGCCAGACTGCCGTTATCCAGTCGCACCTGCACCTTGGCCACTGAACCGTCCGGCTGTACCTTTACGACGCCGGGTTCCGGGTTGCCGTCAGATGCCAGCAGACCGCGCTCTCCCAGGGGGTTCAGGCCATTGAAGATATTATTGGCCCGGCCATCCCAGAAGTTGCGGTGAAAGAAGGCGGCGTTAATGACGGTGGGAGCATTTCGCGGCTCGACCTTCCGTACCGCTATCCCCCCGACATTGAAGATCGAGTCCACTGGCGGAGTGCATTGATCGTTGCGCCTGAGGGGGTCGATGGGCGTCAAGGAAAAGCCACTGCCAAAGGTGCCTTGGGAGGACACAACATCATTCATATCATGGAGAATAGTAGACTCCCGATTGTTTGGGTCAGCCAACCGCCGAAGGGGGAAGTCCTCCAGTGTCATCTCATAGTTGGGGCCCCGGTTCCCGGTAAAAGTGTGGTCGAAAATGCTGTCGGGGTTGATGGCGTCGAGTAGACCGGGGCTGAGCTGATTCTTGGTCCGGTTGTCGGCTCCGGCGGCAAAGTGACAGGAGGCGCAGGCCTGGCCATCGCTGCCTGCCTGCATATCCCAGAAGAGCGCCTTGCCCAGGGCAATGGCGGCATCGCGATCTTTTACGAAGTCATTCAGTTGGCTGGGTACGGGGACCGGAATTTCGCTTAAAGTGGCAGGACCACCGAACCTTTCAATGGCCATTGCCCTGAGGCTGACATCGTCCAAGTGCTCAGCGCCTGCGGAGCTGGCATAGAAGTTTACACAGGCGAGTGCGGTGAGCACTGCACCGGTGGTGATGCGTTTGTTGTTCATGGGTCACACCAGTTGCGTTGAGGGTTTTATTATCGGGGCGCCCACCACGGCCCCTAGCACAAAATTGCAGCAGATTCTGTGCCTGAGTCACAGATCAGCATAAGATTTGAAAGTGTTAAAGCGGCTTTATCTCAGGGTATCCGCCGCCGGGGGTGTCGGGTTGTAAAATAGTTCGACGCAGGACCCGCTTATTTTTCCTTGAATGAATTGCGTGATAATGGGCTTTGCCTTCGGATGGGCAAGGGGCAAACTTGACGAATTTTTAACCAGACCTAATCTCTTTGTGTGGTGTGTTCTATAAACACAAAAACAATACGGATGGTTAAAAAATCATGAAAAAATCCTCTTACATACGTTATGTGAGTGTCGTGGCAGCCTCGTCGGTATTGTTGGGGTTGCCGCTGAGCTCGCAGGCCGAGGCGCCCCAAGTCAAGCAAACTGTGTTCATGGAGGGCCTCGAAAATCCCTGGGACATGGCCTTCTTGTCCGATGGAACCATGTTTGTTACTGAAAAGTGCAAAGGCCTCTCGGTCCGACTCCCGGATGGCACGGTCAATAACCTGCTTGGCATGGGAGGCACCGACGGCTATTCGATGACCGCCGACGATCTGTTCTGCAACGGACAAGCGGGCATGAATGGTGTCGCTCTCGATCCGGACTTTGACAGCAACCGGACGGTCTTTGTTTATTCCGCCTCGCGCATGGGCGACGACCCTGCGACGAACCGCGTGTTACGACTGACGGTCAGCGACGATTTTTCCAGCGTCTCGGACCGGACAGACATTGTTGAGAACATTCCCTACAAGCAGGCGCCCACCGATCACCCCTTCGGTGACGCTGGCGCTCATAATGGAGGCCGCATCCGCTTTAGTCCTGATGGTTTCCTCTACGTGACCACCGGCGACAATCACAACAGCAGCCTGCCACAATTCGGAGACAATCTTGGCTCCAAGGTCTTGCGCATTGACCGTGACGGCAAGGCCGCCCCGACGAACGCGGACGCGTTACCGGATGGATTCGATGCCCGAACCTACACCTACGGCCACCGCAACGTTCAGGGCATTGCCTTCCATCCGCAAAGTCAGCAGCCCATCATCACCGAACATGGCCCATGGCATACCGATGAAGTAAATGCTCTGGTGCCCGGTGGTAATAGTGGGTGGGACCCCCGGCCTAACATGGCAGGACGTGGCGATTGCCCGGATGACTACTGCGGCTATGAGCCAAACCAGAACGAAGGCATGGACCCTGAAGAAAGAAGGAAATACATGCCGATGACCGATTTTGAAACCTACCCGGATGCCATGAAGCCACTGTGGACCAATAACAACTACTCTCAGGGCATCAGCAGCGCGGCGTTCCTGGCGGGTGAGCAGTGGGGTGACTGGGACGGTCGTCTGGTGGTCAGTTTCCTCGGCATTGGCTTCGGTGACACGCCGGTGGGCCAGCGTATAAATGTCATCCACCTGGTACCAGAGGGGCCAGAAATCGTGGATAACACCGAGATGCCTCTGTCAGCCGGGCCGGCCCGCTTCCGTGGCCTGGTGATGGGACCGGATGGTTCCCTCTATGCCGCGACGGATGAAGGTCAGATTCATCGGTTTACCCCAGAGTAAACGGTCGACCGCACTGCCTCGGGGCAGTGCGGTTTTTACCAGACAGTTGAGGACATCCTGTGGTACGTATTCTGTTAGGTTCGATAACCATCGCTCTGCTTTCCACCCACTTGCACGCGGCGGATCTGGAGGCGGGCAAAGAACTGTATTCCAATAATTGTGCCCAGTGTCACGGCCCCACAGCAAAGGGCATGGCCAGTTTCCCAGCCCTGGCAGGTCGCGATGCGAGTTACCTTCAATCTCGTCTCGAAACCTACCGTGCCGGTGAGAGGGTGGGAGCAAACTCCGGGTTGATGATTCCGAATGCGCGAAATCTGAGTGACGAAGACATAGCCAATCTTTCGGGCTTCATCTCCCAACTTTAACCAGGCGACCCGCCTGACAAGCGTGCAATCAGCGTTGCAGGAACTGCCGGTAGAACGCGGCCAGCCGAGTTAACATATCCGCCTGATTCGATGCCTTCCGAAAGCCGTGGCCCTCATCAGGATACACCTGTACCAGCGACTCCCGGCCGTTGGCGCGTATCGCCGTTGCCATACGTTGAGTCTGTTCGGGAACCACAATGGCATCCTGCCCACCCTGGAAAAAAGCTGTGGGTTGCTGGATGCGGTGCGCCTGCCTCAGGGGCGAACGCTCTCTCCAGCGTTCCGGCGACTCCTCGAAGGAGCCGAGGAGCCAGTCCAGATAGCCTGATTCAAAACGATGGGTCATTTTCCGCAAGCGTTCGGGATCACTGACTCCGAACTGACTCACGCCGGCCGTGAAATAAGCTGACGAGACCAGCGCCATCAATGCCGTATAGCCTCCCGAACTGCGTCCCTGAATAAAGACGGCCTGACCGCTGGCCTTGCCCTCACTGACGAGGTGCCGGGCGGCTCGCTCGATGTCCTGAACATCGACCACCCCCCACTGGCCAGCCAGGCACAGTCGAAAGTCGCGGCCAAAACCGGAACTGCCCCGATAATTCACCTCGGCAACTGCAAATCCCTGGTGGCAGAGAAACTGAACCTGGGGATTCAGCACGGGGCTGATCATGGCGGTTGGCCCCCCGTGCGCGATCATCACCAGTGGGGCGTCATCCATTTGTCCAGGCTGGGAATGCACCGGTGGGTAGTAGAACCCACTGACGACAACGGCCTGTTCCTCACTGTCCGGCAGCCGGAATGGCTCGGGCGATGAAAGCGCAATCTCACCAAAGGGTGTCTCGCCGCCGGCCAGCACATGGATCTGGCCGGTGTCAGTAGCCACAGAAAGGACCGCGTCGAGCCGGTCTGCTGACCGCGCAATGCAGTAGGCCCGGTTTTCCTGCCGGGTCAGGCATCGGAAATCAATATAGGAATCAGCCAGTTGTTGCGGCGACGCGTCACGGCCGGAGTTCCACCACAGCCCGGCCATACCATTGCGATATCGCACCCGCAGCCATCCGCCCTCTGGCAGCGGCAAATGCTGGCTTTCACCCAGTTGCCAGGGCGCGCTCGCCTGGTCTTCCGGGGTGTCGTCAAGACAACGCCAGCTCCCGTTCTCATCCATTTGCCAAGGCTGCCACCAGCCCAGATGATCCGACAGCACGTACAGGGTTTCGCCCACGAATAGCGGTTGCTGGACGCAGGCGCGAGTTGGCGACGGGAAGGGCATGACTGGCCTGGCGTCCACAAGCCTGCCATCGTCACTGACTTTGGCCAGCCAGAGCACCGACGCAACCCACGGCATATCCGGTAATTGCCAACTGATCCAGGCCAGTTGCCGGCCGCTGTCGGATACCGCAGGCGCACTGTAGAAATCCTCACCTTGATGCAGGGTTTCCAGCTTTCCCTGGCGAATCGCGACCAGTTGCTGGCCATCGGCATCTTCCCGCACGGCCAGTAGCCGCTCCCGGTGCCGATCCCACACCAGGCCGCCGTAGCAGGCACTGGCATCATCGGTCACAGGGCTGAACCTTCCAGTCTCGGGGAAAATGACGTAGATCTGCTGGCTGGAGGATTCTATGGCAAATAGCCGGTCCGAAGTCGCGCATAGGGCGCCACCGCCATAGCCGTTTACCTGGCTTCGGACGCCCAGGGTATCCGGCAGTAAGGGGGCGGAGCCCTCGCCAGACCCGGCCAGGGTATGAATCAGATTCAGGCCGGAATCCGGGTCGGTTTCGAGCCAAAAGACACCGGCTTGCGAGGCTACAAGCTCGCTACGCTGTATCAACCCGGCAGCGGCCTGTTCGGCGGTCAGCCGCGGGATATCAGCTCCGGAAGAACAGCCGGGAGTTCTCGGTGTTGCGATAGGTCAAATCCTCCAGCCCCGTGGTGGCATGATCGGCAGCGCGTCGGGCTGCCAAAACACGATCATGGTGGGGTGATTTACTGCACACGGGGTCTGCATTGTCCGCGTTGCCAGTGAGCAGATAGGCCTGACACCGACAACCGCCGAAATCCCTGGCTTTCTCATCGCAGGAGCGACAGGGCTCCGGCATCCAGCTGTCGCCGCGGTAATGGTTGAAGCCGGGGCTGTCGTACCAGATCGTCCGCAGATCGGTCTCGCAGACATTGGGAAAGTCGATCGGCAGCATTCGCGCACTGTGGCATGGCAGCGCGGTGCCATCAGGCGCGACGGTCAGGAACAGACTTCCCCAGCCGTTCATGCAGGCCTTTGGGCGCTCTTCGTAGTAGTCAGGGGTGACAAAGATCAGTTTCATCCGGGAGCCCGAGGCTGCCAGCCGTTCCCGGTAGGATTTCACGGCTGTCTCTGCGGTCAGCAGTTGTGTCTTGGAGGGCATCAGAGCCTCCCGGTTTCTGAAGGCCCAGCCATAATACTGACAGGTGGCCAACTCAACGTAATCGGCATCGAGACGGTCGCAAAGATCGATGATGTCATTCATCTGATGGATGTTATGGCGGTGAATGACGAAGTTCAGCACCATCGGGTAACCGGCTTCCTTCACGGCCCGGGCCATGGCCAGCTTCTGCTCGAAGGCTTTTCGTGAACCGGCCAATGCGTTGTTCAACTCGGAATCAGACGCCTGGAAGCTGACCTGGATATGGTCCAGCCCGGCCTCCAGGAACGTGTCTACTTTGGCTTTGGTGAGGCCAATGCCGGAGGTAATCAGGTTGCTGTAATAGCCCAGGTGGCGGGCCTCGCCAATCAGCTCGGCAAGATCCTGGCGGACCAGTGGTTCGCCTCCGGAAAAGCCGAGCTGCGCGGCCCCCATCTCACGTCCCTGACGCAGCACCTCCATCCACTGTTCGGTGCTGAGCTCTGTTTGCGTATGTGCAAAATCTAACGGGTTAGAGCAATAGGGACACTGCAAAGGGCAACGGTAAGTGAGCTCTGCCAGCAACCAGAGCGGTGGCCCGACTTCAGTTGAACGTTGTTCTGGCGCTATGTCTCGGTGTGTCATGTCAGATCAATCCAGTCGTTCTTCCGGGCCTCCCCGAGAAAGTCCATCACATCATCAGACAGCGACCCGGCATCGGGGTAGCTCTGCTCCAGGCGCTCGATTATGTCAGCGACGGAACGTTTGCCATCCACTTCATTCAGTATGGCTCCGGCACTGCCGTTTAGCCGCACCATCCCCTCGGGATAGAGCAGCACGTAAGCGTTCTGCGCCGGCTCCCACTGGAACCGGAAACCGACTCTGAAACGAGGCACAAGGTGCGGTTGGATCACGTCGTTCATTACACCCCCGGTGCCAGGCAGGCTGGTTGGTGACGGTGTGGTAGGGAGGTGTGCCGTGGCGATAGGCCATGGTCAGGGCGTCCAGGATCGTCCACAGGATGTCCAGTTTGAACTGAAGTATTTCCAGCGCCCGCTCCTGTTGATCGGGCGTCGTAAAGTGGTCCAGTGTGATCGTAAGTCCGTGCTCAACATCCCGGCGGGCTTCGGACAGCCGCTTTCTGAAATAGGAATAGCCTTCGGTTTTGATCCAGGGGTAATGGGCGGGCCAGCTGTCCAAACGCGACTGGTGAATCTCCGGCGCGAACAGTTCGGTCAGCGAGGAGCAGGCAGCTTCCTGCCAGGTCGCACGACGGGCAAAATTCAGGTAGGCATCGACCGCAAACCGGACGCCGGGCAATACGTGACGCTGGTCGACGACCTCCTCGCGGCTCAGCCCTACCGACTCGGCCAGGCTCAGCCAGGCTTCGATGCCACCTTCGTCTCCGTCATGGCCGTCATGATCAAGCACCCGCTGAAGCCAGAGTCGCCGTACCGATGCGTCCGGACAGTTGGCCATGATCGCGGCATCCTTGCGCGGAATGTTGACCTGATAATAGTAACGGTTGGCCACCCAGCCGCGAATTTGTTCCGGCGAACAATCACCGCTGTACATGGCTTGATGGAAGGGGTGATGAATATGGTAATACTTGCCTTTCGCCAGAAGTGCGGTTTTAAAGTCTGCCCGATTCATTGCTGCCCCAGCAGTTCAAGGTGCATCCCGTCATACGCCACTTCAATGCCGTGACTGGCCAGAATGGCGCGCTCCCTGGAAGACTCATCAAGAATTGGGTTGGTGTTGTTGATGTGGATCAGGATTTTGCGCGCCGCAGGCATGCTGTCCAGAACGTCAATCATTCCACCGGGGCCGCTTTGCGCCAGGTGACCCATTTGCTGTCCGGTCCGGGTGCCGACTTCACAGCGCTGCATTTCATCATCCTGCCACACCGTGCCGTCCACCAGGAGGGTATCCGCCTTACCCATCCATGCCAGAATATTGGCGTCCGGTTTGCCGAGCCCGGGTGCGTAGAGTGCGGTCGCGCCATTGCGGGTGTCCTCGATAAACAGACCGATATTGTCACCGGGGTGGGGGTTGTTGCGTCGGGGTGAATACGGTGGCGCGTTGCTGAGTAACGGAATGGCGGTCAGCCGCAACGAAGGCGCGCAGGGGATGGTAAAAGAGGTCTGGTCTGAGGACGGAATCTCATGCCAGCGTGGGCCACCGTTCCAATGCTTCAGCATGTTGAAAAGAGGGAAACCGCTGCTCAGATCTTCGTGCACCTGAGTTGTACTCCACACATCCAAGGGCATGCCTTCGCGGAGCATGAGCAGGCCCGTGGTGTGGTCGACCTGGCTATCAAACAGCAGCACCGCGCTGATGCCGGTATCCCGCAGAGCGCGGGCGGGCTGCATGGCGTCGAACGAGGCAAGCTGCGCGCGAATGTCCGGGGAGGCGTTGCAGAGAATCCAGTGCTCGCCGTCCTCACTGATGGCTATCGAGGACTGAGTGCGAGCCTGAGCTTTCAACGTGCCTTTGCGGAACCCATCGCAGTTGTGACAGTTGCAGTTCCATTGGGGGAAGCCTCCCCCTGCGGCGGAACCAAGTACATGAATGTGCATTTGGAACGCTCCGAGGAAGGAGTGGCCAGCCTGTCCGCGCTGGCCGTCTGTTCAGATCTCAACGATTGGCGAAATACATGGTGACTTCGAAGCCAATGCGTAGATCTTCATAAGCTGGTTTGGTCCACATATAGGTGTCCTCTCTATTACTAAGGGCTACATTGCTACGGGCTACTGCTATGAGACGTTGATCGATTTTTCGGCAACTCTCTAATCAGAGTAGTTGCTCTTCCGGGAACTTTGAAATCGCCCTTGGAAATAAATTTGCGTTGCCTGGACGCGGCCCAATAAAAAAGGCCTGCGCTTGCACGCAGGCCTTTCAGAGAGATGGCCCGCCCGAGAGGATTCGAACCTCTGACCTCTGCCTCCGGAGGGCAGCGCTCTATCCAGCTGAGCTACGGGCGGGTGAAATGTAACGCGGTGCGTTAATTTCGAGTGCGCAATCTTACGTGCGGAGCAGGGCGCTGTCTAGTCCCTCTTGCGTTCCCCTCGTGCTAGGCGGACAGGGGTTCGGGGGTGATCGTGATCAGCGCGTTTTCGTTGCTGACCGTTACTTCGCCATCCTGGACCGTAATCTGGAAGTTCATGCTTCGTTCGGCCAGTTGTGCCAGGGCGCTGGTGCTTTCAGGCTGCAGGTTAACGATGCTCAGGTTGTCGAACCGCTCCAGCTTGCTGCGGTGTTTGTCCCACCACAGGCTAACGGCCCTGCCGCCATAGGTGTACAGAAGCACCTTCTTGGCCCGGTTGCAGGCTTTGCGCAACCGGGATTCCTCGGGCAGGCCCAGTTCTATCCACAGTTCTATGTCGTCGCTCAGGGTTTTCTGCCACAGCTCCGGTTCGTCGTCGGTGCTCAGGCCCTTGGTAAATTCCAGTGGCTCGTCGGCATTCAGGGCAAAGGCGAGCAGCCGAACCATCATGCGTTCGTCGGTTTCTGACGGGTGGCGGGCGATGGTCAGGTGGTGGTCAGCGTAATAATGACGATCCATGTCCGCGATGTTCAGGGTTGCCTTAAAGATGGTTGCCTTGAGTGCCATGTTGGCTCCGGATGAAGGTGCAGGATCGGCCCAGTTTACTGCAGTTCACGCAACATTGGCGCCTGATGAATACCCTTTCAGCACTGAAAAAAGTGCACTCGATCGGTGCGGGAACAGAAAATGACCAGCAGGTTACACGGTTTGTTGTACCGTTAACTGTCTGTTTTTTAATGATTCGCTTTGGTGTGATTCACTTCACGCATAACGTCATTTTGCAATTTCGATTGATGTAATGGTTTTCCGAGACTAGTTTTTGCGCAGTCTTTGGGTGCCGTAACCGGTGCCGAAGTACCAATAAAATTCTCATAACTGCGACGGAAAACGCGATGAAAAAACTGTTGACAGCATTCGTTGGTTCCATGGCCCTGGCGGCGGCGCCGGTAGCCTTCGCCGCTGAGGCGACCAAGGAACTGAAAATGGCGTATGACGCCGACCCAGTAACCATGGATATCCATGAACAGCTCTCCGGTGGCATGCTCCAGCTGAGCCACCTGACCTTTGACCCGCTGCTGCGCTGGACCAAGGACCTCGGCTTCGAGCCGCGTCTGGCTGAGAGCTGGGAGCGGGTTGACGATAACACGATGCGGTTCAAGCTGCGTGAGGGTGTGAAATTCCATTCCGGCAACGAGCTGACTGCAGAAGATGTGAAGTTCACCTTCGAGCGCCTGAAGAAGAGCGCGGACTACAAGGCGATCTTCCGCCCGTTCACCGAAGTTCGCGTCGTTGATGACTACACCTTCGAGCTGGTGACCGAGAAACCGTATCCGCTGCTGCTGAACGCGGCGACCTACATCTTCCCGATGGACAGCGAGTTCTACAGCGGCGAGACCGACGACGGCAAAGCCAAGGACCTGATCGACAAGAAAGGTGGTTCCTTCGCGTCCCGGAACATGTCCGGTACTGGCCCTTACATCATTGCCGATCGCCAGCAGGGCGTTCGCCTTGAGTTCGAGCGCTTTGCCGATTACTGGGACACCGAGTCACCGGGCAACGTTGGCAAGATCGTGCTGACGCCGATCAAAGAAAACAACACCCGGGTTTCTGCCCTGCTGTCCGGCGGTGTTGATTTCATTGCACCGGTACCGCCCACCGATCTGGACCGTATCCGCAGCGACAAAAATACCGACCTGGTCACCATGACCGGTACGCGCATCATCATGTTCCAGCTTAACCAGGAGCGTGTGGAAGCCTTCAAGAACCCGAAAGTTCGTGAAGCCATCGCTTACGCGGTGAACCAGGAAGGCATTGCCGCCAAGATCATGAAGGGCTTTGCCACCCCGGCTGCGCAGATGTCGCCGGAAGGCTACCAGGGCCATAACCCGAACCTGAAGCCGCGTTACGACGTAGCCAAGGCCCAGGAACTGATGAAAGAAGCCGGCTATGAAGATGGCTTCACCATCACCATGATGGCGCCGAACAACCGTTACGTGAACGACGACAAGATCGCTCAGGCGGTGGCCGCGATGCTGTCGCGCATCAACATCAAGGTCGACCTGAAGACCCTGCCGAAGGCCCAGTACTGGCCGGAGTTTGATGACCGTGCAGCGGACATGATGATGATCGGCTGGCACGCCGACACCGAAGATTCAGCGAACTTCTACGAGTTCCTGACTTTCTGTCCGGATTCCGAAACCGGTGCAGGCCAGTACAACGCTGGCAACTACTGCAACCCGGAGCTCGACAAGCTGGTTGAAATGGCCAACGTCGAAACCGATCTGGACAAGCGTGCAGAGATGCTGCAGACCGTTGAGCAGCGCCTGTACGAAGACGCGGCCTTCATTCCGCTGCACTGGCAGGACCTTGCCTGGGCTGCGAAGAAGAACGTGAAGATCGAGCCGGTGCTCAACGTGATGAACTTCCCGTACCTGGGTGACCTCGTCATAGAGTAATCGTCTCTATGGGCAGGCCGGCTTTGGGCGACCGGAGCCGGCCTTTTGTTTTCAGTAATCTCCGGAAATAACTCATGTTAGCGTTTTTGGTTCAGCGGATTTCACAGGCGCTGCTGGTCATGTTCGTGATCAGTGTGATTGCCTTCAGCATTCAGGATAACCTGGGTGATCCGCTTCAAGAGATGGTAGGAATGTCCGTCTCCGAAGAGGAGAGGGAAAAGCTCCGTGACGAACTGGGACTGAACGACCCGTTTGTGGTTCAGTACCTGCGATTTGCCGGCAATGCCCTGCAGGGTGATCTCGGTACCTCCTACTTCTATGGCAAGCCCACCGTGGATGTCATTCTCGAGAACCTGCCGGCGACCCTGGAACTGGTCATCGGCGCAACATTGATTATTGTCCTGTTCTCGGTGCCCATTGGCGTCTATGCCGCCATTCGGCCCCAGGCCTGGCTGTCCAAATTCTTCATGGGCGTCAGCACGGTGGGGATTTCCATCCCCGTGTTCCTGACGGCCATTGTTCTGATTCAACTGTTCTCTATCGGTGTCACGGTGACCCTGTTCCCGGAAGACACTGGCTGGGGTAGCTGGCTCAACGGTGCGCTGTCCACCAACGGTGGCCTGCCGTCCTACGGCCGTGGTGACGAGTTGACCCATCTGTTCGGTACCTGGGAGTCCGGCTTCTTCACCCAGGATGGCCTGCTGCACCTGTTGTTGCCGTCCATTTCCCTGGCCTCCATCATGCTGCCGCTGTTTATCCGTCTGATTCGGGCGGAGATGATGGAAGTCCTGCAGAGCGACTACATTCGCTACGCCCGTGCCAAGGGCCTGGCCGCTCCGCGCATTAACTTTCTGCATGCCCTGAAGAACACCATGCTGCCGGTGATTACCGTGGGCGGTGTGCAGATCGGGATTATGGTGGCGTACACCATCCTGACTGAAACCGTGTTCCAGTGGCCGGGTGTCGGCCTGATGTTCCTCGAGGCCATCACCCGCAGTGATATTCCCCTGATCGTGGCTTACCTGATGGTGGTGGGTCTGATTTTCGTAATTACCAATACCCTGGTCGATCTGATCTACGGACTGGTAAACCCGACGGTAAAACTGACAGGTAAGAAAGCATGACGACGGCGACTCTTTCCCGCTGGGATCGCTTTCGCGACTCCTTTTTCTGGTACAGCTTCAAGCGCGACAAGGTCGCGATCGCCAGCTTCCTGGTGCTGATGCTGATGGTGCTGGCGGCGGTCTTTGCACCCCTGCTGGCTCCGACCGACCCGTACGATCTGACCCAGATCGACATCATGAATTCGGAATTGCCGCCGGTCGGCATTTCGGGGTCTGACGCGGCGTTTCCGCTGGGCACCGACGCCCAGGGCCGTGACCTGCTGTCCACCATTCTGTACGGCACCCGGGTATCCCTGATGATCGGCTTCGGCGCCGTTCTGCTGCAGGGTGCACTGGGTATCCTGTTCGGCCTGCTGGCCGGTTACCTCGGTGGCCGCGTGGACGCCATCCTGATGCGCATCGCCGACGTTCAGCTGTCGTTCTCAACCCTGATGGTGGCCATCATCGTGGGTGCGGTGGTCAAGGCCACCTTCGGCAGCCTGATGTTCGGCGAAATCGCCATCTACATGCTGATTTTCATCATCGGTGTGTCCGAATGGCCGCAGATTGCCCGTACCGTGCGCGCCTCCGTGCTGGCGGAGAAGAAGAAAGAGTACGTGGATGCGGCCAAGGTCATGGGTTTTGGCACGCCGCGGATCATGTTCCGCCACATTCTGCCGAACACCCTGTCGCCGATTTTTGTTATCGCCACGGTCCAGATCGCCAACGCGATCATTTCCGAGGCGGCACTGTCATTCCTTGGCCTTGGTATGCCGGAAACCCAGCCGTCGCTGGGTTCCCTGATCAAGTCCGGCTTTGACTACATCCAGAGCGGTTCCTGGTGGATCACCCTGATCCCGGGCCTGGTACTGGTGGTGCTCGTACTGGTCATCAACCTGTTGGGTGACTGGCTGCGGGATGTCATGAATCCACGGCTTTACAAGGGGTAACGTCATGGCATTGCTTGAAGTAAAAAATCTTGATGTCCGCTTTGCGGTCCGTGGCGGTGACCTGAAGGCGCTGCGCGGTATCAGCTTCAGCCTCGACAAGGGTGAGCGTCTGGGCCTGGTGGGCGAATCCGGCGCTGGTAAATCCGTTGCCGCGTTCTCCATCCTGAACCTGATCGCCCGCCCGGGTTACATCGCCGGTGGCCAGATCCTGTTTGAAGGCAAGGACCTGGCGGCCATGAGCGAGCGCGAATTGCGCAAGATCCGTGGCAATCGCATTGCCATGATCTTCCAGGACCCGATGATGACCCTCAACCCGGTGCTGACCATCGGCACCCAGATGATCGAGGCGATTCTGGCGCACCGGAACATCAGCAAAAAGGCGGCGCGCGAGATTGCGCTGGATAAGCTGCGCAAGGTTTACATTCCGTCGCCGGAAAAGCGTCTGGACCAGTACCCGCACGAACTGTCTGGTGGTATGCGCCAGCGTGTCATCATCGCCATCGCGCTGTTGCTGGACCCGGAAATCATCATCGCGGACGAGCCGACCACCGCACTGGATGTGACCATCCAGGCGGAAATCATGGACCTGCTGCTGGAGCTGTGCGAGCAGGAAAATGTGGCCCTGATGCTGATCACCCACGATCTGGGTGTGGTGTCCCAGGTGACCCAGCGCATGCTGGTCATGTACTCCGGGCGCATCATCGAACAGGGTTCGACCAAGGAAATCATCAACGACGCCCAGCATCCGTATACCCAGGGATTGATCAATGCGCTGCCGCAGATGGGTGAGCCCGGCGGCCGCCTGTTCCAGATCCCCGGGTCCATGCCGTCGCTGAAGAACGTGCCCACGGGCTGCCCGTTCCATCCGCGCTGCAAATTCGCCACCGAGCAGTGCAAGCGCGAAATGCCACAATACGTGCGCTCCGGCAATGTCGATGTGGCCTGTTATGAAGTCAGTAATCTTATCGAGCAGGAGAAACGCATGCAGGAGGCCGAATCATGACCTCCCAGTCATCCACACTGGTAAACATCCAGGGTCTGGAAAAGAAGTTTGATCTGACCGGTGGCCTGCTGGAGCAAATCACCTTCAAGAACGGCAGGTTCCAGCGCCGTCAGGAAGCGGTTCACGCCATCAACGGTGTCGACCTTCAGGTGCAGAAAGGGGAAGCGCTGTGCGTGGTGGGCGAGTCTGGCTGTGGTAAATCCACCGTCGCCCGCACCGTGATGGGCCTGCTGTCGCCAACGGCCGGTGAGATTCATTACGATGGCCAGCGGATCGACAATCTCAGCGGCGATGCGGTGTTGCCGTACCGCCGCAAGATGCAGATGATCTTCCAGAATCCGTATGCGTCCCTGAACCCGCGCATGACCATCCAGAAGACTCTGGAAGAGCCGATCCGCTTTCACCACCCGGAGTGGTCCGAGCTGGAAGTCCGCGACAAGGTGCACGAAGTAATGCACTCGGTGGGCGTCAACCCGGACTGGGGTTCCCGCTTTGGTCACGAGTTCTCCGGCGGCCAGCGTCAGCGCATCGCCATCGCCCGGGCATTGGCGGTGGACCCGGAGTTCATCGTGGCGGACGAGCCTATCTCGGCACTGGATGTCTCCATTCAGGCCCAGGTTCTGAACCTGCTGATGGATGCCCAGGAGAGCCGCAACCTGACGTACCTGTTCATTACCCACGATCTGGCGGTGGTGGAGCACTTTGGTACCCGGGTAGCCGTGATGTATCTGGGCCGGGTGTGCGAGCTGGCGGATACCAGGACTCTGTTCAGTACCCCGCGCCATCCCTACACTCAGGCGCTGCTGTCGGCGATTCCGAAACTTGAGGACGACCGCCCGAACCACATCCGCCTGCAAGGTGAGGTGCCGACGCCGGTTAACCTGCCGTCGGGTTGCGTGTTCCACGGTCGCTGCCCGTACGCCAACGAGCGTTGCAAGCAGGAAATCCCCAAACTGATCGCCACCGATGCTGGCGCTCAGGTGGCCTGCCACGCGGTGGAAGAAGGCCGGCTGTAAAAGAATCGGCGCGCACGATCAGTTATCATGCCCCCCGAATGAACAGTTTCTGGTGGCATGATGGATTTACGTTGGCTTGAGGATTTTATGGCGCTGGCCCGGGCCCGCCATTTTTCACGTGCGGCCGAGGCGCAGCACGTGAGCCAGCCCACGTTCAGCCGTCGCATCAAGCTGCTCGAAGAGGCCATGGGGACGACGCTCATTGATCGTCAGACCCTGCCGCTGGCGCTGACTCCGGCCGGGGAGATTTTCCTCGAGTTCTGCGAGCGGGCGACCCGCGATGTGCGCGAAACCCGGGAGCGGATTCAGGCCCTCGAGGAAGCCGCCGAATCCCGGATCAGCGTCGGCTCTACCCAGAGTCTGTTTTCCCACTTTTTTCAGGAGTGGGTGGCGGTATCGGGGGCGGCGGATCAGTTGCAGCTGAACCTGAAGTCGACCAACTGGCTGGGGGCGCAGTTTCTGGATGCGCTGGATGACGGCGAATGCGAACTGGTGCTGTGTTACTGGCACCGGTATCTGCCCTGGCGGGAACGACTGACGCCCGAGCGCTACGAGTGGCTGACACTGGGTGAAGAACTTTTGGTGCCGGTCAGTGTGGCCGACGACCAGGGGACTCCCCGTTTCGTGTTGCCCGGTAGTGCAGGCCAGCCAGTGCCCTTGATCGCCCATCACCCGCGTGGCTTTCTCTACTCGGCTATTGAGGCTCATCTGAGCCAGAGCAAGGTGCAGGCGAACCTGTTGCCACTGAACGAAAGTCCGCATTCGGCGAGCATCAAGGCATTGGTGAAGCAGGGCTTCGGAATGGGGTGGCTGCCGAAACGTATGACCGAAAAAAGCGAGCAGTTCGGCCGCCTGGTGCGGGCAGGGGACGAACAGTGGGATATTCCCGTCGATATCCGCCTGATCCGCCTGCGGGAACCTCGCTCGGACGACCTATTAACGCTTTGGAAAACACTGGAAGAGCAACACCATGTCTGATTCAGAACTACTGGCCCTGCAAACCGATCATCTGGAGACCCTGCAGCAACGTTACGAACAGGCCCTGGCCGAGCATGGCTTCGACAGCTTGCTGATCAGCTCCGGCGCGGCGCCCATGCGGTACGCCGACGATCAGGGCTGGGTGTTCCACGGCTATGGTCCCTTCGTGCACTGGACGGGGCTGGTGGACCAGGAGTTCAGCTGGTTGCTGATTCGTCCCGGGCAAAAGCCGGTGCTGTGGCTGTTCCAGCCGGTGGACTTCTGGCACGCCAACCCGGAATTTTCCCCGGAGCCCTGGCATCAGCAGGTGGATATCCGGTTCATTGCCGAGCGCCAGGTACCGTCTATTGACGGTGCGGGCAGGATCGCGGTGATTGGTGATCCGGCCTATCTTGGCGACGTCGCCGGTGAGCACAACCCGGCGGACCTGCTGACCGCCATCGAAGAGACCCGTGTCCGCAAGACGCCGTATGAAATTGCCTGCCTCGCGCGCGCCAACGAACTGGCGGTAAAGGGCCATCGTGCGGCCCAGAATGCGTTTCTGGCGGGCGCAAGCGAATTCGGAATCAGTCTTGCGTACCAGCAGGCCACCGGCCAGCGTGAGGCGGAATCCCCCTATCACAGCATCATTGGTCTGAACGAGCACGCCGGCACTCTGCACTACCAGTACTACGATGTTGAGGCACCGTCCCAGCCCCGTAGTCTGCTGATCGATGCCGGGGTGCGTTTCCGGGGCTACAGTTCCGACATCACCCGAACCACCGCCGCGCCCGGTGAAGACCGTTTCGCGGCCCTGATTCACGGGCTGGATCAGTTGCAGAAGCGCCTGTGCGCCATGGTTGCGCCCGGTGTCGATTACGCCGACATCCATCGGAAAACCCATCAGGGGCTGGCGGCTCTTTTGGTGGCTGCGGGCATTGTGGACGGGGTGGACGAACAGGCGCTGGTGTCCGAAGGGGTCACCCGGGCGTTCTTTCCTCACGGCATTGGTCATTTTCTGGGCATCCAGGTGCACGACGTCGCCGGCAAGCGTACGCCGTCCCCGGAGGATGCACCGTTCCTGCGCCTGACCCGGACCCTGGAGCCGGGCATGGTGGTCACCATTGAGCCGGGGCTGTACATCATTCCGTCGCTACTGGATCCGGTACTGGCGGGGCCGCTGGGTAAGCACATCAACCGTGCGGTGATCGAGGAGCTCCGGGGCTGCGGCGGCATCCGGATTGAGGATAACGTGGTTGTCACCGACGACGGCCATCGTAACCTGACCCGGGAAGTGATGGCGGCCTGATACAAATTCTAACGACCGAACGGTTGCGCTTTTGGACGCGAATGACAATAATTATCACTAACAACTGAACTGTTAAGTGGGAATTATTATGTACGTGTGCCTGTGCCAGGGCGTAACCGATCGGAGCATTCGTGAAGCCGCCGAAAATGGCGTGACCTCCATGCGTGAGCTGGGCGAGGAGCTGGGCGTGGCCCGCCAGTGCGGCCGCTGCGCCAGCACCGCACGGCAAATCCTGAGAGAAAGCCGCTCGCCGGAGTACACCGCGATGGCCGACTTGCTCGCCTCGCCTGCCGCGTAGCGCCTTATTAGTATTCAGTGACCGAGCCGGGCAGTGTCCCGGCTTTTCTGTATCCGGTTTGCCGTCGTCGTCCTTTTCCGGTGTGTTTTTTTCTTGTTCCCGAACCGGCTACTATTAGGGTTCCCCCCTCCGCTTCAACCTTAAAAGGAGCCCGACGATGAAAGGCGACAAGACGGTTGTACAGTACCTCAATAAAGTCCTCGTGAACGAACTGACCGCCATTAACCAGTATTTTCTCCATTCCCGCATGTACAAAGATTGGGGCATTACCAAGCTGGCGGACAAGGAATACGAAGAGTCCATTGATGAAATGAAACACGCCGATCAATTGATTGAGCGCATTCTGTTTCTCGAGGGCTTGCCGAATCTTCAGGATCTCAACAAGCTCCTGATTGGTGAAAACGTCGAGGAGATGATCTCCTGTGACCTGAAGCTGGAGCTGGCGGCGGTGGATGAGCTCAGAGAAGCCGTCGCCTATTGCGAACAGGTGCAGGACTACGGCAGCCGGCAGCTGTTCCGTAGTATTCTCGACAGCGAAGAAGAGCACATCGATTGGCTCGAAACCCAGCTTGAGCTGATTTCCCAGATGGGCATACAGAACTACATACAGCTACAGTCAGCACCCGCGGAGTAATATTGATAATGGATTTGTCCTGTTTTAAAGCCTATGACCTGCGAGGCCAGGTGCCGGAGCAACTGAATCCGGACCTGGCGGAGCGCATTGGGCGCGCCTATGTGGACGTGACCGGTGCCAAGAAGGTGATTGTCGGTTACGACATTCGCCTGTCCAGCCCGGACATCGCCACGGCCTTGAGTGATGGGCTGAGGGCTGCGGGTGCGAATGTCTATGACATTGGCCTTTGCGGTACCGAGCAGGTGTACTTCGCCACCAGCCATTACGAGATGGATGGCGGCATCATGGTAACGGCGAGCCACAACCCGAAGAACCACAACGGCATGAAAATGGTGGGGCCGGAGTCCCGCCCCATCAGTTCCGATAATGGCCTGAACGACATTCGCGACCGGGTGCTGGAACCGTTTACCGATGCCTCCGAGCAAGGCAGCTATGAAACCCTGGATGCGATGGATGCCTACGTCGAGCATTTGCTCGGGTACATCGATACCGCCTCACTGAAGCCGCTGACCATCGTGGCCAACGCCGGTAACGGCGGAGCGGGTCTGGTGATTGACCAGTTGGAAAAACACCTGCCGTTCAGGTTCGTGAAGGTCCATCACGAGGCGGATGGCAACTTCCCCAATGGTGTCCCCAACCCGATTCTGCCCGAAAACCGCTCGGCCACCGCCGAGGCCGTGGTCGCTCAACAGGCGGCGATGGGGATTGCCTGGGATGGCGATTACGATCGCTGTTTCTTCTTTGACGAGAATGGTCGCTTCATCGAGGGCTACTACATCGTGGGCCTGTTGGCAGACCAGTTTCTGCGCAAGACCGGTGGCGGTGCCGTCATCCATGACCCGCGGCTGACCTGGAATACGCTGGATCTGGTGCAGGCAGCGGGCGGCACGCCTGTGGAAAGCAAAACCGGACACGCCTTCATCAAGCAGCGCATGCGGGATGAGGACGCCGTGTACGGCGGCGAGATGAGTGCGCACCACTACTTCCGTGACTTCGCCTACTGCGACAGCGGCATGATTCCCTGGTTGCTGGTGGCCGAGCGCCTGTGCCAGTCCGGCCAGACTCTGTCGTCGCTGATTGATGCCCGCATCGAAGCCTACCCGGCCAGTGGTGAAATCAACCGCACCATTGCCGATCCGAAAGCCGTGATCTCGGCCATCGAGGCCAACTACCGTGAGCAGGGTGGACGCGTCAGCAAGGTCGACGGTGTCAGCATCGAGTTTGACGACTGGCGCTTCAATCTGCGCATGTCCAACACCGAGCCGGTGGTTCGGCTGAACGTCGAAGCGCGCGGCGACAAGGCGCTGATGGAAGCCAAGACCGAAGAGCTGCTCGCCGAGATGGAGCGCCTGAACCGATAATTCAGCTACTCATTGTGGCGGCCCTCCCGGAGGCGTAAAGCTTCCGGGGGCGTTATTTTCCTTCCCAGGTTTTTTCTGCTTATAGCCAATCGTTCAGCATCACCCCGATGCCGAAGCGCTGAATACGTTCGTTGTAATCGATCAGGCTCTCGCCATAACCGTTGTAGTACTGGATAAAGCCGCGCAGGCTGTCGCCCATGGGAAAACTGTAGGCCAGTTCAACCGAGGTCTTGTTGTTGCTCGAACGCAGGTTGTTCATCAGCTGCAGGGACAGCGTGCGGTCCTCGGTGAGCTTGTAAACGCCGATGTAGTTGGCGTAGCCCAGATACCGTTCGATGTCCGGGTTATCGTCGTTATTCAGATCCTCGGGAATCCGGTACCAGGGCTGAACAATGAGCAGCCAGCGCCCGTAGCTGTACCCGGCCGAACCGATGAGGCGGTTCCAGCTGCGGGAGCGGGGCTCCGACTGGCCGTTGGACTGATGGTTGAAACCGAAGGTCAGGGCATTCAGTTTGCCCTTGCCGATATTCCAGTCGGTTTGGTAACGGACGAAAATCTCGGGTTCGTAATTGGTTTCCCGGAACGGCGCGGAGGAATCCCGGTTGTAGACCTGCCAGAAGGACTTCTGGGTATAGCCAAACCAGAGCGTCGTGCGCTGGTCCAGCATGCCCGTCAGCAATGGAACCTTGAAACTGATCTGATATTTCGCCTCCTCCCTTTCCAGGTCGTAGTCGTAACCGGAAATGCCCAGGGTCGGACTGTTGGGGTTGGGATTCGGGTCGACCACATAGCTGACCGGTAAAATGTAGGTCGGCCGATAGCCGACAAAACTGCCGGAGAAGGAAAAAACCGCCTTTTCGGCGCGCAGATAGCGGTCGAGGACATTATCCATGACCCTCTCATCCTCTGCGGGTAGACCGCCGGTTCCTTCCGTCAGCCCGGGTATAGCCTCCGCGGCATCCTGCTGGGCTTCTTCAACACGTTCCGGGGAAGCGGCTTGCCGGGCGGCTTCCGGATTCTGCAGTCGGTCGTAACAGGCCAGTCTCTGCACCCCGTTTTCAATCAGCGCGCAGTCTTCCGGGCTCAGGGCCGTTGTGTAGGTGCCGGGGTCGTCTGACACCTGTGCGCTGACACTGAGAGAGACGGCTGTGCTCAATAGCATCAGAGTCGGATAGAACCGTTTCAGGGTCATGTTCATCATCCCGCCTGCATGCTCAGCCAGGTTTTGCCGATGCCATAAAGCCAGACACCAATCAGGGTCAGAGCCAGCAGAGCAAAAATGAGGGTGTGCCTGACCCGGTTGGCGTCATTGGCGGCCGCCACCCAGCGCAGGTACATCAGGCCGATAAAGCTCAGAAACACCACCAGGCTTGCGACGGCAGGGATCAGCAGCCATGCGGCTTGCAGCGTGCCGCCATCGGCGGTGTGGCTGGAAAACCAGGCCATGGAGCCCAGAAGCACGGCCAGCGCACCAAACTCGGCAATCAACAGGACCCTGCGAAGTGGGTGAGGTGTGGGGGCGTTGGGTTGCATACAATGGCTCCGGGAAGGGGATGGGGGATGAGGGCGTATGGTAGCGTGACGGGCGACCGGATGCTGTCAGGCTGACGAAATGGCAATAAAAATAGTGGACAGATTCTGCCTCGATTCAGCCACTTGGTTTTTTTGCCAGGGTTCAGTCGCTATAATGCGACCACTGACGATTATAACGCGCTAATGCGAGGTGCATTGTGAAGATGAAGAGAGTCCTGGCTGTCATGCTGATCGGCTTCGGTTTCGCCGCCGGTGCTGTGATGGCAAGTGTAGAAGATGAGATTCGTTCACGCATCGAGCCGGTAGGGGAGGTGTGTCTCCAGGGTGACGAGTGTGGTGAAGCCGCGGCGCCCACCCAGACCGCCAGCTCAGGGCCGCGCTCTGGTTCAGAAGTTTACGATGCGGTTTGCATGGCCTGTCATACCACGGGTGCGGCCGGTGCGCCCAAGATCGGTGATGCCGGTGCCTGGGCTCCGCGCATTGAGAAGGGCCTGGAGACCCTGGTTGAGAATGCCATCAACGGTTTCAACGCCATGCCAGCCAAAGGCGGTTGCGCCAACTGTCCGGACGAAGAAATCAAGGCGGCGGTTGAGCACCTGGTTTCCGAAAGCCAGTAAGTCAGGCTCCGGCACTGAACTGAAAAACCCCGCTCTTGCGGGGTTTTTTGTTATCCGGACTCGCTGTTGTACCCGGTCCCGGTCAGCCGTCCAGGTCGCCTAAAAGGGCGCTGAGTGTGGCCTTGCCCTTCTTCTGGTTTGCCTCGGCATCCAGGTCGCCTCTGCCTTCCCAGAGCACATCGTCCTCTGGCAACTCGTCCAGAAACCGGCTGGGGATGGTTTCGATTTTTTCACCGTACTGTTTGCGCGAGGCGGCGTAGGTCATCGCCAGGGTTTCCCGGGCACGGGTGATGCCCACATACATCAGCCGGCGCTCTTCTTCGATGTTGCCCTCTTCAATGCTGGTGCGGTGGGGCAGGATTTCTTCTTCCAGGCCCATGATGAACACGTGTGGAAACTCCAGCCCCTTGGAGGCGTGCAGGGTCAGCAGTTGGACCTTGTCACTGTCGTCCTCTTCTTCCCGCTGCTCCATCATATCCCGCAGAATCAGCTTGGTGATGGCGTCCTCGAAGCCAATTTCATCGGCGGTGCCCTTGCCGTCGTCGAGCATGCGCTGAATGGAATCCACCAGGTACCAGATGTTTTCCATCCGACGCTCTGCCTGCTTGGGCGTGCCAGAATGCTGGTGCAGCCACTCTTCGTACTCGATGTCCGTGAAAAGCTGCTTGATCACCGGAATTGGATCTTCGCTGTGCAGGCGCTCGCAGGTGGCATCGACCCAGTGCGCAAAGCGCCGCAGACGGTCGAGCCCCTTTTCCGCCACGTGGGCTTCAGCGCCCATATCGTGCAGCGACCGGAACAGGCTGACATTGCGGGTGCGGGCGTAACCGGCCAGCTGTTCCAGGGTTTTGGGTCCGATTTCCCGGCGCGGCACGTTCACCACCCGCAGAAAAGCCGCGTCATCGTCCGGGTTGATCATCAGGCGCAGGTAGGACATGGCGTCCTTGATCTCGTTCTTGGAGAAAAAGGACTGGCCGCCGGACAGCCGGTAGGGAATCTGGTACGCCTGCAGTTTCATTTCCAGCAGGCGGGCCTGATGGTTACCCCGGTACAGTACCGCGAAGTCCCGGAATTCCAGCCCCTGCTTGAGTTTCTTGTCGAGGATTTCGGTGGCGACGCGATCGGTTTCCGCGTCTTCGTTACGGCACCGGATTACCCGCAGTTCGTCACCGATGGTGTGATCGCTCCACAGGGTTTTTTCAAACACGTGGGGATTGTTGGCGATCACCGTGTTGGCACTGCGCAGTATGCGCCCGGTGGAGCGGTAGTTTTGCTCCAGCTTGACGATTCGCAGGCTGGGGAAGTCTTCTTTCAGCTGAACCAGGTTTTCCGGCCGCGCACCACGCCAGGCGTAAATCGACTGGTCATCGTCGCCTACCACGGTGAACGCCGCCCGCTCCGCGACCAGCAGTTTGACCAGTTCGTACTGACACACGTTGGTGTCCTGGTACTCATCCACCAGCATGTAGCGGATTTTCTTGCGCCATTTGGTCAGCACGTCCGGATTGGCGCGGAACAGCTGAACCGGCAGCAGGATCAGGTCGTCGAAATCCACCGCGTTGTAAGCCTTGAGGTACTCGTTGTACTTGCCGTACACCAGGGCTATGCGCTGCTCACGCTCGTCGGCCGCTTTGCTGAGCGCCTCTGCCGGCGTTTTCAGGGCGTTTTTCCATGAGGATATGGTCATCTGCACGTCACCGACCTCGTCGCCAGCGTCGGCGCTGCCATCGCTGAACATCAGGTCCTGCAGCAGGGCCTTGGCATCCTCGGCGTCGAAAATGGAAAAGCCGGGGCGGTAACCGAGGTGCTCGTGCTCTTCCCGGATCATGTTCAGGCCGAGGTTGTGGAAGGTCGAAACGATCAGCCCCCGGGCGAGGGTGCGGTCGACAATGCGGGTGACCCGCTCTTTCATTTCCCGAGCGGCTTTGTTGGTGAAGGTCACGGCCGCAATGTGGCGCCCGGGAATCCCGACCTCCTCAATCAGATAGGCAATCTTGCGGGTGATAACGCTGGTCTTGCCGCTGCCGGCGCCGGCGAGCACCAGCAACGGGCCATTGGCGTAACGCACCGCTTCACTTTGTCTGGGATTGAGTTTGTTCACAGCGATAAGGTCTGGGATTAAAAAGCTGAATGATGAATTGCGGCTGATTTTACACCAGTCGGGCCCAGAGTACCTTGTGGATGATACTGCGATGGTTTGCTGAGCCGGACAACGCACCCGCTTGCCTGTTGCCGTTGGCCGCTGTACCTTTCCCCCTTTCCGTTTGACACTGAGCCACGTGAACAGAGGTTGCATGAACAGTATTTCCAGCCGTATTGCCGAAGAACTGGGCGTACGCGAACAGCAGGTCAACGCGACGATCGGACTGCTCAACGAGGGTGCCACGGTTCCCTTCATCGCCCGTTACCGGAAAGAAATCACCGGCTCGCTGGATGATACCCAGCTGCGGACACTGGAAGAACGGTTGCGTTACCTGCGGGAGCTGGAAGACCGCAGGGCCGCGATTCTCAGCAGCATCGATGAGCAGGGCAAGCTCACCGACGAGCTGCGCGCCAGTATCAACGACGCGGACACCAAGAATCGCCTGGAAGATCTGTACCTTCCGTACAAGCCCAAGCGCCGTACCAAGGCCCAGATTGCCCGTGAAGCCGGACTGGAGCCTCTGGCGCACACGCTTTATGACGATCCAACGCAGGACCCGGAAGGCACCGCGCAGGGTTATGTCAACGCAGACGCCGGCATTGACGACGCCAAAGCTGCGCTCGATGGTGCCCGTTACATTCTTATGGAGCGCTTTGCCGAAGACGCGGAGTTACTGGGCAACCTGCGGGATTTCATCTGGCACGGTGGCCAGTTGAAGGTCTCGGTCATTGAGGGCAAGGAAAACGAAGGCGCCAAGTTCCGCGATTATTTCGATCATGTCGAACCGCTGAAAAAAGTCCCGTCGCACCGGGCCCTGGCCATCTTGCGCGGCCGTAATGAGGGCATCCTGACCTACGCGATCGTGATGGGCGAGGAAAGCGACGACCGCCGTCAGCCCCATCCGGCCGAACAGCGTATTGCCGCGCACTGGAATATTCGTGATAACGGTCGTGCCGCCGACAAATGGCTATCCGAAGTGGTGCGCTGGACCTGGCGCGTCAAACTGTCCACCCAGATCGAAACCGATCTGATGGGCCAGGTTCGGGAAACGGCCGAAAGCGAGGCCATCAATGTATTCGCCGCCAACCTCAAGGATCTGCTGTTGCTGGCCCCGGCCGGCCCGCGCCCAACGCTGGGGCTGGATCCCGGCCTGCGTACCGGTGTGAAAGTGGCGATCATTGATGGCACCGGCAAGGTTGCCGGCCACGGCGCCATGTTCCCCCACGCTCCGAAAAATCAGTGGGATCGTTCCATCGAACAAATGGCTGTCTGGTGCCGTGAGTTCAAGATCGAGCTGGTCGCCATCGGTAATGGCACCGCGTCCCGGGAAACCGAAAAGCTGGTGGCGGATCTGTGCAAACGCTACCCGGAACTCAAGCTGGCGCGCATTGTGGTCAGTGAATCCGGCGCGTCGATTTATTCGGCGTCCGAGTTCGCCGCGCGCGAACTGCCAGAACTCGATGTCACCGTGCGCGGTGCGGTATCCATCGCTCGCCGGTTGCAGGACCCGCTGGCCGAGCTGGTGAAGATTGAACCCAAGTCCATCGGCGTGGGCCAGTACCAGCACGACGTTTCCCAGGTGCAGTTATCCCGTAGCCTGGATGCCGTGGTGGAAGACTGTGTAAACGGTGTTGGTGTGGACCTGAACACCGCGTCCGTGCCTCTGTTGTCTCGGGTTTCCGGCCTGAACCAGAGTATCGCGCAGAACATTGTGGATTTCCGGAACCAGAACGGGCTGTTCAGCGATCGCAAGCAACTGCTCAAGGTCAGCCGCCTCGGCGATCGCACCTTTGAACAGGCCGCCGGCTTCCTGCGGATCGCCTCCGGCGCCAATCCACTCGATCGTTCTTCGGTGCACCCGGAAGCCTACGGCGTGGTTGAGGCCATCGCCGCCAAGAACCAGCGCAAAGTCGAAAACCTCATCGGTGATGCCGCGTTCCTGCGCAGCCTGGACCCGAAGGATTACGTAACCGAGCAATTCGGTTTGCCAACGGTGAAGGACATCATTGCCGAACTGGAAAAACCGGGGCGGGATCCGCGACCGGAATTCCGTTTCGCCAGTTTTGAGGAAGGCGTGGAAACCCTGAGTGATCTTGAGCCGGGCATGGTGCTTGAAGGGTCGGTCACCAACGTGACCAACTTCGGCGCGTTTGTGGATATCGGCGTACACCAGGATGGACTGGTGCACATCTCGGCGCTGTCCCATACTTTCGTCAACGATCCGAGGGACGTCGTGAAAGCGGGCGACATCGTCAAGGTGAAAGTGATGGACGTGGATATACCCCGCAAACGAATTGCGCTGTCCATGCGTATGGATGACCAGCCCGGAGAGAAAACCAGCGGACCGGCGCCCCGCTCCAGCCGTGGAGAGAAACGCTCCGGTAACGCGGGCGGTCGTCAGTCCAAGGGTAGTCAGCCTCAGCAGGGTGCGATGGCGGGAGCCATGGCTCAGGCATTGGCCTCTGCCCGCAAGGGCGGTCGTTAACCCGAATTCTCTTTTCACCAGCTGGCATGCCAGGCCAGGGCATGCCAGCGGCAGCAGGAGTTCACGATGGCTGATTCCCGCTTTTCTGTTTTGAGCCAGTTTGCGGCCAGTGACTGGTACGGTTTTTTGAAAGGGGTGGAAAAAGAAGGCCTGCGGGTCGATCGCAATGGCTTTATTGCGCAAACGCCGCACCCGGAAGCGCTGGGTTCCGCGCTGACCCATCCCCGGATTACCACAGATTATTCCGAAGCGCTGCTGGAGCTGATCACGCCCGTGTGTTCAAGCACCGGAGAGATGCTCGAATCCCTCAGCAACATCCATCGGTTTGTCCAGCGGGAGCTGGGCGACGAGGTGTTCTGGGCTGCCAGCATGCCCTGCCAGCTGGACGGTGATGCCAGTATCCCCATCGCTGAGTACGGCACATCCAACATTGGCCAGCTCAAGCATGTCTACCGACAGGGCCTGGCGGTGCGTTATGGCCGTATGATGCAGAGCATCGCCGGTGCCCATTACAACCTGTCGTTGCCCGACGAGTTCTGGCGCGTCTGGCAGCAAGCACTGGGTAATCAGCAGAGCCTGAAGGATTTCAAGTCGGATCAGTATTTCTGGCTGGTGCGCAATTTCCGGCGCCGCAGCTGGTTGCTGATGCTGCTGTTTGGCGCATCCCCTGCGCTGGATGCCAGCTTCGTGGCCAATGTCAGTCACAACCTGACCCGCTTTGACGAGCAGACCTGGTTTGGTGAGCAGGCAACGTCACTGAGGATGGGCGATCTGGGCTACCACAACAACGCCCAGTCGTCGCTGAACATCTGTTTCAACGAACTGGGTACCTACACCAGTACGCTGCACCGTGCGATCCACACGCCCTGGCCGGAATACGAGGCCATCGGTGTCCAGCGGGATGGCAAGTTTGTCCAGATTAATACCAGTGTTCTGCAGATTGAGAACGAGTACTACAGTGCCGTGCGCCCCAAACGCACCACAAACCGCGGTGAAAAGCCCATCCAGGCCCTGGATGCCCGCGGTGTGGAATACATTGAAGTGCGCTGTCTGGATCTGGACCCGTTCTCGCCCGTGGGTGTGAACGCCAGCCAGATCGATTTCATGGACCTGTTCCTGCTCGATTGCCTGCTGGAAGACAGTCCCCGTATTGGCGATGCCGAGTGCGAGCGCCTGGATGACAACTACAAGGACGTGGTGGCACGGGGCCGTGATGCCGCCCTGAAGCTGTGTCGTGGTGGCGAGCGCGCACTGATGAGCGATGCGGCCACCCAGTTGCTGGATCAGCTTGAGCCGCTGGCGGACCTGTTGGACGGTTGGAACGGCGGAAATACGTATCGCCTGGCCCTTGCGGACCAGCGTCGTAAATTGGCCGAACCGGACTTTTCCGGTGTGCCTTCTGCCCGTGTTCTGGATGCCATGGCGAGCCGGGGCATGGGGCACAGGGAATGGGGGCTGGATGTGTCCAGACAGCATCAGGACACTCTGCGTCAGGAAGGTCTTGATGCACAGGTGTTGGCGGATTTTCAGGCGCTGTCCGAAACCTCCCTGGCGGAACAGCGGCAATTCGAAATCGAGGAAAACGAGCCGTTCGACCAGTTCCTGGAGCGCTACCAGCAAGCATAATCTGCACCCTGTTCCATCGCCCGCGGACCTGAATCACAAAACGAGAAGGCAGGTTTGTTGGTGGTGGAACCGCCTGCTAATTTCTACGTCACACCGACAAGGAGAGTTGTGGCATGGCCAGGGATATAAAACTGGGCTGGGACGTGGAGGCGCTGAACAAGGCCTATCGTCAGGGCTATATGGCGGCGTCCATGGGGATGAAGAAACATCGCTGCCCCTACCGTGGGGAAGTTGTCGTCGCCGCCTGGGAGGCGGGCTGGGATGATTCATCCGCCGCGGTCAATCAGCAGAAAATCCCTGACAATGACTTTTTCTCCCGCATCGCCTGATCGATTCTGGCGCGTCTGAGCGCTACCTCTGCACGACAAATTCGGTAAACAGAACCCCGGTGATGGACTCGCCGGTTTGCTGCCGTTCCAGCACCTCATTCATCCGTTTTTTCGCCTCTTCCCGCAGCGCCTGCTGACCGTCCAGAGACGTCAGCTGATCGGCGTTGGTTTGCTCGCCGAACAACATCACCAGTTCATGGCGCAATCGTGGCATGTGGGTTTCTATCGCGGCACGTGCGGTGCTGGTCGATGTTCGCAGGCTGACTGATGCCTTCAGGTAGGTCGGCTTGTGGGAGGGCGCGCCGACGTGGGTAACAAACGGCGGGTCCATGGCAATGTAGTCGGTGACACCACTTCCTTCACTGGTGTCTTGCTCGTTCGCCACTTCGTCTGCCTGAGCCACGGGGGCGGTCAGAATCAGTGCCAATAGCGTCAGAAGCAGGGTCGATTTCAGTTGCGGTGTCATAGCCTTGATGTTGGTCATGGTTTAGGGTTTAGTGGCGACGGCGCGCCGCGCAATTCAATGAGCCGAGGATAACAGCCCCGGTTTGAGGATGCAGTTTAAATTCACTGGCTTGAGGAATCATTTTGACGAGCAGATCCGTGTTTGGCTTGGTATTTCTGGTGTGTGCCGCGTTGCTGGGCGTGGCCTTTTACATGGAGCACATCATGGGGCTCGAACCCTGTCCGCTGTGTTGGTTACAGCGCTTTGGCTTCATGGGTGCCGGACTGGTTGCTTTTCTTGGGCTGTTGCATGGTCCTGCCGGTGTAGGTGTTCGTATATACGGGGTGCTGATCGCGATTGCCTCCGGCCTTGGTCTTGCGTTGGCCGGGCGACAGCTGTGGCTGCAGAACCTGCCGGCAGATCAGGTTCCTGCGTGCGGGCCGTCGGTTGATTATATGTTGGAAGTGCTGCCGTTTTTTGATGTGTTGTCAACGGCGATACGTGGTACAGGGGATTGTGCAGAGGTAGTATGGCGCTTCCTCGGCCTGAGCATTCCCGGGTGGACCGCTATCTTCTTCTGCCTGTTGACGATTGTTGGTTTGGTGCTGCTGTTTCGCGGCCCGGGGGTTAAAACAGGGGCACTGTGAAGGGCTTGCGGGGTCTCTCACCTTGGAGTAATTTGAGAGTTAACTAAGAGCAGAGTCACTCAAGAATAAAGGTCCGGTTCAGAATGCCGGTCCGGCGAATGGAGACCAGGGGTCATGTTGGAAAACTGCCGGAATGCCAGGGAACGTTGGGGAGGCGTCAGCGATTTGATCGATCGCTGGCTCAAGGAGCGTCAGGAATTACTGGTGATGTACTGTGATTTATCCGGAGAGACGGAAGGAGCCGAGCCGGAAATCCTGCACCGCAAGCTGATGCGAATGTGCGAAGTGCTGGTTGATTATGTCTCCGCCGGGCATTTCGAGATCTACGAGCAGCTGATTCAGGAAGCGAAAGAGTTCAACGACGGCGGCCTCGAACTGGCCGCGAAAGTCTATCCTCGCCTCGAACAGACCACCGAAATCGCACTTAATTTCAACGATAAGCTGGACGATTGCGAACCGACAGAAGCGGGCATGAAGGCGATGATCGACGACCTCTCGAAGCTTGGAGAGGCTCTGGAAAGTCGCTTCGAAATGGAAGACTTCCTCATCGAGCACTTGCACAATGTGCATGCGGGGAAAGAGGCTCCGGTCTGACCCGGGCCAGCAGGGCAAAAAAAGCCTCAGCACCGGTGACCGGGCTGAGGCTTTTTTGATGCCGTTACCTTATTCGGTTTCGGCTTTTTCTTCAGCGCCTGGATTCACGTCCAGCAGTTCAACGTCAAACACCAGGGTTTCGTTCGGGCCGATTGCCATGTTGCCGCCGGGGCCATACGCCAGCTCAGCCGGAATGAAGAGCTTGTAGCGCGCGCCTTTGCTCATCAGCTGCAGGCCTTCGGTCCAGCCCGGGATAACCTGGTTCAGTGCGAATGTGACCGGTTCTCCCCGCTCGCGCGAGCTGTCAAAGACTTCGCCGGACAGCAGTTCGCCGGTGTAGTGAACCTGAACGGTATCGGTGGCTGTTGGCTTGTCGCCTTCACCTTCTTCCAGCACTTCGTACTGCAGGCCGGATTCAGTGGTTGTGACTTCTTCACGGTTGGCATTTTCAGCCAGGAAGGCTTCGCCGGCCTCTTTATTCTTCTGGGCCAACTCTTCCATCTGCTTGACTTGCTTGTCCTGCATATCCTGCTGGTAGGCCATCAGCGCTTCCTGAATTTCTTCGCGGCTCATGCGCTGGGCTTCTTCATCGCCAGCGTGGCCGTGCTGAATACCCTGCAGGAACTGATCCATCTGCAGGTCGGGAAGGTCGTTTTTCATGCGCTCGCCGAGCACCAGGCCCATACCGTAGCTGACCTTCTCATCGGTGGAGTCCAGCTTCGGTTCTTCGGGTGTTTCCTGGGGGGCTGAACAGCCAGCAACGAGACCTGCCATTGCCAGCGCTAGCATTGTTTTTTTCATTACTTCACCTTTAGCCATGTTGCAGGGGCGAGTGCCCCGGATCGTGAATATGAACGCAGAAGGTAACGGGTTCTGGCGGTGGATGCCACTGAACATGTGTTAAGAAAAAGGACCCTTTTTCTCAACTGCCGTTATTGCCCGGCGTGGGGCCCATCGCGAAGGGGGCCTGGTAGGGGGCCTGCCAGTCGGTGTCAGGTGAGCCGCCAAGATGGTTGTTATCCACCCGTTCAATGGCCAGGGTGTTCCAGGGGCCCTGCTTCGGAGGCTGATCGGCGTAGTGCCAGTGGCCATTGGTGTCGCGCCACTTGAAGATAATGTCTGGCCCTTCGGTGGGCATAGGTGAAGGCACCAGCCCTTCGAACGCCGGGATGTCGGTTTGCTTTTCTTCGGCTACGGGTTCGGCGACCTGCTCAGGGGCCTCAAGGCCAAAGAAAATCAGCAGCATCAGCAGCCCGAGTGCCGGGAACGAGAGTCGCAACAGCCACTTCGTTATCATGGCAAGGGTTCTCCCTTGGAGAATTCGGCCAGTGCCCTGGCCAGTGAGTTCAAATAGGGTCTAGTGCACCGGGACAATCCCGTTACCGGAGCCGCAGCCTCAAGATTCCTCTGAATCAGCGCGTGACGTCCGTGCATGTCGCACGTTTCAGAGTTGTTAATCATCAAAGTTTGCCAAGCCAGTGCCAGTTCTATACGTTCCGCATTCAGTTCAAGGCTGGCAACATCGGGCCTGAGTGACTGGCATGCATCGTGATGCTTGGGCAAAGCCTGCCTGACGCTGCGCAGTGCAGCGGTCACACGCTTTCTCCACGCTTTTAGCGTATCATCCTCGTCGCCCGAATAGCGATGGCCGTGCACTGCAAGCCAGCCGGCGCAAAGGATTCTCGTGACACTCCAGCCTTGCTCCTGCAGCGCCAGGCAATTGTCCTGAACGCCGGTTTGTTGCCAGAAGCTCAGGGCAAAACGCCAGAGAGGGTTATCGGGTTCCAACTGATTGGGCAGCATCAGAGGTGTTGTCTTTGCCAGCTCATGGTTGTCCGACCCAATCTCCATGGTTCAGAGCCTTCCCAGACACCGTTACGTTGATAAAATGGACTCATGCTTACGATAACCGATCTCAGTTTACAACGGGGCGGCGTTTGGTTGCTACAGTCAGTCAACCTTACCGTCCAGCCCGGGCAGCGCGTGGCAATTGTGGGTGCCAACGGCGCAGGCAAATCCAGTTTGTTTCAGTTACTGCTGGGCCAGTTAGCACCGGAGCAGGGGCAGGTGTCCCTGCCGGGAGGCTGTCGCATCGCCCACATGGCCCAGGAAGTGGAAGCGTCTGATCGCAGCGCACGGGATTATGTCCTGGATGGCGATTTTGAGTTGCGGCGCCTTGAACTCGACCTGGCCGACGCCGAGGCCCGGGGGGACGATCACGCGCAGGCCCGTATTCACGGTGAGCTGGACGTGCATGAAGCCTGGTCTGCTCCGCGCCGCGCCGAGGCGCTGCTGCGCGGACTTGGTTTCGCCGATTCAGACGCGGACCGCCCGGTCTCTTCCTTTTCCGGTGGCTGGCGCATCCGGCTGAACCTGGCCCAGGCTCTGATGCGGCCTTCGGATTTGCTGTTGCTGGATGAACCCACCAACCACCTCGACCTGGATGCCTGTTTGTGGCTGGAAAACTGGCTTCGCCGCTACAGCGGCACCTTGTTGTTCATTTCCCACGACCGGGATTTTATGGATCGCGTGGCCAGCCATGTGGTGCACTTCGATCAACAGAAACTGGAAGTGTATACCGGCAACTATTCCGCATTTGAGGGCCAGCGGGGTGAGCGCCTGGCGCAGCAGCAGGCAGGGTATGAGCGTCAGCAGGCCCGCATCGCTGAAATCCAGCGTTTTATCGATCGCTTCAAGGCCAAGGCCACCAAAGCCAAGCAGGCCCAGAGCCGGGTGAAGGCGCTGGAACGCATGGAGCGCATTGCGCCAGCCCACATCGATTCGCCTTTCAGTTTCGAATTTCCGGTAGCAGAAAAAGTATCCAATCCCTTGCTGACAATCCGCAATGGTCAGGCCGGGCACGGAGCGGTTGCCATTTTGGATGGCATCAATCTGACGCTGTTACCCGGCAGCCGCATCGGTTTGCTCGGGCCCAATGGAGCCGGTAAATCCACTCTGATGGATGCCTTGCGGGGGGAGAATACTCTGTTGGCCGGTGACCGGGTGTGCGGAGAGCACCTCGCCATTGGCTATTTCGCCCAGCATCAACTGGAATCGCTGGATCTTGATGCCAGCCCGTTCCTGCATCTTCAGCGGCTGAGCCCGAAAGCCTCCGAGCAAAGCATTCGTAATTTTCTGGGAGGTTTTGATTTTCATGGTGATGATGCACTGAGCCCGATCCGCTCGTTCTCAGGCGGTGAAAAAGCACGGGTAGCGCTGGCTGTGATCGCCTGGCAAAAGCCCAATCTGCTGTTGCTCGATGAACCAACCAACCACCTGGATCTCGAGATGCGCCAGGCACTCACCCTGGCGCTGCAGAACTTTGACGGGGCCATAGTGGTGGTCTCCCACGATCGTCACCTGCTGCGCAACACCGTGGATGAATTCTGGCTGGTGAACGAGGGCCGGGTGAAGGCCTATGACGGGGATCTGGACGACTACGAACGCTGGCTGGCGGAGCGTCGAAAGGACGACGGTGAAGCCCCCCGGTCTGGCCAGGCGCCAACAGAGCCTTCCGGTGCGGGACAGGCTGAGGCCGCAGTGGGGGAATCCGCAGAGGATCGCAAAGCCCGCAAGCGGGCTCAGGCGGAGCTGCGCCAGAAGCTGAGTCCGTACCGTAAGCGGCTATCCTCGTTGGAAAAAGATATGGACAAGCTGCAAACGCGGTTAAGCGGGCTGGAAACCGAACTGGCGGACCCTTTGCTCTATCAGGTCGATGGTAAGGTCAGGCTCAAGGAGCTTCTGGGCCAGCAGGCCGAGGCCAGGGGAAGGTTGGAAGAGGCCGAGGCCGAGTGGTTGGCGGTCAGTGAAACGGTCGAATCGCTGGAAGCAGAGCTGGCGGGGTGAGGGCGCTCAGCCCTCTGAGATCTCCAGCGTGAAATCCTGCCGGGCCAGGTATTCCTGTTCGTTTTCAAGGTCAGCCCGCGTCAGCGGGCGATCGTCCAGCCAGCCCTTCTCGAACTCGATCACCAGCCGATTCGGTTGAGCGTGCAGTGTCCAGCTCGGTGGCGGCTCCATGTTGCGCGGGTGTTGGATAATATTGGCCAGGCGAACGAGTATGCACAGCAGTCGCAGGCGGTATTCATCATCGGCGTCGAGGCCTTCGAAGATAGTGGCGGAGAACTTCCGCCGATGGCCCCTGACCAGAATCGACAGGTCGCGCTGGAATTGCTGGGTGAATCCGGGCAGGTCGGAGTAGCGCAGCAGATAGGCACCGTGTTTGTGGTACTGGCTGTGGGAAATGGTCAGGCCGATTTCGTGCAGCCGGCAGGCCCAGCGCAGAACTTCCTCGTCGGCATGGGTCTGGATCCCCCACGTCTTGGCGACCTGGTTCCACGCCGACACCGCGGTTTCCTCAACCGCTTCGGCATGTGTCTGATCGACATGATAGCGTTCCTGCAGGGCGGAGATGGTCCGTTCACGGACGTCTTCATGCTGGATTCTGCCGAGGATGTCGTAGAGTAAACCTTCCCTCAGGGCGCCATCGGCAAACGCCATGTCCTCAATCTCGAGCGATTCAAACGCCGCCATCAGGATGGCAAACCCGGCTGGAAAGATGCTCTGCCGATCGACCCGGATACCAATGTCGCCCAGTTTCTCGGTTTTGCCCATGTTGATCAGGCGCTGGCGCAGTTCGTCCATCCCGGCCCGGGTGATGGTGCCGTCGGATATTTTCAGGGTGGCAAGGGCGCTGGCGATGGCCTTGATTGAGCCGGAAGACCCCACGGCGCTTTTCCAGCCAGCGGAGCGGTACCGCCTGCGAATGTTCAGGAGTTCCTGCTTGGCGTGGGTGACGGCCTTATCCATTTGCTTGCGGGTAATTTTCCCGTCCGGAAAATACCGGTTGCGGAAGGACACACAGCCCATGTGCAGGCTTTCAAGATGCTGGGGTTCAAAGCGTCTGCCGATAATAAATTCGGTACTGCCGCCGCCGATATCGATCACCAGCCGTCGGCCGGCATCATCGGACAGGGTATGGGACACCCCCAGGTAGATGAGTCGAGCCTCTTCCCGGCCAGCAATAATTTCAACGGGGAAGCCAAGGGTTTCTTCCGCGCGGGCAATGAATTCATCGGCGTTGCGCGCTACCCGGAGCGCGTTGGTGCCGACAATCTGGACCGACTCCGGGGAGAAGCCCTGGAGCCGCTGGGCAAACCGGCTCAGACACGCCAGGCCTCGCTCCTGGGCTTCTGGGGTCAGGCGGTTCTGCTCGTCCAGCCCGGCGCCAAGCTGCACTTTTTCGCCCATTTTTTCCAGCGTGCGGATTTCGCCGTGAACCACGCGGGCAACGACCATGTGAAAACTGTTGGAGCCCATGTCGATGGCTGCCAGCACGTCGGAGGACGATGCGGGGGCAGCGTTTTCGGCGGTGGTAGCGGACATCACGTTGGTCTGAATCCTTTTCGTCCGGAGCGTAGCGCTAACTATAAGCGAAATTCCTGAGTAGTGTCAGTACAGGGTACGGGGACCTACGGCTTCACATCCACAAGAGCAATCGCGTAAAGTATGCCAATCCAATACGGTGATGAACTGCCCCCAAGTCAGGCAGTTTTATCTGTGAAGCCAATGACGTCCGGAGCTGCACGGCAGACCGTGCATGCAGGGCGTATCAAACAGGAAACTGTAATGAGCGGAAATATCGTAAACGTAACCGACGCTTCTTTTGAGCAGGACGTACTGCAGTCTGATGTCCCGGTTCTGGTGGACTACTGGGCAGAGTGGTGCGGACCGTGCAAAATGATTGCTCCGGTACTGGAAGAAATCGCTGACGAGTATGCGGGCAAGCTGAAAGTCTGCAAGCTCAACATCGACGAAAACGAGCAGACTCCGCCCAAGTTCAACATCCGTGGTATCCCGACTCTGATGCTGTTCAAGAACGGCAATGTCGACGCCACCAAGGTTGGCGCCCTGTCCAAGTCACAGCTGGCCGCTTTCCTCGACAGCAATCTCTGATCGCTGATCGATAGAATAAACCGCCCCTGGGGTTGCTCCACGGGCGGTTTTTTTGTGAGCAGCAGATCAACCGGCTCCTTTTTGGCCGAGGAACGGCGAAATGTCACTCGAGAAGATCTGCGGTCCAGACGCGCTCGAACTTGGCGCCGGCTTCGCGCTGGACGTTGCGAACCGCTTCGGTATCCCGTGCTTCATACTCGCAGATCATTCTCTTGCGATCCTTGCTCCAGTAGCTTCTGAGCCAGGTAACGTCGTAGAGCTCCAGGCACGGCAGCATACGTTCTTCGGTGGCCTTGAGCTCTTCTTGTGTCAGCGGCGGCTCAAAACTGCGTTCGACAATGAATTTAGGCATTTGGCGACTGTCCTCCATCGTGGCGCCGTTGGCGGCGATGTTTTCTAGCTGCCCCGGCCATCCGTTGCACACGGGCAGTGAGTTCAGGGGAAGAGGACCATTCCTCCAGCTCTTCCAGTGTTGCAGGGCTGTCAATCTCACTCTCGGATAGCGCAATCAGAGACTGAGCAAATACTTTCTCATTGTTGTTACCGACGTCATCGGCAAACCGGTAGGCCATGCGCGCGAAATCGATGGCGCGGGACGCGTCACCCCTTTTTTGAAGTCGATCTGCGGCAAAGTTCAGAATATAGGCTAGATGGGATTTGTCGTCGGCGCCTTTCAAGGCCTCGATGGCGTCAGAGAGACCTTTCGCGTTTTGCTTCGCAATGGCGATGAAGGCGCAGGACAGGGGGGCCATCGAGCCCTCACCGATCTTGGCGGCGAGCGAGCCCAGCTCGGTAGCATGCCCAATCGCGGCGTCCAGACGGTTTTGCTCCAGCGCAATCTTTGCAGCCCATGTCAGGCATTTGCTTTCGCGCCAGTGGTCTTCGACGTCTCGCGCCAGATCCAGCGCACATTCGATATTCGTTGCGGCCACGTCGAGGTTCCCCTGCCAATAGGCCAGAAGTCCACAGCTCCAGGCCACTTCGACATCTGCTACCCCCTCCTGTCGTGCTAACAGATCGGCATCCCGGCTGAGATCAGCAGCCTTGGCAATGTCTTTGCCAAGTTCCAGTAGGCAGCGGGCGGAATTGGCAAGTTGGCGAATCTTTTTCTGTGCCTCAATTTGTCTTGCCGCATCGGCAGCGCGTGTCGTGGCCAAACCTGCGGCTTCAGGGTCTCCCATCTCCTGAAAAAGCACGGATAAGAGGTACTCACCCTGTGCGACTTCTTCGGCCATAGCCTGTTGGCTTGCTCTTGAAATCAAGGACCGGATCTCGGTGGTGAGCCTGGAGGGGGTGCTCCTTGCGATGCCCGATGTCGCCAGTACCTGGATGCCCAGAAGGGACATGGCAAGGCTGATCCGGTCGCTGCCGATCCCCAGTTTTTCGGCGTGAAACAGGCCCTTCCGTGCCAGATCTGATGCCTCGGAATTGGCAAACGACCGCAAGGCGTTCTGTCCGGCAATGACAGCCGCTCGGGCCGCAAGCAAATGTTGGTTGGACAGTGTGCTCTGATGCAGCACGCGAGCAGCCTGACTCGGATCCTCGGCCATTTCCCATGCCAATAGTTCCGCCACGCGACTATGCATAAGACGCCGTCTCGCGTTTGAAATCCGTTCATAGACGGCATTCTTTACCAGATCATGGGTGAACTCGATGGACCCGGTCTCAAGCGATTCAATGACTCCGTGTCTTTCCAGCTCCTCAATAGCCTCCAAAGCAGATGTCAGGTCCATGCCAGAGGCCGAGATGACCGTGTCAGCCGGGATGCTGCGCCCGAATATTGAGGCCCAAGAGGCTATGTTAGCGGCGGGCTGGGACATCCGCTCGATACGAGTTGCCAGCGTTTCCCGTAACGTGGCTTCGGCAGGACCGCGCCGGTCCGCTCGGGCAAGCTCGATCAGATAAAACGGATTGCCCTGTGCCTTGGCAACAATGTCGGGCACCTTGTCTGCCGGGGCCAGTTGCTGTGCCAGTGCGCTGGCTTCGATTCCTGTCAGCCCGGTGAGGGTTATTCTATGCAGGTTATTGCCGAGCCCTGATATCAGGGTTTGAACGGCGTCATTATCGTCGACTTCTCCGGCCCGAGCGGCGAGACAGACATGTATCCGGCCATCGTCGAAGTGCCGAATCAGATAGCTCAGCAAGGCGCAGGAGGACGGTTCTATCCATTGCACGTCATCCAGGGCTATCAAGACCGGGCCTTCTTGTGCGAGTTCGGTCATCAGCTGTCGGAAACTGTCAAACACCCACTGTTCCGTCAGAGCTTCTGGCTTGTCCTTGCCGGAAAGGAGTCTGTCACGCAGCGTGTCCTGCGCTTTCGTTGCGGACGCCCCAGGGGGGAGGTTTCGGAGGGCATCAATCCAGACACCAAACGGGCGTGAACGCTCGACCTCAATGGCGCACGCCGAGAGGTGGCGGAGTCCGTAGCCTTTTGCAATTTCTGAAAGCAGGGCGGATTTGCCGATCCCGGGCGTTCCCACGATCAGGGCCAGGGCAGGACCGTGACCGGAAAAGGCACTCCGGATGAGCCGAATTTGGGTCGCTCGGCCAATGAATTTCTTTGGCGCCGGAAGCGGTTCGCTTGAGAGCTTGCTCGACTCCTGTCGCTCACCTTCCGGTATTCGCTGTTTCGTCGTCGTTAGCAGTGCCTGGCCGGCCATATCAAGCGCCGGTGAGGGCTCGACCCCCAGCTCAAGCTGAAATATCTTCCGGCATTGGGCGACCTGCGCGGCAGCTTCTTCCTGCCGCCCGAGCGACAGCAGCAATTCTACGACCCGAATGTGGGCGGATTCGTCAAACGGATTCCTCCCGACAAGCCTGTGCGCGTATTCCAGCGCCGCTCCCGGATGAGTGCGGTTGCGGTCGACCAGTGTTTCCAGAATGTGGGTGTGAACCCTGCCATATTTGGACCGCTCCGACTGGCACCATTCGTAGAAGCCATAGCAGTCCGACAGCTCCAGGTCGTTCAGAAACTCGCCCCGAAATAGTGCCTCGAGGCTAGTGAGCTCTTCGGTCGTATGGCTTTTGATGTCTCCGGAGGCCGCGTCGATCATGGCAACGTCTACCGAGATTCCGTTGGTGTTCAGTTCCACCGTGTTCCTGTTCGCGACAATGATTGTCGGTCCGAGGGTGGTGCGTAATTTGCTGAGCGACCAGCGCAATGCCCCGCGAGGGTCCTCGGCGTCTTCCCAGAGCAAATCGCACAGCTCGCTGCGGGTTCGCGGGACCGGCCTGGCCAGCAAATAGCCGAGCAATCCTCGGGTCTTCTTGGAGGCTGGAAGGTCTATTTTCCTGCCGTTGAATGACACATGGATTTGTCCAAAAAGCTCAGCGCGCAGTGGCGTTGGGCCCGAATCTGCCCTGACTTTTTGCAAGTCCCCGCCTCCTTCAAACGCTGGTTCAAACGATCGTCCGCGATGCTGTCATGGTCAACCTGCTTACTTCGGCATCCAAGCCGGGAATTCGGAGGCTCGCATGACGACAGCTCGACTAAATTTCTTAACTAACAGGTTAGCAACCCCACAGCCGTGGCAAGCGACAAAAAATCGCGGTGTCACCGCTATCGAGGCTCGGGCAACCGAGTCCAATCTGGAACAAGGAGTTTTCTCATGATCAAGATCGCCATCGTTCAGGAGCCTCCGGTCTATCTGAACCTCTCTGCCACCATGGACCGGGCCGTGGAACTGGTCGAAAAGGCTGCCAAGGATGGCGTCCATATGCTGGTTTTTCCGGAGGCGTGGTTTCCCGGCTACCCAACGTTCGTCTGGCGTCTGCCTCCTGGTGCGGGTATGGGCAAAACGGACGACCTGTTTGCCCGACTGCAGGCCAATGCCGTCGATCTGAGCAAAAACGGTTTCGCGCCGCTGCAGGTCGCCGCCCGCGAGAGCGGCATGGTTATTGTCGCCGGCTACCACGAGCTTGATGGCGCAGTCTCGGGCTCAACACTGTTCAACTCCTGCATCATTATTGATGCCGATGGGCGGATCGCGAACAACCACCGAAAACTGATGCCGACTAATCCGGAACGAATGGTCTGGGGATTTGGCGACGGCTCAGGTTTGAATGTGGTCGATACCGCCGTGGGCCGTGTGGGCGCGCTTATTTGCTGGGAGAACTATATGCCTATGGCGCGCGCAGCACTCTATGCCCAGAACATTGACATCTATGTTGCCCCCACCTGGGACAGCGGTGATACCTGGCTGGCCACCATGCAGCACATTGCCCGAGAAGGCGGTTGTTGGGTGATCGGCTGTGCCACGGCGTTGGAGGCATCCGATATCCCCGCTGATATTCCCCACTATGACGAACTGTTTCCCAACAAGGAGGAATGGGTCAATCCGGGCGACGCAGTCGTTTACAGGCCATTTGGCGGAATCCTTGCGGGCCCCATGCATCAGCAGAAAGGTCTGCTGGTAGCCGAAATTGAGGTTAATGAGGCCCGGGCGTCACGTCGAAAGTTCGACGTAAGTGGTCACTATTCCCGTCCCGATGTTTTCAAGCTGTCAGTTAATCGAGAGGAAATGAAGCCAGTGGCCTTTACCAATGAGCCTGTCGATTTCTCGCAGTAGATCAGGGTGAAGTGTCGCAGGCTTTTCTGATCACATGAAGATGAGGAGAAAATCATGGCCAGTTCAACCTATCGGGGCCAATGTTTTTGTGGGGCGGTAAAATTTGAGGTCACGGGAGCACCCAAAGAAATGGGATATTGTCACTGTGAAAGCTGCCGTTCGTGGTCAGCATCCCCGTTGAACGGATTTACCCTTTGGGATACCAAAGACATTGCTATCACAGGAGGTGAAGACCAGGTCGGTGAGTACCGAAAAACTGAAAACAGTCATCGACGGTTTTGCAGAAACTGTGGTGGGCACCTGATGACTTATCATCCGGAGATGGGCTTGATTGACGTTTTCTCGGCAATGCTCCCGGAGCTTGTCTTCAAGCCCGAATTGCATGTCCACTATGGCGAAAAGGTACTGTCGGTTCTTGATGAGTTACCGAAATTTGCCGATTTGCCCGCAGAGCTTGGAGGGTCGGGTGTGCAGCTTACGGAATGAGACCGTTTGGCTTCGGGCGGCGGTGGCTTTCAAAACACAATACACGCAGTGTTCTTCCAGCGCCGCCCACCCGATCAGTCGTCCCAGGAGTCGGTCCGGGCCAAGTCCGTGTCCTTTTGCTCCACCCAGTGTTCACCGGATTCGCTCAGTTCTTTCTTCCAGAACGGCGCGGAGGTCTTCAGGGCATCCATGATGTACTCGCAGGCGGCAAAGGCATCACTGCGATGCGCGCTGCAGATCCCGACAAACACAATCTGCTCCTGCAGGGCCAGCCGACCAACCCGGTGGATCACCCGGGCCTTGCGCACATCCCAGCGCCTGGACGCCTCCTCGATCAATTCGGCAATGACTTGTTCTGTCATGCCCGGATAGTGCTCCAGGTAGAGCCCCTCGACGCCCTCCCTGTCGCCATGATCCCGAACCAGGCCGGTAAAGGTGGCGATAGCACCAGTGCCCGCGCCACTGTCCCTGAGGCCGGCATACTCGGCAGCCGGATCAAAGTCGTCGTTCTGGATTGAGATCATCTCAGCCTCCGGTCACCGGGGGGAAGAAGGCGACTTCGTCGCCGGGCTGCACTGGCGCTGTGGCTTTGGACATGGTCTGGTTAATCGCAATCATCACTGGCTGGTCGCCGTCGAGCTGGGCCCAGGGGCCAGAGCGCTGAGCCAGTTCAGACAGAATGTCACCGGCGGTCAGCCCCGGGGCGGCCGGAAAGGTCAGTTGCTCAGTGTCGAGCTCTTCCCGCAGGCGGGCAAAAAAACGAATGGTGATGGTGTCATTAGTCATGTTCAGGCCAACAGCTCGTTGAATGAATAATACGTTAGCAGATCTCCGGGACTGACCCGAGTGTTTTCGGGCACCACGGCCAGGCCGTCGGCCCAGCAGGCGGAACTGAGCATGCCGGAACTTTGGTTCGGGTAGGTCTCAAGCCAGCACTGGTTTGACCGGTGTACCCTGCGGACCCGGACAAACTCGCGCCGAACGGAAGTTTCGTGCACGGAAAACTCCGCTGGAAGTGCTTCTCCTGCTGGCTCTAGCCCGGGGCGTCCCTGGCACTTGCGGATAAACGGCATGGCCACCATCAGGAAGGTCACCAGAACCGACGCCGGGTTGCCCGGCAGACCCAGAACCGGGGTGTTGTCGACGTGGCCGAAGGCCAGCGGTTTTCCGGGTTTGATCGCCAGGCGCCACAGGGACAGGGTGGAGGATTGCTCCAGAACCGCCCGTACATGGTCTTCCTCGCCCACCGATACGCCGCCACTGGTGATGATCAGATCTGCCTGGCCGGCTGCCCGGAGCAGGGTGTCGGCCGTGGTGGCGCGATCGTCGGCCAGTGACTCGCACAGTGTTACCGCGCAGCCGGCCTGCTCCAGCAGACCGAGCAGGGTATAGCGGTTGGTGTTATAGATCTGGCCCGGTGCCAGAGGTGTGCCCGGATCGACGAGTTCGTCACCTGTGGTGAGTATGGCTACGTTGAGCTTGCGCTTGACCGGCACCTGCGCCAATCCAATGGAGGCCAGAAGGCCCATCTCCTGGGGGCGGATCAGGGTGCCTTTGAGCAAGGCATGGCTGCCTTTGCTGAGGTCCTGTCCGCGCCGGCGGATGTTCTGACCTTCGCTGACGTCAGCATGAATGGTGATGCCGTCATCGGAGATGTCGACACGTTCTTGCATCACCACCGCGTTGGCTCCGGGCGGAATCTCCGAGCCGGTAAATATTCGAACCGCGCTGCCCGGTGCCAGCTGTCTCGGTGCCTGGCCTGCGGGAATCCGGTCGGAAACCGGGAGTGGCTGGCCTGGTCGCACGTCTTCGACGCGCACCGCATAACCATCCACGGAGCTGTTGTCCGCCGGCGGTACATCGGCGGGCACCAGCTGGTCTTCGGCCAGAACCCGGTGCAGTGATTCGGTCAGGTTGACCGTCTCGGTAGCCATCACCTCACCGGCCATGGCTAGCAGGTGATCGATGGCCGCTTCGAGCGGCGTCAGTTGGGGGGCGGCCATGCGTTCAAGCTCCTTGGTTTGGTCCGAAACAGCGCTATCGGGAGGCGTGTTGCCCGATGATGTCGTTCAGTCGATCAAAAGCACGCTCGGGTTTTCTCAGTGCCAGCGCGGCAAAGTTGCAGGGCGTGTGGCGGCTGTCCAGCTGGGGTTTGAGAATGTGCTCCCATCCGGTACGGCAGGCCCCGGTGGACCCGGGCAGACAGAATACAACCGTGTGGTTGGCCAGGCCGCCAAAGGCGCGGGACTGAATGGTCGACGAAGCAATTTCGGAGGCGGACAGTCTGCGGAATTCTTCACCGAAGCCCTCAATGGTTTTGTCCAGTAGCGGTGCAACCGCCTCGGGGGTGGAGTCGCGCTCATTGAAACCGGTGCCCCCGGTGATGATGATTCCGTGAATGGCCGGGTCGGCAATCCATTTGGCTATCAACGCTCGTACCAGATACACGTCGTCGGGCAGCAGGCGTCGTGCCAGTAGTTGATGGCCCGCCGCCAGGATCTGGTCCTCCAGGAACTGGCCGGAGGTGTCCTGGTCCGGGCCGCGGGAATCCGACACCGTCAGAAGGGCGATGTTCAGTGGAATGAGTTCACTGGTGATGTCACTGCTCATGGTTGGAACTCCGAAGAATGTAATCGTTTTTCTGACAGTATCGGTGTGAAATCGGGTTATGGGAAGACCGACCAAAGAGGGGCGTCAGTGGCAATCAAAACCCTGCCGGTGCCAGCAGCATGAATTTGATGTTAATTTGGCCAGTGCACTTGACATGTGCCGCCGAAGTGGCCGAATATCAAACCTGCTCGGCAAACGGTTGTTTCCCATCCCGGCTCCAGTCCCATACACACCGGATTCCATCTACAACCGGTTGCTCCACCTGGCCAGCATCACGTTCAACGACGACAAGCTTTGACCAAACTGATCAGGGGTCAGCCCTGTCATTCCATTATTCGTTTAATTCCATTCCTGAAAATCCAACAAAACTATGAATCTTACTGAACTCAAGCAGAAATCCATGCCCGAATTGCTCGAAATTGCGCAAGAGATGGGCCTCGATAACCTTGCCCGTTCGCGCAAGCAGGATGTCATTTTTACGATCCTGAAGAAGCACGCCAAAAGCGGGGAGGATATTTACGGGGACGGCGTGCTGGAGATTCTGCAGGACGGTTTTGGTTTCCTTCGCTCCGCCGACGCTTCCTACCTGGCGGGACCCGACGACATCTACGTGTCCCCGAGCCAGATTCGTCGTTTTAACCTGCGTACCGGTGACACCATTGCCGGCAAAATCCGGCCGCCGAAGGACGGCGAGCGATACTTCGCGCTGCTGAAAGTTAACGAGATTAACTTCGACAAGCCGGACAACGCACGCAACAAGATTCTGTTTGAGAACCTTACACCGCTGTTTCCCCAGGAGCGGCTGTTGCTTGAGGCGGGTAATGGCAGTACCGAAGACCTCTCGTCACGGGTTCTGGATCTGGTGGCACCGATCGGTAAAGGCCAGCGTGGCCTGATCGTCTCTCCGCCCAAGGCCGGTAAGACCCTGCTGATGCAGGGAATCGCCCAGTCGATCACCCGGAACAATCCCGAATGTTACGTGATGGTACTGCTGATCGACGAGCGCCCGGAGGAAGTAACCGAGATGCAGCGCACTGTGCGCGGCGAAGTAATTGCCTCCACCTTCGATGAACCTCCGGCGCGTCACGTGCAGGTGGCTGAAATGGTGATCGAGAAGGCCAAGCGTCTGGTCGAACACAAGAAAGACGTGGTCATCCTGCTGGACTCCATCACCCGTCTGGCCCGTGCCTACAACACCGTCATCCCGTCATCCGGCAAGGTGCTGACCGGGGGTGTGGATGCCCATGCGCTCGAGAAGCCCAAGCGTTTCTTCGGTGCAGCCCGTAACGTGGAAGAAGGCGGAAGCCTGACTATTCTGGCCACGGCACTCGTAAACACCGGTTCCAAGATGGACGAAGTGATCTACGAAGAGTTCAAGGGTACCGGTAACATGGAGGTCCACCTGGACCGTAAGATCGCCGAGAAGCGGACCTACCCGGCTATGAATATCCGCAGTTCCGGCACCCGCCGGGAGGATCTGCTGATGAGCGAAGCCGATATCCAGCGTATCTGGATCCTGCGCAAGCTCCTGCACTCCATGGAAGATGACACTGCGGCCATCGAGTTCCTGCTGGACAAACTCAAAGACACCAAGACCAACGACGAATTCTTCCAATCGATGAAGCGTCGTTAAGCCGGCCTGCGGATAGGCGCTGGCGCGCCGGCGGTCAGAGGCCGGCAGCGCCGGGATGTCTTATCCCGAGTAAGCCCGGGCTACATCCCTGTAGTCCGGGTTTTTCCATTCCCGGCAAGAGGTCGTTGGAGATAGGCCATTCGGGCCCGGTTTCCCCAGGTGCCTGTGCGTTCCCCACCTATTCTGACCTGGCGCCCGGGCCTAAACATCCGATCGGCCCTTTATCCCGTAAACTAGCCCGAAACCTTCGGAGCAAACGATGAAATACAACGATCTGAGAGACTTCATTGATCAGCTGGAAACGCTGGGCGAATTGAAGCGCATCTCTGTTGAAGTTGATCCCCATCTGGAAATGACGGAAATCTGCGACCGCGTTTTGCGGGCCGAGGGTCCGGCATTGCTGTTTGAAAATCCGAAAGGTTATGACATGCCCGTGTTGGCCAACCTGTTTGGCACTCCTCGACGGGTGGCCTTGGGTATGGGGCAGGACAATGTCACTGCCTTGCGGGACATAGGCAAGCTGCTGGCGTTTCTCAAGGAGCCGGATCCCCCCAAGGGCTTCAAGGATGCGATTGAGAAACTACCGGTGTTCCGGCAGGTCATGCGGATGAGCCCGAAGGTACTCCGGTCGGCGCCCTGCCAGGAGGTGGTGATCGAGAAGGATCGGGTGGATCTGTACCAGATTCCGGTACAAACCTGCTGGCCAGGGGATGCCGGACCACTGGTGACCTGGCCGCTGGTCATTACCCGCGGGCCCCACAAAGAACGTCAGAATCTCGGCATTTACCGCCAGCAGGTGATTGGCCGGAACCGGTTGATCATGCGCTGGCTCAGCCACCGCGGCGGGGCACTGGATTTTCAGGAATTTCAGAAAATGCATCCGGGCGAGCCTTACCCGGTTGCCGTCGCGCTCGGTGCGGACCCGGCCACCATACTGGGCGCCGTCACCCCGGTGCCAGACACGCTGTCGGAATATGCCTTTGCCGGCTTGCTGCGAGGTAGCCGGACCGAGCTGGTGAATTGTGGCCTGAGTGATTTACAGGTGCCGGCCAGTGCCGAGATTGTGCTGGAAGGCTTTATCTACCCGGACGACATGGCCCCGGAAGGCCCGTTCGGGGATCACACCGGCTATTACAACGAAGTGGAACAGTTCCCGGTGTTCACGGTGGAGCGAATCACCCATCGTAGGGACCCGATCTATCACAGTACCTACACTGGCCGCCCGCCCGATGAACCCGCTATTCTGGGGCTGGCCCTGAACGAAGTGTTTATCCCCATTCTGCAGAAGCAATTCCCGGAGATCGTTGATTTCTATCTTCCGCCGGAGGGCTGCTCCTACCGTCTCGCGGTGGTGACGATGAAGAAACAGTACCCGGGCCATGCCAAACGGGTGATGATGGGGGTATGGTCGTTCCTGCGGCAGTTCATGTACACCAAGTTTGTGATCGTGACCGATGACGATGTGAACGCCCGGGACTGGAAAGACGTGATCTGGGCAATCACCACCCGCATGGACCCGGCCAGGGATACCACTCTGGTGGAAAGCACCCCGATAGATTATCTGGATTTCGCCTCGCCCGTTGCCGGACTCGGGTCGAAGATGGGGTTGGATGCAACCAACAAGTGGCCGGGTGAAACCGACCGTGAGTGGGGCTCGCCCATCACCATGACCGATGAAGTTCGCCAGCGGGTGGACGAACTCTGGGATCAGCTTGGCCTTGAAACTTCGGGCCAACGCCCCGACTGATAGGGCAGCAGGGTGTATCATGTCGTTCTTGAACCCTCCGGGCTTGTCGTTCAGGCTGGCCCGCAGGATGACCTTCTCAGTGCCGCCGCCGAGGCCGGTGTGGCGGTTCCCGCGGCCTGTCGTAATGGGGTGTGTGAAATCTGCGAGGCCAGGCTGCTGGCCGGCCAGGCCCTGAACACCCGTAACCAACACACAATACAGGTTGGCGAACGCTTGATGCTGTGTCGCAGTCGGGCGCTCGAAAACCTAACTTTGGAGATAAACGCTGTTATGGCAGCCGGAGCTATTCAGCCGCGCAAATTTCAGGCAAAAGTCGTCGATGTTCGATCCATCAATCACGATGTGTATCGGGTGGAACTTGAACTTCCCAGACGACGAGAGCTGACCTTTCACGCGGGGCAGTATCTGTCCGTGAGTCTCCCGGACCAGGGGCCAAGCTTTTTTTCCATTGCCAGTAGCCCCGAAGCCAAGAATCTGGAGCTGCACATCCAGGCATCACCGGACTGGGGCTCTGCCCAGAAAGTCATCGACGCCCTGTCGCCCGGTGCGGAAGTGACGCTCGAACTGCCGTATGGCAGGGCCTGTCTGGCAGCAGCGCCCACGAAACCGTTGTTTCTGGTGGCTGCGGGCACGGGCTTTGCCCAGATGAAGAGCCTGATGGACTACCTGGCGGGAACCACTTACGACCAGCCCATCAAGTTCTTCTGGGGGGTGCGCCGGCACGAAGACATGTACCTGCGGTCCATGGCGCAGCAGTGGGAAGCCGATTCTTCGACGTTTACCTTTCTCCCGGTGGTCGGTGACGACGAGGACAATGACTGGAGCGGCCACCACGACCAGTTGGTGCGGGCTGTTCTCGCAGCGGGCAGTGACTGGGCAAATGTGGAAGTGCACGCCAGCGGCTCACCAACCATGGTGTACACCCTGATGGATGCGTTGGTGGAGGCTGGCTTGCCGCAAGACGCGTTTTTCTCGGATGTGCTGGAGTATGCACCCCGCAACCGATGACTGAATGGGCCGGATAGCAGTTCCGGCCCGTTACTTCAGGCCTTCGGCATCGGCAGTTCGGGCAGGCTGTTGTCTTTTGCCAGTCCCTGCATCATCAGCTTGATGCTGATTTCTTCCTCGCCCATGTGCGCGTTCAACCGGCTCAGCTCGGCCAGTGTTTCCCGGCTCCGGCGCAGGCGAAGGCTGGTTTCAAAGTATTCCCGCGCTTTACCCCAGAGCTCATTGCGAAGGCTCAGGCGCCCCAGTGCCAGCAATAGCTCGGGGTTGTTCGGGCGGTCTTTCAGCCACTGCTCGGCCATGATCAGTTGCTCGTCTGGATGCTGCCCCTCGATGCGGCCATACAGGTTGATCAGCTCGTCACTCCAGTGATTACGCAGGACCTTGCGCAGCAAGGTTTCGGTCTGGGCTTCGTCGCCAAGGCTGGCGAGCAGGCGGGCGTAGTCCCGGATGGTGTATTCATCGCGGCGAAGGTAGCCGGGCAGCTCATCCCAGAGTCGGGTTAACGGTTCCAGTGAGGCCTCAGGGTCTTCCTGCCGGCGCCTGAGGCAGTCCTCCGCAGCGCTCTCCAACAGGTTGTGCCATACCTGGCGCTGGAGCTCATGGAATTCGCTTTCGGGCAAGACATCGTGTTTTTTCAGTTCCGGCAGGAGTTTTGCCAGTTCTCGCCAGTCTTCCAGCTTCAGGTAGGTGTTCTTCAGCAGCTTCAGTACGAATGGGTGATGGGGAGACTGCTTTCTCAGCCTGATCAACGTGGCCAGGGCCTGTTCGAGTCGGTTACCGGCCAGTTGCAGCTGGGCCTGCGTGATACCGACCGCCATGTCAGAGCCCGGAGTGCTCTCGAAGGCCTGGCGGAGCAGGTCCTCAACGCCATCATAATCGCCACACTCGAATGACGCCTGGGCTGCTGCAAGGTAGTTGATCAGTGGCGTGTCAGCGTTGCTTGCCGATGTGGTGAGCAGCTTCCGTGCGCGTGGCCAATTGCCTTCGGCCAGTGCCAACAGACCGCTGGTGGTGCGCCGGCGAGCCCGCCGCTTGTTGCCACGGGACAGCCAGCTCTTGACCGCGCCACCGCTGCGGCGCATGCGACGCAGCAGGCTAATCGCCAGCTGAATGAGCAGGGTGATCACCACCAGCAGGCCCAGCCCGACCCAGAAATTGGTTTCTACCAGGTAGTTGCCAAAACTGACCCGGATGTAGCCGAGGTCATACTGCAGGCCCAGTGCCAGACCGGTACCAATCAGCAGGGCTACCAAGACGATGAGTAACACGCGAATCATGAATTGCCGCCTCCGTTACTGCCTCCGGAACTCCGGTTGGAGTCTTCCTTGGGGGCCAGGCGGCCTGCCAGACGTTGCTTGAGCAGCGACAGGGACTGGCTGATGTCCGGCAGGTCCGGGTCAACGTCCTTGCCCGCCAGTTCTTTCAGGGTGTCGGCCAGCGCGCTGACGCGGGGATGGCTGTCGTCATACCAGTTGTCGATGGTGTCGGTGGCTTTGGTCAGCGCTCGCTCGTACAGCGTCTGGTTGCCCCTGAGCACCGCCATCTCCGCTTCCTCGAGCATCAGCTGCAGGTTGAGGCGGGCGTAGGCGCTCTGGTCCGGCGACAGCAGAGGCTTGACCGGTTCGTCCATGCGGCGGACGACAACCACCTGCATCATGGTTTCCTTGAAGTCAGTCCACGCCAGGTCAAGGGCATCGGGTTCCTCGGTGCCTTCTGACGCCGGGTCGTCGGTGTCCTCAATGGTAAAGTCTGGCGCCTCGCTGTTGATCAGCGCCTGATCGGTCAGCTGGTGGACACTGTCAATGGCGGCTTCCAGGGTCAGGTAGAGTCCCGTGCGATCCACGCCACTGATGCTCTTGAGGCTGAGGATTTCCTTGGCGATTTGCTGGCGTACCGGGTAGACCCCGATGTCGTCGGACTCTTTCAGCACTTCATCCGCCGATTGCAGCGCCGAAAGGGCGCCCTTGATATCTTTTTCGATGATCAGGCGCTGATTGGCGATACGCAGCAGGTACTCGGCTTCGGCCAGCAGCCAATCGGTTCGGGTCCGATTACCGGATTCCAATAGCTCGCGGGCGTTGTGGTCGATCTGGCGCTGCTGGGTGGCGATCAGTTCCCGCTGCTCGCTCAGCTTGCTTTCTAGGCTTTGCAGGCGCTGGCTTTGTTGACTGCGGCCGTCACCCAGGCGGTCAGCCAATTGCGAGGTGTCGGTTTTCAGGTCAGCGACGGCCTGAATCAAGGCTTGGTTGTTGTTCCACTGTTGCCAGTTCCACAGCCCGAGCGCAATCGCCGCGGCCAGGGCCAGCAGCGCTATCAGCCACACCGGCCAGATGCGCGGGCGTGCGGGTTTTTCTTTGGCAATCGGGGCAGGCAGCTGTTCTTTTGCTTCTTCTGTTGTCTCAGTCACGGGCGTCCTTACTTGGCTGATCCGAAGCCACCGTCCCGGCCGCGAAGTTGCTCTGCAACACAGGCCACGATGTCAGTATCGGCAAGGCTTCCTGGTATACACGGGTTTACGAACCCTGCTGCTCGGGCCTGTTCGGCAACGCGGGCGGCGGGCACAATCAATAACCTATCGTGTAGATTATGGCTGCTATTTCCGCATAGTGCGATGAGATTGTTCAAGGTTTCGCCAGATAGCGCAACGATGGCATCGGGTTCGAAGTCATTGATGGCACTCTGAATCTCTTGCCCGGTGTAGTCAGGTGCGCGTCGCCGGTACAGGGCCAGAGGCGTTACCTGAGCGCCCCGCTGCTCCAGGGTGTGCCGGATCAGTTCGCGACCGTCCTCGCCGCGAGCCAACAGTACTCGCTCCCCGGACAGTTGTGCCAGAGAGGGCAGTGCCAGCAGCGCTTCGCTGGTCCAGCCCGCGGCGGGCTTTCGGGTGCTGATGCCGTGATCGGTGAGTACCGATGCGGTGCCTGAGCCGACCGCATACCAGCGGATGCCGGCTGGGAGCTGGGGCCACCAGGTGTCCAGAACGTCCAGCAGCAGTCGTGCAGCGTAAGGGCTGACAACGATGATATGGGTGAACTGGTCCAGATTCAGGATCAGTGTGCGCCGCTCCGGAGTCTCCGGCAGTCGCTGGCGCTCAATCAGGGGGAAAGTGCGGGTATCGGCACCGGCGGCCCGGAAGCATCCGGCCAGGCGGGATGCTTCGGGTTCGGGCCGGCAAATGAGGATGCGCCGGCCGGACAGCGGTGGTGTGGTGTCAGCGTGGGGTGTGGCCATAAATTTCCGCGAGCACCTTGTCAGCGCCAAGCGCCAGCAGGTCTTCCGCCAGTTCCCTGCCCAGGCGCTCGCCCTCTTGGCGCGGCGCGCGACCCTCGACCCGGAAAATCTGACTGCCGTCAACGGAGCCCACCAGTCCCCGTAGCCAGAGCGTATCGTCATCTTCCAGCAGCGCATACGCGGCGATAGGCACCTGACAGCCGCCTTCGAGCCGGCGATTCAGTGCTCGTTCAGCGGTGACCCGGTCCCAGGTATCGACATGGTTCAGGTCGGCCAGCATGTCCCGCAATTCGGTGTCATCCAGCCGGCATTCGATGCCGAGGGCGCCCTGGCCCACGGCGGGCAGGGAGACGGTGTCCGGCATTGCGTAGCGAATACGGTCATGGAACCCCAGTCGCTTCAGGCCGGAACTGGCGAGAACAATGGCGTCAAAGTTGCCCGCATCCAGTTTGGCCAGGCGCGTATTGACGTTGCCACGCAGCACGTGGATTTTCAGATCCGGGCGATAGGCCCGGAGCTGGGCTTCCCGCCGCAGGCTGGCGGTGCCGACCACAGCGCCCTCCGGCAGGGCGTCGACGTTGTCGTAGTGATTGCTGACAAAGGCGTCGGTGGGGTCCTCCCGTTCACAGATGGCCACCAGGCCGAGCCCGTCCGGGAAGTGCATTGGTACGTCCTTCATGGAGTGCACCGCCAGATCCGCACGGCCATCCAGCATGGCTTCTTCGAGTTCCTTAACGAACAGGCCCTTGCCGCCAATCTTTGCCAGCGGCACATCCAGGATCTTGTCGCCCTGGGTTTTGATCTTGACCAGTTCCACAGCCACGTTGCTGTTCAGGCGTTCCAGTTCCGCCTTGATGAATTCTGCTTGCCAGAGCGCGAGTGCGCTGCTGCGGGTTGCGATGCGAAGGGTTCGTTTGGACATGACACTCACAATCGGTTCGAAGTAGTTGCGCCAAGGGTACCTTGTGATTGGTAAAATGTCCCGCGCCCGGGCGTCGCCATGGGCCTCTATCCCGGTTGGTGGTCCTGCAGCCACTGGCGCACGCCACTGGCATGGCGACGGCTGACCGGCAGGTGGCCACGTCCGGCCTTGAGCTGGACCATCGCCTGGCCCTCATCCGTCCGTGTCAGGGCCTGAATGAAGCGGACGCCCACCAGGGTCTGGCGATGTATACGCAGCAGGTGATTGGGATACGTGCTCTCGAGTTCTTTCAGGGTGTAATCGGACACGGTTTCGCCCTGAGTGTGGTGCAGGGTGACGTACTTCTGATCGGCCTCGCAGTACAGGATGTTGGCGAGGTCGATGAGTTCGGTGCCGCGATGAGTGCGCACTGCCAGTTGCTCGTCGCTGGCCTGAGTCAGGTTGCCCAGAGTCTGGGCCTGAACCCGGTTAATGCGCCCGGCGCGCTGCAGAGCGTCGGCCAGGGCTTCCTTGCGCACCGGCTTGAGCAGATACGCCATGGCCTGTACCCCGAAGGCCTGAATCGCATAGTTATCGTAAGCGGTACAGAAAATAAGAGCCGGCGGGTTAGCGACTTGCCCCAGCCGGGCCGCCGCCGCCATGCCGTCCAAACCGGGCATGCGGATGTCCAGCAGCATGATGTCCGGCTCCAGTTCCGCTACCTGAGCAAGGGCGTTGTCGCCATCGGTCGCCTCTCCGCAGACTTCGTAACCGGGCAAGGCGTCCACCAGGCGTCGCAGGCGCTCGCGCGCCAGAGGCTCGTCGTCGGCAATCAGAATGCGGCGGTTGGTCATGGCAGTGCGCTGCACCTCGTCGTTGCGGTTAGTGGGTTGATCCGGTGCCGGATTGGGCCGGGACATTCTGGCGCGGCAGTCGCAGGGTGACGGTATACGTATCGTTCTGCTGACTGTGTTTCAACACCGCGGGCTCGCCGAACAGGGCGGCAAGGCGGGACTGAATGTTGGACAGTGCCATACGGTTGCCTTCGTGTTGGCGATCGGTCTGATCCGGCTTGGGGTTCTGCACTAACAGGTAGACAAACTGGCCCCGGGCCTGCGCTTCGATGCGTACCGTGCCGCCGGCGGCACTGGGCTGGATGCCATGGTAAATGGCGTTCTCGACCAGCGGTTGCAGGGCCAGTGGCGGAATGGCCTGCCGCTCCAGTGCCGGATCAATGTGCCACTCGACGTGCAGGCGATCCCCCAGGCGCAGGGCCTCAATGCCCAGGTAGCGTTGGCACAGTTCCAGTTCCCGCCCGAGCGGCACCAGCTGGTCGGTGTTGCGCAGGCTGGCCCGGAACAGCTCGGACAGATCGAGCACCGCCTCTTCGGCCTGTTCCGGGTTGATGGCAATGAGGCTGGCGATGGTGTTCATGCTGTTGAACAGAAAGTGGGGCTGAATCCTCGCTTGCAGTGCCGCCAGGTGCGCCTGCATTTCCGCCTCTCGCTGTTGTTGCCATTGGTGCTGCAGGTAAAAATAACGCAGCGCGATCAACACAATAAGCAGTGCCATCAGCATTTTCTTGGCAATGCTTTGCCAGGCCGATACGCCCTGGTTGGGCTGCAGGAGGCTGTCGGCAAACAGACTGAAGGCCAGGACATCCAGCAGCACGATTGTGACAATACAGAGCGTGGCCAGGGGTATGGAAAGCTGGGCCAGTTTGCCCCGAAGCACACAGATCAGCGCTGCGCTGGTGAGGGTGGTCCACTGCACAAATAACGACAGCAGACCAAAAAAACTCCAGTCGATCCAGCCGGATTCGGCCTGCACAATGGCCAGCACCAGCACCAGGAGCTCACTGGTCACCAGTAGCATGAAAACGGCCCGCACCCGGCACAGGTCCGGAACGAAAAAGTCGTTGGCTGTTACTGCTTTGTCGCCTCTCAGGGGTGGCTCCTTACACGGGTCGGAATGCTATACTCGCGCCACATCCAATGTACCTTATTACCTCCCGCCAGATGATGCCGGGCTGTCAGCAGGAAAGATAGATCATGACGGATCAGAAAAAATCTGAACAGAGCACAACCTCCGAAAAACCCTGGGGTGGACGTTTCAGCGAGCCCACCGATGCCTTTGTTGAGCGTTTTACCGCTTCGGTCGGCTTTGATCAGCGTCTGTACCACCATGACATCACCGGCTCCATTGCCCACGCCACCATGCTGGCCGCGGTGGGCGTGCTTACTGAGCAGGAACGGGACACCATTATCGACGGCCTGAAGGCTGTGAAGTCAGACATCGAGTCGGGTGCCTTCGAGTGGTCTGTCAGCCTGGAAGACGTTCATATGAACATCGAAGCCCGCCTGACTGACCGGATCGGTATCACGGGTAAGAAACTGCATACCGGGCGCAGCCGGAATGACCAGGTTGCCACCGATATCCGTTTGTACCTGCGGGATGAGATCGATGTGATTGCTGAAGAACTCAATCGCCTGCAGGCCGGTTTGCTGGATCTGGCCGAGCGCGAGGCGGACACCATCATGCCCGGTTTTACCCACCTGCAAACCGCCCAGCCGGTGACGTTCGGGCACCATCTGCTGGCGTGGTACGAAATGCTGGTACGCGACGCCGATCGCCTGCAGGACTGCCGCAAGCGGGTGAACGTGATGCCCCTGGGCGCGGCCGCCCTGGCCGGCACCACTTACCCGATCGACCGAAACATGACTGCCGAGCTGCTGGGGTTTGATCGCCCGACTGAGAACTCGCTGGATTCGGTCAGTGACCGGGATTTTGCCATCGAGTTCTGCAGCTTCGCGTCACTGCTGATGACCCATCTGTCCCGCTTCAGTGAAGAGCTGGTGCTGTGGACGTCGGCCCAGTTCGACTTCATCGATCTGCCGGACCGGTTCTGCACAGGGTCGTCGATCATGCCGCAGAAGAAGAACCCGGATGTGCCTGAGCTGGTGCGGGGCAAGACGGGTCGGGTGAACGGTCACCTGATCAGCCTGCTCACCCTGATGAAAAGCCAGCCGCTGGCCTACAACAAGGACAATCAGGAAGACAAGGAGCCGCTGTTTGACACCGTCGATACCATCAAGGGCTGCCTGAAGGCCTACGCCGATATGGTGCCGGCGATTCGCGCCAAGGCAGACAACATGCGCGTCGCCGCCAAACGGGGCTTCTCAACGGCCACCGATTTGGCGGATTACCTGGTGAAGCAAGGGGTTGCGTTCCGGGATGCCCATGAAATTGTCGGCAAGTCCGTCGCGTTCGGCGTGGCCGAGGGGCGTGACCTGTCTGACATGACTCTGGAAGAGCTGCGTCAGTTCTCCGATGTCATTGGTGAAGATGTGTTCGATGTACTGACTCTGGAAGGTTCGGTGCAGGCGCGGAACCATCTGGGCGGGACTGCTCCGGATCAGGTGCGGGCGGCCGTGGCGCGTGCCCGCACTCAGCTGACGGGCTGACGCGCCATCACTGCCGGGCGCCTGGCTAACCGCCGATTCGCCCGGTAGTGAGCTGAACCGCCGCCGGCGTCAGCTCGGATAGCGGCCGGGGGAGGGACAGCTTGAATCCCTGGCCGTAATGGATGCCCAAGGTGCGCACCTTGCGCAGGGTGTCCTCGTTCTCGATAAAGGTTGCGACGGTCACTTTGCCTGCCGCTTCCGCAATCCGGTGCAGGGCTTCGACCATCACCTGTTGCACCGGATCATCCTCCAGATGCTCCATCATCCGTCGATCCAGCTTGATGATATCCACCGGCAACCTGGCCGCCAGGCGATAGCTCTCAATCGAGGCGCCGGCACCGTCCAATGCGACTCGACAGCCGACCCGATGCAGGGCATCACACAGCACCGAGACGTCATCCGGATACTGGGTGGCGTGGGCTTCGCGAATTTCAAAGCAGAAGCTTTCCGAATCAAAGCTTGAGTCACTCAGCAGGCTTTCCACAAAGTCCGCAAAGGTGTCATCGAGCACGCTCGCCAACGACAGGTTGAAGCCGCAGTACTTGAGTCGGGGTTCCAGCAGGGGCTGCTCATTCAGCCAGGCGAAGGTCTGCCGGATCACCTGGCGGTCCAGGCGCTTGGCCAGATCAAAGCGTTCGGCGATGGGCAGGAACTGGTCCGGTCGCAACGCATTCTGGGTTGCCTTGTCACCGGGAACGCGGGCCAGGATTTCAATGTGGTCGCCCCAGGTGGCGCTGGCGACGGGCTTGAAGGATTGGTATTCGAGGATCAGCCGGTTGTTGTCCAGAGCCTCCCGGATCTGGTCAACCTGGTCAGACACCTGGCTGTCGTCGACATGCTCGCCCACGGCATGGGCGGCATGAATACGGTTGCGGCCGGAAATCTTGGCAACGTGGCACAGGTCTGCCGCCTGGCTCAGCAACAGCTCGGGATCGCTCGGGACATCGCTGTCCATGATCAACAGGCCACCGGAGGCGGTGGTCTGCAGGCTTTCACCCTGCCACTGGAAGACGAATTCAGAGATGGACGCAAGGATGCTGTCGGCAATCTTCCTGGCTCGTGTTTCCGGACAATTTTCAATCAGCAGGGCAAAGGTATCGCCGGACAGGCGGGACAAGGCATCCCGCTGGCGAACCCGGACGCCCAGATTGCCGGCCAGTTCCCGCAGGTAGCGATCGCAGGTTCCGCTGCCGGTCAGGTCGTTGAAGCGTTCGAATTTGTCGAGATCGAGGTACAGCAGGCTGTCGCAGGATTCCCGATGGGTTTTTTGTTCCAGTGTTCTCAGCAAGCTGGCGATAAAGGCGCGCCGGTTCATCAGGCCGGTGACCGGGTCGTGGCGAATGCGGTAGTCACTGCTGGCACTGTGGCTGACGCGCTGGGTGATGTCGCGGGCCACATGCACCGCGCCGGTGGTTTCGCCCTGATCATTGGTCAGGCGCTGGTAGTGGAACTCGTACACCGGTAGTTCCCTGTTCTGCTGCGCCAGGGGCATTTCCACCACGAAGCTGTCCCGCTCCAGGGCCCGCTGCCATAGCCGTTCGATCAAGCGTCGCTCATTGGGGTAGTCGTGCAGCAGCGCCTTCAGGTTGTCGCCGGCTTTTGGCCGGGCGTTGAAAATGGTCTCGAACTGCTGGACGAACGCATGGTTGCAGTGCAGCAGGTTGAGCTCCCGGTCCACCGCCGCCACCAGATCCGGGGTGGCGGCGGTGGTGGCGGCCAGAATCCGGTTGGCGTCACGGCGGGCCTGGTCCCGTTGCATCTCGCGGGTCTGGTCAACAATGGTGCCGCCGACCCGGTTGGCGCGATCCGCCAGCTTCAGCGCGCGGCCGGTGATGGTCACCCTGCGCACATTCTGCCGGGAGGTCAGGATGTCCAGCTGCAGCGAAAACGGTTGCCCGGTACGGAGGCAGCGGCGAAACATTGCTCGCACCCGGGACTGACCGGTCTGGCAGTAGAAAAGCGCCTGTTCGGGGGTGATCTCGGTATCCGTGCGCAGTTCCAGAAGGCGGTACAGGCCATCGGTCCAGGTCATTTCATTGCTCTGGGTGTCGAGCTCCCAGATCCCGGCACTGGCGGTGTCCTCGGCCAGTTTCAGCAGTCGGGGGTCGGTCGCGCCGATGTCGCGGTGGGAAATGGTCGCTGAAGCTGCGGTGTCCGAGTCGCGCATGCTCAGGCGCATGCTGAGGCTGGCGGTGAAGAAAAAGCCTTCTTTGTGCCGGAAGGTCACCAGCACCTTGTGACCGCGCTCGATCCGGTTCCAGTTGGCGGGTACGAAAGGGTCGTCCTGTCGCGATGCCAGTATGCCGTGGACCGACTGCCCCTGCAGTTCTCGGGGCTCATAACCCAGTACCGCTTCGACGTAGCGGTCGGCGAACAGAACCGTACCTTCATCGTCGATGCGCAGCAGGGTACTGCGGTCGGAAGTCTGTGGCTGATCAGCACGGTAGCGACGAATGACGAACTCTTTCACGACGGATGAGCCTCGGTAATCTTGGGAACGGGGTGCCGGAGATCCGGAACGCGTGACAACGTACTTTTATTTTTCTGCCGGTTTTGCCACGATGCAGCCCACATAATACTGATCCTGACGCCGAAAAGAACCTCTCCCAGGAGCCGCCTTGACTGCCCACGTTGCCCCGATCACTCTCGATTTCGACGAGGGGATTGACCGCAAGACTCTGCGGCGCCTGCGGGACCGGTTCCTGGCTCTGAACGCACAGCGCTGGGAACGGGCCCGGTCGTCGCTGACCTATCGCCAGCAGATCGTGCTCGAGATCCTGCCGCTGGTATTCCATGTTAATCATCCCTCTTTGCCCGGTTACCTCGACCGTGACTGTCCGTTTGGGCTGAGCGGCTACCAACCGTCATCCGATACCTTGAACGCCGCCCGCCGCCTGGCTCGCACTTTCAGCCTGCGGGATGAGGGCAAGCGCAAGCCCGATCTGGACGCGCTGTTTCTGATGGGCAGTCCCGGCTCACTCGGCCACTCGGTGGCCAGCGATCTGGATGTCTGGCTTTGCCACCGCGCCGACCTGTCGGAGCGGGGTGTTGTCTGCCTGGAGCGAAAGGCCGAACAACTGTCCCGGTGGGCCGCCTCTCTGGGGGTTGAGCTGCATGTCTTCGTGTTCAGTGCCGACGATTGGCGTGCCGGCCGGCAGCGGGCGGAGGTGAAAGGGGAGAATTGCGGCAGCGCGCAGCATTATCTGCTGCTGGATGAGTTCTACCGCACTGCGATTCACCTGGGTGGCAAGTACCCGATGTGGTGGCTGATTCCGCCTGAGCAGGAGGCCCGTTACGATGACCGCATGCGCCAGCTGGTGGATTGCCGGTTCGTGAAGGGGAACGACTACATTGATTTCGGCCCGGTGCCGTCGGTGCCCGAGGGCGAGTTCCTTGGGGCGGGCGTGTGGCAGCTTTACAAGGGTATCGACGCGCCCTGGAAATCGCTTCTCAAGTTGCTGCTGATTGAGTGCTACGCCCAGACGCGCCACTGGCCGTTGCTGTCAGGGGTATTCAAGCAGGCCGTCTTTGCGGGTGAGTCCAGTGCCGATGTCCTGGACCCCTACGTTCAGCTTTA